>NZ_VOBK01000002.1:0-1218138 GCF_008369345.1 Microbacterium sp. ANT_H45B
GTTTCGGCGGCCATAGCGTGAGGGAAACGCCCGGTTACATTCCGAACCCGGAAGCTAAGCCTCACAGCGCCGATGGTACTGCAGGGGGGACCCTGTGGGAGAGTAGGACACCGCCGGACTTCTTTTAAGCAAATGGCCACCCATCGTTGGGTGGCCATTTTGCGTTAACACGATCGAGAACAGGGAGCATCATGCCGGAAGAGGAACAGCGCCGTCCGCGTCGCAATGACGACAGTGGATCGCGTGACAGTCGACCTTCCGGAGGACGATCCGACGGCCGCAGCGGCGGCCCGCGTCGTGAGGGTGGGCAGTCTCGTGACAATCGCGACGGTGGCGCTCCCCGTTCGGGTGGCTACAGCCGTGATGGTGGTGCTCCGCGTTCGGGTGGGTACAACCGCGATAACCGTGATGGTGGTGCCCCTCGTTCGGGTGGCTACAACCGCGATAACCGTGATGGTGGTGCCCCTCGTTCGGGTGGCTACAACCGCGATAACCGTGATGGTGGTGCCCCTCGTTCTGGTGGCTACAACCGCGATAACCGTGATGGTGGTGCCCCTCGTTCGGGTGGGTACAACCGCGATAACCGTGATGGTGGCGCTCCCCGTTCGGGTGGGTACAACCGTGACAGCCGTGATGGTGGCGCTCCCCGTTCGGGTGGGTACAACCGTGACAGCCGTGATGGTGGCGCTCCCCGTTCGGGTGGGTACAACCGCGATAGCCGTGATGGTGGCGCTCCCCGTTCGGGTGGGTACAACCGTGACAGCCGTGATGGTGGCGCTCCCCGTTCAGGTGGGTACAACCGTGACAGCCGTGATGGTGGTGCTCCCCGTTCAGGTGGGTACAACCGTGACAGCCGTGATGGTGGAGCTCCCCGTTCAGGTGGGTACATCCGTGACAGCCGTGATGGTGGAGCTCCCCGCTCCGGTGGGTACAACCGTGACAGCCGTGATGGTGGAGCTCCTCGCTCCGGTGGGTACAACCGTGACAGCCGTGACGGTGGCGCTCCTCGCTCCGGTGGCTACAACCGTGACAGCCGTGACGGTGGCGCTCCTCGCTCCGGCGGTTACAACCGTGACGGTGGCGCTCCTCGCTCCGGTGGCTACAACCGTGACAGCCGTGACGGTGGCGCTCCTCGCTCCGGCGGTTACAACCGTGACGGTGGCGCTCCCCGCTCCGGTGGCTACAACCGTGACAACCGTGATGGTGGCGCTCCCCGCTCGAGTGGGTACAACCGCGAGAACCGTGACGGTGGCGCTCCTCGCTCCGGCGGCTACAACCGCGATAACCGTGACGGTGGTGCCCCTCGCTCCGGTGGCTACAACCGGGATGACCGCGCTCCTCGCCAGGACCGCGACTCGGGTCGTTCGTACCCGCAGCGAGGGGGAGCGGACCGCGAGCGCCCGGTGCAGGCGTCGGGCGATCGGCCGCGATTCAACGATCCGCACATTCCCGACGAGGTCACCGCGCGCGATCTGCACACATCGGCCCGCAACGAGCTGAAGACCCTCAGTAAGGAGAATGCTGATCTCGTCGCTCGGCACCTGGCGATGGCATCCCGCCTGATCGACGAAGATCCCGCGCTGGCGCACGAGCATGCCCTGGCCGCGTCGCGTCGGGCCGGCCGCATCGCGATCGTGCGTGAGACTCTCGGCATCACGGCCTATGCGACAGAGGACTTCGCTCTCGCTCTCCGCGAGCTGCGCACCTACCGCCGCATCTCCGGCAAGGACGACCAGATCGCTCTCATGGTCGACAGCGAGCGCGGCATCGGCCGCCCTGATCGTGCGCTCGAGACGGGTCGCGCCGTCGACCGTGCAGCTCTCACCACGCCTGTACGCGTGTCTCTCGCGATTGCGATGTCGGGCGCTCGCCTCGATCAGGGCGACCTCGAGCTGGCTCTCGGCGAACTCGAGATCCCTGAGCTCGACCCTGACCGAGCTTTCGAGTGGAGCCCGGCTCTGTTCGCTGCTCGCGCCGCAGTGCTCGAGGATCTCGGTCGCACCGATGAGGCCGAGTTCTGGTCGCACCGCGCCGAGGTCGCCGCCGAGGCTCTGGGAGTCGACGACGCCGGCGATGAGGAGATCATGATCGAGGACGGCCTCATCGAGGGCGACTTCGACGATGACGAAAACCTCGCCGCAGACGCAGACGCAGACGCAGACGCAGACGCAGACGAAAGCCTCGCCACGGACGCCGATGCAGATGCAGACGCCGACGCAGACGCGGCAGGGGTCGTCGACTCCGAGCCGACGGTCGAGGACGAGGTTCGTGAGCTGCTCGGCGAGGACGACGACGAGTCCGAGGAGTCCGTCGACTCCGACGCGTCTTCGACGGGTTCGAGCGACGACACCGCGAGCGACGACACCGCGAGCGACGACACCGCGGGTGACGACACCGCAACGTCCAAGGAGGCGTGAGTGGGGCTGTTCTCGCGGAACGCGTCGTCGCGGACTCCCCTCGACGGTGTGGACACCGTTCTGGCAGACCTCGACGGTGTCGTCTACGCGGGACCGGGCGCGCTGCCGCACGCGGTGGAGAGCCTGAACGCCGCTGCGCGAACAGCTCGACTCGGGTACATCACGAACAACGCGTCACGCACGGATGCATCCGTGGCCGAGCACCTGTCGAGCCTCGGCCTCACAGTGGCGCCTGCAGACGTGATCACGAGCCCGCAGGCGGCCATGCGCTTGCTGGCGGGACTGGTGCCGGCGCCGGCGACGTTGCTGATCATCGGGGGAGCGGGGCTGGTCGACGAGGCCGAGAAGGCGGGGTACACCGTCACCCGCAGCGCCGAGGACGCCCCGGATGCGGTCGTGCAGGGCTTCGCCCCTGAGGTGGCATGGACCGACCTCGCCGAGGCCGCCTTCGCACTGAAGCTGCCGGAGGACGAAGGCGGGATCCCCTGGATCGCCACCAACACCGACTGGACGATCCCGCGGGAGCGCGGTGTCGCCCCGGGTAACGGCACCCTGGTGTCGGCCGTCCATACAGCCATCGGTCGCCTCGCGACCGTGGCGGGCAAGCCCGAGACGCCGATCTTCGACGAAGCGACCGAGCGTTTCGGCGCGAAGAAGCCGCTGTTCATCGGCGATCGCCTCGACACCGACATCCTCGGTGCGGTGCGGGCCGGCATCGAGTCCGCGTTGGTCCTCACCGGCATCGACCGCCCCAAGCACGTGCTGGCGGCGCCCGAGGGCTCGCGGCCCACCTTCATCCTCAGCGATCTGCGTGAGCTGCACGAACCGTATCCCGAGGCCACGGTCAAAGACGGCATCCACTCGGTCAATGGCGCCTCCGTCCGCGTGGTGGGGGCGGACGTCGAGATCGTCTCCGAGGGAGACCGTCAGATCGATCTGCTGCGCGCCGGTGCGTCCGCGATCTGGGCCTCTGGCACTCCCGTGTTCGTGCTGCGGGTGCCGGAGCGTCTGTACGACGATCCGTTCCACCGACCCTGACCCCCGGTCGCTCGGCCCGGCTCCGACCGGGAGTCCCTCGCTCCACGTACAGTAGAGACGTGAGCGATGAGACGACCGATGCGCCGACGGACGGCCTGTGGAGTCGCCTGCGCCTGGTCGAAGGACAGCCGCTCGCTGCCAGGGCCGACGCGTACTCCGGGCTGCACGATGAGCTCTCCCGGCGACTCGAGAGCGGTGCGCGACTCGATCAGCGCGACGCGCCGGGCGCGCGATGACCCGACTCGACGCCGCCCTCGCCCTGCGAGGACTCGCTCGTTCGCGCACCCATGCCGCGTCGTTGATCGCCGACGGCCTGGTGAGCGTCGACGGACGCCCCGTCATCAAGGCCTCGACGGCCGTGTCGGATGCTGCCGAGATCTCCGTCGCCGGCGCCGACCACTACGTCGGGCGGGCCGCCCACAAGCTGATCGCCGCGCTCGACGGATTCGGGATCCCGGTCGACGGACGTCTGGCCCTCGACATGGGGGCGTCCACGGGCGGTTTCACTCAGGTACTCAGGGAACGCGGGGCGCGACGAGTGCTCTCGGTCGACGTCGGGCACGACCAGATGGCGCCGTCGATCGCCGCCGACCCCGGCGTCGTCGTGGTGGAGGGCTACAACGTCCGTCATATGACGACGGACAACCTCCGCAGCGTCACCGGAGAAGAGGGCACGCTCGACCTCATCGTCGGCGACCTCTCGTTCATCTCGCTCGAACTCGTCCTCCCCGCGGTCGCCGGTGTCGCCGCGCCCACCACCGACATCGTCCTGCTCGTCAAGCCGCAGTTCGAGGTCGGACGCACGGCCGTGCGCGGCGGCCTCGTCACCGACCCCGCGACCCGGGCGGACGCCGTCGCCCGCACGGCCTGGAGCGCGTGGGACACGGGACTCGGGATGCTCGGCATCCTCCCCTCTCCGATCCTCGGCACGCACGGCAACACGGAGTACCTGCTGCATCTCGCTCCGGGGCGAGGCAGCGATCCGTCAGAATGGTCGGACCGCATCAACACATTGGCAGGGAGACGATGAACGAACGCAACATCCTGATCGTCGCCCACGCGGGACGCGAGGACACCGTCGCGGCAGCCCGGCGGGTCGTCGACTCGCTGCGCGACGCCGGGATCCGCCCGGTGCTCGCCGCCGACGACAGCCTGGATCTGCGCGCCGTCGACTCCCATTTCGCCGACATCGACGTCCTCGGCGACACCGTCCAGCAGGAGGACCTCGAGCTCGCGGTGGTCCTCGGCGGTGACGGGACGATCCTGCGCGCGGCAGAGCTCGTACGAGGGTGCACGGCACCGGTGCTCGGCATCAACATGGGCCACGTGGGGTTCCTCGCAGAGATCGACCGCGACGACATGGACGCCGCGATGCGCAAGGTGATCGATCGCGACTACGGCGTCGAAGAGCGGCTGGCGCTGTCGGTGCGGGTGAAGGATGCCGACGGCGTGGTCGTCTACGAGACGTTCGCGCTCAACGAGGCGACCGTCGAGAAGGCGAGCCGCGAACGCATGATCGAGGTCGTGCTCGAGATCGACGGACTGCCGCTGTCGAGCTTCGGATGCGACGGCATGGTCGTCTCGACCCCGACCGGGTCGACCGCGTACAACTTCTCGGCCGGCGGCCCCGTGATCTGGCCGAGCGTCGAGGCCATCGCGGTCGTGCCGCTGTCAGCCCACGCGCTGTTCGCCAAGCCGCTCGTCGTCAGCCCTGACGCGGCCGTCGCCATCGAGATGCTCGAGGGGACCTCGGGGTCGGGAATCCTCTGGTGCGACGGGCGTCGATCCCACGATCTCCCTCCGGGTGCGCGCGTCGTGGTGCGTCGCTCCTCGCGGCCGGTACGTCTGGCTCGCCTGCATCCCACCGAGTTCACCAACAGGCTCGTGCGCAAGTTCCAGCTGCCCGTCGCCGGATGGCGCGGTCAGGGGGTCGTGTCGTGATCGAGGAGATGCGGATGCAGGGGCTCGGCGTGATCGCCGATGCTGTTCTGCCGCTCGGCGCCGGGTTCACGGCGATCACCGGCGAGACCGGCGCGGGCAAGACCATGGTCGTGACCGGTCTCGGCCTGCTGCTCGGGCAGCGTGCGGACTCGGGCGCCGTCCGAGCGGGCGCCGGGCAGGCATCCGTCGCCGGTGTGTGGATCGTGCCGTCGACCGGCGATGTCGCCGACATCGTGGCGGACGCTGGGGGAGAGCTCGAACCGGCCGGCGACGGCGCCGCTGAGCTGTACGTCTCCCGCACGCTGAGTGCCGAGGGGCGCAGCCGGGCGAGCGTCGGCGGACGCGCGGCCCCCGCCGGGGTGCTGTCGGCTCTGGCCGAGGAGCTCGTGGTCGTGCACGGTCAGTCGGAGCAGCTGCGGCTGCGTTCGGCGTCCGCTCAGCGCGACGCCCTCGACCGTTTCGGAGGCGCGGACATCGCGGTGCCGCTGCAGGCCTATGCGGAGGCGTTCGAGCGCTGGCGCGCGCTGGATTCCGAGATCGTCGACATCACCGAGAACCGCGATCGTCGGGCCGAAGAAGCGAGCCGCCTGAGGGAGGCCCTGGCGCTCATCGAGGCCGCGGCGCCCGAACCCGGCGAAGACGTCGAGCTGTCCGCTCGGGCCGAGCGGCTGGCGAATGCCGAGGAGCTGCGCCTCGCCGCATCGCTCGCCCACAGTGCGCTGTCGAGCGAAGAAGGCGAGCCGGATGCCTCCGCGCTCGTCGCCGAGGCCCGTCGCGCGCTCGAGCGCGTCTCGGATGCCTCGCTCACCGACATCTCCGCCGCGTTGGCCGACATCGGCTATCGCATCGCGGACGTCGCGGGGCAGCTGTCGGCGTACCTCGCCGACCTCGACGAGTCCGGTCCGCACGAGCTCGCCGCGGTCGAAGAGCGCCGGGCGGCGCTGGGCACTCTCATCCGCGCGCACGGCTCGCTCGACGACGCGCTCGAGCTCTGGCACACCGGATCGGCGCGACTGGCCGAACTCGACGACGACGGCGAGCGCGTCGACCGACTCGAGGCCGAGCGTGATGCGGCACGCGCCGACCTCGATGCTCGCGCCGAGACGCTGACGGCCGCCCGCACGGCCGCCGCCGCACGCCTCGGCGTCGCTGTGAGTGAGGAGCTGCACGCGCTCGCGATGCCCGATGCGACGTTGCAGGTCTCCGTCACCCCCGGCGCAGAGAGCACACACGGTCGCGATGACGTGGCCATCCTGCTGGCTCCGCACCCCGGCGCCGAGCCCCGCTCGGTGGCCAAGGGGGCATCGGGCGGAGAGCTGTCGCGCGTCATGCTCGCGATCGAGGTCGTCATCGCGGCGACCGACCCCGTGCCCACGTTCGTCTTCGACGAGGTGGACGCCGGTATCGGAGGCGCTGCGGCGATCGAGGTCGGGCGACGACTCGCCCGGCTCGCACAGAAGTCTCAGGTCATCGCCGTCACCCATCTCGCGCAGGTCGCCGCCTTCGCGACGAACCATCTGTCGGTCGTCAAGTCGCACGACGGGGCGGTCACCGCGTCGAGCGTGCGGCGATTGGACGGACCGGAGCGCGAGGCCGAGATGGCTCGACTGCTGTCGGGACTCACCGATTCGGATGCCGCGATCACCCATGCCCGGGAACTTCTCACCCTCGGGTCCTCCACCGACTGATAGGATCGAAGCCCGTGATGAACTCTTCTTCTGCGGGGCCCAAGAACGACACGACCAAGCACATCTTTGTGACGGGTGGTGTCGTTTCGTCTTTGGGCAAGGGGCTCACCGCCGCCAGCCTGGGCAACCTCCTGACCGCCCGTGGACTCCGCGTCGTGATGCAGAAGCTCGACCCGTACCTGAACGTCGATCCCGGCACCATGAACCCCTTCCAGCACGGTGAGGTGTTCGTCACGGACGATGGCGCAGAGACCGACCTCGACATCGGTCACTACGAGCGTTTCCTCGACATCAACCTGTCGCAGGCGGCCAACGTCACCACCGGTCAGATCTACTCGCAGGTCATCGCGCGCGAGCGCCGCGGTGAGTACCTCGGCGACACCGTGCAGGTCATCCCGCACATCACCGACGAGATCAAGCGCCGCATGCGTCTGCAGGCGACCGAGGACCCTCGTCCCGACGTCATCATCACCGAGGTCGGCGGCACGGTCGGCGACATCGAGTCGCAGCCCTTCCTCGAGGCCGCTCGCCAGCTGCGCCACGAGCTCGGACGCGACAGCGTGTTCTTCGTGCACGTGTCGCTCGTGCCCTTCATGGGTGCGTCCGGCGAGCAGAAGACGAAGCCGACCCAGCACTCGGTCGCGGCCCTCCGCCAGGTCGGCATCCAGCCCGATGCACTGGTGCTCCGCAGCGACCGGCCGGTGAGCGAGAGCAATCGGAACAAGATCGCCCTGATGTGCGACGTCGACGCCGAAGGCGTCATCAACACCGTCGACCTGCCGAGCATCTACGACATTCCGTCGACGCTCAACGACCAGGGACTCGACTCCTACATCGTCCGTCGCCTCGGTCTCGACCAGAAGGCCGCGGACGAGGTCGACTGGTCGCGCTGGAGCAAGGTGCTGCATGCGGTCCACAACCCCAAGCACGAGGTGACGATCGGGCTGGTCGGCAAGTACATCGACCTTCCCGACGCGTACCTCTCGGTGACCGAGGCGCTCAAGGCCGGCGGCTTCGCGCAGGAGACCAAGGTCAACATCCGCTGGATCCCCTCCGACCGCTGCGAGACGCCCGAGGGCGCGCGCGAGCAGCTCGCCGCGCTCGACGGCATCTGCGTCCCCGGAGGATTCGGCATCCGCGGCATCGAAGGCAAGCTGGGTGCGCTGAAGTTCGCCCGCGAGCAGGGGATCCCCACGCTCGGGCTCTGCCTCGGTCTGCAGTGCATGGTCATCGAGTACGCGCGGGACGTCGCCGGCATCGTCGACGCATCCTCGAGCGAGTTCGATCCCGACACCACGGAGCCCGTGATCGCCACGATGGCGGAGCAGGTCGAGATCCTCGACGGCGGTGACCTGGGCGGCACGATGCGCCTCGGGCTCTACCGGGCGGCTCTCGCCGAGGGATCGCTGGCTCGGGAGGTGTACGGCGCTCCGGAGGCCTCCGAGCGTCACCGCCACCGCTACGAGGTCAACAACGCCTACCGCGACCGTCTCTCCGACGCGGGGCTGGTGTTCTCCGGTCTCAACCCGGAGCTCGACCTCGTCGAATACGTCGAGCTCCCGCGCGACGTGCACCCGTACTACATCGCCACGCAGGCGCACCCGGAGCTCCGTTCGCGTCCGACCGACCCGCACCCGCTGTTCCGCGGGCTGGTGGGCGCGGCGATCGACCGGCACCGCTCGAGCGAGCTGTTCGACGTCGAAGCCGATGCCTGAGTCGTCGAAGCTGACGCCTGAGTCGCACGAGTTGCGCGACGAGCCCTTCCAGCCGGAGGTGCTCACCAGCGAGCTCGCGTTCGAAGGCGTCGTCTGGGACGTGCGCGATGACCGGGTGCGCTACGGCGACGGGGAGATCCGTCGCCAGTACGTGGCGCACACGGGGGCGGTGGCCATTCTCGCTCTCGACGACGACGGACGAGTGCTGCTCATCCAGCAGTACCGGCATCCGATCCGCCATCGGGACTGGGAGCTGCCGGCCGGCCTGCTCGACGTGCCGGGCGAGGATCCGCTCGAGGCCGCCAGGCGCGAGCTCGCCGAGGAGGCCGATCTCGTCGCGGCGCACTGGGAGCCGCTGGTCTCGTCATGGACCACGCCCGGCGGCAACGACGAGGTCATCCACCTGTTCCTCGCCACTGGGATCTCCGCCGCGCCCACAGCGCACGATCGTGAGGACGAAGAGGCCGACATCCGCGTCGAGTGGATTCCGCTCGACGACGCCGTCTCCGCCGTGCTCGACGGGCGCATGCGCAACGGCATCCTGACGATCGGCGTCCTCGCCGCCGCGCAGAGGCTGCGCGACCGGAGCTGAGCGTGCAGCTCGATCGAGCGTTGGACGCCTATCTGCGCCATGTCACGATCGAGCGCGGGCTCAGCGAGCACTCGATCGCGGCATACCGCCGGGACCTCACGGCGTACGTCGAGTGGTTGGACGCCGAGGGGATCGCCGACACCTCGGCGATCACGGCCGCGGTGGTCGGACGCTTCATCGCCGACCGATCGAGTGCCGATCCGGCGCCTGCCGCCTCGAGTCTCGCGCGTCTGCAGTCCTCGGTGCGCGGGTGGCATCGCTTCCTCACCAGGGAGGGCATCGACATCGACGATCCGAGCGGCCGCCTGCGTCCTCCGAAAGCGCCGCAGCGGCTGCCGAAGGCCCTGACCATCGATCAGGTCGAGCGGCTGCTCGCCGCGCCGTCGGCCGAGGACCCGCTCGGCATCCGCGATCGGGCCCTGCTCGAGCTGCTCTACGCGACCGGTGCGCGGGTCTCCGAAGCCGTCGGCCTCGACGTCGACGACCTCGCGCACGGCGACGTCCTGCGCCTGCGCGGCAAGGGGTCGAAGGAGCGCATCGTGCCCGTCGGATCCTTCGCCCGGGCTGCCGTCGACGCGTATCTCACCAGGGTGCGTCCGGGACTCGCCGCCAAGGGGCGTGCCTCCGCTCGTCTGTTCCTCGGGGCGCGCGGTGCACCGCTGTCCCGTCAGAGCGCCTGGCTCGTCATCCGCGCCGCCGCCGAGAGCGCGCACATCACGGCCGAGGTCTCTCCGCACACGCTGCGGCACTCGTTCGCGACCCATCTGCTGCAGGGCGGAGCCGACGTCCGCGTGGTGCAGGAGCTTCTCGGGCATGCCTCGGTCGCGACGACCCAGATCTACACCCATGTGTCGGTCGACACCCTGCGGGACATCTACGCGACGTCGCATCCGCGCGCGCGCTGATCCTAGCGGTACGCCGCCCCGGTCGACGACCAGTTTTTGTCATCCTTTTGGGGGACGCGAGGAATTCCCCTTTCTCCCTAGGCTTACGGGAGACCTCGGATCACTCGGGTCGATCGACGAAGGAGTACGACATGCGTTCCACCGGACCTCTTGCGGCCCTCGCCGCCACCGCCCTGGCTGCGACGCTGGTGGGGTGTTCTCCGGCATCCGATGAGGGTCTCAGCTACGAGGACTCGCCGCTCAGCACCTACCTCGCCTCCGCATACGGCGGCGACATGTCGCAGGAGGAGCAGCAGAAGCAGTACGAGGAACGGCAGCGTGAGCAAGAGGAGCTGATGGCCGAGTGCATGGCCAAGGAGGGGTTCGAGTACACGCCGAACACCGCCAACGGCGGCATGGTGTTCTCCGGTGACGACGTCGTCTGGGAGCCCGAGAAGAAGGACTGGGTCGAGAAGTACGGCTACGGGATCGTCAACAGCCCGTACAGCGAGGAGATGGGCGAGCAGACCGGGGAGGAGTACGTCGACCCCAACCAGGAGTACATCGAGTCGCTCTCGGAGTCCGAGCAGACCGCGTTCTACGAGACCGCCTACGGTGCCGGCCCCACCGAGGAGGAGATGTCCGAGGACGGCAGCTACGAGTACAGCTGGGAGTCCGCGGGATGCCAGGGCTGGGCGCAGCACGAGCTCGAAGGCGACGACCCGTGGCAGTCGGACGAATTCGCCGACCTCCGCGACAAGATGAACGAGCTCTACACGTCGACGCAGGACTCCCCGGAGCTCAAAGAGCTCAACGCGGCATGGGCATCGTGCATGGACGACGCGGGTGAGCCCGGGTTCTCCGCGCAGCTCGAGGCGCAGCAGTCGATCTCGGACGAGCAGTCCGCTCTCTACGACGCCGCCTACGGCGACGGCTCGACCCCGGTCGACACCGAGTCGCCCGACTTCGTCGACCCCAACGAGAGCCCGGAGATGGCGGCGCTCGGCGAGCGCGAGATCAAGCTCGCCCTCGCGGACCTCGAATGCCGCACCAAGACCTCGTACGCCGATGAGTCGCTGAAGATCCAGTTCGCGCTGGAGGAGAAGTTCATCGCGGACAACAAGGCCGACCTCGAGGCCTTCAAGGCCGCCGCCGAGCAGAACAGCTGAAATGACGCGCGACGAGACACCCACGACACCACTCCCGGAAGACCCGTCGATCACCGGCGGACGCGCCCCCGAACAGGGGGTGGGGGTCGATGAACTGATCCCGACCGACGATGACCCCGTCCTCGACGAGACGGAGGATCGCGTCGACACATCCCGCGTCAGCGGTTGGCGGCGCATCCTCCGTGGCAATCGCACCCTCTGGATCGTCGCGCTCTGCGCGGTGCTGAGCCTGGTCGTCGGGCTGCTGGTCGGACGTTTCCTGATATCGCCCGCCGAGGCGGGCGAGACGCCGGACCCTGGGTTGGTGACCGTACCGGTCGAGTTCGGTCCCCTCAGCAACGACGTGACCCTGCGGGCCGATGTCGGATACGCGGATGCGGTCGATGTGACGATCGACACCACCGGGGGAGGCAGCGTCGTGACCGGTGCCGTGCCCGAGGTCGGGGCGACGCTCGATCCGCTCTCGATCGCGCTGGAGATCGAGGGCCGTCCGGTCATCGTCCTGCCGGGTGAGCTCCCCGCCTACCGCACGCTGCGCATCGGCGTCTCGGGTCCCGACGTGCTGCAGCTCAAGCAGTCCCTGGTGAGCATCGGGATCGATGCCGGCGACGTCACGTCGAACCTGTTCGACCAGGCCACCGCGAATGCCGTGGGGCAGCTCTACGCGCAGGCGGGCTACCCCGCTCCGTCGCCCGAGGAGGGCGCGGAGGAGACCGTGCGCTCCGCCGAGGAGGGGGTGCGCGCCGCCGAGGACGGCGTGCAGCAGGCGCAGCAGGCGCTGAATCTCGCAGGTGCCGGCCCGAGCAAGCTCGAGAGCTGGCAGGCCGACGTGAACGTCGCCGCCGCTGAGCAGGCGCTGGCCGCGGCGAGGGCCGGAGCCGAGGGCACCAGTGTCCAGGAGGCGGAATGGGCCCTGCAGACGGCGCGCCTCGAGCGCGATCAGCTGTGGGCGGCGAAGAACACCGGGGCGGAGAGCGCCGCGCTGGAATCGGCCCGCGCTCAGGTCGACTCGGCCGCGCAGACGCTCGAGACCGCGCGCCAGAGCGTCCTTCCGTTCCTGCCGTCGAGCGAGGTGCTGTTCCTCACCGAGCTGCCCCGCCGCGTCGATGCGGTGAACGTCTCTCGGGGCACCTCGATCTCGGGGGCGGTCATGACCGTGTCGGGAGCGACGGTGCGCCTCACGGGCGCCGCAGCCGAGGCGGACGCTCGTCTGCTCAAGGCGGGCGGCGAAGGCACGTTCGAACTCCCCGACGGCACCGAGCACCGGGCCGTCATCGTCGAACTCAACCCCGGCAAGGACAACAAGGCGCGATGGGAGGTGCTCTTCGAGCCCGACCCGCTCACGCCCGAGCAGATCACGCAGCTGCAGGGAGCGAACGTCCGGGTGCGCATCGCGGTCGGTGCCACCGAGGGCGACGTGCTGTCGGTGCCGTTGGCAGCGCTCACCGCCGGCCCCGGCGGAGAATCGCGCATCGAGGTGGCGGAGTCGGATCCGCGCAAGGGAGACGACACCGAGACACGGATCGTCGTGGTGGAGACCGGTCTCGCGGCGAAGGGGGCGGTGGAGGTCACGCCGGTGGACGGCGAACTCGACGAGGGCGACCTCGTGGTGGTCGGAAAGTGACCGACGCGGGCGCCGCCACCGAGCTCGATCCCGAGGTCGGGGGAGCGACCGTCGTCGCGCCACCGCTCGTCGAGCTCCGTGATGTGACGCGGTCCTTTCCCGGCCCGCCCGAGGTGCAGGCGCTGAAGGCGGCGACGCTGTCGATCGAGTCCGGTGACTACCTCTCGATCGTGGGGCCGAGCGGTTCCGGCAAGTCGACGATGCTCAATCTGCTCGGACTCCTCGACCGTCCGAGCGTCGGAGAGTACCGCCTGGCGGGTTCGCTCACGGGCGACCTCACCGAGGACGAGCGCGCGGCCGTGCGTGCCCGGTTCATCGGATTCGTGTTCCAGTCGTTCCACCTGCTCCCGCGGCGCACCGTCCTCGACAACGTGCTGCTGCCGATGCTGTACAGCGGCGTGCCACGTCGCGAGCGCGAGGCCAGGGCGCGCGAGGCGCTGTCCCGGGTCGGACTCTCGCACCGTGTCGACTTCTTCCCCAACTCGCTCTCCGGCGGTGAGCGGCAGCGTGTGGCCGTCGCCCGCGCGGTCGTGAGCGGCCCCAGGCTGCTGCTGGCGGACGAACCCACGGGAAACCTCGACCACCGGACATCCGGCGAGGTCATGGCGCTCTTCGAAGAGCTCAACGCCGACGGGCTCACGCTGATCGTCATCACCCATGATCAGGATGTCGCTCGGCGCGCCCGCCGCCGCATCCAGATCTCCGACGGCCGATTGACGGAGCTGTGATGCGCGCCCTGCGGTGGCGTCGCGGACAGCGCGGTCAGGCGGACGCCTCCACCGAGCAGGAGGGCGGTGGGGCCGCGGTGACGGGCGACCCGACGGCTGCGCCTCTCGTCCCGGCGATCACGCACGCGGACCGCTTCACCTTCCAGGATCTCGTCGCCGAGGCGACCGCGGACATCGGATCGCGCCCTGCGCGCCTCGTGATGACGATCATGGGCACGGTGCTCGGGATCGCCTCGCTCGTCGCCACTCTCGGATTCGCGCAGACGGCGGCCGGGCAGATCGCCAGCCAGTTCGACGGAGCGGCGGCCACGAGGGTCGTGGTGACCGCGGCGACCGCGCAGTCCGGAGCGAAGAACACCACGGTCGCCGCCGGGCGGCTGCCCTGGGACGCTCCGGATCGCGTGGCGCTGCTCGCAGGAGTCGAGAGCGCGGCTCTGCTGGGCGAGGTCGAACTCGCCGAGGGCGAGACGGTGACGGCTGTGCCGGTCAACGACCCGTCAGCGCCGGCGGTCTCGTCGCCGCGGCTCTTCTCCGCCTCTCCGGAGCTCGTCGACGCCGAGGAGGGCGAGGTGGTCGCCGGGCGGTTCTTCGACCAGGGGCACGACACCCGCGCCGATCGGGTCGCGGTGCTCGGCGCACGCGCGGCCGAGCGCATGGGCATCAACCGGGTCGACTCGCAGCCCTCCGTCTTCGTCGCCGGCATCGCATATGCCGTGGTCGGCATAGTCGACGGCATGGAGAGACGCAGTGAGCTCTCGGACGCGGTGATTATCCCGATCGGATCGGCCAGGGCGGACTTCGGTCTGCTCGCGCCGTCGGATCTCGACATCCGCATCGTCGTCGGCGCAGGTCCTCAGGTCGCCGAGCAGTCCGTCCTCGCACTGCAGCCCGACGACCCGGACAGCCTGGAGGCGAACGCGCCCTCGGGTTCCTCCGACCTGAGCCAGAGCGTGCAGTCCGACGTGAACGTCGTGTTCCTGATCCTCGGTGTGATCGCCCTCCTGGCGGGGGGTCTCGGGATCGCGAACGTCACCCTGCTCTCGGTCATGGAGCGCATCGGCGAGATCGGCCTGCGTCGAGCGCTCGGAGCGACCCGTCGGCAGATCGGCTCGCAGTTCATGGTGGAGTCCGTCGTCATCGGGTTCATCGGCGGTCTGATCGGCTCAGCGCTCGGCGTGCTCGCCGTGATCGTGGTCGCCGTCGTGCAGGGGTGGACTCCGGTCGCCGATCCGCTCGTCGCCGTGGCCGGCGCGCTGCTCGGGGCGGTCGTCGGGTGGGGGTCCGGATGGTACCCGGCCCGGCGCGCGGCGCGGATCGAGCCGGTGGAGGCACTCCGGGGCGGCTGAGCGCGTGCGGCTGCTGCCGCGCGCCGAGGCACGGGTCGACAGGGCTCCCGCTAGACTCGTTCAAGCACGACGGAGCAGGAGAATCGGTGGCTGAGAACGCGGCGAAGTCCAGGGTGAAGACGTCGAAGACCGACGACACCCCCATGGGACCCACCGGGCGTCCCTATCACGGCTTCGCGACCCCCGAACCGCTGGCGTCGCACGGCCCGGCGCGCATCATCGCGCTCTGCAACCAGAAGGGCGGCGTCGGCAAGACGACCACCTCGATCAACCTGGCCGCCGCGCTGGCCGAGTACGGACGCAAGGTGCTCGCCGTCGACTTCGACCCGCAGGGGGCACTGTCGGCCGGTCTCGGCATCCAGACGCACGATGTGCCGACCGTCTACGACCTGCTGCTCGACACCAAGCGCGACGCGCACGACGCGATCGTCCACTCCGGCGTCGCGGGCCTCGACGTGATGCCCGCGAACATCGACCTGTCGGCGGCGGAGGTGCACCTCGTCAACGAGGTCGCCCGTGAGACGATCCTCGCCCGCGTGCTGCGTCAGGTGGCGGGGGAGTACGACGTCATCCTCATCGACTGCCAGCCCTCGCTGGGGCTGCTCACCGTGAACGCGCTCACCGCCGCGCACGGTGTCATCATCCCGCTCGAGTGCGAGTTCTTCGCTCTTCGCGGCGTCGCCCTGCTCATCGAGACGATCGACAAGGTGCGCGACCGCCTCAACCCGTCCATCACGATGGACGGTCTGCTGGCCACGATGTACGACCCGCGCACGCTGCACTCCCGTGAGGTGCTGCAGCGCGTCGTCGAGGCCTTCGGCGACGATGTGCTGGAGACCGTCATCGGCCGCACCGTGAAGTTCCCGGATGCGTCGGTCTCGGGTGTGCCCATCACCGAGTTCGCTCCGGAGCACGCCGCCGCCCAGGCATACCTGCGGCTGGCGCGGGAGCTGGTCGCCCGTGGCGCTGTCGCCTGACGAGAGCCTCGCACCTGACGACACGACGGGATTCCGGGTCTCGCTGTCGAACTTCGACGGACCGTTCGATCTTCTGCTGAATCTCATCTCGAAGCATGAGATGGACATCACGGAGGTGTCGCTGAGCGCGGTCACCAACGAGTTCATCGCCTACCTCCGCGAGCTCGACGACGACGAGGAGCTCGACCAGGCGTCGGAGTTCCTGGTGGTCGCGGCCACGCTGCTCGACATGAAGGTCGCCGGCCTCCTCCCGCAGGGCGAGCTGGTGGATGCCGAGGCGGTGGCACTGCTCGAAGCCCGTGACCTGCTCTTCGCACGGCTGCTGCAGTACCGGGCGTTCAAGGAGGTCTCGGCGTGGTTCGCCCGCTGCCTCCAGCGCGAGGACCGGCGGCATGTGCGGGCGGTGCGCCTCGACGAGAAGCACCGTCGGAAGACCCCGGAGCTGGTCTGGTCGCTGAGCGTCGACGACTTCGCCGCGCTGGCCCTGCTGGCGTTCGCGCCCAAGGAGATCCCGCACGTCGGACTCGACCACCTGCACGCCCCGCTCGTCAGCATCCGCGAGCAGGCAGCGATCGTGGTGACCCTGTTGCGCGCCGCAGAGGCGGTGAGCTTCCGCGAGCTGGTCGCCGGAGTGAGCGAGCCGGGAATCGTCGTCGCTCGCTTCATCTCCGTGCTGGAGCTGTACCGCCACGCGGCGCTCTCGTTCGAGCAGCTGGAGCCGCTCGGCGAACTGACACTGCGCTGGGCGGCCGATTCGTGGTCGGACGAGACACTCGCGACCCTGGGAGCCGATTATGACCGATGATGTGACCGGATCCGTGACGGATCCCCCCGCGACCGAGTCTCCGCTGGCGGAACGGATCGAGGCGATCCTGCTCATCATCGACGAGCCGATCGGGCTGATCGCGCTGGCGGCGGCCGTGGGCTCGCCGGTGGCGGCGGTGCGTCAGACGATCGAGACGCTCGTCGACGACTACGACGGCAGAGGCGCAGGCCCGCGCCGCGGGTTCGAGCTGCGCGAGGTCGGGGGCGGCTGGCGTCTCTACGTGCGCGACGACCACGACGACCTCGTGGCCGAGTTCATCGGCGGCCAGGCCCCCGCACGCCTCTCGCAGGCGGCACTCGAGACGCTCGCGGTGATCGCCTACAAGCAGCCCGTGACGCGCAGCCAGGTCGCCTCCATCCGCGCGGTGAACGTGGACTCGGTGGTGCGCACGCTGCTCGCCCGCGGCCTCATCACCGAGATGTTCGCGGACTCCGAGACCGGCGCCATCAACTACGGCACGACGGATGCGCTCCTGCAGCATCTGGGCATCAACTCGCTCGACGAGCTGCCCCCCATTTCTCCTCTGCTCGACGACGGTGCAGACGGCTTCGACGAAGGGACCATCCGATGAGCGGCTTCGAGACACCCGAGGGCGTCCGCCTGCAGAAGGTCCTGGCTGCCGCCGGGGTCGCCTCGCGACGGGTCGTGGAGCAGTACATCGTCGAGGGCCGGATCAAGGTCAACGGCGAGACCGTGACCGAGCTCGGACGCCGGATCGACCCCGAGACCGATCTCGTCGACGTCGACGGCACCGCCGTGCAGCTCGACGTGTCGAAGCGCTACGTGATCCTGAACAAGCCCACGGGTGTGGTCAGCAGCATGCGCGATGAGAGCGGACGCCCCGACCTGCGCCGATTCACCGACGACTACGAAGAGCGGCTCTACAACGTCGGGCGACTGGATGCCGAGACCAGCGGTCTGCTCGTGCTGACCAACGACGGGGAGCTCGCGCACGTTCTCGCGCACCCCTCGTTCGGGGTCACCAAGGTCTACATCGCGAAGGTCGACGGCGCGGTCACGGCTCAGACGATCTCGCGGCTCACCAAGGGCATCGACCTCGACGACGGGTTCATCGCGGCCGACAAGGCGCGCCTGCTCGACACCTCGCGCGGGTCGAGTCTCGTCGAACTGACGCTGCACTCCGGGCGCAATCGCATCGTGCGGCGCATGCTGGCGGCCGTCGGTCATCCGGTCACCGAACTCGTGCGTCGGCAGTTCGGTCCGCTGCACCTGGGAACGCTCCCGGTCGGGAAGAGCCGCGAACTGACTAAAATCGAACTGGGCGCGCTCTTGACTCTGTCGCGCCGTGATTCCGGTGTCGCCGTGGCGCCAGGCGAGCAGCAGGAGAACGAGTGACCGATACGACGAGTGTGCCCACGGGGGCTCGGAGTTCCGTCGCGCCACGAACTGCGGCGAGGCTCTCCGGCACCGTGCGCGTCGTCGGCGCCGGCCTGCTCGGCTCGAGCATCGGCCATGCGCTCCGCGCGAAGGGCGTCGATGTCGTCCTCGCCGACACATCGCCCGCCCAGCTCCGCCTCGCCGTCGACTACGGTGCGGGCCGAACCGCCGCCGACGATGACGCTCCCGTGCTCGTCGTCGTCGCCGTTCCCCCGGATGTCACCGCCGACGTGATCGAAACGGAGCTGACCCGCTTCCCGGACGCGGTGGTCACCGATGTGGCGAGCGTCAAGCTGGAACCGTTCCGCAGTCTGCAGGACCGAGGCGTCGACCTCACCCGGTACATCGGCTCGCACCCTCTCGCCGGACGAGAGCGCGGCGGCGCGATCTCGGCACGCGCCGACCTGTTCATCGGTCGTCCCTGGGTCGTCTGCCGCGACGCGGACACCCGCGCGACGGACCTCGCGCTCGTCGAGGCGCTCGCGCTGGATGTCGGCGCCATGCCTCTCGAGATGACTCCCGAGGAGCACGACCGTTCCGTCGCGCTGACCTCGCACGTGCCGCAGGTGGTCGCGAGTCTGCTCGCCGGGCGACTCGCCGTGGCCGACGAGGGCGCTCTGCGGCTCTCCGGTCAGGGTGTGCGAGACACCACGCGCATCGCGGCATCCGCGCCCGAGCTGTGGGTGCAGATCCTCGGCGCGAACGCCGCGCCCGTCGTCGAGATCCTCGACGCGCTGGCAGCCGACCTCCGAGAGGTGTCGGAGGCGTTGCGTGCCCCCGAGGCGCCGGGCGCCCGACGCGTGGTGGCCGAGACCATCCGGCAGGGCAACGACGGCGTCGAACGGCTGCCGGGCAAGCACGGCCAGAACCAGAGGTTCGAGTCCCTCGTCGTCATGATCGACGACACCGCAGGGCAGCTCGGACGGCTGTTCGGGGAGCTTGGCGAGCTCGGCGTGAACGTCGAGGATCTCCGCCTCGAGCACTCGCCCGGTGCGCAGTTCGGTCTCGCCGAGATCAGCGTCGACCCCGCTGCGCTGCACGGGGCGATCACCGGACTCCAGGAACGCGGCTGGCGGATTGCAGGTACGACCAATGACTGACTTCATCGCGATCGACGGACCCGCAGGTTCCGGCAAGTCCAGCGTGTCCAAGGCCGTGGCCCGCACGCTCGGATTCGGCTACCTCGACACCGGATCCGCGTACCGCGCACTCGCCTGGCACGTCCTGGATCGGGGTGCGGACACGGCGGATGCCGGAGCCGTCCTCGCCGCGGTCGCCGAATTCCCGGTGCGTCTCGGACTCGATCCCGATGACCGTGCCGTGCACGTCGGCGACGTCGACGTCACCGACGCCATCCGCGAGCCGGCGGTCTCGGGCGCGGTGAGCGGTGTCGCCCGGGTGCCCGAGGTGCGAGAGCAGGTCAACCGTCTGTTCCGTTCCCTCGTCGCCGAGGCGCCGTATCCCGCGGTCGTCGTCGAGGGCCGTGACATCACCACGGTGGTCGCTCCGGACGCGCCCGTGCGCATCCTCCTGACGGCAGCCCCCGAGGTGCGCGCCGCGCGCCGTGCGGGCGAGCTCGCAGGGGAGAACGCCGAGGCCGTGGCCGCCGCACTGCACAAGCGAGACGCATCAGACAGCGCCGTCGTCGATTTCCTCAACGCCGCAGAGGGCGTGGAGGTCGTCGACTCGACGGAGCTCGATTTCCCACAGACCATCGACGCCGTTCTCTCGGTGATCGAACGAATCCGAGGAGTACACCATGGCTGACGACGAATACGACCCTTCGACAGGCTCAGGGACCGGTGTCGATCGGCTCGCCGAGAAGATGGAGTCGCTCGACGAGCAGCTCGCCGAGGCGCGCGCCGAGACGCTGCGCGCCGGCCTCGCCGACTACGACCTGGACGATGAGGATGCCGCGCTCCTCGCCGGCATCACGATGGGCGAGGACGGCATCCAGTTCTTCCCCGCCCTGCCCGTCGTCGCGATCGTCGGTCGACCGAACGTCGGCAAGTCCGCGCTGGTGAACCGCATCCTCGGACGCCGTGAGGCCGTCGTCGAGGACACCCCCGGCGTGACGCGCGACCGTGTCACGTACAAGGCGGAGTGGGCGGACCGCCGGTTCTCGCTCGTCGACACCGGCGGATGGGAGCCTGACGCCCGTGGCATCGACCGCTCCGTCGCCGCGCAGGCGGAGGTCGCGATCGACCTCGCCGACGTGGTGCTCTTCGTCGTCGACGCGATGGTCGGCGCCACGTCGACCGATGAGCATGTCGTCAAGCTGCTGCGCAAGAGCGGCAAGCCGGTGTTCCTCGTCGCGAACAAGATCGACGACGCCCGCCAGGAGCCCGAGGCCGCGGCTCTCTGGAACCTCGGACTCGGTGAGCCGCATCCGGTCTCGGCCATCCACGGCCGTGGCGTGGCAGACCTGCTCGATCAGCTGCTGAAGACCCTGCCCGACGTCTCGGCCGTCGCGAAGGCGGAGATCGGCGGACCGCGTCGTGTCGCGATCCTCGGTCGACCGAACGTCGGCAAGTCGTCGCTCCTGAACAAGGCGGCGGGCGAAGAGCGCGTGGTCGTCAACGACCTCGCCGGCACCACCCGCGACCCGGTCGACGAGGTCGTGGAGCTCGGCGGCAAGCTGTGGCGCCTGGTCGACACCGCCGGCATCCGTCGTCGCGTGCACATGGCGCAGGGCGCCGACTTCTACGCGTCGCTGCGTACCTCGGCGGCGCTCGAGAAGGCGGAAGTCGCCGTCGTGGTGCTCGACGTGTCGGAGACCATCAGCGAGCAGGACGTGCGGATCATCGACCTCGTGCTCGAGTCCGGTCGCTCGCTCGTGCTCGCGTTCAACAAGTGGGATCGTCTGAACGACGACGACCTCGAGAACGCCGACCGTCGGCGGTACCTCGAGCGTGAGATCGAGCAGGACCTCGCCCACGTGGCGTGGGCCCCGCGCGTCAACATCTCCGCGAAGACGGGTCGTCACCTCGACAAGCTCGTGCCTGCGCTCGAGACCGCCCTCGAGAACTGGGATCGACGCATCCCGACCGGCAAGTTCAACGCCTTCCTCGCCGAGCTCGTCGCCGAGCACCCGCATCCGCTGCGTGGCGGCAAGCAGCCGCGCATCCTGTTCGGCACCCAGGCGTCGACGCGCCCGCCGACGTTCGTCCTGTTCACCACCGGCTTCCTCGACCCGGGATACCGCCGATTCATCCAGCGCCGCCTGCGCGAGCTGTACGAATTCGACGGCACGCCGATCGTGATCAACATGCGCGTCCGCGAGAAGCGCCAGCGCTGAGTCGGTCCGGACCCGATCGCCTCGACGCGACACTGTGCCCGCGCGGATCCGCGCGGGCACAGCCGTATGCGCGCGGTCAGTCCGGTGTCCGCGGTGGCGCGTCGCGCGGTGTTCCGGCGTGTGTCCTGCGCACGTGCCGATGCCCGGATGCTGTGACAGGCTGAAGGGATGACTGTCGTACCCGCGGAGGCCGGAGAGCCTCGTCGCCCTGGAGGGCCGCGTGACCCCGGCGATGCCTGGGTGGTCGCGGCATCGGGGGACAGATACTGGGGGCGGTTCGGGGCTGCAGGATTGCTCGCCTACGATCCCGCCCGAGGCATCCTGCTCCAGCACCGTGTCGCATGGAGCCATTTCGGCGGCACGTGGGGTCTCCCCGGGGGAGCCATGCACGAGGGCGAGAGCGCGATCGTGGGCGCCGTGCGAGAGGCTCAGGAAGAGGCGGGAGTGCCTGACGGTGCCGTGCGTCCTCGCTTCACCAGCGTTCTCGACCTCGACGTGTGGTCGTACACGACCGTGATCGCCGACGTTGTGCGGCCGTTCGATCCGGTGATCAGCGACCCCGAGAGCGTGGCGCTCGACTGGGTGCCCGTGAATGACGTGGATTCGCTTCCGCTGCATCCCGGGTTCGCGGGTGCGTGGCCGACTCTGCGGACTCTTCTCGACGTGCGGCCTTCGCTGGTGGTGGATGCGGCCAATGTCGTCGGGGCGGTGCCGGACGGCTGGTGGAAGGACCGGGCGGGGGCGACGACTCGTCTCGCGTCGCGCCTCGACGGACTCGCCGTCCCGGCGGGAGAGCTGGGGATCGGCGGAGCCGTCTGGTTCCCCGAGCTCGCTCTCGTCGTCGAAGGTCGCGCCCGGGGCGCGGAGGCCCCGACACCCGACGACACCGCGGAGCTGCTGCCGGCCGCCGTCGTGTCTGTCGTCGAGGCCGCCGGTGCGGGCGATGACGCGATCGTGTCGGAGGTCGACCGTCGTGTCGGTGACGGCCAGCGCGTGATCGCGGTGACCAGCGACCGTGAGCTGCAGTCCCGAGTGCTCGCTGCGGGCGCAGCGGGCGTGCAGACCGCGGGGTGGCTGCTGCGTCTTCTCGACGGCACGCCCTGAGGGACTCGAGCGCTCGTGCCGGGTGAGCTATCCGCCGAAGATGCTGTCGTCCCCGGACGCGCGAGCACGGAGCTTGTCGATGTCGCGGCGCTCCCGTTTCGTCGGGCGCCCGGCGCCTCGGTCGCGTAGACCGAGCGCGGCCTGCGGCTCCCGCTCGGGGGTGCGGTCTTCGTACGCGAGGGCAGCAAGAGGCGCACCGACGCGCTTGACGAGCAGCTGGCGCACGAAGAGGATGCGATCGAAGCCCGCGATCCTGATGCGCAACTCGTCACCGATCTTCAGATGATGCGCGGCCTTCACCTTCTCGCCGTTGACCCGTACATGCCCCGCACGGCATGCGGTCGTCGCAGCGGAGCGGGTCTTGTAGACCCGGATCGCCCAGAGCCAGCTGTCCACGCGCGCGGCGTCGGCCATCAGCGTGCTCGCCTTCGCATCGGAACTCCCACGGCGGCATAGGGGAGGACGGGATCGGCAGCGTTCAGGATTCCACCGTGACCTGCGTGATCTGGCCGTCGGCGCCGAGGTGCACGGCGGGCCAGTACCCCTCGGGGAAGTGCTCGCCGCAGGTGTCGATCAGGTGCAGCACGATCGTCCCGTCGGCCGACGCCTCGAGCGTCTCGAGAGCGAGATCGGATGCGGCATCGTCGAGCTCATGCTGCTCGGGTGTGCCGGTGCTGAACGCGACGACGACAGCATCCGACGCCAGACGGCGCAGCACCCCGAGCGCGGCGATCGTCTCATGCACGTGCGGGAGCAGTGCGCGCGCCTCGTCGACGGTCGTCCCCTCGATCATGAGGTCGAGGGGTGCTCCGTCGACGACGGTGCCGCCCGCATACCAGTCGTGTTCGAGGACGGTGCCGTCGGTCAGCTCGGTCGTCGCTCGCGTGAGCGTTCCGAGTTCCGCGTCATCGATGGTCGGATGCTCGTCGCTCATGTCTCCACGCTAGTCGTCGAGCGGGAACATCACACCGGTGAGATGGAGACGTGCCCGAGCGTACGCTCGGTTCGCGGAGCGCGACGGAGTGGGGCTAAGATAGGGGAGTTGCCTGCGCGAGAGTGCAGAACAACGGGCTGTGGCGCAGCTTGGTAGCGCACTTGACTGGGGGTCAAGGGGTCGCAGGTTCAAATCCTGTCAGCCCGACCAGAGATAGGCCCGGACACTCGCAAGAGTCTCCGGGCCTTCTGCATGTGCGAGGGTCCCGACCTCTTCCGCAGCCCCTCCGAGGTCGTGCGACCACAGTCGGCCCGCAGCCCCGAGGGTCAGTGGCCCGGCCTCGCGTCAGGGATGCTGATCGCATCGAACAGCAGCCCATCGATGACGTGGTCGGGTCGGGCCGGCCACGAGATGATGTGCGTCAGCAGATCCTCGAAATGCGAGAAGACGACGACCGCTTCTTCGAACTCGGGCTCCGCTCCGTGGACGACTGCTCCATCGTCTCGCACGGCCAGATACTCGTATCCGTTGCGCACGGAGAGCAGCAGGGGGAGGTGGCGCGTCCAGAAACCGGAGACCGCGGCCGCCTCGTCATCCGTTGTCGCAGCCTGGAGGCTCAGCTGTTCGTACTCGTTCCACGCGAACGCACCGTCCGCGCCCGTCGAGTAATCGTCGCGGGACAAGAACCACACCGTCTCATCTGCATTCGCGAGCAGTGAGAACGAGGACACCCAGCGGATCACCGTGTCGGGTGCTGTCCGCAGCGGGAAGGGAGCACCGTCGCCCGTGGACGTAGGCGGCTCATACGTCCACCCGGCGTGCTGCAAGCATCCGGTGGCCGTTCGGAAGGGCTCCGTCATGGTCCCCAGGCTACCGAGCGGTCTCTCTGGGCACACGGTCACCAGGTCGCGCCCGTGTTGACCCATTCCAGTGTCGTCAGCTTCGCCTCGATCGTCTCGAGGCCGATGGTCCCGCATCCGACCAGAGTGAGCCTGCGCAGTCGGGGAAGGTCGTTGATGGCGGCGATGCCGGTGATCTTCTTGCAGTACTGGATGTTCACGATCTCGAGTCGCGCGAGAGCGGCCAGCTCCGAGATGTCACCGAGAGAGGTGAGGTTCTTCAGGCGCAACGACTCCAACCCGGGGAGCACGCGGATCCCGGTGAGGCTCGTCAGCGTGCGTCCACCGATCAGCCCGAGACGGCGAAGCCCGACGGGTTCGACGAGACGGAAGATCTGCTCGTCCGTGGGCACATTCAACAGGTTCAGCTCTTCCAGCGGCAGCTCGAGCGCCTGCCGCACATTGTTCAGAGATCTCTGCGGGTAGAGGGAGAGCGTGCGGAGCCCGGGGAAGTGCTCGTTCTTGAAGCGGAAGGGTTCGCCGACGTAGAGGGTCTTCAGGTTCGGCACCACCACATTCGGCCACACCAGGGTCCGATCGCCGATGTGCACCGAGAGCTCTTCGAGACTCTCAGGGAGGTCGCCCTGCCGCAGTTCCGTGACGATGGTGGGGAGGACCCTCCCCGGGCCGATGCTCAGAGTCTTCAGATTCGGCATCGCGGTGATGATCTCGGGGAGACGATCGATGGGACCGTCGAGGGGAGACCACAGGTGCACATCGGTGACGCGTGACAGCTGCTCGGCGTCGTAGGGCTGGTCGTAGAACACGAGGTCTCTGTCCGGAAAGTCGAACTGGTCCTTGTGTGCACTGTGCAACACCATGGTCCGCGTGCTCATGAGCCCCCTCCGTTCACCCGTGACGTCGCGGACTGTCGTCCACGCCACGCGACTCAGATTAGCGGCGCGTGCTGTCGTCGTTCCTGCCGCGCCTGCGCACGCTTCGCCCGCATCCCGGTCGTCGGGATGACCCGGGTGCCACGGTGACGTGGTGCCTAGGGCGGGGAGACTCCGATGAGACGATGGAGCCATGGAACAGTGGCCGGCCGACCTGGACGGTGTAGTGACGTTGCCCAGCGGTCGGCGCGTGCGAGGGCGCGCGCTGAGAGCCGGGGCCGTCAGCCACGACGAAGCGGCCGACTTCGGGGTGTACCTCACTGCACGCCCGCATGAGGAGTCCTGGGAGTCGCTATGGGTCGCGTGGCCGGACTTCCGTCTGCCCAGAGCTTCATCGGACGCGATCTCCGCGCTTCGGGATGCCTACGATCGATCCTCCGCCGAGAGAGTGGAGATCGCGTGCGGGGGAGGTGTGGGGCGCACGGGAACGGCCCTCTGCATCCTTGCCCGTTATGACGGCGTGCCGGCCGATGAGGCTGTGGCCTGGATTCGCACCGCCTACCGGCGCGGCGCGGTCGAAACTCCTCGGCAGCGCAAGTTCGTACGCGACGCCCGTCTGCCACGCTGACCTGCGCGATCCGATCCGTATCCGAGACTCAACGGAATCGGATCCCCGTTCGTGAGGGGATCGCCGAACCACCACCGATGGATCGGTGCTGGCGTGCTCATCACGGTGATCGAGGCAGTCTGCTGACGAACGGGCGCCCGAGGCACGTTCTCGGATGCGGCTCGGGTGCAGGGGGATGCCGCACTGGCGCTGTCCGGCCTCGGTCTCTTCGCATCCGACGATCCCGCCGCCGCACGGACGGTCATCGACGGACTGCGAGGCTTCATCGAGAGTATGGAAACGGCCTCTCGTTCACCGCGTCAATAGAGCATGCCCATCGCGGCTCGCACCTCGTGGAGGGTGTCGGCGGCGATGCTCTGCGCCCGCTCGTTCCCTTCGCGGAGCACCGCTGCCGCGTCGTCGACGGTGAGCTCTGCTCGTCGCGCACGGTGCTCGGCCAGGAAATCATTTACGGCGTCGATGGTGAGGGTCTTCAGCGCCCCGGCTCCGGCGTCGCCCACCTCGTCCGCGAGCTCGCCGGGGTCGCGGCCCAGGATGATCGCGGCGGTCGTGAGCAGGCCGGACACCTCAGGACGGTTCTCGGGGTCGTAGGTGATCGAGCGCTCGGAGTCGGTGCGCGCTCGCCGGATGACGGTGGCTGTCTCATCGGCCGTCATGCCCAGTGCGATCGCGTTGCCGTAGCTCTTGGACATCTTGCGGCAGTCGAGGCCGGGAAGCTCGGGCGCATCGGTGATGAGCGCTGCCGGCTCCGGGAAGACCTCCCCGTAGCGCTCGTTGAAGCGGCGCGCGATCGTGCGAGTGACTTCGACGTGCGGCAGGTTGTCCTTACCCACGGGGACGAGTGTGCCCTTGCAGAAGAGGATGTCGGCGGCCTGGTGCACGGGGTAGGTGAGCAGCAGTCCGCTCAGCGCACGGCCGGATGCCGCCAGCTCCGCCTTCACCGTGGGGTTGCGGTGCAGCTCGGCCTCGGTGACGAGACTGAGGAAGGGGAGGAGGAGCTGGTTGAGGGCGGGAACGGCCGAGTGGGTGAAGATCGTCGACGACTGCGGGTCGAGACCGGCGGCGAGGTAGTCGAGCACGGCTTCGTAGACGTTCTCGCGGATGTTCCCCGCGACGTCTCTGTCGGTGATGACCTGGTAGTCGGCCAGGATCACGAAGGTCTCCACCCCGAGCGACTGCAATCGGACACGCTCTCGCACCGTGCCGAAGTAGTGCCCGAGATGCAGCCGTCCCGTGGGGCGCTCTCCGGTCAGCACCCGGAACTGTTCGGGGTGCGCGGCGATCCGAGCGCGCAGCTCGGGCATGCGTTCGGCGGTGGCGGTGAATGAGTCCATGTCTGCTCCTGGATCGAGGAGCTGCACGGACGTGGGGTGCCGCGATGGTTCGCGGGCTGCCGTGCAGCCCGCGCGTGAATGCGTTATGGCTGCGGACGCAGCCACCACCACGAAGAAACGGTGAAACGCATGCGCTCACATTAGCGGAAGAGTCGCATCCCGCCCCTGATCGAGTACTGTCACCCTGTGACCGCGCGGAAGCTGGCTTATACGCCCGCCTTGGACGGCCTCCGCGCCGTGGGGGTCCTGTTCGTCATGGCCCTTCACGGCGCCAAGCCGTTCTTCGTTCCAGGCGCGTTCGGCGTGGACATCTTCTTCGTCCTGTCGGGCTTCCTGATCACCACGATCCTCTGGTACGAGCACGAGAAACTGGGCAGGCTCCGCCTGCGACGGTTCTACCTGCGCCGCTTCATCCGGCTGTACCCGGCGCTGCTCGCGACCCTTGCCGTCACGATGA
Organism: Microbacterium sp. ANT_H45B; assembly: GCF_008369345.1. Taxonomy (NCBI): domain Bacteria; kingdom Bacillati; phylum Actinomycetota; class Actinomycetes; order Micrococcales; family Microbacteriaceae; genus Microbacterium; species Microbacterium sp. ANT_H45B. The sequence goes on from NZ_VOBK01000002.1 coordinate 27,831, forward strand.
TCTTCGGGCTCACTCTCGACCCGGACCGGCGCGGGTTCCTCATCCACACGATCGGGTCCGCGCTCTACCTCTCGCCGGTGACGGATGCCCGCTACGGGTCGCCGATGTTCCACGGCCATATGTGGAGCCTCGCCGCCGAGGAGTACTTCTACCTGGTGTGGCCGCTGCTGCTGATCCTGATGATGCGTCTTCGGCTCTCGTGGAAGACGATGGCGGCGTTCATGATCATCCTCGGACTGGGAATGAACGCGGTCCGGGTGTACGCGGCCTTCACGACGGGCGCAGGTCTGCCCCTGTATCGCATGGGCGGTATCGCCATCGGGTGCGGCGTCGCGATCATCATCGCGGAGACCGACTGGCGGGGGAACCCGATCCTCAACTCGCTCATCGGCGTCGCCGGCATCGCGGCCGCCTGGGAGATGAGTGGGCCTAAGATCCTCGAATCCTTCGCCCCGGTGTGCGGCGCGGTCGGAACGACCGGCATCATCTATGCGGTGTGCAGCGGTCGGCGCTGGTGGCTGCAGCGGATGCTCGAGCTCAGACCGGTCGTCTACATCGGCAAGATCTCGTACGAGCTGTACCTCTGGCACGTGCCCATCCTCATCGCGGCGGCGACGTACCTGCATGTCAACCGCGTCGACGTCTGGTGGTGGGTGTACCCGATCGTGTTCGTGGTCGCCGCGGCCACGCATCACGCCTTCGCCCCGCTGCAGAAGCGCCTCCGAACGTTGACGGATCGGATCGGCGCCGACAAGCGCGTACGCGCCGAGGAGCCGGTCTCCTAGCGGGAGCGGGACCCCGCCGAGCATCCGCCTCTTCGGCCCTGGATGTGCGCGGACGGAACTGTGAACGCGCCCAGTTTCGGGGCGTAACGTCCGTGTATGAACACACAACTGAAGATCGCGGGGCAAAGCTCCGAACTGCTGGGTCTGGGGTCCATTCTCATCGGGTCGCTTCCGGCGACGCTGATGACGGGAGAAGCGCCGGACCGCTACACCGTGGAAGCGGTGTTCACGCGCAAGACGGATCGCGACGAAGTGGCCGCGATCCAGGGCAGCGCGACGCGTGCCTACCTGTCTGCCCACGGGTACTCGACTGTCGAGTTGCGTGTCGCCGATCGCCGTCTGGAGATCGCGAACACGAATCTTGAAGAGCTCCGAGATGGGCTCGCCGCCAGGATCGCGGAACGACTGGCCGAGATCTCTGTCGGGATCACTGCGGCTCGCGAGGTCGCCGCTCACCTTTTCGAGGACGCCTCGCAGCGGGAACAGGTTCGCGCCGCAGCGGTGGCCGCCCTGGCCGGATCCGTGTCGTTCGCACGACGCCCCGCTCCGGATGTCTCGGATGACGACGCGCGGATAGAGGACTGGTTCGAGGAGGGCGGCTCTCTGCGCCCGTAGACGTCTCAGACGGATCGAAGGCGGGGTGACGCTTTCGGGGGATCGAGCGTAGGGTGCGGATCAGAGCGCGAATACACGGGCCCTGGGGTGGCTCACCGGTATCGCTCTACGCGGGGGGCTCTTGCCTCGCGGTTCATCCGTACCCGCTCGGCGAGAGCCCTTCAGTCGTTCGACCAGTACCAGGTGCGTCCGCCGTCAGTGCGGGACCCCAGCCCGCGGCGGGCGCACCGTTGAACCGAACGCCGGCGGGGCCCGGCAGTTCTTGCTACGCGGCGCAGAGCTCTCACAGGTGGCGCCCTCGACAGAGGCATCCGGCGTAGGGCCGCTTTCGACATCAATGAGGGTACGCCTACACGCCGTCATCCACCATGGGATATGCACCCGGGCACATCGGACGTACCATCGCCGACGAGAGCGCGCACTGGCCACGGTCTGGGGGCCGCGTCGGGGCCGCTCCGGTCGGGGGACTCTTCCTCAACACGGTCACAGAAGATCCGGTGAGAGAGAGTCCCTCCGCTGTTCCCTTCGCGGTTGAACCCTCATTCAGAGGTTTAGGCTTCTCGAAGATGTGCAGTCCGATGCGCCCGCGACGAGCGAATCCCGCCCTGAGCTCACCCGCGGCTTCGCACAACGTTCAGGGGTGAGTCGCCCTGCTCGCTGGGTTCCGCTCTGGCAGGACGAAGGATGACCGCCCGAGGGGTAAACGTTATCTGTGAAAACCCTGGGAGAGAGGTTGTCGTTTCCTGAATATTGGTATGTTTGGCGGCGTTGTCCGTCTATCGACCCAGGGGATTCGAAAATAGTGAAAAATACGAAACGTCGGTGGCTCACAGGCGCCGTGGCGACCATCGGAGCTAGTGCTCTGGCTCTCGGAGGGGCTGTCATTCCGGCTGCGGCCGATGACGTGCAGGATGGGCCGGTTGAACTCCAGTCCTCCGCATCCAAGTACGACGTCGCGGCCGCCCAGTCGGGCACCTCCGCCGCGGAGATCAAGAACCAGGAGGAAGCCGGTCTCATCAGCGTGACCGACAAGGGCTTCTTCTACTTCAACGACCAGGCCCACGAGTCGCAGAGCCTTCGCACGCTCGCGCTCCCCGCGGCTCCTGAAGGCGCTGCGATCCCCGGCACTCCTGCCGCCGGATCTCGCCCCGGGGCACCCGTGACGGTCTACCTCGACTTCGACGGCGAGACCCTCGAGGGCAAGCACTGGAACACCGACTCCGGTATCGCTTCCCTGGCTTTCGCTCCCGCCGCTGCCGTCACCGACCGCGCCGCCGTCTGGGCCGCTGTGGCCGAGGACTACGCACCGTTCAACGTGAACGTCACGACGACGCGTCCGAGCGACGAGGCTCTCTACAAGACGTCGCAGGACGACAACGTGTACGGCTCGCACGTCATCATCACCGACTCGTACGACGAGGTACTCCCCGCTGCCGCAGGCAACGGTGGAATCGCCTGGCTCGGCGGCACGGGATCCGAGTACCTCAGTGGCGCACTCGTGTTCACCGAGGGAACCGGTGGCTCCCCGAAGGCGATCGCTGAGATCGCTGCGCACGAGTCCGGTCACAACTTCGGTCTCGAGCACGACGGCATCAGCGGTGCCGGCGGCGGCGAGTACTACGCCCCCGAGGACGGCGTGTGGGGAACGATCATGGGCGCTGCCTACTACGTTCCCGTCTCGCAGTGGTCGGCCGGCGCCTACGCCGGAGCCACGAACGACCAGGACGACCTCGCCACGATCGCCGATCGCTCGGCAGGCGGCCCGCTCTTCGTCAACGCGACGCTCCCGGACGGAACCCCGTACACCGGAAGCAGCGTGTGCCTGCCTGCCGGCAGCACGGCCAACCCGAGCAACCCCCAGCCCGGCGACGTCATCTTCGCCGTCGGCGTCAACGGAGACTGCAACCCGGCCGGAGACCAGCTCACGCTGAACTTCACGTGGACTGACCGTGCGGACTACGCAGCGGACACCGTCGGCAACGACCGTGCGAACGCGCAGGCACTCGACAACGCGGCGGGCACCTTCGGGGCCGCAGCCGTCATCGAGAGCAACTCCGACCTCGATGTCTTCGCCGTCACGACCGCCGGTGGCGAGCTCACCGCGAACGTCCAGGTCGCGAACATCTCGCCGAACCTCGACGCGAAGCTGAGCGTCGTCGACGCCTCGGGCGCTGTCCTTGCGGAGAGCAACCCCGAGTCCACGCGCACCTCGGACACCGTCGCGGCCGGCCTCAACGCCTCCGTCACGCTGCCGAACCTCCAGGCCGGGGTCTACTACCTCGCCGTCGAGGGCGTCGGAGCGGGCGACCCCGCAACGGCGACCGCGCTGAACGCCAACGGATACGACGCATACGGCAGCCTCGGCAACTACACCCTCTCGGGTGCAGCTGAGCCGTTCGCCTCTGCTCCGCTCGTGATCCTGACCCCGGAGGACGGCTCCGCTGTCACCGGTGGCGAGGAGATCGACGTCACCGGAACCGCGACCCCCGGCGCGACCGTCACTCTCTCGGTGGGCGGCGCTGTCGTCGACACCGTGACCGCTGACGGCGCGGGCGCATGGTCCGGCAACGTGACCGTGAACCAGTACGACGCAACGGAGATCGTGGCCGCACAGACCGTCGGCACCATCGCGATCCCCGGCACCACCTCGGTGACCGTCGTCGCTCCGGCCGCACCGATCGCGGCTCCCGCGATCACGTCGCCGACCAACGGCGCGACCACCGACGACTCCACCCCGACCATCTCGGGTACGGGTGTCGCTGGTGCGACCGTGACCGTGACGGTGCGCAACGCGGCCGGTGGCGAGCTCGTCGGTCAGGCGACCGTCGCAGCAGACGGCACCTGGTCGCTGACCCTCACCACGGCTCTCGTCAACGGCGAGTACGTCGTCTCCGCGGTGCAGACGCTCGCGGGTGAGACCTCGGTGAGCAGCGCAGCGGTGACCTTCACGGTCGCTGCGGCTCCGCCCACCGGCAACAACAACGACGGTGACAACACGGACGGCAACCTCGCCACGACCGGTAGCGACTTCAACGCCGCTCCGTTCGTCGGGGGAGCAGCCCTGCTGCTGCTGATCGGCGCCGGCGTGCTGGTGTACGCCCGTCGTCGGAGCTCCTCCGTCGAGGCATGATCGGTGTCAGGTCACGATCGCGGCTGACGCTCCGGTCGTGACCTGACCACCACGGGGTGAGGATCGAGTATCGATCCTCACCCCGTTTCGTCTTTCTCGCTGTCAATACGGTGAGACCGTTTCCCTTCTGAGCGGAACAGTGGTTCGCTGGAGGGGATGGAGGAGGGTACCCATGTCCGAGACAGCAGAACAGTCCAGTCGACGCCCTGTGCTTGCCGTCGCCGTGGTGGCGGTGGTGCTCGTGGTGATCGCCGTGATCGTCGGAATGCTCATGACGAATCCGGGCCCCGGCGTCACGGCCGTGCCATCCTCCGAGCTGACGGAGACGCCCGCATCCACGACCGGCCCCACCGGGTCCGGCACCTCTGACGACGAAGGCGGAGAAATGACACCTGGACCGGCATTCGGAACATTCCTCCCCGAGTCGATGGGCGGCGAAGCGGCGATCGACGAGCTCGGCGACCGGATCTCCGTCGTCGCCCAGCGGAACAACAAGACGGTCGAAGAGCTGAGCGAGCTCCTTCTGCGTGACCGGAGCGCCCAGATCTCTCCGGAAGGCTTCATCGTCTACAAGGACAGCTTCGACAACGCAGGCTGATCCGTCGTCAGGCATGTCATGATCGGCCTGAGTGACGTAATCTGGGCGACATGGGAAGACTCGAGTACAACAGTTCGCGGCCCCCGATCGAAGTGGAAGACGAGACTCTCGCTCACCTCAAGGTCGTGATCGCGACGAAGCTTCGTCGCCAGGAGAGCTTCATGATGACGTGGCCGGCGGGCGCAGCCGGTGCCGATCATCACAGCCGGCTCACCGTCTGGATGCACCCGAGCATCCCGCTCATCATCGAGATCGATACCGAGAAGTCGCCCTCGCTCGATCCGCACCGCATCGAGCGCATGATGGGCAACCTGAACAGTCGCGGAGAGCTGATCCTCGACGACCTCTGAGTGGTGCGTGGGGCGACGGACGCGTCCACTACGCACGCGCGTCGCGGCCTGTCAACCCGGCCGAGACTTCTCCCGGGCGGTGAGAGGCTGAGTGCATGAAACTCGTCTCCTACGCCGGACAGCAGCTCGTGACGACCGACGATGTCGCCGACGCGTTGGTGGAGCTCGCCGCGGCGATCGCCAGCGACGGTGATTCTCAAGCTCTGCACATCCCGATCGTCATGGACGGGGAGAAGGACTGCGCAGACCTGATCGTCGGCGTGGGGAACGACCTGCTGGTCGGCCCGCAGTCCTCGAACGGCGATGACCCCGACTTCTCCGTGGAGGCCGAACAGCTGCGGCAGCACCGGCTCTATCCCCGTCGTGGGAGCGATGACGAGGCGGATGACGTCGACACGGATTCCGCCTTCTTCGGTTACGGTCTCGACCACGACTTCTGAGCGGCGGCGACGCGGAGGATCCCTCGTCATCCCTTCTGCGTCAACCCCCTCCGGCGAAGGGGTCGTCGGCGCGTAGCGTCGGCCATCAGACGAAGGAGATGTCATGAGCGATCTGCAGAACACCCACGGTACGGCCGGTGCTGGCGAGGAGGCGGACACCGCCTCCGGCGGTGCGCCCGACGAGTCGACGTCCACGAGCACCGACGAGATCATCGAGGATGAGACCACCGACGAGGACGGTAAGCCTCTGGAGAACCCGTCCGGCGGGTGAGCGTCATCCGGAATGCCGCAAGGCCCTCATCTGCCCCGTGCGGATGGGGGCTTTCGCATGAGACCTCAGAACGTCTGCGCGCTGCGGTCGTCGTGCGCGGCGATCCCTGGTTGCCCTCCCGAGTACCCAAACCCCACTTTGGATCGCTCGAGAGGGCTCACCGTCCTTCCCGGACGGTAGGGGAGGCGGCGAAGAACTTCGCTGCTCTCTCGACTGATATCCCCAGATGTTCAGCCGGTAGCCCCCGCTACTCCTTGCAGAATATCGCGAAAATGTCTTGTCCGCCATTTGGGGGACAAAGAAATCTACGAATGTTTCTTCCCGGTTTGAGGCTTGCCCTGAGAGGGTCGACTCATAGAGTGGGGGCATGGACAGAAAGCTCGTCGTGAACGCGCATATCGCCATCGCTCGGGGCCATCGCATCGAGGTGACGGAGCGCGTCGACGAGCTGACGGGGGAGTCCGGAATCCTCTCGGTCCTCGATCTCGACAGCGGAATCCGGTACCGCAGCGTCGAGGAGCCGGACAGCGAGATCGTCCACTGGACGGGTCACGTCGTAGACTGCACGGTCGTCATCGGCGGACGGGGTTCGCACACGTCGCTCACCGTCACGGCGGACTCCGAACGGGGCGGGTCGACGGGTGCGCGGGTGGCACTGCACGCCGCGGATGCCGCCGTCGATGCGGCGAAGGCCGAAGCGGACCGGTGGGGTGGCGGCGATCGGCTGCCCGAACCCGAGCCCGACCGTTTCTGGTGACGCTCACCGGAAGTCCCTCGAGCGGTGCGTGACACCGGTGCGGAGGTCTTCGAAGGCATCGGCCAGCACGTTCACGACGCCCTCTGCTGAGCGCTCGAGGATTCCGCGGATGATGAGAGCCGGGGAGTCCCGCGCCACCCGCTGATAGCGACCCCACACTCCGGTGGAGCAGATCACGTTCACCAGCCCACTCTCGTCTTCGAGGTTGAGGAAGGTCACCCCCGCCGCCGTCGCGGGTCGTTGCCGATGGGTCACGAGGCCGGCGACCTCGATGCGCCGTCCGGTCTCGTGGTTCTGGAGGTCGGTCGAGGTGAGCACGCCACGGTCCCGGAGAAGACCGCGGAAATGGGCCATCGGATGATCGTCGGTGGACACGCCGGTCGCCCACAGATCAGCGGACAGGCGCTCATAGCTGGACTGATCCGCGAACAGCGGAGGCTGCACGGCGACCGTCGTGCCGGGGAGGAAGCGTGAACGGTCTTCGGCTGCGGCCCCGGACAGCCAGATCGCCTCCCGGCGCTGGAGCCCGAGGCATTCGAACGCTCCGGCGGTCGCCAGCGCCTCCAACTGCGCGGCGGTCGCGTCTGTCCTTCGGACCAGGTCGTTCAGATCGCGGAAGAGGCCGCCCGCCTCGCGGGCGGCGACGATGCGCTCGGCCAGTGCCGCGCCGATGCCCCGGACCCCGCCCAGGCCCATGCGTACGGCGTACCCTCCGTCGCGGCGGTGCGCCTCGGACTCATCGGGCGCGGTGCGGTCGAAGCGCGGCACCCGAGGCTGGAGGGGATCGCTGCAGGCGTGCAGTCCCGTCGGTCTCCGCAGGGGAGCGCCCTCGAGGGGTTCGAGGGTCTCTGTCGCACCGGAGGCGTGCAGGTCTGGGCGCCGGACCTCCACCCCGTGGCGACGAGCGTCTGCGGTGAGCGTCGACGCCGAATAGAAGCCCATCGGCTGCGACCGCAGCAGACCGGCGAGGAAGGCCGCCGGGTAGTGCAGCTTGAGCCATGAGCTCGCATAGACGAGAAGAGCGAAGGACAGCGAGTGGGATTCGGCGAAACCGAAGTTGGAGAAGGCCTGGATCTGCGCGTAGATGCGATCGGACTGATCAGCGGACAGCCCTCGTCTCGACATCCCGGCGTAGAGCTTGTCTCGGACCTTCTCGATCTTCTCGAGTCCGCGTTTGGAGCCCATCGCCCGTCGCAGCAGGTCGGCTTCGTCTGCGGTGCAGTCGCCGATGGCGGTCGCCATCTGGATCAGCTGCTCCTGGAAGATGGGGATGCCCAGGGTTCTCTCGAGGATCGGCGTGAGGTCGACATGCGGATACGGGATGTCGAGCACCACAGGCTCCTCGCCCCTGGCGGCTCTGGCGAGGTTCTCCTCGTCGAGGGCGTCCTTCGCCATCTTGCGGCGGACGAACGGATGCACGGCGCCGCCCTGGATGGGGCCGGGGCGGATGAGCGCGATCTGGATCGCGAGGTCGTAGAAGGCTCGAGGCTGCAGCCGGGGAAGGAGGCCGATCTGCGCGCGCGATTCGACCTGGAAGACGCCGATCGAGTCGGCGCGGCAGAGCATGTCGTAGACCGCGGCTTCTTCTTTGGGGAGGGTTTCGAGGGTCCATCGTTCGCCGGTGGCGTCGTCGATGAGGTCGAAGCAGTGCTGGAGTGCGGCCAGCATGCCCAGACCCAGCAGATCGAACTTCACCAGGCCCATCCAGGCGGCGTCGTCCTTGTCCCACTGGATGACGGTGCGATTCTCCATCCGCGCATGCTCGACGGGCACCACCTCGCCGACCGGACGCGCCGTGAGCACCATGCCACCGGAGTGGATGCCGAGGTGACGCGGAGCCTTCAACAGCTCGCTCGCATAGTCGAGGACGTTCGGCGGGATGTCGTGCTCGTCGGCCACCTCGAGGCCGGTGCTCCAGCCGTCGACCTGCCGCGACCAGGCGTCCTGCTGTCCGGGGGAGTAGCCCAGCGCCCTCGCCATGTCGCGCACGGCGTTCTTCGGACGATACTGGATGACGTTCGCGACCTGAGCCGCACGCTCCCTGCCGTACTCGCGATACACCCACTGGATGATCTCCTCGCGACGGTCGGAGTCGAAGTCGACATCGATGTCCGGCTCCTCGGAGCGCGTGGTCGCGAGGAAGCGCTCGAAGGGAAGCCCGTAGAGGATCGGGTCGACGGCCGTGATCCCCAGGAGATAGCAGACGGCGCTCGCTGCGGCCGAGCCTCGTCCCTGACAGAGGATGCCCCGTCGCTTCGCCTCCGTCACGATGCCGTGCACGATGAGGAAGTACCCGGGGAAGTCCTTCTCTTCGATGACGTCGAGCTCGCGCCCGATCCGGCGGCGCCCGTCGGCATCGAGGTGCGGATACTTCGTCGGTACGGCCTCCCACACCAGGTGTCGCAGCCAGCTCATCGGAGTGTGACCATCGGGCACCTCCTGCTTCGGAAGGGCCGGACGGGCGCGTCGGAGGGAGAACGCGGATGCAGCGGCGAGCTCCAGTCCGTAGGAGATCGCACCGGGATGACGACGGAAGCGCGCCGCCATCTCGGCACCGCTGCGCAGGTGCGCGCCGCCATGAGCGGGGAGCCATCCGTCGAGCTCGTCCATGCTGCGTACGGCGCGGACCGCGGCGACCGCCTCGGCGAGGGACGCGCGCTCGGGTGTGGCGTAGTGCACGTTGTTCGTCGCCACCACAGGGAGCCGCATCTGCCGGGCGAGGTCGGCGAGGGCGTCGTTGCGCCGGGAGTCCTGGGGGTCGCCATGATCGAAGAGCTCGACGACGACGTGATCCTGACCGAAAAGGTCGACCAGCCGGCGCAGCGGGGTCTGCGCGTCTCCGGCCTCCAGGCCACGACGGACACCTCCCTTGCGGCATCCCGTGAGGATCGTCCAGTGGCCGCCCGACATCGATGCCAGCTCATCGAGGTCGTAGACCGGGCGTCCTTTCTCGCCGCCGCGAAGATGAGCCGCCGTCATCGCACCGGACAGCCGGTGGTACCCCTCGAGCCCGTCGGCGAGTACGAGCAGATGGTCGCCGATGGGGTCGGGGGAACCGCGCTGCGGAGCATCGAGGCCCAGGGAGAGCTCGGCTCCGAACACCGTCTGCACCTGCACGTCCATCAGCTCGGCGACCTCCGCGAAACGGGCGGCTCCGTAGAACCCGTCATGATCGGTGAGGGCCAGCGCGGTGAGACCCAGACGCTCGGCTTCGGCCAGCAGATCCTCGGGCGAGGACGCCCCGTCGAGGAAGGAGTACGAGGAGTGCGCGTGCAGCTCCGCGTACGGGACCGATTGCTCGGGCCTGCTCACGGTCGTGGGAGCGGTGCGCGTGCGTCGGGTGCTGATGGGACCGGCATCCGGTCGTCTGCCCGGCGGCGTCCCTCCCGTCGGGTAGGGGGATTCCTCGCCGCTCAGCGTGCGTTCCAGCTCTTTCCACGTCTGCGGCGGATTGTGCCAGCCCATCAGCGGTACCGCCCCTCGGCCCACCAGCGATCGCCGGTGCAGAAGACGAGCCATGCCCGATCGTGACCGTCGACGATCTGCAGGCGATGCCCCCGCTTGCTGCCGGTCGCCTCCCATCGCCGCTCGTGGATGGGCCATGGCCCCGCCCACGCCTGCACCTCGTCGCCGTCGATGTGCGATGGCGCGGCGGAGAGCGCCCCCCGATCATCGACGAGGAGTGTGCCTCCGTCCGGCGCGAGCACACTGATCGGGCGAGGTGGTCGGAAGACCTCGGCGGGGAGAGGATCGGGAAGGCTTCCGGGCCAGGGGCGGGCAGGGTCGCGAGGGGCGGTCGAGCGCTCTCCCCACGGTGTGAGAACCTGCCTGTCGGCGAGCCAGCGCCCACCGGAGAGGGCAGCGGTGACGACGCCCTCATGACCGAGCATCGTCTGCACGCGGGAGATGGCATGGTGCAGGCGCTCGTCGGTCCCGGAACCGAAGAGGCCGGGCTGGTGATGCGCGGCATCGTCGACGGACACCGGAACGATACGCACCAGAACGATGCCGCCGAAGGCCCGAGCCTCATCGATCGGCGCTTTGGCGGATTCCGCTCCCAGGGCCTCGAGCTGCCAGCGCACCCGGTCGACCAGGTCTGCGGCGTCGAAGCAGGTGGGGTGCAGCCAGGGGCGGGAGAACACCGCACCGTTGTCGTCGACCAGATCGATGCGCACCTCGGTGCACACCACGGAGGCGTCGGCGAGGGCGAGCATGACCGCATCGACGGTCTGTCGCACGGCGAAGGCCACCTGATCCGCTCCGGCGAGAGCGGGTTCGAACTCCACGGAGCGAACGAGCTCCGGGTCCGGCGGTCTCGGCACCACGGGGCGGGAATCGGCTCCGGCGGCGAGAGCGTGCAGACGAGCACCGCGCTCGCCGAAGCGATCGCGCACCTCGATCTCGTCGAGTCCGGCGAAGTCGCCGAGCGTGCGCACCCCCAGCCGGATGAGCAGGCCGGTGATCTGCTCGTCTTTGAGCACCCGCACCGGGAGCGGAGCGAGGAACTCCTTCGCGAGACCCGGCGGTACGACGGTGCGAGGAGTGGGCCCTCGTGCCGCCAACTCGGCGGTGAAGGGGCCGTCGGCGATCCCCACGCGCACTTCGGGGAAGCCGGCCTCGGCGAGGATACCGATCAGGGTGTCCGCGGCCTCCGCCTCGCCGCCGTGATAGCGGGAGATGCCGCGTGCCCGCACCGCGGCGAGGCCCGGACGAAGCAGGGCGACGCCCGGGGCGTGCTTCTCGATGAGCTGCAGGACCGGGAGGAAGGCTCTTTCATCGCGAGCGACATCGTGCGGAAGCACACGCAACGAGGAGATGTGCCCCTGCGCCACGCGACGACGCTGGCCTGCGCGCACGCCGTGCTCCCGCGCCGATGCGGTGCAGGCGATGACCGTGTTCGCATGCACCAGGGCCGTGGGCGGATGCGGTGGCGGCCCACCCAGAGCGGCACGGAGGGGCCAGTCGGGGAACCACAGCACCATGGTGCGGAGAGGGGCCGTCATCCTGCCACCGCCAGGGGCGGGTACTCGTGCGGCTCGGTGCGGTCGCCGCGCAGCCCTGCACGCGCGGTCATCTCGGCGATGGGCGAGGCGGTCTTCTCGATCGGCAGCTCTTCGACCGCGCCATGGGTGCCGGGCAGTCGCACCCTCACACTCGTGGGCTGAGGGGTGTGCCTCGTCTGCGCCGTGACGGTCGCGGTCGACCCCTCGATCAGCCCCCAGCCCTCGCCGATGCCGAGCCACTGCTGGTCATGGAGTCGGATGGTGCCCTCGCTCTGCGGCCAGACTCCCGATTCGGCGGATTCGGCGACGAGGAGCGTACTGCCTCGGTCTCTGAGGCGAGCGCTCAATCGCGACACGTCGGCGTCTCGCGCCCGGCCTCCCGGTTGCACGGCGATGAGGGGCACGACCTCGGCGAGTGCGGAGGTCACGGCGAGCCAGCGGTCGCCCGGATCGGGCACGAGGATCAGTCGGGGCAGTTCGATGCCGAAGGCCGCAGCGGCCTCGACCCCCAGCGTCGGCATGCCGACCACCGCGCACCAATGTCCCTTCCGCGACGCGGCCGCGAGCAGCGAGAGGACCAGGCTGGGCGAGGGGGAGACGGTGTAGGCCGTCCCGGTCTGCAGGCCTTCGTCGGGGAGAAGGGTGGAGAACGCCGGCTCGAGAGGGAGCAGGGGATGCTCGCTGCGTCGGCGCTGCATCCGGCTGATCTCGCGGCGCAGCCGAAGAACCTCTCCGGCGCGAGAGTCGCCGCCCGGAGAGAGCGCGGTCACCGCATCGAGCCCGATCCCCATGGTTCCATCCTCGAAGATATGTACTAATAAATCAACTGGAGTAGTCGACGATAGTTCGAACCCCCGACATCGGCGCGAGACGTTATCCACACCCCGCGCTCGCCGCACCTCGGGGTCTCCTAGCCTTCCGGGCATGGATCTCCGCACCGCCGTCGTCGTGATCGTTCATGTCGCCCTCTTCGCGGTGGGCTGCAGACTGGTCGCCATCGACATCCGCAGCCATCGGCTGCCCGACCGAATCGTGCTCCCCACCCTGGCCGTCCTCGTCGTCCTCGTGGCGGTCGACGCCGCCGTCGCGGGGGAGAGCGGGACGACGGTCAGATCCCTGCTGGGGATGCTGATCCTCGGCGGCTTCTACGCGGTGCTCCGTGCACTCAGCCGACAGGGGATCGGCGGGGGAGACGTCAAGCTCGCGGCCGTCATCGGGCTGACTCTCGCATGGCACGGCTGGCAGGCGCTCGCCGTGGGCGCGGCATCCGCCTTCGTGATCGGTGCGCTGTATGCGATAGGGCTGATGGTGCTGCGTCGGGCCGACGGAGCCACGCGGATCGCCTTCGGGCCGTGGATGATCCTCGGCGCGATTCTCGGCATCATCGCGCGGTGAGCTCCGATCCGCGGCTGCGGGGATAGCATGAGGACATGGCACTCGCACGACTTCACGGCGGCCCGCTCGACGGGCAGATCATTCCTCTCGGCGACGCGGACGACAAGCTGATCGTCCCCTACAGCGAGACCCAGGTGGTGTACAACCGTCGCGGCGACGCGCAGAACACCGGCGACACCGACGGCCCCACCGAGGTGGACTACTGGTTCGACGAATCCCTCGAGGAACTCACCCCCTCGGATGACTGAACCGGGCGCTCCGCAGTCGGGCGACGCCCCGTCACGGGTCGTCGAGGTCGAGCGCAAGTACGACGTCGACGCCCGCACGCCGTTACCGCAGTGGAGCGACCTGCCCGGCGTCACCGCGGTGTCCGAAGGAGAGGTGCGCGAACTCGACGCGCGCTACCTCGACACCGATGACGCCGCACTGTCCCGCGCGGGAGTCGCTCTGCGCCGGCGAACCGGAGGCCCCGATGCCGGATGGCACATCAAGGGCCCCCGCGAGGGGGACGGCAGAGTCGAGATCGGCTGGCCGCTGGGCGACGACGACCGCGTCCCCGATGCGGTGACCTCGACCCTGTCGCAGTGGACCACGGAGCCGCTGTCACCGCTCGCGCGGATCGAGAACTCCCGCACCGCGTACCTGCTCACCGGAGACGCCGGGGTGATCGCCGAGTTCGTCGACGACCGGGTCCGCGCGACGGATCTCCGACAGGACGTCCGTCGCGAATGGCGCGAGTGGGAGTTCGAACTGGGTCCCGCCGCTCCCGCCGATGAGGCAGGACGTGACGCGCTGTTCGCCGCTGTCGAGTCGGCGGTCGCGGCCGCAGGCGGGCGCGAGGCGGCATCGGGGTCGAAGCTCGCCCGTGCTCTGGGTTTCTGACACGCGCCGCAAGCCCCTTCTCGGCCCGGACGGAATCGTGCTTGAGTGAGCGACATGAGCCGTTCCGCCGTACTCCGCTCGCTGCGCACGATCGTTCCCGACACCGTCATCGAGCAGGACGCCGTCCGTGACATCTTCGCCGCCCAGCCGGATGTGGGGCGCCTCGCGACCCGCATCATCGGAGCCTCGTTCAACGGGTCGGGCATCGACACCCGGCATACGGTGATCAAGGAACTCGCACCTGCCGCGGCGACGGCCGATCCGCCGACCTTCCTCGACCCGGACACGGGTCTCCTGCTGTCGCCGGGGACGAAAGCGCGCAACGACGTCTATGTCGCGGAGGCCTCGCGTCTGTTCGTCGAGGTCGCCCGACAGGCGCTGGACGCCGATCCCGACGTGGTGGCCGCGGACATCACGCACGTGATCACCGCATCCTGCACGGGATTCCACGCTCCCGGCCCCGAGTACGAGATCGTCCGGGGGCTTGGTCTCTCCGACAGCGTCCAGCGCTACCACCTGGGATTCATGGGCTGCTACGCCTCCATGCCGGCACTGCGAGCGGCGAGTCAGTTCTGCGCCGCGGATCCCGAGGCGGTCGTGCTGGTCGTCAGCGTCGAGCTCTGCACGGTGCATCTGCGATCCTCGGAGGATCCCGATCTGATCGTCGCCAACTCGCTCTTCGCCGACGGTGCGGCTGCCGGGATCGTCACCGCGAGAGACCTCGCGACCCCCGTCCCCGCCGTGCGTCTCGACGGCTTCCACACGGCGATCGCCCCCGAGGGGGAGCGGGACATGGCGTGGACGATCGGCGATCACGGCTTCGAGATGATCCTGTCCACGAGGGTGCCGCAGATCATCGGCGAGACGATCATCGGTGCGATCGGTCCGCTTTACGCGCACGAGGGCGAGCTCGCCGCGGCCTTCGCTCAGGGGCGCGTGGGGGAGCGGGTGGAGCACTGGGCGATCCATCCCGGTGGCCGCAGCATCCTCGACCGGGTGCAGGAGAGACTCGGACTCAGCGACGTCCAGATGCACCCCGCGCGCGAGACGTTGCGCGAGTACGGGAACATGTCGAGCGCGACGATCCTCTTCGTCATCCGGCGCATCCTCGACGAGGGTGCGGTGGACGGGTCCCGCATCGCGGCGATGGCCTTCGGCCCCGGCCTGACGGCCGAGAGCGCTCTGATGACCGTGACCTCCGGCGTCGCGTGAGACACGACCTGTCGATCCGCGCCTCCGGCGCGCGCGAGCTCATGGACGACCCCGATGCGGACCTCGGGATGCTGGAGCGCACATACGACCGCTTCCGGGTGGTCAACGCCCTCGTCTCGGGCACAGGGCAGCTCTACCGCCGCGACATCCGGCCACGCGCCCGTCGCGGTCCCATCCGCATCCTCGACATCGGCGCCGGTGGTGGCGACGTGTGCCGGATGATCGCCGCGCGCCTGCGACGCGACGGGCTTCGTGCCGAGATCACGGCACTGGACGCCGATGAGCGCGCCATCCGCTGGGCGGTCGCCCACGACGAGGGCTCCGGCGTGCGGTACCGCCGTGCGCTCTCGGCGGATCTCCTCTCCGAGGGGACGCGGTACGACGTCGTCTTCTCGAATCATCTGCTGCACCACCTGAGCGACTCCGAGCTGCAGGGACTGCTGAGCGATTCGGTGGGGCTCGTCGGCGACGGAGGACTCGTGGTGCACCGGGACATCGCCCGCAGCAGGGTGGCCTATGCGCTGTACGGCGCCCTGACCTGGGTGTTCGCGCGGACGTTCTTGCGAGGGTCGTTCATCCGCGAGGACGGGCTCATCAGCATTCGTCGCTCGTACACGCCGGGGGAGCTCTCCGTCGCCGTGCCCGTCGGGTGGGCCGTCCGCTTCCGGCTGCCCTCGCGGCTCGAGCTCCGGCGAGACGGAGCGACCGGCCGGTGAGACGACGAAGGCCCGGTCGCACGTGAGTGCGCCGGGCCTTCGAGCCGATCCGAAGGATCAGAAGTTGATCATGTGTCCCGCCAGGCCGTGGAAGCCCTCCTGCAGCGCCTCCGACAGCGTCGGGTGCGTGTGCACGTTGCGGGCGAGCTCGAGTGCGGTGAGGTCCCACTTCTGCGCCAGCGTCAGCTCGGGCAGCAGCTCGGAGACATCGGGGCCGATCATGTGCGCGCCGAGCAGCTCGAGGTGTTCGGCATCGGCGATCATCTTCACGAACCCGACGGGCTCTCCGAGGCCATGGGCCTTGCCGTTGGCCATGAACGGGAAGGTGACGACCTTCACCTCGTGGCCCTCGTCCTTGGCCTGCTGCTCGGTGAGTCCGAACGATGCGACCTGCGGCGAGCAGAAGGTTGCGCGCGGCATCATGCGGTAGTCGCCGAGGGTCTGGGTCTCGGCGCCGCCGATGGTCTCGGCCGCGACGACTCCCTGTGCCTCGGCCACGTGGGCGAGCTGCAGCTTGGCCGTGACATCGCCGATGGCGTAGATGCCCTCGACGTTGGTGCGCATGTGGTCGTCGATGTCGATCGCGCCGCGCTCGGTGAGCTTCACGCCGGTCGCCTCGAGTCCGAAGCCCTCGACGTTCGGGGCGAACCCGACCGACATGAGCACCTTGTCGGCCTCGATGGACGTCTGCTGCCCGTCCTTGCCGGTGTACGAGACGGTGACGGACGAACCGTTGTCGACCACGGACTCGACCTTGGTGGAGGTGAGGATGTCGACGCCGTAGTTCTTGTACTGCTTCGTGATCTCCTTCGACACGTCGGGGTCCTCGTTGGGGAGCGCGCGGTCGAGGAACTCGATGATCGTGACCTTGACCCCGTAGTTGGTCATCACGTAGGCGAACTCCATGCCGATGGCGCCGGCGCCGACGATCACGATGGACTTCGGCAGCTCGCGGCTGAGGATCTGCTCCTCGTACGTCACGACGTTGTCGCTCAGCTGCACGCCCGGGAGGAGACGGACCTTGGATCCGGTGGCGATGATCGCGTTGTCGAACGTGACCTCTTCGGTGGATCCGTCGGACTTCGCGACCGAGATCGCCTTCGGTCCGGTGAACGTGCCACGGCCGTCGTACTCCGTGACCTTGTTCTTCTTCATCAGGAAGTGGATGCCCTTGACGCGACCGTCTGCGACGACGCGGCTGCGGTCGAACGCCTTGCCGTAGTCGATCGTGAACTCACCCGAGATGCCGAAGAAGTCGGCCTTGTGGTTGAGCGTGTGCGCGAGCTCCGCGTTCTTCAGGAGCGCCTTGGAGGGGATGCAGCCCACGTTGAGGCAGACACCACCCCAGTACTTCTCTTCGATGATGGCGGTGGACAGACCCAGCTGCGCGCTGCGGACAGCAGCGACGTATCCACCAGGACCTGCACCGAGGATGACGACATCGTAGTGTGGCATGCCTCCAGCCTATCGCCCTGCGGGGGTGTCGGAATCGGCCGCATCCGCACCGGGACCGGTGCTACGACGCCTGCGGATCGAGAGCCAGATCGCGGCTCCCACGGCGACCGCCACGACCGCGATCGAGATGCCCCAGATCCACGCGGACGCGGACGATCCGGTGCTCTCTTCCGGTGCGGACGTGACACCCGCATCGGGTCCGACGGTGGTCGTCGGCTCGGGCGTCGCGGATGCGGTCGGCTCGGCCGTCGGTTCGGCGGTCGCCTCCTCCGTGGCCGTGCTCACGGTGCTCGTGGTCACGCTGAAGTCGAACTCTTCCGAGGTGGGGTGGCCGTCGCTGGAGAGGACCCTCCAGATCACGTGGTAGACGCCGGCCGGACCCTCGCCGGTGAGTGGCTGAGTGACGGTCGCACCGCTCACGGTCGCCGCGCCGGAGGTCACCGACGCCCCCGAGGGATCGGTGACCACGACCTCGGTCGCATTCCCGCCCTCGATGAGGTCGGCGCTGAACGTGAGGGTGAGCGCGGTCGGCAGTGTGTCGACAGTGCTGTCGGCCTCGGGGGAGGAGGCGGTCAGGCTGTCGTGCGCGGACGCGGAGAGCGGTGCGAACATCACCAGGAGCGCGGTGAGCAGGGCTGCCGCGAGAGCGATCGGGGCTGCGGGGAGGCGGCGAGCGGAAGTTTTCACCCCTTCAGCCTATGCACGCCCGATAGGCGATGTCTGAGTGTGAACGGCGCTCCCGCGAGGGGCATCCGATCAGTTAGTCTGGGGGACTAGGAGGGCATAGTGACAGACAGCCAGAATCGATCGGGCGGAGACGCCGCGATCCACCGTCCCGGCGAGCAGAGACACGACGTGACGCAGACGTTCGGGCACGACTCGGACCTCTCCTTCATCCCCTTCGGCGTGGAGCTCACGGATGTGGAGCAGAGTGCCATCTCGGCGCTGCCCTCCGGCTCGGCGCTCCTGCTCGTGCGTTCGGGTGCCCTCGCGGGGGCCCGCTACCTGCTCGACACGGACGTGACGACCGTCGGCCGCCACCCCGAGGCCGACATCTTCTTCGACGACGTCACCGTGTCCCGCCGACACGCGGAGTTCACCCGATCGGGCACGACTTTCGAGATCATCGATCAGCGTTCGCTCAACGGCACCTACGTGAATGGTGAGCGCGTCGACCGCAGCGCGCTGGCTGACGGCACCGAGCTTCGGGTCGGCAAGTTCCGCCTGAACTTCTTCGCCTCTCCGCTCGATCGCGTCGCGGCGATCGACTGATGGCGGCGTCCCCCGCCCGCGAACGCTCCGCGTCATCCGGCCTGCTGAGCATCGGTCAGGTGCTGGCACGGCTGACCCCGGAATTCCCCGAACTCACCTCCAGCAAGCTCCGCTTCCTCGAGGTCCAGGGCATCGTGACCCCGTCGCGCACCGAGTCGGGCTACCGCAAGTTCTCGTCGTCCGACATCGAGCGACTGCGCCTCGGACTCACCCTGCAGCGTGATCACTATCTTCCGCTCAGCGTGATCCGCGAGCAGCTCGACGACGCCGAGGCGAACGGCGAGTCCACGGCCCTCGTTCCGCCGCCCTCCATCGCGCCCGCTGCACGCAGGTACCGCCGGGCGGAGCTGCTGTCGGCAGCCGGTGCCGGGCCTCAGCTGCTCAACGACGCGATCAGCACCGGCGTGGTCGTGGCCCAGGAGTACTACTCGGAGGCGACGGTCACCCTTCTGCGCGGACTGGTCGCACTCGACCGTCACGGCATCGAGCCCCGTCACCTCCGGTCACTGCGTCAGGGTGCAGAGCGTGAGGTCGCGCTGATCGAATCGGCGATGTCGTCACTGCTGCGCCGAACGGATGCGACGTCGCGAGCCAAGGCGAGCGAGATGGCGCCGACCCTCGCCGCCAAGATCGACGAGGTGCGCTCGCTCTTCGTCAAGGACGCGATCGAGCGGCTGCTTTCGTAACGAACTGGTTGCGACACACCTCCGCGCTCGTGCGTATGTCATTGCCGGTACCGGGGGGCTGCTCTAGCGTGGATGTATCAGCTCCAAGGAGGATTTCAGATGAGTGCGGATGAGCGTGCAGACGACCCGCGGTTCGTGCCCGAACTCCTCTTCACCGACGGTCTGCCGGCCATGGATGACGAGGTCGGCTACCGCGGAGCGGTAGCGGCACGGGCAGCGGGAATCACCTATCGACAGCTCGACTACTGGGCTCGCACCGAGCTGGTCGAGCCCACGGTCCGCGGAGCGAACGGCTCAGGGTCGCAGCGTCTCTACGGCTTCCGCGACATCCTCGTCCTCAAGCTCGTGAAGAGCCTGCTCGACACCGGCATCTCCCTGCAGCAGATCCGCACCGCCGTCGACGAACTGCGTCGCGCGGGCATCCGTGACCTCGCAGGCACCACTCTGATGAGCGACGGGGCCTCGGTCTACCTCTGCACCTCCAACGACGAGGTCATCGATCTCGTCAGCCGCGGCCAGGGCGTCTTCGGCATCGCCGTCGGCAAGGTGCTTCGCGAGGTGGAGTCCACTCTCGTCGCCTTCGACGCCACGGTGCCCGACCCCGTCGACGAGCTCTCCGCCCGTCGCACCAAGCGATCCGCCTGACACTCCTCCCCGTCCGGTCGCCGGAGCGGGCGCAACGAAGAAACGGCCACCCTCGCGAGAGGATGGCCGTTCTGCTGTCCGGGGCGGATCAGGCGGGAGCGCCGGAATCGCTCACCGGGATGCGTCCGGTGCGGATGATCCGGTCGAGCAGCTGATCGAAGTCTGAGGCGAGCTCCTGGGCCGAGTCTCCCGGCCAGATGTGCAGCGGCTTCGCGGCGCCCTGTGCCTGCTGCAGCGACGTGCGCTCGGGCAGCTGCGGCGAGAGCACGAGGGGGCCGAACATGTCGCGCAGCTCCTTGATGCGGAACTGGTGCTCGATCGACTGCGGGCGCACGCGGTTCACGACGATGCCGAGCGGCTGCAGACGCGGCGAGAGGCCGCGGCGGATCTCTTCGATCGCGCGCAATGCGCGGTCGGCCGCGGCGACGGAGAAGAGTCCGGGCTCGGTGACGACCATGACCCGGTCGCTCGCAGCCCACGCCGTGCGGGTGAGGGCGTTCAGCGAGGGGGCGCAGTCGACGAGCACGAGGTCGTAGTCGGCCTCGACGGCGGCGAGTGCCTCTTCCAGCTTCCACACGTCGCGCACGCTCGGGTGCGGGCCGTCGAAGTTGATCGCCGAGGGGCTGCCGATCAGCACGTCGATCGTGCCGGGGTGCACCTTCGCCCAGCCGCTGGAGGTGATCGCCTGACGGACGACCTTCTCCTTGGGGTTGGCGAGGACGTCGGCGATGTTGAGCCGGCCGGCCACCTGGATGTCCATGCCGGTGGACACATCGGACTGCGGGTCGAGGTCGACGACGAGCGTTCGGACACCACGGGCGAAGGCCGCTGAGGCCAAGCCGAGGGTCACGGTCGTCTTGCCGACGCCTCCCTTGAGAGAGCTGACGCTGAGTACGTGCACGAACACCACGTTACCTTCCCCTAGGCTGGGTGCACACTCAGCCCCGCCCCATGCGCGAGGAATCCCGCGCGCATCGAGCTTTCAGAGGTGTGCATGTTCCAGAAGATCCTTGTGGCCAACCGCGGCGAGATCGCGATCCGTGCCTTTCGAGCGGCTTTCGAGGTGGGGGCGCGGACCGTCGCCGTCTTCCCGCATGAGGACCGCGGGTCGGTCCATCGGCTGAAGGCGGATGAGGCCTACGAGATCGGTGAGCGCGGGCATCCGGTCCGCGCCTATCTCGACGTCGACGAGATCATCCGGGTCGCGAAGGACGCGGGCGCCGATGCGATCTACCCCGGCTACGGCTTCCTGTCGGAGAACCCGGAGCTCGCCGAGAAGGCCGCGGCGAACGGGATCGTCTTCATCGGGCCGCCCGCGTCCGTGCTTGAGATGGCGGGCAACAAGGTCGAGGCCAAGCGCCACGCGATCGGTGCCGGCGTGCCGGTGCTGCGGTCGACCGAGGCCTCCGACGACATCGATGTCCTCGTCGCCCAGGCCGAGGACATCGGCTTCCCCCTCTTCGCCAAGGCTGTCGCCGGTGGTGGTGGTCGTGGAATGCGTCGTGTCGAGTCGGCGGCGGAACTCGCCCCTGCCCTCGCCGAGGCCATGCGTGAGGCGGGCAGCGCGTTCGGGGACCCGCGGATGTTCCTCGAGCAGGCGGTGCTGCGCCCCCGGCACATCGAGGTGCAGATCCTCGCCGACAAGACCGGCGAGACCGTCCACCTCTTCGAGCGCGACTGCTCCGTGCAGCGCCGGCATCAGAAGGTCGTCGAGATCGCTCCGGCGCCGAACCTCGACGACGGCATCCGCACAGCTCTGCACGGCTACGCCGTGGCGTTCGCCCGATCGATCGGCTACGAGAACGCGGGCACAGTGGAGTTCCTGCTCGAGACCGCGGGGGAGCGCGCCGGCGAGGTCGTCTTCATCGAGATGAACCCCCGCATCCAGGTCGAGCACACGGTGACCGAAGAGGTCACGGACGTCGACCTCGTGCAGAGCCAGATGCGCATCGCCGCGGGCCAGAACCTCGCCGAGCTCGGGCTGGAGCAGCAGAACCTGCACGTCAGGGGTGCCGCGCTGCAGTGCCGGATCACCACCGAAGACCCCACGCAGGGATTCCGCCCGGACACCGGCAAGATCACGACGTACCGTTCACCCGGCGGCGCGGGCATCCGACTCGACGGCGGCACCGTGCATCAGGGCGCGCAGATCAGTCCGCACTTCGATTCGATGCTGGCCAAGCTGACCTGCCGAGGGCGCGACTACCCGGCGGCCGTCGCTCGTGCGCGGCGCGCGCTCGCGGAGTTCCGCATCCGCGGGGTGTCGACCAACATCCCCTTCCTGCAGGCGCTGCTCGAGGACGAGGCGTTCATCGCGGGCGACGTGAGCACCTCGTTCATCGACGAGCGCCCCGATCTGCTGCGCGGTCGCGAGTCGAAGGACCGCGGGACCAAGAT
Source organism: Microbacterium sp. ANT_H45B (assembly GCF_008369345.1). Lineage (NCBI taxonomy): Bacteria > Bacillati > Actinomycetota > Actinomycetes > Micrococcales > Microbacteriaceae > Microbacterium > Microbacterium sp. ANT_H45B. The sequence goes on from NZ_VOBK01000002.1 coordinate 50,440, forward strand.
CCTGAACTGGCTGGTCGACGTCACGGTCAACAAGCCGCACGGCGCGCACCCCGGCGCTCTGGATCCGAGGGCCAAGCTCCCGCGGATCGACCCGTCGACCGAGCCGGTGGCAGGGTCGCGGCAGCGGCTCCTCGAGCTCGGGCCCTATGGGTTCGCGAAGGGTCTGCGCGCGCAGACCGCGCTTGCGATCACCGACACGACGTTCCGCGACGCCCACCAGTCGCTGCTCGCGACCCGGGTGCGCACGCGGGACCTCGTCGCCGTCGCGCCGCACATCGCCCGACTGACGCCCGAGCTGCTGTCGGTCGAGGCCTGGGGAGGGGCGACCTACGACGTGGCGCTGCGGTTCCTCGGCGAGGACCCGTGGGAGCGTCTCGATCGGCTTCGGGCCGCACTGCCCAACGTCGCGATCCAGATGCTGCTCCGCGGACGCAACACGGTCGGCTACACCCCGTACCCCACCGCCGTCACCGACGCCTTCGTCAGGGAGGCGGCCGACAGCGGGGTGGACATCTTCCGCATCTTCGACGCGCTGAACGACATCGAACAGATGCGCCCCGCGATCGAGGCGGTGCGGCGCACCGGAACGGCCGTGGCCGAGGTGGCGCTCTGCTACACGGGTGACCTGCTGAATCCGTCTGAGGATCTCTACACCCTCGACTACTACCTGGCGCTCGCGGATCAGATCGTCGCCGCCGGCGCGCACATCATCGCGATCAAGGACATGGCGGGGCTCCTGCGGCCGGCGGCGGCGGCGACGCTCGTCACCGCGCTGCGCGAGCGCTTCGATCTGCCCGTGCACCTGCACACGCACGACACCGCAGGTGGCCAGCTCGCGACGCTCCTCGCGGCCAGCGCCGCCGGCGTCGACGCTGTGGATGCGGCATCCGCTCCGCTGTCGGGGACGACCAGCCAGCCGTCCCTGTCATCGCTCGTCGCCGCACTCGCGCACACCGAGCGCGACAGCGGGCTCGACCTCGACCGCGTCTCGGATCTCGAACCCTACTGGGAGGCGGTGCGCCGCGTCTACGCGCCGTTCGAGTCGGGTCTGCCCGGACCCACCGGACGCGTCTACCACCACGAGATCCCGGGTGGACAGCTCTCGAACCTGCGTCAGCAGGCGAAGGCGCTGGGACTCGCCGATGACTTCGAGCTCATCGAGGACATGTACGCCGCCGCCGACCGCATCCTCGGCCGCGTTCCCAAGGTGACGCCGTCGTCGAAGGTGGTCGGGGATCTCGCGCTGCATCTCGCGGCGGTGAAGGCGGATCCCGCTGACTTCGAGGCGAACCCCCAGAAGTACGACGTCCCGGATTCCGTCGTCGGGTTCATGGCGGGTGAACTCGGCGAGCTGCCGGGCGGGTGGCCTGAGCCGTTCCGCACCAAGGTGCTCGCCGGACGCTCGGTGCGGGTCGGTCTCACGGACATCTCCGCGGACGACGAGGCCGCCCTCACGGGTGACAGCGCGTCACGACGCGCGCGACTCAACGCTCTGCTCTTTCCCGCACCCACCCGCGAGTTCGCCCAGGTGCGCGAGCAGTACGGCGACCTCTCCGTGCTCGACACCTCGGACTACCTCTACGGCCTCGTCCAAGGTCAGGAGCACCGGGTCGAGATCGACCGTGGCGTGCAGCTGTTCGTCGGCCTCGAGGCGATCGGCGACGCGGATGACAAGGGCATGCGCACGGTGATGACGACCCTGAACGGGCAGCTGCGTCCGGTGTTCGTGCGCGATCGATCCGTGGCGGTCGATGCCCACGAGGTGGAGAAGGCCGACACCTCGGTGCCCGGTCAGATCGCGGCCCCGTTCTCGGGGGTCGTCACGCTCAAGGTCGACGTCGGGACCTCGGTGCGCGCCGGTGAGCCGGTCGCGTCCATCGAGGCGATGAAGATGGAGGCCGCCATCACCGCAACGGTCGACGGCGTGATCGGACGTCTCGCGATCGGCGCCACGCAGCAGGTGGAAGCGGGAGATCTTTTGGTCGTGATCACTCCCGCGCACTAATCTTGTGCGGGCGAGGCCGCGCTCACCAGCGCACCCGAGGCCCGCACAAGCTTGGAGCGACGACGTGACCCCGAAGAAAGTGGCAGATACGCCGGACGAGGAATCCCGAGGGGTGCTCGACGACGCCGCATCCCTGGACACCTCGCACATCAGCATCCTCGGCAACACCGCTCAGGTGAGCGTGGTACTGCCGACGGACGACGAAGACGACCTCGAGGACGACGGTGTCGTCGACGGCGAGGTGATCGCCGACCTCATCGTCGACGAGCCGGTCGCCGCATCGAAGGCGGCTGCGGAGACTCTTGCGGCGGGCATCGCCTCGCCGCCGGCGCTGGGCAGCGCGCCGATGATCATCGAGCTTCCCGTCGAGCCGGAACTCCGCACTGAGCGTGAGCCCGAGCCCGAATCGACTGAGCCGGCTGAGGCTGAGGCTGAGGCTGAGGCTGAGGCTGAGGTCGAGGTCGAACTCGAGCCGGAGCCGGCTGCCGAGGGTGAGCTGGATGTCGAGCCCGAACTCGATGCCGAGCCCGACCCCGAGCCTGAGCCCACCGAGGCCGAGGCGGAGGCCGGACCGGTGGAGACCGAACTCGAGCCTGCGCGGGAAGCGGAGCCGGAGCTGGTGGCTGAGCCGGACCCGGAGATCGAACCGGGTGTCGCTGAGATCGCGCCTGAGCCGGATGCCGAGCCGGAGCGGGAGATCGAGCCCGAGTCCGAGCCGGAGCTGCAGATCGAGCCTGAGGTTGAGCCGGAGATCGAGCCCGAGTCCGAGCCGCAGCTGCAGATCGAGCCTGAGGTTGAGCCCGAGTCGGAGCCGGAGCCGGAGCCGGAGCCGGAACCGGAACCGGAGCCCACGCCCGTCCCGGAGCCGGTCACCATCACTGTCGACACGGCTGCGGCTGATGCGGCGGATGCCGCTGCGGCGGCGGCCTTCGTCGCCCGCGCACGCGCCGACACCGCATCCGTGCCCACCTCCCGCAGATCCGCGGCAGCGGCATCGCTCGCCAAGAAGGAGAGTTCGACCGTGGACACATCGAAGAGCGCACCCCTCGCACCGCGCGGCGGTCGGGCCTCGCGCACGGACGTGCAGCTCACTTCGAAGAGGCTGGACGACCTCGACGACTCCTCCCGGGAGAGCGCGGACCTGCTCACCGCGGATCGGCTGCTCGATCCGCACCGCGTCAGCAAACCCGAACCGGAGGGCGCCTGGAGTCACTTCCTCTACACGATCTCCGGACGCCGCATCAACATCGGCGACGGACGACGTGCGCGTGAGCGCAAGGCGCTCAGCGCGCGGATCGCGGCCCCGATCGTGGGGAACGCCCGCTTCGTCCCCGTGCTCTCCCGCAAGGGCGGCGTGGGAAAGACGACCATCACCGCTCTGCTGGGTATGGCCCTGGCGGATGCCAGGGACGATCGGGTGATCGCCGTCGACGCGAATCCCGACCGGGGCACTCTCGCCGATCGGGTCGTGCGACCGAACCACAAGCGCTCGGTGAGAGACCTCGTCCGCATCCATGACGAGGTCCGCGGCTACCATGACATCTCGGCGATCGTCGCGCGCGACGCGACGCGGCTGGACGTGCTCGCCTCGGACTCGGATCCGCGGATCGCGGAGGCTTTCAGCGACAGCGACTACCGCGATGTCGCGGGGGTGGCGGCGCATTACTATTCGCTGGTCCTCACCGACACCGGTACCGGCATCGTCCACTCGGTGATGTCGGCCACGCTCGACCTCGCCGACCAGATCGTGATCGTGTCGGGGCTGAGCGTCGACGAGGCGCGTCTCGCATCCGAGACCCTCACCTGGCTGGAGAGCAACGGATACGCCGACCAGGCGCGGGACGCGGTCGTGGTGCTCAACCAGTCGACCCCGGGCGCCCCGCTCGTGCGGTTGAACGAGCTCGAGGCGCACTTCCGCACCCGCGCCAAGAAGGTCGTGCGCATGCCGTACGACGCGCAGATCGCCGGGGGCGGGACGATCGTCTTCGCGAACCTGCAGCCCGAGACGCGGGTGGCGGCGCGGGAGCTCGCGGCGCTCCTCGTCGAGGGACTCCGGGCGAAGGACGCCTGATGACGGTTCGCGAGATCCGCGTCTTCGGAGACCCGGTGCTGCGCACGGTGTGTGCGCCGATCGGCGCGATCGACGACGGCGTGCGGGCACTGGTCGCCGACCTGATCGACACGGTCGAGCTCCCCGGCCGTGCCGGTGTGGCCGCTCCGCAGATCGGTGTGGCGCTCCGCGCCTTCAGCTACAACATCGACGGGGACATCGGGTACGTGCTGAACCCCGTGCTCACCGAGGTGCGTGGCGAGCCGGTCCCGACGGGGGAGGGATGCCTGTCCGTTCCCGGACTGTGGCACGATGCCCTGCGTCATCCGTGGGCCCGTGTCGAGGGCATCGACCTCGACGGCGAGCCTGTCGTCCTGGAGGGCGACGGCCTGTTGGCCCAGGCGCTGCAGCACGAGACGGATCACCTCGACGGCACGCTCTACCTCAACAGGCTCGACGCCGAGACGCGCAAGCGCGCCATGCGCGAAGTGCGCGAGAGCGCCTGGTTCTGACCGCTCCGGATCACGAGAGTGGCCCCGCCGTGACGGCGGGGCCACTCTCGTGATCGGGGTGTGCCGCTCAGCCGCCGATGGCGACGTTCGTGGTGGTGACCGGCTCGTCGTAGATCGCCGAGATCTCATCGGCGAAGTCGCTCATGATCACGTTCCGCTTGATCGACAGCTTCGGCGTCAGGTGCCCGGAGGCCTCGGTCCATTCGCTGTCGAGGATCGTGAACTTGCGGATGGACTCGGCGCGCGAGACGCGGGAGTTGGCGGCATCCACGGCTTTCTGGATCTCGGCACGCACGGTGTCATCGGTCGATGCATCCGCCAGCGACATGTCCTTCGGCAGCCCGGCGTTGGCGAGCCAGGTCGGCAGCATCTCGGGGTCGAGGGTGATCAGGGCCGAGATGAAGGGGCGCTGGTCGCCGACGACCACGACCTGTCCGATGATCGGGTTCGCGCGGATCGGATCCTCGAGAGCCGCCGGTGCGACGTTCTTGCCGCCCGCCGTCACGATGATCTCCTTCTTGCGGCCGGTGATGGTGAGGAATCCCTCGGAGTCGAAGCTGCCGATGTCACCGGTGTGGAACCAGCCGTCGTCGCTGAACGCCGCGGCGGTCGCCTCGGGGTTGTTCCAGTACTCCTTGAAGACGTTGACGCCCTTCACCTCGATCTCGCCGTCGTCTGCGAGCCGCACTCCCACGCCGGGGAGCGAGGGGCCGACCGTGCCGATCTTGGACTTGTCGGCGAGGTTGACGGTCGCGGGCGCGGTGGTCTCGGTGAGGCCGTAGCCCTCGAGGATCACGACGCCGAGACTGTGGAAGAAGTGCCCGAGGCGCGCTCCGAGCGGAGCGGAGCCCGAGACCGCGTACACGATGCGGCCGCCCATGGCATCCCGCAGCTTGCCGTAGACGAGCTTGTCGAACAGGGCGAACTTCAGCTTCGTCCCGAACGGGATGCTCTTCCCCTCCTCGAGCAGCTTGGAGTGCTGGATCGCGACATCCGCGGCGGCGCGGAAGATCTTGCCCTTGCCGCCGGCCTCCGCCTTCTGCTCTGCGGAGTTGTAGACCTTCTCGAAGACGCGGGGGACGGCGAGCAGGAATGTCGGCTTGAACGATCCGAGTGCCGGAAGCAGCTGTCGTGTGTCCGGCTGGTGCCCGGTGCGCACGCCGGCGTGGATGTTGAGGATCGAGATGAAGCGGGCGAACACGTGCGCCGTCGTGATGAACAGCAGCGTGGACGACCCGGGCGTCTGCACGACGGCATCCAGGGCCTTGGCGGAGTTGCGCGACAGCTCGACGAAGTTGCTGTGGGTCAGCACGCAGCCCTTCGGGCGGCCCGTGGAGCCGGACGTGTAGATCAGCGTGGCGATGTCGGAGCCGACCGCGAGGCCGCGCAGGCGTTCGATCTCGGCATCCGAGACCGATGCGCCCTGCGCCGTGAGCGTGTCGATCGCGCCGAGATGCAGCTGCCAGACCTCGCGGAGCAGGGGCAGATCGCCGCGCACCTCGTCGAGTCGGGCGAAGTGCTCGGGGGACTCGACGATCAGCGCGATGGCGCCGGAGTCCTCGAGGATCCACTGGATCTGCGACGGCGAGCTGGTCTCGTAGATCGGGACCATCACGGCACCCGCGTAGAAGAGCGCGAAATCGACGAGCGTCCACTCGTAGGTGGTGCGCGCGAGGAAACCGACCTTCTCGCCGGGTTGGATGCCGGCAGCGACGAGGCCCTTGGCCAGGGCGATCACCGCGGTCTCGAAGGCAGAGGCGCTGATGTCGCGCCATCCCTCGCCGTCCGGAACGGAGAAGAGCGGGCGATCCGGCGTCGCCGCGACGCGCTGGGCCAGCAGGTCGGCGATGTTCGCATCGGGATCGGCGGGGACGACGGCGGGGACTTCGAATTGGACCACGGCAGCTCCTTCGGTACCGGTCGGGCACTGGGTTGCACCCGAGTCTAGAGTATGAGACTCGGTCGCACGGTTGATGAAACCCAGTCGCCCATGGCGGAGCTGTCGTTCCGTGCGCGGCGGATCGCGGTCTCGGCGCTAGACTTCACCTCGATGTTCTACTGGCTGATGAAGTACGTCGCGATCGGTCCCGTGGTCAAAGCGGTGTTCCGCCCATGGGTCGTCGGGCGTGCGAACATCCCCGCGAGCGGCGCCGCGATCCTCGCCAGCAACCACCTGTCCTTCGCGGACTCGATCTTCCTGCCGCTGATGATCGACCGTCCCATGTCCTTCCTCGCCAAGAGCGACTACTTCACCGGGCGCGGACTCAAGGGCTGGGCGACCAAGTTCTTCATGAAGGCCACGGGGCAGATCCCCATCGATCGCTCCGGCGGCAAGGCCTCGGAGGCATCCCTCAACACCGGCCTCCAGGTGCTCGGTCGAGGCGACCTCCTCGGGATCTACCCGGAGGGGACCCGCAGTCCCGACGGCAGACTCTATCGGGGTCGCACGGGCATCGCCCGGATGGCGCTGGAGGCGAAGGTCCCCGTCGTCCCCGTGATCATGGTGGACACCGACACCGCGATGCCGATCGGGCAGCGGCTGCCCCGTATCGTGCGGGTCGGCATCGTGATCGGCGAGCCCCTCGACTTCTCGCGATACGCGGGCATGGAGAACGACAGATACATCCTCCGCTCGGTCACCGACGAGATCATGGTCGCCCTCCACCGCCTCGGCGAGCAGCAGTACGACGACGTGTATGCGTCGACCGTGAAAGACCGTCTTCCGGCCCGCGTCACACAGCGGTCCTGAGGCATCCGGCGCGCCACGCGCGCACTAGGCTGGTCTCATGCTCCAGCACCACATCGACGCGCTTGATGCGTGGCGTTCGCTCCCGATCAAGCAGCAGCCTCAGTGGGCGGACGCAGAGCGCGTCGCCGAGGTCTCCACGCAGATCGGAGCGCTCCCGCCGCTGGTGTTCGCCGGTGAGGTCGACAACCTCCGCGACCGTCTCGCCCGCGCGGCATCCGGACAGGCGTTCCTGCTCCAGGGCGGCGACTGCGCCGAGACGTTCGCGGGCGCGACCGCCGAGCAGATCCGCAACCGAATCAAGACCGTGCTGCAAATGGCCGTCGTGCTCACGTACGGCGCATCGATGCCGATCGTCAAGATGGGCCGCATGGCCGGGCAGTTCGCGAAGCCCCGCTCGAGCGACACGGAGACGCGCGGCGACGTGACGCTGCCCGCATACCGCGGCGACATCGTCAACGGATACGACTTCACCGAGCTCTCGCGTCAGCCCGATCCGGGGCGCCTGCTGCAGGGATACCACACGGCCGCGTCGACGCTGAACCTCATCCGGGCGTTCACGCAAGGTGGCTTCGCCGACCTGCGCGAGGTGCACTCCTGGAACAAGGGCTTCGCGCAGAACCCGGCCAACCAGCGGTACGAGCGCATGGCGGCGGAGATCGATCGCGCGATCAAGTTCATGGAGGCGGCGGGTGCCGACTTCGATGAGCTCAAGCGCGTCGAGTTCTTCACCGGGCACGAGGGACTGCTCATGGACTACGAGCGCCCGATGACCCGCATCGACTCCCGCACGGACACGCCGTACAACACCTCGGCGCACTTCCTGTGGATCGGTGAGCGCACGCGCGAGCTCGAGGGTGCGCACGTCGACTACTTCTCGAAGATCCGCAACCCGATCGGCGTGAAGCTCGGACCGACCACGACACCCGAGACCGCTCTCGCGCTGATCGACAAGCTCGACCCGAACCGCGAGCCCGGCAGGCTGACGTTCATCACCCGGATGGGTGCGGGCAAGATCCGCGACGCGCTTCCCCCGCTGCTCGAGGCGGTCCGCGACTCCGGCGCCCAGCCGCTCTGGGTGACCGACCCGATGCACGGCAACGGCATCACCACGCCGACCGGATACAAGACGCGCCGCTTCGACGACGTCGTGGACGAGGTGCGCGGATTCTTCGAGGCGCATCGCGCCGTCGGCACGTTCCCCGGCGGCATCCACGTCGAGCTCACGGGTGACGACGTCACCGAGTGCCTCGGTGGATCGGAGCACATCGACGAGGCGGCTCTCGCAACCCGCTACGAGAGCCTGTGCGATCCGCGCCTGAACCACATGCAGTCGCTCGAGCTCGCGTTCCTCGTGGCCGAGGAGCTCGAGAAGCGCTGATCCCTGACCGACGACAGAACCGCCCTCCCGGAGACTCCGGGAGGGCGGTTCTCGTTGATCGGTGCGCCGGAGGATCGGTGCGCCGGAGGAGCTGTGCAGCGACGGCCGCCGTCACGCGGCTAGAAGGCGCTGCTGCGGATCTGCAGGGTTATCTTCGTCCCCTTGCGTCGCTGCTCACCCTCACCCGGATCCGATCCGGTGACCTCGGTGAAGTCGTTCGGGAAGGCGTTCCAGATGCCGTTCCAGGTGGGCTCGAAGCCCGCATCGCGAATCACCTGCGCGGCTTCGTCCCGGCTCATCCCGGTGACATCCGGGACGGGGAACAGGGGAGGGCCCGTCGACACGATGAGCTGGACCTGGTCACCGGGGCGCCAGTTGCCCTCTTCGGCGCGATCGGCGACGCCGATGACGCGATCCTTGTCGACGTCCTCGCTCGAGACGTACTGGATGTCTCCGCTGACCTGGAGCTGCTTGTCGGTGAGGGTCTTCGTGGCCTGGTCGACGGACAACCCCGCGACGTCGGGGAACGCGCCGGCCGAGACGTAGAGCTCGACCGCATCGTCTTCGAACAGCTCGCAACCCTCGGCGCAGGCATACACCTCGCCGCCGTCGCGCGGGGTGACGAAGGCGTTGATCACCCGCCCGGCATCGGCATCGGAGAACAGCACCAGAGACGTCTCGGCCGTGTTGACCCTGATGCCCGCCAGGTAATCACGGGCCTCCTGCTCGGTCTTGCCGTTGAGCGTCTCGGCCGTGTGCGATGCGGGACCGATCGAGACGACGACCGTGACCTCGGCACCCTTGTCGAGTCGGGCGCCCTCGTCGGGGTCGGAGCGGATCGTCTGGTCGCGGGCGACATCGATGGAGTTCTCCTCGCCGCGAACGGGTGTGAACCCCTCGGCGGTCAGGGCGTTCGCGGCGTCGTCGTACGACATCCCTGCGACCGCAGGAACGGCGACGAGGGATCCTGGTCCCGACCCGAACCACCAGCCGACCCCACCGGCCACGGTCGCGAGCAGGAGGACCAGCGTCAGCAGGAAGGCACCGCGCGCACGTCGGCGCGACGATCGTCGGCGCAGCAGCGTGGCGTTGTCGACGGGCGCAGCCACCGGCGCGGTCGGATCGGCGATCGCGATCGTGCTCGGCATCACCTTGGTGACATCGCCCGAATCCGCCTGCGAACGCTGCGACATGGTCGCCGCCGCGACGGCGGGGGCGATACCGAGACCGCGTTCGATCTCGCGCAGGCGATCGAGCATCTGCTGAGCGTCGTCCGGTCGCTCGTCGGGGGACTTCTCGGTGGCCCACAGCACCAGCTCGTCGAGCTGCTCGGGCACGCCGGGGTTGCGGACGCTGGGGCGCGGCACGGATTCGGTCGCGTGCTGGAAGGCGATCTGCATCGGCTGCTCGCCCTTGTACGGCTGCTCACCCACGAGCATCTCGTAGAGCATGATGCCGAGCGCGTAGATGTCGCTGCGGGCGTCCGCCGTCCCGCGGGTGACCAGTTCGGGCGCGAGGTAGGCGATCGTCCCCAGCAGCTGCTGTCCGGTGGCGGTGTTGGCGGTCGTCGCCCTGGCGAGCCCGAAGTCGCCGATCTTGATCCGGCCGTCCTCGGCGAGCAGCACGTTCTCGGGCTTGACGTCGCGATGCACGATGCCTGCGCGGTGTGCGGCGGAGAGCCCGGCGAGCACCGCGTCCATGATCGTGATCGTCTGCGGGATCGTGAGCCGCTTCTGTTCGCGCAGGAGCTCGCGCAGGGTGATCCCTGGCAGGTACTCCATCACCAGGTAGGCGAGCTCGCCGTCCTGGCCCTGATCGAACACGTTGACCACGTGCGGGTCGGCCAGGCGGGCTGCGGCCCTGGCCTCCTGGATGAACCGGCTCTGGAAGGCGGAGTCATCGCTCAGGTGGGCATGCATGACCTTGAGGGCGATGCGTCGTTCGAGCCGGAGGTCGGTGGCGACGTAGACGGTCGCCATGCCTCCGCGCGCGATCCGTGCACGCACTCGGTACCGACCGTCGACGAGCCGCCCGATGAGGGGGTCGGCCTGCTGATTGGTCGTCACGTCAAGATTCTATGGAGAACTGCCTGAAAGCTCGGGGAGCGGCTCGCCCCTCGACCCTGCGGGTTTGCCGGAAACCGCCTCACCCGTGGCTGGCGAGCCACTGGTACGCCTGCGTCTCCCACTGGCCGTACCGCTCCGGATATGCGGAGATCTGCACGGCCTGGGCCGCGTCGGTGAACCGCATCCCCTCCCAGCCGGAGACGTCGAGCAGGCCGCGGGATGCCGGACCGTTGGGATCCGACGCGCCGCCGTAGAAGACGCGGGTGCTGCGGTCGGAGTCGATGGCCTGCTCGGGCGAGCCCCACCCCATGCTCGGGCGCTGCTGGTAGAGGCCGAGGGAATCCCGGTCACCCCAGGCGAGGTTGCGCATGCCCGACTCCACCATCGCCGTCGCGAGAGCGATCGCGATGCCGCGGTCCGGTACGCCGAGCTCCCTGCCGATGCCGATGATGAGAGCGGCGTTGCCGGCCTGCTCGGCATCGAGGGCCGTGGACAGCTGCACAGGAGGTTCTGGTGCGGCCGGCGGGGTGGGGGCCGGCGCCGCGGCGACGACGAGACTCTGCCCGGGATAGATGATCGATTCGGCGGTCAGGCCGTTGAGCGCATACAGCTGGGCGACCGTGGTGGAGTACGTCCTGGCGAGCTCGAAGAGGGTGTCGCCCGGCACGATCGTGTGAGTCCGGCCGCCGGGGGCCGATGCGGGCGCAGCCGCCGGGGCGGCCGGTGCCTGCGCTGCCGGGGCCGGGGCACCCGTCAGCGCGAGCTGCTGCCCGGGATAGATCACGGATGCGCGCGTCAGCCCGTTCGCGGCGAGCACCGCGTCGACAGTGGTGCCGTACTTCTGCGCGATGCCGAACACCGTGTCTCCGGCGAGCACCGCGTGGGTGGTCGTCGTGACGACGGGGGATGGCGACGTCGCGGGCGCGCTCGGTGCGGCGGATCCGGTGAGCGAGAGCACCTGACCCGGGTAGATGACCGACCGCCATCCCAGCCCGTTGGCGGTGAGCACGTCCACGGTGCGCAGGCCGAATCGGGTGGCGATGGCGGCGATCGTGTCGCCCGGCTGCACCGTGTACGTGGCCGGTGGGGCCTCGGTCGGCGCTAAGCGGGTGGGTGGCGACTGCAGTCGCTCCACCGGACGGGCGGCGCCTTCTGCGTGCGCGGGTGCGACGGCGATGGCCCCCGTGAGAGTTCCCAGCACGGCGGCGGGCACGCCCAGTCGGAGGTAGCGCGTTCGGTGCGCGACAGTCTGCGTTCTCAAGGCGATCTCCCTTGTTCGGCGTCCGCCCACGCTGACACGGATGTAAACGTAAGTCAACTGGAGGGGCTCATGTGAAAGATGAGACTGGAGAGGCAGAAGAGACTGGTGTGAACGAAAGTGCGAGGTGCGCGCAGAGGTGAGATAGTTGCATCGTGTCTGTGCCTGAAGTGAACCCGTCTGAGAATCGTCCCGAGAACCCGGAGCCCGCGACGGCATCCGCGCACCTCGCGGATGCGTCTGCACCCACCCCCACCGAGTGGCTGACGATGCCCGACCTCGTCGATGTCCTCGACGAGGCCCTCGGTCGTGTCCGCCGGCTGATCGACGAGCACTACCTCGTGGGCTCGCGCCGCACGGGCGTCTTCGCGGTCCCGTCCGTGTTCATCGTCGACGGCAGCCCGCTGCCGTCGTTGCGCGGCACGATCATCGTGCTGCAGGATGCGGGCTTCTCCGACGACGAGGTCATCGACTGGCTGCTCGCACCCGAGGAGGAGCTGGGCCGTTCGCCGATCGACGCTCTCCTCGCCGGGCACAAGAGCTCGGTCCGTCGGATCGCTCGCACCCTCGCCTGACCCTGACCGCCGGGAGCCGGTGCGGCTCCGAACCGCCGGCGTCCTGTCAGGCCGTCCGGACGGTCGCCGCGCGCGCCAGATCCCGCAGCTCTCCGAGCGCAGCGCCGTCGAGGCGTGCGTCGGAGAGCGCCCCGTCGGCCTCTTCGGCGTAGTCCCCGATCATCCGCTCCACCTGATCGAGTGCGCCGGAGCCCGAGATGGTGTCCTGCAGGAACGCGATCTGCTCGGTCGTGAGGTCGGGGTCCCCGAGCATCTCATCGAACAGATCGCGTGTCGCGGTGTCGAGGGTCTGCCGCGTGAGCGCGACCAGCACGGTGCGCTTGCCCTCGCGCAGGTCATCGCCCGCGGGCTTTCCCGTGACGGCGGCGTCGCCGTATACGCCGAGCAGGTCGTCTCGGAGCTGGAAGGCCATTCCGACGGGGTGCCCGAAGCGCCGCAGCGCGTCGAGCTGATCCGCATCGCCCGCGGCGATCGCCGCGCCGAGCACGAGAGGCTGCTCGATGCTGTAGCGCGCGGACTTGAGAGAGACCACGCGCAGCGCCCGAGCGAGATGCGACTCGGTGGCGTGCACACTCCACGCGGACTCCTCCGCGATGTCGAGGAATTGCCCGACGGTGACATCGCGACGCATGCGCGCATACTCGTGACGGACCGCCGCCGCATGGGGCAGCGGGGCCACGGCATCCTCGAGAAGATCGTCGCTCCATGCCACCAGGAGGTCGCCGAGCAGGATCGCCGAGGATCGGCCGAACGCCGCCGCGTCGCCGCGCCACCCCGCATCGCGGTGCGTGCCCTCGAGCGCGCGGTGCGCCGCGGGGCGACCGCGGCGGGTGTCGGAGTTGTCGATCAGGTCGTCGTGCACGAGGGCGGCGGACTGGAAGATCTCCAGAGCGGCACAGACGTCCCAGAGCACATCCGTCGGCGCGGCGTCCCGGTCTGCGACGCGGGCGACGGCCTGCCAACCGGCGTGGCAGAAGCGGGCCCGGAGTCGTTTGCCCCCCACGAGCGTGTCGGCGGCCGAGTCGATGAGACCGGCCGCGTCGGGGCCGTAGTCGCTCGACTCGCTCCGCATCCGCTCCAGGAAGAGATGCAGGCGTGCGGCGACGGCGTCGGGGACGAGTGTGGGGGACGGCACGACTCCCAGCATACGTAAAGCGAACAGGGCGCCAACTGCTAGCCCGGAGCCGCATACCGCGCGTAGAATGAACAGACGATACCCGAGGGGGACGAAATGCCACTCTCCGAACAGGAGCAGCGTCTGCTCGACGAGATGGAACGCCATCTCCTCCACAACGACGCAGACGTCGTCAGTGCGCCGTCAGGTGACCGAGCACTCAGCTACCGCAATCTGGTCTACGGAGCATTGCTGCTCCTCGCCGGTGTCGGCGGGTTGATCGTCGGAGTCGTCCTCGGAGACGTCTGGGGCGTCGTGGTCGGCGTCGTCGGATTCGCCGCGATGCTCGGCGGCGTGATGTTCGCCGTCACCCCGGTGCGCAGGCCCCTGTCGTCGGTGCCTCAGGAGCGTGCCGCCAAGCAGCACAGCTCCGCGTCCTTCATGGACCGGATGAACGATCGATGGGACCGCCGCCAAGACGGCCGCTGACTCTCCCCACACACTTCCTCGACGAAGGCCCGGATGCTCTGAGCATCCGGGCCTTCGTCGTGTCTGCGCGGGGCGCGCGCCCGCGTCGTCTCCGTCCTCCACCTCCCTCCACCCGCCGCGATCCCTGTGATACCGCGGAATACCGCGGGTTGGGGTTCTAATCGGAGTGCCCGGGCGCCGATTCGTCGTAGGTTTGTGGAGGAAAGTGGAGTAAAGTGGGGCGCACCTCGAGTTGGCCGGACGGAGAGGGGGTGATGGCCGATGTTGCTGGGCACGCACTCGCCGAAGCTGGACGACAAAGGAAGGGTCATCCTTCCCGCGAAGTTCCGCGAAGACCTCGGTGGCGGCATCGTCGTCACCAGGGGGCAGGAACGCTGCCTCTACGTCTTCAGCACGGCCGAGTTCGAGACCATGCACGAGCGGATCCGTCAGGCGCCGCTCGCGAACAAGCAGGCGCGCGACTTCATGCGTCTGTTCCTCTCCGGTGCGAGTGCGGAGATGCCCGACAGCCAGAACCGCATCACCATCCCCGCTCACCTCCGTCAGTACGCGGGGTTGCAGAAGGAGCTCGTCGTCACCGGAGTCGGCGCACATGCCGAGATCTGGGATGCCGAGAGCTGGAACGCCTACCTCGCCGCCGGTGAGGAGACCTACTCCGATCTCGAGCAGGAGGTGATCCCGGGACTCTTCTGACCACGGCCGTGATGCCCCGCCGCTCCCGCCCCGACACACTTCCCCGGTGCCGGGTCGAGAAGCGGAGGGGGATCAGGGCCTTGGACTCCACCACAGGGTCACCCGAGAAAGATCATGAACCTCCGCGACATCCACACCCCCGTACTGCTCGACCGCTGTGTCGAGCTGCTCGCTCCGGCCCTGCAGGCCGACGGAGCGGTGCTCGTCGATGCCACGCTGGGCATGGGCGGCCACTCCGAGGCGCTGCTCGAGCGCTTCCCGCACATCCGCCTCGTCGGTCTCGACCGCGACACCGATGCCCTCCGCATTGCGGGGGAGAGGCTCGCACGCTTCGCCGACCGGGTCACGCTGGTGCACACGGTCTACGACGAGATCGGACTGCATGCGCAGGGGGCCGCCGGCATCCTCTTCGACCTCGGCGTCTCATCGCTGCAGCTGGACGAAGCGGAACGCGGCTTCGCGTATTCCAAGGATGCTCCGCTGGACATGCGGATGGATCAGACCAAGGGCATCACCGCAGCCGAGGTCATCGCGACCTACAACGAGGGCAACCTCCGCCGCATCTTCGAACGCTACGGCGAGGAGAAGCTCGCCGGACGGTACGCGCGGTTCATCATCGCCGCCCGCGAGAAGCAGCCGATCACCCGTTCCGGTGAACTCGTCGAGATCCTCATCGCCGCGACGCCCGCCGCCGCGCAGCGCGCGGGACACCCGGCGAAGCGCGTCTTCCAGGCACTGCGCATCGAGGTGAACGCCGAGCTCAACGTGCTCGCCGACGCGATCCCGGCCGCGATGGACGCCCTGGCGCCGAGCGGACGCATCGTGGTCATGTCGTACCAGTCCCTCGAAGACAGGCTCGTCAAGCAGGCGTTCGCCGCCGGTGCGGCATCCACCGCCCCGCGCGGCCTCCCGGTCGAGCTTCCGGAGCACGCGCCACGATTCCGCATCATCACCCGGGGCGCGGAACTCGCCGACGACGACGAGCGCGCACGCAATCCTCGGGCGATCCCGGTGCGCCTGCGCGCCGCCGAGAAGGTGCGGGAGAACTCATGAGCCTGAACGCCGCCGTCCGTCCGAACCGGCCCGCACCCGAGGCTCCCGCCCGTACTCCCCGCCGCACACTGCAGCCCGTCACCGGGACGCCGCAGCGTCGCCGCCCGAAGCTCGCCTACGCGCTGCTGGCCGTCGGGGGAGCGCTCGCGATCGGTGCGGCCCAGATAGGGCTCTCGCTCGCGATCACCCAGGATTCGTTCACGCTCGCCGGACTCACCTCGCAGCAGCACGAGCTCGACCTGCGCACCGATGCGCTGCAGGAGGACCTCACCGGGATGAGCTCCCCGCAGTCGCTCGCGACGAGCGCCGCGGCGCTGGGCATGGTGGTGGCGGGTTCGCCTGCGTACCTGAGACTGAGCGACGGCGCGGTGTTCGGGCAGGGGACCGGCGCGGCCGGCGCGTCGACGATCGATCCGACCGGCGCGGGCGCGGTGGGCAACGCACTCCTCAACGACGTCCCGGTCAACGCATCGACAGCGGACGATGACACTCCGGACGCACCGTCGGGGCAGTCGATGCAGGAGCTCCCGCCGGCCATCACCGATGGCCTCCCGAGCCCGAGCACACGATAGCCACGACCCCACCGACCACCCCGAGCTGACGGAGAGCATCCATGACGACACGAGCCACCCGGACGCCTCGGCGACGCACGGTCGTCGCTCTGGCGGTGATCCTCGCGGTCCTCGGGGCGTTCGTCGTCCGACTCGTGGACATCCAGGTGGTCAAGGCCGACGAGCACGTCGCCCAGTCGATGGAGTACATCGCGCACGGCACGGCCATCCCCGGTCAACGCGGATCGATCGTGGACGCCGACGGCTCGGTGCTCGCCGAGAGCGTGCTGGTGTACGACGCGCAGCTCAGCCCGCAGGTCATCCGCCTGCTGGAAGAGGACGAAAAGAACCCGCCGGCGCTGCCCTGGGCGGAGGCGTCCACGCGTATCGCGGAGATCATGGGCCTGGACGCCGACAAGCTCCGCGCCGACGTCGCGGCGGTGCTCGCGGACAACCCCGACTCGCAGTACTTCCCGCTCGTGAAGGGGCTGAGCACCGAGAAGTACATCCAGCTGCGCGACCTCAAGATCTCTTCCTACCTCCAGATGAAGCCTCGCGAGGTCAGGGTCTACCCGAACGGCGCCGTGGCCGGGAACCTCCTGGGCTTCCTCGACGGCACGAGCACCGCTCAGGCCGGCGTCGAGAAGATGGACGAGAAGTGCCTGGCTCCGACCGACGGCGAGGAGTCGTACCGCACCGGCAAGAACGGCGTGGTCATCCCGGGCAGCGAGAGCAGGACAGACGCGGTCGACGGCGGCTCGGTGCAGCTGACCATCAACAGCGACCTGCAGTGGTACATGCAGCAGATGATCGCCGAAGAGGCGCAGACCCAGGGCGCCAAGGGCGGCACCGTCACGGTGGTCGAGGTGGGGACCGGCAAGATCCGCGCCGCGGCCGAATGGCCCACCATGGACCCCAACGACCTCAACGCCTCGTCGCCCGACACCTGGGGCAGCAAGCTCTTCACCTACCCGTTCGAGCCGGGCTCGACGTTCAAGCCGGTCACCGCCGCGGCGATCATGGAGAACGCCGGCGTCACGATGACGACCCCCACGGTGTCGGCGTCGTCGCACGAGAAGTTCGAGAACGGTGCCGTCATCAACGACGCCTTCGTGCACCCGACCTTCCAGTACACGCTCGCGGGCGCCCTCATCGACTCGTCGAACGTGGCGCTGTCGAAATTCGGCACCATGGTCAGCCCCGACGTGCGCCACGACTACCTCGAGCGCTTCGGCGTCGGGACCAAGACGATCGGCTTCCCCGACGAGACGAGCGGGTTGCTGCATCCCACCAGCGAATGGGACAACCAGTCGCTGTACACGACGACCTTCGGTCAGTACTTCACGGTGACGGCTCCGCAGCTCGCGGGTGCCTACCAGGCGATCGCGAACGGCGGCGAGAAGATCGGTCTCTCCCTCATCGAGTCCTGCACAACGCCCGACGGCACCGTCGTCACGCCCGACGCCCCCGCGCACGAGCAGATCATCAAGACCCAGACGGCAGCGGACATCACCCGGATGCTCGAGAACGTCGCCGTCCAGGGCGGCAACGCCGAACGCATCCAGGTCCCCGGCTACCGCGTGACCAGCAAGACCGGTACCGCACAGATCCCCGACGGCAACGGCGGCTACAAGTCGGGCGTCTACTACACGAGCATGGTGGGCTTCGCCCCCGTCGACGACCCCCAGTACGTCGTCGTGGTCACACTCGACGAGCCGACTAGAATTACATCGTCTGCCGCCACCGCATCGGCCTTCCAGAAGGCGATGACCCAGACCATGAAGACCTACCGCGTGATGCCGTCCTCCACTCCGATGGACGCACCGCTCCCGAAGTTCGAATAGCCGGCGCCCCGCCGCGCCTGGAGACGTCATGATCGCCCTGTCGCTTGCTGAGATCGCCACCGTCCTCGGGGGTGATCTCCGTCTCGCGGGTCCCGCGACCGCCGAGACCATCGTCGACGGGATCGTCGACACCGATTCCCGAGAGATGGGTCCCGGCTCGATCTTCGTCGCGAAGCCCGGTGCCGAGACCGACGGGCACCGGTTCGTCGGCGCAGCGCGCGAGGCGGGCGCGGCTCTCGCGATCGTCGAGCACGTGGTCGACGAGGACATCCCGCAGATCGTGGTCCCCGACGCCGTGACCGCCCTCGCGGATCTGGCCCGTGAGGTCGTCGCTCGCGTCCGCGCCGCCGGGGACCTCAGGATCGTGGGCATCACGGGCTCGAACGGCAAGACCACGACGAAGAACTTCCTCGCCCGCATCCTCTCCGACGAGGGCGAGACCGTCGCTCCCATCAAGTCGTACAACAACGAGGTGGGCGCGCCGGTGACGATGCTGCGCGTCACCCACGGCACCCGGTTCCTCGTCAGCGAGTTCGGGGCGGATGCTCCCGGCAGCATCGCACGACTGGCAGGCCTCGTGCATCCCGATGTCGCGGTGGTCCTCATGGTGGGCATGGCCCACGCCGGAGGGTTCGGCGGCATCGAGGCGACGGCGAAGGCCAAGTCCGAGCTCGTCTCGGCGGCCACCTCTTCTGGCACCGCCGTGCTGAACGTGGACGACTTTCGAGTCGCCGCCATGAGCGACCTGGCGACGTCCCGGGGGATGTCGGTCGTCGGCTTCGGGCAGAGCGATGCCGCAGACGTCCGCGCGCACGATGTCGAGGTGACCGCCTCCGGCACGATGTGCGTGGTGGAGGCGGGGGGAGAGCGGATCCCGCTGCGACTCCAGGTGCTCGGTGCACACCACGTGGGCAACGCGCTCGCGGCGATCGCCGCCGCTCGGGTACTCGGGGTCTCGACCGCCGACGCCGTCGCGCGCCTCGAGACCGTCGAGATCGCCGAGCGCTGGCGGATGCAGCCGCTCGGCAACGACCGGGTGCGCATCATCAACGACGCGTACAACGCGAGCCCCGACTCGATGGCGGCAGCGCTGCGCACCCTCGCGCAGATCACCGGCCAGGACGAGCGCACCGTCGCCGTCCTCGGCGCCATGAGCGAGCTCGGCGAGACCGCGGGCGAGGAGCACGACCGGATCGGGCTGCTCGCCGTGCGCCTCAACATCCAGCGCATCGTGGTCGTCGGGCCGGAGGCGCGCCGACTGTTCATCTCCGCGATCAGCGAGGGGTCCTGGGACAGCGAAGCCGTCTTCTTCCCCGACCAGGACGCGGCGTTCGAGTACCTGCGCACGGAGCTGCGTGACGGCGATCGCGTCCTCGTGAAGTCCTCCAACTCCGTGGGCCTGCGGCATCTCGGCGATCGTCTGGGAGAATTGTTCTCGTGAGGTCTCTCATCATGGCGGCCGCGATATCGCTCGCCTTCACCCTGTTCCTGACTCCCGTCTTCCTCCGGCTCTTCCGCAAGTGGGGTTGGGGGCAGGTCATCCGCACCCCCGAAGCGATCGAGAACCCGAGCCACGAGGCCAAACGCGGCACGCCCACGATGGGCGGTGTCATCTTCATCCTCGGCACGATGGTCGGCTACTTCACCGCGACGTACGTCGGCGGCGGCACCCCCGCGCTCTCCGCGCTGCTCGTGCTGTGGCTCATGGTCGGCTTCGGCGCCGTCGGCTTCATCGACGACTACATGAAGGTGCACAGCCAGCGCAGCCTCGGTCTGTCGGGGTGGCGCAAGATCATCGGTCAGCTCGTCGTGATCATCCCGTTCGGCATCGTCGCCCTGAACTTCCCCAACTCGTTCGATCAGACCCCCGCATCCGGATCGATCTCGCTGTTCCGCGACATCCCGTGGCTGAACCTGTTCGCCTTCGCGGCGATCCTCGGATGGGTGCTCTACCTGCTGTGGATCGCGATCATCGGTGTCGCGACGTCCAACAGCGTGAATCTGACGGACGGTCTCGACGGTCTCGCGGCCGGTGCCGGGGTCATCGTCGTCGGCGCCTACAGCCTGATCGCCTTCTGGCAGTTCAAGCAGTCGTGTGTGGGGGAGGGCGTCGAGAAGGCGGCGTTCAGCGGATGCTACGAGGTCCGCGACCCCTTCAGCCTCGCGATCATCGCGGCGTCGGTCGCCTCGAGCCTGATCGGGTTCCTGTGGTGGAACGCACCCAAGGCGAAGGTCTTCATGGGCGATGTCGGATCGATGGCGATCGGCGGCGTGATCACCGCGATGGCGATCCTCACCCGCACCGAGCTGCTGCTCTTCATCATCGCCGGCGTGTTCGTCATGGCCTCGGGGTCGGTCATCCTGCAGCGCGGCTACTTCAAGATCACTCGCGGAAAGCGACTGTTCCTGATGAGCCCCTTCCACCATCATCTCGAGATGCGCGGATGGTCCGAAGTGACCATCGTGGTGCGCATGTGGATCATCGCCGGTCTCCTGGCCGTGTCGGCGGTCGGTCTGTTCTATGTGGAATGGCTGACCCGTGTCGACTGACGCCAGGCTCGCGACGCTGACCAGCTGGCACGCCGACTGGTCCGGCCTGCGTGTTGCCGTGCTCGGCCTGTCGATGACGGGCTTCTCGGTCGCCGACACCCTGACCGAGCTCGGCGCCGACGTGCTCGTGCTCAGCGAGTCCGCGGAAGAGGAGTACGCCCGGCTGCTTCCGGTGATCGGGGCCCGCCTGGAGCTCGGTCCGCTGGCGACGGTGCCCGCCGCCCTGAGCGGATTCGATCCCGAGGTGATCATCGCCTCTCCCGGGTTCTCGCCCGCACATCCCGTGATCCGCTGGGCGCAGGAGTCCGGCATCGCCCTGTGGGGCGACGTCGAACTCGCCTGGCGTGTGCGCGACAAGGTGCGGCGAGCGGACGGCTCGTCCGCGGATTGGGTGCTGATCACCGGCACGAACGGCAAGACGACGACCACTCAGCTCACCGCGTCGCTGCTCGTCGAGGGCGGGCTGCGCGCCGCCCCCTGCGGCAACATCGGAGTGCCTATCCTCGATGCGGTGCGAGACCCCGAGGGCTTCGACGTGCTGGTGGTCGAGCTGTCCAGCCATCAGCTCTGGTATCTCGGCCGGTCGAGCGCCGAGGGTGAGCTGTACCCGCACGCGTCCGTGTGTCTCAACCTCGCGGACGATCATCTCGTGTGGCACGGCAGCGCCGATGCCTACCGCGATGCGAAGGCGATCGTGTACCGGAACACCCGCGTCGCGTGCGTCTACAACAAGGCAGATCCGGCGACCCGCACCATGGTCGAGCAGGCCGAGGTGGTCGAGGGGGCGCGTGCCGTCGGGTTCGACCTCGGGATCCCCGGTCCCAGCGACCTCGGCGTGGTGGAGGGGCTGCTCGTCGACAGGGCGTTCCTCGACGACAGGGCGCGCAGCGCGCTCGAGCTCACCACCGTCGCCGATCTGGAGCGGGTCGGTCTCGCGGCTCCGCACATCGTGCAGAACATCCTGGCCGCAAGCGCGCTCGCCCGGTCGCTGGGAGTCGAGCCGGAGGCGATCCACGCCGCTCTGCAGTCCTTCCGCCTCGACGAGCACCGCATCCAGGTCATCGCGCGCCATGCGGGCATCACCTGGGTGGACGACTCGAAGGCGACCAACCCGCATGCCGCGGCCTCGTCGCTGCGCGCATACCCGGGAGCGATCTGGGTCGTCGGCGGCGACCTCAAGGGCGTCGACATCGGCGAGCTCGTCGCGTCGGTCGGTGCGACGGCCAGGGCGGCGGTCGTGATCGGCGTCGAGCGCGGATCGGTGGTCGCGGCATTCGAGCGACACGCGCCGACGGTCCCGGTGTTCGAGGTGGATGCTGGCGAGACTGATCACGTCATGAATCGCGTCGTGGAGATCGCCGCGGGGATCGTCGAGGGTGAGGGCACAGTCCTGCTGGCCCCCGCAGCGGCATCCTTCGACCAGTTCTCAGGCTACGCGGATCGCGGACACCGCTTCGCCGAGGCGGTGCGGGACTGGATAGACCGGGGGAACGCCGATGACTCAGGTCGCACGCCCCCCACGGTCTGAGTCCGGAGGCGGGGGATCGAACGGTCTCGCCGCTCGCGTCTCGCTCGGCCGGAGGTTCACCCCGGTCTCCACCGAGTTCCTCATGATCGCGTCGGCCGCGCTGATGCTGACGATCTTCGGACTCGTGATGGTGCTCTCGGCGACCAGCGCCACCGCGGTCGCCAGCGGCGAGAATCCGATGGACGGCGCCCTGCGCCAGGGCATCTTCGCCGTCCTCGGCGTCCCGCTCATGTTCCTGATCTCGCGACTGCCGATCGCCTTCCTGAAGAAGATGGCGTGGCCTGCGCTCTTCGGTGCGGTCGCCCTCCAGCTGCTCGTGTTCACACCGCTCGGCATCGAGGACGGCGGAAACCGCAACTGGATCAAGGTCGCGGGGTTCACCCTGCAGCCGTCGGAGTTCCTCAAGCTCGCCCTCGCCCTGTGGATCGGCTTCGTGCTGATGCGCAAGCACACCATGCTCGGCACCTGGCACCAGGTCTTCATCCCGGTCGTCCCCGTCGGGGCGCTCGCGATCGGCACGGTCATCGCGGGCAAGGACCTCGGCACGGCGATGGTGCTCGTGATCATCCTGCTCGGGTGCCTGTTCTTCTCCGGCGTGAAACTGCGGCTGTTCATCCTGCCCGTACTCCTCGGAGTCGTGTCGGTGATCGCTCTCGCCATCACCAGCCCCGACCGGATGCGGCGCATCACCGCGACCTGTTCCGACATGTCGGCCTACACGGGGGACTGCTACCAGTCGATCCACGGCATCTGGGGCATGGCCTCGGGCGGGATCTTCGGCGTCGGTCTGGGCAACTCGCAGGAGAAGTACGGGTGGCTGCCCGCCGCGGGGAACGACTTCATCTTCGCGATCGTCGGCGAGGAGCTCGGTCTGATCGGATGCATCGTCGTGCTCGCGCTCTTCACGCTGTTCACGGTCGGCGCCTTCCACATCATCCGCAAGACGTCCGACCCGTTCATCCGCGTCGCCGCCGGCGGGATCACGGTCTGGATCACGGGTCAGGCCGTGTTCAACATCGGCGTCGTGATCGGGCTGTTCCCGGTCATGGGCGTTCCGCTGCCGTTCATGTCGCAGGGCGGCACCGCGCTGCTCGCCGTGCTCATCGCCTGCGGAGTGCTGCTCTCCTTCGCCCGCACCATCCCCGCCGTCGAGGCTCAGGCTCCTCTGCGGAACGCATCAGTGGGGCGGGGTAGGGTCGCACGGTGACCTCGTACCTTCTCGCCGGCGGTGGCACCGCCGGTCACGTCAACCCCCTGCTCGCCGTCGCCGACGGACTGCGGGCCAGGGATGCCGACGCCGATGTGCTCGTGCTCGGCACCGCCGAGGGCCTCGAGTCCCGGCTCGTCCCCGCCCGCGGCTATGAGCTGTTGATCGTTGACAAGGTGCCCTTCCCGCGCCGTCCGAACCGGCAGGCGACATCTTTCCCCGCCCGATTCCGCCGCGCGATCGCTCAGGTCCGCGACCACATCCGGGCCCACGACGTGGATGTCGTGGTGGGCTTCGGTGGCTACGCCGCCGCTCCGGCTTACGTCGCGGCCCGTCGCGAGGGCGTGCCCTTCGTCGTGCACGAGGCGAACGCCAAGCCGGGACTGGCCAACGTCCTCGGCGCGCGAGGGGCCGCGGCCACCGGAGTCGCCTTCGGCGGCACCCGTCTGCGCGGCAGCGAGGTGGTGGGCATGCCTCTGCGCCGTGAGGTCATCGAGCTCGATCGCGCGGCAGCCCGCGACGAGGCGGCGGTGCACTTCGGACTCGATGCGTCCCGTCCTGTGCTGCTGGTCTTCGGCGGTTCGCTCGGCGCCCAGCGGCTCAACGACGCGCTCGCGGATTCGTGGGGAGACATCCTCGCCACCGGCTGGCAGCTGCTCCACGTCACGGGGGAGCGCAGCGACCTCGTCGACCCCGAGGTGCCCGGATACGCGTTGCGGCGCTACGTGGATCGGATGGATCTCGCGTTCGCCCTCGCCGACCTGATCGTCTCGCGCTCCGGCGCCGCCACCGTCAGCGAGATCAGCGCGCTGGGCATCCCCGCCCTGTACGTGCCGTACTCGGTGGGCAACGGCGAGCAGCGGCTCAACGCCGCGTCGGCCGTCGCCGTCGGAGCGGCACGCCTGCTCGACGACGCGTCGTTCGACGGCGATGCCGTGCGCCGCATCGTGATCCCCGTCCTGAACGATCCGGCGCGGATCGCGGAGATGGCGGCGGCCGCCGAGAAGGTCGGGACGCGCAGCGGCACCGAGAACGTGATCGCCCTCGTGGATCGCGCACTCGGCGTCTCCTGACCGTGCCTCCGGCGGCGTCGCGCCGCCGAAACGTCCCTACCGAAAAGTAGACTGAATCCGACATGATCAGACCTGACCTCTCCCTCCCGATCCCCGAGTCGATCTCCTCCGCCCACTTCATCGGCATCGGTGGTTCCGGCATGAGCGGCCTCGCCAGGATGTTCCTGGACGCGGGCATCCGGGTGTCCGGGAGCGACCGCGCCGACAGCGACAATCTGCGCGCCCTCGCGGCCGCCGGGGCGGTCGTCCATGTGGGGCACGACGCGGCTCACCTCGGCGATGCGGACACCGTGGTGCACACCGGCGCGATCTGGCCCGAGAACCCGGAGTTCGTCACGGCGAAGGAGCGCGGCCTGCACGTGATCCACCGTTCGCAGGCACTGCACTGGCTCATCGGTTCGCGCCGACTGGTCTCGGTCGCAGGCGCGCACGGCAAGACCACGTCGACCGGCATGATCGTGACGGCTCTGCAGGCACTCGGCGCGGATCCGAACTTCGTCAACGGCGGCGTCATCGAGCAGCTGGGCATCTCCAGTGCGACGGGCACGGGGGAGCTGTTCGTGATCGAGGCCGACGAGTCCGACGGCACCTTCCTGCTCTACGACACGGCCGTGGCACTCATCACCAACGTCGACCCCGACCACCTCGACCACTACGGTTCCGACGAGGCGTTCCACGATGCGTTCGTCCGCTTCGCCGATGCCGCGACCGAGGCCGTCGTCATCTCCAGCGACGACCCGGGGGCATTGCGGGTCGGGGCAGGGTTGTCGCATCCGCACGTCCTCACCTTCGGACAGGCGGAGGATGCCGACGTGCGCGTCACCGACATCGTGGCAGCGGGGCCCGTCTCCGCGACGATCAGTCGCGGCGACGAGAGCGTCCGTCTGCAGCTGGCCGTGCCGGGAGTGCACAACGCGATCAACGCGGCGGGTGCCATCACGGTCCTCCTCTCCGTCGGCTTCGGGCTCGCCGAGTCCGCGCGTGCCGTCGAAGGCTTCGCCGGCACGGTGCGTCGTCTCGAGCAGCACGGCGTCGAACGCGGTGTGACGGTCTACGACGACTACTCGCATCACCCGACCGAGGTGCGCGCGGCGCTCGAGGCCATGCGCTCCCTCGCAGGCGCCGGTCGCATCATCGCGATCCAGCAGCCGCACACCTATTCGCGCACGCAGCACATGTTCCAGGAGTTCGCCGACGTGCTCGAGGCCCACGCCGATCACACGGTGATGCTCGACGTCTACGGTGCGCGGGAGGATCCGGTCCCCGGCGTCACGGGCGAGCTGGTGAGTGGCGCATTCCGCGACCCCGCGCACGTGCACTACGTGGCGGACTGGCAGCAGGCGGCCGACTACGCGGCATCCGTCGCGCGTGAGGGCGACTTCGTCGTGACTCTCGGCTGCGGCAACGTCTACCAGATCATCCCGCAGGTGCTCGAGTCGCTGCGCACCACCGAGGCCTAGCCGATGCGGCGTCCACCTGCGCTCCCCACCCCGCCCGCGGGGGCCGCAGACGGCGGCAGCGCGTCGCGACGCCGTGGCGCGGGTCGGGCATCTCGTGCGCAGGGCGACGACCCCCCCACACACACCGGTGCGGATCAGCCCGTGGGCTCGCAGGCCGACGGTGCGGACGAGACCCTGCAGCAGGCGTCGGATCGTCCGACGTCCACGCGTGACGTGTGGCGCGCGGCCCGAGCGCGCCGCAAGGCGCTGAGAGCCGAGATCCGGCGATTCACGCAGCGGTCGCGTCGTCGCCGCATCATCTGGCTGAGCACCGTCGGCGCGATCGCCGTGGTGGTGGGCGGCACGGTGATCGCGGCGTACAGCCCGCTCTTCGCGGTCGAGAAGGTCACGGTCGTCGGCGCCTCGACCCTCGATCCTGCCGCGGTCGAGACCGCTCTGGCGGGGCAGGTGGGCACGCCTCTGGCGCTCGTCGACTCGAGCGAGGTGAAGGCGGCCCTGCTGGGCTTCCCGCTGATAGAGACCTACGCGCTCGAAGCGAAGCCTCCGCATGACCTGACGGTGAGGATCGTCGAGCGGACCCCCGTCGGCGTCATCCGCTCGGATGCGGGGTACACGCTGGTCGATGCGGCGGGCGTCGCGCTCTCCACGACCTCGGATCAGCCGGAGGGGCAGCCCCTGCTCGACATCGAGGGCGGCACGGATTCGGACGCGTTCGAGAGCGCCGGACTCGTCATACGCTCGGTCCCGACGGATCTGCGTGCCGCGCTCACCGGAGTCAGAGCGACGACGGCCGACGACGTGACGCTCACGCTGAACACCGGACTGACCGTCGTGTGGGGGAGCTCGGAGAACTCACCGATGAAGAGCGAGGTCCTCTCGAAGACGTTGATCGGCAATCCCGGGGCGTCCTCCATCGACGTCACGTCGCCGCACGCCGTCGTCGTCGGCTGACTTTCGGCGTCAAACGGGCGACACGCCCGTGTCGCTGCGTGCGCGCGTGTGCATCGCGCTTACCTTCGAACAAGAGAAACCAATACCGGGAAATACTTTACACCTCTAGTTGAGGTTTAAGGTTCAAGCCCTGGATTCTCACCCATAGACAGGCTCGACTACTCGGAGGCCGGCCATGAGCCAGAACCAGAACTACCTCGCCGTCATCAAGGTCGTCGGCGTCGGCGGTGGCGGCGTCAACGCCGTCAACCGCATGATCGACCTCGGTCTTCGCGGAGTCGAGTTCATCGCCGTGAACACCGACGCCCAGGCGCTGCTCATGAGCGACGCCGACGTCAAGCTCGACGTCGGTCGCGAGCTCACCCGTGGTCTCGGCGCAGGAGCCGACCCCGAGGTGGGGCGCCGCGCCGCGGAAGACCACGCGGAAGAGATCGAGCAGGCGCTCACGGGAGCCGACATGGTCTTCGTGACCGCGGGCGAGGGAGGCGGAACCGGAACCGGTGGAGCTCCCGTCGTCGCACGCATCGCGAAGTCGATCGGCGCGCTGACCATCGGCGTCGTCACCAAGCCGTTCTCGTTCGAGGGCCGTCGCCGTCAGAGCCAGGCCGAGGCCGGCGTGGTGAAGCTCAAGGAAGAGGTCGACACCCTCATCGTGGTGCCGAACGACCGTCTCCTCGAGATCAGCGACCGCGGCATCTCGATGATCGAGGCCTTCGCCACGGCCGACCAGGTGCTCCTCGCGGGTGTCCAGGGCATCACCGACCTCATCACGACGCCGGGTCTGATCAACCTCGACTTCGCGGACGTCAAGTCCGTCATGCAGGGTGCGGGATCCGCACTCATGGGAATCGGATCCGCCCGCGGCGCCGACCGGGCGATCAAGGCCGCAGAGCTGGCCGTCGAGTCGCCGCTCCTCGAGGCGAGCATCGAGGGAGCGCACGGCGTGCTGCTCTCGATCCAGGGCGGATCGAACCTCGGCATCTTCGAGATCCACGACGCCGCTGACCTCGTCAAGGAGGCAGCGCACCCCGAGGCGAACATCATCTTCGGTACCGTCATCGACGACACGCTCGGCGATGAGGTGCGCGTCACCGTGATCGCCGCCGGCTTCGACAGCGGCGAGCCGTCGCTCCGCCTCGACCCGATGGTCGTCACGCGTCCCGCCGCCGCGAGCGCGCTGCCCGAGGTGACGCTGTCGAAGGACGAAGAGAGTACGCCCGCCGCAGAGCCTGCCGCACCGGAGCGCGTGCAGCAGCGCGTCGCGACGACCAGCATCGAGCCGGCCTTCGCCGACGACGACATCGACATCCCCGAATTCCTGAAGTGACGGACGGCCCCGGCCAGAGCCGTTCGGCTCTGGCCGCGCGGCTGTCGGCGATCGACGAACGGATCGCCGACGCCGCGCGCCGCGCGGACCGCGACCCCTCGGAGATCACCCGGATCGTCGTGACCAAGTTCCACCCCGCGTCCCTAGTGCGCGACCTGCACGCGCTGGGGGTCCGCGAGGTGGGGGAGAACCGTCAGCAGGAGCTCACCTCGAAGGTCTCCGAGGTGGACGACCTGGATGTCCGCTGGCACTTCATCGGGCAGGCGCAGACCAACAAGGCGTCGGCGATCCGTCGGAGCGCGGATGCCGTGCACTCGCTCGATCGGGCGAAGCTGGCGGACGCCCTGCACCGGGTGGCCGAGGGTGACGAGCCGCTCGACGTGCTTATCCAGGTGAACCTCACGAAGGACGAAGGGCGCGGCGGGATCGAGCCCGCCGACGCGTCGACCCTCGCCGAGCACATCCTGTCGTTGTCCTCGCTGCGGCTGCGCGGCGTGATGGCCGTCGCTCCGCTCGACGAGGAGCCGGCATCCGCCTTCTCCCGGCTGCGGCTGGTGGCCGATCAGGTGCGCCTGCTCGAGCCGTCCGCGACCTGGATCTCGGCCGGGATGACCGGCGATTTCGTCGAGGCCATCGATGCGGGCGCGACACACCTGCGGATCGGCTCCGCAATCACGGGCCCCCGCCCCGACCGGGGTTAACCTGTGAACAGACCAACCCGACTCGTTCGAACCGGAGGACACGATGGGTAACCCGCTGAAGAAGACCATGGTGTATCTCGGCCTCGCCGATGAGGAAGAGGTCTACGAAGAGCCGGCTCCCGCCCGCGCCCAGCGCGAGCGTGACCGCGACCGTGACCGTGATCGGGAAGAGCCCGCGCCGGCCCCCGTCACCCCGCTGCGGCGCCCCGTCGCCGTGCGTCAGCCCGCAGGAGGGGCAGTGAACGAGATCCTCACCGTGCACCCGAAGCAGTACCGCGATGCGCAGCTCATCGCCGAGAGCTTCCGCGAGGGTGTCCCGGTCATCATCAACCTCTCTCAGATGAGCGACGCAGACGCTCGCCGTCTGATCGACTTCGCGTCCGGGCTCTCGCTCGGCCTCTACGGCCGTATCGAGCGGGTCACCTCGAAGGTGTTCCTGCTCTCTCCGGAGAACATCTCGGTGTCCGGCCACGGGGGAATCGCGCACGCAGACGCTGAGTCTGCGGGCTTCGACCAGTCGTAGACCGTGGGGATCGTCGTCTCCATCATCGCCAGCATCGTCCATCTGGCGCTTCTGCTGTATCTGATCGTGCTGTTCGCTCGACTCATCCTCAGCTACATCCCGCTGTTCAATCGGGAATGGCGGCCCAAGGGTGCAGGCCTCATCGCGGCCGAGCTCGTGTACACCGTCACCGACCCGCCCGTGCGGTTCTTCCAGCGAATCATCCCGCCCCTCCGGATCGGCGGGATCTCTCTGGACTTCGGTTTCTCGATCACCATCCTGATCGTCCTGATCCTGATGAGCATCGTGCGGAACTTCATCTGACAGCCCGGAGATTTCGCCGAGCCCGAGTGTCGTGTCGTCGCGGCTGACAGGCACGGGGGCTATGCTTGGCTCCCAGGTGCGCGCCCCGGGTTCGCGCCACATCTCGACCATGCCATCATCAATACTGGCAACCGAACTCATCGAAGGAGCCACCATGGCACTTACCCCGGATGACGTCGTCACCAAGCAGTTCCAGCACGTCCGTTTCAAGGACGGCTTCGACCCCGACGAGGTCGACGACTTCCTCGACGAGATCGTCATCGAGTGGCGCAAGGCCCTCGAGGAGAACGCCGAGCTCAAGGCCAAGCTGGCAGCATTCGAGTCCGGTGACGCTCCTGTCGCCGCCGCGGCTCCTGCTCCCGTCGCCGAGACCCCTGCTCCTGTCGCCGCCGAGGCTCCCGCCCCGGCCGAGCCGACGCCTTCCGGCTCGGCGACCGCCACGGCCGGGATCATCGAGCTCGCACAGCGTCTGCACGACGAGCACGTCGCTGAGGGTGAAGCCAAGCGCGACCAGCTCATCGCCGACGCCGAGGGCGAGGTGAACCGCATCCGCACCGAGGCCGAGGCCAAGCAGCGCGAGGAGTCGGCACGCCTGGAGCGCGAGCGCAACACGCTCGAGGCCCGCATCACCGAGCTCCGCAACTTCGAGCGCGACTACCGCTCGCAGCTGCGCGGATACATCGAGGGCCAGCTCCGCGACCTCGACGAGAAGTCGGGATCCACGGACTCGACTCCGGTCTCCGCGATCGGACTGTAGGTCGTCCTTTTGCCAGGACGCCCCGCCCTTCGTCGGTCGGCGGCCGGCGCGATCGTTGCGATTCTCGCAGCGCTCGTGCTGGCCGCCGATCAGTTTGTGAAGTACCTCACCACCGAGAACCTGCCGCTGCAGGAGCCGGTCCCCGTGCTGGGCGAGTTCCTTCAGCTGTACTACGTCCGCAACCCCGGTGCCGCCTTCTCGCTCGGGTCCGACGTCACATGGATCTTCACGATTGCACTCGCGGTCGTCGCCTGCGTGATCGTGTGGAAGGCCACAGGCCTCCGCTCCCGGCTCTGGGCCGTCGTGCTCGGCTGCCTCCTCGGCGGTGTGCTGGGTAACCTGACCGATCGCCTGTTCCGCGATCCCGGTTTCCCGATGGGTCATGTGGTCGACATGATCTCCATGCCCTGGATGATGCCGGCGATCTTCAACGTGGCCGACATCTTCATCGTCACCGGCATGATCTCCGTGGCGCTGCTCGTGGTGTTCGGGCTGCGGTTCGATGGCACCCGCGACCGCGATCACGTCGCCGTCGAGACCGATGAAGAGGCCGAGGCCGCCGCTGTCGACGCCGATGCGGAGTCCTCCTCCGCCGAGGCTGGTTCCTCACGCCTCGACGGTACGACGCCGGGTGCGCCCGCGTCGGACGGACGCTGAGCGTGGAGTCCCGCTCTCTCCCCGTTCCCGACGGACTGGAGGGAACGCGCGTCGACGCCGCCTTGGCCAAGATGCTCGGGTTCTCCCGCACGTTCGCAGCGGACGTCGCCGCAGCCGGAGGCGTGCGCCTCGACGGTGTCACGCTCGACAAGTCGGATCGCCTTCGCGGCGGTGGCTGGCTCGAGGTCGAATGGCAGCCGAAGGAGGAGCCGCGCATCATCCCGATCGCGGTCCCCGAGCTGGGCATCGTGTACGACGACGACGACATCGTGGTGGTCGACAAGCCGACCGGCGTCGCCGCTCATCCGTCCCTCGGCTGGGAGGGCCCCACGGTGGTGGGTGCGCTGGCCGCGGCGGGGTTCCGTGTGGCGACGAGCGGCGCGCCTGAACGACAGGGTGTCGTGCACCGACTCGATGTCGGCACGAGCGGGCTCATGGTCGTCGCCAAGAGCGAATCCGCGTACACCGCGCTGAAGCATGCCTTCAAGGAGCGCACGGTCGAGAAGATCTACCACGCGGTCGTGCAGGGGCACCCCGATCCCTTGACGGGGACGATCGAGGCACCGATCGGACGGCATCCGAACCACTCATGGAAGTTCGCGGTGACGCCGGACGGCAAGCCGTCGGTCACCCATTACGAGACGCTCGAGGCGTTCCCGGGAGCGTCTCTGCTGGAGATCCACCTGGAGACGGGGCGCACGCATCAGATCCGCGTGCACATGGCCGCGCTCCGGCATCCGTGCGTCGGCGACCCTCTCTACGGCGCGGACCCGACGATGTCGGCACGGCTCGGCCTCACCCGGCAGTGGCTGCACGCGCACAAGCTCGGGTTCTCGCACCCCGCCACGGGGGAGTGGGTGCAGTTCGAGTCGGCTTACCCTGCGGATTTCGAGCATGCGTTGGAGATCCTGCGCGGCGAATAGCCCGTTCCGAGTCGTCCATCCCCGTCGGGAACCGATCGAGATGCTCGACGATGTCCGTGGGGTGCATCAGACTCTCGGCATGAGCATCGAGGTGCGATCGGCGACCGAGTTCGACGACGTGGCCCTTCTCGTGGGGCCGAAGAAGCCGACGTCGAACGTGTGTTTCTGCCTGAGCTATCGGATCGGCAGCAAAGAGAACAACGAGCTGCGAGGCTCCCAGCGCGCGGATCGCGTGCGGGAGCTCTGCCAGCAGGACCCGCCTCCCGGCGTGATCGTCTACCTCGACGACGAACCTGTCGGGTGGGCGGCGGTTCATCCCCGCCGGGATACCACGTTCGCGAGGAACAGGCTCATCCCGCACATCGACGACCTCGACGTGTGGTCGCTCTGGTGCGTGCGGGTGCGTCCGGGGCACCGCAGGCAGGGCATATCGCACGCGCTGATCGAGGGGGCCGTCGCGCACGCGAAGAGGCTGGGCGCACCGGCGATCGAGGGCTATCCCGTCGACAACCGTGGCGTGAAGGTGAACCTCACGATGGCGTATGTCGGGACGAGGGCGCTGTTCGAGGCGGCGGGATTCACCAAGGCGACCGACACGCGATCCACGCTCGACGGCTTCCCCCGGGTGCTCATGCGCCTCGATCTTCGAGGGGCCGGGGCGACCCCCCGCAGCGGCTCCGATGTCGGGGGTCAGCCGTAGACTCGAAGGCATGGCATCCGACTCCTTCGTCCATCTGCACGTGCACAGCGAGTACTCGATGCTCGACGGGGCGGCGAAGATCGCGGCGATGACTCAGGCCGCCGCGGACTACGAGATGCCGGCCATCGCGGTGACCGATCACGGCAACACCTTCGCCGCATTCGAGTTCTACAAGGCCGCCAACGCGGCCGGGGTCAAACCGATCATCGGTCTCGAGGCCTATGTCACCCCGGGCACCCATCGCAGCGACAAGACCCGAGTGCAGTGGGGCTCGCCGGATCAGAAGAGCGATGACGTCTCGGGCTCCGGCGCGTACACCCACATGACGATGTGGAGCGAGACCACCCAGGGGATGCACAACCTCTTCCGCCTCAGCTCGTTGTCGAGCATGGAGGGCTACTACTTCAAGCCCCGCATGGACCGGGAGCTCCTGCAGACGTACGGCAAAGGGCTGATCGCCACGACCGGCTGCCCCTCGGGCGAGATCCAGACCAGGCTGCGTCTCGGTCAGTACGACGCCGCGCGTGCGGCCGCGGCGGAGTTCCAGGACCTGTTCGGCAAGGAGAACTACTTCGCCGAGATCATGGACCACGGTCTGTCCATCGAGCGTCGGGTGATGACCGACCTCATCCGGCTCGCCAAGGACCTGCAGATCCCGCTGGTCGGCACCAACGACTCCCACTACACCCACCAGCACGAGGCCGGCGCGCACGAGGCGCTGCTCTGCGTCCAGTCCGGCTCGACACTCGACGACCCCAATCGGTTCAAGTTCGACGGCGACGGCTACTACATCAAGACCGCAGCCGAGATGCGTCAGCTGTTCCGCGACCACCCCGAGGCGTGCGACAACACGCTGCTGATCGCCGAACGCTGCGAGGTCGAGTTCAACACGGCGGCGAACTACATGCCGCGCTTCCCCGTGCCGGACGGCGAGACCGAAGACAGCTGGCTCATTAAAGAGGTCGAGGCCGGCCTCCACTACCGGTACCCGAACGGAATCCCCGACAAGGTCCGCACGCAGGCGGAGTACGAGACCGGCATCATCCTGCAGATGGGCTTCCCCGGCTACTTCCTCGTCGTCGCCGACTTCATCAACTGGGCAAAGGACAACGGCATCCGCGTCGGACCGGGTCGAGGCTCCGGCGCCGGCTCGATGGTCGCCTACGCGATGCGGATCACCGACCTCGACCCGCTCGAGCACGGTCTTATCTTCGAGCGGTTCCTCAACCCGGACCGCGTCTCGATGCCCGACTTCGACGTCGACTTCGATGATCGTCGCCGCGGCGAGGTCATCGACTACGTGACGCGCAAGTACGGCTCGGAGCGCGTGGCGCAGATCGTCACCTACGGCACCATCAAGTCGAAGCAGGCCCTCAAGGATGCCGGCCGCGTGCTCGGCTTCCCGTTCAGCATGGGTGAGCGTCTCACCAAGGCCATGCCGCCTCCCGTCATGGGCAAGGACATGGAGCTCGGCGGCATGTTCGATACGGCGCACAAGCGGTACAAAGAGGCGAGCGAGTTCCGCGCCCTGATCGAGACCGACCCCGAGGCGAAGACGGTCTTCGACCGCGCTTTGGGTCTCGAGGGGCTGAAGCGCCAATGGGGCGTCCACGCCGCGGGCGTGATCATGTCGTCCGAGCCGCTGATCGACATCATCCCGATCATGCGCCGCGAGCAGGACGGCCAGATCGTCACGCAGTTCGACTATCCGTCCTGCGAGTCCCTCGGTCTGATCAAGATGGACTTCCTCGGGCTGCGCAACCTCACGATCATCTCGGACGCCCTCGACAACATCCGCACCAACCGCGGCGAAGAGCTCGACCTCGAGAAGCTCGAGCTCGACGACCGCGGAGCCTACGAGCTGCTCGGCCGAGGCGAGTCGCTCGGCGTGTTCCAGCTCGACGGCGGTCCGATGCGGTCCCTCATGAGGCTCATGCGGCCCGACAACTTCGGCGACATCTCGGCGCTCATCGCGCTGTACCGGCCGGGGCCCATGGGCGCGAACTCGCACACGAACTACGCGCTGCGCAAGAACGGCCAGCAACCGATCACTCCGATCCACCCGGAATTCACCGAGTCGCTGGCCGACATCCTCGACGAGTCCTACGGCCTGATCATCTATCAGGAGCAGGTCATGGCCATCGCCCAGCGCGTGGCGGGGTTCTCGCTCGGACAGGCCGACATCCTGCGTCGCGCGATGGGAAAGAAGAAGAAGTCCGAGCTCGACAAGCAGTTCGAGGGCTTCCAGGCCGGCATGCACGCCAACGGATACTCCGACGGCGCTGTGAACGCGATCTGGGAGATCCTGCTGCCGTTCTCCGACTACGCCTTCAACAAAGCGCACTCGGCCGCGTACGGGGTGGTCTCGTACTGGACCGCCTACCTCAAGGCGCACTACCCCGCCGAGTACATGGCGGCGCTGCTCACCAGCGTCGGGGACTCGAAGGACAAGATGGCGCTGTACCTCAACGAGTGCCGACGGATGGGCATCAAGGTGCTTCCCCCAGATGTCTCCGACTCGATCAACTACTTCGCGGCCGTGGGCGACGACATCCGCTTCGGCCTCGGAGCGGTGCGCAACGTCGGCAGCAACGTCGTCGAGGGCATCGTTCAGGCCCGCAAGGGCGAGCGGTTCACCTCGTTCCACCACTTCCTCGAGAAGGTGCCGCTGCACGTCTCGAACAAGCGCACCGTGGAGTCGCTGATCAAGGCCGGTGCGTTCGACTCGCTGGGAGACACGCGCCGCGCGCTGCTCGAAGTGCATGAGGATGCGGTCGAGGCCGCCGTCGACCGCAAACGCAACGAGGCACAGGGAGCGATCGGATTCGACTTCGACAGCCTGTACGACGGCGTCGAAGAGGTCGCACCCGCCAAGGTGCCGCCGCGTCCGGAGTGGATCAAGAAGGACAAGCTCGCCTTCGAGCGCGAGATGCTCGGACTCTACGTCTCGGACCATCCGCTCGCCGGTCTCGAGGTCCCGTTGGCGAAGCACGCGTCGATCTCGATCCACGTCCTCAACAACTCCGACGACGTGCAGGACGGCGACCAGGTCACCGTCGCCGGGCTCGTCACGAGCGTGCAGCATCGCGTCGCGAAGGCCAGCGGGAACCCGTACGGCATGATCACGATCGAGGACTTCAACGGCGAGGTGACGGTCATGTTCATGGGAAAGACCTACACCGAGTTCCAGCACGTCCTGCAGCAGGACTCCATTCTGGCCGTGCGCGGTCGGGTGTCGCGACGTGATGACGGGCTCAACCTGCATGCCCAGTCGGCGTTCGCCCCCGATGTGGGGTCCTTCGATGCAGCGGGCCCGCTGTCGCTCGTGCTCGCAGAACAGCGTGCGACCGAGCGGGTCATGAACGAGCTCGCCGAGGTGCTGCGGCGACACAACGGCGAGACCGAGGTGGTGCTGCGGGTGCACCGCGGGAACACCGCGAAGGTGTTCGAGGTCCCCATGCCGGTCAAGGTGACGGCTGATCTGTTCGGAGATCTGAAGTCCCTCCTCGGACCCACCTGCCTGGGGTGACCGCGGTCCCGTGAGGGGCGTCTTCCGGTGAGGACCTCACGGACGCACCGGGTAGTATCAGGACGCGTTCGGGTGCGGGCGTCAGAAGCTCTGCACCGTGGCGAAAGGACCCTCCCCATGAGCACGGAATCACCCTTCCTCAGCGGCGCCGGCACGGATGCCGATGACCGGACGGCGTCGACGGAGCACACGGCCGACGAGGTCTTCTCCGACGACGACGGCGTGCTGTACGACGAGGAGGTGACGCCGGAGTTCGGCATCATCGGATTCACTCTGCGCGAGCTGCTGATCGTGGGCGTCTGGGCCATCGCGTTCATCGCGTCGTTCTTCCCGCACCTCGGCGGTGTCTCGATCTGGGGCACCGGGATCCAGTGGGTGCTCCCGGTCGGAGTCCCGACGGCCGCGGTCTTCCTGCTCATCCTGCGACGTTTCTCGCCCGACGGGATCCGCCGGGTCGGCTCGCTGGGGATCGATCAGTTCGCCTCGGTCGCGTTCTCCGTCGCCGCCGTCTACTGGCTCGGCGCGCTGTGGAGCGCAGTGACCGTCGCAATCGAGATCGGAGCCTTCGGACTCTCCTGGAACGGTGTCGTCCAGCTCATCGCTGCACTGGCGCTCGTGGTGTTGACGGTCTTCGCGCCCCTGGTACCGGGGCTCAAGGAGGACTTCCAGGGGCGACTGGTCACACTCGCCCACCGCAATGCCAACCCCGTCCGTCCGGTGATCCCGCGTCCTCGACCCGAGCCGACGGCCGCGACGGTCGCAGCCGACTCCGCCCCGGTCGCAGCGGAGGCCACGGCAGACGAGGCTCTGCAGGATTCCTCCTGGACGACGGATGCGTCCGCCCAGGAGCAGCAGGCTCCCGCCCAGGACTGGCAGGCTCCCGCCCAGGAGCCGCTGGCATCCGGGTCCGCGCAGCTCGCCGGTGACCACGCTCTGTTCGTGGAGCCCACCCTCGCGGCTGATCCGGTCCAGACGGATGATCTCGGCGCCGTCTCCGGGCAGGCTCCCGTCGCCGGGGATGCATCGGCGAGCTCGGCCACGCCGGCGTACACCACCACGCCGCTCCCCGCCGGCGGGCTCGACGTCGAACTCTCGGGGGAGCACGCCACGGACGAGGTCGCCCGGATCGATCTCGCCGAGCAGGTGCCGCTCGCCGCGCACGCCTCCGGGGGCGGCACGGGCACCGAGGACGCGACCGCCGACGAGGAGTACGTGCCGACGTACTCCCGACGGTCCCGGGGCCAGACGCAGGAGATCCTCTCGGACACCGGCAGCATCGAGTCCCTGCTGGGGGCCACGGCGTACGACGTCTCGTCCCCGCGCACCGTCGCTCTTCCCACCATCGACGACGAGGACGATCGCGACGAGACGGCGGCTCACGCCGCGATGACGGCCGCGCAGCCGTTCTGGATCCTCGCGCAGACCGAACGCGACGTCCATGACGAGCGAGGCGACGCGATCTTCCGGATCGGCCCGAGCGCCTGGGCCCTGGTCATCGAAGACCGTGGCGGCGCCTACGTCATCCGACACGACGACGGTCGCATCGGTTACCTGCACGACATCGCTGACATCACGAAGGGCTGATCTTGCGCACGATCGATCTGCGGGGGCGCGAGCTCTCGCCGGCTGACATGCTCGCGGCGGTTCCGCGCGCCACCCAGGCCAGGGCCGAGGCCCTCGACACGGCGGCGCGCATCGTCGACGATGTCCGAGAGCGCGGCGAGGAGGCGCTGCGGGAGCAGGCGGAGCGGTTTGACGGGGTCGTCGGCCACGATCTCCGCGTTCCGGCGGCGCACATCGAGGAGGCGATGGCGAGCCTCGACCCCGAGGTCCGTGCCGCTCTCGACGAGGCGATCCGCCGCGTCCGCATCGCCTCTGCCGCCCAGGTGCCGGCGTCCCAGGTGACGCGCATCGGCGCCGGGGCGACCATCACGCAGCGCTGGCAGCCGGTGCATCGAGCGGGCGTCTACATCCCCGGCGGGAAGGCGGTCTACCCGTCGAGCGTGATCATGAACGTCGTCCCCGCGCAGGTCGCGGGGGTGGAGCAGATCGCCCTCGCATCCCCGCCGCAGCGCGACCAGGACGGGCGCGTGCACCCGACGATCCTCGCCGCAGCGGGCCTGCTCGGCATCACCGAGGTGTACGCGGTGGGCGGCGCGGGAGCGATCGGGGCCTTCGCGTACGGGGTCGCCGGCATCGGGCTGGATCCGGTGGACGTGCTGTCCGGCCCCGGTAACAACTACGTCGCCTCCGCGAAGCGCGCGGTGGCCGGTGTCGTCGGCACGGACTCCGAGGCGGGTGCCACCGAGATCCTCGTCGTCGCGGACGCCGAGGCGGACCCGCGACTCATCGCCGCAGATCTCGTGAGCCAGGCCGAGCACGACGAGCAGGCCTCCGCGGTCCTGGTCACGGACTCCGCGGATCTGGCTGATCGGGTGGTGGAGGAAGTCCGCACGCGGGCGATCGCGACCCGGCACGCGGTGCGTGTCGCGGCGGCGCTCGACGGACCGCAGTCCGCGATCGTGCTGGTGGACGACCGTGCGATGGCGGCGGCGTTCAGTAACGCCTACGCTCCGGAACACCTCGAGCTGCACCTGGCGGGTGCCGAGGCCGCGGCCGCGTCGTTCACGAGCGCCGGAGCGGTGTTCGTCGGCGATCACACCCCCGTCAGCCTGGGCGACTACATGGCCGGAAGCAACCACGTGCTGCCGACGGGCGGGCAGGCTCGGTACGCGCCGGGGCTCGGCGCGTACACGTTCCTGCGTCCGCAGCAGGTCATCGCCTACGACCGCGCCGCGCTGGCCGAGGTTCGCGCCGGCGTCGTCGCTCTCGCCGACACCGAGGTGCTGCCCGCTCACGGTGAGGCGATCGAGGCTCGTTTCACGGCGTAGGATCGGTCAGATGCACTGCCCCTTCTGTCGTCATCCGGATTCCCGGGTCATCGATTCCCGCACCAGCGATGACGGTCTGTCGATCCGTCGACGCCGCCAATGTCCGGAGTGCGGCGGCCGGTTCACGACCACGGAGACCGCGAGCCTCAACGTCATCAAACGCTCGGGCGTGATGGAGCCGTTCAGCCGCGAGAAGGTGATCTCCGGTGTGCGCAAGGCCTGCCAGGGTCGTCCGGTGACCGAGGCCGATCTCGCCGTGCTCGCTCAGCGCGTCGAGGAGGCGGTGCGCCAGACCGGCGTCTCGCAGCTCGACACCAACGAGATCGGGCTGGCGATCCTCGGGCCGCTGCGCGACCTCGACGAGGTCGCGTACCTCCGTTTCGCGAGCGTCTACCAGGCGTTCGACTCGCTCGACGACTTCGAGAGCGCCATCACCGACCTCCGTGCGGACCACGCGGATCCGGAGCTCGCCGACCGGTAATCTGGCAGTGATGTATCCGCTGCTCTTCCGCGCTGTCCTGTCGCGCTTCGACCCCGAGTTCGCCCACCACGCCGGCATGGCGGTGATCCGCGTGCTCGGCGCAGGCCCGTTCGCCCGCGTCACACGTGCATACACCAGGCCCGACCCGACCCTGCGGGTCGACGCACTGGGTCTGAGCTTCGCCTCGCCGTTCGGCATCGCAGCAGGCTTCGACAAGAACGCCGTCGGCGTGCGCGGTCTCGCGGCCCTCGGATTCGGCCACGTGGAGGTCGGCACCGTGACGGCGATCCCGCAGGAGGGAAACCCGCGTCCGCGGCTCTTCCGCCTCATCGCCGACCGCGCGGTCATCAACCGCATGGGCTTCAACAACGAGGGTGCGGATGCCGTCGCGCGGCGCCTCGCGCGGCTGCGCCGGGGAGCGCCCGACACGGTCATCGGCGTCAACATCGGCAAGAGTCGGGTCGTCGACGTCGAGGATGCCACGGCCGACTACGTCTCGTCCGCCACGAAGCTCGCTCCGCTGGCGGACTACCTGGCTGTGAACGTCTCCTCGCCGAACACGCCGGGCCTTCGTGGTCTGCAGGCCGTCGAGACGCTCGCCCCGCTGCTGCGGGCCGTGCAGAAGGCCGCGGGAGAGACGCCGCTGCTGGTCAAGATCGCCCCGGACCTGCCCGACGACGAGATCACCGCGATCGCGAAGCTGGCCGTCGACGAGGGACTCGACGGCATCATCGCGCACAACACCACCATCAGTCGCGAAGGGCTCGTGACCGATGCCTCGACGGTCGAGGCGCTGGGAGCGGGCGGCCTGTCCGGCGCACCGCTCAAGGAGCGTTCGCTGCAGGTGCTCCGTCTGGTGCGCTCCGCCGTGCCCGAGGATTTCTGCGTCATCGCCGTCGGGGGAGTGGAGACGGCCTCCGACGTGCAGGAGCGCCTCGAGGCCGGAGCCACGCTGGTTCAGGGCTACACGGCGTTCCTCTACCGCGGGCCGTTCTGGGGCCGCGAGATCAACCGCGGGCTCGCCGCCCGCTGAACGGATCCGCGCGCCGTACGGAAAAGGCGCCTCCTGCTGTCGAGCGGGAGGCGCCTCTTCCGTGTGCGGGGTCAGGCGGGACGGTCGCCGCGCTTGACCTGAGGCTTGGGCAGGCGCATGAAACGCATCTGCAGGGATCGCATGGCCGCATACCAGCCGAGTCCGCGTTCCATCCGATCAGCGCCGAACTTCGCGGCCACCTTGCGCTTGACGCGGATGCCGAGCAGCACCATCCCGCCGATCGCGAGGATCAGGTACGCCATCATGACCAGGTAGGCCCACCCGGCGACGGCGAATCCGCCGATGGCGAGATTCGCGGGCAGCAACGAGATGAGGATGACGAGCACCATCACGCCCATCACGAACTCCGCCGGGTGCCACCCGGAATCGACGTAGTCCCGCACCCATCGACGCTGCGGGCCCTTGTCGCGGGGCGGCAGGAACTTCTCCTCGCCGGCCGCGAGACCGGCCTGGGCGCGGTTGCGACGCTCGTTGAGCTCGGCGCGGGCCGCGGCCTTCGCCTCCTTCGTGTTCGCCACCAGCGGGCGGCGGCGTGCCGCCTCCTGCTCCGCCCTGGACGGAGTCGCGCGCCCCTTGCCCGGCGCCGGCGTCTCCGGGGCGTCGTCGTTCGTCGGAGGGGAGACAGGGGTAGTGGCCACGAGGTTCCTCGGTTCGGTGAAGGCGGATCACCTTAAGATTACTCGCATGACATCTCCTGCCCACCCCGGTGACCAGAATCCGTCCGACTCTCGTGAGCCCGCGCTCCTCGAGGCGGCGTCGACGGGGCTTCCCGCGGCCCTGAGCGATCTCGGCCGCCTCGTCCGCATCCCCGGCATGGCCTGGCCCGCGTTCGATCAGACGCAGCTCGAGCGCAGCGCAGAGGCCGTCGCGGCCCTCGCCACCGACACCGGCGTGTTCGACGACGTCAGGATCCTCCGTGCGGACATCCCCGGAACGGACGAGAAGGGCCAGCCCGCCGTGCTCGCGACCCGCGCTGCCCGCAACGGCAAGCCCACGATCCTCCTGTACGCGCACCACGACGTGCAGCCTCCCGGCGACGACGAGCTGTGGGAGACCCCGCCGTTCGAGCCCACGGTCAGAGACGGTCGCATGTACGGCCGAGGCGCCGCGGACGACAAGGCCGGGATCATGGCGCACATCGCGGCCATCCGCGCGCTCGCGGAGGTGCGGGGCGACGATCTCGATCTGGGCATCGCCATGTTCATCGAGGGGGAGGAGGAGTACGGCTCGCGCTCGTTCGCGCAGTTCCTCTCCGACAACAAGGAGGCGCTGCGCGCCGACGCGATCGTGGTCGCGGACTCCGGAAACTGGGACTCGGTCACCCCCGGACTGACCGTGTCGCTGCGGGGCAACGCGCGGTTCACGGTGCGCGTGCGCACGCTCGATCAT
This sequence comes from Microbacterium sp. ANT_H45B, assembly GCF_008369345.1. NCBI lineage: Bacteria > Bacillati > Actinomycetota > Actinomycetes > Micrococcales > Microbacteriaceae > Microbacterium > Microbacterium sp. ANT_H45B. The sequence continues at coordinate 92,781 of NZ_VOBK01000002.1, forward strand.
GCCTCCCACTCCGGGATGTTCGGGGGAGCGGTCCCCGACGCCATGATGACGACGGTCAGGATGCTGTCCACTCTCTGGAACGACGACGGGTCTGTCGCGGTCGAGGGGATGACGGAGCGCGACGCGCCCACGCCCGAGTACGGCGAGGAGACGCTGCGCGACGAGGCCGGACTGCTGCCGGGCACGACGCCGATCGGCGGCGGGACGATCCTCAGCCGCATCTGGAACAAGCCGTCGGTCACGGTCATCGGGATCGACGCCACGAGTGTCTCCGCAGCGTCGAACACGCTGCTCCCCGAGGTGACCGTCGTCATCAGCGCCAGGGTGGCGCCGGGGCAGTCCGCAGACGACGCGTACGCGGCACTCGAAGCACACCTTCGCGCGCATGCGCCGTTCGGCGCCGAGCTGACGTTCTCCGACGTCGACCTGGGCGACGGCTTCCTCGTCGACACCAGCGGGTGGGCGGTCTCGCTGACCCGCGACGCCATGCGTGACGGGTACGGCGTTGCTCCGATCGATCTGGGTGTGGGGGGATCCATCCCCTTCATCTCCGATCTCGTGCGCGAGTTCCCCGCCGCCCAGATCCTGGTCACGGGGGTCGAGGATCCGCATTCGAGGGCACACAGCCCGAACGAATCGCTGCACCTCGACACCTTCCGCCACGCGGTGGCGACCGAGGCCCTGCTGCTCTCGCGCATGAACGACACCATCATCTGAGCCCGACCGTCCGGCCGGAGGGTAAAATCGAGTCACCAGCCGTGTGATCACGGCCCGTCACAAGGAGCGACATGAGCGACACCACACTGACTGCAGCAGAGTCCACCCAGGCGCACGGCGTGAAGCTGACCGACGCCGCCGCGATCAAGGTGAAGAATCTCCTCGAGCAGGAAGGCCGCGACGACCTGCGTCTGCGCGTCGCCGTCCAGCCCGGCGGATGCTCCGGCCTGATCTACCAGCTGTACTTCGACGAGCGCTACCTCGAGGGCGACGAGACCGTCGACTTCGACGGTGTCGAGGTCATCATCGACAACATGAGCGTCCCGTACCTCGACGGTGCGTCGATCGACTTCAAGGACACGATCTCGGAGCAGGGCTTCACGATCGACAACCCCAACGCCGCCGGCAGCTGCGCCTGCGGAGACAGCTTCCACTGACCCCGTTCCCCCTCGTGGCAACCTGCGTGGTTGGCATGAATCAGGTGTGAGGTTGCCCTAGACTTGGGTGTGCCCTGTCCGCAATCTGAAAGGTGCATCGTGCCCTCGAAACGCCGCCTTCGTTGGGCCGCTCTCCCCCTGGGAGTAGCGGCAGCCGTGGCCCTGGCGGGATGTACTGCCACCGAGCTGAACGGCTACCTGCCGGGCTTCGTGGAGGGTGAGCCTGCGGCCACCAACCAGACCGAGCGCGTCTCGTCGCTCTGGGTGAACTCCTGGATCGTCCTGCTCGCCGTCGGTGTGATCACCTGGGGCCTCATGGCCTGGGCCGCGATCGCCTACCGTCGCCGCAAGGGACAGACCGGTCTGCCGGTCCAGATGCGCTACAACATGCCGATCGAGATCTTCTACACGATCGTTCCGCTCATCCTGGTCCTCGGCATGTTCTTCTTCACCGCTCGCGACCAGACCGCGATCGAGGCGAAGTGGGATGAGCCCGACGTCGAGATCACCGCGATCGCGAAGCAGTGGGCATGGGACTTCCAGTACGACGGTGAGGAGGAGGACAACTCCGACGCCGTCTGGACCATGGGCATCCAGGCGCAGCCCGACGCCGCCGGCAACATCGACCAGGAGCAGCTGCCCACGCTCGTCCTGCCGGTCGACAAGAAGGTCACGATCAACCTGCAGTCGCGCGATGTCATCCACTCGTTCTGGATCATCGACTTCCTGTACAAGAAGGACATGTACATCGGGAAGGACAACTCCTGGTCGTTCATCCCGACCCGAGTCGGCGAGTACGCCGGCAAGTGCGCCGAGCTCTGCGGCGAGTACCACTCGATGATGCTCTTCAACGTCAAGGTCGTCGAGCAGGACGAGTACGACGCGTACCTGCAGACGCTCGAAGAAGAAGGCAACACCGGAGACATCACCGATGCCTACGACCGTCTGGGCAACTACCCGGGCACCACTGCACCGACCGACTCCGAGGAAGGAGAGGAGTAAGCCATGTCGACCACTGAAGCACCCCGCACCGACGAGGCTCCCCGCTCCCGTCCCACCGATCTGCCCGCCCGCCAGGCCGCTCTGATGAGCTCCTCGCGTGTGGAGCAGAAGGGCAACATTGTCGTCAAGTGGATCACCTCCACCGACCACAAGACGATCGGGTACATGTACCTCATCGCCTCGGTGCTGTTCTTCCTCCTCGGTGGCGTGATGGCGCTCGTCATCCGCGCAGAGCTGTTCGCCCCCGGGATGCAGATCATCCCGACCAAGGAGCAGTACAACCAGCTGTTCACGATGCACGGCACGATCATGCTGCTGATGTTCGCGACGCCGCTCTTCGCGGGATTCGCGAACGCGATCCTGCCGTTGCAGATCGGAGCGCCGGATGTGGCGTTCCCGCGTCTGAACGCCTTCGCCTTCTGGCTCTTCCTGTTCGGATCGACCATCGCGGTCGCCGGCTTCCTCACCCCGCAGGGTGCGGCCTCGTTCGGCTGGTTCGCCTACCAGCCGCTCGCGAGCGCCTCGTTCTCTCCGGGCGCGGGTGGAAACCTCTGGATGCTGGGCCTGGGGATCTCGGGCTTCGGCACCATCCTCGGCGCTGTGAACTTCATCACGACCATCATCACGATGCGCGCCCCCGGCATGACCATGTGGCGCATGCCGATCTTCTCCTGGAACACGCTGATCACCAGCCTCCTCATCCTGATGGCGTTCCCGGTGCTGGCCGCGGCGATCTTCGCCGCCGGTGCGGACCGAGTTCTCGGCGCTCACATCTACGACCCCGCCAACGGCGGCGTCCTGCTGTGGCAGCACCTGTTCTGGTTCTTCGGACACCCTGAGGTGTACATCATCGCGCTGCCGTTCTTCGGCATCGTCTCCGAGATCTTCCCGGTGTTCAGCCGCAAGCCGATCTTCGGATACAAGACCCTGGTCTACGCGACGATCGCGATCGCGGCGCTGTCCGTGGCGGTGTGGGCTCACCACATGTACGTGACCGGATCCGTGCTGCTGCCCTTCTTCGCGCTGATGACGATGCTCATCGCAGTTCCGACGGGAGTGAAGATCTTCAACTGGATCGGCACGCTCTGGCGAGGCTCCGTGACGTTCGAGACGCCGATGGTGTTCGCCCTCGGATTCCTGGTCTCCTTCGTGTTCGGTGGCCTCACCGGCGTCATCCTCGCGGCGCCGCCCCTCGACTTCGCACTGTCCGACTCGTACTTCGTCGTGGCGCACTTCCACTACGTGGTCTTCGGAACCGTGGTGTTCGCGATGTTCGCGGGCTTCTACTTCTGGTGGCCGAAGTGGACGGGACGCATGCTCAATGAGCGCCTCGGCTATGTGCACTTCTGGCTGCTGTTCATCGGCTTCCACATGACGTTCCTCATCCAGCACTGGCTCGGTGTCGACGGCATGGTGCGCCGGTACGCGGACTACTCGGCAGCCGACGGGTGGACCTGGCAGAACCAGGTCTCCACGATCGGCGCGATGATCCTCGGTGCGTCGATGCTCCCGTTCTTCCTGAACGTCTGGATCACGGCTCGCAAGGCTCCCAAGGTCACCGTCAACGACCCGTGGGGTTACGGCGCATCTCTCGAGTGGGCGACGTCCTGCCCGCCGCCGCGACACAACTTCACGTCGATCCCGCGCATCCGCAGCGAGCGCCCGGCATTCGACCTGAACCACCCGGAGGCGGCCGAGTTCTCGCCTGCCGCACCCGGCGAGCGAGAGGGCCACTGAGCCATGCGCGACAACGTCATCCTCTGGTGGGTCCTCACCGCCTTCTTCGCCCTGGTCGGCGTCGTCTACACGGGCTGGCACATCCTCGCCACGCCCGCGGACAACTTCGCTGAGCGGATCGAGTGGGTCGGAACGGTCGCACTGTTCTTCGCGACCTTCATGGGGGCGATGATCGCCTTCTACCTCGACCGCACGCACAAGGCCCAGAACGGCGAGCTGCCCGAGGACATCCTGACCAGCGACATCGACGACGGAGATCCCGAACTCGGCGAGTTCAGCCCGTGGTCCTGGTGGCCCCTGGTCCTCGCAGGATCCGCGGCCGTGTTCGTCGTCGGACTCGCCGTCGGCCACTTCCTCCTGCCGATCGGCCTCGCGATCTTCGTGGTCGCGATCGTCGGATGGGTGTACGAGTACTACCGCGGCAACTTCGCACGCTGACAAGACGACGGACAAAGCCCCTGGGATTCATCCCAGGGGCTTTTCCTGTCTGTCGGTGCGGGCTGCAGTTCCCCGGAGCGGGAAGGCGCTCACGAGGCCCGGTGACGGCGCCGAACACCTTGAGAGCGAGAGGGTCGAAGGGGCGTGAGAGCTCGAAGGGGCGTCAGAGCTCCACGGTCATCTGGATGCGACGGCCGTAGCGGTCGAGGTCGAGGCGGGCCTCCGTATCGACCAGAGCGCGCTGGAAGGACGTCTCGGGGATGCTCTCGAGGAATCCGCAGCTGGCATAGAACGGCGCGTTCCATGGGATCTCCGCGTAGGTCCGCAGTGAGACCCTCGTGTAGCCGCGTTCACGCGCTTCTTCCAGCGCCGCCTCCACGAGACGCCGGCCATGGCCCTGCCGTCCGGCGGAGGGCAGGACGGAGAGCTGCTCGAGGTGCGCATGGCCGTCCGCATCCAGGACGTGGACGAAGCCCACGGGGGAGGAGTCCTCGGACTCCTCGAGCACGAGGACGAAACCGGGCGCTGCGAGTCTCGAGGCGCCATCGGCGGCGGCAGGCCAGTGCGGTGCGCCGAGCCTGTCGATCAGAAGAGCGTCGGCCTGGGCCTCTACGGCCTGCAGCGCCTCGGCGTCGTCCGCTGTTCCCGGGCGGATGACGGCGCTCACGGGGTCTGCCCCGCGACCGCGGCGATCGCCTCGATCTCGACCAGCTGGTCGTCGTAGCCGAGCACAGTGACACCCATCAGAGTGCTCGGCACGTCGTGATCCCCGAAGGCCTCGTGGACGACGTCCCACGCGGTCACCAGATCGCTCTGGGAAGACGAAGCGACCAGGACACGGGTGCTGATCACATCGGTCAGCTCTGCGCCGCTCGCACGGAGCGCGGCACGCAGGGTCTGCACGCAGCGGGCGGCCTGCGCGGCGTAGTCACCGGGGGCGGTGGTGCTGCCGTCGTCTTCGAGAGGGCAGGCCCCGGCGAGGAAGATCAGGCGGGAGCCGGTGGGAGCGGTGGCCGCGTAGGCGTACGGTGCAGCGGCGAGATCGGTGGAACGGATGAGTTGGACTGCTGAGCTCATAGAACGATCCTTCCACGCCGACGTGAGAGGAACCCGGACGTGAAGAAGGCCCTGTCCGCGAACGGACAGGGCCTTCTGGGGGGAGCGGCGATCCTACTCGCCGTCCTCCGACTTCTTCTTCGCGCGGGGCTTCTTCACGGGCCCGGTCGAGATGACCGTGCTGGGCGTGTTCGCCGTCTCGTCGACGTGCGTCTCGCTGGAGGTGAGAGGGGCGTCAGGAGCGCCGGCGCGCTCGTGAGCGCCCTGGATCTCCGCGGCCTCGGTCTCCTCGTTGCGAGCCTCGACGTGGTGCTGGTGAGAATCCGCAGCCTCTACCTCCGCCTGCGTGAGCGGGGCGAGACGGTCCTCGAAGAACCAGCGCGAGATCGACGAACGCATGTTCTCGGTCCACGAGATGCGGCCCTTCGCGTTCGGACGGACCACCAGGGGCTCGTAGCCGTCGACGTCGATGAGCTTCCAGCGGTCGTACTTGTCGACCGGCTGATGAACCTCGATGAACTCACCGCCGGGAAGGCGCACGATGCGGCCCGACTCGAAGCCGTGCAGCACGATCTCGCGGTCCTTCTTCTGCAGAGCGATCGCGATGCGCTTGGCGATGAAGTATCCGAGCACGGGACCGACGAACAGCAGCGCCTGCAGCGTGTGGATGACGCCTTCCATCGTGAGCATGAAGTGCGTGGCGATGAGGTCGGACGATGCCGCAGCCCACAGCACCGCGTAGAAGATGACCCCGGCCACACCGATGGCGGTGCGGGTCGCCGCGTTGCGGGGACGCTGGGCGATGTGGTGCTCGCGCTTGTCTCCCGTGATCCACGCCTCGATGAAGGGGTAGACGGCCACGAGCACGATGAACAGACCGAGCACGATCACCGGGAGCAGGATTCCGAACGACCAGGTGTGGTTCAGGAACACGACGTCGAGGTTCGACGGAGCGAGGCGGAGAGCACCGTCCGCGAAGCCGATGTACCAGTCAGGCTGAGTACCGGCGGACACAGGGGACGGGTCGTAGGGGCCGTAGTTCCAGATCGGATTGATCTGGAAGAACGTCGCGATCAGCACGATCGTGCCGAAGACGATGAACAGGTAGCCGCCCATCTTCGACATGTAGACCGGCATCATCGGGTAGCCCACGACGTTGTCGTTCGTGCGCCCGGGGCCGGCGAACTGCGTGTGCTTGTTCACGATCATGAGCATCAGGTGCACCGCGATCAGGCCGATGACCAGGAGCGGGAGCAGCAGGATGTGCAGCGTGTAGAGACGGCCCACGATGTCGGTGCCGGGGAACTCGCCGCCGAACAGCAGGAACGAGATCCAGGTGCCGACGAGCGGGAAGCCCTTGATCATGCCGTCGATGATGCGCAGACCGTTACCCGAGAGCAGGTCGTCGGGGAGCGAGTAGCCGGTGAAGCCCTCGGCCATCGCGAGGATGAACAGGACGAATCCGATCACCCAGTTGAGCTCGCGCGGCTTGCGGAACGCTCCGGTGAAGAAGACGCGCAGCATGTGCACGCCGATGCCGGCGACGAAGACGAGAGCGGCCCAGTGGTGGATCTGACGGACCAGGAGGCCACCACGCAGATCGAACGAGATGTGGAGCGACGACTCGAGAGCCGCCGACATCTCGATGCCCCGCATCGGCGCGTACGCGCCGGTGTAGTGCGTCTCGACCATCGAGGCCTGGAAGAAGAACGTCAGGAAGGTTCCGGAGAGGAATACGACCACGAAGCTCCACAGAGCGATCTCGCCGAGCATGAACGACCAGTGGTCGGGGAAGATCTTGCGTCCGAGCTCCTTGACGAAGCCCGAGATGCTGGTGCGCTCATCGATGTAGTTCGACGCGGCGCCGACGAATCGGCCGCCGAGGGGCGCCTTGTTGTCCTTGTCCTCTTTGGACAGCGTTGCGGTGCTCAATGGCGCTCCCAGAAGCTCGGGCCGACGGGCTCGGTGAAGTCACTGCGTGCGACGAGGTAGCCCTCGTCGTCGACGGTGATGGGCAGCTGCGGCAGCGGGCGTGCGGCCGGGCCGAAGATGACCTTGGCGTGATCGGTCACGTCGAACTGCGACTGGTGGCAGGGGCACAGCAGGTGGTGCGTCTGCTGCTCGTACAGAGCGACAGGGCAGCCGACGTGGGTGCAGACCTTGGAGTACGCGACGATGCCGTCGTACGACCAGTCCTTGCGGTCCTCGGCCTCGGTGAGCTGCTCGGGACGGAGGCGCATCATCAGCACGATGGCCTTCGCCTTCTCCTCGAGGTAGCCGTCGTGGTGGCTGAGGTCGGCGAGGTCCTCCGGGATCACGTGGAACGCGGAGCCGATGGTGACGTCGGCGGCGCGGATCGGCGTGCCGTCGGGGTCGCGCACGAGTCGCTGACCCTTCTCCCACATGGTCTGCTTCAGCAGCACGACCGGATCGCCGGCAGTGGGGTCGTCGGGAGTGCTGTGCGGAGCGAGACCGCGGAAGAGCGTCACGCCGGGGATGATCGAGGCGACGATCGCGGCGAACAGCGAGTTTCGGATCATCGTGCGGCGTCCGAAGCCGGACTCCTCGTTCGCCGTGGCGAACGCCTCGACGACGGCCTCGCGGGTCGAGTCCTTGCCACGGGTGGGGTGGCGGTGCTCGATGTGCTCCTTGTCGCTCATCAGCGCCTTGGACCAGTGGATCGCGCCGATTCCGATCGACAGCAGTGCGAGCGCGATGCCCAGACCGATGAAGAGGTTGTTCTGTCGGATGTCGATGAGCGCGCCGCTCTCGATGGGGAACAGCATGTAGGCGGCGACCGCCCAGATGCTTCCGGCCAGCGAGAGGTAGAACAGCGTGTAGACCGTGCGCTCCGCAGTCTTCTCAGCGCGCGGGTCCTTGTCGGTCATCCGCTCGCGGTGCGGCGGAAGCCCCGGGTTCTGCACGGGATCGCTGACTGCGACACCCAGCCCCGGAGAGGGCTGGTAGGCCCTATCGAGAGCCTGCGAGTCGTCGTCGTGTGCCATGGTGCTCCTCGTACGTTCCTCTTCGATGATTAAGCGTCAGTTGGACTTCGCCGTGATCCACACGGTGATCGCGACGAGTGCGCCGATCCCGAAGATCCAGACGAACAGGCCCTCGGAGACGGGGCCGAGCGAACCGAGCGAGAACCCGCCGATCTGCACCGACTGCTGCTGGTAGAGCAGTGCCGAGATGATGTCGCGCTTGTCTTCGTCCGACAGGTTCATGTCGCCGAAGACGGGCATGTTCTGGGGGCCGGTGACCATGGCCGCGTACATGTGCAGCGCGCTGGTCTCGGTCAGGGCGGGGGCGTACTTGCCCTCGGTGAGCGCTCCACCGGCTGCTGCGACGTTGTGGCACATGGCGCAGTTGACGCGGAACAGCTCCGCGCCGTTCGCGACGTCGCCACCGCCGTCCAGGAGGTGGTCCTCGGGGAACGTGGGGCCGGGAGCGGACTCCTGCACGAACGAGGAGATCGCGAGGATCTGGTCCTCGGTGAACTGCGGCTCCTTCTGCGGAGCCTGCGGGCCCTGCATCTGCAGCGGCATGCGTCCGGTGGACATCTGGAACTCGACCGCCAGCTCGCCGACTCCGTACAGGCTGGGCCCGTTGGGCGTTCCCTGCAGGTCGAGGCCGTGGCAGGTCGCGCAGTTCGCCGTGAACAGCTTCTCGCCGTCGTCGACGGTGAGCGTGCTGGATGCGGTGGTCTGGGTGTCGGTCGCGGCGAAGGCCGCGGACGTCCCGGCGTATACAGCACCGGTGATCATCAGGCCTGCGCCGATGAGTGCTGCGGCAGCCAGGGGACTGCGACGGCCGTTCGAACGGCGCTTCTTCTCTCGTGCCATCTCGGGGATCAGCTCCGCTCTTATTTCAGGAAGTAGATAACGACGAACAGCACGATCCAGACGACGTCGACGAAGTGCCAGTAGTAGGAGACGACGATCGAGGAGGTCGCCTCCTTGTGCCGGAAGTTCTTGACGGCGTATGCGCGTCCGATGACGAGCAGGAAGGCGATGAGTCCGCCGGTGACGTGGAGGGCGTGGAAGCCGGTCGTCAGGTAGAACGCGGAGGCGTAGGAGTCCGCGCTGATGGGCATGCCCTCGGCGACGAGGGTGGCGTACTCCCACACCTGGCCGGAGACGAAGATCGCGCCGAGCGCGAAGGTGAGGAAGAACCACTCGACCATGCCCCAGCCGAACAGGCGGCGTCGGCCGGCACCGTTCTTCTGGCCCTTGCCGAGCTTGTACGGCTGCAGATCCTCAGCAGCGAACACACCCATCTGGCAGGTGAAAGACGAGAGCACCAGGATGGCCGTGTTCACGAAGGCGAACGGCACGTTCAGCAGCTCGGTGCGGTCGGCCCAGAGCTCGGGGGAGGTGCTGCGGAGCGTGAAGTAGATCGCGAAGAGTCCCGCGAAGAACATCACCTCGCTGCCGAGCCACACAATGGTGCCGACAGCTACCGGGTTGGGGCGCTTGATCGTTCTTGCCGCCGGGGCATACGTCGCTGAGGTCGTCACCCTTCCATTATGGCCGATCCCGGGGCATGATTCTCGCACCGGGACCCTTCGATTCGCTGCCATCGCACTTAGGCGACCCTAAGAAATCGCTGCGAATAGTCGGTGAATCCGCGGAAAAGGGCGTTCTGGGGCGGTCTCCGGTCATCCGTCTGACGGTCTGCACGTTTTCCCGCGCCGATAGGATCGCACACATGGCTGATTCCCTGACCTGGTCCGACGTGCTCACCACCCTCCTGGAGCGCCGAGACCTCAGCGTCTGGGAGTCCACCTGGGCCATGCGCCAGATCATGCGCGGAGACGTGACCGAGGCGCAGCTCGCGGGGTTCCTCGTCGCGCTGCGCGCCAAGGGCGAGACGATCGACGAGATCGTCGGGTTCCGCGACGCCATCCTCGAAGCCGCCGTGCCCCTGCCCGTGTCGCCGGACGTCCTCGACATCGTCGGAACCGGCGGCGACCGCGTCGGCACCGTCAACGTCTCGACGACCGCCGCCGTGATCATCGGAGCGACGGGGGTACCGGTCGTCAAGCACGGCAACCGGGCCGCCAGCTCGTCCTCCGGCTCGTCCGACGTGCTGAGCGCCCTCGGACTCGAACTCACTCTCGATCCGGCCGCCGTGTCGTCGATCCTCGATCGCACGGGGATCACCTTCGCCTGGGCCGGCGCCTTCCATCCGGGGTTCAAGCACGCGGCGAAGGTCCGCGCCGAACTCGGCGTGCCCACGGTGTTCAACATGCTCGGACCGCTCTGCAACCCCGCCCGAGCAGAGGCCAACGCCGTCGGTGTCGCGCAGCTCGAGCGCGTCCCGCTGATCACCGGCGTCTTCCGCACCCGAGGAGCCACGGCCCTGGTCTTCCGCGGCGACGACGGTCTCGACGAGCTCACGACGACCGGCCACAGCCGCATCTGGGAGGTCACGCGCGGTGACATCCACGAGCACGACCTCGACCCCCGAGACCTCGGCATCCCGGTCGCCGACCTCTCCGATCTGATCGGAGGCACCCCTGACCACAACGCCGCGATCCTCCGGCGCACCCTCGAGGGGGAGGCCGGGCCCGTGCGCGACATCGTGCTGCTCAACGCGGCGGCCGGCATCGTCGCCTTCGAGCTGTCGCAGGACGCCGCCCAGGTGCAGCGACCCATCCTGGAGCGTCTGCGCGAGGGGTACGAGCGCGCCGCACAGGCGATCGACGACGGCCGCGCTCTCGCGAAGCTCGACCAGTGGATCGGCGTGAGTCGCGAGCTGGCCTCGGCATAGGTCCCGGATGGATCCCGTCGCAGCACTGCTCGAGATCGCGTCGCTGCTCGAGCGCGAGCGCGCGTCGAGGTATCGGGCGAAGGCGTTCAGGGTGGCGGCTGCGGCTCTGCAGCAGCTTCCGGACGACGTCCGCGCCGATCCCACGCGGCTCCGTGCCGCGAAGGGGATAGGCGAGTCGACGTTCGGCGTGATCCGGCAGGCCCAGGGCGGCGAGGTCCCGGACTATCTCATCGAGCTGCGGGGAGAGGTCGAGCCCGAGCGCAGATCGGCGCTGCGAGCACGTCTCCGAGGAGATCTGCACGCCCACACGGACTGGTCGGACGGCACGACGCCGATCCCGGTGATGGCCGCTGCCGCGCGAGCGCTGGGGCACGAGTATCAGGCGATCACCGATCACTCGCCGCGCCTGCGCGTCGCCCGCGGGCTCTCGTCCGAGCGCCTGCGGGAGCAGATGCCGCTCGTGCGGGCCGAGTCCGGCGACGGCTTCACCCTGCTGGCGGGCATCGAGGTCGACATCCTCGACGACGGCGCCCTCGATCAGGAGGAGCAGCTGCTGAACGAACTGGACATCGTGGTGGCGTCGGTCCACTCGAAGCTGCGGATGGACAGGCGGCCGATGACGGCGCGCATGCTCGCCGCCGTGGCGCATCCGCGCGTCAACGTCCTCGGTCACTGCACCGGGCGCCTCGTCCAGGGCGAGCGCGGGACCCGCCCGGAGTCGCAGTTCGACGCCGAGGCGGTGTTCGCCGCCTGTGCCGAGAACGGCGTCGCCGTCGAGATCAACTCACGTCCGGAGCGCCAGGATCCGCCGGATGAGCTGATCGCGATCGCCCTGGAGGCCGGCTGCCTCTTCTCGATCGACTCCGATGCGCATGCGCCCGGCCAGCTCTCGCTGCTCGATCACGGCGCGGAGCGTGCCGAGCGGGCGGGCGTGCCCGCCGCGCGCATCGTCACGACGTGGGGGCTGGAGCGGCTGCTCGCCTGGGCGCGGTGACGCGCGGTCAGCCCTGGCCGTCGATGCCCGCGATCGCCGTGATCGCCCGCGTCATCGACGACCCCAGGTTCCACCTGTCTGCGACGGCCGTCGCGGCGTCGACCTCGGCGGGGTCGAGGGGGCGGAGCGCATCGCCGGGCGCCTCGATATCGAGATCGGAGGCGACGGCGACCACCGTGGGTGCGACGTCGAGGTAGTCCGTCGCGGCCAGGATCTTCGCGCGGACGCCCGCGCTCATCCCTTCTCCGGCTGCGGCGGCCGCTCGGATGCCGACGAGGTCGGCGTGAGCCTGCAGCAGCGTCGCCGCCGTCTTCTCTCCGACTCCGGTCACACCCGGAAGGCCGTCGGAGGCGTCGCCGCGCATCGTGGCGAAGTCCGCGTACTGCGAGGGGAGCACGCCGTACTTCGCCACCACGACGGCATCCGTCACGATCTCGAGGTTGCTCATGCCGCGAGCGGTGTAGATGACCCGCACATCTCTCTCGTCGTCGACCAGCTGGAACAGGTCCCTGTCTCCGGTGACGATGTCCACGGGCATCGTGGCGTGCGTGGCAAGCGTGCCGATCACATCGTCGGCCTCATGCTCGGCGACGCCGATGATCGGGATGCGGAGCAGCCCGAGGGTCTCGCGGATCAGAGGTATCTGCGCCTCGAGCGGATCGGGCACCTCCTCGACGTCAGGGCCGGCCGGAACGACCTCCACGACACGGTGCGACTTGTAGCTCGGGATCAGATCGACCCGCCACTGAGGACGCCAGTCGTCGTCCCAGCAGGCCACCACATGGGTGGGCTCGTACAGCGTGACCAGCTTCGCGACGATGTCGAGCAGCCCTCGTACGGCGTTGATGGGGGAGCCGTCGGGCGCCGTCACCTTGTCGGGGACACCGTAGAAAGCGCGGAAGTAGAGGCTGGCGGTGTCGAGCAGGAGCAGCTTGTCGGCGCGAGGCATGCACACAGTCTGTCAGCGCACTCCGCGCCGCGACATCGCGTCCGTCAAAGAGTCCTCGGATCTGATAGCCTTGACTGTCACTCGTGGCGTGCCTGTGCATGCCCGGGTGGCAGAAACCCACACCATCGCTGCAGAGCTCGCAGTCGGCCGTGCGCGGCCGGAGCCTTCAGCCCGAGTCTCCATTCACAAGGACAACCCACTACATGACTACCGCAACGACCGCCCCGGCCACCAAGCAGGTCGCCATCAACGACATCGGATCTGCTGAGGACTTCCTGGCCGCGGTCGAGAAGACCCTGAAGTTCTTCAACGACGGCGACATCATCGAAGGCACGATCGTCAAGATCGACCGCGATGAGGTTCTGCTCGACGTCGGATACAAGACCGAGGGCGTCATCCCCTCGCGCGAGCTCTCGATCAAGCACGACGTCGACCCGAACGAGGTCGTCAAGGTCGGCGACGAGGTCGAGGCCCTGGTTCTCCAGAAGGAGGACAAGGAAGGCCGTCTGATCCTCTCCAAGAAGCGTGCTCAGTACGAGCGTGCCTGGGGAGACGTCGAGAAGATCAAGGAGAACGACGGCGTCGTCACCGGTACGGTCATCGAGGTCGTCAAGGGTGGACTCATCGTCGACATCGGCCTCCGTGGCTTCCTCCCGGCCTCGCTCATCGAGCTGCGCCGTGTCCGCGACCTCACGCCGTACCTCGGCCAGGAGATCGAGGCCAAGATCCTCGAGCTCGACAAGAACCGCAACAACGTCGTCCTCAGCCGCCGCGCGCTGCTGGAGCAGACGCAGTCGGAGTCGCGCACCACGTTCCTGAACAACCTCCACAAGGGTCAGGTCCGCAAGGGTGTCGTGTCGTCGATCGTCAACTTCGGTGCGTTCGTCGACCTGGGCGGCGTGGACGGCCTCGTGCACGTCTCCGAGCTGTCCTGGAAGCACATCGAGCACGCCTCCGAGGTCGTCGAGGTCGGCCAGGAGGTCACCGTCGAGATCCTCGAGGTCGACCTCGACCGCGAGCGCGTCTCCCTGTCGCTCAAGGCGACGCAGGAAGACCCGTGGCAGGTCTTCGCCCGCACCCACGCGATCGGTCAGGTCACGCCGGGTAAGGTCACCAAGCTCGTTCCGTTCGGCGCATTCGTTCGCGTCGCTGACGGCATCGAGGGCCTCGTCCACATCTCCGAGCTCTCCAGCAAGCACGTCGAGCTGGCCGAGCAGGTCGTGTCGGTCGGCGAAGAGGTCTTCGTCAAGGTCATCGACATCGACCTCGAGCGTCGCCGCATCTCTCTCTCGCTGAAGCAGGCGAACGAGGCCGTCGACGTCAACGGCACCGAGTTCGACCCGGCTCTGTACGGCATGCTCGCCGAGTACGACGAGGCCGGCGAGTACAAGTACCCGGAGGGCTTCGACCCCGAGACCGGTGCGTGGAAGGAAGGCTTCGACACCCAGCGCGAGGCATGGGAGCAGGAGTACGCTGCAGCCCAGTCCCGTTGGGAGGCCCACAAGGCTCAGGTTGCCAAGGCAGCCGAGGCCGAGGCAGCCGCTGGCGACGACTTCGGTGGCCAGGTCTTCTCGAGCGAGGCCGCAGGCGCGGGCACGCTGGCAGACGACGAGGCCCTCGCGGCGCTCCGCGAGAAGCTGTCGGGCGGCAACGCTTAAGCATCACGCTCTGGAACGGGCCGTCATCCTTCGGGATGGCGGCCCGTTCCGCGTCTCCGCCTGTTACCCGTGCTCCGTGACCGCACATTACGTCGGCATTCGTCACATTTCTGCGAGTTGGACAGCATGGGGATATGACTTCCCTGCTCTCCGCGCCCTCCACGGCACGCGTCCCGGCGATCGCCGGTACCGCTCAGCCCGTGCGCCTGCACGGTGTGGAGCGGAGCTTCCCCGTGGCCCGTGGTCGGCGCGAGGTTCTGCGCGGGGTCGACGTCGAGGTCGCGGCCGGCGAGATCGTCGCGATCGTCGGTCCCTCGGGATGCGGAAAGTCCACTCTTCTGCGTCTGGTCGGCGGGCTGGACGCACCGACGAGCGGCAGCATCCTCCTCGCGGACACCGACGTCGCCGACGTCGACGAGCGCACCGCGATCGCCTTCCAGGAACCCCGGCTCCTGCCATGGCGAACGATCGCCCAGAACGTCGAGCTCGGGCTTCCCCGCGGCACAGCGCGACGCGAAGGGCGCGAACGCGTGCGCGAGCTGCTCGACCTGGTCGGTCTCGAGCAGGCGGCCGACCAGCGGCCGCGCGAGGTGTCCGGCGGCATGGCGCAGCGCGCCTCGCTCGCCCGCGCGCTCGCGCGCAATCCCGGTGTGCTGCTCCTCGACGAGCCGTTCGGGGCGCTGGACGCGCTCACACGGCTGCGGATGCACGATCTGCTGCTCAAGATCCATGCCGCCGAGCCGACCACGATCCTCCTCGTCACACATGACGTCGAGGAGGCCCTCTACCTCGCCGATCGGGTGCTGCTGCTGCGCACCCTCGGCGGCGACGCGGAGACCGACGCGGCCTCCATCGCGCGCACCCTGAGCGTGCCGGGGATCCGACCCCGCGACCGGGCCGATCACGGTCTCGCGAACCTCCGCGCCGAGCTCCTCGAAGGACTCGGCGTCGACACCCATCACCGCACCGCACCCGAGGAGAACCGATGAGCACCGTCACCCGCAGAATCATCCCCGCGATCGCCGTCGCCGGAACGATGATGCTCGTCGCCACCGGCTGCGTGGCGGGGGAGAACTCCACCGCATCCGACGCCTCGGAAGGCGACGCCGCCGCCTCCGGCGAGTGGTCGTCCGACACGCTGTCGATCGACTTCGCCACGTACAACCCGCTGAGCCTCGTGATCCGCGACCAGGGGATCCTCGAGGAGATCCTGGGCGACGACGTCGACGTCGAGTGGGTCCAGTCGGCCGGCTCCAACAAGGCGAACGAACTGCTGCGCTCCGGCTCCATCGACGTGGGATCCACTGCGGGCTCCGCGGCGCTGCTGGCCCGCTCCAACGGGTCGCCCATCCAGGTCATCGACATCTTCTCGCAGCCCGAGTGGTCGGCGATCGTCGTCGGCCCCGACAGCGACATCACGTCGGTCGAGGACCTCGCCGGCACGTCCGTGGCGGCGACCAAGGGGACCGACCCCTACTTCTTCCTGCTGCAGTCACTCGAAGAGGCGGGCCTCTCGATCGATGACGTCGAGGTGCAGAACCTCCAGCACGCCGACGGCCGCGCCGCTCTCGACGGCGGATCCGTCGACGCCTGGGCGGGGCTCGACCCCATCATGGCCGCGGCCGAGGTCGAGTCGGGCGACCGGCTGATCTACCGCAACGTCGACTTCAACACCTACGGGTTCCTCAATGCGACCGAGGACTTCATCGAGAACCACGCCGATCTCGCTCAGGCCGTGGTCGACGCGTACGAGCAGGCGCGCGAGTGGGCTCTCGAGAACCCCGACGAGACGGCGTCGCTGCTCGCCGAGATCGCCGGCATCGATCCCGAGGTCGCGAAGACCGTCATCACCGAGCGCTCCAACCTCGATGTGAGCGGCATCCCGGGAGACGACCAGATCGCGGTCCTCGAGAAGATCGCCCCGGTGCTCGTCGACTCCGGCGACGTGCAGGGCGGCAAGGACTCCGTCGACAAGGCGCTCGACTCGATCGTCAACGCCACGTTCGCGGAGAAGGCGGTCGGGGGCGAGTGATCCTCCCCGACCAGCGCGTGGTGGTGCCCGCGGACGCGCAGGATGCTCTCGACGCCGCTCGCGGAGTCCGGCGACGCCCTGAGGTGGGCGCACGGCATGCGTGGGACCGTCCTGCGGTGCGCGTCATCGGCGGGTTCCTGCTGCCCGCCCTGATCGTCGTCGCCTGGCAGGTGGTGACGACGAGCGGTCTCGTCGCCCCCTACCTGCTCCCGTCGCCCGGCTCCGTGTTCTCGGCGGGCGTCGAGCTCGCGGAACGCGGGGTGCTGGGCACCCACATCGCGATCTCGGTGCAGCGCGTGCTGCTCGGTTTCGCGATCGGATCGGTGATCGGACTCGCGATCGCGGGAATCGTCGGGCTCTCGAAGATCGGCGACGTGCTGCTCAGCCCCACGCTCTCGGCGGTCCGTGCGGTCCCGTCGCTGGCCTGGGTCCCGCTCCTGATCCTCTGGATGCAGATCGGCGAGGAGTCCAAGGTGACGCTGATCGCCATCGGCGCGTTCTTCCCGGTCTACACGACCGTCGCCTCGGCCCTCCGGCACGTCGATCCCCAGCTCGTCGAGGCGGGGCGCTCGTTCAGCCTCCGCGGCTGGTCTCTGTTCCGCACCGTCCAGCTGCCGGCCGTCGTCCCCTCGGTGGTCGCCGGTCTCCGACTGGCACTCGCGCAGGCCTGGCTGTTCCTCGTCGCCGCCGAGCTGATCGCCTCGTCGATGGGACTCGGATTCCTGCTCACCGACTCGCAGAACAGCGGACGCGTCGACAGGATCATCCTGTCGATCGTGCTGCTCGCGTTGCTCGGAACGATCACCAACGCTCTCCTCGTGCTCGTCGAGAAGTACCTCCTCCGACGGTGGGTGTGACGTGACGGAAGCACGCCTGCACGAGACCCGCACGTACCCTGCTCCCGCCGGCGTCGCGGCGGCCGCGAATGTGACCGCCGAGGCGTACGCCCGGGCGGCGTCCGATCCGACCCTCTTCTGGGAGCAGGCGGCCGAGCGGCTCGACTGGGCCGAGCCCTGGCACACGGCCCACGAATGGGACCCGCCTGTGGGGGATGCCGTTCCCGCCGCCCGGTGGTTCGTCGGCGGACGTCTGAACGTCGCCTACAACTGCGTCGACCGCCATGTCGACGCGGGCCGCGGCGACAAGGTCGCCCTGCATTTCGAGGGGGAGCCGGGCGACCGCGTCGCGGTGACGTACTCCGACCTCCAGGACAGGGTGTCGCGCGCGGCCAACGCGCTCATCGCTCTCGGCATCCGGCCCGGCGATCGGGTGGTGATCTACCTCCCGGTGCTGATCGAGACGGTCGTGATCACCCTGGCATGCGCGCGCGTCGGCGCCGTGCACTCGCTCGTGTTCGGCGGTTTCTCCGCCGAGGCCGTGCGGTTCCGCCTCGCGGACACGGGAGCCGCGCTGCTCGTGACGAGCGACGGACAGTTCCGTCGCGGCACGGCCACCGAGGTCAAGTCGACGGCGGACGTCGCTGCCGCGGATCTTCCCGACCTCGAGCACGTCCTGGTGCTGCGGCGCACCGGGCAGGATGTCCCCTGGACCGAGGGACGCGACGTCTGGTGGCACGACGTGGTCGACACCGCCTCGTCCGAGCATGTTCCTCAGGCTTTCGATGCCGAGCATCCGCTCTTCATCATCTACACGTCCGGCACCACGGGGAAGCCGAAGGGGCTGGTGCACACCTCGGGCGGGTACCTCACTCACGCGAGCTGGGCGCACTGGGCGCATTTCGACGCGAAACCCGACGACGTCCACTGGTGCACGGCGGATCTCGCGTGGGTGACCGCCCACACGTACGAGATATACGGCCCGCTCTCGAACGGACTGACGCAGGTCATCTACGAGGGGACGCCGGACACCCCGGATCGCGAGCGCCACCTCGAGATCATCGAACGCTACGGCGTGACCGTCTACTACACCGCCCCCACGCTCATCCGCACGTTCATGACGTGGTTCGGTGCAGAGCTGCCGAGCGGGCATGACCTGTCGACGCTGCGTCTGCTCGGAACGGTCGGGGAAGCCATCAATCCCGAGGCGTGGATCTGGTTCCGTCGCAACTTCGGGCGCGACGAACTCCCGGTGGTGGACACCTGGTGGCAGTCCGAGACCGGAGCCGCGATGATCGCGCCGCTGCCGGGAGTGACGACGCTCAAGCCCGGCTCCGCCTCCGTGCCGCTGCCCGGCATCGACGCGACGGTGGTCGATGTGAACGGCGATGAGGTCGCACCGGGGCGATCCGGAACGCTCGTGGTGCGGCGTCCTTGGCCAGGGATGGCACGGACGGTGTGGGGCAACCCCCAGCGATACCGTGATGCGTACTGGTCGGCCTACGCCGGACACGGCGAGCACGGCGGATACTACGTCGCCGGTGATGGGGCGACGCGCGATGCCGACGGCTACATCTGGATCCTCGGACGCCTGGACGACGTGGTGAACGTGTCCGGCCACAGGCTCTCGACGATCGAGATCGAATCGGCGCTCGTGGCCCACGACACGGTGGGGGAGGCCGGCACCGCAGGTGTCGCCGATCCCGTCACCGGGCAGGCCGTCGTCGCGTTCGTCACCGCGTCAGGACGCGCGGACGTGTCGACGTCGCAGCTGCGCGCTCAGGTCGCCACCGCGATCGGACCGGTCGCCAAGCCGAGGCACATCGTCGTGGTGCCCGATCTGCCGAAGACCCGCTCCGGCAAGATCATGCGACGCCTGCTCGCACAGCTGTGGGAGGCCGAGCAGGATCGCCGTGCCGGTCGCACGCCCGCACCGCTGGGCGACACGACGTCGTTGCAGAACCCCTGGGCCGTCGACGACATCGCCGCCGTGCTCGAGACCGCCGAACTGAGGACATGATGACGCAAGAACACCGCTTCGGGTTCCGCACGAGAGCTCTCCATGCCGGCGGCACACCGGATGCCGCGACGGGTGCCCGCGCCGTGCCGATCTACCAGACGACGTCGTTCGTGTTCGAGGACGCGACGGATGCCGGCAATCTCTTCGCGCTGCAGAAGTACGGCAACATCTACTCGCGCATCGGCAACCCCACCGTCGCCGCGCTCGAGGAGCGACTGGCGTCGCTCGAGGGCGGGATCGGCGCCGTCGCGACCGCCTCGGGCATGAGCGCCGAGTTCATCACGTTCGCCGCACTCGTGGGGGCCGGTGACCACGTTGTCGCCTCGGCGCAGCTGTACGGAGGCACCGTGACCCAGCTGGATGTGACGCTGCGCCGATTCGGCGTCCAGACCACCTTCGTCGCCTCCACCGATCCGGCCGACTACGCCGCCGCGATCCGACCCGAGACCAAGGTCGTCTACGTCGAGATGATCGGCAATCCGTCCGGTGAGATCGCCGACATCGAGGGGTTGGCCGAGGTCGCGCATGCCGCCGGTGTTCCGCTCGTGGTCGACGCGACGCTGGCGACCCCGTATCTCGCTCGTCCGCTCGAGCACGGCGCCGACATCGTCATCCACTCGGTCACGAAGTTCCTCGGCGGACATGGCACCACTCTCGGCGGCGTGGTGATCGAGAAGGGCACCTTCGACTGGGGCAACGGACGCTTCCCTCAGATGACCGAGCCCGTCGAGTCGTACGGCGGGATCACATGGTGGGACAACTTCGGCGAGTACGGGTTCCTCACCAAGCTCCGCACCGAGCAACTGCGCGACATCGGGCCGGCGCTCAGCCCGCAGTCCGCCTTCAACCTCTTGCAGGGCGTCGAGACACTTCCGCAGCGCATCGATGCCCACCTCGCGAACGCGCGCATCGTCGCGGACTGGCTGGCGTCTGACCCCCGCGTGGAGTACGTGACGTGGGCCGGGCTCGAGGGGCATCCGCACCACGAGCGCGCCGCGAAGTACCTGCCGCTCGGGCCGGGGTCGGTGTTCGCCTTCGGGGTGAAGGCCGACGACGGTCGCGCGGCGGGGGAGACGCTGATCGAGAACCTCCAGCTGGCGTCGCACCTCGCGAACATCGGCGATGCCCGCACGCTCGTCATCCACCCGGCATCCACCACTCACCGTCAGCTCACGGAGTCGCAGCTCGAGGCGGCCGGAGTACGCCCCGACCTCATCCGGATCTCGGTGGGCCTCGAAGACGCGGACGACATCATCTGGGACCTGGACCAGGCACTCACCACGGCGACGGGAACGGATCGATGAGCGAGAGTCACATCGCGGCAGCAGACGCCTGCGCCCTCCCCGCGCCTCAGGATGCGGCCGCGTGCGCGCTGCCCGGGGGTGCCCCTCTGCACCAGGGACGCACATGGGAAGGGCCGAGCCAGCAGCAGCGATTCGGCATCCTCCGACGAGCGAAGTCCGTCGCGATCGTCGGCGCCTCGAACAACCCGGCCCGTGCGTCGTACTTCGTCGCCACCTACCTGCTCTCGAGCACCGCGTACGACGTGTACCTCGTGAACCCGCGGGAGTCGTCGATCCTCGGACAGCCCGTGTACGCCTCTCTCGCCGACCTCCCGGTCGTCCCCGACATCGTCGACGTGTTCCGTCGGCATGACGACCTTCCCGGCGTCGCCCAGGAGGCGATCGATCTCGGAGCGCAGACGCTGTGGCTGCAGCTGGGGTCATGGCACGAGGAGGCCGCGGCTCTCGCCGAGGCGGCAGGACTCTCCGTGGTGATGGATCGCTGCATCAAGATCGAGCACGCGCGGTTCCACGGGGGACTGCACCTGGCAGGCTTCGACACGGGCGTGATCAGCTCGAAACGGCAGCTGCTGGGGCGCTGAGCGCGGGCCGGTCGAAGCCTAGACTTGCGGTATGCCTCTCATCGCGCTCACCGGCGGCATCGCCTCCGGCAAGTCGACCATCGCACGACGTCTCGCCGAGAGGGGGGCTGTCGTGGTCGACGCGGACCAGATCGTCCGCGACGTGCAGGCACCGGGGACCCCGGTTCTCGCCGCCATCGCGAAGCATCTCGGCGCAGACGTCATCGCCGCCGACGGCGCGCTGGATCGTGCCGCCCTCGGCGCGAAGGTCTTCGCGGATGCCGAACAGCTGGCGCAGCTGAACGCGATCGTGCACCCCGCTGTCCGTGCCGAGTCGCAGCGTCGGTTCGACGCGGCGATGTCCGCGGATCCGACGACGGTCGTCGTGTACGACGTGCCCCTGCTGGTCGAAGCGCGCGTCGACGACCCGTGGGACCTGATCGTCGTCGCCCATGCGCCTGCGGATGAGCGACGGCGGCGACTCGTCGAACTCCGCGGCATGGAGGAAGACGCGGCGCAGGCGAGGATCGATGCGCAGGTCTCCGATGAGCGCCGCCTGGCCGTCGCCGACGTCGTGATCGACACCGCCGGTACGCTCGCGCAGACGCTCTCGCAGACGGATGATCTCTGGGAGCGGATCGCCACGTCGTGACCTTCACCGGCCACACCCCGGGGTCGCCGGTGTACCGACGACTGATCGTCGGTCTGTTCTTCGCGGGCATCGCGACCTTCGCTCAGCTCTACTCGCCTCAGGCGGTGCTGCCGCAGCTGGCGACCGATCTCGGGGTGTCGCCTGCGAGCGCCGCGCTCAGCGTCTCGGCGGCGACGCTCGGGCTGGCCGCCGCGGTCATCCCGTGGTCGATGGTGGCCGATCGCATCGGACGGGTGCAGGCCATGGCGACCGGCGTGCTCGCGGCGACCGTGCTGGGACTCCTCGCGCCGCTCAGCGCCGGGACGGAGATGCTGCTGGCTCTGCGTCTCCTCGAGGGAGTCGCGCTCGGGGCCGTGCCTGCGGTCGCGCTGGCCTACCTCAGTGAAGAGGTCAGCTCCCGGCATGCCGCCGCCGCAGCGGGGAGCTACATCGCCGGGACGACGGTGGGCGGGCTGCTCGGGCGGATCGTGTCGGGCATCGTCGGCGAGCAGGCGGGGTGGCGAGCGGGCATGTGGACGGTCGCCGGGCTGTGCGCAGTGGCTGCCGTGCTGTTCCTCTGGCTGACGCCGAAGGCGCAGGGATTCCTCCCCGGGCGATTCCGCGAGGACGCCGGACCGGGGATGCTCGCGCGTCTGCTGGCCCCGCTGCGCGTGGGGCGCCAGCTCGCACTGTACGCTCAGGGCTTCCTGCTCATGGGCGGGTTCGTCGCCGTCTACAACTACCTCGGATTCCACCTCGCCGAGCCGCCGTTCGCGCTGCCGGCGTGGGTGGTGACGCTGCTCTTCCTCGCCTACCTCGCCGGCACCCTATCGTCGCCCTGGGCAGGCGCCCTGGCCTCGCGTTTCGGACGATACCCGGTGCTCCTGGGAGCGATCGCCGTGATGGCCGCGGGGGCGGCCGGGATGCTGGCGCAGGCGACGACGCTCGTGCTGCTCGGGCTGCTCCTGTTCACCGGGGGCTTCTTCGCGGCGCACGCCGTGGCATCGGGATGGGCGCCGGTGGCGGCAGGACCCGACAGCAGGGCACAGGCATCCTCGCTCTACTACTTCGGCTACTACGCGGGATCGAGCCTGTTCGGGTGGGCGCTCGGCATCGTGTTCGGCGAGGTGGACTGGGTGTGGTTCATCGTCGCTGTCCTCGCGATGTGCGCCCTCGCGGCGGCCGTGGCGGTCGCGAAGCTGCGCGCGTCTCCGGGCCCGCACTCCGCGTGAGCACCGCGCCTCACGCCTGGAGCCCTGCGGCGGATGGAGGGGCTTCGCGATCGCGGCGCCGCCGGGCGCGTCGCCGAAGGATCACGACCATCGCGACGACGAGTCCGATGAGCAGGAGAGCGGCGACCACGGGCACGACGATCGCCGCGGCGGCGAGGACGAAGGAGGCGCCGTCCTCGGCGCTGCTCAGCACCGGAGCGGCCAGTCCGCCGGTCGTCGCGTTCGCCGCCACGCGAGCCGTCGCCTTGATCACGTGCACAACCAGTGCGATCACGACGCCGGTCACCACGGGGATCCAGGCGTTGTCGGTGAAGAACGACGCGGGGTCGTCCACGGCGATCGTCCGGGCGCCCGAGCCCGCCCCGAATGCGATGCCGCCCGAGGCGGGGCGCAGGATGCTCTGGACGACGTCGTTCACGGAGTCGACCGCGGGGATCTTGTCGGCGATGATCTCGAGGGCGAGCAGGCCGCCGAGGACCCACAGGGCGATGTCGCCCGACAGCCAGGACCATGAGGCGGGCAGTGTCACCGCCGGCAGCATGCGGTCGGCGAGTCCGAGCAGGAACAGCGGCATCCACGCGTTCAGGCCCGCCGAGGCGGCGAGGCTGGTGCCGATGATGAACTCGATCACGCCCCCACTCTAGGTGCACGATCGCCGCACGACCCACGGTGTCGGTGGCCCGGCATACGCTGGAGGTATGCAACCCACGCGCAGCGTCCGCCCCTTCGAGGTCATCAGCGAGTACGCGCCGGCCGGCGACCAGCCGAAGGCGATCGCCGAGCTCGCATCGCGCATCAACGCCGGTGAGACCGACGTGGTGCTTCTGGGTGCCACCGGTACCGGAAAGTCGGCCACGACCGCCTGGCTGGTCGAGCAGGTGCAGCGCCCGACGCTCGTGCTCGCCCACAACAAGACGCTCGCCGCGCAGCTCGCCAACGAGTTCCGCGAGCTGATGCCGAACAACGCGGTCGAGTACTTCGTCTCGTACTACGACTACTACCAGCCCGAGGCCTACGTCCCGCAGACCGACACCTTCATCGAGAAGGACTCGTCGATCAACTCCGAGGTCGAGCGACTGCGGCACTCGACCACGAACTCGCTGCTCAGCCGGCGAGATGTGATCGTGGTCTCCACCGTGTCGTGCATCTACGGACTCGGGGCGCCGGAGGAGTACCTGCGCGCGATGGTGGCGCTGCAGGTGGGGGAGCGCTACGACCGGGATGCGCTGATCCGTCAGTTCATCGCCATGCAGTACAACCGCAACGACGTCGACTTCTCCCGTGGCAACTTCCGCGTCCGCGGCGACACCATCGAGATCATCCCGGTGTACGAAGAGAACGCGATCCGCATCGAACTGTTCGGCGACGAGATCGAGGGGCTGTACTACCTGCATCCGCTCACCGGCGAGATCATCGAGAAGCTCGACTCGGTGCCGATCTTCCCGGCCTCGCACTACGTGGCGGGCACCGACGTGATCCAGCGCTCGATCGGCACGATCGAGCACGAGCTCGAGGAGCGGCTGAAGGAGTTCGAGCGACAGGGCAAGCTGCTCGAGGCCCAGCGTCTGCGGATGCGCACCACTTTCGACCTCGAGATGATGCAGCAGCTCGGATTCTGCTCGGGCATCGAGAACTACTCGCGTCACATGGACGGGCGACAGCCCGGCGAGCCGCCGCACACCCTTCTCGACTTCTTCCCCGACGACTTCCTGCTCGTGATCGACGAGTCGCACGTCACGGTGCCGCAGATCGGTGCGATGTACGAGGGCGACGCGTCGCGCAAGCGCACGCTCGTCGACCACGGCTTCCGTCTGCCGAGCGCGATGGACAACCGACCG
Source organism: Microbacterium sp. ANT_H45B (assembly GCF_008369345.1). NCBI lineage: Bacteria > Bacillati > Actinomycetota > Actinomycetes > Micrococcales > Microbacteriaceae > Microbacterium > Microbacterium sp. ANT_H45B. The sequence continues at coordinate 117,997 of NZ_VOBK01000002.1, forward strand.
CTGCGCTGGGACGAGTTCAAGAACCGCGTCGGGCAGACCGTGTACCTGTCGGCGACGCCCGGCAAGTACGAGATGGGGATCGCCGACGGCGTGGTCGAGCAGATCATCCGCCCCACCGGCCTCGTCGACCCGCAGATCATCGTCAAGCCGTCGAAGGGGCAGATCGACGACCTCCTCGAGGAGATCCGCGTGCGCGTCGAGCGCGACGAGCGGGTGCTGGTGACCACTCTGACGAAGAAGATGTCGGAGGAACTCACCGACTTCCTCGGCGAGCACGGCGTGCGTGTGCGGTATCTGCACTCCGACGTCGACACGCTTCGTCGTGTGGAGCTGCTCAGCGAACTCCGATCCGGCGTCTACGACGTGCTGGTCGGCATCAACCTGCTCCGCGAAGGTCTCGACCTTCCCGAGGTCTCGCTCGTCGCCATCCTCGATGCCGACAAGGAGGGCTTCCTGCGCTCCGGCACCTCGCTCATCCAGACGATCGGCCGCGCGGCCCGAAACGTGTCGGGCGAAGTGCACATGTACGCCGACAAGATGACCGATTCGATGGCGAAGGCGATCGACGAGACGGACAGACGCCGCGAGAAGCAGGTCGCGTACAACCTCGAGAACGGCATCGATCCGCAACCGCTGCGTAAGCGCATCGCCGACATCACCGAGGTGCTGGCACGTGAGGGCGCCGACACCGCGGAGATGATGTCGGGTCGTGGGCGTGCCACCGGCAAGGGCAAGGGCAAGTCTCCGACACCGAACCTGCGCCGCACCGGTATCGCCGCGGAAGGCGCGCAGCAGCTGGAGGCGATCATCCAGGACCTCTCCGACCAGATGCTGGCGGCTGCATCCGAGCTCAAGTTCGAGCTGGCCGGGCGCCTGCGCGACGAGGTCCAGGACATGAAGAAGGAGCTGCGTGCCATGAAGAAGGCCGGGCACGCCTGATCCCGAGGAGGTGATGATGGACGCGTCAGGAGACGAGCTCGCCGACCGCGTGCGAGCGCTGCTGACCCTCGACGGCGAGGTCGAGGAGAAGCGGATGTTCGGCACCCGCGCGTTCCTGCTCGACGGTCACATCCTGGTCGGGGCGCGCAAAGGGGGCGTCCTCCTCGTACGCGTCGACGAAGAGAACGGGGCCGCCCTCATCACACGCCCCGGCGTCGCCACCGCGGTGATGGGCCCACGCACCATGGGGACCGGGTGGCTCGATGTCTCACCCGGAGCGCTCACCACAGACGACGAGCTGGCGTTCTGGCTCGACGTCGCTCGAGAGGATGCCGCGGGCCGCGAGCACTGACGCCGTGGCGCTCAGGGGCAGTGCATCATGGTGCGCGGACCGGAGCGATCGATCTCGTGGTCGCTCATGGGTGCACCGCAGAGCGGGCAGGCGCGCTCTGCTCTCTCCTCCGCGCTCGGCGGCGGAGTCTTCTCGTACGGGCCCACGGACGCCGGGCCGGCGAACCGGATGAGGTTCGTGTTGATCCACGCGTAGAGCCCACCGGCCGCGCGGATGCGCGTTCGAAGGGATGGGCGGTCAGCGGAGCGTGCCATGTTCCTTAGTGTACTAACTATTAGTGTCGTTGTATAGTCGGATCGTGACCGCGACGGATTATCTGCTCAAGCTGGACAACCAACTCTGCTTCGCGCTGGTGACCGCCGCCCGCAACGTCGTCGGCATCTATCGGCCGATCCTCGAGCCGCTCGGACTCACGCATCCGCAGTACCTCGTCATGCTCGCCCTCTGGGAGCGGTCGCCACGGCAGCTCAGCGATCTCGCGGCCGATCTCGCCCTCGAGCCCGCCACCGCATCGCCTCTGGTCAAGCGCCTCGAGGCAGACGGGCTGGTCGCCCGGCAGCGCAGCGCGGAGGACGAGCGGCGCCTCGACATCACCCTCACGGACGCCGGCCGTGCGCTCCGCGAGCGCGCGCTCGACGTTCCGCGTCAGGTCATGGCGGCCGTGGGAATGGACCTCGGGCAGATCGCGACCCTGCGCGACGGACTCTCCGCCTTCGCGGGTCGCCGCTCGACCACGGAGTGACCGCGTCATAGGGTGTGGGCATGCCGAGTGACCGCCCGACAGTCGATGCGCGTCGAGCTGGTCGTCGGCTCGGACTCGTGAGCGCGGTCGCCGTGCTCTTCGTCATCGTGATGATCGCCGCCGCGATCCAGGGGGCGCCGACATTCCGTCCGTCTGAGCCTGTGCCGTCCCCGTCGGTGCGGCCGATTCCGCCGACGATGCCGGGACAGACGGGCCTCCCGGAGGACATCGAGATCGACCCCGCGAGCTCCGCAGTGCTGCAGGTGTCCGCCACGATCCTGATGCTCCTCGTGGCCGCCGGCGTCATCGTGCTCCTCGCGATCATCGCCCGCGCGCTGCTGCGGGCATGGCGCGACAGGCCCACGCGGAGGCGCGAGGGAGCCGAGGTCGCCGCCGAGGTGGGCGATGTCGCTGCGGTTCCCGAACCGCAGGTCGTGGTCGACGCCATCCGGCGCGGTATCGCCGGGGCGCTGCAGGCGATCGACGAACGCGCGGTGCCCACGGATGCCGTCATCGCGGCGTGGGTCGGCCTCGAGGAGAGCGCGGCGGATGCGGGGCTGGCACGCGCTCCGAGCGAGACGCCGGCCGAATTCGCGCTCAGGATCATCACGCGGCGCTCCGGCATCGAGGCGGAGGCGTCCGAGCTGCTGACGCTGTTCGAGCGTGTGCGCTTCGGCGCCCACGAGGCCACCGAGCCGGAGAGGAACGCGGCGCGCTCCGCGCTCCGCCGGATCGAGGAGGTGTGGCGATGACGGGGGGACGCACCGTCCTGGCCGCGGCGGCCGCGGTGATCGCCGCGCTGGTGCTCACCGGTTTCGGATTCACCGTGCCCTTCGCGATCGGGTGGGGTCTTCTCGTGGGGGCACTCGCTCTTCTCGCCCAGCTCGCGGTGCCGCTCGAACCGAGTGTCGACGCCCCGCACATCGCGGTGGAACCCGATCGCAGACCGACGGAGATCTCCCGCATGGCCTGGGCGCTGAACACCCACACGGGGCTCGCCGGTACGCAGATCACACGTCGCGTGCGGGAGATTCTCCGACAGCGGCTGCAGCGCCGGGGCGCAGACCCGACGGACCCCGCGAATCGGCCGGAGGTCATCGCGCTGATCGGCCCCGACCTGTGGGATCGACTGGAGGGTCCGGGGACCACCGTCGTCGACATCGAGCGAGCGCTCGACGCGATCGACGCGCTGAGCCCCGGGCGGTCCGCAGAGATCGCGACACCACCACCAGACGCTCCGCCCTCATCGACGGGCCGTGCGTCGCTGTTCCCGAGACACAGGAGATGACATGACGACATCCGCCGAGATCGCCGAGGCCGGCGCTCGAATCCTGACCGCCGTGCGCACCGTCGTCGTCGGGATGGACGACCCGCTCGAGATCGCGCTCGCCTCGATCCTGGCCGGCGGGCACGTGCTGTTCGAAGACGTGCCGGGGCTCGGCAAGACCCTCGCGGCCCGCAGCCTCGCCTCGGCGCTGGGGCTGTCGTTCCGTCGGCTCCAGTGCACTCCGGACATGCTCCCCGGCGACGTCACAGGGTCGTACGTGTACGCGCCGGACTCCTCGGACTTCGTCTTCCGACCCGGACCGATCTTCACCGGTCTCCTTCTGGCCGACGAGATCAACCGCACGACGCCGAAGACCCAGTCGGCGATGCTCGAGGCGATGGCGGAGCGGCAGGTCACCGTCGAGGGCAACAGCTTCGCGCTGCCCGCGCCGTTCCATGTGATCGCCACCTCGAACCCGATCGAGTACGAGGGCACCTACGCGCTCCCCGAAGCACAGCTCGACAGATTCATGGTCAGGCTCTCCGTGGGGTATCCGGATGTCTCGGGGGAGGCGCGCATTCTGCAGAACCGTGTGCGCAGGCGGCAGGAGGCCACGCACGTCGCTCCCGTCATCGATGCCGAGCGTCTCGTCGAGCTGCAGGCGGCGGTCGAGGCCATCCACGTCGACGAGGACATCGCGCGTTACTGCGTCGAGATCGCGCGCACGACCCGGACGGCGCCGAACGTCGAGGTCGGAGCCTCCCCACGCGGCTCGCTCGGCCTGCTGCTGCTCGGCCGCGCCCTCGCCGCGCTGGACGGTCGCGATTTCGTGCGACCGGATGACATCAAGAGGATCGCCGTGCCCGTGCTCGCCCACCGCCTCACGCTGACACCGCAGGCCTGGGCTCAGGGGGCGTCGGCCGCCGACGTCGTGCGAGCGGTCGTCGACCAGGTGCCGGTTCCGCCGACGGTGCGGGAGCGCGTGTGACGAGACCATCGATGCCCGGGCGCTGGAGCCCGGCGCCGGCCCTCGCGATCGCCGGCTCGATCGTGCTCGCCGTCCTCGGACTGCTGTTCTCACGTCCTGACGTCGTCGCCATGGGGCTCCCGCTCGCGCTGTGGAGCGCCCTCGTCCTCGGACGGGGGACCTCGGGCGTCGGGGCCGAGCCGAGCGTGACACCGGGTCCCCGCGCAGACGGGCAACTGCACACCGAGATCTCGGTCGAGAGCGACGCCGAGATGGTCGAGCTGTTCGTCGTGCTCTCGGAACGCAGAAGCCGACGCGCGATCGTTCCCGGTTCCGATGCCGCGGTCCTCGCACGGAGCCGCGTCCTCCATTCGGGCCCCGCGCTCCCCGTGCAGGTCTCGGCGCGCGGTCTCTCGCTCGACGGTGCCGCGCTCTCGGGGGCGTCCGAGGTCGTCCGGAGCAGACGACAGGTGGCTCCGACTCCCCGCGCCGTCGGGATGCTGCCGCTGCCGAGACGGCTGACCGGTCTGCACGGCTCGCACGAGGGGCGACGCCCGGGGCAGGGCGGAGACTTCCGCGACATCCATGCGTTCGCGCCCGGAGACGAGCTGCGTCGCGTCGACTGGCGCGCGACGGCGCGGATGGCGCGGAGACCGGGGGATCTGCTCGTACGGCGCACCCACACGCTCAGCGACGCGTCCGTGGTGATCGCGATGGACACCTCGGAGGACCTCGGCGAGGTGGTCGCGTCGTGGGGCAGCGGAGACGTCGAACGCAGCGGTGTGACGTCGCTCGACAACGCCCGAGAGGCCGCTCGGGCACTCTCCGGCGCCGCCATCGACGCCGGCGACCGCGTCGCCCTGCACGTGCTCGCGCACGGTGGGCGCTCGCTGCGCAGCGGTGGGGGATCTCGCCATCTGGCACGTCTCGAGGCGGCGATCGCGGCGACGGGACAGGCAGGCGACGACGCGGCGTTCCGCAGGACTCCGCACGTCCCGCACGGCTCGGTCGTCCTCGTGCTGTCCACGTTCTTCCAGGGGGCCGCCGCGCAGACCGCGCTGATGTGGCGCGCGAGCGGTCACCGCGTCGTCGCGATCGACGTTCTGCCGCGGCTCGATCGTTCGCGTCTGCATCGTCCTCAGCTCATCGGTCTGCGCACGGTGCTGGCGGAGAGGGAGAACGTGTTCGCCGACCTGCACGGGGCGGGCGTCGACGTGGTCGCGTGGGCGGAGGATCCCTCATCCGCCCTCCGCGAGATCGCGAGGGCCAGGAGATGAGAGCGCAGAACGACACCCTGCAGACCGCGCCCGCCGTCTCCTGGATCGCGGTGCGGATCGCGCTGGTCGCGGTCGTCGCTGTCGGGACGTTCGTGCTCAATCCGCTCGTCGGGTGGCAGTGGGTCGCCGTCATCCTGGCGGTGACCGCCGCGGTGCTCCCGCAGACCTTCGCCGCGTGGGGTGGAGCGGCATGCATCGTCATCGGGATGCTCCTGTCCGAGCCGGACGTCGGTCGCGCGATGCTCGCCGTGCTCGTCGTGCATGCGATCCACATCCTCACATCGCTGACACTCGTGATCCCGGGCGGGACGAGGGTCGTGCTCGCCGCGCTGCGCCCGACGGCCATCCGCTTCGTCCTGGTGCAGGCGATCGCGCAGCCGCTGACGATCGCCGTCATGCTCGGCGTCGACGGCATCCGGGGCACCGCGCCGTGGGCGATCGTCGCCGGCGGCGTTGCGGTCGCCGCGGCCGCGGTGCTGCTTCTGCGGAGCGCGGGCCGGAGCGCGACGGCGGACCGGCGAGGCGGGTGAGCACCTTCCTGTGAGCCCTCACGGAGCCAATGTCCGTGGCCCCTCGTAGACTTGATCGGTGCCTATCGTCCCGGTTGCAACCCCAGGAAAACTCAGTGTTCGCGGTGCCCGCGTCCACAATCTCAAGAACGTCGACATCGACATCCCCCGCGACTCCCTCGTCGTGTTCACCGGCCTGTCCGGATCGGGAAAGTCCAGTCTCGCGTTCGACACGATCTTCGCCGAAGGGCAGCGCCGCTACGTCGAATCGCTGAGCGCCTATGCGCGGCAGTTCCTCGGCCAGGTCGACCGCCCCGACGTCGATTTCATCGAGGGGCTGAGCCCCGCGGTGTCGATCGACCAGAAGTCGACCAACCGCAACCCGCGGTCGACCGTCGGCACGATCACCGAGATCTACGACTACATGCGTCTGCTGTGGGCGCGCATCGGCATCCCGCACTGCCCGGAATGCGGTGAACGCATCCAGCGGCAGACCGTGCAGCAGATCGCCGACCAGCTCATGGAGCTCCCCGAGCGCACCCGCTATCAGATCGTCGCGCCCATCGTCTCGCAGAAGAAGGGCGAGTTCGTCGACCTCTTCCGCGAGCTCGGTGCGAAGGGCTACTCCCGGGCGATCGTCGACGGCGACCTCGTCCAGCTGGCCGAGCCGCCCACGCTGAAGAAGAGCTACAAGCACGACATCGCCGTGGTCGTCGACCGCCTCGTCGCGGCCGACGACATCCTGGGTCGAGTCACCGACTCCGTCGAGACCGCGCTCGGCCTCGCGGGCGGCGTCGTGCAGGTGAACTTCGTCGACGAAGAGGGCGACGACGCCTGGCAGTCCTTCTCCGAGAAGCTCGCGTGCCCGAACGGCCACGCCCTCTCGCTCACCGAGATCGAGCCCCGCACGTTCTCGTTCAACGCGCCGTTCGGCGCCTGCCCCGCCTGCTCGGGTCTCGGCACCCGCATGTCGGTGGACATCGACCTGATGCTCGGCGACGAGGAGCTCTCCATCCGCGAGGGCGCGATCGTCCCGTGGACCACGCAGGGCAAGGGCCTCTTCCAGTACTACGAGCGTCTGCTCGAGGGGCTGGCCGACGATCTCAAGTTCTCGCTCGACACCCCGTGGCAGGATCTCCGCGTCGACGTGCAGGACGCGATCCTGCGTGGTGACAACTACAAGGTCACCGTCAAGTTCAAGAACCGGTACGGCCGCGAGATGCGGTACGCCTCGGGCTTCGAGGGCGTCGTCCCCTACATCGAACGTCAGTACGCGCAGGCCGAGTCCGACACGCAGCGTGCGCGGTGGGGCGAATACCTGCGCGAGGTGCCGTGTCCCGTGTGCGACGGAAACCGCCTCAAGCCCGAGGTCCTCGCCGTCCAGGTGCACGGGCACTCCATCGCCGAGGTGTCGCACCTGAGCCTCTCCGACGCCCGCGCCTTCATGGAGACCCTCTCCCTGACCGACCGCGAGGCGAAGATCGCGGCCCAGGTGCTCCGCGAGATCCGGCTCCGCCTCGACTTCCTGCTGCAGGTCGGTCTGTCCTATCTCAACCTCAGTCGTGCGGCGGGCTCGCTCTCCGGCGGCGAGGCGCAGCGCATCCGTCTGGCCACGCAGATCGGGTCGGGTCTCACCGGCGTGCTCTACGTGCTCGACGAGCCCTCCATCGGGCTGCATCAGCGCGACAACCGTCGACTGATCGACACGCTGCTCAAGCTGCGCGACCTCGGCAACACGCTCATCGTCGTCGAGCACGACGAAGAGACGATCGAGGCGGCCGACTGGGTCGTCGACATCGGACCCGGCGCGGGCGTGAACGGCGGCGACGTCGTGCACTCGGGCCCGTACTCGGCGCTCCTCAGCGAGCCGGCCTCGATGACGGGGGAGTACCTCTCCGGGCGTCGAGAGATCCCCACGCCGAAGAAGCGGCGCAAGCTCGACAAGAAGCGGATGCTGAGTGTCGTCGGCGCGCGGGAGAACAACCTCAAGAACGTGAGCGTCAACTTCCCGCTCGGGGTGCTGACCGCGGTCACCGGCGTCTCCGGTTCGGGAAAGTCGTCCCTCGTGAACGACATCCTCTACCAGGTGCTCGCCTCGCGTCTCAACGGCGCACGCACGGTGCCGGGCAAGCACACCCGCGTCTCCGGACTCGACAACCTCGACAAGGTCGTGCACGTCGATCAGGCCCCGATCGGTCGCACCCCGCGCTCGAACCCGGCCACCTACACGGGAGTGTTCGATCGCATCCGCTCGCTGTTCAGCGACACCCCCGAGGCGAAGGTGCGCGGCTACCAGCCTGGCCGCTTCAGCTTCAACGTCAAGGGCGGACGCTGCGAGGCCTGCTCGGGCGACGGCACGATCAAGATCGAGATGAACTTCCTGCCCGACGTCTACGTCGACTGCGAGGTCTGCCACGGCAAGCGCTACAACCGCGACACGCTGTCGGTGCATTACAAGGGCAAGAACATCGCCGAGGTCCTCGAGATGCCGATCGCCGAAGCCGCGGAGTTCTTCGAGCCGATCCAGGCGATCCACCGCTACATGAAGACCCTCGTCGACGTCGGTCTCGGGTACGTGCGGCTGGGGCAGTCGGCCACCACGCTCTCGGGAGGCGAGGCGCAGCGCGTGAAGCTCGCCACCGAGCTCCAGCGCCGCAGCAACGGTCGCAGCATCTACGTGCTCGACGAGCCGACGACGGGTCTGCACTTCGAAGACGTGCGCAAGCTGCTCGAGGTGCTGAACGGGCTCGTCGACAAGGGCAACACCGTCATCGTCATCGAGCACAACCTCGACGTGATCAAGTCCGCGGACTGGGTCATCGATCTCGGCCCCGAGGGTGGTTCGGGCGGTGGTGAGATCCTGGCCACCGGCACCCCCGAGCAGATCGCGCGGGTCGAGGAGAGCCACACCGGCCAGTTCCTCGCCGAGATCCTGAATGAGGGGCGCGCCGCGAAGAAGGCCAGCTGATGGCCGACGTACTCGCATACAAGCCGAGGCCGGGGGAGATCCCGACCAACCCCGGCGTGTATCGGTTCCGTGATGCCGACGGACGGGTGCTTTACGTCGGCAAGGCCAAGAACCTCCGCCAGCGTCTGTCGAACTACTTCGCCCCGCTGCGCACGCTGCATGAGCGCACGCGGCGCATGGTGACCACGGCGGCGTCGGTGGAGTGGACCGTCGTGCCGACGGACGTCGATTCGCTGCAGCTGGAGTACATGTGGATCAAGGAGTTCGATCCGCCCTTCAACGTCCGGTACAAGGATGACAAGTCCTACCCGTTCATGGCCGTCACCCTCGGAGACGAAGCACCCCGCGTCATCGTCACCAGGAACCGCAAGATCCCCGGTGCCCGCTACTTCGGCCCCTACCCCAAGGTCTGGGCGGTGCACGAGACGATCGACCTCATGGTCAAGGCGTTCCCGATCCGCACCTGCAGCGACTCCAGCTACAAGCGCGCCATGCAGACGGGGAGGCCGTGCTTCCCCGGTCAGATCGGCAAGTGCGGCGGCCCCTGCTCGATGACGGTGACGATCGCCGAGCACCGGGCCATGGTCGACGACTTCGTGGCCTTCATGTCCGGCGGCGACGAGAGGTTCACGCGCGAGCTGACCACCCGGATGCTGGCGGCATCCGCCGCCATGGACTACGAGGCCGCCGCGAAGTACCGCGACAAGCTCACCGCCATCGAGGCCGTGCTCGGCAAGAGCGCGCTGGTGCTGGCATCCGATGAGGATGCCGATCTCTTCGGCATCGCGGAAGACGAGCTGGCCGCCGCAGTGCAGCACTTCGTGATCCGCGGTGGGCGGGTGCGCGGTGTCCGCGCCCTCACCATCGAGAAGGAGATCGACATCTCGGGCGCCGACCTGGTCGACCAGGTCCTGCAGCGCGCCTATGGTGACGCGCAGGACGTGCCGCGGCGCATCATCGTCCCGTCCCTGCCCGACGACGCGGCGGAACTCGAGGTGTGGCTGCGCGAGCGCCGCGGCAAGAAGGTCGAGATCGCCGTCGCTCAGCGCGGTCAACGCGCCGATCTCATGCGCACGGCGACGCTCAACGCGCAACAGGCGCTCATCCGCTACAAGACGCGGCGCACCAGCGACTACGTCGCGCGCACCCAGGCGCTCACCGACCTGCAGGACGCACTGGGCATGAGCGAGGCACCGCTGCGCATCGAGTGCTTCGACATCTCCCACCTCGGCGGGACCAACGTGGTCGCCTCGATGGTCGTCTTCGAAGACGGACTGCCGCGCAAAGACCAGTACCGCTCGTTCAACATTCCCGAGACGACCGACGACACGGACTCGATGTACCAGGTGCTGCGTCGACGACTCGCCTATCTCGACCGCCCAGACGAGGCTGATGACCGCCTGCCGACGGTGCCGCCCGCTGTGCCGCCCGCTGTGCCGGTCTCGGGCGAGATCGACCTCGACGCCGAGGTCGTCGAGGTCAAGCGCAAGCCGCGTTTCGCCTATCCGCCACAGCTGCTGCTCGTCGACGGCGGGCAGCCGCAGGTGGAGGCCGCCGCTCGCGCTCTGCGCGACGTCGGACACACCGAGATCGCGGTGTGCGGTATCGCGAAGCGTCTCGAGGAGATCTGGCTTCCGGGGGAGGACTTCCCGGTGATCCTGCCTCGCACCAGCGAGTCGCTCTACCTGCTGCAGCGGCTGCGAGACGAGGCGCACCGCTTCGCGATCACGCATCAGCGCAAGCGACGCAGGAACGACATCTCCTCCGTGCTGTCCGAGGTTCCCGGCCTCGGCGCATCGCGGATCAAGGTCCTGCTCAAGCACTTCGGCTCCGTGACCGCACTCCGTTCCGCCGCACCGAGCGAGATCGAAGAGGTGCAGGGGATCGGGCCGGTGCTCGCCCAGAACATCCACACCCATCTCTCCACTCGCTAGGCTGGTACCGGCGGGGGAGAGGGAGACACGATGGCTGACGGGGACAAGGGCGAGTTCCTCATCGTCACGGGCATGTCGGGCGCCGGGCGCACGACGGTCGCGAACGCGCTCGAGGACCTCGGGTGGTACGTCGTCGACAACCTCCCGCCGCAGATCCTGCGTCCACTGCTCGACCTCACGGACATGGGCGGAACGGCCCTTCCGAAGGTGGCGGCCGTCGTCGACGTCCGTGGCCGGAACCTCTTCGACGACTTCCCCGGTGTCGCCAGAGCGCTGCGTTCACGTGGATCCGTCAGGGTGCTGTTCCTCGATGCCTCCGACGACGTGCTCGTCAGACGCTTCGAGTCCGTGCGGCGACCGCATCCGCTCCAGGGCGACGGCACGCTGCTCGACGGCATCCGCATCGAACGCCAGCGGCTCGCCCCGATCAGGGAATCCGCGGATCTGGTGATCGACACCTCCGCCCTCAACATCCATCAGCTCGCCACCCAGGTCTCCGACCTGTTCGCCGAGGAGGGCGCCGCGCGGCACCGCGTCACGCTGATGAGCTTCGGGTTCAAGTACGGTCTGCCGACCGATGTCGACCTCGTGGCCGACATGCGCTTCCTGCCCAACCCGTTCTGGAACGAGGAACTGCGCGGCCTCACGGGCAAGGATGAGCCGGTGCGGGACTACGTGCTCTCGAGAGAGGGAGCAGCCGAGTTCCTCGAGGCGTACACGGCCGCGCTCACTCCCGTGCTCGAGGGATACCAGCGCGAGAACAAGAGCCATTCGACCGTCGCGATCGGCTGCACCGGTGGCAAGCACCGTTCGGTCGCCATGGTCGAGGAGTTCTCCCGCCGCCTCGCCTCGGTGCCGGGAGTCGCCGTGAACGTGCGCCATCGGGACCTCGGCAGGGAATAGCAGGAGCCTCCGTCAGAGTAGGCTGGAGGTTTGCGCCGCGATCCGGCGCGTGAGCGTAGAGGAGTGTCGTGGCACTAACGACCGACGTCAAGGCTGAGCTGGTCAGCATCCGTAATGCACCCCCGACGGTGCGCGTCGCGGAGGTCACATCGATCCTCCGGTTCGCCGGCGGACTGCATTCCATCGCCGGGCGGGTCGCCGTCGAGGCCGAGGTGGATGCCGAGATCCTCGCGCAGCGTGTCGCTCGCGATCTCGCCGAGATCTACGGTGTCCGGCCGGAGATCGCCCAGGTGCAGTCGAGCACGTCCAACGACGGCGCCCGCTGGGCCGTCCGGGTGATCGCCTCGGGTGAGACCCTCGCCCGTCAGACGGGACTGCTCGACCAGCGTCGCCGCCCCGTCCGAGGGCTGCCCAACCGGCTGACGACCGGATCTCGTGCCGAGATCGCCGGCCTGTGGCGTGGCGCCTTCCTCGCCGCCGGAACGCTCAGCGAGCCCGGCAGGTCGGCCATGCTCGAGGTGGCGTGCCCGTCGTCCGAGGCGGCGATGGCCCTGGTCGGTGCCGCACACCGGCTCGGCGTCGCCGCCAAGGCTCGAGAGGTCCGCGGTATGCCGCGGGTGGTCGTGCGCGAGGGCGAGGCGATCCGCACCATCCTCAGTGAGATGGGAGCGCAGAAGACCGCGGTGACGTGGGAGGAGATGCGCCAGCGGCGCGAAGTGCGCGCGGGCGTGAACCGCCTCGTCAACTTCGACGACGCGAACCTGCGACGCTCGGCCCAGGCGGCGGTCGCGGCGTGCGCGCGCGTGGAGCGCGCGCTCGAGATCCTCGCCGACGAGGTGCCCGACCATCTGAAGGTCGCCGGTGAGCTGCGTCTCGCACACCGCGACGCGAGCCTCGACGAGCTGGGCCACCACGCCGATCCGCCGATGACCAAGGACGCCGTGGCCGGTCGCATCCGCCGTCTGCTCGCGATGGCCGACAAGCGCGCGCAGCAGGAGGGAATCCCTGGCACCGAGGCGGCCGTGCCCGCAGGGCTGGACGTCTGACGCCAGTCGGTTCTGACACACACGAGGCGGCCCCGTTCGGGGTCGCCTCGTGTCGTCATCCGACGGAAGGATCCGGGACACTCGAGCGTTGTCGTCGGTAGGATGAGTTACGTCCGCTCCACGCCGCACATCGGCGGCGCGGAGGACCGGCAAGCGCCGCGGCGCGGCGCGGATTGGATGAAAGCGACATGGCGACATACACGCTCCCCGACCTTCCCTACGACTTCGCAGCCCTCGAGCCGCACATCAGCGGCAAGATCATGGAGCTGCACCATGACAAGCACCACGCGACCTACGTCGCCGGCGCGAACACGGCGCTCGAGGGTCTCGCCGAGGCACGCGAGAGCGGAAACCTCGCGAACGTGAACAAGCTCGAGAAGGACCTCGCGTTCAACCTCGGCGGTCACGTCAACCACTCCATCTTCTGGACGAACCTCTCCCCGAACGGCGGCGGCGAGCCCGAGGGCGAGCTGAAGGCGGCGATCGACGAGTTCTTCGGCTCCTTCGCGAAGTTCCAGGCGCACTTCACCGCCAACGCGCTCGGCATCCAGGGCTCGGGCTGGTCGGTGCTCAGCTGGGACTCGATCGGGCAGCGACTGATCATCCAGCAGCTGTTCGACCAGCAGTCGAACACCGCGCAGGGCACGGTGCCGCTGTTCCAGCTCGACATGTGGGAGCACGCCTTCTACCTCGACTACCTGAACGTCAAGGCCGACTACGTCAAGGCCGCGTGGAACATCGCGAACTGGGAGAACGTCGCTCAGCGCCTCGAGGTGGCCCGCGAGAAGACGAACGGCCTGCTGGTACTGTCGTAATCGGGTCGCGTCCCGACGGGCCTTGTCTCGTCGGGACGCCATCTCAGCCAAAAAACCCCGCGCATCGCGTACGCACTTTTGCCGCGCACCGCGCACGAGAAACAGGGAGACCTGAGTGTCTGTCAAGATCGGTATCAACGGCTTCGGCCGTATCGGGCGCAACTACTTCCGCGCGGCTCTCGCGCAGGGAGCGGACATCGAGATCGTCGCGGTCAACGACCTCACCGATAACAAGACCCTTGCCCACCTTCTGAAGTACGACTCCGTCGGTGGCGTCCTCGATGCTGACATCAGCTTCGACGACGAGAGCATCACGGTCAACGGCAAGGCCATCAAGGCGTTCGCGGAGCGCGACCCCGCCAACCTCCCCTGGGGTGAGCTGGGCGTCGACATCGTCATCGAGTCGACCGGCTTCTTCACCAAGGCGGACCTCGCCAAGAAGCACATCGAGGCCGGCGCGAAGAAGGTCCTCATCTCGGCTCCGGGTACCGGCGTCGACGGCACGTTCGTCATGGGCGTGAACGAGGACACGTACAACCCGGAGACGCATCACATCATCTCCAACGCGTCGTGCACCACCAACTGTCTCGCCCCGCTGGCGCAGGTCTTCAACGACGCGTTCGGCATCGACCGCGGCTTCATGATGACCGCTCACGCCTACACGGCCGACCAGAACCTCCAGGACGGCCCGCACAGCGACCTGCGTCGCGCACGTGCCGCAGCGATCAACATCACCCCGGCCTCGACCGGCGCGGCGAAGGCCATCGGCGAGGTCCTTCCCGAGCTGCAGGGCAAGCTCAGCGGCTCGTCGTACCGCGTTCCGGTTCCCACCGGTTCGATCGTCGACCTGACGCTGATCACCGACCGCGAGAACCTCACGGTCGACGAGGTCAACGAGGCGTACAAGAAGGCTGCGGCCGACGGCCGTCTCGCCGGCTTCCTGCAGTACAACGAAGACCAGATCGTCTCGAGCGACATCGTGCACAACCCGCACTCGTCGATCTTCGACTCGACGCTGACCAACGTCAGCGGCAACCTGGTCAAGGTCTCCAGCTGGTACGACAACGAGTGGGGCTACTCCAACCGTCTCGTCGACCTGACCGAGTACGTGGCAGAGCGTCTCTGAGACACCTCCCATGACTCTGCGCACCCTGGATTCACTGGGTTCGCTCGAGGGCACGCGCGTCATCGTCCGTTGTGATCTCAACGTCCCGCTCCGGGACGGGATCATCACGGACGATGGCCGTGTCCGCGCCTCGCTGCCTACCCTCAACGCACTGATCAACGCGGGTGCCCGCGTGGTCGTGTGCTCGCACCTCGGACGCCCCGACGGGGCGCCCGACCCCCAGTACAGCCTCGCCCCGGTCGCCCAGCGGCTGTCCGAGCTGCTCGGCAAGCCCGTCGCGTTCGCGCGCGACACCGTCGGCGAGTCCGCGCACGAGGCCGTCTCCTCGCTCGAGGACGGCGGCGTCGTCGTCATCGAGAACCTGCGCTTCAACCCGGGGGAGACCTCGAAGGACGACGCGGAGCGCGGTGCCTTCGCGGCCCAGCTCGCCGAGCTCGGCGATGTGCTGGTCTCCGACGGATTCGGCGTGGTCCACCGCAAGCAGGCGAGCGTCTACGACCTCGCCGAGCTGCTGCCCTCGGCGGCCGGACTTCTCATCGCGACCGAGCTCGACGTGCTCGATCGTCTGACCGAGAACCCGGAGCGCCCGTACGCGGTCGTGCTCGGGGGGTCGAAGGTGAGCGACAAGCTCGGTGTGATCTCGCACCTGCTGCCTCGCGTGGATCGCATCCTCGTCGGTGGCGGGATGCTGTTCACCTTCCTGAAGGCGCAGGGCCACGCCGTGGCCTCCAGCCTCCTCGAAGAAGATCAGCTCGACACCGTGCGCGGATACATCGCGGAGGCGAAGGAGCGCGGCGTGGAGCTCGTGCTCCCCACCGACGTCATCGTCGCCTCCTCGTTCTCGGCCGACGCCGAGCATGAGGTGACGGCTGCCGATGCCATCGAGAGCACCGCGTTCGGCGCCTCCGGCATCGGCCTCGACATCGGTCCGGAGACCGCAGCGCGGTTCGCCGACGTGATCCGCGGGTCAAAGACCGTGTTCTGGAACGGCCCGATGGGCGTGTTCGAGTTCCCGGCGTTCGCGGGCGGTACCAAAGCCGTCGCGCAGTCGCTCACCGAGGTCGACGGCCTCAGCGTCGTCGGCGGCGGCGATTCGGCCGCGGCGGTTCGTCAGCTCGGCTTCACCGACGACCAGTTCGGTCACATCTCGACCGGTGGCGGCGCCAGCCTCGAGTTCCTCGAGGGCAAGAAACTACCCGGCCTGGAGGTGCTCGGATGGGTGTGAACACCCGTACCCCGCTGATCGCGGGAAACTGGAAGATGAATCTCGACCACCTGCAGGCGGTCGCCTTCGTGCAGAAGCTGCACTGGACGCTCAAGGACGCCAAGCACGAGGACGGCTCTGTCGAGGTGGCGGTGTTCCCGCCCTTCACCGACATCCGCAGCGTGCAGACGCTGATCGACGCCGACAAGATCCCGTTCGCCCTCGGCGCGCAGGACATCTCGGCGCACGACTCCGGTGCGTACACCGGCGAGGTGTCGGGTGCATTCCTGGCGAAGCTCGACACGAAGTACGTGATCATCGGGCACTCGGAGCGCCGTGAGTATCACGCCGAGTCCGACGAGATCGTCGCCGCGAAGACGAAGGCCGCGCTGAAGAACGGGCTCTCGCCCGTCATCTGCGTGGGCGAGACGGCGGAGGACCTGGAGAAGTTCGGCGCCAGCGCCGTGCCGGCCGGTCAGCTCGAGGTCGCACTGCGGGGGCTTCCCAAGGATGCGGACATCGTCGTGGCGTACGAGCCGGTCTGGGCCATCGGCTCGGGACAGGCGGCGACGCCGCAGCAGGCACAGGACGTCTGCGCCGCGCTGCGCACCGTCATCGCCACGGTGCTGGGAGACGACGCTGCCGCGCGCACCCGCATCCTCTACGGCGGATCGGTCAAGGCAGCGAACATCGCCAGCTTCATGCGTGAGCCCGATGTCGATGGTGCACTCGTCGGAGGCGCGAGCCTCGTGGTCGACGAATTCGCCGCGATCATCCGCTTTGAGAAGCACGTAGGCGTGTGAGTGTGGCGGGGCTGCGGCCCCGCCACACCGTATACTTGACCGTTACCGGGGCAGACCTGCCCCAGCGAAAGGCTCTCTCCTCGTGGATATTCTCGAGTTCGTCCTGCAGGTGGTGCTGGGTATCACCAGCGTCCTGCTGACTCTCCTCATCCTGCTCCACAAGGGTCGCGGCGGCGGCCTGTCGGACATGTTCGGCGGCGGCATGTCGTCGGCCGTCGGGTCGTCGGGTCTCGCAGAGCGCAACCTCAACCGCTTCACGGTCATCCTCGCTCTCGCGTGGTTCGTGGCGATCGTCGCGCTCGGTCTCATCACGAAGTTCGAGGTAATCTGATGGCTACTGGCGGCAACGCGATCCGAGGGACCCGTGTCGGTTCCGGCCCGATGGGCGAGCAGGATCACGGGTATCACGCAGATCGCATCCGCGTGTCCTACTGGGACGGTCTCGGCAACGAGACCGTGCGGTTCTTCGCGGCGGGACTTCCCGAAGAGGAGATCCCCGAGACGATCGACCACCCGCAGTCCGGTCTGCCGGCCGGTCGCGACAAGGCGAACCCGCCCGCGCTCGCGAAGCCGGAGCCCTACAAGACGCACCTCGCCTACGTGAAGGAGCGCCGTACCGACGAAGAGGCCGTCCAGCTTCTCGAGGACGCGCTCACGCAGCTGCGCGAGCGTCGGGGTCAGTGACCTCGACCTGATCATACGAAGAAGCCGCCGCGATCCGATCGCGGCGGCTTCTTCGTATCCTGACGGTGCGCAGGCAGCGGCGATCAGCGACAGGCCAGGGCGGCGTCGATGTAGGACTGCGGCGGGTAGCCGTACGCCGAGACGCCGTTCGCGTCGTCGGAGAACCCCATGCCGATCGCCCACGCGGTCGCCCACTTCTCGATGCTGTCCTGGGTCGATGCGTCATACATGCCCTCGCACTTGACGCTGATCGCGTGACCGACCTCGTGCGCGACGAGAGCCCTGCTGCGCTCGGCCGGCCACTGCGCGGCCACCGAGTCCGAGAGCTCGATCAGCGCACGATCGGGTTCGTCCCACCACCAGGTCGTCAGCCCGCCCATGCTGCCGCCGTACCCCGCGCCGTTGACGACCGGGCTCCAGTCGAACTCGATCAGCACGCCCGGTGCCAGCGAGCGCGCGAAGGCCTCGACCTCGAGCCGGACCCCCTGAAGCGGGCCCGCCTTCTCGGCGAGCTCTGCGTTCTCGGAGGTGACGACCTGTGCTGCGGCATCCTGCAGGGCGGTGAAGCTGCTCACGCTTCCCTCATCCAGGGCGGTGACCTCTGACACCGACGCTGCGGCGTTCCGCAGCGCGATCACATCGTCGTTCTTCGCCGAGATGTGCGCCGCCTCGAACGGGGCGGCCGCGTCGGCCGCGAACCCGAGGAACGTGAGACCCGACTCCATGAGATCCGATGATGCGGCGTCGAGGGCGGGGGACTCGTCGGCCAGCTCCGTGTCGAGCCTCTCGAGGACCTCCGCGTCGGTGCGCAGAGCGGTGGACGCCGCGAAGAGGTCCCAGAAGGTCACGGGCTTCGCCTCGGCATCCGGAAGGTCCTCGTCGAGGAGCTCCCCGGTGGTCGACGTGGTCTCGCTCGCGGACGCCACGGAGGCGGCGAGCTGCTCCTTCGTCTGCGGATCCGTGAGCATCCCCGAATCGAGCTCGACGAGCTGACTCGCCGCGTCCGCGATCGAGATCAGCTCGTCGGTCGTCCGACGGATCTCGGCCGCTCGTCCTTCGGCGGTGTCGAGAGCCTGCGCGAACTGGGCGCGCGAATCGTCGTAGCCCAGGCTCGCGGTGAGCTGCAGCCCGCCCAGCCCGCCGACGACGATGAGTGCACCCAGAAGAGCGAGGACGACCCCGCGGCGTGGCCTGCGGCGACGCGCCGTCGGCACGGGGCCGGCGAGGTGGGCAGGGAGGAGATGACCACCGGGGTCGGGGGCGGTGAGGGGAGTCATTCGTGCGGGACCTCCGGTCGGAGCCCGCGTTCCTCGACACCGTCGACTCTGCCTGAAGGATACGCGGCTGCGAGACGTGCGGCCACCGCGGGAACGTCGAAGGCCCCCGCATCTCTGCGGGGGCCTTCGGAGTGAGGGGCTGACGAGAATCGAACTCGCATCATCTGTTTGGAAGACAGAGGCTTTACCACTAAGCTACAGCCCCGTTGTCAGCAGGTTCCTCGCGGTGCATGCCGACTCATCGATCATAGCGGACTGACGGGAGTGCTCGTGTCCGTTAGACTCGGTGGGGCTGAATCTGCATGCGGATTCCCCGGGGCGTAGCTCAGTTTGGTAGAGCGCCCGCTTTGGGAGCGGGAGGTCGCAGGTTCAACTCCTGTCGCCCCGACACGGCTTCAACGGCCTGACAGCCGCGATTCAGCGCGGAAATCACAAGGAGAGCACACCAGAATGGCGAACAGCACCGTCGAGAAGCTGACCCCGACCCGGGTCAAGCTCAGCATCACGGTCACCCCCGACGACCTCAAGCCCAGCATCGCGCACGCGTACGAGCACATCGCTCAGGACGTCCAGATCCCCGGCTTCCGCAAGGGCAAGGTCCCGGCTCCGATCATCGACCAGCGCATCGGGCGCGGCGCGGTCATCGAGCACGCGGTCAACGAGGGACTCGACAAGTTCTTCCGCGAGGCGACCGTCGAGCACAAGCTCCGTGTCGTCGGCCGTCCGGCCGCCGACATCACGCAGTGGCCGAACGAGAAGGACTTCTCGGGCGACCTGCTCGTGGACATCGAGGTCGACGTGCGTCCGGAGATCGAGATCCCCGCGTACGACGGCATCACCCTGACCGTCGACGCGATCGAGGCCGATGAGGCCGCGATCGATGCAGAGGTCGAGAACCTCCGTGCGCGCTTCGGCACGCTCGTTCCCGTCGACCGCCCGGCAGCCAAGGGTGACTTCGTCGAGCTCGACCTCGTCGCCACCATCGACGGCGCCGAGATCGACCGCGCCGAGGGCGTGTCCTACGAGGTCGGCTCGGGCGAGCTGCTCGAGGGCATCGACGATGCGATCGAGTCGCTCACCGCCGGTGAGGACACGACTTTCCGCTCGGCACTCGTCGGCGGCGACCACGCCGGTTCCGAGGCCGAGGTCTCGGTGTCGGTCAAGGCCGTCAAGGAGCGCGAGCTCCCCGAGGCCGACGACGACTTCGCGCAGATCGCCAGCGAGTTCGACACGATCGCCGAGCTCCGCGCGAGCCTCGTCGAGCGCGTGTCACAGCAGGGCGTCTTCACCCAGGGCTCCGCGGCGCGCGACAAGCTCGTCGAGACGCTGCTCGAGCAGATCGACATCCCGGTGCCGCCGAAGCTCATCGAGGACGAGGTGCACAACCACCTCGAGGGCGAGAGCCGTCTCGAGGACGACGTGCACCGTGCCGAGGTGACCGAGGCCAGCGAGAAGCAGTTCCGCACGCAGGTGCTCCTCGACACGATCGCCGAGCAGGCCGACGTGCAGGTCTCGCAGGAGGAGCTCTCGCAGTACCTCATCCAGTCCGCGTCGCAGTACGGCATGGCTCCGCAGGAGTTCGTCGAGGCGCTGCAGTCGTCGAACCAGCTCCCGGCGCTCGTCGGCGAGGTGGCCCGTAACAAGGCGCTCGCGATCGCGCTCGGCAAGGTCAAGGTCGTCGACACCAACGGCAAGCCCGTCGACCTGTCCGACTTCGTCGTGACCGACGACGAGGCAGCGGACGAGTCCGAGGCTGCGGCTGAGGAGAAGCCCGCCGCCAAGAAGGCTGCTGCGAAGAAGGCCCCTGCGAAGAAGGCTGACGACGCCGAGGCGGCTGAGAAGCCCGCCGCGAAGAAGCCTGCCGCGAAGAAGGCCCCTGCGAAGAAGGCCGATGACGCCGAGGCGGCTGAGAAGCCCGCCGCGAAGAAGCCCGCCGCCAAAAAGGCTCCGGCCAAGAAGGCAGCCGACAAGGCTGAGTGATCGAACACGATCTCTGAGGGAGGGGCGGATGCTGCGGCATCCGCCCCTTTCTCGTCGCACGACACACCGAAGGAGCACGGCATGGAGAAGAGCTGGGACGAACGGATCGACGAGGTGTGGGCCGACGCCTCCGGGGATGAGGTCGGGGACGACACGATCTCACGCATCGATGCCCTCGCGGCGGAACGCGGCACGGATGATGCGCGCGCGGAGTTCGAACGCGCCGGTGCCCGCGACTCCGCCGGCCGCCCCGCCGAGGCCGTCGAGCTGTACCGGCGTGCGCTGGCACTGGGGCTCGACGAGGAGCACCGCCCGCAGTGCGTCATCCAGCTGGCGAGTTCGCTGCGCAACCTCGGCGAGTACGACGACGCTCTCGCCGTCATCCGCGCCGAGGAGGAGCTCTCTGCGGACGGCCCGTATCGGGACGCGGTGGCGACCGTGCACGCGCTGATCCTGGCGAGTGCGGGTCGTCCCGCGCAGGGTCTTTCGGTGGCCCTGCTCGCGCTGGTCCCGCATCTCCCGCGCTACCACCGCTCGATGACCGCGTACGCCCACGAGATCGCCGAGCTCGACGGCTGATATGCCGACGGCGAACACGGCCTGGGCGCTGCGTCGTCGCCGGTAGATTCGAATCACTGAAACACGGAATCAGGAGCTGACATGGCTGCAGAACCCCTCCTCGCTACGAGCGTCTTCGACAGACTGTTGAAGGACCGCATCATCTGGCTGGGATCGGAGGTGCGCGACGAGAACGCCAATGAGATCTGCGCGAAGATCCTCCTTCTCGCCGCGGAAGACTCCGACAAGGACATCTACCTCTACATCAACTCGCCCGGTGGGTCGATCACCGCCGGCATGGCGATCTACGACACGATGCAGTTCGTCCCGAACGACATCGTCACGGTCGGCATCGGCATGGCGGCGTCCATGGGACAGCTGCTGCTGACCGCGGGCACCAAGGGCAAGCGATACATCACCCCGAACGCCCGCGTGCTGCTGCACCAGCCGCACGGTGGCTTCGGCGGAACGTCGAGTGACATCCAGACGCAGGCCCAGCTGATCACGTCGATGAAGAACCGCCTCGCCGAGATCACCGCGGCGCAGACCGGCAAGTCGGTCGAGCAGATCAACGCCGACGGTGACCGCGACCGCTGGTTCACCGCCGACGAGGCGCTGGAGTACGGCTTCGTCGACCACATCCGCGACTCGGCCACCGACGTCATCGGCGGCGGCGGAACCGACCAGGACATCAAGTAACGGAAAGCGAAAGGACTCTCATGTACTCACCCACCTTCCGCTCTGCCGGCGATCTGCCTTCCAGCCGCTACGTGCTTCCTCAGTTCGAGGAGCGCACGGCCTACGGCTTCAAGCGTCAGGACCCCTACAACAAGCTGTTCGAAGATCGCGTGATCTTCCTCGGCGTGCAGGTCGACGACGCATCGGCCGACGACGTGATGGCCCAGCTGCTCGTTCTCGAGAGCCAGGACTCCGAGCGTGACATCACGATGTACATCAACTCGCCCGGTGGTTCGTTCACCGCGATGACCGCGATCTACGACACGATGCAGTACGTCGCGCCGCAGATCCAGACGGTCGTACTCGGCCAGGCGGCGTCGGCCGCCTCGGTGCTTCTCGCGGGTGGTCACCCCGGCAAGCGTCTCGCACTGCCCAACGCCCGCGTGCTCATGCACCAGCCGGCGATGGGCGAGGCCGGGCACGGTCAGGCCTCCGACATCGAGATCCAGGCCGCGGAGATCCTCCGGATGCGCACCTGGCTCGAGGAGACCATGGCTCGCCACACCGGCAAGCCCGTCGAGCAGGTCAACCGCGACATCGATCGCGACAAGATCCTCTCGGCCGCCGAGGCGCTCGACTACGGCATCGTCGACCAGGTGCTCACCTCGCGCAAGCGCGCCTGATCACTGCGATCGGACAGGGACGTCGGCCTTCGGGCCGGCGTCCCTTCGTCGTATCCGGCCTCCGGCTCGACGGATGCGCGCGCCGACCGACGGTCTTTGCTCATGTGAGCAGGAGGGTGCGCGAACGGTGTTCCGGTCTTAGACTGAAGCAGGAAGGAGGATGCCGTGGAAGACGAACTGACCATGGTCCGCGTCGCAGAGCTCTATTACGACGAGGACAAGACGCAGGACGAGATCGGCGCCCTCCTCGGCCTCTCGCGGTGGAAGGTGGGCCGCCTGCTCACCCAGGCTCGCGAGCGCGGCATCGTCCGCATCGAGATCGTGCATCCCCGCGCCCGGCGGCTCGGACTCGAGCGTCAGCTCGTCGAGCGACACGGGCTGGCTGCGGCCATCGTGGTGCCCGCGCCCGACGGCGATGACGGCACGCTCGAGAGGGTCGCCCAGGCCGCGGCCGACTTCCTCACCGCGATGCGCCCCGTTCCCCGCACGCTCGGCGTCAGCTGGGGACGCACGCTTCGTGCGGTCGCCGAAGCGCTGCCGGAAGGGTGGGCCACCGGGGTGACCGTCGTGCAGCTCAACGGAGGCGTGAGCCTCAACCGGCGCTCCGGCGGGGCTGCGGGCCTCGCCGTGACGATCGCCCAGCGCGCATCCGGACACGTCTCGCTGCTCCCGAGCCCCGCGATCCTCGAACGGGTCGAGACCAAGCAGGCCATCGAATCCGACCGCACCGTCGCGGCGGTTCTCGAGGAGGCCGCCGAGGCCCAGGCGTTCCTGTTCACCGCAGGGCCCTGCGACGCCACCTCCGCCCACGTCGAGAACGGCTACCTCACGGCATCCGACGTCGAGGAGCTCGCGCGCCGCGGCGCCGTGGGCGATGTGCTCGGGCGGTACATCGACGCCGACGGCAACGTCGTCGACCCGCAGCTCGACGCCCGCACGGTCGGTGTGGAGCTCAGCCGGCTCCGCGGCGCCGAGCGCTCGATCTTCGTCACCGCCGGTGACGCCAAGCACGACATCGCACGCACGGTCGTCTCCAGCGGCCTGTGCAGCGTCCTCGTGACCGATGAGACCACAGCACGAGCATTGTTGGAGGAACAGTGACGACCCAAGAACTCAGCCGCAGAGCGGCGGTGGACGTCCTCGGCGGTGAGCCGGACGACGCCACGCTCCGCAGATTCCTGCACGGCCTCCCCGGCGTCGACGCCGTGGGACTCGAGCAGCGCGCCGCGGGCCTCGGAACGCGGTCCATCAAGACCACCTCCAAGGCGTGGGCGCTGGACACGATCATCAAGCTGATCGACCTCACGACCCTCGAGGGCTCGGACACGCCGGGCAAGGTTCGCTCGCTGGTCGCCAAGGCGAAGAACCCGGATGCCGCGGATCCGTCGACCCCCAGGGTCGCCGCCGTGTGCGTGTACGGCGACATGGTGGGCGACGCCGTCGCAGCTCTCGGCGACCTGCATGGCGATCCCGACGACGGGCTGATCTCGGTGGCCGCCGTGGCCACGGCGTTCCCGAGCGGACGGTCGTCGCTGGCGATCAAGCTCGCGGACACCGCCGAAGCCGTGGCCGCCGGGGCGGACGAGATCGACATGGTGATCGATCGGGGTGCGTTCCTGTCGGGCCGCTACGGTCTCGTCTACGACCAGATCGCACAGGTCAAGGAGGCGTGCCGCCGGGCCGACGGCTCCTACGCCTCGCTCAAGGTCATCCTCGAGACGGGCGAGCTCAACACGTACGACAACATCAAGCGGGCATCGTGGCTCGGCATCCTGGCCGGTGGGGACTTCATCAAGACGTCGACCGGCAAGGTGCAGCCCGCCGCCACTCTTCCCACCACGCTGCTCATGCTCGAGACCGTGCGCGACTGGCATCGCGGCACGGGGGAGCGCATCGGGGTCAAGCCCGCCGGCGGGATCCGTGCCTCGAAGGACGCGGTGAAGTATCTCGTCACCGTCGCCGAGACCGTGGGCGAGGAGTGGCTCCAGCCGCACCTGTTCCGCTTCGGCGCCTCCAGCCTTCTGAACGACGTACTGCTGCAGCGCCAGAAGCTCACCACCGGACACTACTCCGGCCCCGACTACGTCACGATCGACTAGGAACCCTCATATGTCATTCCTGGAATACGCTCCGGCACCGGAGTCGAAGTCAGTCCTGAACCTCAAAGACAGCTACGGGCTGTTCATCGACGGCGAGTTCGTCGACGGCTCGGGCTCGAGCTTCACCACCATCTCACCCGCCGACGAGAGCCGCATCGCGGAGATCGCCTCGGCCTCCGATGAGGACGTCGACCGCGCCGTGGCCGCCGCCCGTCGTGCATACGACAGGACCTGGTCGAAGATGAGCGGTCGCGATCGGGGCAAGTACCTGTTCCGCATCGCCCGTCTCGTGCAGGAGCGCGCTCGCGAGCTCGCGGTCGCCGAGAGCCTCGACAACGGCAAGCCGATCAAGGAGAGCCGCGACGTCGACGTGCCCCTCGTCGCATCGTGGTTCTTCTACTACGCGGGCTGGGCGGACAAGCTCGACCACGCGGGCCTCGGTGCGGACCCCCGTGCGCTCGGCGTCGCGGGGCAGATCATCCCGTGGAACTTCCCGCTGCTGATGCTGGCGTGGAAGGTCGCCCCCGCTCTCGCGGCCGGCAACACGGTCGTGCTCAAGCCCGCCGAGACGACGCCGCTCACCGCGCTCATCTTCGCGGAGATCCTGCAGCAGGCGGACCTGCCGGCGGGTGTGGTCAACATCATCACGGGCGCCGGTGCCACGGGCGCCACTCTCGTGCGCCACCCGGATGTCGACAAGGTCGCGTTCACCGGCTCGACCGGAGTGGGCCGTGACATCGCGCGGGCCGTCGCGGGAACGAACAAGAAACTCACGCTCGAGCTCGGTGGCAAGGCCGCGAACATCGTGTTCGACGACGCGCCCATCGACCAGGCGGTCGAGGGCATCGTCAACGGCATCTTCTTCAACCAGGGGCATGTCTGCTGCGCCGGAAGCCGTCTGCTCGTGCAGGAGTCGATCCACGACGAGGTCATCGATCGGCTGAAGAACCGCCTCTCGACGCTGCGTCTCGGCGACCCGCTCGACAAGAACACCGACATCGGCGCGATCAACTCGGCGGCGCAGCTCGCCCGCATCCGCGAGCTCAGCGACATCGGCGAGGCCGAGGGCGCGGAGCGCTGGACGGCGGACTGCGCGATTCCTGACAAGGGGTTCTGGTTCGCTCCGACGATCTTCACCGGTGTCGAGGCCTCGCACCGGATCGCCCGCGACGAGGTGTTCGGCCCCGTGCTGTCGGTGCTGACCTTCCGCACCCCCGCGGAGGCGATCGCGAAGGCCAACAACACGCCGTACGGCCTGTCGGCGGGCATCTGGTCGGACAAGGGCTCGCGCATCCTCGCGGTCGCCGACCGCCTGCGCGCGGGCGTGATCTGGGCCAACACGTTCAACCGATTCGACCCGTCGAGCCCGTTCGGCGGCTACAAGGAGTCCGGATACGGCCGCGAGGGCGGACGACAGGGCCTCACCGCCTACCTGAAGGGATCCGCAGCATGAGCAAGCGACTCAGTGTTCCGAAGACTTACAAGCTCGCCATCGGCGGAGCCTTCCCGCGCAGCGAGTCGGGGCGCACCTATGAGGTGCTCTCTGCCAAGGGCGCGTTCCTCGCGAACGCCGCCCAGGGGTCCCGCAAGGATGCGCGCGACGCGGTCGTCGCCGCCCGCTCCGCGGTCAAGGGCTGGTCGGGAGCGACCGCCTATAACCGCGGACAGGTGCTCTACCGGGTCGCCGAGGTGCTCGAGGGTCGCCGCGCGCAGTTCATCGACGAGATCACCGCGCAGGAGGGGGTGTCGGCATCGGCCGCCGCCGCCCAGGTCGACGAGGCGATCGACCTCTGGGTCTGGTACGCCGGGTGGTGCGACAAGTACGCGCAGGTCGCCGGCAACGCGAACCCCGTCTCCGGACCGTACTTCAACATCTCGGTCCCCGAGCCGACCGGCGTCGTCGCGATCGTGGCGCCGCAGGACTCGGCGCTCCTCGGACTCGTGTCGGTCGTCGCGCCCGCCCTCGTCGCGGGCAACACGGTCGTCGTGATCGCGAGCGAGCGGCATCCGCTCTCCGCGATCAGCCTCGCGGAGGTGCTCGCGACGAGCGACGTGCCCGGGGGAGTGGTGAACGTGCTCACGGGCTCTCCCGCCGAGATGGCGCCGTGGCTCGCCTCGCACCAGGACGTGAACGCTCTCGACCTGGCCGGGGCCGGTGATCTCGACTGGATCGACATGCAGATCGCCGCCGCCGAGACGCTGACGCGCGTCCTCACCCCCGGGCCGGTGACCGCATCGCCCGAGCGGATCGGCGCGTTCACCGAGATGAAGACGGTCTGGCACACCAAGAGCATGGTCTGAGCCGACCGACAGCAGGGCCCGTCCCGCAGATCCTGCGCGACGGGCCTTCGTCGTCCCGGTGGCGATGTCGATACGGACTCGAGATCTGCGCCGACGCTCCAATGCGTCCCGGTGTCGGGTGCACCGGTTAGGCTCAGTAGACGATCTCTGGATCCCCCTAGGAGGACGCGCATGGCCCGTATCGGTGAAAGCGCTGACCTGTTCAAGTGCTCATTCTGCGGAAAGAGTCAGAAGCAGGTGCAGCAGCTCATCGCTGGCCCCGGTGTGTACATCTGCGACGAGTGCGTCGAGCTGTGCAACGAGATCATCGAGGAGCGGATGGCGGAGTCCTCCGCCGAGGGCACGGCGGACTTCGAACTCCCCAAGCCCCGCGAGATATTCTCCTTCCTCGAGGAGTACGTGGTCGGTCAGGAGCCCGCGAAGAAGGCCCTGTCGGTCGCCGTCTACAACCACTACAAGCGCATCCGTGCCCACGGCACGCTGCAGTCGGCCGAGCAGAAGGCCGAGAGCATCGAGATCGCGAAGAGCAACATCCTGCTCATCGGCCCCACCGGCTGCGGCAAGACCTACCTCGCCCAGACCCTCGCCAAGCGGCTGAACGTGCCGTTCGCGGTCGCCGATGCCACCGCACTCACCGAGGCCGGCTACGTCGGTGAAGATGTCGAGAACATCCTGCTCAAGCTGATCCAGGCGGCGGATTACGACGTCAAGCGCGCCGAGCAGGGCATCATCTACATCGACGAGGTCGACAAGATCGCCCGCAAGGCGGAGAACCCCTCGATCACCCGTGACGTCTCGGGCGAGGGCGTGCAGCAGGCGCTGCTGAAGATCATCGAGGGCACGGTCGCCTCGGTGCCGCCGCAGGGTGGGCGCAAGCATCCGCACCAGGAGTTCTTGCAGATCGACACCTCGAACGTGCTCTTCATCGTCGCCGGTGCGTTCGCCGGCCTCGAGGACATCGTGTCGGCCCGCGTGGGCAAGCACGGCATCGGTTTCGGCGCCCCCCTGCACGACAAGGGCAAGGACCTCGATCTCTTCAGCGAGGTGCTGCCGGAGGACCTGCACAAGTTCGGTCTCATCCCGGAGTTCATCGGCCGCCTGCCCGTCGTCACCAACGTCTCGCCGCTCGACCAGGATGCACTGATCGACATCCTCACCGGACCCCGCAACGCTCTCGTCAAGCAGTATCAGCGCATGTTCGAGCTCGACGGCGTCGAGCTGGAGTTCGAGAAGGACGCACTGCGCTCCATCGCCGATCTGGCCGTCGAGCGCAAGACGGGCGCCCGCGGACTCCGAGCGATCCTCGAAGACGTGCTCGGTCCGATCATGTTCGAGATCCCGTCGGCCGAAGACGTCGCCAAGGTCATCGTGACCCGCGCCGCCGTCGACGAGGGTGCCCCTCCCACGATCGTGATGGAGCGCAAGCGCAAGAGCGCGTGAGCCGGCCTCCCGCTCCCTGGCGGGTGGTCGACAGCGAGACCGTCGTCGCCGACCGCTGGATCCGTGTGCGTGCGGACGACTGCCGCGATGCGGAGGATCGTCGGATCGCGCCCTATTACGTGCTCGAGTACGGGGACTGGATCTCGGTGCTCGCGCTGGATGTGCACGGCGACGCGATCGTCGTCGAGGAATACCGTCACGGAGCGGGGATCATCGCCGTGGGGACGATCGGGGGCGGCGTCGAAGCCGGCGAAACGCCGATCGAGGCGGCGGCCCGGGAGCTGCGCGAGGAGACGGGGTTCGCGGCGGACGAGATCGTCGGACTCGGGTCCACGTGGGCGAACTTCGGCAACCACACCAACCGCGTGCATCACTTCCTCGCGCGCGGGTGCGTCCGCGTCGCGGACCAGGCGCTCGACGACAGCGAGGCGATCGCCGTGCACATCGTGTCCGTCGACGGTCTCGGCGACCACCTCGCCCAGAGCTATCACCAGCTCACCTGGTACAAGGCGATGGAGCTGCTCGGCCGCTGAGCGCCGCGGCGGACGGGAACCCCGCGGCGGACGGGAACCCCGCCGCGGACGGACGGTCAGGCCTCCAGGCCCCGCCGCTTCAGCAGGGGCGCGATGTCCGCGGGACGGCCGCGGAAGTCGTGGTATGCCGCGAGCGGGTCCTTCGACCCGCCGACACCGAGGAGGCGCGCACGGAACCGGTCGCCGTTGTCGCGCGTGAGCCCGCCGTTCTCGCGGAACCAGTCGACGGTGTCGGCGTCCAGCACCTCGCTCCAGATGTAGGAGTAGTACCCGGCGCTGTATCCGCCCGAGAACACGTGCGCGAAGTAGGTCGACGAGTAGCGGGTCGGCACGACCGGGTTGTCGAGACCGATGTCCGCGAGGGCAGCGGCCTCGAACTCCGCGACGTCCGCGATGTCGGCATCCGCTCCGATCCGATGCCATGCCTGATCGAGCCAGGCCGCGGCGAGGTACTCGCTGGTGGCATGGCCCTGATCGAAGGTCTCGGTGGCACGCAGGCGCTCCACGACGGCCGGATCGAGCGGCTCGCCGGTCACGTGATGACGCGCGTAGTTGTCGAGCACCTCCGGCCACAGGATCCACATCTCGTTCACCTGGCTGGGGAACTCGACGAAGTCCCGGAAGACGTTCGTGCCGGCGAAGTGCGGGTACGTCACCACCGCGAACAGGCCGTGCAGGGCATGCCCGAACTCATGGAACAGCGTGGTGACCTCGTCGAGTGTCAGCAGGGTCGGTTCTCCGTCGCCGGGGAGCGGGACGTTGAGGTTGTTGACCACGACCGGCGATGTGCCCCGGAGACGCGACTGGCTGACGATCGGGTTCATCCATGCGCCGCCGCGCTTCGAGTCGCGGGTGTAGAGGTCGAGCACGTACAGCCCGAGCTCGCTCCCGTCGGCGTTGCGCACCTCGAACACCCGGGCTCCGGGGTGGTACGCGACCAGGTCGTGCCGCTCGCCGAAGGTGACGCCGTAGAGGCGGGTGGCGGCGAAGAAGACGCCGTCCTGCAGCACGCGCTCGGCCTCGAACCACGGTCGCAGCGCACTCGTGTCGATGTCGTACCTCGCGGTGCGGACCTTCTCGGTGTAGAACGCCCAGTCGTGCGCCTCGACCGTGAAGGGGTCGGCCTCGGTCTCGTCGACGATCGTCTGCAACTCCACCTGCTCTGCGCGCGCGTTGCGGGCGGAGGGTGCGGCGAGCGCACGGAGCATGTCCTCGACGGCATCCGGTGTTCCGGCGGTCTCATCGGCGGTGACGTATGCCGCGTGCGAGGAGAACCCGAGCAGAGCGGCGCGCTCGGCGCGGAGGCGCACGATCTCACGCAGCACGGGGCGGTTGTCGTGAGCGTTGTCACGTGAGCCTCGGGCGCGTGAGGCGTCGAGTATGCGCCGCCGTGCCGTGCGATCGTGCAGCTGGGCCAGGTACGGGTGCCCGGTGAACAGCGGCAGCGCGATGAGGTATCCGTCGATGTCTCTGTCGGCGGCGGCTCGACGGGCGGCCGAGAGCTCTCCGGAGCTGAGACCGGCGAGCTCGTCGGCCGAGTCGAAGACGACAGCCAGATCGTTGGTGTCGTTCAGCAGATTGCGCTCGAAGGTGTTGTTGAGGGTCGACAGCTGCTGGTTCAGTGCCGTGAGGCGTGCCTTGTGCTCATCGTCGAGCGCCGCCCCCGCGAGCGTCATCTCCCGGTGATGGCGTTCGACGAGATACCGCTGCTCCTCATCGAGCTCGAGCCGATCGAGCTGCGCGTGCACCTGCTGCACGCGCCAGTAGAGGGCGGAGTCGAGGGTGATCGCATCCTGATGCGCGGCCATCAGCGGTGCGAGCTTCTGATCGATGTCCTGGATCTCGGGCGTCGCGTCTGCCGACGTCACCGTGTAGAACGCATGCGCCACCCGGTCGAGCAGCTCGCCGGAGCGCTCGAGCGCCTCGATGGTGTTCTCGAAGGTCGGCATCGAGCGCACCATGGTGATCCGGGAGATCTCGGCGAGATGTTGTGAGAACGCCGCCTCGAACGCGGGCAGATAGTGCTCCGCGCGGATCGCGGCGAAGTCGGGCAGTCCGTAGGGGAGTGCGGACGGCTGGAGCAGAGGGTTCGAGTCGTCGGTCATCCATCGAGCCTAGCCACGACCGGGCGACCTCGGTGCGCGGCGACGACACCGACAAAGGCGCGGAGCGACGACGCCCCCGCCGCCGGAGGCGTGCAGGGGGCGTCGTCCGTGCGGTGCGCTCAGTCCTCGAAGGGGCGGGCGATGACCTCGCCGGATGCCGTCTGCACGACCTCCCAGCCCGAGTCGAGCTCGGCGAGGGCGCGGCCTTCGAGCCACGTCAGCGTCCAGTGTCCGGAGAGTCCGCGGGATTCGACCTCCGCGATCGCGGGACGCAGTGAGGCGGGGACGGATGCGGGGGCCTCGGAGCCCGCCGCCCATCGCGTGCCCAGCTGCATCAGGCGCCCTCGACCGGGGCGAGCTCGATCGCGGTGACCGCGAACACGTCGCCCACGGCGAGCCCCAGCTCTGCGATGCGCCCGACGGCCGACAGGTCGGCGGCGGCGGCTCGCAGCGCCTCGTACTTCTCCGCCGGAGCCGTGATCATCGCACTCGCGACCGGAGTCTTCTGTGATGCCTTCGCCTCGGTCTTCGCGCGACGGATGCTGATCAGAGCCTCGCTGGCCACGGACAGCACCGCGGGGTCTCCCTCGATGCCGAGTGGCTCGGGCCACGACGCCGTGTGCACGGAGCCCTCCTCGAACCACGACCACACCTCTTCGGTCGCGAACGAGAGGATGGGAGCGAGCAGCCGCAGCAGGGTCGAGAGCGCGAGCCGCAGTGCGAGTGCCGCGGAAGCCTGCCCCACATCGTTCTGGTTGTAGGCGCGCTCCTTGACGAGTTCGAGGTAGTCGTCGCAGAAGGTCCAGAAGAACGCTTCGGTGACCTCGAGCGCCTTCGCCTGGTCGTAGTTCTCGAACGCCTTCGTGGCCTCGGTGACCACGGTATCGAGTGCGGTCAGCATCGAGGCGTCGAGAGCATGTGTGACCTGCGCCCCCTCGGGCACGGGGAACGAGAGCACGAACTTCGCGGCGTTCAGCACCTTGATCGCGAGACGACGGCCGATCTTGACCTGGGTCGGGTTCTGCGGGTCGAAGGCGGCGTCCATGCCCAGGCGACTGGAGGCGGCCCAGTAGCGCACCGCATCCGATCCGTGGGTCTCGAGGATGTCCGCCGGCGTCACGACGTTGCCCTTCGACTTCGACATCTTCTTGCGGTCGGGGTCGACGATGAAGCCGGAGATCGCGGCGTTGCGCCACGGCGCGCGGCCGTCTTCCAGAGTCGAGCGCAGCATGGTCGAGAACAGCCAGGTGCGGATGATGTCCTGACCCTGCGGACGCAGGTCGAACGGGGCGGTGAGCTGCCACAGCTCCTCGTCACGCTGCCATCCGCCGGCGAGCTGAGGGGTGAGAGACGACGTCGCCCATGTGTCGAGGATGTCGGCCTCGGCCTCGAAGCCGCCCGCCGCTCCACGCTGATCCTCGGTGAAGCCCGCCGGTACGTCGGTGGTCGGGTCGATGGGCAGGGACGCGTGGTCGGGCGCGAGCACGCGGTCGTAGTCGCGGTCGCCGTTCTCGTCGAGTCCGTACCAGAGCGGGATCGGCACGCCGAAGAAGCGCTGCCGGGACACGAGCCAGTCGCCGGTCAGGCCGCCGACCCAGTTCTCGTAGCGCACGCGCATGAAGTCGGGATGGAACGCGACGTCCGTGCCGTGGCTGAGGAGCTGATCGCGCAGCTGCGTGTCCCTGGCGCCGTTGCGGATGTACCACTGGCGGGTCGAGACGATCTCGAGAGGGCGGTCGCCCTTCTCGAAGAACTTCACCGCGTGGGAGAACTGCTTTCCCACGGCGGTCATGTCGCCGGTCTCCTGCAGCTTCTCGACGATCGCCTTGCGCGCCGAGAACACGGTCTTGCCGGCGAGTTCCGCCGTGTACCAGTCGATGGCCTCGGCGTTCGCGACGATCGACGGCGCGGTGGGCAGGAAGCGTCCGTCCAGTCCGATGGTCGTCATGTTCGGCAGGTCTCCGCCGTCGACGGTGCGCAGTTCGCGCCACCAGATGATGTCGGTCACGTCGCCGAAGGTGCAGACCATGGCGGCGCCCGTGCCCTTGTCGGGCTGAGCGAGGTGGTGTCCGTGGATCTCGATCTCGGCGCCGAAGAACGGTGTGCGCACCTTCGTGCCGATCAGATGCTTGTGCGGTCCCTCGGGGTGCGTCACGATCGCGACGCATGCGGGGAGCAGCTCGGGGCGGGTGGTCTCGATCGTGATCGAGCCGGATCCGTCGGAGAAGGGGAAGTCGATCGTGTGATACGCGGCCTGCTGCTCGCGGTCCTCGAGCTCCGCCTGAGCGATGGCGGAGCGGAAGTCGATGTCCCACAGGGTCGGCGCGAGCGACTGGTACGCCTCGCCGCGCTCGAGGTTGCGCAGGAACGCGAGCTGGCTCTGACGGATCGTGTCGTCGGAGATCGTGCGGTAGGTCTGGCTCCAGTCGACCGAGAGGCCCAGCAGACGGAACAGCGCCTCGAACTGCTTCTCGTCCTCGAGCGTCAGACGCTCGCACAGCTCGATGAAGTTGCGGCGGCTGATCGGCACCTGGTCGGCGGCTCGGCTCGACTTGTTGTCGCCGCCCTCGAACGGCGGCGTGAAGTCGTTCTGATAGGGGAGCGTCGGATCGCAGCGCACCCCGTAGTAGTTCTGCACGCGGCGCTCGGTCGGCAGGCCGTTGTCGTCCCAGCCCATCGGGTAGAACACGTTCTTGCCGCGCATGCGCTCGAAGCGCGCCTTGACGTCGGTGTGGGTGTACGAGAACACGTGGCCGATGTGCAGGCTGCCGGATGCCGTCGGCGGAGGGGTGTCGATCGAGTAGACGCCCTCACGACCGGACTGCGCGGCGCGGAGTCGATCGAACAGGTAGGTGCCCTGCGCCGACCACGACTCACCCCACTTCGCTTCGAGACCTTCGAGTACGGGCTTGTCGGGAATCACGGACATGGAGGTCTCCTCGAGCGATGTGTGCGGCACTGTGTGAGCGTGCCTGAGTGTGGGTTGTGCCCCACAGTCTAATCGCCCCGGTCCCGGCGAGCCGTCGCGGCAGCCGCCCACAGGCGCCACGACGCCCGGGGGTGCCTGCAGGATCTACAATTGCATCGAGTCCAAGAACTGATGCATCCGCGTCATCTCCCCGCATTCCCTCCCGAGGAACAGCATGCCCCACTCTCTTCTGCGCCGCGCGATCCCGCTCGGCGCCGCCATCGCCGCGAGCGCCCTCCTGCTGAGTGCCTGTGCGGCACCCGCATCCGACGCGGACGGGGGCGAGCTCGTGTGGTCGATCGAGGGCGCGAACCTCGCGGCCGGGCACATGGACCCGCAGGTGAGCCAGCTCGACGTCTCGGGGATGGTGCAGCGTGCCGTGCTGGACTCCCTGGTCTTCCAGGAGGACGACGGTTCGTTCACCGCATGGCTGGCGAAGGACTGGAAGGTCTCGGACGACAGCACCGAGTACACGTTCATCCTCCGCGACGACGTCACCTTCACCGACGGCGAACCGTTCGACGCCGAGGCGGTCAAGGCGAACTTCGATCGCATCGTCGACCCCGAGACGGAGTCGGCGCAGGCGGCCAGCATGATGGGGGCGGATTTCTACGAGGGCACCGAGGTCGTCGACGAGCACACCGTGACGGTGCGCTTCAGCCAGCCGTACGCGCCGTTCCTGCAGGCCGCGAGCACCCCGCAGCTGGGGTTCTACTCTCCGGCGGTCCTCGCGGATTCCGCGGACCAGCTCAAGGCCGGCGGCCCTGGCATCACGGTGGGAACCGGGCCCTACGAGCTCACCGAGTACACGCCGGATCAGGAGATCGTCTACACCCGCAACGACGACTACGCCTGGGGTCCGCACGGCTCGAAGGCACCGGGCGTCGAGACGCTGCGCGTGGAGATCCAGCCCGAGGCGTCGGTGCGCACCGGTGTCATCGAGAGCGGAGAGGCCGACCTCGCCAGCAACATCCCGCCGAACCTCGCGAGCGGCCTGGGAGACGGCATCACGGTGGATTCCGTCGAATACCCGGGTCTGCCGTACTCGCTGTACCTCAATGAGAAGTACGGCGTGTTCGCCGACGAGAAGGTGCGTCAGGCGTTCGCTCGCGGCATCGACGTCGACGCGGCCGTCGAGGAGATCTTCTTCGGTCAGTTCCCTCGCGCGTGGAGCGTCCTCGGGTCCACCACCCCCGGCTATGACGCGGCGCTCGAGGGCGAGCACCCGTTCGACCCCGAGGCGGCGGGCGCGCTCCTCGACGAGGCCGGCTGGACGGCGCGCGACAGCGACGGCATCCGCATGAAGGACGGCCAGCGGCTGTCCGTGCGATGGATCGCGTGGACGCCCGTGCCGGACGACCGGAAGGCTCTCGCGAACGCGATCCAGTCCGACCTCAAGAAGATCGGTTTCGAGGTCGTGCGCGAAGAGCTCGACCCCGGCGCGTACAACGAGCAGTACGAGCCCAAGACCTTCGACCTCACCGACTGGGGCTTCTCGGGCGTCGATCCCGACTTCCTGCGCGCGCATCTGCACACGGACGGGTTCCAGAACGCGTCGCAGGTCACCGATCCGAGTGTGGACGCCCTGCTCGATCAGGCGGTCGCGTCCAGCGATCAGACGGTCCGCGACGACATCTACACGCAGCTGCAGGAGTGGAATGCCGAGTACACGGCGATCGTCCCTCTCTACAGTCCCTCCGCCATCACGGCCGTGGGCGAGCGTGTCGGCGGCCTGACATACGACCTGTACGGGCGCCCCCTGTTCTACGACGTCAGCGTGGGCTGACCGCCGGAACCCCGGGCCCCTGTGACGCTGCGGTATCGTTCGTGAGCGAGCGCGCGCGCAGGGGTGCTCGGAGATCGTCGAGAGGGCGCGAACGGTGAAGACGGCGCTCGTGAGGATCGCGGGGCTCGCAGGCACGGTCGTGATCGTGCTGTGGGGTGCCGCCACGCTGGTCTTCCTCGCATTCCGGGTCATCCCCGGTGACCCCGTGTCGGTGATGCTCGGGCCCCAGGCCCAGGTCAGCGACGCCGTGAAGGACGGCATCCGCGCGGAACTCGGTCTCGATCGTCCGCCGGTGGAGCAGTACCTCTCGTTCATCTCCCAGCTCGCCCGTGGCGACCTCGGCGAGTCCTACCAGCTGCGGATGCCGGTGACGGAGGTCATCGGTCGCCAGCTCGGGGCGACGCTGCAGCTCTCGGCGCTGGCCCTCGTGATCGCCGTGGTGCTGGCGCTCGCCGTGGCGCTGTTCGTGAGGGGGCACCTGGGGCGCGCCGTCGCGGCGGGGATCGAGCTGGTGATCCTGTCCTCACCGGTGTTCTGGATCGGTCTCCTGCTGCTCAGCGTCTTCGCGTTCGGGCTGGGGTGGTTCCCCGTCTCCGGGGCACGCAATCCGGCGACCATCGTGCTGCCGGCGGTCACCCTCGCGCTGCCCGTCGCCGCGCTGCTCAGCCAGGTGCTGCGCGACGGACTGATCCAGGCGGAGCGGATGCCGTTCGCCGACACCGTGCGGGCGCGCGGCGCCGGCGGTTCGTGGTTCACGCTGCGTCACGGGCTCCGACACGGCGCGGCGAACGCGATGACACTCGCGGCCTACCTGACCGGATCCGTGCTGGGCGGAGCCGTGCTGGTCGAGACGGTGTTCGCGCGTTCGGGGCTCGGCCGTGTCACGCTCGCCGCCATCAGCAATCGCGACCTCCCGGTGATCACGGGCATCATCCTGTTCAGTGCGATCGTCTTCGTCATCGTCAACCTCGTGGTCGAGGTGCTGCATCCGCTGCTCGACCCGCGGCTGCGAACCGCACGGGGGAGGCCCCGATGACCCGCGTGCAGACGGCGCTGGTGTGGGCGGCCTCGGCGGTGCTGCTGGTGATCGCCTTCGCCGCCGTCTTCCCCGGGGTGCTCGCCACGCACGATCCGCTGCAGACGGAGGTGCGGGCCGCCATGCTCGCCCCGAGCCCCGCCCATCTGCTGGGCACCGACCAGAGCGGACGCGACGTGTACTCGCGCCTCGTGTACGGGACGGGGCGCTCGGTGGGCATCGGCCTGCTCGCGACGGGCATCGCCTTGGCGGTGGGGCTGCTCGTCGGCGCACTCGCCGGACTCGCTCCCCGCGCCGTCGATGCGGCGCTGATGCGTGTCAACGACGTGCTCATGGCGTTCCCCGAGTTCCTGGTGGCGCTCGTGGTCGTGGCGATCCTCGGACCGGGACCGGTCAACATCGCCATCGCGGTGACACTCGCGGCCGTGCCCGTGTACATCCGCCTCGCTCGCGTGCAGACGCGCACCCTCCGTCGCGCCGAGCATGTCGAGGCCGCGCGCATCCTCGGCGTC
The DNA here is from genome assembly GCF_008369345.1 of Microbacterium sp. ANT_H45B. Taxonomy (NCBI): domain Bacteria; kingdom Bacillati; phylum Actinomycetota; class Actinomycetes; order Micrococcales; family Microbacteriaceae; genus Microbacterium; species Microbacterium sp. ANT_H45B. Next base: position 155,489 of record NZ_VOBK01000002.1, read on the forward strand.
CCGCCGGCTGCGGCCTTCCTCCGGCACGTGATGCCCGGTGTGCTCGGGTCGCTGAGCGTGCTGGCCACGATCGGCATCGGCTCGAGCATCCTCGCCGCCGCCGGACTCAGCTTCCTCGGACTCGGACCGTCGGAGCCCACGCCCGAATGGGGTCTGATGCTCGCGGGCGGGCGGAACGTGCTCGGCCAGGCGTGGTGGATCGCGGTGTTCCCCGGCATCGCGATCACGCTCACCGTGATCTCGGCGACCGTGGTCGGCCGGGTGCTGCGAGCCCGCGCGGACGGACGTGCATCGTGACGGCCGCGCTCGAGCTGGAGGGGCTGCGCATCGACTTCGGCGGGTCTGCGGTCGTCGACGGGGTGTCGCTGACCGTGTCGCGCGGTGAATGCGCGGCGATCGTGGGAGAGTCCGGGGCCGGCAAGACGCTCACCGCCCGCGCCCTGCTCGGGCTCGCACCGACCGGGGCGACCGTGCGGGTGGACCGGCTCGTCGTGGACGGGACGGATGCCCGAGGCCTGGGCGAACGCGGGTGGCGGTCGCTTCGAGGGCGCCGCATCGGGCTGGTCTCCCAGGACGCCCTCGTCTCGCTGGATCCGCTGCAGCGCGTGGGCTCCGAGATCGCCGAGCCGCTGCGCATCCACCGGCTCGTCTCCGGGCGGTCTGCCCTGCAGTCCCGTGTGCAGGAGCTGCTGCACCGGGTCTGGATGCCCGACGGAGAGCGCCGCGCGCGGCAGTACCCCCACGAGCTCTCGGGCGGCCTTCGCCAGCGCGCCCTGATCGCCTCGGCGCTCGCCGCCGACCCCGCCGTGCTCGTCGCGGACGAGCCGACCACCGCGCTCGACGCCACCGTGCAGGCGCGCATCCTCGACCTGCTGCGGGAGATCGCCGATGCGGGCACCGCCGTGGTGTTCATCAGCCACGACATCGCCGCCGTGCGACGCATCGCCGATCGCGTGCTCGTGATGCGCGACGGGGAGGTGGTCGAATCGGGGACGACGCGCGACGTGCTCGAGGCGCCGCAGCACGACTACACCCGTCAGCTCCTCGCCGCGACCATGCATGAGCCGCGCGCCGCGGCCGAGGGCACAGCCGCTCCCGTCCTCGTCGCCGTCGAGGTCGCGAAGGACTTCGGCGAAATCTCCGCCGTGCGCGATGCGTCGTTCTCTGTGCCAGGTGGACGCACCCTCGGCGTCGTGGGCGAGTCCGGCTCGGGCAAGACGACCCTGGCGCGCATGATCGTGGGAATCGAGGCCCCCGACGGGGGATCCCTGCGATGGATCGGCGACCGTCGGGTGCAGCTCGTGCATCAGAATCCCCTCGGTGCCTTCGACCCGCGGTGGACGATCGCACGCTCGCTCCGCGAGGCGCTCGCCGCCGGCGGGGTACCGCGCGCTCAGCGGGGAGCGCGGGTGACAGAGCTGCTCGCCGAAGTCGGTCTCGATCCGTCCCTCGCCGCCCGCCGACCGATCGCGCTCTCGGGCGGACAGCGCCAGCGTGCGGCGATCGCCCGCGCGCTCGCCGCGGATCCCGACGTGCTGGTGCTCGACGAGCCGGTCTCCGCCCTCGACCCCTCGGTGCGGGAGCGGGTGCTGCAGTTGCTGCGTCGACTGCAGCGAGAGCGTCGGCTCACGATGGTCTTCGTCTCGCACGACCTCGACGTCGTCGGTGCCATGGCCGACGAGGTGCTGGTGATGCAGGAGGGAGTCATCGTCGAACAGGGGCTGATCGCCGACGTGTTCGCCGCGCCGCAGCATCCGTTCACGCGCGAGCTGCTGGAGGCGAGCGGCTCGGTCAGTCCTTGACCTGGATGCCGATGCCCGCTGCCAGCAGAGGGGCGAGCTGCTGGACCTGGAAGCCGCTCAACGTGGTGCCGCGGAGACTGTTCGCATCGAGGAAGGCGCCCGCATCGAGCCCGCGCAGATCCGTGTGGGTCGCCCGCATGCCCCGAGGGTCGACCTCATCGGAACGGGTGTCGGTGAAGCGCACGCGGGTCAGTTCGGCCTGGGGCATGTCGACGGTGCGGATGTCGCATCGTTCGATCTCGACGTCGGTGGCCTTGGCACCGCCGAGGTTCAGGTAGTCGATCCGCACTTGGCCGAGCAGCAGTTCGTCGATGCGGGCGCCGCTCAGATCGAGGGTGCCGATGCGCCCGCCGCCGATGCGCACCCGACGGATGCTCGCGTCGCGCATCCGCAGCGAGGCGATGCGCACGCCGCCGAGGTCGACGTCGATCAGCGTGGCGCCGGTCAGGTCGACGGCATCGGCATCTGCGGCGATCGTGCACTGCTCGAGCGAGGAGTGGGCGAGATCGACGGTGCCCGTGAGCTCGAGGCTCGCGGCGAGCAGGTCGGCGCCGCGTCGTGCGGATGCCGCATCGAGGTGCGGCGGGAGATCGGGCGGTGAGACGCGGGGAGTCGCGGGTGATTCGGGGGAGCGGGCCATGCCTCGAGAGTAGAGGGTGGGTGCGACAGCCGGGTCGCCCGCACGCGGGCGCCACCCCGGTCGCGGCCGCGCGTACAATGGAGGTACGAGCATGGATCCGGCCATCACCGGGGAGCTCTCGGAAGAACGGTCATCCCGCAGGGGAGGGCTCAGTAGAACCGAGCGGGGCAGGCCCGTCACAGCCGCAGTGAGAGTGGCCCCGCCGTGAGGCGCGGCACGCGAGGTGGTACCGCGGTTCCCCGGGACGAAAATCCGGACGGATCGTCCTCGCAGCAGCATCCGCCACGACTCCTGCGAGACGACATGACCTACCCGCGTTCCTCCTTCGGACCCGCCGCCGATCAGGCTGCCACTGTCGCACCGAGCCCCCGGTTCCCCCAGATCGAGCGGGATGTGCTCGACTTCTGGGAGACCGACCAGACGTTCCGCGCCTCGATCGAGCAGCGCGACGGGGCCGACGAGTGGGTCTTCTACGACGGCCCTCCCTTCGCCAACGGCCTGCCGCACTACGGCCACCTGCTCACCGGCTACGCGAAGGACGTGTTCCCGCGCTTCCAGACGATGATCGGCAAGAAGGTCGATCGTGTCTTCGGATGGGATACGCACGGACTGCCCGCCGAGCTTGAGGCCATGAAGCAGCTCGGGATCACCGAGAAGAGCGAGATCGAGCAGATGGGGATCGACGTCTTCAACGCGAAGGCCAGGGACTCGGTGCTCAAGTACACCCACGAGTGGCAGGACTACGTCACCCGTCAGGCGCGCTGGGTCGACTTCGAGCGCGGATACAAGACGCTCGATCTCGGGTACATGGAGAGCGTGCTCTGGGCGTTCAAGACCCTCTTCGACAAGGGCCTCGCCTACGAGGGATACCGCGTGCTGCCCTACTGCTGGCGCGACGAGACCCCGCTCTCGGCGCACGAGCTCCGTATGGATGACGACGTCTACCAGAACCGTCAGGACCCGTCCGTCACCGTCACGTTCCCCCTCACCGGCGCCAAGGCCGAGGCCCTGGGGCTCACCGCGGTGCGCGCGCTCGCCTGGACGACCACGCCCTGGACCCTGCCCACCAACCTCGCACTCGCGGTCGGCCCCGACATCGAGTACGTCGTCCTGCCGGCAGGCCCTCTCGGTGCCGCCGACGTGCACGCACAGGCGGGGAGCACGGATGCCGTCGTCGAGGCCTCCGCACACCGTTACCTGCTCGCGAAGGAGCTCCTCGGCGGCTATGTGAAGGATCTCGGCTACGAGAGCCTCGACGAGGCGCTCGCCGCCGTCCACACGACCGTTCGCGGCTCCGAGCTGCAGGACGTCACCTACGACCGTCTGTTCGACTACTTCGCGGATGCCGAGGTCCACGGCACCGAGAACGCCTGGCGCATCCTCGTCGACGACTACGTCACGGTCAGCGACGGCACCGGCATCGTCCACCAGGCTCCGGCCTACGGCGAGGACGACCAGCGGGTCGCCGGTGCCGCGGGCATCCCGACCATCCTGTCGCTCGACGACGGCGGGCGTTTCCTCTCCACGGTGACCGACGTCGCCGGCGAGCTCTGGATGGATGCCAACACGCCTCTGATCCGCCTGCTGCGCTCCGAGGGACGCCTGCTGCGCGAGCAGAGCTACGTCCACTCGTACCCGCACTGCTGGCGCTGCCGGAACCCCCTGATCTACAAGGCCGTCTCGAGCTGGTTCATCCGCGTCACCGACATCAAGGACGACCTGCTCGCGAACAACGAGCAGATCACCTGGGTGCCCGAGAACGTCAAGCACGGCCAGTTCGGCAAGTGGCTCGAGGGTGCGCGCGACTGGTCGATCAGCCGCAACCGCTACTGGGGCTCGCCGATCCCGGTCTGGAAGAGCGACGACCCCGAGTACCCGCGCGTCGACACCTACGGGTCTCTCGAGGAGATGGAGCGTGACTTCGGCACGCTGCCGCGCAACCCCGAGGGCGAGATCGACCTGCACCGTCCGTACATCGACGACCTCACGCGTCCGAACCCCGATGACCCGACCGGCAAGAGCACGATGCGCCGCATCGAGGACGTCTTCGACGTGTGGTTCGACTCGGGTTCGATGCCGTACGCCCAGGTGCACTACCCATTCGAGAACCAGGAGTGGTTCGACACCCATGCGCCGGCCGACTTCATCGTCGAGTACATCGGGCAGACGCGCGGCTGGTTCTACGTCATGCACGTGCTGTCGACCGCGCTGTTCGACCGCCCGGCGTTCACCGGCGTCAGCTGCCACGGCATCGTGCTGGGCAACGACGGCTACAAGATGTCGAAGTCGCTGCGCAACTACCCGGACGTGTCCGAGGTGCTCGATCGCGACGGCTCGGATGCGATGCGCTGGTTCCTGATGTCCAGCTCGGTGCTGCGCGGGGGCAATCTCGCGGTGACGGAGGAGGGCATCCGCTCGGGCGTGCGCGAGTTCCTGCTGCCGCTGTGGAACTCCTGGTACTTCTTCGCGACGTACGCGAACGCGGCGATGCCCGGCGGCTACGAGGCGACCTGGCGCACCGACTCCACCGACGTGCTCGACCGCTACATCCTCGCGCGTCTCGGCGATCTGGTGCGCGAGGTGCGCGCCGACCTCGAGGGACTCGATTCCACCACGGCCTCCGCGCGGCTGCGCGACTTCGCCGAGGTGCTCACCAACTGGTACATCCGCCGCTCGCGCGACCGGTTCTGGGATCCCTCGTCGAGCTCAGGAACGGCGATCGACTGCTTCGACACGCTGTACACGGTGCTCGAGACCCTCACCCGCGTCGCGGCGCCGCTCGTGCCGCTCATCAGCGAGCGTGTGTGGCAGGGGCTCACGGGCGGGCGCAGCGTGCACCTGCAGGACTGGCCGGACGACACCGTCTTCCCCGCCGCCGACGAGATCCGCGATGCGATGGATGCCGTCCGCGAGCTCTCCAGCGTCGGCAACGCGTTGCGCAAGAAGGAGAAGCTCCGGGTGCGTCTGCCGCTCGCGCGTCTGACCGTCGTGTCGCCGCTCGCCGCCAGCCTGAGCCGGTTCGAGGACATCCTCCGCGAGGAGCTCAACGTCAAGTCGGTCGAGCTCGTGGCGCAGTCGGAGACGACCGCTGCGGACTACGGCATCAGCCATCGACTCAGCGTCAACGCCCGGGCCGCGGGCCCGCGCCTCGGCAAGAACGTGCAGACCGTGATCAAGGCCGCGAAGGCGGGTGACTGGTCGGAGACCGACGGAGTCGTCACCGCCGGCGGCATCGCGCTCGAGCCGTCGGAGTACGAGCTCGTGCTCGAGACCGCAGGGCGTCCGGACGGGGAGGCTCTGGCTCTCGTGCCGACCGGGGGCTTCGTCCTGCTCGACACGCAGACGACACCCGAGCTCGAGGCCGAGGGCCTCGCGCGCGACGTCATCCGCGCTGTGCAGGAGACCCGCAAGAACGCGGGCTTCGATGTGAGCGACCGCATCGCCCTGCGACTGTGGTTCACCTCCGGCGACGACCTCTTCGCGGTGCGCAGCGCCTTCGAGACGGCCGATATCGCGGGCGAGACGCTGTCGACCGCCTTCATGCTCGGCGCCAAGGACGAGGTGCTTCTCGAGCAGGGTGAGGTGCCGACCGTCCCCGAGCACTCGGCGACCGTCGCTCAGGGCACGTATGCGAACCGCGGCGACTTCACGGTCTCGGTCAGCAGGATCGGAGTCAGCGCATGAGCGCACGCGACAGGGCCGATGCCGTCTACGAGACGCTGCTGAGCAGGGCGGGGGAGCGCTGGGTGCAGCCCCGCAAGGAGCGCACGGCGCGGATCCTCGCGTACCTGGACGATCCGCAGCGCACCTACCGTGTCGTCCACATCACCGGCACGAACGGCAAGACGTCGACCGCCCGGATGATCGAGAGCCTGCTGCGTGCGCACGGTCTGCGGACCGGGCTGTTCACCAGCCCGCACCTCGAGCGGTTCACCGAGCGGATCATGATCGACGGCGAGCCGATCGAGGATGCCGCGGTCGGCGATGCGTGGGAGGAGATCGAGCCGTTCGTCGACATCGTCGACGCCGAGCTCGTCGCGGCAGGTGAGGAGCCTCTCACGTTCTTCGAGCTGCTCACGGTGCTGGCGTTCGTCGCGGTGGCGGACGCCCCGGTCGACGTGCTCGTGCTCGAGGTGGGCATGGGCGGCGAGTGGGACTCGACGAACACCGCGGACGGAGACGTCGCGGTGTTCGCGCCGATCGACATCGATCACGCGGATCGCCTGGGCGCCACGATCGCGGCGATCGCGACGGTCAAAGCGGGGATCATCAAGGAGGGCGCGGCTGTCGTCTCCGCCGAGCAGCCCGCGGAGGCCGCGGAGGTGCTCCGTCGCGTCGCCGCCGAGAGGAACGCCACGATCGCGTTCGAGGGCGACGAATTCGGCCTCACCGATCAGAAGCTCGCCGTCGGCGGACAGCTGATCTCGGTCCGCGGGCTCGCGGGGGAGTACACCGAGGAGTACCTGCCGCAGTACGGCGCGCACCAGGGGCACAACGCCGCCCTCGCCGTCGCCGCCGTCGAGTCGCTGATCGGGGGCGGGACGCAGCGGATCGCCGCCGACATCGTCTCGGAGGGATTGCAGGGGGCGACGTCGCCCGGCCGGCTGCAGCTGCTCGGCATCGCCCCGACCGTCATCGTCGACGCCGCCCACAACCCGCACGGCGCGGCCGCGCTGGCGCAGGCGATGGACGACAGCTTCGACTTCGACGAATGGGGCGTCGTGCTCGGCGTTCTCGCCGACAAGGATGCGGCGGGGATCGTCGCGACGCTCGCGCCGACCGCCGCGCACGTGTTCGCCACCGCGCCGGAGTCGGAGCGCGCGAGCGACGCCGATGTGATCGCGGACCTGGTCGAGGCGACCGGACAGCGAGCGACCGTGCACCCGACGCTGGCGGAGGCCGCCGACGCGGCCCGCGAATGGGCCTCCTCGTCCGAGCGTCGGGCCGTGGTCATCGCGGGGTCCGTGGTGCTCGCCGGCGAGGCGATCGCCCTCGCCGAGGAGGAGGACTGGAAGTCGGGGTGGCGCGCGTGAGTGCGGATCCGACGCCCGCCCGTCCGCCGCGTGCGCCCCGTCCGCCTCGGACGCTCGTGCAGAAGCTCGCGCCCATCGTGCTGGGATTCGAGTCGGTCGTGGTCTTCCTCGCGGGTCTCACGGTCTTCGGCCTGAAGACGCTTCCCGACGGCATCCCGCAGTGGTGGGGCATCGTGGGCGGTGCGATCGTGGGGCTCGCGTGCATCGCGGTCGCAGGGATGATCACGAAGCCCTGGGCGATCTCGGCCGGATGGGTCCTGCAGGCGGTCATAGCCGTGTCTGCGATCCTGGTGCCCGCGATCCTGCTCGTCGTCGTGATTTTCGGCGGCATGTGGGGATATGCGACGATCATGGGGGCTCGATTGGACGCACGCCGTCCGTCCGGGCCCGCGACCGAGACTCAGACAGAGAGTGAATGACATGGCCACCGAAGAAACCCTCGTCCTCGTCAAGCCCGACGGTGTCGCGCGCGGCCTCACCGGAGCGATCCTGGCGCGCATCGAGTCGAAGGGCTACGCCCTCGTCGACATCCGCCTGGTGGAGCCCGACCGCGACCTGCTCGCCGAGCACTACGCGGAGCACGAGGGCAAGCCTTTCTACGAGCCGCTCCTCGAGTTCATGCTCTCCGGCCCGTCCGTCGCGATCCGTCTCGCCGGCAACCGCGTGATCGAGGGGTTCCGTTCGCTCGCGGGAACCACCGACCCGACGACCGCCGCTCCCGGCACGATCCGCGGCGACTTCGGCCGGGACTGGGGCCTCAAGGTCCAGCAGAACCTCGTGCACGGCTCGGACAGCCCCGAGTCCGCCGCACGCGAACTGGGTATCTGGTTCGACTGACGCGCACACCGACGACGAAGCCCGCCGCACGATCTCGTGCGGCGGGCTTCGTCGTTCGCATGAGCGGCGGATCAGAAGACGAGTCGCGCCATCTCGCCCAGGAAGTCGAGACCCTGCAGCTGGGCGAGCAGGATGACGACGGCGTAGGAGAGGATCGTCGCCAGGGGAACCCAGACCATGAGCTTGTCGGCGCGCTCGCGCGCCTTCTCGCTGCGGGTGAAGGATCCGTTGCGTGTCAGGTGGAGCATCGTCGCGAAGAACGTCGGAATCGTGACGGCCCAGGTGATCATGCACCACGGGCACAGCACGAAGAGGTCGTAGAGGCTCTGACCGATGAGCCAGCAGACGAGGCCGAAGGCGAAGGTGACACCCGCGCCGAAGGTCAGCCAGAACCAGCGCGGGAAGCGCGCTCCGGCGAGGATCGCCACACCGACGATCAGGGGGGCGATCCACCCGGAGAGACCCATGATCGGGTTGGGGAAGCCGAAGATCTCCCCCTGCCAGGAGTTGAGGTTCTTGCTGCACTGGATGAACGGGCTGATGTCGCACGACAGCGCATCGGTCGGATTCTGCAGGAGGGCGAACTTCTCGACCGTGAGCTGGAAGGCGGCGAACCAGCCGATCACACTCGCGATGATCAGCCAGACGGCATAGAAGACGGGGCGGGTGCGCTGCTCGCTCATGTGTGGAGTATCTCAGTGATCGCTATGGATCGGGCGAAAGCGCACCGGAGAAAACGACGCGAGCCCACCTCGATGCCGCGATAGCGCGTACTTGGTGCGATAATGACCTGTGATGCACCGCTCGACCCGGTCGTGGTGGACATCGACGCAGACTTCGGGGCCGTATGCCCCTCGTGACCAGAGCCATGAGCCGGTCGCACACCGAATGAGTTCGCGGAACCTGCGGGTACCGCATGAGATCTAGCGGAGCACGACGCGTCCGCACGAGGAGCAAGCCAGAGATGGCCGATGACAACAATGACTACGACGCCCCCACCCTCGACTTCGCTGCGGATGCCGACGCACCCGCAGAGGTAGTCGCCGACGCGACGGAGGTCGACGGCACCGCCGACGCTCCCGACAGCGCCGAGCAGACGCACGACGGATCCGCAGAGGCGGACGCGCCCGCCGAGAAGGACGAGCCCGTCACGGACGAGAAGCCGGCCGACGACAAGCCTGCGGACGAGAAGCCTGCGGACGAGAAGCCTGCCGACGAGAAGCCTGCCGACGAGAAGCCTGCCGACGAGAAGCCTGCCGACGAGAAGCCTGCGGACGACAAGCCCGTCACCGCGGTGTCTCTCGGACTGCTCCCCGAAGTCTTCGTGTCGCAGGTCTCGACGCAGCTGCACTTCTACGCGCCCGCGGTCCTGCCGCTGCCGGCGCGTCCCGAGCGCGAGCGCGTCTTCGACCGCATCGCCGACCGCGAGCAGGACGAGCCGGGAGCCCGCCGCGGCCGCCGTCGCCGTGGCGGTTCCGACGAGAACGAGCCCCGCGAACCCCGCGAGCAGCGCGATGAGCCGCGCCAGCCGCGTCAGCGCGTCGTCGAGTACATCACCGAGCCCAAGGCGATCAAGGGCTCCACGCGCCTCGAGGCGAAGAAGCAGCGTCGCCGCGACGGTCGCGACGCGGGACGTCGTCGCCCGGTCGTCACCGAAGCCGAGTTCCTCGCCCGCCGCGAGTCGGTCGACCGCAAGATGGTCGTGCGCTCCAAGAACGGTCGTACGCAGATCGGCGTGCTCGAGGACGGCGTGCTCGTGGAGCACTACGTCGCCCGCAACCAGGATGCGTCGCTCATCGGCAACGTCTACCTCGGCCGCGTGCAGAACGTGCTGCCCAGCATGGAGGCCGCGTTCGTCGACATCGGTCGCGGACGCAACGCCGTGCTCTACTCGGGCGAGGTCGACTGGGACGGTGTCGAGACCGGCAACCAGCCGCGCCGCATCGAGCTGGCGCTCAAGGCCGGGGACCGCGTCCTCGTGCAGGTCACGAAGGACCCGGTGGGGCACAAGGGCGCCCGTCTGACCAGCCAGATCTCCCTCCCCGGTCGCTACCTCGTGTACGTGCCCGGCGGATCGATGAACGGGATCAGCCGTAAGCTCCCCGACAACGAGCGCGCGCGCCTCAAGCGCATCCTCAAGGAGGTGCTCCCGGAGTCATCGGGTGTGATCGTCCGCACGGCCGCCGAGGGTGCGACAGAGGATCAGCTGACCCGTGACGTGCAGCGTCTGACGTCGCAGTGGGAGCACGTGCGCACGCAGGTCGAGAACCAGCAGGCGCCGGCGCTGCTGCACGCCGAGCCCGACCTCCTCGTCAAGATCGTCCGCGACGTCTTCAACGAGGACTTCACGAAGATGCTCATCCAGGGGGAGGAGTCGCAGCGCACGATCCGCGCCTACCTCGAGAGCGTCGCCCCCGACCTGTTGGAGCGCGTCGAGTCCTACGAGGACGAGGCCGACCCCTTCGACGCGTTCCGCATCACCGAGCAGATCGAGAAGGCGCTCGACCGCAAGGTCTGGCTGCCCTCCGGCGGCTCGCTGGTCATCGACCGCACCGAGGCCATGACGGTCGTCGACGTCAACACCGGCAAGTTCGTCGGCTCCGGCGGAAACCTCGAGGAGACCGTCACCAAGAACAACCTCGAGGCCGCGGAGGAGATCGTCCGTCAGCTTCGCCTGCGTGACATCGGCGGCATCATCGTCGTCGACTTCATCGACATGGTCCTCGAGTCGAACCGCGACCTCGTGCTGCGCCGTCTGATCGAATGCCTCAGCCGCGACCGGACCAAGCACCAGGTCGCCGAGGTCACCTCGCTCGGACTCGTGCAGATGACCCGCAAGAAGCTGGGGCTCGGTCTGCTCGAGACCTTCAGCGAGGCATGCGACGTCTGCGCCGGCCGCGGCGTGATCGTGCACCACGACCCCGTCGTGAAGCACCGGTCGAGCAGCAACGGCAACGGAAACGGCAACTCCTCGTCCAACCGCCGCCAGCGCGGGGGGAACGGGCCGTCGCAGAACTCGGCCCCTCCCGCGGGCACGACGCACAGCATCCCTGAGGGTGCGAAGTCGGCTCTCGCGCAGATCGCGGCATCGACGCGGGTTCCGAATGCGGAGGACCTGCCGGATGCGGTGGTGCCCTCGACCGAGGCCGCGGAGGCCCCCGCCGCGCAGGAGCGGGCCAAGAAGCCGCGCAAGAAGCGTGGCTCCGACCGCAAGGCCTCGCCGAAGTCACCGGCCGAGGCGCTGCTGGACTCGGTGCTCGACGCGCTTCCCGAACCCAAGGCGCCCGGCCAGGGTCGGGGTCGCCGTCGGGTGTCCACGGCCGCTCTGACGGGTACTCCCGTCTCGGTGAACTCGGACTCGTCAGCGCCGGTCGCGGGCGGGGATCCGCAGGCCTGAGGCGATCAGCCGACGCACGAGTTCCTTGCCGTCGACGTGCTCGGCGCCGGCGGCGATGAGCCGGGGGACCAGTTCCTCCGGCACGTCGTAGTGGTCGAGATCGAAGGCGCGCGCAGGCACGTCGTGGGCGCGCGCGAAGGCGTGCAGCTCGTCGAGGTTGTCATCGCTGACCAGGTGCGCCCACAGTCGTCCGTGGGCGGGCCAGCGGGGTTCGTCGACGAGAACGGTCACCCAGCCAGCCTAGGACCGGACACACCGGAGAGCGCGTTTTGCCACAGTGTCCGGCATCCGGTAAAGTAGTCCCTTGGTGCGTATGCCGCGTCGTCCTGGACGGTCGAAGCGGAGAGTCTTGCATTCGTGCCCGTCGCCCTGCGATGCATGCAAGCAACAGTCTTCCCGTGAGATCTCGGAGCCGCGAGCTCCCCAACGAAACAGGTATGAAGTGGTTTACGCAGTAGTGCGCGCCGGTGGGCGGCAGGAGAAGGTCGAGGTCGGCACGATCGTTCAGCTCGACCGTGTCAAGGCTGCTTCGGGCGAGAAGATCGAGCTGGCCGCCGTGCTGCTCGTCGACGGCGCCACGGTGACCACCGACGCTGACTCGCTGGCGAAGGTCAAGGTCACGGCTGAGGTCATCGGCAACCTCCGCGGCCCGAAGATCATCATCCAGAAGTACAAGAACAAGACCGGCTACAAGAAGCGCCAGGGCCACCGTCAGGAGCTCACGCGCGTCAAGATCACCGGCATCAAGTAAGACCGAGGAGACCAGGACATGGCACATAAAAAGGGCGCAAGCTCCACCCGTAACGGTCGTGACTCCAACGCTCAGCGACTTGGCGTCAAGCGCTTCGGTGGACAGCAGGTTCTCGCCGGCGAGATCATCGTCCGCCAGCGCGGCACGCACTTCCACCCCGGCGTGAACGTCGGCCGTGGTGGCGACGACACGCTGTTCGCTCTTGCCGCAGGCGCGGTGCAGTTCGGTGCGAAGGGCGGCCGCAAGGTCGTCAACATCGTCGCCGCTGCCGAGTGATCACAGCACGACAGTAGACATCCGATTCGGGGCGGGCTTCGGCCCGCCCCGAATCTTTTTTTGAGGAGAGAGACATGGTCAGTTTCGTCGACACCGTGACGCTGCATCTGCGCGCGGGCAAGGGCGGCAACGGCTGTGTCTCGGTGCACCGCGAGAAGTTCAAGCCGCTCGGCGGCCCCGACGGCGGCAACGGCGGTGACGGCGGTGACATCGTGCTCGTGGCCGACACCCAGACCGGCACGCTGCTCTCGTACCACCACTCGCCGCACCGGAGCTCCGGAAACGGCGGCCCGGGCATGGGCGACCACCGCGCCGGATTCCTCGGTGAGACGCTCGAGCTCCCCGTGCCCGTCGGCACCGTGGTGAAGAACCCCGCCGGTGAGGTGCTCATCGACATGATCGTGCCCGGTGAGCGCTTCGTCGTCGCCAAGGGCGGTCACGGCGGTCTCGGCAACGCCGCACTCGCGACCCCCAAGCGCAAAGCGCCCGGATTCGCTCTGCTGGGCACTCCCGGCGTCGAGGGCGACGTCGTCCTCGAGCTCAAGACGGTGGCCGACGTGGCACTCGTGGGATATCCGTCTGCGGGCAAGTCCAGCCTGATCGGTGCGATCTCCGCGGCACGACCGAAGATCGCCGACTACCCCTTCACGACGCTGCATCCGAACCTCGGCGTCGTGCAGGCCGGCGACTCGCGCTACACCGTCGCCGACGTCCCCGGGCTCATCGAGGGCGCCAGCGAGGGGCGAGGCCTCGGCCTCGAGTTCCTCCGCCACGTCGAGCGCTGCACCGCTCTGCTGCACGTGCTCGACTGCGCCACGCTCGAACCGGGACGCGATCCGATCTCCGATCTCGACGTGATCCTCGCGGAGCTCGCGGCGTACGAGGTGCCGGAGGGTCAGACCCCCCTGCTGGAGCGCCCGCAGCTCATCGCGCTCAATAAGATCGACGTTCCCGAGGCCCGCGACCTCGCCGAACTCGTGCGGCCCGACCTCGAGGCCCGGGGTTTCCGCGTATTCGACATCTCCACGGTCTCGCACGAGGGTCTGCGTCCGCTGACCTTCGCGCTCGGTGAGATCGTCGACGCGTACCGCGCCGAGCTCGCCGCCACGGAGGTGCCGCGCGAGCGCGTGATCCTCCGCCCCCGTGGCCCCAAGAAGGGCTTCGAGATCCGTGTCGAGGGCGGCACGTACGGCAACGTCTACCGCATCCTCGGCGAGAAGCCGGTGCGGTGGGTGCAGCAGACCGACTTCCAGAACGAGGAGGCCGTGGGATACCTGGCCGATCGACTCGAGAAGCTGGGCGTCGAAGACGAGCTGTTCCGACTCGGTGCGGTGCAGGGGTCGACCGTGGTGATCGGCGAGGGCGACAGCATCGTCTTCGACTGGGAGCCCACGATGACCTCGGCGGCCGAGCTCATGAGCGCACCGCGTGGAACCGATCCCCGCCTCGCGCCCAACAGCCGCCGCACCACGTCAGAGCGTCGTGAGACCTACTACGAGCGCATGGATGCCAAGGCCGAGGCTCGTGCCGAGGTCGAAGCGCAGCGGCTCGCGGCCTACCGCGAGGACGGGGAGTGACCGCTCGCTCACGGGCGGATCTCGCCTCAGCGTCACGGATCGTCGTGAAGGTGGGGTCCTCCTCGATCAGCGGAGAGTCCTCCTGGCGGATCCCGGTCATCGTCGAAGCCCTCGCGGCTGCGCATGCGCGCGGCGCCGAGGTGGTGCTCGTCTCCTCAGGAGCCATCGCCACCGGCATCCCGTTCCTCCGCCTCGACGCGCGTCCGACCGATCTCGCCACGCAGCAGGCGGCGGCCGCCGTCGGGCAGAACATCCTGGTCTACCGGTACCAGGAGTCGCTGCGGCCCTTCGACATCGTCGCCGGCCAGGTGCTCCTGACGACGGGTGACCTCGAGAACCCCACGTCGCGCAGCAATGCCCGCCGCGCCATGGAGCGTCTGCTCGGACTCCGCATCCTGCCGATCGTGAATGAGAACGACACGGTGGCCACCCAGGAGATCCGCTTCGGCGACAACGACCGTCTCGCGGCGTTCGTGGCGCAGCTCATCGAGGCTGACGCGCTCGTGCTGCTCAGCGACATCGAGTCCCTGTACACGAAGCCGCCGTCCGACCCCTCGGCCGTGCCGATCGACGTGGTCGCCCCGGATGCCGACCTCTCGGGTCTGGAGTTCGGTTCGACAGTCGTCAACAGCGTCGGCACCGGGGGAGCGGCGACGAAGGTCTCGGCGGCGCGCCTTGCAGCAGCCTCCGGCATCGGCGTCCTCGTGACCAGTGCCGACCTGGTCGACCGGGCTCTCGCGGGGGCCGAAATAGGGACCTGGTTCGAGCCTGCGCTCTCCTAGACTGGGCGGATGACCGACCAGACCCCGCAGGTGCGCCTCGAGCGCGCCAAGGAGGCGTCCCGCGCCACCGCCGCACTGACGAGCGACGACAAGGCCCGCGCGCTCGAAGCCATCGCGGTCGCCCTCGAGCAGAACGCCGCGGCGATCATCGAGGCGAACGACCGTGATGTCGCGCGCGGTCAGGCCGACGGCATCGGCGACTCGCTGATCGATCGACTGAGACTCGACGAGAAGCGCGTGCGCGCTCTCGCGTCGGCGGTGCGAGAGGTCACGGCGCTGCCCGACCCGGTCGGGCGCGTGGTCGGCGGACACCGGATGCCGAACGGGGTCATGCTCGAGCAGGTGCGCGTGCCCTTCGGGGTGGTCGGAGCGATCTACGAGGCACGGCCGAACGTGACCGTCGACATCGCCGCCCTCGCGCTGCGCTCGGGGAACGCCGTCGTGCTGCGCGGCGGCAGCGCCGCCCGCGACTCCAACACCGTGCTCGTGCAGATCATGCGCAAGGCGCTGGAGAGCGCGGGGGTGACCCCCGAGGCCGTGCAGACGGTCGACGACTTCGGCCGTGACGGTGCGAAGGCGCTGATGAACGGACGCGGCTACATCGATGTTCTGGTCCCTCGCGGGAGCGCAGGGCTCATCGAGACCGTGGTCACCGAGTCGACCGTCCCCGTCATCGAGACAGGTGCGGGCAACGTGCACATCGTGCTCGATGAGACCGCCCCGGAAGACTGGTCGCGCGACATCGTCGTGAACGCGAAGGTGCAGCGGCCCAGCGTGTGCAACGCGGTCGAGACCGTGCTGGTGCTGAGGCAGGCCGCGCCGCGGCTGGTGCCCCTCGTCGCGAGCGCGCTGCAGAGCGAGGGGGTCGCGATCCACGGTGACGACATGGTGGCCGGGCTCGTCTCGAATGTGATCCCCGCGACCGACGAGGACTGGGCGACCGAGTATCTCAGCCTCGACATCGCCATGAAGGTCGTCGACAGCCTCGATGATGCCCTCGACCACATCC
The DNA here is from genome assembly GCF_008369345.1 of Microbacterium sp. ANT_H45B. Lineage (NCBI taxonomy): Bacteria > Bacillati > Actinomycetota > Actinomycetes > Micrococcales > Microbacteriaceae > Microbacterium > Microbacterium sp. ANT_H45B. Next base: position 171,593 of record NZ_VOBK01000002.1, read on the forward strand.
GTCGCTACAGCACGGGCCACACGGAGTCGATCATAACCACGGACACGCGCAATGCCGAGAGGTTCCTCGCGGAGGTCGACTCGGCCGTGGTGATGGTCAACACCTCCACCCGATTCACCGATGGAGGCGAGTTCGGCTTCGGCGCGGAGGTCGGCATCTCGACCCAGAAGCTGCACGCCAGGGGGCCGATGGGACTCTCCGAGCTGACGAGCACGAAATGGCTGGCGCGTGGGTCGGGGCAGACCCGCGGCTGAGGGCTAGACTAGGGGGCGCTGTGGCTCCTGGTGGGCCATGCCCCCCAGCCACGAAACGGAGTCACGATGAACCTCGTCGCACAGATCGCGATGGCCGCCGCCGAGACCGAGCACCACGGCAACGTCCAGCTCGAGACCCTGATCTTCGGCGTCGTCGCGATCATCGTCTTCGCGTTCCTCGGCTTCGTCACCCTGTCGTACAAGAACGTCGCCAACCGCCACTCCGCGAAGGCGGACGCCTGGGCTGCGCGCCACGGCAAGGACGGCCACGAGGCAGGGCACGGCCACTAGGCGCCTATGAACGATACGACCTCGCGTCCGGCGCGCATCGGTGTGATGGGCGGCACCTTCGACCCCATCCATCACGGGCACCTGGTCGCCGCCAGCGAGGTCGCGCACTCCTTCGATCTCGACGAGGTCGTCTTCGTACCCACGGGACGCCCGTGGCAGAAGGCCGAGGTCACGCCGAGCGAGCACCGTTATCTGATGACGGTCATCGCGACGGCATCCAATCCGCAGTTCACCGTGAGTCGGGTCGACATCGATCGCGAAGGACCGACGTACACGATCGACACCCTGCGTGATCTCAAGGAGCGGCGTCCCGACGCTGAGCTCTTCTTCATCACGGGTGCAGACGCCGTGGCGCAGATTCTCAGTTGGAGGGACCATGATGAACTGTGGGAGTTGGCCCACTTCGTCGCGGTCTCACGCCCAGGACACGTCTTGAGCACAGACGGCCTCCCCAGCGACAACGTCAGCCAACTGGAGGTGCCGGCGCTGTCCATCTCGTCGACGGCCTGCCGCGCGCGGGTCCGAGACGACGAGCCGGTCTGGTATCTCGTTCCCGACGGAGTCGTTCAATACATCGCGAAGCATCATCTGTATCGGAGCAAGGCATGAGTACATCGGATCGGCAGGAGCAGGGTCCGCTGACGCGAAAGCAGCTGCGTGAGATCCGGTTGACGGGTTCCACGCCGGTCATCACCGCGGAGGAGGCTGCGGCGGCCGCCGCAGTCGTGCCCGACGCGCAGTCCGCAGCGCCCGGACGCGACGACACGAACGCCGAGGAGCGCGCCGACAGCGCTGCGACCTCGAATGCCGCGTCCCACGACGCGACGACCCCGGCCGCCCCCGCCGCACCCGCCAGTGGCGCCGCTGCGAGTACCGGGGGGTTGACCCGCCGACAGGTCCGAGAGCTCGAGAGGCAGCGAGCAGGCACCGCGACTCCCGCCGACACCGACGGTGCGGACGACGCGGATGCCGCACAGCTTCCCGCTCCCGTCAGCGCCGCGACCGCCTCGTCCTCCGGCGCGCAGGAACACGCCGTCGATGAGGACGTGCGCGACGAAGAGGTCATCGGCGCAGACGATTCCGCCGCACAGGATTCCGCCACACAGGCCTCCGACGAGGAACCCGCTGCCTCCGTCGCCGAGCTCGGCCTCGCCGAGGATGACGACGCCGAGGCGTCCGAGTCGGAGGACGTCCTCGCCGACGTCGACGATGCGGATGCCGCAGACATCTCTGTGGAGGAGAACCCGACGGTCAACCCGGCGTTCGGACAGGATCTGCTCTCCGATCCGAACGAGGCCCGCGCGCCGTTCGCTCCGTCGTTCGACGAGCTGCTCACGGTCGGCGACTCGACGGGATCTCAGCACCTCGCTCCCAACACCCTGATCTTCACCCCGTCTGCGGGCGACGGTGATCTCTCCGGGCCGGTCGCGTCCACGGGAGAGATCCTGATCACGGGCTCCTACGAGCTGCCCCGCGGCCTCGGCTCGCAGGGACACGCGCACGGCACGACCGATGGCAAGGACATCGACGCCGTGCTCATCGACGGCGAGCTGCCCCCGGCATCCTCGCCCACGCCGATCGCCGCCAGCGCGGCGGTCAGCACCATCAAGCCCGCCGGCGAGGTCATCCGCCCGCCAGCCCCCGAAAAGGGCAACAAACTCATGCTCATCCTCGCGATCGTGGCGGGTGGTCTCGCGCTCGCGCTGGGCGTCTCCCTGATCATCGCCTTCACCACGAATGTGTTCTGATGCAGTCACCTGAAACCGCCGAAGAGATGCTCCAGCTCGCGGCAGACGCCGCCGTCTCGAAGGGCGGTGAGGATCTCGTCGCGCTCAACGTGTCGGAGCCTCTCCCGCTCGTCGACATCTTCCTGCTGGTCACCGGAAACAGCGAGCGCAACGTCGCCGCGATCGCCGATGAGATCGAGGACCGGCTCATCGAGTCCGGTCACAAGCGGGTCCGCCGCGAAGGTCGTGCGGAGGCCCGCTGGGTCCTGCTCGATTTCGGCGACCTGATCGTCCACGTCTTCCATCAGGAGGAGCGCGTGTACTACGGCCTGGAGCGCCTGTGGAAGGACTGCCCCGTGGTCCCGTTCGAGCTCTCCGAGTCCGCCTCGGTCGCAGACCGCGACTGACATGCGTGCACACCTGATCACCGGTGCCGGGTCGGGGATCGGCGCCGTCGTCGCGCGCCGCCTTCTCGAGCGCGGCGATCAGGTGACGGTCCTCGCCCGCGATGCGGGTCGAGCGAGGGAGATCACCGCCGGACTCCCGGGCGCCACCGCCCTCGTCGGCGACCTCGCGCAGCCGGGACGGTTGTCGTGGGCGCTCTCGAAGCAGCCCCTTCCCGAGCGCATCGACTCGCTGATCCATGTCGCGGGTGTCGTCGACCTCGGTCCGGTGGCCGACCTGCCCGCGAACCTCTGGGAGCAGCAGCTCGCTGTCAATCTCGTGGGGCCCGCGGAACTGACGCGTCTCCTGTTGCCGGTGCTGCGCGTCTCCCGTGCCAGGGTCGTGTTCGTGAACTCCGGTGCCGGTCTGCACGCCCACGCGGGGTGGTCGGCGTACGCCGCCTCCAAGCATGGTCTCAAGGCGCTGGCCGACTCCCTGCGCGCCGAGGAGTCGGAGCACGGGGTGCGAGTGACGTCGATCTATCCGGGCCGCACCGCGACTCCGATGCAGGAGCGCGTGCATCAGCAGGAGGGGCGTGAATACGATGCCGAGCGATTCATCACCGCCGACTCCGTCGCGTCCATGATCCTGACGGCACTCGACCTCCCGGACGACGCCGCGCTGACGGATCTGACGATCCGCCCTGCGGGCTGAACTCCGCGCTCGACCCCCGCGAACCTCTGTCAAGGGGCTGTGCACCCGCACATCCTCGGCGGATGATGAAAGCTGGGGACGAGTGTTGGAGGGAAACCGCATGACAGGAGATCCAGAGCCGAGATACGTTCTTCACCGTGTCACTCCGTCGGAGTGGGTGATCAACGATCGTCGCTATTCGCCCGACGACCCGCGCAACGTGGTCGGATGCATCTACGAGTATGCCGACACCGAGGTCGAGGTCGTCTGGCTTCGCGACCTGCCGCTGTCGGCACGGTACGCGAATGCGCAGGAGGTGCTCGACGAGGTCGCGCGGATCCAGGATCCGAGCAGGGCGACGAGGCCGATAGCCATCCCGCACCTGCCACCGCTCTACGCCACCTGAAAGACGCACAGAGCACAGACTGTGGGGCAGGGCCACCTCGGTGGCCCTGCCCCACAGTCATGAGTCGGTTCGGTCGCGAAGCGGTTCAGTCGGCGTCCGTGTCGGCATCCGCCGGCTGCTCCGCTGCGAGTCTGTCAGCGGTGGCGCCGTCGACCTGATCCGCGTCGACATCGGTGTCGAGGACCTTTTCGCCATCGACCTCGCGGTGCGGCACTGCGTCGATGTCGCCGTCGTCGTCGGGTCGCGGGACCAGCGGGGGGATCGGTGTGGACATGGTGACTCCTCTCGTGTGTGTGATGGCGACCATAGAATGCTCACCGGTCGCGCGGCAGCGGGTTGACGGCATCGTCGGCGGAGGGTAGCCGGCGTCACACCTCCTGTTGTCCCCGTGGCCGACGGGCGTGTGCCGCGCGGCGAACCCAGGGGATCAGGGTGTCGAGGACGAGGAACCCCAGCAGCGTCCAGCCGACCAACGGCAGCCAGAGACCGACGAGGACCGCTGCGACCGCGACGATCCCGATCTCCCACCACGGCGCCCCTCGGAGCGCCCTCCCGGGAGGGCTTCCGACGATCCGCGACGGGTCGCGACGCGGACGCCGTCGCCACCACATCAGGTAGCCGAGCACGACCATGATGGCGATGGCGAGGGCGACGACGAACAGCACGATCTGATTGGCGAGTCCGAACATCACCCCCATGTGGATGTTGATGCCCCAGCTCGCGAGCTTGGCTGCGAGCGGGATGTCGGCGAAGTCGACGCGGTCGACGACCTGCATGGTGGTTCCGTCGATCGCGAGCGAGTCGGATTCGGTGGGGAATCCGGTCTTGATCTCGCGGACCGTCCAGGCCGCCCCGGGCTCGGCGGGCGGCTTGATCTCCACCTGTCCGGTGTTGACGTTCTGCCGTTGCGCGATCGCGAGGACGGCGTCGAACGTCGCCGGGTTCGCCGATCCGCTGGGGGCGCTCTCCGCGCCGTGATGATGCGCATGTCCGTCGGACCCGGCCGTCGTGCCGTCGAGGCTGGTGCTGACCGTGGGGGTTCCCCAGTCGAGGGTTGCCCGCAGACTGTCGACGTTCGCCCCGGCGTACTGCGACCAGGTGATTCCCGTGGCTGACAGGAACAGTGCTCCCAGAAGCACCCACACGCCGAGCGAGGCGTGCCAGCCGAACAGCCTGCGATACCCCCGGTGGGCGGGGTCGGGGCGGAGCAGATCGCGCTTGACCCTGGCCTTGCGCAGCCGGATGACCCAGAGCGCGATGCCGGCGATGGCGACGATCCCGAGCCAGGAGGCCGCGAGCTCGCTGTACAACCGGCCGGGGTCGCCGAGGTTCAGCGTGCGGTGCAGGTTGCTGACCCAGGTGCGCAGGGGAGTGGCGCCGCTGGTGCCGTAGACCACCAGCTCCCCACGGATCTCCGCTGTGCCGGGGTCGACGAACACGGCCAGTGACTCGCTCGGGCCGAGGCCGTCCACGGCGTACATGATGCGCGTCGTGTCTCCGGGTTCCGGTGCCGGGCGCACGGCGAACAACGCCGTCCCCTCGCCCACGTGCGTGTTCGCGGCCTCGATCTGCGCGGCGAGCGGCACCGTGGAGTCCGGTGCCGGCGCATGCAGCTCGTGGGCGTACACGGCCTGCTCGAGTTGCGGGGTCAGGGCGTAGAGCGCGCCGCTGAGTGCCGCGACGAGGATGAACGGGCCCACCAGGATCCCGGCGTAGAAGTGCAGGCGCAGCAGCAGTGCGCCGAGACGGGAGCCGCCGCGTCGCCGAGGCGGCCCGGCGGGAGCCGGAGGTGAGACGACGGCGCGTTCACGGACGCTCATGCGCCCACCCCTCCGGTGAGAAGGGTCTCACCGATGAACCCGCCCTCGGCGCATCCCGGTGGCACGGCGAACACGGCCGAGCCGATCGGCACGGTCCACTCGTTGAGCAGGTCCAGCTCGTCGAGGCGTTTCTGCATCGGCGTGAACTGGCGTTCGATGTCGGCCTGGAAGGACACGAAGAGCAGGCCCGACTCCGAGACCTCGGCGCCGCTCGGACGCTCGTCGTAGTTGTAGCCGCGTCGGAAGATCCGCTCCGCCCCGTCGCCGCGAGCGCGACGGATGTGCGCGAACGCCGGGATGACGGGGAAGCCGATCGCGGTCTTCGCCTCGAAGTCCGGCTCGTCGAACTCCTTCGTGCCGGTGAGGGGCGCGCCGTTCGCGAGAGTCCGGCCGACCGAGGCATCGCGGCCGCTGCGATCGAGGCGGTCCCACTTGTCGAGGTCCATGCGGATGCGGCGGATGACCATGCCCGTCCCTCCGGAGAGCCAGCCCTCCTCGGTCCACACGATCCGGTCGAAGTCGGCCGTCCCTGGCTCCGGGTTGGCGGTGCCGTCGACCTGGCCGAACAGGTTGCGCATGGTCGTGCCCGGACGCTCGGTGCCGTAGGCGCGGCGAAAACCCTGTTGGGTCCAGCGGACGCCGGCGAACCCGCGGGCATCCTTCAACAGCATCCGCAGGGCGTGGGCGACGGTCAGCGGATCGTCTCCGGCGATCTGCAGCAGCAGGTCTCCGTCAGAGAACTCGGGCTGCAGCCGATCCACGCGGAAGGCGGGGAGGGGAGCGAGCCAGGCGGGCGGGGTGCCGCCCGCCCGCGCGACGAATCCGGGACCGAAGCCGAACGTGACGGTGAGGCGTGCCGGAGACAGCGCGAGCTCGGGTTCGGAGTCCGCGAGCGCGGGCCGTCCCTGGGTGAGTCGCGCGGCGTCGTCCGTGAGGATGCGCATCAGGCGGGTCAGCGCGGTCCTGTCGGTGTCGTCGTGCAGATCGAGGGCCACGAAGACTCCGTGCGCCTGGGCGGCGGTGTCCACCCCGGCCTGATGTGCGCCGAAGAACGGCACGGTCTCCGTTCCGTTCATCGGGGTCGAGACGGCCGTGCTGTCCGTCGAGGGTCGATTCAGGGCGATGTCCGCTCCCACCGCCGCGACCGCGCCGACACCGGCGACAGCTCCTCCGAGGAGGAACTGCCGCCGGGTCGACCCGGAGCGACGGGAGCGGGCGCCCTCAGTGGGCGCCGCCATCAGTGATCCATGCCCTCTTCGTGCTCGGAGCCGTCTTCGTAGTTCTCGTTCGCGCCCGAGTAGTCCTTCACCGGAGCGGTGAACTCGTAGGTCGAGTCGTCGGAGAATGTGAGGGTGAACGTCGCCTCGTCACCGGCGAGCAGCGGCGCGGTGAGATCCATCAGCATGATGTGGTTCCCGCCCGGCTCCAGCGTGAGCTCCGAGCCGGCGGGGATGACGAATCCGCCCTCGATCTCGCGCATGACCATCTCGCCGGATTCGTTCTCGACGGTCTCGTGGAGTTCGAGCATGTCGGAGGAGGGGGACGAGACCGAGACCACGGTCACATCCTCGTCGCCGCTGTTGGAGAGCACGCCGAACGCGGCCGACATGCCGTCGTCGGCTGCCTTGACCCAGGCGTCGTCGATCGTGACGACGTCGCCCGCAGGGGCGCTCTTCGTCTCGGCGGGGGCGCTGCCGGCCGCGCAGCCGGTGAGGGCGAGCAGCGAGACCGTGAGGATCGCGGTCATTCGGGAAAGGGGGGTGGTGTTCATGGTGGTGCCTTTCACAGCTCATCTGTCGTGCGAGGACGACGAAGGATTCGATACAGGACGAAGGCGAGCGCGGCCACGGCCGCCCCGCCTGCTCCGACGAGCAGCACCCTGGTGGCACCGCCCGTCTCGTCGGCGATCTGATCTGCGGCAGGGGTCGAGCCGGTCGTGGCTGCTCCGTCGGCAGGCCCGTCGCCGGCCGGCGTCGCGCCGATCGGCATCGGCTCGGCGTCGCCGATCGTGAAGGGGATGACGCCCGAGATCGGGTGTCCGTCCTCCGATACGACCTGCCACCGCACCTGATAGCCGGCCACCGGCATCTCAGGGTCCACCGGCGCGGTCACCGTGTTCCCGGCGACGGTCACCGGGCCGGTCACCCAGTCCGTGCCGGACTCGTCAACGACGAGCACGACGGCGCCGGTCAGTTCGGAATCCAGCACGAGCAGTTCGCCCGAGAAGGTCATGGAGACGGTCGAGGGTGCGGACGCGAGCTGTTCCCCGTCGCCGGGGGTGCTCGAGACGAGTTGGTCGTGGGCGGACGCGGGGACGGCCGACGCGAGCACCGCGACGGCGGCCAGCGCCAGCCCCACCGCAGATCTGCGGAGAGGGGACATGGGAGAGGGAGACCTTTCGACGGACGTCGATCATCGACGTCGTTCCTGCGTGCAGCGCCGTGAGCGCAGGGGCGCACGGCGAGGACGCGCGTCGGGGCCCTTGGGGCCGCGCGCGCGGATCAGATCGCAGGGACCGCCGGAGGGGCGCGGCCTCGAAGGGTCGTGAGGTGGACGGGGGCGGATGCGCGCTGGAGAAGGAACTCTCCGCGAGTCCGGACGAGAGCGGGAAGCGCGGGGCGGACGAGCGCGGCGTCGAGCCGACGCCGCATCCATCGCACGGCCTGCCCGGACAGCGCGTGCAGGGCGAGGATCAGGCGTTCGCCCCGGTGCAGGGCGAGAACGGTCACCAGGGCGGCGATGCCGTGGCCGATCCACATGCTGCCATCGGCGACGACGGCCTCAGAGATGCCGGGACCTGTGGGGATCACGATCGGCCCGCCGTGCACGTGGGGCGCTGAGACACCCGACGGCGCGACGGTGCCGAGCACGAACAGCACGTGGAAGAGGAACTGGCTCAGGGCGACCGACAGGCTCATGCGAGTCAGCGAGAGGCGGCGTCCCGCGAGCAGGACGCAGATCATCACGGAGAGCAGCCAGGGCACGACGATTCCCAGAGGTCCGGGCATCGCGCCGCCGCCGGTGAGGTGACCGGCGAGAGCGATGAAGATCGCCAGCGACGACGCAGCGAAGCCGCGGACGACGGCGGGCTTCCTGGACTCGGTCACCCGTCAAGTCTGGCATGAGTCAGAAGGGTCTCCGAGCAGTCCGCGTCACGGCCGGTGGGGGCCCGACGCGACGCGGGGTCAGACCTGTTCGGGCCGCTTCTTGCGGAACGGCTTGGCGGGCGTGTTCTCGCCGTCCCACACCGTGATGATGCCCCACGCGACCGCGGCGATCGGCACCGACAGGACGGCGCCGACGATCCCTCCGAGGATCGTGCCGGTGGTCAGGGCAAGCAGGATGACGAGGGCGTGCAGCTTGAGCGACCGCGCCATCACGACCGGCTGCAGGAAGTTGCCCTCGAGCTGGTTGACCAGCACCACGATGCCGATGACGATGAGCGCAGCCAGCGGACCGTGCGTGACGAGGGCGACCAGGGCCGCGAGGATGCCGGCGGCCGTCGCACCCACGAGCGGGATGAACGCCGTGAGGAACACGATCACGGCGAGCGGGAGCGCCAGCGGGATCTGCAGGATCGCGAGCCCGATTCCGATGCCGAGGGCGTCCGCCGCGGCGACGATCGAGGTCCCGCGGATGTAGCCGCCGAACACGTCGACGGTCTTGTCGCCGATGCGACGGGCACGCTCGTAGCTGGCACCGGTGAACGGGCGCAGCAGGAACTCCCAGATGCGCGGGCCGTCTTTGAGGAAGAAGAACAGCACGACGATCATCAGGGCGAGCCCGGTGAAGAAGCTCGCGGTCGCGGAGACGCCGGCGAGCGCCCCGCGTCCGAAGGAGGCACTGGTGAGGAACTCACCGGCACCGGCCCAGACATCGTCGAGGTCGATCGACGCGAAATCGAAGGGGAGGGTGTTCAGCCATGACGTCACCTGGGCGATGCCGTCGCTGGCGGAATCGACCAGGTCGTCCCACTGGGAGCGCACGGTGAGAACGATCACCCAGACGACGCCGCCCAGCACCACGATGATGCCGATCAGCGCGATCCAGGTCGCGAGGATCGAGGGGACGCCGCGCCGGCGCATGAAGGCGACGAGCGGATGGATCGCACACGCCAGGATCAGGGCGATGGTCACCGGGATGAAGACGAGGGACAGCTGCGTGATGACCAGCACACCCACGGCGACGAGCGCGAGCACCGCGAGCGTCTGCAGGCTCCTGGTCGCAGCGAGTCCGAGACCGCGTGACCAGAGCCCGGGCTCAGGGCGGGGCACCGCGCTGTCGATCATCGTCTCAGCGCGTCGAAAGAGTCCCAGCACCCGTAGCCTCCAGTTGTCGAAGAGCCGTCGAGGAGATCAAGGACGGCCTCGCCTTTCTATCCAGGACGACCGCAGATAGCAAGTCCCTGGCGCTGGAGATGGAGACGTGGTGACACGGAGCGCTGTCCACCTCAAGAGGGGTTCGCTGTGTGGCGGGCACGCGCTCGGTGTCCAGCGCGCCAGAGCACCGTGTCGTAGCCGGCCGCAGCGGCCGCACCCACTGCGTATGCGACCAGGTCGAGCGGGTCGAACCCCACTCCGAGAACCAGCCGAATGGGCCAGAAGGTATCCGCCCAGGTCGTTGGCATTCCCGTCAGCTGGAACAGTTCGATGGCCGCGCAGATGGCGAACGCGACGGAGGCGATGACCGCGATCTTCGTTCGTGGAAACGCGATCGCGACGATGAGGTAGATCAGCGCGGCGTACAGCGCGTCGCCAGCCAGACCGCCCCACCACGTCCCGCCGGCCTGCGTAAACACGACGAGCCCCGCAACGACAACCAAGAGAACATCCACCAGAAGGCGCAGGCGACGGGAACGAGTGTCGATCGTCCGCGCCTCACCCGAGTTCATCTCCTCACCTTAGGTCAGGAGACGAGGCATGTCGGGAGCGTGAGTGGTGCAGCATCCGCGTCATCCACTCCCCAGAGCGCAGAGAAACACAAGAGCCGAGCAAGCCAAGCCGGCGCGCTGGGCCATCTGGCTGACGCCGCGTCGATCACGTGGTCCGCTTGCTCGACTCGAGGTGAGTGGTGCTGATGTCTCGGGACGGCCTGGTCTGCGTCGACGCGGTGTTCTATCGCCGTCGTAGCCGTTCTCTGCCGATCCGGAACCATAGTCGTGCCCTGGGAACAGAGCGAGCTTCGACCGTGCTTGACGCAGTGAAAGCCTGAATTAGGCCACTGCTCTCGGACGCCCGCTCGAGATGTGGCCGAAAGTCGATATCGAGTGTGGTCGGAAGTTGTGTGGGAGTTGACTACTTCTTCAATACGTTCGAACAGTTCGTCCCGCACGGGGCCTACAAGACGAACCGGAGAGAAATCCTATGGGTATTAAAACTCGCATGTCATCGCTTGCAGCCGCAATTGTTGTGGGCATGATGGCGTTCTCGGCAGCTCCCGCTGTCGCGACAGAAGTATCGGCACCGGAGGCAACGGCTCTCGCGGAGTTCCGTACCAATTTGGTTGAGCGTGGAGACTCGGCGGGGGTCGCAAAGTTCGACGCGCTGAACGCCGAGCAGAGGGCGGAACTCGCCGGCTACTTCGTCGGGGAAGTCACCCCGAACTTCGGCCTGGGGTCGACGTCAGGCACGACGAAGACACAGCGTGACGGAGACTTCGCCTTCTCGCAATCGGCGGCTGCCCCCGTCACGAAGGGGGCTGCACTGGCGGCGGCTACGATTAAGAATGTCTGGGGAAAGCAGTGGTTCTCATTCGCCGGTATCAAGATCACTGAGACCAAGGTCTCCCTGAACTACTATGTGAGCGGCGGCCGGGCAACTAGCGTGGCGTCCTACACCTGCACGGTCGAGCAAAACGCCGATCCGACGGCTTCGATCACGTCGTCGAAGGCCGGCTCGTACATTTCTGGCAGCAACGCGGTAGGAGAGTGCAAGGTCGTGGTCAAGCGCGGTGCACCCACACCCTGGGGCACCTGGAGCTGGAGCACCTCGTCCGGAATTCAGTACGTCACCGGCAGCGGCACGGGTAGTTACGTCTCAGGTGGATGGCGATAATAGGTAGATGCATGCCGAGTAGGCCCACTTGGGCATCGAGCGGGCCTACTCGGTTCGGACTGAAGGAGAATCTATGAATCCGCTTGTTCCGACGTTCATTGACGGAGTCCTAATGTCCGCCCTGGCAGTCGGGTTCGCGCTGGGCATTTTCGCCTTCGTGTCGCTCGTTCTCACTAAGGGTCTCTCGACGATCCAGGTAATCCTGTGGATCCTCGCGATCTTCGCAGTGCCCTTCCTGGGATCAGGTGCGTGGTTCGTAGTTAGGGCTCGTCTGTACTCGAAGAGCCTTCCGCGCCGAGTCGTAGCCGTCGATCAGTAGGCGTCCCTCTCCACGCTCGCGCGTTGCATGGATCTCGCAAACTCGCTCGACGGAGAACTCACCAGGGGCGCGGGCGCCGGTGTGGAGGCGTTGGACTTCCTGAAATGGCGGAGCGGTGCGCATCTTCGTCCCTCTCGTGAGGTCTCGGCGACCGAGTTCTCCTGCGTGGGAGACACTCTCGAGTATCGTCAGCGCTCGAACTCAAATCGAATGCCTAATGTCCTTGAGAATCTCCCGCTCGAAAGGCCAAGTGTTGCTTGCGGTTCTCGAAGAGCACGGAATGCATGGAAAACGTGTTGCCGGCCTGCGCCTTCATCATCTCCGTGGCCGCCCTGGTCATCAGCTTCGTGGGCGCGTGAAGGCGCATCAGTTCGTCCTCCCCACGCGTGCAGGCGTCCAAGGCGCGCTGAACGACGCGAGGGACGCTTCGGCATCGCGACGGGCTCGACCGCGCAGTCCGGCAATCACGCGTTGGTCGTCGAGTTCCGCCCGGGTAATCTCCGCAACGGCCTGGGTGCGCTGGAGATGCGGGCCCAGACCCCAAATCACACCGTAGAACGCAACTCCAATAGCGAGGACGACAGTGGCGATGACAAGCTGGTTCGGCGTCACCGGGGCAGTGACGGGGAATGCCAGCGCTGCGAGCGCCACGACGACGGGGAACCCGAAGACAGGCGCCGTCACTGCATGGGTCAGCGATGAGGACTCCTGAGCGGAGAGAGCGAGACGAACATGCCCCTCCCGAAGCTCTCGGTTCTGGCGGCGCAGTTTGTGTTGAAGCCGGGTTAGGAACCGAATTTGGGTGGCGTCTAGCGTCGCTGTGGTCATGGAGCTAGTCTCTGCTCCGGCACCGACACCCCTCAGCCCCGCACTCGGGTAGTTCCTAACGCTGTTGAGGCACCCGCAAGCAAGCACGGAAGCAGCTCGACCCGGCTTCACCGCTGCAGAGCGGCGCTACCTGGCTTCCTGGCTGTAAGCGCTTATGACCGGTGGTGACGGGCAATGGTCAATCGTGGATGGCCACGTCTCAAGACTTTCGCGACGGCCGTGCTGCGAATAGATTCGAGGACTCAAAACTGTTCAAAGACACAAAAAACCCGCGATCTCTCGCGGGTTTCGTTGTGGACCTGGGGGGACTCGAACCCCCGACCCCCTGCATGCCATGCAGGTGCGCTACCAGCTGCGCCACAGGCCCAGAACTGCTTCCGAACTGCTCGAAGCAACTTGAACAGAGTACTACACGGATCGCGCACAGCACCAATCGGGCGGCGGCCCCCGGGCGCGTCGTCGCGCGGAACACTCCGGGTCCCGCGTGCGTTGTCATCGTCGTGAGCATCCTGGACAGTCTCGTGATCGGCGCAGGCCAAGCCGGTCTCTCGTCATCGTTCCATCTGACCCGTCTGGGGGTCTCGCATGTGCTGCTCGACTCCGACGATGAACCGGGAGGAGCGTGGCGGCACCGGTGGGATGCGCTGACGATGCGGGACGTGCACGGCGTGGCCGAGCTCCCGGGCGACACACCCCCTCCGCGTGACGGCCAGCGCGCGAACATGGCGGTTCCGGCATACTTCGCCGCGTACGAGCGCGCGCATCGACTTCCGGTCGTGCGCCCGGTGCGGGTGGATCGTGTCGAGGACGACGGCGGCATCTTCCTGGTGCGTGCGGGGGAGCGCGAGTGGCGCACACGCACCCTGGTGAACGCGACGGGCACCTGGACGCATCCGTTCATCCCGCACTATCCCGGCATGGAGACGTTCCTCGGGGAGCAGCTGCACACGGTCGACTATCCGGGCCCGCAGCACTTCATCGGCAAACGGGTGCTGGTGGTCGGCGGCGGCGCGTCGGCTGTGCAGTTCCTCGGGGCGCTTGCCCCGCTCACAGACACGCTCTGGGCGACCCGTCGCGAGCCCGTGTGGCGCGATGACGACTTCACCCCTGAAGCCGGGGCGGCCGCGGTCGCACTCGTCGAGCAGCGGGTGGCGCAGGGCCTTCCCCCGCAGAGCGTGGTCAGCGTGACGGGTCTGATGCTGCGCCCGCAGGAGCGCGAGGCGGAGCGCCTCGGCGCCTACGCCGCGCGTCGGCCGATGTTCCAGAGCGTCGAGCCCGATGGAGTGCGGTGGGCGGACGGATCCTTCGAGCCGGTGGACGCGATCCTGTGGGCGACGGGGTTCCGACCGGCGATCTCTCATCTCGCGCCCCTGCATCTGCGCAGCGCCGCCGGCGGCATCCAGCTCGATCGACATGGCCGGGGCACCACCGCGGTGCGGGATCCTCGGATCCAGCTCGTGGGCTACGGCCCCTCGGCGAGCACCATCGGGGCGAATCGCGCGGGGCGCTCGGCGGCGACGGGCGTGCAGCGTGCGCTGGCTGCGGCGCCCGTCCGCACCGAGTGAGCCGGCGGGATCCCGCCCGCCACGCTCCGCACTGCGTCGACGCATGATCGCTACGCTGATGGCGTGATCCGCATCGTCGTCCTGGTCATCTGGCTGCTGCTGTCGGCATGGCTCGTCATCTGGACCGGCGAAGGGCTCTTCGGCATAGATCAGCGGGACTCGATCCTGCCGTTCTCCGGAGAGGACACCCTGGGCGGGCCGATCATCATCGGGGTCGCCTGGGGACTGATCCTCACCTTCGGCGGCACGATGTCGGGCCTGGGCCGCCGCCGCAGAGTTCGAGGCGAGTCGCAGATCGGTGTGGGCCGCATCGTCGAGGTCACCCGAACCGGCCTGACCGTCAACGACCTCCCGCAGTACGACCTGTTCATCCGGGTCACCCCGACGGCGGGGGAGGAATTCGTCGGACAGCTGCGGATGCTGGCCGACACCACCGACCTCGCGTGGCTCCAGGTGGGGCAGCCGATCCCGGTGAGGTTCAGCCCCACAGACCACGACACGATCGAGCTCGCCGACGTCACGGATCAGGCGGTCCATGATGCACTGCTGCAGTGGCGGATCGATCGTGGTCTCATCGACCCTCGCCTGGTGAGAGCGCGGACGACGGGAACGCAGGTGCCTGCGTCCGTGCTGGCGGTGCGCCCGACAGGGAGGCGCAGAGAGGGGCAGAGCGAGCTCGAGCTGAAGGTGCTCATGGCCCCCGAAGGCGCTTCGACGTGGGAGGCCGACACCACGGTGTTCGCGTACCCCGAGGCGATCTCGCGGTTCCAGGTCGGCTCACCGATCTGGGCCTTCTACCGGCGCGAGGATCCGAAGACCGTGGCCGTGACTATCGAGAAGGAGGCCGGACGATGAACATCCTCGACACCCTCATCTGGCTGATCGACTTCCCCGCGTCGCACGGGTACGCGATGGTGTTCATCGCGGGCTTCTCGATCCTCGGACTGTTCGCCATGTCCGCGGGCGGTGCAGCGCCCGGAGCGTCGCTGCGGCGCGTCCGAGAGCGCGAAGGGCTGCTCCACGGCCACATCGCCACGCGTGGGAAGGCGGTGGGCGCTGTGCGGCGCCTCGTGTTCCGGGCGCTCGCCGTCGTCATGCTGGCGAACCTCGTGATCGGCATCCTCAGCCTCACGGGGGTGCCGATCACGCGCGCCTACATCCACGAGCACGGTCAGCCGACGACCGGCACCGTCGACGGCGACTGGGTGACGTTCACGACCCCGAGCGGCGTGGAGTACACGATCGAGAGCAACTTCTTCACGCCGGCCGTGTACCCGGATCGCGATGCTTACCTGCCCTCCGGCGAGCCGGTCGTGGTCCGCTACCTCCCGGGGCACCCGCAGGCCTTCGTCATCGACAGTTCGCAGGGTCCTCGCTGAGCGCACCCCCGAGCCGGTGTCGGCAGAGGCGCGTAGGGTGAAAGCATGTCGCGAATCATCGTTTTCGGCGGCCACGGCCGCATCGCACTCCTGCTCGCCCCTCTTCTCGTCGCCCGCGGCGATGAGGTCACATCCGTGATCCGCAACCCCGATCACGTCGAGGAGGTCGAGCAGACCGGCGCTCGCGCGCTCGTCGCCGATGTCGAGACCCTCGACACCGCGGCGCTCTCCGACATCATCCGCGGGCACGACGCCGTCGTCTGGTCAGCGGGCGCCGGCGGAGGATCCGCAGAGCGCACGTACGCCGTCGACCGCGATGCGGCGATCCGCACCATGGACGCCGCAGGCGAGGCCGATGTCGCGCGCTACGTCATGGTGTCGTGGATCGGCTCGAAGGCCGACCACGGAGTGCCCCAGGACGACGGGTTCTTCGCCTACGCCGACGCGAAGTGGGCGGCGGACGAGCATCTGCGCGGCACCGCCCTCGAGGGCACGATCCTCGGACCGGGCACCCTCACCTTCGATGCGCCGACCGGTCGTATCGTTCTCGATCCCGAGGGGCACGGCGAGGTGTCGCGGGCAGACGTCGCGGCGGTGATCGCCGAGGTCGTCGGCAACCCGTCTACCATCGGCCGCACGATCCGCTTCGGCAACGGCCCGGCCGACGCGGCGCTGCCGATCGCCGACGCGCTCCACGCCTGAGCGCGGTGCCGCGACGGCGGGCCGTGGCCGTCGCCACGGCCGTGATCATGGGACTGTGCCTGTCGGCGTCGGCCCACGGGGCTGTCGTCGGCGAGGGCGTCTCGACGCGCACTCCACCGAACAACGAGGGGTCGACGGCCGAAGGGCTGACGGCCGAAGGGCTGACGGCCGAAGGGCTGACGGCCGGGGTGTCCGACGGGCCGCAGCACCGAGCCGCCGCTCTCGTCGAGCAGATGTCGACCGACGAGCAGGCGGCGAGCATCGTGATGGGACACATCCCGACGACGGACACGGCCGCTCTGCGGCAGTACATGTCGCAGGGCCTTGGCGGTTTCATCCTGATGGGTGCGAACATCCCCGACGACGGCACAGCGCTCACGACCATCACGGATGCGCTCACCGTCGACCCCGAGCTGCCGCCTCTCGTCGCCGTCGACCAGGAGGGCGGGATCGTCTCCCGTCTGCCCGGTGACACCTACCCGGCCTCGACGACGCTCAAGACGTCTCCCGTCGCCGAGACGTCGGCGGCATTCTCCGCGCGCGCCGCACTCGTCGCCGACGCCGGGATCTCGGTCGACTTCGGCACGGTCGCCGATGTCACCGCCGACCCCGGGTCGTTCATCTTCGGACGCGCGCTGGGCACGGACCCGCAGTCAGCGGCTGATCGTGTCGCGGCAGCGACCACGGCGCAGGAGTCGCTCATCGCGTCGACGCTGAAGCACTTCCCCGGACACGGTGCCGCGCCGGGCGACTCACACCATGCCGTCCCCGAGACGGCGAAGACTCTCGAGGAGTGGCGGGCGAGCGACGCGGTCCCCTTCGTCGCGGGGGTGGACGCCGGCGCATCCGTGCTGATGTTCGGGCACCTCGCGTACACGGCCGTCGATCCGGCCCCCGCCTCGCTGTCGGCGCGGTGGCACGAGATCGCACGCGAGGAGCTCGGCTTCGAGGGCGTCATCGTCACCGATGATCTGGGCATGCTGCAATCGTCGGGGATCGCCGAGTACGCCGATCCGGTGGCGAACGCCGTCACCGCCGTGTCCGCCGGGACGGACCTGGTCTTGATGATCGCCGGATCCACCGCCGACACCGCGGGTCAGATCGCCGCAGGGCTCAGCGCGGCCGTCGACGCGGGAACGCTGCCGGAAGCGCGCCTGGCGGAGGCGGCCACGAGGGTCATGACCCTGCGGCTCCAGTCGACCGCGGCGAGCGCCGAGTGGGCGCTGTGTCCTGACTGCGAGCCCGCGGGCTGAGACCGCTCAGACGTGCGCGGCGACGGGCGTGCCGAGCCAGGCGTCGAGAAGGTCGACACGCAACCGCGTTCCCCGCTCGGCGAAGCCGCGCTGCTGGCGGACGTACTCGGCCTTGCCCTCGGCGGTCTCGATCGGCACCGGGACGACGCCCCATGCCGACAGGTCGTAGGGTGCGGCCTGCATGTCGAGGAGCCTGATGTCCCTCGCCAGCTCGAAGGCGTCGAGCAGGAGCTCACCCGGCACGAGGGGGCCCAGCTTCAGCGCCCACTTGTACAGATCCATGCCGGCGTGCAGGCATCCGGGCTGCTCGAACAGCGACTGGTCGTCACGCGTCAGAGGTGAGCGATTGCGGGGCACGGCCTCGGGGGTGAAGAACCGGAAGGCGTCGAAGTGCGTGCAGCGGAGGTCGTGCGCCTCGACGACACGATCGGTTTCGGCCTGGCCGAGACGCAGAGCGACGGCGTGCCGGTGCTCGTCTGCGCGGTACACCATCGCCCACTCGTGCAGTCCGAAGCAGCCGAACTGCCCGGGGCGTGAGGCGGTGCGGCGCAGCATCCGCTCGATGAGGCCCGCCAGGTCCGATTTCTCGTGGGCGAAGAGTGCCGCGTCGGGCGTCACACCCTCGGGAGTTGATCCTTCGGTGTACCAGCGCCAGGACCGGCGTTCGGGAGCATCCTCGAGCTCGACGCCGGCGCCCGGATGCCAGCGGCGCAGCTGTGCCGGCTTGTAGCTGTAGTAGGTGAAGAGGAAGTCCCAGACCGGATGCTTCTCGCGCCGCGACGCGCGCTCGCGGTGTGCTGCGGTGAGTGCGTCCGCCCGGGCCTGATGCTCGTGCTCGCGCTCCAGCCAGACGTGGCGGGGGAGGGAGGCGCTCATGTCAGCGGAGGATGCCGGCTTCGCCGAGCAGGTCGCGGAGTCCTGCACCGTCTTCGGCACTGACCCAGGGAGCGACGTCCTCGGAGTGCGGCTCGCGACCTGCTCGACCACCGGCGAGCACGGCCTCGGCCGGCAGCAGTCGACGGATCGCGACGCCGGCGACGGAGGTGGGGTGCTCCTCCATGAACTCGGAGTAGATCGCCTCGTCGTGCTGACCGTCGTCTCCGATGAGCAGCCACTTCACATGGGGGAACTCCGTGGCGAGTCGACGGAGGTTGGTCAGCTTGTGCTCGCGACCGCTGCGGAACCACCGGTCGTGCGTGGGCCCCCAGTCGGTGAGGAGCATGGATCCGGCGGGGAACAGGTGGCGACCGAGGAAGCGCCGCAATGTCGGAGCCACGTTCCAGGCGCCCGTGGAGAGGTAGACCATCGGAGCGCCGGGGTGCTCGCGCAGCACCTGGTCGAGGAGCACGGCCATACCGGGGACCGGGAGACGCGCGTGTTCGTCGACGACGAAGGAGTTCCAGGCGGCGATGAAGGGGCGGGGGAGGGCCGTCACCATGACCGTGTCATCGACGTCCGACACGACACCGAAGTGCGTGGACGCCGAGACGATGAACGCGGTCGCCTCGACGGCATCCCCGCCCTCCACCGAGAAGGTGAAGTTCTGCCATCCCGGTTCGAGATCCGCGTGCACGACCGAGTCGATCACCCCGCCCCGATCCGCGACGACATCATGATCGGAATCCCCGATCCGTACGGTGACCTTCGCGAAGCTGACCGGGATGCCGACGAAGCTGCGCCACCCGCGCACACTCGCCAGCTCGCCGTCCTTGGTGCTGCGTGCGGGCGGAACGATGAGAACCCGACCGACGACACGCACCCAACCGGGCCCGCCGTAGCCGGGGAACGGGAGGATGGTCGCCGTGCGACCGCGGCGGCGCGCTCGTCCTTCCCGCCATACGTGGAGGCGGTGTTCGAGACGCGCGAACCAGTGGATCCGGGGCGTCTGGGGTGACGAAGCCATTGCTTCAGTCTTTCACGTCGGTCGCCTCGTCCGCGCCCTCCGCATCGGAGATGTCGAGGTGACGGGCCTCGAGACGGGAGAGCACCTTCTTGCCGATGAACACCGCGAGGAGGAACAGGGCGATGATGCCCACGAAGATGTACCCCGCGTAGTGCACACGGTCCGCGAGCTCATCGAAACTCCCCGCCGCGAGAGAGGTGATGCTGACGTAGGCGGTCGCCCACAGCAGACAGGCGGGGGCCGTCCATGCGAGGAAGCGGCGGTAGGAGTAATGGCTCATCCCGACGGTGAGGGGGACCAGCGAATGCAGCACGGGGAGGAAGCGCGACAGGAAGATCGCGATGCCGCCCCGTCGTGCCAGATACCGCTCGGCGCGTACCCAGTTCTCCTCGCCGACCCGTCGCCCCACCCAGGAGGCGCGGATGTGCGGACCGATCCATCGACCGAGCCAGAAGCCGATGCTCTCGCCGATCAGCGCGCCGACCACGACCGCAAGGACCATGGCGATGCCCTGGGGGACGGTGGTGATGCCGATGGAGGCGACGAGGACGACCGTGTCGCCGGGGAAGATCAGACCGATCAGCACGCTCGTCTCGAGGAGCACGGCGACACCGGCGATCAGTGTGCGGGCGATCGGATCGATCGACCTCATGAAGTCGATCAACCACGGTACGAGCTCGTCCACTCCTCGAGAGTACGGGAGTCGCCGCGGCCTAGGCTGAGAACGTGCCCGAACGTCTGAGCGCCCGCATCCTCTCCGCCGAGGTCGAGCCCCTCGCGCTCTTCCTCGCGCTCGAGGCGCGAGGGGCAGACCTGTTCTGGCTCGACGCGGGAGCCGACGCCGTCGAGGGATGGAGCTTCATCGGAACGGGTGAGCGCTGTGGGTTCCCCTCCGGTGGTCCCCTCACCGGCGCACCCGTCGCCGAGCCCGATCACCCGCCGCTGCGCGGAGGCTGGGTCGGCTGGCAGGACTACGAGACCGGCGCGAGCGCCGCCGGTGCGCCGGTGTCCGGTGAGGTCGGCCGTGCCGACGGGGCGTGGCTGCAGGTGACTCGTCTCGTCGCCCTCGACCACAGGACCGGTCGCACCTGGGTCTCCGCGCCTCGGAACGATCTCGCCGAGTGGGCGGACGAGGTCGCCCGGATGGCGGACAGCAGATCGCCCGTCACGGAGGTCGCACCGCCCCCGGACGCCCCGAGGATCGCCGACGCGCGGCACACGCCCGAAGAGTACGCGGTGCTGATCGAACGCTGCCGCGATCTCATCCGACAGGGCATCGCCTACCAGCTCTGCCTCACGACGCGCTTCACCGTCGAGGGCGCACACGACGCGGCATCCGCGTACCGTCGACTCCGCTCGGCGACCCCCGCGCACCACGGCGGTTTCGTGCGGATCGGGGGGCGGGCGCTCCTCAGCGCGAGCCCGGAGCAGTTCCTGCACGCCGAGGGCGGGGTGATCCGCACCCGGCCGATCAAAGGCACCAGGCCGCGTGGCCAGGATGCGGAGTCCGATGCCGCGCTCGCCGCAGAACTCGCCGTCGACGCGAAGGAGCGCGCGGAGAACGTGATGATCGTCGACCTGATGCGCAACGACCTCTCGCGAGTGTGTGTTCCCGGGTCGATCCGTGTCGATGCGCTGTGGGAGGTCGAGACCTACCCGGCCGTGCACCAGCTGGTCAGCACGGTCAGCGGCACGGCTGCCGAGGGAGTGACTGTCGGCGACCTCTTCGCGGCGGCCTTCCCGGCCGGCAGCATGACGGGGGCGCCTAAACTGTCGGCGATGACGCGTCTGCACGACCTCGAGGCCGGCCCGCGCGGTGTCTATGCGGGATGCTTCGGGTACATCGGCGACGACGGCGGGCTCGACCTGGCGATGGTCATCCGCAGCATCGTCGTCGACGGCGATCGCGCCGTGGTCGGAGCCGGCGGCGGGATCACCTGGGGATCCGCCGCCGCCCGGGAGGTCGGGGAGGTGGCGACCAAAGCCCGCGCCCCCCTTGCTGCTCTCGGTGCGGAAACGCCCGCGGCCTGGGCTTCCGATATCCTGAGCTGATCCCCTTTTCCCATCAGATTGGTCGTGCGTTCGTTGTCTGAGAACCTGTCCACCTCTCCCGTCGACGAGGAGACCTCCTCGGCGCACGCTATCCAGGCCAAGTGGCAGAAGTACTGGGCGGAGAACGAGACGTTCCTCACCGGCGGCGACGACGACACGCGGCCACGCCGCTACGTGCTGGCGATGTTCCCGTACCCGTCCGGCGACCTGCACATGGGGCACGCCGAGAACTACCTGTACTCCGACATCGTGGCCCGGTTCTGGCGTCACCGCGGGCACAACGTCCTCAACCCCATCGGGTGGGACTCCTTCGGTCTGCCTGCCGAGAATGCGGCGATCCGCCAGGGGGCGGACCCGCGTGAGTGGACGTACCAGAACATCGCCCAGCAGAAGCAGGCGTTCCGGAACTACGGTGTCTCGTTCGACTGGTCCCGCGTGCTGCACACCTCGGATCCCGAGTACTACCGCTGGAACCAGTGGCTGTTCCTGAAGCTGCACGAGCGCGGCCTCGCCTACCGCAAGAAGAGCGCCGTGAACTGGTGCCCGAACGACCAGACCGTGCTGGCGAACGAGCAGGTCGTCGACGGGCGCTGCGATCGCTGCGGTGCGGAGGTCGTGAAGAAGAAGCTGACGCAGTGGTACTTCAAGATCACCGATTACGCCGACCGACTGCTCGACGACCTGAACCAGCTCGAGGGGTTCTGGCCGCACAAGGTGCTGCAGATGCAGCGCAACTGGATCGGGCGCTCCATCGGCGCTGACGTCGACTTCCGCATCGAGGGACGCGACGAGCCCGTCACCGTGTTCTCCACGCGCCCCGACACGCTGCACGGAGCGACGTTCTTCGTGGTCGCCCCCGACTCCGATCTGGCGAGCGAGATCGCGGCCGATGCGCCCGACGAGGTGCGCACGCGCTTCCAGAAGTACCTCGCCGACGTGCAGAAGACCACCGACGTCGACCGGCAGGCGACCGATCGCCCCAAGACCGGCGTGTTCCTGGAGCGCTACGCCATCAACCCGGTCAACGGCGAGAAGCTGCCGGTCTGGGCGGCCGACTACGTGCTGGCCGACTACGGCCACGGCGCGGTGATGGCCGTGCCTGCTCACGATCAGCGCGACCTCGACTTCGCCCGCGCCTTCGATCTGCCGGTCAAGGTCGTCGTGGACACCACGGCCCCCATCACCGGTGCGATGCCGGTCATCGAGGTCGATGACGAGGGCGTGCCGATCGACACCGGCGCGGCGCTCGACGAGCAGAACCCGGCATCCACCGGCATCGCCCTCACAGGCGAGGGTCGGATGATCAACTCCGGCGCGCTCAACGGCCTCTCGAAGCGCAACGCGATCGCCCGCGCGATCGAGCAGCTCGAGTCCACCGGCACGGGTCGTGCAGCGAAGAACTACCGTCTGCGCGACTGGCTGATCTCGCGTCAGCGTTTCTGGGGCACGCCCATCCCGATGCTGCACGCCGAGGACGGCCGGATCATCCCGGTCCCCGAGGACCAGCTCCCGGTGAAGCTGCCCAGCGTGGAGGGTCTCGACCTGAAGCCGAAGGGATCGTCGCCGCTGGGTGCGGCGGAGAGCTGGGTGCGCACGGTCGACGCCGAGAGCGGGGATCCCGTGCTGCGTGATCCCGACACCATGGACACGTTCGTGGACAGCTCGTGGTACTTCCTGCGCTTCCTCTCGCCCCACAGCGAGACCGTGGCGTTCGACCCGAAGCAGGCGGCACGCTGGTCGCCGGTCGACTCCTACATCGGCGGTGTCGAGCACGCCATCCTGCACCTGCTCTACGCGCGCTTCATCACCAAGGTGCTGTTCGACATGGGCCTGATCGACTTCACGGAGCCTTTCTCGAACCTCATCAACCAGGGCATGGTCCTGCTCGACGGCGCGAAGATGTCGAAGAGCAAGGGCAACCTGGTGCTGTTCGAGGAGGAGCTCGACGCGCACGGCGCCGATGCGCTGCGCGTGGGTCTCGCGTTCGCAGGCCCCGTAGAGGACGACAAGGACTGGGCCGACGTCTCGACCACGGGTGCACAGAAGTTCCTGGCACGCGCGCTGCGCATCGCCAACGAAGTCTCGAGCCCGGTCGATGTGGTCTTCGCCGGCGGCGACGCCGCCCTGCGACGCGCCACGCACAAGCTGCTCTCCGAAGCTCCGTCCCTGGTCGAGCAGACCAAGTTCAACGTGCTCGTCGCGCGTCTGATGGAGCTCGCGAACATCACCCGCAAGACCATCGACGGTGCGGCAGGCGCGGCCGATCCGGCGGTCCGCGAAGCGGCAGAGACCCTCGCCGTGATGCTCGACCTCATCGCCCCGCACACGGCGGAGGAGATGTGGGAGATCCTCGGACATGAGCCCTCGGTCGGTCTCGTCACCTGGCGCTCCGCCGACCCCGCGCTCCTCGTCGAGGACACGGTGACGGCGGTCGTGCAGGTGGGTGGCAAGGTGCGCGCCCAGCTCGAGGTGCCCGCCCGCATCGGAGAGGCGGATCTCGAAGCGCTCGCCCGTGCGGACGAGCGCGTCATCCGCTCGATCGGCGATCGCGAGATCATCAAGGTCGTCGTCCGTGCGCCGAAGATCGTCAGCATCGTCGTCAAGGGCTGACTCGCCGGGGGATCTCACCTCCGGACTCTCGTTCTGCACATCCGGCCGCTCTTCGTGGATTCCTCACGCAGAGCGGCCGGATGCGTCAGGGGTGACCGCCCGCGCCCTTAGCGTTGCGGGATGCCAGATCCGCCCGCAGCGACCCCTCATCCCCGGGCGCTGCGCCTGAGTGTGGGCGCCGCGATCGTCGTCGCGCTCGTCGTGCTCTCCGTCGCGGTGGGGCTCGGGCTGATGCGGGGGCAGGCGCCTCCGACCGAATCGGTTCCGCTGGCGACGGATGCCGCGATCGACGCCGGTTCCTCGGGTGAGCTGTACGTCCATGTGCTCGGCGCCGTGGAGGTTCCCGGACTCTACGTGCTCGATGTCGATTCGCGTCTCGTCGACGCGATCGCCGCGGCAGGAGGAACGACCGATGCCGCCGACCTGGCGGCGGTGAATCTTGCCAGGGTGCTCTCCGACGGGGAGCAGATCGTCGTTCCGGCCATCGGTGCGACGGGGGCTGAGTCGGGCGCGACCAGCCCCGATGACGGTCTCGTCGATCTGAACGCTGCCGATCAGGCCGCGTTGGAGACCCTGCCGCGGATCGGCCCCGCGCTGGCCGAACGGATCATCGCCTGGCGGGAGGACAACGGCCGATTCCAGTCCGTCGACGACCTGCTCGCCGTACCCGGCATCGGTGAGAAGCTCCTCGCAGGCATTCGAGACGGGGTGAGGGTGTGATGCGCGAACCGCCGCCGTCCTCTCGGCGACGGGGGCGGCGAGAGGCCGGCGGGCGGCGAGAGGGCGGGGGCCTAGAGGGTGGATTCCAGGTGCCACACCTTCGCGACGATCTGCCACCCGTGCGGTCCATCGACGAAAGAGAGCTGATCCACGAAGATGCTGTCGATCACGCGCAGTCGCACGTGCACGACTGCTGCGGCATCCGAGAGCCAGTCGATCGAGAGCACCTCCTCCTCGCGCGCCTGGCCGATCGACGCCGGAGATGCCCGGGTCTCGACGATGTGCCGCCAGGCGGGATACGGATCGACGGTCACCACACCCTCATCGACATCGAACAGCGAACTCGCGGGGTGGAACACCTGGTCGAGCAGCGTCACATCGCCGTCGTGGATGCCGCGGAAGTAGACGTCCACGGCGTGATCGAGTTCTTCGGATCGGCGCATCTCCCGATCATGGCATCGGAGCCGGCGTCGCGAGCGCCTGCGGTCGACCTCTGGCAGATTTCGCCGCGATCTTGTCCGTCAGACGTGCGTCGACGCGCAATTCGCGGCTCAGATCGCCGTGAGCGTGACATCGTCATGACGGGCGTCGCGCAGCGGTGAGAGTCCTGGCCGTGCTCTCGTGCTCACGTGCTCACGACGGCGCCACAGCGCTACTTCACGCCAGCACCTCTCTCTCCGTCTTTCCTCCGAGACGCAGGTGCGGCCAGTCGTCCACGTCACGCAGAAGTTGGCGATCGTGCGAGGAGACCACCACCGCGGCCTGCGTCGCGCTGAGCGCCTCGGTGAGTTCGTCCACGAGCGCGATGGAGAGATGGTTGGTCGGCTCGTCGAGCAGAAGCACGTGAGGTCGGGCCGCGAGTACCAGGGCGAGGTCGAGCCGACGTTGCTGGCCCATCGACAGCTCTCCGATCCGCAGGTTCGTCTGACGGGCTCGCAGAAGGCCGAGCTGTGAGAGTCCCACGGCCTCGGATGCCGCGAGGGTCCCGGCAGCTATCAGGGTGTCCAGATGCGCGGAATACAGCTCACTCGCGCGTCGATGGAGGGGGAGATCCGTCTCCTGGCGAAGGAACCCGAGCCGCGCGCTCTGCGGCATCCGCACGGCCCCGGCGTCGGGCTGCAGGTCACCCGCGAGCACGGCGAGCATGCTCGACTTTCCGGCACCGTTCGGGCCCGTCACCACCAACCTGCTGCGGTGCGACAGCGAGAGGGACACAGGACCGGTCAGGCGCCGTGTCACGCTCACGTCCTCCGCTCTCAGGAGAACCGCGCCGGCCCTGGTCGGCATCTCGGGGAGGCGGAACTGCTGCGGCGGCTCCGGAACGGTCAGTGCTCGGGCTTCGAGCTGCTCACGATGGCGACGCACGCTCTGGACCAGACCGCCTGCACGAGTGGCACGGCCATGCTTGTTCGTGCCCTTCTCGGGCCGCCAGCCGGAGACGAGACGGTTCTGCGCAGCGCTGAGGCTGTCCTGCAGGCGCGCATGCTCGGCTTGCTGCGCGAGATACTCCCGTTCCCATCGTTCCCGTTCGGCCTTCCGACCCTCGCGATACCCCGCATACCCGTTGCCGTAGATCCGGGGTCGACCGTCGGGGCTCGGGTCGAGATCGACGATGGTGTCTGCGACGTCCGTCAGCAGGGCCCGATCGTGCGTGACCACCACGACACCTCCCGTGCGCGAGCGCAGCTGCGCTGTCAGGAACTCCAGCCCGGATCGGTCGAGATGATTGGTCGGTTCGTCGAGCAGGATGAAATCACGGTCCGCTCCAAGCAGGCACGCGAGCCGCACGCGGTACCGCTGTCCCACGGAGAGCTCGCTCAGGGATCGGTCGGGGTCCGTCTCGGCCTCCAGCGCCTCGAGCGCGATCTGCACGCGACGCTCCGCATCCCATGCGTCGAGGGCTTCGGCGTGTTCGAGAGCTGCGGCGTACCGTTCATCAGCTCCGGAGTCACCGGACGAGAGTCCGCGCGCCGCGGTATCGAGGGCGGCGAGAGCAGCGAGGGGCTCCTCGATGGCCTCTGCGATGGTCTGTCCGACGGTGCGCCCGTCGCCCGCGGTCATCTCCTGAACCGCGATGCCCAGAGTGCCGGTGCAGTGCACCGTGCCGGCATCCGGAATCAGGGTGCCCGCGAGGACGTGGAGCAGCGTGGACTTTCCTCGACCGTTCTCTCCGACGATCGCGATTCGCGAGGCCGGTGTCACGGTGAGACCGACATCGTGGAGCACGAGCCTCGCTCCGCGTGTCACGGAGATGTCGGAGGCGATGAGCTGCGCGCGATGGCGCGCTGGTGAGTTCGTGGGTGGGGTGAGCATTCGAGTCCTTCGAGACGACGCACCGAAGACTGCGCTGACGCGCAGTGAGTGCGGAACTGATGGCGACCGGCATGCTCGAGAACGAGCGGCCGCCGCGAGCTCGGAGAGTTCGACGAGCGCGGTGGGCCTCACTCAGCCATCAGAGGAAGAACAAATGCACGCCTCGATCGTACGGGGAGCAGGGATCCCTCGCAAACGGATGCCGGCTCCGGTGGGGCGTCGTCGGCAGCTGCGCGACACTCACATCGAGCAGCATGCGCGACTCCTGCGTCGCCGCGACAGAGCGGTCGCGGGCGTCTGATGGTGTTCAGCGAGGAAGGCTGCCGGGGCCGTGGACGGTGCGCGTCGCGGGGTCGACCCAGTTGCCGGATCCTGTCATCCGGTGCCAGCGCTTGTGGAATGCGAGATCGGTGTCATCTGCGTCGATGACGGTCGCACCGCACAGATCGCAGATGCGCAGGATGACGGTGTCACCTGTCGTGGTCGTGACAGAGATCGAGCCGGACGGGAATGCGATGCCCATCGTGTTCCTCCTCGGTTCGCCACCCGCCGTGCGGCCGGGTTTCGCGATAGCCACCAGAGTAGGGGATGGGGCACGGCGTCGTCGTCACCCGTCATCGCCCGCCGTGCGTCGGGTTTTGTCCCCCGAACGGCCGATACCGGAGGTCGCGCGGATGCGCGATGATGGCCTTTTCGGACGATTGCGAGCGACAGGTGGGGCGCGATGAGGGGCTCTTTATGACGGCACGTGATCAGCCGGTGGATGATCTGTCCGACTTCGCGGACCTCATGACGCGCGAGCAGGAGTTCGCCGGGGATCCGATCGATCCCGGCGTTCGCCGGGGACGCCGCCGGCGAGGGCTCATCGTCACCGCCGTCTGCCTGGTGCTGTTGCTGGCCGTCACCGGCGGCTACGTCGGGTGGGCGCTCACGGCGCCGGTGGGTGCGACGGCGGTGTCGACCCGATTCCCCCCAGTGCCCGTCACTGATCCGGTCGCTCCCGTCACATCGACCGCTGCCGCGTCGGCGATCAGCGTCGCCGGCGCTGACGCCTATCTCGGCGAGACGGCGAGCGGAACCTGGGCGGCGACAGGGACGGGGGAGCCGCTTCCGATCGCGAGCATCACCAAGCTCATCACCGCTCTCGTCATCCTCGAGAAGGTGCCGCTCGCCGACGCGTACGATCCGGGGCCGACCATCACGTTCGACAAGGCCGACCACGACCTCTACGACGCGTACTACGTGCAGGGCGCGACGATCGCCCCCATGCCGACGGGTACGTCGATGTCGCTGCACGACGCCCTGGCCGTCATGCTCGTGCCCTCCGCGAGCAACTACGCCGAGGCACTGTCATCACGGATCTTCGGATCGCAGGCCGCGTTCCTCGGCGCCACCCGAGACTGGCTCGCGACCCACGGGCTCACCGGGACGACGGTCACGGAACCCACGGGCATCAGTCCGAGCAACACGAGCACTCCTGCCGACCTGCTGGCCATCGCGAAGATCGCCGCGGCACATCCGGTGATCGCGCGGATCGTCGCGAAACCGTCGGTCTCGGTCCCCGGCGGCGGTCAGCTCGTCAACACCAACGCCCTCCTCGGCACCGCCGGAATCACCGGGCTGAAGACCGGGAACCTCGGCGAGGGCAGGCACAACCTGCTCTACACGGCGACCCTGGATGTCGGCGCGGTCGATCCGCTCGAGGTCACCGGCGTCATCCTGGGGGAGTTGTCACGAGCCTCGCTGAACGCCGCCGTGATCGCGGCGCTCGACGGCATCCGCTCCGGCTTCCACGACGTGTTCGTCGCGGAGGAGGGCCAGGAGGTGGGATCCCTGTCGACCCCCTGGGGGTCGACCGCAACGCTCGTCCTGGGCGAGGGCGCGTCGATCCTGACGTGGTCTGACACGCCCATCGAGATGACGACCGATATCGGTCGCCCCGTCACGTACCGCGACGGAGAGGTCGTGGGGACCATCACCTGGACGGCCGGCCCCAACACCGTCACCGCTCCCGTGGTGATCAAGGGCCGCATCGACCCGCCCACCGAGTGGTGGCGGCTCACTCACCCGTTCGAGCTCGGCGCCACGACGGATGCGGGGGAGTGAGGTCGCTGCACCAGAGTGATCGATCGTCGTCGGCGGTCAGGAAGTGCAGCGGCAGGCCTACTGCGCAGGCACACACGCCGAGGTGATCGTCATGCGCACGAACCCGTCGATGCTCGTCGTATCGCGCATGGTCAGGCGTGCGACCGGGCCCGTCTCGCTGTATCGGATGTCCTCCTGCATCGCTCTGTCCGGCTCATACCCTGCGTCTTCCCAGACGCCGAGGATCTGAGCGACCGACGTCGCGTTGTCATCCGTGCGGAACTGGAGATCAACGTGATGCTGCACGCCTGATCCATCGACACAGGGAACGAGACTGCGCTCCGCTGTCGACGCGTCGATCGGGGTGCCCGACGCATCGACGGGTGTCCCTGCCGCGGCGGTGAGCGAGTCGTCGAGAAGCTGATCGATCGCCGCGTCCACCGACGTCGGGGTGAGAACCTCGGTCGGCGTCGTCGGCTCCGTGGACCCCGGCGGAGTGTCCAGGCTGGTGGGCGCATACCCGCAGCTCGGCACGCGATCTACGATCGCGGGGAGCGAAAGCGTGGCGGTAGGGCCCCCGCGATCCACGCCGTATTCGATGGTCAGGGTGCCGTCCGTCGTTGTGACGGTGTAGTCGCCCTCGGCGAACGGCTCATGGGCGTCGTCCCCCGAGGTGCGGCCCATCGGTGAGGCGATGAACAGACCCTCCTGCTGGTAGACCGTCCCCTTCGACCCGAACAGCAGCGTGCGTTCGACGACGACGTATCCGGTGTCGCATCCGCCCTCGATCAGCGTCGTGCGGGAGACATCGATGCTGAAGAGTGTGAAGACCCCCGCTCCGAGGACGGTGACCACCGCCCCGAGGAGCCCGAGTATCTTGAACGGCAGCATCCAGGTCGGCGGTGACACGTTCCATAGGCCCGCCACAAGAGCAAGAGAGGCGACCAGCATCGACGCGCTGAGGATGATCTGGTCGTCGAGGGGACCGAGGAGCACGGATGCAGCGCCTGCGGAGAGTCGATCGACGGTGATGACCGCGATGACGATCGCCGTTGCGCCTGCGAACAAGCCGCCGGCGATCCTGACCTGCCGTCGCTGGGGGTGGTCAGAGATCGGCGTCACGTCCGAAGCCTACGGCGAACCCCCGAGCATTTGCCGAGTCCCGTCTGCCAGCCGAAGGCCATCGCTTACGGTGGGAGCCATGTGGTGGTCGGAAGACGAATGGGCGGCGCTGGCAGCGGCGGAGCACTGCGGTATGTGCGGTGACGCGCACCTGCTGGCGAACGATCACAGTGCTCTCGTCGCCACCACGGAAACCAGTCATGTGCGGCTCGCTCGCAATCAGCATCACGCCGGATACTGCCTGGTGATTCTGCGGAAACACGTCGTGGACATGTCGGAACTGTCTCCGGCGCAGTTGTCCGCCTTCTGGGCGGACGTGCAACGCGCGGGGCGCGCCATCGACGAGGTGTTCCGATCGAAGAAGATCGACTACCTCGTCATGGGCCACCGGATGCCACACCTGCACTGTCACCTGCTCCCTCAGCACGCGACCGATGATCCTCTCCGCACTGTGAACATCGCAGACGGCCCGACGTACCTCGCTCCGGATGCGTTCGATACCGCGCTCGCCGCGCTCCAGCGAGCGTGGGCGTCGTCGGGATCCTCGACCGAGCGCTCGCAGCCGCCGAGGTGAGCACGGCCCGGGCGCGCTTGGTAGCGTCGATGTCATGTTCGTCGCAGGTGTGGTCGCCGCTGTCCTCGGAGTCGTTCTCTTCCATGTCGCTCTGGGCAGGACTCTGCGAGCGAACGCAGCGGATCGGATCCCGATGGGGGGACGCACGAAGACGATCCCGCGCGGATCCGTCGCGATGCGTGCGGCAGGTGCAGGTCTGATCGTCCTCGGAGCGGGACTCATGAGTACCGGGGGTGTGCTCTGGGCTGTGATGGTCATTCTTGTCGGCCCGGTGGCAGCGATCATCGCGGTGGGCCTGCACAACCAGCGAGTGCGCCGGTCAGAAGGCTGAAGGTGCGCCGCCGATAGGCTCGCGTCAGGGCAGTCGCCGGAAGATCTCGCGGAAGAGATGGGCGCGACTCCGCAGCTGTCGGTACCGGGGACCCTCTGGGATCCGCGGACCGTCCGGGTGTCAGCTCGGCCGGCGGGGAGCGTCCTGAATCTCGTCGTCGACTACTGGTCGACAGAGTTCATCCCTTAGAGCCATCGACGTGGAGAAGGTCAACTCCGTCTGTCAGTATGACGTCATGTCCGGCGCACACAAGCTCGCTCCTGTACTCGTCGCACTGGCCGTGACGGCTGCTGCGCTCGCCGGGTGCACCGCCACCCCACCGAGCGCATCTCAGACGCCCACGCCATCCGCTCCCGCGGCCGTCGCAGAGCCGGTGACCGAGGCTTCACCGGCGCCGGAATCGACCGAGTCGGAATCGACCGAGTCGGAAACCTGCTCCGGCATGTCCGAGGTCATCAGCCGCACCGGCGGTCTGTATTGGGCGCGAGAGGGGACTCTCCGCGACCTGGGTCCACGCGACTTCGCGGCGGGCGAGGTGACAGTCGATGAGGACGGCACCCCGTTGACGTATACGGTCGAGCCCGGCGACGTGGAGGCTGTGATCGCTGAACGGTTCTGCGCGTACCCCACCCTGGGCTCGATGAACCACGTACGCGTGATCCAGCCGGGGCAGGTGCTCTGGCTCACCCCCGACCCCGACAGTCCCTGGATTCCTTACTATGGCCCGAATGACGCGCCTGAGGGGTTCCTGCAGATTCCGTATCAGCAGGCGATCGAGTCCGCGGGGCGGGCGGTCGACGCCGGTGATGTGGATGCCGTGAGGGAGATGTGGAACGGCACCCTCAAAGGCATGTTCCTGGATCAGGAGACCATTGACGCGGTCCAGAAGGCGGTCGACTCCGGCGATCCCGACCAGCTTCGCCAGCTCTTCTCCTGATAGCTGGCTGCGGCGCAGTAGGCCCGCCGAGCGGGTGCTCTTCCAGGGAATGCAACGCGTCTCGCCGCTGATCTCCACCTCGGGGCTGATGCGTGTACATCGCAGGACTGACGCCCGGACGCTGAGCTCACGAATATGGTCGAGATCATGCCCTCTCGCACTCTGCGCGCCCGCAGGCTCGCTCCGCTCATCGCCGTCACCATGGCGGCCACAGCACTGATCCTGGCTCCGGCCCCGGGCAGCTTCAGCGTCGTGAGCACGAAGTGGCTGAGCTCTTTCGGGCTGTCCGTCCCGCGCGTCGACCTTGTCTCCGAGGTCACGCTCGTGCTTCTCGCGTTGGCTGCGGCCTCGGTGATCGGCTGGGTCTGGTGGAAGCATCCGTCGCAGCGGCCGCGTGCCGTGGTCGCATCGATCGGGGTCTTGTTGGCCTACGTGACGAGCGAAGCCCTGAAGGCGTTGTTCGCACAGGCGCGTCCGTGTTCTCGATGGGTGACAGCGGCGGAGTGCCCGCCGGCGGGGGACTGGTCGCTGCCCTCCAACCACGCCACCCTCGCCTTCGGTGCGGTGGCGGTGGTCGCGGTGCTGCTCGCCAGAGCGGCGCTCACGTGGGCGATGGTCGGCGTTGGGGCGCTCGTCGCGATCGGCCGCGTCGTGGAAGGCGTGCACTACGTGCACGACGTCGCGATCGGTGCACTCCTCGGCATGGCTCTTCCGGTCCTGCTCACGCTCGTGTTCGATGCTTCTCGCCGGCGCCGAGACGGAAGCCCGCGCAGGCGCGACGTCGGATCAGACCCTGGAACGAACACCGCACTCACCGGGAGCAGAGAATGACATTCATCGAAGTCCCCATGCTCCCGATCGTGATCCCGTTCGGAGTCGTGGTCTTCCTGGTGCTGATCTGGGTGCTCCGCTCGCGCGGGCGCGTCACGCTCGCCCGGACGAGCGTCGCCGCCGTCCTCGCGGTCTACGCGGGCGGAGTGCTCGCCAACACTGTCTTCCCGATCTTTCTCCGCGTCGGGACGGGATTCTACGATGGGCCGCGTCCGCTGCCGTTGTACCTGGTGCCGTTCGTCGACTACGGGTTCGAGGATGCTCTGATCAACATCGCGGTGTTCGTCCCGCTCGGTGTGCTCGTACCGCTGCTCGCGGTGCGGCCGAGCTGGTGGAAGGTCGTGGCGATCGTCGCCGGTTCGAGCCTGGCCATCGAGCTGACGCAGATGGCCACGGCACGGCTCGCGCTGGGTGGACACCTCGCGGACATCAACGACTGGATGACGAACATCCTGGGCGGGATCATCGGCTACGGCCTGTTCGTCCTCCTGACGCGCTCGAAGACGATAACCGGATTCGTCGAGCGGTTCCGGTGGCCCGTGCGCGAGCGACCCTTCAGCCCCGAACCCGAACCGGCGGCCGCGGTCCAGGCTTGATCTTCGCTGCCGTACTGGTACGTCGTGGCCATCGCGACAGCCGCTCGAGACCCTATCCGTAGGGTGCTGTGCGGTTCGATCTACCCAGTTTCCTCTATGGAAACTGGCTGGTACTGTTTCCATCATGGAAACCGGTAGTGGTCGACCCCCAGGGCGCGATGACGCGCACGCAATGCTCGAAGACGCACGCCGCGCCGAGGCAGAGACGAGGAACCCGCCATTGCCGTGGTGGTTCTTCATCACGCAAGCAGTGCTTCTGGCCGCGATCAGCAGTGCGCAGATGCTCGCCCTGGGGCCATCGAGAGTGGTCACCATCCTCGGACTTGTGGCTGTGGTGGGTGTCGGTATGCGGATGGTCTTCACCAGGCCGGGGTATGGGGTCGTCTGGCCTGATGGTCAGGCGGTCTTTCCCTACATGATCGCGATGATGATCCTGGTCGGTGTTCCGGCCGTGCTCGCGGTGAGTCTCGAGATCCCGTGGCTGTGGATCATCGCGGGAGTGCTGGCAGGGGTGGCGACTCTTGAGATGGGGCGTCGGTACCGCAAGGCATTCGGTCGTGGCTGAGGCGAAGTTCGATCCCTTGATCCATGCCCCGCATCGGCTGAGAATCTGCGCGATCGCACACGCCACCACGCATGTCGAATTCCGTGAGCTTCAGGAGCGACTGGGCATATCGAAGTCCGCCCTCAGCAAGCACATCGCCCAGCTCGTCGGTTACGGCTACCTGCGGGAGGAACACCGGACAAGAGGAGGGCACTCACGCCTGCGCCTGTCACTCACAGAACTCGGACGTCGCGCATATCGAGGACATACAGCCGCGTTGAAAGAGATCATCGAGGCGGCCGAGTGACCGGAGGATGCCTCAACTTTGCGTTGATGGCTGCGAAAGCGCCCGCCCACCCGCTGGCGACTGCGGCGAACATCGCGCTGGCAGCCGCCATCTGAGCACCAGACGCATCGGCGGCAGCGAACCCGAACCAGACGATCGCAGCGCCCGCGCCGATGGGAGCCATCACGTTGACCAACCGCAACCACCGAAGGCTTGAAACGTCCATTTCTCCTCTTCCACACATCGACTCGAGTGTTCCGAGTGCACCACACACACCGCGACCACACATCCCCCTGAAGGCGGAGATATCGGAGCACAAAGGTCCCGTGGCGTGCTGGGTCGCCGCAAACGCGGCCACCCATCCGCTTCCAGTTCCGGAGCAGGCCCTCGATACCGGTACCGGCTGTCAATGACTAGTCGCGCAAGGCGATGATGGCGTCAGCTACGGGCACATGCCGTTGGTGCTGATCGTCGGTCCAATACCCGAGGAGGTGTAGCGTCGTGGTCCGGAATAGCAACGCTCTAAGCAACAGTTGGCGCCAGTGCTCGATGCCGAAATCGCGGCCCAGCTTCCGTAGGGGATATCCATGCCAACAGACGGCGTCGACCACGGCGATCGCAGCGCCGAGACCGGGAGGACGCCAATACGGGGCCCAGTCGATGACGACGGGAGGGTGCCCGTCGGCGAACATCACGTTGCCTAAGAGGTCTCCGTGGATCACCTGCTCGGGTGCTGCGATCGACCGGCACTCGCTCCCGATTCGCGCAAGGAGACTATCGTTCGGTGACGCCACCTCACCCCAAGCCATCCGGTCAGCTCGACTCCACGGATCCGAGGACGCCTCGATAAAGGACGGGCGAGGTTCCACAGCGATGGCCTCTTGAAACGCCAGCCCCGCCCGCACGATGTCTTCGACCCGCGTTTCGTCTGATTCGCCGGATACCCGCTCCATAGCGTGCCACCCGCCTCGTACCCAACTGCCCTCCTCGTCCATAAGTGGCCGAGGGACACTGAACTCGCTCGATTTCGGCAGCTTGGCCAGTACTCCCGACTTCCAGGTCGTCTCAATAGCATCGCCGGTCGGCCTCAGAACCACGTGACCGGCGCGCCAGGTCAGGCCGCGCCCACCGGGCAGCAAGACCGGCGCTCCCACACCGCCGAATGCGCTGACTATCTGTGGGGACGGGGGACTCGACCGATCCTTTTCCACCATCCCCTCAGTATGGATCTCTGAACGCCTGCCACGCACTCGTCATAACCGTCGAATGGCAAAGGGGTTCGGCTGGGCTGATCCCGCAGGGGCGCACATAGCCCGTGCCCTGGCGGTGCGGCGGGACGGCGAGTGTCGCTTTCGCTGCTGTGGTCCCGGAGCGCGAGATTGTGCTCGATATTCCCGACCTTCGATCGCGGCAGATTGGCTATCTATGTTCCGTCCTCGTGCATATAGGCTTCCAAACCAGCCCTGTGCGAGACGCGGGTATCGAGGCCCACATCACCTAATCGAAACCTCTCTGCGGTTCTTGTGAGTCACCCAACTGACCACCGCGGCGCACACAGCTCCGAGGGCGATCCCCAGGTAAGTGTTTGTGGGAGCGAAAATGGGGCTGAGGTACGACGGGATAGCCGACCCGACGGAGCCTACGGCAAGAATCGCGCTGAATATCCCTCCGATGACACCACCTCGCGAAAAGTAGACGACTGCTGCTATTAGATACACGAACGCAGCGATACATGCCCATGCCCAGATCGAGATGGGTATGAACCACCCTCCGAACAGGGGCCACGACCAGCTGATGAGCCAGATCAGCGACCCCGAAAAAGCTAACCACCGACCAGCTCGCGAGGTCGAGGGGGACACGAGGAGCGTGCCGATGGCAAGAAGCAAGAACCCAAGAAGCTGACTGGTGAAGCCAACGAGGATGCTTCCTGGACCCGGCTGAATGAAGAGCGTGGCGACGAGGATCACGCCACCAGCCACCATCCCGACTCCGCCGACGACGGTTGCCCGCGGAGTGAAACTGCTGGTTGATGAGGAAAATGTCATAGTTGAACGTTAGCCCTCGCCGTGCAGACAGCACTTCCGAAGAGACAAGGGAGAGAGTAGCTGTTGTGGGTGGAGTAAGAGATCTTGAATTCGGAGAACTCCGGTCCGTCGATGGCCGGTGCGAAGGCCCCCAGGGGGTCGTCGTGTAGCTGCGACCGCCGCGGTTGACGAAGACGAATGGCGTGGAGTATCGCCTATCGAGACGCCTGCGATGGCCGCAGGTAGACGAGAATCAGACCATGCAACATGAAGCGGTGGGTCCGTCCCACGCGACCACGGCCTTCGACATGATGCTTGTCGATCCGACGTCTTCACTCGGGCGCGCAGTCATTAGACGCTTCTTCGTAGAAATCGTCGGACGCTATTGGGGCCGGGAAGTGAGCGACGCTGAGGTCGAGCAGGCGATGCTCGATGAGCCCAGCGATGATCTCAGAGGAGATACCGGCTTTCTTGTCATCGTCCGAGATGGAGAGCGGATCGTCGGGTGCGGGGGTGCGGGGGTGCGAAGGTCGTCGAGCCGGGGATCGCTGAGTTGACACGGGTGTTTGTCGATGATTCTGTTCGTGGACTCGGCGCGGGCAAGGCGTTGGTGAGGGAGATCGAAACCCTGAGCGCGCGTCGCGGCGTGCATACCCTCCGGTTGACAGTTCGGGATGATCTCGCCGAGGCGCACCGGCTGTATCGCAGGCTCGGCTACACGCCCGTTCGTCCGTTCTCGACGTCGCCCTACGCCGACAATCAACTCGCGAAGGTGCTACTCGAAGCCCGGTAGAGGGCTGCCGAGGACACGTGCTGGACAAGAGCCGCTGAGCCCCGTGCTCGGCGGCTCTTGCCGTGGGCGACATGGGTCAGGATGTAGTCCGGATGGACGCGGATCCAGTCCATCTCTCTGTCTAACTTCTGGATGTCAGCCACGGTGTCTCTGTTCAGGTGCGCGGGTGGTTGTGGGCTTCGCGGTCTCACTCACGGGTCGCGTGATGTGGCGTTCTTGCCGTGTGCGGCACTGCGCCGTGTGGCCGCTCCTTCGCAGAGTCTGGACTACTCGTCGAAGCGGGAACCGGCGGGGCGAGCGCTCAGCAGGGTGAAGACGAGGAGCACGATGGCGCCGATAAGCGGGACCAGCACGATGAAGAACCACGCGCCGCTGCGATCAATGTCATGGAGCCGCCGCCAGGTCAGGGCGAGTGCGGGGATGAGGATTCCCGTTGCGTAGATCAGAAATACAACGCCGACCGGGCTCGCCAACGCGAACGCGCCGCCGGAGGCGAACGGTGAGAATACGTCGATGGGGCGAGACGTCCACTGTGGGTCGGTCTGTGACCCGATGAGATTGAAGGCCAGGGCCACGAGCACGTTCGCCAGCACCCACCACCAGTACTCGCTCCGGCTGGCCCGTCCGCTGAAAGTCGCGTACTTGAGGAAGAAGCGTGAGACGGCTTGTGGGAACGAGGCTCCGTAGAGAGGCTCGCCGAGGGCGATCTGTGTCGTCGTCATACCCGGAACCTATCGGTGATCGACGACCGCTGTGGGAACGCGTGCCCGTGCGGTTACTCTTACTGCGCCCCACTGTCAACGACTATGTGCTCGGGTGGCATCCGGATGATGCTGGAGTTCAGATTGCCGACGAGTGGAGCAGACCATGACGAATCCCGATGCATTCGCGAACAGCCAGGAGCCGCTGCCCGAGAACCTGGGCGAGGACCGGCACGAGCCTGGTCCGGCGAACGTCGCAACACCGGCGGAATCGGATGCACGTGCGCGCATCCTCGAGCACCTCGAAGCGCGCGAGGGCGAGGGCGACGGCGAATTGCTGTACGTCGGCGACACCCCCGCGCGGTAACGGCGGCGCGGACTCCGGTGGGGGTGCGACCGTGCGTGTCGCCCCTTTGTGCGAGGCATCCGCCCCCGACAAATCAGCGCACAACGGCACTCCGGGCATCGGCACCCGCCGCTCGCGACGTGGCCGCGACTGACGCGACTCCGCGCCGGCGTGCGGCCGAGGGACGAATCGACGCAGGGAGGTCATGTCAACCCGCCCGTTCCACAAGCCTGAGGATGCCGCTCAACACCAATTCCTGACGCGCGGGACGCAGCTCACGCGGTTGTCTGTCTCTGCACGCTCCACCTGCATCGGAGCTGAACCCGGTTCGGTGGACACGGGTTGTGTGTTGAATTATGCCGCGATAGCGGCGTGATGGGTGTTCTCGAACTCGAGTGGTGAGACGTCGCCGATGCCGGAGTGGCGGCGTTTCGGGTTGTACCAGGCCTCGATCCATTCGAAGATCGCCTGCCCCAGTTCGTCTCGGCTTTGCCAAACGTGCTGGTCGAGGAGTTCGCGTTGCATCGTGGACCAGAACGACTCCATGAGTCCGTTGTTGACGCTGGACGCGACCCTGCCCATCGATCCGAGCAGCCCGGCTTGGCGGAGCCGGTGCCCGAACACCCACGAGGTGTATTGGGATCCGCGGTCCGAATGGACCACGGTTCCCGGCTCGGGTTTGCGTCGCCACCTTGCCATGTCGAGCGCATCGACAACGAGCTCTGCACGGATGTGATCGGCGATCGCCCACCCGACCACGCGACGGGAGAACACGTCCACGACGGCCGCGCAGTAGACCTTCCCGGTCTTCGTCGGATGTTCCGTGATGTCGGTGACCCAGAGCTTGTTCGGGCCGTCCGCGACGAACTGGCGTTTCACGAGATCCTCATGCGGTGCCGGCAGCGGGCGGACCTTCCCGCGTTTGCGGCGGTGGCTGATCCCAGCGATCCCCGCCAGACGCATCAGCCGGGCCACCCGCTTCTTCCCGCATCGGATCTGCAACCCGAGCCGCAGCTCCGCGTGCACGCGCCTCGCGCCGTAGCTGGTTCGGGAGTCCCGGTGAACGCGGACGATCGTGACCGTCAGCTCCTCGTCCACCCGTGCTCGCTCCGACGGAGGGCGACTCTTCCACGCGTAGTACCCCGACCGCGAGACCCGCAACACCCGACAGGCAAGGGCCGCGTCTATCCCGGTGGCGACGAGGCGATCGATCACCGGGAAGACCCTTTTGGGCCGACCACCTCCCGCGCGAAATACGCCGACGCCTGCCGGAGGATCTCGATCTCCGCGGCCTGAACCCGGTTCTCGCGCCGCAGCCGGACCAGCTCGGCGCGTTCATCCGAGGTCACGCCTTCCTCGACGCCCTCGTCAACGTCGGCGATCTTCATCCACCGGCGCAGACACGACTCGCTGATCCCCAGATCGGCCGCGAGCTGCGCCACCGGCTTCTCCTTTGCCCGCGCGAGCACGACCGCCCTCCGACGAACCTCCACCGGGTGAGCTGCAGGCATGATGACTCCTTCACGAACGACTCTCGCCGCTCAGATCAGGTGTCCACAAGACCGGGTTCAGCTCCCTCTTGTGTGGAAATCCGAGTATCCGCCGTTTGCTGAGGAGGGCATACCTGAGGTTTCCGACCTCAACGTACTCCCGCGTTTCCGCAGATCCGGCATCGCGTCCGGCCTGCTGGATCAGATCGAGCAGGCTGCGGCGCAGCGTTCGTCTGTGGTCGGGCTTGGCGTCGGTTTGTACGCGGACTACGGAGCAGCACAGCGGATCTACGTCCGCCGCGGCTATATTCCTGACGGGCGCGGTGTGATGTACGAAAATCAACCGGTGCCGGCCGGCGAGACTGTGCCCCTAGATGATGACGCGACGCTTATGTTCACAAAACAGATTGATCGTCACCCGTGAGACAACCTCCACGCGTCAAGCGTTTCAGACTCGGCGGCGAGCCGCAGTCCTCACGAACGACGAACGTGCGGGACCATCGTGCGGACTTCATCGCAACAGTCGAAACCTGCGCCGTAAACGATCGTTTTCCGAGGGATCGAGGTGGTCGCGTTCTAGCTCCTGCCGATGTCGGTCTCCAGAACTTGATTTCGGCGGACGGTTTCGGCGTCGGAGAAATCTGGACCGAGCTATGCCGGCCCATGAAGGAACGAGCCACGGCACAATCGCGCCGGGCGGGTACCATTCCGACATGGTGACTGGAGACTCAAACGGAGAGCGCGATCGGCTGCGTGCCCGTCTGAGACCTCGAAGCTCAGCAGGCGGAGCTGCGGCTGTCGAGTATCAGCGTCGGCGGAGGGTTAGCGCTCGATGACCGGAGGCGGGCGCTGGAAGACGAGATGCGCACCATACAATCCCGGCTATCTGAGCACTAGGTCGACGACCACTGCTCGGTTACTATGCAGCAGTGAGGACCGCCGACAAGGAAGCATCCCTGGGGGATCCGTGGTGGGCAGTCCCTACCTTGGGTTGGGTTGGCATACAGCTCGTTCTCACGCTGCTCGCCTGCGCCTTCACCTTCGGTTCCACGCTGAGCATCGCGAGTTGCACCGCCACGTCGTGCGACTACTCCGCCTTCTCCGTAGCGATCAACACTCTGTACATCGGTGCGATCGTCTTGCTTGTCGCGAGCGGAGTGGGGATGTTCTTTCTCCGAGCTCACGGTCGGGCAATGCTATGGACGCCGATAGTGGGCAGCGTCCTGCTGATCCTTCTTCTCGCAGGAACGTACGTGGCGGGCCGCGCGGCCCTTACCTTGCCGCTTTTCGGAAACCGACTGTTGGGCTGAGGCGCTTAAATCCGCTTCAACCGGTCCACCAGGAACGTTCGTTTCTGGTGAGTGTGGGCTTTGAGCGCCGAACGCGCCGCCAAAATCGATGACCGGAACCAGCAGTCGGCAGACGTTTTCGGCGGCGCGGGTCTGCGGGAACCTTCAGCCGGCCGATCGCCGCTCTGTGCGAGCACGGGCCGCGTCGTGAGCTGCACGCAACCACTCCATGAGTTGGTCGGCTGTCGTGGTCGGGTTGATGACGGATATCCACCCGCCCGCACCGTAGAGGGGGTGAGGGAAGAAAGTGTCAACGGATGCCGGGTCGAGGCCGTCGGGCAGCTGTGCAACGGCTCCACGGCCGGCGTTGACGTTGACGCGGAATCGGCCGTGCTCGTCGAGGTTCGAGGATGCGTCGTCGGGGTAGTCCTTTGTGATGATGGTTCCGTATGGCTGGGTGCGCTCCGGCATCACACCGTCAGGGGCGTAGTAGAAGTACGCATCCCCCCACGAAATCTCCGGATAGGCACTCCCCGGCTCCGGCTGAAACACGGTCGCGCCCTCGAAGGTCTGAACTGTTCTGATGATCGATTCCATATCCATGCTTCAATCGTCAACCTAAAGTGCTTATGTGGAGTTGTCTCCGTAATCACGGGCTGAGGAGGGCGAAAGTATCAACACAGCAACGATGAGTACCTCCGAGGTTGGACGTCAGGTCGGATACTTCACACAGCAAGTCCGAGACTTGGAGCGCCTAGGGGTGCTCCCGGCCGCCGAGCGGACGCCGCGCGGGTACAGGGTGTACCGGTCGGATCACGTCGAGGCGCTGCGCGCCTACCGTGGCCTCGCCCTCGCGGCCGGGCCGGTTCGAGCGCGAAAGATGATGCCGCTGCTGCTGGCATCCCCGCTTCCCGAGGCCGCCGCGATCGTCGACGACCTTCACGCCGAGCTGAGCGCCGAGCGGGCCGCTGTGCTGAGTGCGAGGAGGGGGCTCGACCTCATCCGCTCCGAAGCCGGCGACGTGTTCGACGGCTCCCGTGACAGCATGACGATCAGCGAACTCGCGACCGCTCTAGGTGTCCCCGCGTCCACTTTGCGGCACTGGGAGGCGGAAGGGTTGGTGCGCCCTGACCGTATCGGTTCCAGCCAGGCCAGACGCTACTCGTGGCAAGCCATCGTCGATGCACGAATTGCTGCCGCCCTCCGGGCCGGCGGCCACCGCATCCCGACAATCGCGGCCGTGCTCGAGCGGTTGCGGGACTACTCCAATCCAACCGATGCCGACGAGCTGCTGGCCAGCCGGCTAACGCAGCTCGCTCAACGCAGCGTCGCGCTCCTCGAATCATCCGCAACGCTGCACCGGCTCATCCGTGGAACGTAGGCCGAAAACGATCGTTCATGGCGCAAGCCAGGCGTTGAGCTCGGAAGGGCTGCCGGAAACGATCGTCACAATCGCCAATCGGCAGGGGTTTCCGGCTGAGGAGTGGATATCTGCTTCGAGGTTCTCGATTCTGCTTGGCGGCAACTCTACTGAGCCGCCGCGTGTCAGCGCGCTAGGACTGTGTCGATGGCCTCGGTAGCCAGCTGCTTAGCGATCTTTCCGCCGTGTCCTTCGGCTTCCACTATTTGCAGTCGGCTTTCCGACCATGCCTTGTGCAGTCGCCACGGCGTGACTGACGGGGAACTCACGTCCCGTCGCCCATGAATGAGGTCACCTGGGGTGCCCGCGAGCCGACTTGCGCGCTCCAGTATGCGATTGTCACCGGTTAAGAAGCAGTCCTGGGCCCAGTAGTGGGTGACGAGGGTAGCGAAGTTCTCCCGCGTTCGCGGATCCTCGTGGCGGTGCCCAGGCAGCCACGCTGGGTCAAGAGAAACGTGTGCCGATTCCCATTCGTCCCACGCCATCGCCGCCTCACCGCGTGCGCGGGCATCAGGGCTGCGGAGTACTTGCGCGTAGTACTCAACAGGCCGCTGCCCGTCAGGAACTGCAGCAGCAAAGCGCTCCCAAGCCTCGGGGAAGATCACCCCCACACCACTCGTGAGCCAGTCGACTTCTTCGCGACTGCCGGTCGTCACTGCCATGAGAACTAGTGCAGTGACTCGTGTGGGGTGCTCCAGCGCATAGGCCAAGGCAAGAGTTGAGCCCCACGAAACTCCATGGACAAGCCAAGCCGAGATTCCCAGATGCTCGCGCAACGCCTCAATGTCGGCGATGACCGCACCAGTGTTGTTCTCGTCGAGATTGTCGAGGTCGTCGATCGCCCACGGCGTGCTGCGTCCACACCCCCGCTGATCGAGTCCGACAACCAGGTAGCGATCGGGGTCGAACCTGCGCCGATATCCGCCGTTGCCGAGCCCGCTGCCTGGTCCACCATGCAAATAAAGAGCCGGGATCCCGGACGGATTTCCCGAGGTTTCCCAATAGACCTGTGCGCCGTGCGGCCTGACGAGCATCCCATGACGGAAAGGCTCGCTCACTGTGTGCATCTGAGAATCGTAGCGATTGCGACTCATGGCCGCTGTCGTATCGCGGCGCAATGCTGGACCGGGAGCGCTCGATCGAGCGCTGCTGCCGAAAACGATCGTTTCCGGCGCGGTCTCGTGCGGCAGGTCGAAACGCTCGCCGCAATCGTCGGTCAGAAGGGCTGTTCGGCAGACGTTTTCGGCTGAACTGTGGTGGCGGGGCGGATACGCCAGAAGTGGCGGGTTGCCGACGTGTGCTCCGGCGGGACCGGTCGATAGGTTGGGAGCATGACCGGCCCAATTGTTGCTGCCTCGAACGTCACCAAGTCGTATCCGGGCGGCCGGAAGGAGCCGGATGTCAGTGTCTTGAAGGGCGTCTCTCTCGAAGTCGCTGCGGGAGAGATGGTCAGCATCGTCGGGCCGAGCGGGTCGGGAAAGTCGACACTGCTGTATTGCCTGTCTGGTTTGGAGAAGCCCACAGCCGGCAACGTGCATCTCGCAGGTGAGGATGTGACGCGCATGGGGCGGAGCGCCGTAGCGGCGGTTCGCCGGAAGCATGTCGGGTTCGTGTTCCAGTCGTACAACCTGATCCCGTCGCTGAACGCGCGCGAGAACGTCGCGCTTCCTGCACGTCTGGCGCGCACACCGATCAGCCGCGAGGAAGCAGATAACGCTCTCGCGCAGGTTGGACTCGACGACCGAGGCTCCCACAAGCCGAGTGAGCTATCCGGAGGTCAGCAGCAGCGCGTCGCGATCGCCCGCGTGCTCGCCGCTCGCCCAGCCATCGTGTTCGCCGATGAGCCGACCGGAGCCCTAGACACGACATCGGGTGCGGAGGTTCTTCGCCTGCTTCGGGCGGTGACGACCGATGCCCGCTCGGTCGTCATGGTCACCCACGACTTGGAGGCTGCTGCGCTTGCCGATCGGGTGCTTGTGCTGCGGGACGGGCTGATCCACTCTGAACTGCGCACTCCGACACCCGAGGCGGTCTTGGAAGCTATGGCGCGAGCACGGGAGAACGCGTGATCACGCTGATTCTGTCCGACCTCCGCGCGAACGCGCGCGTCTGGGTCGGGATACTCCTCGTCGCCGCGGCCGCCGGTTTCACGGCCAGCATCGGTGCCGGCCTTCTGGAGACCGCGAACGCATACGAGGGACCTACCCGCA
Organism: Microbacterium sp. ANT_H45B; assembly: GCF_008369345.1. NCBI lineage: Bacteria > Bacillati > Actinomycetota > Actinomycetes > Micrococcales > Microbacteriaceae > Microbacterium > Microbacterium sp. ANT_H45B. The sequence continues at coordinate 216,444 of NZ_VOBK01000002.1, forward strand.
AGGCACTTCAGAATGCCAGCTCACCCGTCCTGATCTTCTCCGGATTCACCGCACTCGTCGTCCTGAGCTCGACAGCGAACCTCACGGTCTCGCTGCAACGCCGCTCCTACGCGCTCTGGCAGATCTTCAACGTGCGGCCGATTCTCGTCGCGCTGATCGTCGAGCTTCAACTCGCGATCGTGTCCGCGCTCGGCGCGATCATTGGTGCGATGCTCTCCGCGGTCGCATTCCGGCGTCTGTTCGAGTTTCTCTTCGCTTCGTGGAACTTCAGCACCCCGGTGGAACCACACACGAACATCTCGACACTCATCGCCGTCATCCTCGCGATCATCGCCGTCGTCGTCATCGCCGGTCTCCGGAGTGCGAGGAACGCCGCGATTACCTCTCCGCTTCAAGCGTTGACCGAACCTGAACCTCCCAAGATCCGGATGACCTGGATCCGGTACCTCTTGACAGCGCTCGCGGTCGCCGCGACTTACGGTCTCGTGAGCATGATGGTCGGCGGCGACGTGCAAACCGTGACCAGCACATCGATCCTGATCGCCCCTGCGATCGTGATGATTATGGCAGCCGCAGGTCCGTTGCTGTTGCCGTTGACGCTGCGCGCCTGGACGTGGATCGTTCCCGCGCGAGTTTCGACATCCTGGTATCTCGCCCGTCACGCGGCGCGCTACCGGGTAACGCAAAGCACGGCCACGATCAGCCCGTTGATGGTCGGCATTGGCCTGGCTGGCGGGATCTACACATGCGTCGAAATCCTCGCCGAGTACGTGCGCCAACAGTCGGGTGACGCCTCGGGGTATGTCCTCGAACCAGGGCAAGCAGTCCAGCTGCTCGGCGGCCCACTGCTCATCGCCGGCATCGGCGCTGCAGCCACCGTGTTCATGTCAGGAGGCGCGCGCCAACGCGAGATCGCACTACTCCAAGCGGCCGGCTCCACCCAACGACAAATCGCCGTCTCCGCGATCCTGGAAGCCGTGATCTACACCCTCACCGCGATGCTCCTCGCGTTCATTGCGGTCATCACCACCGCCTTCATCGTCAGCAGCAGCCTCGGCATGTCACTCACCGGCATCCACTACCTCAGCATCCTCATCGTCACCGCACTCGGATTCGTTCTGATCCTCACCGCATCACTGGGACCCACCATCGCCGCACTGCGGCGCGACGTCACCAGAACGCTGGCCGGCGTATAACCAAGAGGCCGTCGACCTGCCGATAACGATCGTTTCTGGCGGTTTGACGGGTTCGTTGCTCTAGAGGTCGCCGTATAGGTGTGCCAGAACCTGGTTTCGGCAGACGCTTTCGGTCCATAATCCCGGGGCGAGGAGGTCGCCCCGGCGCGCTATAGCTCAGGTAGGCGGGGGCAGGTCCAGGAGTCAACGCCCCTCAGGATCGCCCACTCACTATCGGCTATGGTGCGACCGCTGGGGCGGGGGCGTCGATCGCGAGCTTCACGCCGATTGCGCCGAGGAGGGTGCCGGTGACCCACTTCTGCCAGCGCATCCAGGCAGGTTTGCGTTGGAGGAAGGTGGCGACTGACCCGGCGGCGATAATGATCGCGCCGTTCACGGCGACGCCGACGAGGATCTGGATCGCGCCGAGCTGGAAGCCTTGTGCCACGATGCTGCCTGCTGCGGGGTCGATGAACTGCGGGATGAGAGCGAGGTAGAGGATCGCGACCTTCGGGTTGAGTAGGTTCGTCAGGAGGCCCATGCGGAAGAGCTTGCCGAACGAGTCACGTGGAAGATCGTTGGTCTCGAACAGCGATTTCCCGCCCGGGCGGAGCGTTTTGTAGGCGAGCCAGAGCAGGTAGACGGCACCCGCCACCTTCAAGGCGATGAACAGCCATGGGACAACGAGGAACACTGCTGCCAACCCGAGGTTGGCCATGATCATGTACACGACGAAGCCCACCGCCGTGCCGGACAGCGACATCATCCCGGCGCGCCATCCCTGGCTGATGCTGCGCGAGACGAGGTACATCATGTTCGGGCCGGGGGTGAGGGCGAGCCCAAGCTCGATGAGCGCGATACCGAGGGCGGCGGATAGCGAGATCATGCACGCTTCTTTCGTGGGGTGGGTTGCGGTGAGCATCCCCCTCGATGCCGAACTCCGACAAGTCTCCCATTCGCTGCCGCAGGCGACAGCGCACCCCACTTCTCGAGCGGGTGTACCCCGGGTGGCGCGGCCCCGTCTCCGGGAGGAATCGGCAAGCTAGCGGGCACCATCATGCGGGGTGTTTAGGGGGCGCATCAGCATTAGCGCGAAAGTTCCCACGGCCGCGGCGGTGACTGCGATGAGAGTGACGGCGGTGGGACCGTGGTCGAGGAGAAGGCCGCCGAGGGTGGCTCCGGCTGCGACGCCGAGGTTGAGGACGGTGACGACGATGCTTCCGGCGAGAGGCCGGAAAGCAGTCGTGGAAACGCGCATCACCCGGGTTTGCAGGATCGGGGGAAACGCGCCGACCGCGATTCCCCAGATCGCAACTCCGGTAATGAACACGACCGGTTGCCCTGAGCTCAGAGCGAGCACGGCGAGACCAACCGTCACCAGAGTTGCCGCGGCGACGATCGCACTGCGCGGGTATCGGTCGGACGCGAAACCGGATCCGGCGATACCTACTGCCCCGCTCACGCCGAACACCAGCAGCATCAAGGGGATCGCGGCCCCGGGTAGCCCGCCCAACTGGGTGACTAGGGCTGTGAGGTAGGTGAAGACAGCGAAGTGCCCGACCAATACCAGCCCGCCCGCGATCGCTACCGCAATCACTCGGGAAGCGCTGCGATCCCACGCGCCGCCACCGACAGGCAACGTTGACGGCACCTGCGGCAGGATGAGCCAGAGCACCCCGGCGATCAGGACAAGAACCACAGATAGGCCGGTGAAGATGGCCCGCCACCCCACCACATCGGCCAGAGCCGCCGCCACCGGTAGGCCGGCAAGGCCGGCGAGCGTGGGCCCAGCCAGGACGATCGCCAGTGCCCGTCCGAGCCGCTCGGCAGGGATGACGGAGGCGACGTAGGAAACGACGAGTGCCCAGAAGAGACCGTGCGCCGTCGCGGCGAGGATACGGCCAGTAAGTGCGAGCGAGAGGCCAGAGGCAGTCGCGGTGAGCAGGTTCGCTGCCGCGATCACGATCAGACACGCTGCCAGCAGTGGCGTGCGGGGTAACCGGATCGTGAGTCGCACGAGTGGAATCCCCACGACCGCGATGGTGAGCGCCCAGGCGCTCACCAGTAACCCAATCGCTGATTCCGAGACGCCCAGATCGGCGCTCATTACCGGCAAGAGCCCGGATGGCAACATCTCGACCGTCACCGTCAGCAGCGTCGCCGCGGTCAGCACCGCCAGAATCGGCCAGGTCCGGTGCGGACCGGCGGTGCCGGGCAGGGGCGGCGGCGTCGATCGAGTGCTCATAGGACTACGGTAAAGATTGACATCACTGTCAAGGTCAAGTCCAACACCACAGGACCCGAGTACGAGGAGTAAGCGGATGCGGATCGGTGAGATATCTCGGCGCAGTGCAGTGGCGCCCCGGATGCTGCGCTACTACGAAGCCCAGGGGCTCCTGCAACCTGGACGACACCCCAACGGATACCGCGACTACACCGAATCCGACCTGGACCAGGTCGTCTCGATCCGCGATCTTTCTCGGTCCGGTGTCCCGACGCGATTCATCAAGATTGTCCTCGACCGTCAAAGCGGCCAATCGGAGTGGTCGAGCACCTGCGACGACATCCTCGCCCGCATGGTCACCGAGCAGATCGACGACCTCGACACCAAGATCGCCTGCCTCACCACCAGCCGCGCAGCGCTGACCCAATTCCTCCGCGAAACCTACGCCAGCACCTAGCGCCGGCACGTTGCCGGGCGGGTGCGGCAGATACCTGGGTGTTTATATCGCCGCGTTGGTTCTTCTCGCAGTGCCCTGTCCGGGTCTGCCGAAAACGATCGTTTTCGGCGGGCGGCTTCGTGACGTAACGCGAGACTTTCGGGGTGCGAGACTGGATACGTGGCAGCCATTGGATCAGCGAGCACCCGCCTCATCGTGCTGCGCGGTGACTCCGGGTCAGGCAAGACGACGACTGCAGCGGCGCTACGACCCCATCTCGGTCACAAGACTGCAGTGATCCACCAGGACTACTTTCGGCGTGAACTCCTGGCTAGTGGCGAGAAGAAAGCTCGATCCGCCGACGCAGCGGTGCTCGTCGACGCTGCCGCTCGCCAATCGCTCGACCTCGGGTACGACGTCATCCTCGATGGAATCTTCAATCTCCGCGACTATGCCGATCGATTGGAACGGCTCTGGAGAGACCACCGAGGCGTCACGCGGATCTACCAGTTCGACGTCGGCTTTGATGAGACGGTCAGACGCCACGCAGCGCGGGAGCTGCGCCACACCTTCACCGCCGACAAGATGCGCGAGTGGTACGACGGCTGGCAGCCACTCGAGTTTGTCGAGGAAGGCCGAATCGGCCCTGACGAGACTCTCGCTCAAATCACTGAGCGCATCGTCACAGATATCAGCGCGGGCCAGCCCAAGGCTCGGTCGTAGGGCTCCGAGTCGAACCGAACGGCCAACATCGGGTCGCCGATAAGGTCTGCCGATTGACCGTTGCGACAAGCGTTTCCGGCAGCCCTTCCGGGCCCAACGCCTGAACCCCGCCAGAAACGATCGTTACCGGCGGCTGGGAGGATCGCCCTGGTCAATGTCACGACACGCCGAGGATCGACCCGCCGTAACCCCCTGCCGAAACCCAGTAGCACCGAAACCGGTGGTGTAGCGTTTCCGGCTGGCCGATTCGAGCGGGTTCGGCCGAACCTGAAAGCCCACTTCAGACGCGAGCGTTGAACACCTGGAAGGCGACGCCATCCTCGTGCTGCCAATGGGAGGCGATGCCGAGCGAGCGCTTCGTCAGCTCATCCCGGAAACCCTCGATGTCGTCTTCCGTGAAGGCCCACGCGTGCTGCGAGAAGCGGGAACGGTACGGGGCGAGGGCGCGGATGCTGATCCTGCAGGCGAACGATGAGAAGTCGACGCTGCGGGGGAGAGCTTGCCCGGCTTCGTGATCGACCTGCCTGAGCGATCCGTGGTGGTCGCCGTACTCGGTGCCGGAGCGCATCATCTCGGCGACCATGTCCAGGCCCTGCAGGTGCTCGGGGGTCGGGTAGGTCGGTTGCTGCGCGGCCATGAGGGCGTCGAACTCATCACAGAGACGCCGCTGGTCGACGCTGTAGATGGTCCTGATCTCCGAGAACGCGCGCTCGTTGTCGTTGATGATCTGACGCAGAGCAACCAGCTCGTCAGTGTCGTGCGGGGTCGCGCTGTAGATGAGAGCCATCGGTGTCTCCTCGAGGTCGTGTGTGTGGTGAGCGTCGAGCCCAGGTCAGTCGATCTCGCCTGCCTTCAGCGCGCGCTTGATCGCTTTCATCGACCGCCAAGGGTCGACCCTTCAGCGCGTCGTCCTGCGTGATGACGAGCGCCCGGATGTGCCGGGCGGTCTTCTTGTCGATCGACATCGGTTCGGGCATGGGGTCCATGGGGTCACTCAATCAGGGTCAGGAGGCGGTCGTAACGAGCGGGGTGGAGGCTCGCTGAGCAACTGAGGTTTGTGAGGTTGGAAACACGGAACCCCGGAATCACGCGGATCGACGAGCCATCCGCGTAGTGAGGTTGCTGCGTGTGGCAGCGGGCGGATCGCGTCGCTCGGATGCGCTCGATTGCTGGGGCCTCCGTTGAAGTGCCCCAGCAATCGGGGGTCATAAGCACCGGCGGGGTGCGCGGGCTTATGACCCCGTACGGGACGGCCGTCGAAGACCTCTATCAGACGGTGGTGAGTCTTCCGTTGGCCAAGACAAACAGAACAGCCAGGATTGGCAGCGACGCGGCGAGCAGCCCCCACTTCGAAGCGATGATCGACATCACCGCGATCGCAGCTACGACCCCGAGAGTGATCCAGACACGGAGCATGATGCCCGCTGCCTCCTCCCCAGTCATTCCGGCGCCTAGGGCGAGCCCGAGGCCGGCGAGGAGTATCTCGATGACCGTCACCACCACGATCGTCGTGGCGATAGCGAGAGCCGCCCACCCGATCCGACCGCAGGTCTCTCGCCACTCGCGCGGAGCCTCGGTCTCGATGGGTTGGGTCATGCGCTCACCGTACCGCTCCTGGCTCTAGTCGATCTAGCCGCCGATATTTCATCCACCGGCCGCTCGGATGCGCTCGATTACTGGGGGTCTCTGTCGAAGTGCTCGAGCAACCGAGCGCACGGGAGCGCACGAAATCCCCGAGATTCCACCGAAGTCGGGTCGGGGGTCATAAGAGGTGGCGACCCACCAAGGCTTATGACCCCGTAGCGCAAGCGTTCGCATCCCAGTCAGCGCAGAACCGATTCTCGACGGCTTTCCGTGTCACCAACCTCAAACGGTCCGCCTCGCGGGCTGCTCGCGTGGCCGAGTACGTGGCGATGCTCAACCGGGGTGAAACCCTTCACTGAGAACTTCGTTGCCCGCCGTGACGTCAGAGGTCGATTGGTCCGGGTGAGGGAACCACTGTCGGCAATCCGCCGTCGAGGATTCGCTCAACCATGCCGATAGCGCGGTCGGTGAGGCCGTCACCGGGATAGAAGTCCTCGTAGTGCTCCTCGACCTCCGCCAGCGTGGTGAGGCTGCACAGGGCGAGCAGTTGGCGGATGTCGTCCACGTCGCGCCCCGGGCGATTGGCGCGGAGCTTCATGGCGAGGAGCGCCTCCTTCGAGGCGACTTGGACGACAACGCTGTCGCGGTCGTAGATCGTCTCCCACTCGACGGGTCGCCGCCCGAACGTGGGCACCGAGTCTGCGTTCTCCACCGCGAAGTTGAACCAGCCGGCGCTCCATCCTCGTCGATCCGCCACACGCTCGGCTGCGGCGAGGACGGCGTCATCGCTTCCGGGGTGAATGTGAAGAGAATCGAGGTCTCCAGTGGCGCGCCGGTCGAAGTACCTAAGGACGAGCGCGGCACCGCCGACGAGGCGTATGCCCGCGACTTCACCGGCCGTGTGGAGCTCACCGACGAGGTCACGGAGGCCGGAGATGATGTCGTCGCGATCGAGCGAGTCGCCCATCAGACGCTCGCCAGAGTGTCTCGCCAGACAAGGACGCCACGCTCGAGGAACTCGGCGGGGACATCCGCGGGTGCCGGGATCGGGTCCGCAGGATCGACGTCCAGGGTTCGAGGCTCCCGGAGCTGTCTGTTCGGAGCGTCAACCCATGCGGGAGAGGGGAGTCCCTCCTCGCTGAGGCGAAGATCCACGAGTGCTGCAAGGGCCGCATCCCACACGCGGTCACCAGTCGGCTCCGGCTCGGCGAGGCCGAGGATCCCGCGTACAAGGCCGTGTTCGGAGTCGAGGTTGTCACTCAACTGGATGAGCTCGCGAAGAGCACCGTACTTGTCGCCCGCACGCAGGTACCTACGGATCGCTGCGGCGATGGTCGCCGCGTCGTCCCGCCGCGTAGGCGCGGAATACAGTCGGTGGCCGGTGCCGCTGAGAAAGCGCTCGATGGTGCTGAACTCGGCCTCGCGACCACTTTCGAATCGCGAGACTCGGCCCTGGTCGACGTTAGTTCGTTGGGCGAGATCCTTCTGTGTGAGGCCGCGGCTCTTTCGAGCGGCGCGCAAGAGAACTGATGCGTTCGTCATGTCGCCTCCTCTCAGAAATGTTTTCAGAGCCATATTCTATCGGGTTTTGAGGCCAAGCAAGACCGACGCAGTGGCGCGGCATCCTGAGGGGTCTGGCGATCCGAGGGACGCCCAGGCTTATGGCCCCGCGCTTGCGCGTCGCGTCGCCTGCTCGATCAGCTCCTCGATCACCACTTCTCCCTCGACGTAGGACTGGACTCGCTCCAGGACGGCAGAATCCGGCTCCAGCCCCTCAAGGGCCCAGCTCGCCACGGTGTCTGCGGCGAGATCCTGCCGCCGGATGAACTCGAGTGTCTCTTCGGTCGTGAAGGTCTTGCGTCCACGCTCCGCGAGAGCCTCGATCCGAAGCTCCTCCATGCTTCCTCGGATCTCCTGGAGACGTGCGAGACGCGCGTGCTCTTCTGGGTCCGTCACGGTGTCTCCGTTCAGGTGCTCAGGTCGTCGCACTATCAGGAGTCGATGGCGCCGACGTCGCGCAAGCCGGCGAAGCGCTCGACGCCTCTGCCGCCCATGCCGCGGTTGACTGCGAACTTCGGCGGAAACTGCTGCAGGAGAAGATCTTCCTCGGCGAAGTACTGCGTGGTCATCATGGCGAAGATGCGCGTGGTGTCGAGGGCGCGGAAACTATCGATCGACAGCACCGATGTCTCCACGCTGCCGGCGAGAAGTCGGTCAAACTGCTTCTGACCGGTCCAGTGCTGGCGGATGCGCTTGGCGTTTTTCGGTTGGCTCCGAACGCACCTCGAGTGACGCCGTCCTCTGTCTCTGCACACGCCGCCGGCGTCGTCTTGTTCTCCACGCCCGTCGTGACCGTGCTCCACGGCAGTCGAACGCGGCCAATACGGTGTCCTGATGCGAGGATCCGCGAAGAGCGCGAGCAACCTAGGGATGATCGCTGTGATCCGTGACGGGGTGCTCGTGTGAGGCGGGATCTGCGCCTGCTGCCGATCGCAGGAGCGGTGTGGGTGGTTGCGCTGGCGTGCGTGTTCGTGCCTGCGGCGGCGATGTGGTGCGCGCTCGTGGGGGTGGGCGGAGCGGTCGTCGTGTGCGGGGTCGTGTTGCGGCGTGCCGATCGCGCGGCATCGCGTGCGGCTCTCGTTCTGGTCGTGCTGGCCGGTATGGGCGCTGTCTCGATCGCTGCGGTGTCGGCGCTGCCTGCTCGCGAGAGTGCCGGGTCGTGGGATGGGCGTGTGGTCGAGGTGACGGGGGAGGTGACGTCGTCGGCATCGGTGGGTCGTGACGGGCGGTTGTGGATGGAGGTGCAGCTCACGGGCATCGGGCCGCCGGGGCGGATCGAGGGCGTGTCGACTCCGGTGCGGATCGGTATCGACCCGGCCGACGGTTTCGATCTCGGCGCGACGGTGCGGGTGAAGGGTGAGGCAGTGTCGACGGATGCGGGGGAGAGGTCGGCTCTCGTGGTGTTCGCGAGCACGGCGGCTGTCGAGGTCCCGGCGTCGGGGGTGTTCGCGGTCGCGGCCGAGGTGCGCAGCGCGTTCATCGAGCGGTCGCTGCGGATGCCGGAGCCTGGCGCGGGTCTGCTCCCCGGTCTCGCGGTGGGCGACACCCGGGCGGTGTCGACCGACCTCAACGACGACATGCGCACGAGCGGGCTCAGCCACCTCACCGCGGTGTCGGGGGCGAACTGCGCGATCGTGGTCGGTGCGGCGTTCTGGTTCTCGGCGCTGTGCGGAGCCGGACGCAGGACCCGTGTGCTCGTCGCCGCCGTGGTGCTCTCCGGTTTCGTCATCCTCGTGACCCCCGAGCCGAGCGTGATCCGCGCCGCGGTGATGGCGGGTGTGGCGATGCTGTCCGTGCTGTTCGGGCGGCCGAGTGCGGGCGCCGGACTCCTTGCGCTCAGTGCTGTCGCGATCCTGGTGGTCGATCCCTGGCTGGCGTCGACCCCGGGGTTCGCGCTGTCCGTCGCCGCATCGGGCGCACTCATCCTGCTCTCTCCGTCGCTGACGCGTGGACTCGCGCGATGGATGCCGCAGCCGCTGGCCCTCGCCATCGCGGTGCCGACAGCCGCGCAGCTGGTGTGCGGTCCGATCATCGCGCTGTTCGCGGAGCAGCAGTCGCTCGTCGGTCTGGTGGCCAATCTGCTCGCCGCTCCTGCCGCTCCTCTCGCGACGATCATCGGGCTGCTCGCCTGCCTCACGGTTCCCGTACCCGCGCTTGCCGACGTGCTCGCAGCATCCGCCTGGCTTCCCGCCGCATGGATCGCTCAGACCGCGACGATCACTGCTGACCTTCCCCTCGCCCAAGTGGCGGTGGTGCCCGGCATCATCAGCGCTGTCATCGTCGCCGCGCTGAGCTCCGCGGTGGGCATCATGCTCGCCGGTGGGTTCCGCCGCCTGCCGTTCGTCCGCGTCGTCGCAGGCGGGGTGCTCGCCTGCACGCTTGCGCTGGGCGCGGCGAGCGTCGTGCTGGACGGACCCCTCGCCCGCATGACCGCGCCCGATGACTGGTCGATCGCGGCGTGCGATGTGGGCCAGGGGGATGCGCTGCTCGTGCGTTCCTCGGGACGTGTCCTCGTGATCGACACGGGCCCCGAACCCGAGCCGCTGGCCTCGTGTCTGCGCGGTCTGGGCATCGACCGCGTCGATCTCCTGGTGCTCACGCACTTCGACCTCGACCATGTCGGTGGGGTCGAAGCGGTGCAGGGCAGGGTCTCTGTGGTGCTGCACGGTCCGCCGGACACCCGCGGTGACGAGCGGATCCTCGAGCGCCTCGCCGACGGGGGAGCGACGGTGACGTCGGCCGCCGCGGGTGCGCGCGGTTCGCTCGGCGACGCATCGTGGAGCGTGCTGTGGCCCCCGCGTCGTTCGATGGCTGTCTCTGTCGGCAATGATGCGAGCGTGGTGATCGAGGTCGACGGCGGCGGAGTGCCCCGGTCGCTGTTCCTCGGGGATCTCTCGGCGGAGGCCCAGCGGACGCTGCTGCGCGCCGCACACCTGCGGGGACCCTACCCGGTGGTCAAGGTGGCCCATCACGGCAGCGCCGATCAGGACTTCTCGCTGTACGAGGGGCTTCACCCGACGGTCGCACTCTTCAGCGTGGGCGTCGACAACGACTACGGTCACCCTCGGGTCGAGACCCTCGACGCGCTCGAGATGGACGGCGCACGCGTTCTGCGGACCGATGAGCAGGGCCGGCTCCTCATCGGCGAACTCGAGGGCCAGCTGCAGGTGTGGACGCAGAAGCAGCCGCCCTGACCGAGGGCGACGTCGGAGACCCCCGGTAGTCTGGGAGCATGGCTGCCTCTCGTCCTCCCGCCCGCGGCGGCGCCAAGGCGACCAAGATCGCTCAGGTCTCGTGGCGCGATCCGCGGCCGGCCCCCGTCGTGCTGGTCTTCGGTCCCGAAGAGGTGTGCGCCGAGCGGGCGATCGCGGGAGTGCGCGACTATCTCCGCACCGAAGACCCCGCACTCGAAGTGAGCGATGTTCGGGCCGACGACTACGCGCCGGGCACGCTGCTGTCGCTCACCTCGCCGTCTCTGTTCGGCGAGCCTCGTCTGGTGCGTGTCTCCGGTGTGGAGAAGTGCTCCGATGCCTTCCTCCAGGAGGCCGTGTCGTATCTCGAGCACCCGCAGGAGGGGGCCACAGTCATCCTCCGCCACACCGGCGCCAGCGTCAGGGGCAAGAAGCTGCTCGATGCGCTCCGCGCGGGCACCGGAGAGGGCATCGAGATCCCGTGCCCGGCGATCAAGCGCGACGGAGATCGTGTCGACTTCGCAGTGGGGGAGTTCGCGGCGGCGAAGAAGCGCATCGCGCCCCCTGCTCTGCGCGCTCTCGTCTCGGCTTTCGCCGATGATCTCACCGAGCTCGCCGCGGCGTGTCAGCAGCTGATCGGCGATGTCGAGGGCGACATCACCGAAGAGGTCGTCACCAAGTACTACGGCGGACGCGTCGAGGTGTCGGCGTTCGTCGTCGCCGACACCGCCATCGCGGGGCGCTACGGCGAGGCTCTCGTCGCTCTTCGTCACGCGCTCGCATCCGGAGCCGATCCGGTGCCGATGGTCGCCGCCTTCGCCATGAAGCTGCGCACCATGGCCCGTGTCGCCGGCAACCGTGAGCCCAGCCGCCAGCTCGCGCAGCGGCTGGGAATGAAGGACTGGCAGGTGGATCGCGCGCGGCGCGATCTCGCCGGATGGAATGAGCGCTCTCTCGGCATGGCGATCCAGGCGACGGCCCGTGCCGACGCCGAGGTCAAGGGTGCCGCGCGTGACCCGATCTTCGCGCTCGAGCGGATGCTCACGGTCATCGCCACCCGCCAGCCGTTCGGGGAGTGAGCCGCGCCTCTGTCGGCCCTCGAGCCGAGCAGAGCAGAGCAGAGCCGTCTCGATCCGTGCGTCCGGCCGAGCACGCGAAAGAGCCCGCCCCGCGAACGGGACGGGCTCTTGTCACACCCTCAAGCGAGGTGGATCTGCTCAGAGAGCGGAAACCTGCTTGGCGATGGAGGACTTGCGGTTCGCAGCCTGGTTCTGGTGGATGACACCCTTGCTGACGGCCTTGTCGAGCTTGCGGGCGGCAGCCTTCAGGGCAGCCTCGGCTGCGGCCTTGTCGCCGGAGACGACAGCAGCGCGCGTCGCGCGGATGTGCGTCTTCAGCTCGCTCTTCACGGCCTTGTTGCGCTCGTGAGCCTTGTCGTTGGTCTTGTTGCGCTTGATCTGCGACTTGATGTTTGCCACGTGTGGACGCTTTCTGTACGGAGTTGTTAGGAGATGCCGGCAGAAGAAGAGGGCTTCCACACGGCGGTCGTGAGGGAAGAACCCACACGCAAGCCAAGAACCAACTCTACCAGCAATCGGGCGCATCGCCCGACACCGCCTGCGGGAGGATCTGCCGGTGTCGATCCGGAACGTCCCATCGCGCGCGGCCGGGGTCTGGGTGCATGATCATCATGACCGGACACTTTGATCCCGACCCCTGCCGAGGAACCTCATGCGCCCTCCCCACCGTCACTGCGGACATCGATGAGCGCGGCGCGCGGCATCGGGGCGCGGTGGATGACCGTGTTCACCCTGGCGTGGCTGGCGATCTGGACGGTGCAGCTGACACCGGTACAGCTTCTGCTCCCGCTGCAGCTCAACACCTCTGATGAGGACTGGATCCCAGGAGTCATCTCCTCGGGCTTCGTGCTCGGCATCGGCGGGCTGGCGGGGATCGTGGCGGGCCCGTCGCGGGCACGCTCTCGGACCGCACCCGCCGCGGACGCCATCGTCGACGCCCGTGGGCGCTGGGCGGGGTGCTGTGCACCTCCGCGTTCCTGATCGTCACGGGGTTCAGCGAGGGGGCCTGGGCCGTCGGTGGCGCCTGGGTCGGCGTCTCCATCGGTGTGGCCGTGTCGTCCGCCGCGTTCACCGCGTTGATCGCCGATCAGCTGCCCTCGACGCAGCGCGGCGCGGCATCCGCTGCCGTCGGATCGAGTCAGGCGGTCGGGATCGTGCTCGGCGTCGGCCTCGTCGTGCTGCTGGGCCTCGGCATCCGCGAGGGGTATCTGCTGCTCGCCGCCGTGATCGCCCTGGTCGGCTCGGCGGCGGCGCTGCTCCTGCCCGACCCGCCCGCCCCCGCCGAACCGGCCTCCGTGCGACCCACCGCCGAACGGGCCGCCGCCGAGCCCGTGGCTGCCCGGGGCGACCGGCGGCTGCTCGCCTCGCTGCGGGATCGGGACTTCGCCTGGATGCTGGCCGGCCGGCTCGTGACGAACATCGGCAACGCGCTCGGCACCGCCCTGTTCCTCTTCTTCCTCCTGCATGGGCTGCATCAGGAGACGACCGTCGCTCAGGACAACCTTCTGCTCCTGATCGTCGTCTACACGCTGTTCGTCGTGCTCGCGGCGGTGGGTACCGGCATCCTGTCGGACCGCACCGGCGACCGACGCACCCTGACCGTCGCGGCCACGCTCGTACAGGCGGCCTCAGGTGTGGTGATCGCCGTGGTGCCGACGTTCGAGGCGACGATGGTGGCCGCCGCTCTCATGGGGCTCGGCTACGGCGCGTTCTCGACCGTCGGACTCGCGTTCGCCGCTGATCTGCTCCCGGACGAGAAGGACCATGCGCGCGATCTCGGGATCGTCTCCGTGACGGCTGCGCTCGGACAGCTCATCGGCCCGGTACTGGGGGCAGGGCTCGTCGCGCTGGTCGGCGGCTTCTGGCTCGTATTCGTCGCCGCCGCCGTGCTGTCGCTCGTGGGTGGTGCACTCACCGCTCTGGCCCGGCAGACCGCCCGGCATCCTCTGCCGCCGGCCTAGCATCCCTCTCGATGGTCGCGATGGCCAGACGCAGCACGGCGTTGAAGATCTGCGGCCGCATCGCGGTGACCAGGTGAGTGGTGCGGGGGACGACGATGAGATCGGCATGCGGCGCGAGACGGCGGAACAGCGCCTCATTGACCCGCAGCTGATCCCACTGTCCGTTGACGAACCACAGCGGCACATCGATCCTGGACACCGCGGTCGCGAGATCGAGAGCGGCGAGGGTGCGCAGCGCCGTGTCCTGAGTGTCGAGGGCGTAGCCGCCCGCAGCGAAGTCGGAGCGCGTCTCCTCGGGGATGGTCGCCTCGAGGATGCGCGCGGTGATCCACATGCCCCGGTCGGGCAGTCTGTCGACGGCACGGGCGATCGCGCGGTAGGCCGCCAGCCCGGCGCCGCGGGGGAGCGACGTGCACGACGCGGCGATCAGCCCCGCCACGCGCGGAGCATCGGCACCTCCGACGTAGGCCAGGCAGAGCAGACCGCCCATCGAATGACCCACCAGGAGCACGGGCCCGCGGGTCGCGGCATCGCGCACCGCGACATCGATCGTGTGCAGTGCTTCATGGAGGGTGAAGTCCTCGGCCATCCGCGAGCCGTGCCCGGGCAGGTCCACCGCGACGGCGGGGATGCCCTGCTCGCGGAGAAAGGCGAGCTGCGAGCGCCACATGGTCGCGGACGTGCGGATGCCGTGCACGAGGACGATCTGGACGCTCACGCGTTCAGCATAGAGAAAGCGGGGCCGGTGGATGACCACCGACCCCGCTTCGTAGAGAGGAGTTACTTCTCCCAGCCGACGTTCTCGACCGGAGACACTCCGAAGAGGTCCAGTCCGACGTAGGGCTCGGGGGTCAGGTTGGCGAGGCCGTCCTTGACCGTGGAGATCGAGGGACCGTTGTAGAGCGGGATGACGCCCCAGGTCTCCTTGATGATCTCCGGCTCGAGCTTCATCGTCGCGGCGGTCCAGTCCTCGGCCGTCGTCTGCGACTCGACCTGGTCCTTGATCTTCTCGTCGATCTCGGCGGTGCCGGTTCCGGACAGGTTCAGGCTGCTGTCGGAGCAGTAGAGCTGGCAGAAGTACAGCGGTCCGAACGGGTCGGAGTCGGTGAACCGCAGCGAGAATCCGTCCCAGTTCTTCGTGCTGAAGTCGGTCGAGAAGTCCGCGGGTGCGCGCTTCTCGATCTGCAGGTCGATGCCGATGGCCTTCTCCTGCTGCTGCAGCGCCTTGGCGAGGGCCTCGATCGTCGGGTCATCGCTGTGAACCGGGTAGACGATCTCGAGCTTGACGCCATCCTTCTCGCGGATGCCGTCTGAGCCCTCGGTCCAGCCGGCGTCGTCCAGCAGCTTCTTGGCGGCGTCGACGTCGAACTTCAGGCCGGCCTCGGAGAACGAGTCCTTGTATCCGTCCTGGAAGTCGTACATGTTCAGCGAGCCGGCGGGAGCTTCCTCGTAGTCGAGGCCGTTCCACGCGATCTGCTTCTGCTGGTCGATGTCGATCGCCATGAAGAACGCCTGGCGTACGGCGATGTCCTTCAGCTGCGGCTTCTCGGCGTCCAGGATGATGATCGTCTTCGCGGTCTGCTGCGAACGGTAGGTCGTGACGTCCTTCATGTCGGCGACCTGTGCCAGGCGATCCTTCGTGTTGGTGCCGACCATGTCGATCTCGCCGTTCTTGAAGGCGTTGATCGAGGCGGAGGCGTCGAGGCCCGTGAAGGTCACCTTGTCGAGCAGCGGTGCGTTGCCCCACCACTTCTCGTTCGGCTCGAAGGTGACGGTCTGGCCGTTGATGTCGAAGTCGGTCAGCTTGTACGGACCGGCGCCCCACTCGGGGTGCGCGTTCTCGATGTACGCCGTGTTGAAGACCTCCGGCGAGTCGACCGCCGGGTTCAGGATGCCGGTGAGGAACGGCATGCTCGGCCAGGCGAACTCGCCCTTGAACGTCACGATGACGTCCTTGTCGGTCTCGCCGGGCTCGACCGATTCGATCTCCTTGTAGCCGTCGGTCGCGCTGGCCTCGTAGGCCTCGTCTTCGCCGCTGTTCGCCTTCCAGGTGGCTGCGAACGCGGTGTAGTCGATCGGCGTGCCGTCGTTCCAGACAGCCTTCTCGTTGACCTTCATCGTGATGACGGTCTTGCCGTCCTTCTCGCTGATGTCCCAGTCGTCGAGGTATGCCGGGTTCGCCGAGACTTCGCCCTCGGGCGACATCAGGAACACCTGCGGGTTGTACCACTGGGCGAGGCGCGTCGTGTCAGCGCTGGCGTTGCCGTTGAACGGGTTCATCTGCGGAGTGATCTCGTTGATGCCGAAGTGGACCTCGCCTCCTTCCTTCAGGTTCTCGCGGGGCTGCGGGTTGTAATCCGCAGACTTGGTCTCCTGGGGCTCGTTGCCGCCATCGGTTCCGCTCGTGCCGCCTGCTGCACATCCGCTGATCGCGAGTGCCAGGGCGCCGCTGAGAGCGATAACGCCCATCAGCTTCGTGGTGCCTTTCATGGTGCTCCTTTCGCCTTTCGGCGTAGTCATAGATGGGAGATTAGTTCGCTTTCGCCCGAAAGGCTCGGGTGCACGAGTGAATATCCCGTAACCGTTATCGGACAGTGACCGGGGCAGCTCAGGAGACGAGCGGTCGGGTCGACATCGTCTCCGCATCGAAGACCACGCGCTGACGACTGCGCTCGATGTCGGGGTCCGGGACGGGGATCGCCGACAGCAGCGCTTGCGTGTAGGGGTGCTGGGGGTTGTCGAACACGTCGTCGACATCGCCGTGCTCGACGAACTCGCCGAGGTACATGACAGCGACGCGGTCGGCGATGTGACGGACCACCGAGAGGTCGTGTGCGACGAACAGGTACGACAGGCCGAGCTTGACCTTCAGCTCATCGAGGAGGTTGATGACGCCGGCCTGGATGGAGACGTCGAGCGCGGATACCGGCTCGTCGAGGACGACGATCTTCGGATTCGTCGAGAGTGCACGGGCGATGCCGATGCGCTGTCGCTGTCCGCCGGAGAACGCTCCGGGGAACCGGTCGAGGTGCGCGGGGTTCAGCCCCACGAGGTCCATCAGCTCCTGGACTCGACGGTGAGCGTCTTCTCGCTTGACACCGATGGCGATCATCGGCTCGGCGATGATCGCGCTCACGGTCATACGCGGGTCGAGGGCGCCCATCGGGTCCTGGAAGACGATCTGGATATCGCGCCTCAGCGCTCGCTCCTGCTTGCCGCTCGTGATCGATCCGACGCTGGTGCCGGCCACGATGATGTCGCCGTCGTCCTGCTTGGCGAAGTCCATGATCTGCAGCAGCGTCGTGGTCTTGCCCGACCCGGACTCACCGACGATGGCCATCGTCTCGCCCTCGCGAACATCGAAGGTGAGGCCCTTGACCGCGTGCACCTCGCCGACCTTGCGCTTGAAGATGGCGCCCTTCATCAGCGAGAAGGTCTTGTTGAGATTGCGGACCTCGAGAGTCACCGGTCGCTGCTCGCGCGGAGTGCGCGTCAGGTCGCTCTCGGGGATCACCGGAATGGGGAACACCGGCAGACCGCCGATCAGACCGCCGTCCTCGATCTCGTTCGCACGGATGCATGCGGCGCTGTGCGCGGCATCCGTTCCGGTGGTGACGGGCAGCAGCTCGGGCTCCCGCGTGCGGCACGCGTCCATGACGATGGGGCACCGGTCGGCGAACGGACAGGCGTCCGGCAGATCGATGAGCAACGGCGGGTTGCCCTTGATCGGGACGAGGGGCTGCTTCTCCGACTTGTCGACGCGGGGGATCGCGCCGAGGAGTCCGATCGAGTACGGCATCCGGGTGCGGTGGAACAGCTCCCGCGCCTCGGCGTGCTCGACGGGTTTGCCGGCGTACATCACGATGACGTCGTCGGCGGTGCGCGCGACCACACCCATGTCGTGGGTGATCATGATCACCGCGGCACCCGTCTCGCCCTGCGCCTTCTCGATCAGATCGAGGATCTGCGCCTGGATCGTGACGTCGAGAGCGGTCGTCGGCTCGTCGCAGATGATCAGCTTCGGGTTGTTCGCCATCGCGATCGCGATCACGACGCGCTGACGCATACCGCCCGAGAATTCGTGCGGGAAGGACTTCATCCGCTTCTCCGGCTCGGGAATCCCGACCAGGGTGAGCAGTTCGACGGATCGATCCCAGGACTCGCGCTTCGAGAGGTTGCGGTGCACCGTGAGCGCCTCGATCAGCTGGTCGCCGATCGTGAACACCGGGGTGAGCGAGGTGAGCGGATCCTGGAACACCATCGTCATGCCGTTGCCGCGGATCATCGACATCTGCTTGTCGCTCTTGCCGAGCAGCTCCTGGCCGTCGAAGACGATCGAGCCGGTGACCTTCGCGTTGTCGTCGAGCAGGCCCATGATCGCCAGGGACGTGACCGACTTGCCCGATCCGGACTCGCCCACGATGCCGAGCGTCTTGCCCGCCTCGAGGTCGAAGGAGACGCCGCGCACGGCGTCGACGCGACCCGCTTCGGAGGGGAAGCTGACGCTCAGGTCTCGGACGGAAAGGACTGTGGTTGCAGAGTAGGTGCTCATGCGCGGCCTCCTGCCGCAGAGGTGGGATCGAGCGCGTCGCGCAGGCCATCAGCCACGAGCGCCATCGAGACGGTGAGCATGACGAGGGCGATGGCGGGGAAGTAGAACAGCCACGGCGCGCTGGTGATGCTGTTGGCGCCGCTGCCGATGAGCGAGCCGAGTGACACGTCGGGGATCTTGACGCCGAAGCCGATGAACGACAGTCCGGTCTCGGTCATGACGGCCGCCACGACTCCGAGGGTGAAGTTGATGACGAGCAGCGATCCGATGTTCGGGATGAGGTGTCGCATGACGATCCTCATTCCGCGCACACCCATGTATCGGGCGGCCTCCACGTACTCCCTCTCACGAAGGGAGAGCGCCATGGTCCAGATCACCCTGGCCTGGAAGAACCAGCCGATGAAGATGAGCGCGAGCGCGATGACCCGCCAGTCGCCGCCGGCGGTGTTCGACACCAGCGCGAGGATCAGGAAGGTCGGGATCACCATGAGGAAGTGGATGAGGAGCAGGGTCCAACGCTCGACGCGTCCGCCGAAGTAGGCCGCAGCCGTGCCGACGATGGCCGAGAGGACTGTCGTGCCGACAGACACCGTGACGGCGATCATGAGCGAGCGCTGCAGCCCGATCGACGCCTGAGCGAACAGGTCGTTGCCGGCCGGGGTCGTGCCGAACCAGTGCTCGGCCGACGGCGGGGTGCCGAGGTTCAGGAAGTCGAGGTAGATGTGGTCGTACTTGGCGACCAGAGGCCCGATGATCGAGAAGAGCACGAGGGCGATGAAGACGAAGACTCCGAAGACCGCTGGCCTGTTCCGCATGAAGCGGCGGTAGTAGAGGTTGAAGGTCGACATCCGTTTGCGTTGTACAGCGGCCGGCACCTGAGGCTCATCCGGGTGCAGCGTGGGGTCGATCATTTCCGTGGTCATGTCAGCTCACTCTCACTCGCGGATCGAGGGCGACGACGGCGATGTCCGCGAGGATCGCGCCGATGGCGGTGAGCACGGCACCGAAGGCCGCGACGGCGACCACACCGTGCACGTCGTTCTTGCTGATCGTGTCGATGAAGTACTTGCCCATGCCGTTCCAACCGAAGATCGACTCCGTGAGGATCGCGCCGGTGAAGACGGTGGGGATCGTGAAGGCGAGCTGTGTGGCCACCGGGATGAGCGAGGGACGCAGGGCGTGCTTGCGGATCGCCTGCTGCTTGGTCAGACCCTTCGCGCGTGCGGTCCGCACATAGTCGGCCTTGATGTTGTCCAGCAGGAGCGAGCGCTGCAGCAGGTGGTAGTTCGCGTAGCCCGTGAAGACGAGCGCGATGGTCGGCAGCGTCAGATGCTGCAGCTTGTCGAGGAGGTAGGGGAAGAAGCCCTCGACCCCCTTGCTGCCCGCGCCCGTCACGTAGAAGACGCGCACACCCACCCACTCGTTGAAGGCGATGGCGAGGAGCACGATGCCGAGCGCCGCGACGACGATCGGGATGTTCATCGTGACGATGGACGTGGCCTGACCGATGCGGTCACCCAGCTTGTACTGGCGCGAGGCGGTGTAGACGCCGAGTCCGATACCGAGCACCGCTCCGAGGATGGTGGCGCCGATCACGAGCTCTGCGGACACCCACATGCGGTAGGCGATCTGGTCGTTCACCGACTGACCGACGGGGCTCTGGCCCCAGTCCCAGCGGAAGATGATGCCGCTGAACCAGGTCCACCATCGCTCGACCAGCGGGACGGTGTCGCTCAGATTGAACGGCTCCAGCATCCGGGTGATCTCGTCGGGACTGAGCGGGGGGCGTCGTCCGACGTAATTGCTCCGGGGATCCAGGAAGCTCCACGCCAGGAAGTAGGTGACGTTGGTCGCAATCACGATCATGAGCAACCAGCCGACCGCTCGACGCAACAGATACTTGATCAAGGTGATGATTCTTTCTCTTGTTCAGACGCGCTCGGGATCTGCCGACGCAACGCTGAGTCGAAGAGACAGTCAATCACCATCTGCCGATCTGCGCGACGCGACGCCTTCACCTTGTCTGTGACGGAGTCCTACCGCTCACGGGATCCGGTGTCACGGATGGCCCCCGGGCAACCTCGGAAGACTAACACCGGATCTGGTGAATCGGGCATTAGCCTCGCCTCACCGTAGAATCGACGGGACATGTCACCACGCGCTCTCACTCCGCTTCAGCCTGCCGCGACGCCCGCGAAGCAGATCCGCAACTTCTGCATCATCGCCCACATCGACCACGGCAAGTCGACCCTCGCCGACCGCATGCTCCAGATCACCGGCGTGGTCTCGGATCGCGACATGCGCGCCCAGTACCTGGACCGCATGGACATCGAGCGCGAGCGCGGCATCACCATCAAGAGCCAGGCGGTGCGGATGCCGTGGGCCCTTCGTGACGGACAGGGACCGGAAGAGGTGTTCGCCCTCAACATGATCGACACCCCCGGCCACGTCGACTTCACCTATGAGGTGTCGCGTTCTCTCGCCGCCTGCGAGGGCGCGATCCTGCTCGTCGACGCGGCACAGGGCATCGAGGCCCAGACGCTGGCGAACCTGTACCTGGCGCTCGAGAACGATCTGCACATCATCCCGGTGCTGAACAAGATCGACCTGCCCGCGGCCGATCCGGACAAGTACGCCAAGGAACTCGCCTCCCTCATCGGCGGCAAGCCCGAAGACGTCCTGCGTGTGTCCGGCAAGACCGGCGTGGGCGTCGAGGAGCTCCTCGACCGCCTCGTGCGGGACATCCCGGCCCCGGTCGGCGACGCCGACGCGCCGGCGCGCGCGATGATCTTCGACTCCGTGTACGACGCGTACCGCGGTGTCGTCACCTACGTCCGCATGATCGACGGCGGTCTGTCTCCGCGCGAGCGCATCCAGATGATGTCCACGGGCGCGACTCACGAGGCGCTCGAGGTCGGTGTGTCGAGCCCGGAGCCCGTGCCCACGAAGGGGCTCGGTGTCGGCGAGGTCGGCTATCTCATCACGGGAGTGAAGGACGTGCGCCTCTCGAAGGTCGGAGACACGATCACGACGGCGCGCAAGCCCGCGACCGAGGCTCTCCCCGGCTACACCGACCCCAAGCCGATGGTGTTCTCGGGTGTCTACCCGATCGACGGCAGCGACTACGCCGACCTCCGTGAGGCGCTCGACAAGCTCAAGCTGTCCGATGCGTCCCTGCAGTACGAGCCGGAGACGTCCGTGGCCCTCGGGTTCGGCTTCCGCTGCGGATTCCTCGGTCTGCTGCACCTCGAGATCATCACCGAGCGCCTGGAGCGCGAGTTCGGCCTCGACCTCATCACCACGGCGCCCAGTGTGATCTACGAAGTGCTCACCTCGGACACGGGCGAGACTGTGACGGTCACGAATCCGAGCGAGTACCCGGACGGGCGCATCGGCTCCGTGTCCGAGCCCATGGTGAAGACCGCCATCCTGCTTCCGAAGGACTACGTCGGAACCGTCATGGAGCTGTGCCAGACACGCCGCGGCGCGCTGCTGGGCATGGAGTACTTCTCCGAGGAGCGGGTCGAGCTGCGCTACATGATGCCGCTCGGAGAGATCGTCTTCGACTTCTTCGACCAGCTCAAGTCCAAGACCCAGGGCTACGCCTCGCTCGACTACGAGCCCGCCGGACAGCAGGAAGCGGACCTCGTGAAGGTCGACATCCTGCTGCAGGGCGACAAGGTCGACGCGTTCAGCTCGATCGTCCACCGAGACAAGGCCTATGCCTACGGCACGCTCATGACGGAGCGACTGCGCAAGCTCATCCCTCGCCAGAACTTCGAGGTGCCGATCCAGGCCGCCATCGGCGCCAGGATCATCGCCCGCGAGACGATCAGGGCGCTGCGCAAGGACGTGCTCGCCAAGTGCTACGGCGGTGACATCAGCCGCAAGCGGAAGCTCCTCGAGAAGCAGAAGGAGGGCAAGAAGCGCATGAAGATGGTCGGCCGCGTCGAGGTCCCCCAGGAGGCGTTCATCGCGGCGCTCTCCGGCGACGTCGAGGGCAAGGACAAGAAGTAGTGGGCTCGCGCGTCGGGCGGGGCTCGGCGCGTGAGGGTGATCGTCCAGGCAACGACAAGTAGGCTGGTTCTCATGCGGCGCGGGACTTTCCGAGACGACACGGTGGACTATGCGGCCGTGGGTGCGACCCACGCGCCCGATCTGATGCAGTACCCGCCGGAGCGCAGCCTCCCGGCGGAGAACTCGTGGCGGATCGGGAGCGGCTTCGAGCGGTTCCAGTCCGCGGGCGAGTCGCTTCTCACGTGGACCGCGCAGCGGGCATCCGGCCTGAAAGTCGACGATGTGCGTCCGGCACCGGGTCCGGCGTACGCCGGCGTGAGCTTCGACGCGGAGGGCACCCCGATCGCGCCGAGCAAGAACGACGTCGAACAGCGCTTCGATGCCGAGGGCACGCCGTTCGCCGGCCCGGGCATGACCCTGAAGCTGCATGGACGGGTCGCGGGCATGCGCGCGGATGCCGAGCTGCGCGTCATCTCGGTCACCGAGGAGAAGCGCCGCATCGGCTTCGTACTGGGCACGGTCGGCGGTTCCGTCGTTCGCGGTGAGGAGTCCTTCGACATCGACTGGCGCGAGGACAACGACGAGGTCTGGTTCTCGGTGCGCGCCTTCGACGCGCCGAACTCCCTGCTCTACCGCCTCGTGCCTCCGCTGGTGAAGCGTCGTCGCCGGGAGCTCTTCTCCCGCTACCTGCGGGCCATCTCGCCGCTGTACGCGACTCCGGTCTGATGGCCGTGCGTCACTGATGGCCGGTCCTCTGCCGCTCGGAGACCCGGCCCCGACCGACGGGCACCTGCCGTCGGATCTCTCCGTCGACCCCGCAGTACCCTTCTCGGCATACCTGCACGTGCCGTTCTGCCGTGTTCGGTGCGGCTACTGCGACTTCAACACGTACACGTCGAGCGAGCTCCGCGGGGCGAAGCAGGAGGACTACGCCACGACGCTGATCGGCGAGATCGACCTCGCACGACGAGTGCTCGCCGATGCCGGTGCCCTCCGTGCGATGGACACGGTGTTCTTCGGCGGCGGCACGCCCACGCTGCTCCCGCCCGGCGACCTCGCGCGGATGCTGGATGCCGCGACGGACGCCTTCGGGCTGGTGGACGGCGCCGAGGTCACCGTCGAGGCGAATCCCGACACGGTGACGCCGCAGGTGGCGCGCACGCTGGCGGATGCAGGAGTCACGCGCCTCTCGATCGGCATGCAGTCGGCCGTGCCGCACGTGCTGGCGGCGCTGGACCGGACGCACCACCCCGACAACGTCACGACGGCCGTCGCCGCCGCGAAGGAGGCGGGGCTCGCGGTGAGCGTCGACCTCATCTACGGCGCTCCCGGGGAGACGCTCGGCGACTGGGAGGCCTCGCTCGATGCGGCGCTCGCGCTGGACTCCGACCACATCTCCGCCTATGCGTTGATCATCGAGGACGGCACCAAGCTCGCCCGTCAGATCCGCCGCGGCGAGGTGCCCGCCCCCGACGATGACCTGCAGGCCGACATGTACGAGCTGGCCGACGCCCGTCTCGCCGCCGCCGGTTTCGACTGGTACGAGGTGAGCAACTGGTCGCGCTCCGAGCAGCAGCGGTCCCGGCACAACCTCGCCTACTGGCGGGGCAACGACTGGTGGGGTTTCGGGCCCGGTGCGCACAGCCACGTCGCTGGTCTGCGTTGGTGGAACGTCAAGCATCCCGCCGCCTACGCCCAGCGGCTCGCCGCTGCCGAGTCGCCCGCCGCGGGCACGGAGCGGCCGGACGAGGCGTCGCGCACCCTGGAGCGGGTCCTGCTGCTGAGCCGCATCCGTGAAGGGATCGCGATCGCGGACCTGCCCGCGGAGCGTCGCACGCGCGTCGCCGGGCTGATCGCCGACGGTCTCGTCGACCCCGGCGCGGCGGTGCGGGGCAGGGTGCAGCTCACCCTTCGCGGACGCCTGCTCGCCGATGCGGTCGTGCGCGAGCTCACCGACTGATCCTGCCGGCGGACCGCTAGGGCAGCATGTCGAGGGCGTCCGTCCGGCGCTGCGTGACGGTGGAGCTCTCGATGTCGAACAGGCGCGTGGTCCTCTCCGTGCCGAATTCCGGCCACCCGGGGTCGCCGGTCTTGATGAATGAGATCCATGCTCTGTGCATCTCGTCCGCGAGTCTCTGCGGGGCATCCTGTCCGGCGAGCCGCTGAGCCTCGGGGTCGTCGAGGCGATCGAACACGAAGCCGAGCTCCAGGGCGTGCGCCGCACGCAGGTCGCGGACTCGACTCTGCCATGCGAACTCGTAGACGAACGTGGGTGCGTGACGCGCCAGCGCCAGTCGGGTCAGCGGCGCGCGGAGCATGATGTCGGTGGCGAGCTGGCCGAAGATCTCGCCGGTGGAGGCACCGGGGAAGGCCGATCGATAGGCCGCGACCGCTTTTCGCGGGATCCGCAGCGCGAGTCGTGCGAGCAAGAGCTTCACCTCGCTGATTCCCGCCAGCGCAGCCGGAGGGAACCAGAGTCGGTATTCATCGGTGTTGCTTCCGATGAGCAGGGGCAGGTCCGTGTCGGCGAGCACCTCGTGGGGCGAGCGAGGCAGCGACTCGGCGTCCACGGCGAACTGGAATCCGGGCGCCCCACCCAGCGGAGAGGAGCCGGAGGACTGCTGCCGTCGTGCATGGAGCAGCTTCGCGGGAGATGCTCCGAGGAAGCTCGCGCGGTCGGCCCTGATGCCGAGCCGCTTCGCCACCTGCGCCGTGACGCGCCCGGCCTTCTTCGCGGTCTGCGCCTCGAGTGGTCCGGATTCGATGATCGCCCGCGCGATCAGCTCTCGCGACGAGGCGACGGAGAGCAGACCGGCGACGATGGCGCCGCCGGCGGATTCGCCCATGACGGTGATCTGCGAGGGATCGCCGCCGAACGACGCGATTTCCTCGTGCACCCAGGCGAGTCCCGCGGCGGCGTCCTGGAGTCCCAGGTTCCGGGGAGCCCCCGTGAGCACCGAGAAGCCCTCGGATCCCAGGCGGTAGTTGATCGAGGCGAACACGATGCCCGCCCGAGCGAACCCGGATCCGTCGTACAGGGGGAGTGCGGCGGTGCCGCGCTCGAGTGCGCCACCGTGGATCCAGAGGACGACCGGTGCACCGTCCGCATCGTCCGGAGCCCAGATGTTGACCGAGAGGATCTCGTCTCCGGGGATCTCGACCGAACCGAGCAGATCGCCGATGGCGCCGGGGTACGGATGCTGAGGAGAGGTCGGTCCGAAACTCACGGCGTCGCGGACGCCCTCCCACGCGGGAGTCGACCGAGGAGCCCGGAAGCGGTTCGGCCCGAACGGGGCGGCGGCGTACGGGACTCCGAGGTATCGGTGCACCCCGTCGACAGCCTCGCCGCGCACGATTCCGGCGGACACGGTGACCTGCGGCGCGACACTCATACCCGTCATCGTAGGGCGATCAGCGCGGCGGCCGCCTCGACCGGTAGAATTGGCACTCGAAGTCAGTGAGTGCCAGAGGGAGGGAGTTGCGATGGTCAGTGAAAGAGGCCTCCAGGTTCTCCGCGCGATCGTGCAGGACTACGTCGAGACGCACGAGCCCGTCGGCAGCCGTTCCATCGTCGATCGCTACTCGTTCGGAGTGTCGGCGGCGACGATCCGCAACGACATGGCTCTGCTCGAGGACGAGGAGCTGATCACTGCCCCGCACACGTCTTCGGGCCGCGTTCCGACCGACAAGGGCTACCGCGTCTTCGTCGACCACCTCGCGCAGTTGCGTCCTCTCACGGTCGCGCAGCGCACCGCGATCGAGTCCTTCCTCACGGCTCCGTCCGATCTCGACGATCTCATGGTGCGCACCGTCCGCGTGCTCACCCAGCTCACCGGACAGGTCGCTCTCGCGCAGTACCCGTCGTTCGCTCGCGCGCGACTGACGCACATCGAGCTCGTGGCGCTGGCCCCCAATCGTCTGCTCATCGTTCTGGTCACCGACGCCGGGGGAGTGTCGCAGCGCATGGCTCCGCTGCCGGTCGACGTCGACGAGACCGACATGGCGCTGCTGCGCGCGCGGCTGTCGGCGCTGATCACCCAGCGCGCGGTGAGCGACGCCGCCGATCGGCTGCAGGCCCTGCTCGCCGCGGACGAGCATTCCGACGACGTCGCGTTGCGAGCTCTCGCGGCGATCATCATCGAAGAGCTCGGCGCATTCCGGCAGGAACGACTGGTCATGGCGGGGGCCGCGACACTCGCCCGGCGCGAGCAGGACTTCCGCGGCAGCATCCATCCGCTCCTCGAGGCGATCGAGGAGCAGGTGACCCTGTTGCGGCTGATGAGCGAGATGGAAGCCGACTCCCACGGTCTCGCGGCCAGCATCGGCACCGAGAACGCATCATTCGGTCTGGGCGAGGCGTCGATCGTCGCGAGCAACTACGCCGCGCCCAGCGGCATGGCGCGGGTCGGCGTGATGGGGCCCACCCGCATGGACTATCCGAGCAACCTGGCGGCAGCGCGGGCCGTGGCCCGCTATCTGTCGCGGATGCTCGACGAAGACGAGGCGTCCCGCTGACGCGGGCGCTCACAGAACGACACACCTGGAAGGGCCAACGTGGCAGACCACTATGAGGTATTGGGCGTCTCCCGTGACGCCTCCACCGACGAGATCAAGAAGGCCTATCGACGCCTCGCCCGTCAGCTTCACCCCGACGTGAACCCCGGCGAGGACGCGGCCGAGAAGTTCAAGCTCGTCACGCACGCCTACGACGTGCTGAGTGACGACGACTCCCGCCGTCGGTACGACATGGGCGGTGGAGACGGAGCTGCCGGGAACTTCAGCGGCTTCGGCGGTTTCGGCGACATCTTCGAGACGTTCTTCGGCGCCGGTCAGGGCGGCGGACGCGGAGCACGTCCGCGGTCGCGACGGGAGCGCGGACAGGATGCGCTCGTTCGCGTCACTCTCGACCTGGGCGACGTGGTCTTCGGCGCCCACCGGGACATCGAGGTCGACACGGCCGTGCTGTGCGAGACCTGCAACGGATCGTGCTGCCAGGAGGGCACCTCGCCGGTCACCTGCGACATCTGCGGCGGATCCGGCCATGTGCAGCGTCAGGTGCGCAGCCTGCTCGGCAACGTCGTCACCTCTCAGCCCTGCGGCACCTGCGAGGGCTACGGAACGACGATTCCGTACCCCTGCGGCACGTGCGGCGGACAGGGACGCGTGCGCTCCCGCCGCACCGTCTCGCTGGACATCCCCGCCGGTGTGGAGACCGGACTGCGGTTGCAGCTGCCCGGCTCCGGAGAGGTCGGTAAGGCGGGCGGCCCGCACGGCGACCTGTACGTCGAGGTCACGGTCAACCCGCACCCGTCCTTCAGCCGCGACGGCGATGACCTGCTCGCGACCCTCGAGGTGTCGATGCCGGATGCCGTGCTCGGCACCGAGACGACGATCCAGGGACTCGACGGAGAGGTCGAGCTGGAGATCCGGTCCGGCGTGCAGTCCGGCGACGTGCTGACGATCAAGGGGCGTGGCATCACGCCCCTGCGCGGCACGCAGCGCGGTGACCTGCGGGTGGGAGTGCAGGTGGTCACGCCTACGAAGCTCGATTCGGCGCAGCGCGCGCTCATCGAGGACTTCGCCAAGAAGACCAAGGCTCCGGGACCCCAGCTGGCGCAGTTCCAGCAGGGCCTGTTCTCGAAGCTCCGCGACCGCTTCCGTACGCACTGATCGGGGCACCGATGGCTCTGCACTTCCTGCTCGCGTCCGCCTCCGACGCCGCGGTCGGCGACGTCGTGACGCTCACGGGAGGCGAGGCCAAGCACGCCGCTGTCGTCCGCCGACTCCGCATCGGCGAGTCCGTGACGATCGGCGACGGGGCGGGAGTCTGGCTCACCGGCGTCGCCGAGCAGGTCTCGCCGTCATCGGTCGACGTCCGTGTGTCGTCTCGCTCCGAAGAGCCTGCGCCGCGGCCCCGGATCGTTCTGGTGCAGGCTCTGGCGAAGGGCGATCGCGACGAGCTCGCCGTGCAGGCCGCGTGCGAGCTCGGCGTCGACGAGATCGTGCCGTGGCAGGCGGGCCGCAGCGTCTCGCGGTGGGACGGGCCGAAGGCCGTGAAGGGACGCGAGCGCTGGGCGACCATCGTCCGTGAGGCGGCGAAGCAGGCGCACCGCTCCTGGGTTCCGGAGGTCTCGACTCCCGTGACGACGGCCGAACTCGCCGTTCGCGCCTCGACGCAACGGATGCTTCTGCTCGATCCGGGTGCGCCGACGCGCCTGTCGGACCTCGAGCCCGACGACCGTGACCTCGTGCTGGTGGTCGGTCCCGAGGGCGGTATCGCTGACGACGAGCTCGCTCGACTCTCGGATGCCGGCGCGGAGCGGATGCTGCTGGGGCGGACGGTGCTGCGCACGTCGACCGCCGGCCCGGCCGCGATTGCAGTGCTCTCCGTCGCACTCGGCCGCTGGTGACGCCGGTATAGCCGGACGAGAGTATGAGCAGAAGAGTGTGAACGCGAGAGGGTGCGCATCCGATGGATGCGCACCCTCTCGCGTGTGTGCGTCTACGCGGCGGCTCAGGGGACGAGCGGCTTGAGCTCCGCCCAGTCCGCCTGCGTCCTGGCGTGACCGGCGATGACGCCGAGCAGCCCGAGTCGCGCACGACGCACCTGAGGGTCGTCGTCGAGCACCCGCACCTCGCCGAAGAAGCGATCGATGTGCGGCGCGAGGTCCCGCAGGGCGGTCAGGAACGTGTCGATGCCCGCGGAGCCGGCGAGGGCGTCGTCGAAACGACGCACCTCGGCGGCGAACGCCGCGTCTTCGGCGGACCCGCCGTCGGCGATCTCACCGGCGACGTCGGCCGGCGTGATGTTCACGACACGCAGCAGGGCCTCGAACTCCGCTGTGAAGTTCTCGGAGCCGAGCCAGGATTCGATCGCCTCGATGGCGTGATCCGCTGCACTCGGGCTGTCGACCAGAGGCAGCGCGGCGCGCACGACGGCGATCTCATGCCCCTCGGACGTCAGCTGCTGCGAGTACCGCTTGCCCAGCACGTCGAGGACGGCCGCGCGGACGGCATCCGATACCTCGAGTCCCTGCACGGCGAGACCGGATGCCGCGTGCGAGATGCCTTCCGCGATCGAGATGCCCAGCTCGGGCCGGCTGCGCAGGACGGCGATGATGCCGCCGGCGATCCGGCGGATGCCGAACGGGTCCGAGCTTCCCGTCGAGCTGATGCCGACGGTCGTCAGCCCGGTGAGCAGGTCGAAGCGATCGGCGAGCGAGAGCACGGCACCGGGCACGGTCTCGGGAAGAGCGGCGCCGGAGAAGCGCGGTCGCTCCATCTCCTCGATGGCGGTGCTGGTGGCCTCGTCGTAACCCGCGCGCGCGGCGTACTCCTTCGCCATGGTGCCGGCGAGCCCGGAGAACTCGATGACGAGCTGTGATGCGAGGTCGAACTTCGCGACGGCACCCGCCGAGCGGACGACCGTCGCAGCCTCCGCGTCGAGGTCGGCGATCTCGGCGAACTCGGACGCGAGCGCCTCGATGCGGCGCGAGCGGTCGAGGAAGGACCCCAGTCTGTCCTCGACGAGGAGCTTGTCGAGCATCAGGCGGAACTGCTCGGGGGTCTTCTCGAGGTCGGCACGCCAGAAGAACTTCGCGTCCTCGAACCGGGCACGCAGAACGTTCTCGTTGCCGCCGCGGACGACGGCCTCGTCGAACGGTCCGTTGGCGACGATGATGAACGAATTGCTCAGCGCCCCGTCGACCCAGATCGGCAGATAGCGCTGGTGCTTCTTCATCACCGTCGTGAGCACCGACGAGGGCACCTCGAGGTACTCGGCGCTGAACGAGCCCAGCAGGGGGCCCGGTGCTTCGACCAGGTCGGTGATCTCGTCGATCAGGCCGGCATCGCCCTCGATGTCGATGGTGCCGCCCACGGACGCGGCCAGCTTCTCGGCGGCGTCGACGATGAGCCCGCGGCGAGCATCGCGGTCGAGGATGATGTGCTCGTCGCGAAGGATGCTGTCGAAGTCCTCGAGCGAGGTGACCTCGCGGACGGGCGGCTCACTCGTGCGGAGTACACGGGTTGTCCGTGCGGACGTCACCTGCGAGACGGCGAGCGGGATCTCCACCGTCCCCCAGAGGGCGAGGAGCCAGCGGATCGGTCGGGCGTAGCTGAGCTCGGGGTCGGACCAGCGGATGTTCTTGTCCGCGCGCAGACCGCCCACGACCTGCTCGAACACCGTCGACAGGACCTCGGTCACGGGGCGCCCGGGCAGCGTGCGGGTGACGGCGACATGGCGGACGCCGTTGACGTCGACCTCGACGATCTCCTCGACGGCGGCGCCGTTCTTGCGGAGGAATCCGTTCAGCGCGTTCGTCGGAGCGCCGGCCTCGTCGAACGCCGCGGTCCACCGGGGACCGCGCGCGACGTGCTCGAGTTCGGACTCGACGGCGGGGACACCCGAGATCCGCACCACCACACGGCGCGGCGTGCTGTCGACGCGAAGGTCATCGAAGGCCAGACGCGTGCTCGCGAAGGCCGTCGTCAGCAGCTCGCGCACGGTCACGGTGATCGCGGGGACCTCCGATGCGGGCAGCTCTTCGAGGCCGATCTCGAACAGCACATCCGCGGGGGCCGCATCGGGGGACACGGTGGGCGCATCGGGGCGGGAGAGGGCCTCGGGAGCCTGAGCGACACCGAGCGGGTGATCGAGCTCGTCGCGGATCTCGACCCACAGACGTGCGCAGTCACGCACCAGGTTGCGCATCAGCGAGAAGGCCTTGGTGCGCTCCGTCGTGCTCACGGCACCGCGTGCGTCGAGGATGTTGAACGCATGGCTGCACTTGAGGGCGAAGCTGTACGCCGGCACGGGCAGGCGGTTCTCGACGAGCCTGCGTGCCTCGAGGGCATAGGCGTCGAAGAGCGCGCGAGAGGTCTCGATGTCGGCGTCGTCGAGGTAGTACCGGCTCATCTCGTACTCGGACTGGCCGAAGATCTCGCCATAGGAGACGCCGTCGGAGTACTCGATGTCCTTGAAGTGATCGACGCCCTGGAGCGCCATCAGGATCCGCTCGAGTCCGTAGGTGATCTCCACCGGGATCGGGCTGAGGTTGAGACCGCCGAGCTGCTGGAAGTAGGTGAACTGGGTGATCTCCATACCGTCGAGCCAGACCTCCCAGCCCAACCCCCAGGCGCCGAGTGCGGGGGAGGCCCAGTTGTCCTCGACGAAGCGGACGTCGTGGGCGTGAAGGTCGACGCCGATGGCCTCGAGGCTCTTGAGATAGAGCTCCTGCGGGTTGCCCGGTTCGGGCTTGAGGATGACCTGGAACTGGTGGTGCGTCTGCAGACGGTTGGGGTTCAGTCCGTAGCGCGAGTCGTCCGGACGCACGCTGGGCTCGACGTACGCGACCTTCCACGGCTCGGGACCGAGCACGCGGAGCGCGGTCGAGGGGTTCGCGGTTCCGGCTCCGACCTCTGCGTTCAGAGGCTGCATCACCATGCAGCCGACGCCTGCCCAGTACTCCTGGAGCTTCAAGATCGCATCCTGCATGGAGAGCGCGTGCTTCGTCACCTGTACCTCGGTTTCTCGTACACCCCGACATCGGCCGCTGCGGCCTCGCTGCTCGACGGACGGGGCGCGTCGATGACGCCGAGCGGTGGGTGTCTGCCCATCTTAGCCGTCGAGCCCGAGCGATCCACGCGGCGGGGCGGGGATCGCCGCGGCAGGATTCCGCCCGCCGCACGTGGTCGGCGGGCGTCCGTCCAGGCGGCGGCCGACACGCCGCCGCCGCAGGTGGAGCCACTAAACTGGGGGCATGTCAGCCCCCTCCCTGTTCACCCGCATCCTCGACGGTGAGATCCCCGGTGAGATCGTCGCCGAGGACGAGCGGCTCTTCGTCCTGCGCGACATCAACCCGCAGGCAGCGCTGCACCTGCTGGTCGTCCCCAAGCGCGAGTACGTCGACGTCGTCGAGCTCGCGGCCGACGACCCCGCTCTGCTCGCCGAGATGGTCGCGATGGCCGGCCGACTCGCACGCGAGCACGCCGACGGCGACTTCCGACTCCTCTTCAATGTGGGGGAGAACTCAGGACAGACCGTGCCGCACGTGCACGCGCACGTCCTCGCCGGCGACCTTCGGGAGACGAACCTCGTTGGCCGCTGACATCACTCACGACCCGGCCGACGTCCCGTCCGCTCGGGAGACCATCGCGGTGGACGGGGTGGCCATGGTGCGGCTGCTCGGTCCGCAGGACCGCCTGCTGCGGATGCTCGAGAAGGAGCATCCCGATGTGCAGGTCCTCGTGCGCGGCAATGAGATCACGCTGTCGGGCACGGCCGATGCCGTCGCGAAGGCGAAGAATCTCGTGGAGGAGCTGCTGACCATGACCAGAGCAGGCCACGACCTCGCGCCCAGCGACGTCTCGAGCTCGGCGCGGATGCTGCGCACCGAAGACGGTCCGCGACCGAGCGAGGTGCTCGGCGAGGCGATCCTCTCGACGAGGGGCAAGGTCATCCGGCCCAAGACCGTGGGGCAGAAGGAGTACGTCGATGCGATCGAGGAGAACACGATCGTGTTCGGCATCGGTCCCGCCGGCACGGGCAAGACCTACCTGGCCATGGCGAAGGCCGTGCAGGCGCTGCAGCGCAAGGAGGTCACCCGGATCATCCTGACGCGTCCCGCCGTCGAGGCGGGGGAGCGGCTGGGCTTCCTGCCCGGCACGCTGACCGACAAGATCGATCCGTATCTGCGCCCGCTCTATGACGCCCTGAACGAGATGATGGACCCCGAGGTCGTCCCGCGCCTGATGGCGACCGGAACCATCGAGGTCGCACCGCTCGCCTACATGCGGGGGCGCACGCTCAACGACTCCTTCGTCGTGCTCGACGAGGCGCAGAACACCACGCCCGAGCAGATGAAGATGTTCCTCACGCGTCTCGGCTTCGGCTCGAAGATGGTCGTGACCGGTGACATCACCCAGGTCGACCTGCCCCAGGGATCGTCGGGACTCCGCCTCGTCACGCGCGTGCTCGACGGCATCGATGACATCCACTTCGCCCGCCTCACGAGCGACGACGTCGTGCGTCATTCGCTCGTGGGTCGGATCGTCGACGCGTACAGCGAATACGACGAGCAGCGCACCGCCCAGCGCTTCGAACGCGAGCAGGCCGCCGAGTTCGCCAACCGCGCCGAGCGCAGGGGCGCCCAGCGCCCAGGACCCCGAGACCGGAAGCCGAGACGAGGCCTCTCCTGATGAATCGAGCACAGTCATGATCGAGATCAACAACGAGTCGGCCATCGACGTCGACGAGACCGTGCTGCAGCGGCTGACGGACTTCAACCTCGCCCAGCTGCACGTGAGCCCCGACGCCGAGGTGGCGATCGTCCTCGTCGACGAGGCGGCCATGGAGGCGCTGCACGTCCAGTGGATGGACGAGCCCGGTCCCACCGATGTGCTCAGCTTCCCGATGGATGAGCTGCGCCCCGGCACCGAGGATCGTCCGACGGCACCCGGGCTGCTCGGTGACATCGTGCTGTGCCCCCAGGTCGCCGAGACGCAGGCGCAGGCTGCAGGCCACACCCTGATGGACGAGCTGATCCTGCTGACCACCCATGGGCTGCTGCACCTCCTCGGCTTCGATCACGCCGAACCCGATGACGAGCGCGAGATGTTCGGACTGCAGAAGGAGCTGATCCAGGGCTTCGCCGCGTCCGAACGTCGCCGATGACCGCCGCCTTCCTGCTCGCCGCGGCCGTCCTGCTGGTCGCGTTCGGCGGCCTGATGGCCGCGATCGACGCGGCCTTCGGCGTCACATCGCGCTCGGACATCGAGGAGATGGGCACGGAAGGGCGCAATGCCCCCCAGCTCACGCGGATCGCCGCAGACCCCGATGCGCACGTCAACTCCGTCGCATTCATCCGCGTCCTGACGGAGACGGCCGCCGCCGTGCTCGTCACGGTCGCCTTCAGCATCCTGTTCGACAACATCTGGTGGGCAATGCTCGCCGCGGCGGTCCTGATGACCGGCATCAGCTTCGTGCTGGTCGGGGCGAGCCCGCGATCGTTCGGTCGGCACCACGCCGAGGGGATGCTGCGCGCGAACGCTCCGGTCGTCCGCGCCCTGCGCATCATCCTCGGCCCGCTCGCTCAGGGGCTCGTGGTCCTCGGCAACAGGGTCACACCCGGACGTGGCCGCAGCTCGTTCACGTCGGAGGAGCAGTTGTTGAGCATGGTCGACGAGGCCGCGTCCAACGACCTGATCGAGGCCGACGACCGCGACCTCATCCACTCGGTGTTCGACTTCACCGACCAGTTCGTGCGCGCCGTGATGGTGCCCCGGACCGAGATGGTGACTGTCGACGCGACGGCGACGACCAGCGAGGCGATGACGCTGTTCCTGCAGCGCGGCGTCTCGCGCATGCCGGTCGTCGACGACGACGCCGATGACGTCGTCGGAGTGCTCTACCTCAAGGATCTGGTGCAGTTCGCCTTCCGCGACGAGAACGCGTGGCGGGCGGCATCCATCCGGCCGATCTCCCGCCCGGCGACCTTCGTCCCCGAGTCGATGCGCGCCGAGACGCTGCTGCAGCAGATGAAGCGCGACGCGGTGCACGTGTGCCTCGTCATCGACGAGCACGGCGGGATCTCGGGTCTGGTCACGCTCGAAGACCTCATCGAGGAGCTCGTCGGCGAGATCTCCGACGAGTACGATCAGGTGTCGGCCGAAGTCGTCGAGCTGGGCGACGGACGGTACCGGGTCAGTGCCCGGCTGTCGCTGGAAGATGTCGGCGACCTCTTCGGTCTCGAGCTCGAGGACGAGGATGTGGACTCGATCGGCGGCCTGCTCGGCAAGACGTTGGGCCAGGTCCCGCAACCGGGATCGACGGTGACCGTCGAAGGACTGACCCTCACGGGCGGCGCCTCGCGGGGGCGTGGCCGTGGCATCGCGACGGTGTTCGTGGAACGCTCGGCACAGGATGCGGCAGATGCCGCAGAAGAGAGAGACGCACACGATGACTGAGCAGACGCGAAGCGGGTTCGTGACCTTCGTGGGGCGCCCCAACGTGGGCAAGTCGACTCTCACGAACGCTCTGGTGGGCGAGAAGATCGCGATCACGAGTGAGAAGCCCCAGACGACCCGACGCGCGATCCGCGGGATCGTGAATCGCCCGGACGGGCAGCTGGTCATCGTCGACACACCCGGCATCCACAAACCCCGCACTCTCCTGGGCGAGCGTCTGAACGACCTCGTCGAGCAGGTCCTCGGCGACGTCGACGTGATCGGATTCTGCGTGCCTGCGACCGAGAAGGTCGGCCCCGGCGACCGCCGCATCGCGGCATCGCTCGACGGATACCGCCGCGCCAAGAAGATCGCGATCGTCACGAAGACCGATGCGGCCGGCCGCGATGACATCACCGAGCGTCTCCTGGAGGTCGATGCTCTCCGCGAGGACTGGGATGCGGTCATCCCGATCTCCGCTCTCACGAACGATCAGCTGGAGGTGCTCGCCGACGAGGTGCTCTCGCTGATGCCGGTGGGCCCCGCGCTCTATGAAGAGGGCGTCACGACCGATGAGTCGGAGGAGGATCGCATCGCCGAGATGATCCGTGAGGCGGCGCTCGACGGCGTGCGCGACGAGCTGCCGCACTCGATCGCCGTCGTGATCGACGACATCGCCCCGCGCGAGGGCACGGACCTGACCGACGTGCACGCGTCGATCGTCGTGGAGCGCGACAGCCAGAAGGCGATCATCATCGGACACAAGGGCAAGAGGCTGGCCGACGTCGGCCGTCGCGCCCGCGCCGGCATCGAGGACCTCCTCGGCACGAGGGTGTTCCTGGGCCTGCATGTCAAGGTCGCCAAGGAATGGCAGCGCGACCCGAAGCAGCTCGGACGGCTCGGCTTCTGATGGCGATGCACTGGGTCGCCTCATCGTGGAGCGCACCTGAGGAGTGGGATTTCGTCGAGTACGAGGTTCCCCGACCCGGTGTCGGAGAGATCACCATCGAGGTCCGCGCGGCGGGTGTGAATCCCGCGGATGCCAAACACGTCGCCAGCCCTCGGCCGGGAGTCGAGCTGCCGGTGGCGATCGGATACGAGGTGTCGGGCGTGATCACCGCGATCGGTCCCGACACGACGATCGGATCCGGACAGGCCGAGATCGGCGACGAGGTGATCGCCTTCCGCGTGAGCGGCGGGTACGCCACGGCACTCACCATCCCCGCCGAGAAGGCGTTCGCGAAACCGACACCCCTCAGTCACCCCGAGGCCGCGAACCTGCTGCTCGCGGGCACCACGGCGGCCGAGATGCTCGCGGTCACGGGAGCGGCCCCCGGCGAGACCGTGCTGCTGCACGGGGCATCGGGCGCCGTCGGCGTCAGCGTGCTGCAGCAGGCGGCGCTGCGGGGCATCCGGGTCATCGGCACGGCCGGCACGAGTCGATTCGATGTCGTGCGGCACTTCGGCGGCACGCCCGTCGCCTACGGACCGGGACTCGCGGATCGGGTGCGCGCTGCCTCCGAGGGTGCAGCTGTCGCCGCAGCCCTCGACGCGGTCGGCACCGCCGAGGCCGTCGACGTGTCCCTCGAACTCGTCGCCGACCGTGCGCGCATCGTCACGATCGCCGCCATGGGGAGGGCCGAGGCGGACGGCATCCTCGCGATCGCCGGGTCGATGCCTGCGAGTGCGCGGTTCCGCGACGACATCCGCGGCGAGCTGGTGAGGCTGGCGCAGAACGGTGAACTCGTCGTACCGCTCGCCCGCACCTTCCCTCTCGACGAGGCACCCGCGGCGCTCGCCCTGCTCGCCGAGGGTCACCCCGGCGGCAAGCTCGCCCTGATACCGGCGCGCTAGTCGATCTCGCGCAGCGCCGATGTGACGAGCACGACGTCGTCGCCGTAGGCGTCGTCGACGGCATCCTGCAGGGAGCCGTCGTCCCAGACGACCTGGACCCAGACGTACCCCCGCTCCGTCCAGACGCTGAGTGCGTCGGTCCCGAGCGTGGTCGAGAGCTCGTCCTGCACCCGGGCGAGGTCGGCAGCGGACGTCGTCCCCTCGACGCCGTTGGCCGGATCGACAGGGGCCACCGAGTCGTAGAGCGCCAGCATGATGGGCGGGTCGGTGATCGTGTAGCGATGGCCGTCGTACGTGCCGTAGACCGCGTACATGCCCCAGGTGGTGTCACCGTCGGAGTCGCTGCCGTCCACTCCGTCCCAGGTCCATCCGTCCACCGGAACGCCCGAGCACTGCGGCGGGTACGACTCGGCGACCGCGCCGAGGCACAGCTCGACGTCTCCCGCGACGTCGAGCACCGTGCCGGTGCCGATCACACGTCCCTCCGGGGGCGTGACATCGCCCGCGTCCCAGGCGGGCTGTCCGGAGCTGGTCGGGGCCGGAGATGATCCGGGCGCCGCGGAACAGGCGGCAAGGCCGATCATCCCCGAGAGGACCGCTGCGGCCAGAAGCGTGCGTCTGCGCGATGTGCTCATACCTGTCAGTGTCGTCGCCGGCCGCATCGTCTCACGGGTGCTCCGGAGAATCACGGCGATCCTGCTAGCATGGCCGCATGCCTTTCGGCGGTCTGCTTCTTCTTAGCTGCCGCGACGAGTCCTGAAGCTAGGGCCTTCCTCGTCGCGGCGCTTGTGTTGGCCCGTTCACATATCCGACGAAGAGAAGAAGCCCCATCATGCAGAACACTCAGCGCCCGTCCGCGATGCCGATTCACAAGTACCGGCCGTACAACGAGCAGATCACCGTCGACCTGACGGACCGCACCTGGCCCGACGCCCGTATCACTGAGGCTCCGCGCTGGTGCGCCGTCGACCTCCGTGACGGCAACCAGGCCCTCATCGACCCGATGTCGCCCGAGCGCAAGCGCGTCATGTTCGAGCTGCTCGTCAGCATGGGCTACAAGGAGATCGAGGTCGGCTTCCCCTCGGCGAGCCAAACCGACTTCGACTTCGTGCGTCAGCTCATCGAAGAGAACCTGATCCCCGACGACGTCACCATCCAGGTGCTGACCCAGGCACGCGAGCACCTGATCGCTCGCACCTATGAGTCGATCGCCGGCGCGAAGCAGGCGATCGTGCACCTGTACAACTCCACGAGTGTGCTGCAGCGCGAGGTCGTGTTCCGCACCGACAAGCAGGGCATCATCGACATCGCCCTCGAGGGTGCACGTCTGTGCCGCGAGTTCGAGAAGACCATCCCCGACACGAAGGTCTACTACGAGTACTCGCCCGAGAGCTACACCGGGACCGAGCTCGAGTTCGCCGTCGACATCTGTAACCAGGTGATCGAGGTCTTCGAGCCGACTCCCGACCGCAAGGTCATCATCAACCTCCCCGCCACCGTCGAGATGGCGTCTCCCAACGTCTACGCCGATTCGATCGAGTGGATGAGCCGTCACCTCGCGCACCGTGAGAACGTCATCCTCTCGCTGCACCCGCACAACGACCGCGGCACCGCGATCGCGGCCGCGGAGCTCGGCTACATGGCCGGCGCCGACCGCATCGAGGGATGCCTGTTCGGCAACGGGGAGCGCACCGGCAACGTCGACATCGTGGCACTGGGCATCAACCTGTTCACCCAGGGCATCGACCCGCAGATCGACTTCAGCGACATCGACCAGGTCAAGCGCACGGTCGAGTACTGCAATCAGCTGCCCGTGCCGGAGCGCAGCCCCTGGGCCGGTGACCTCGTCTTCACCGCGTTCAGCGGATCGCACCAGGACGCGATCAAGAAGGGCTTCGAGGCCATGGCGGCCCGCGCCGACGCCGAGGGCGTCACGGTCGACGACATCGAGTGGGCGGTGCCCTACCTGCCGGTCGACCCGAAGGATCTCGGACGTTCGTACGAGGCCGTCATCCGCGTCAACTCCCAGTCCGGCAAGGGCGGCGTGGCCTACCTGCTGAAGGCCGACCACGCGATCGATCTGCCCCGCAAGCTGCAGATCGAGTTCTCGGGCGTGGTCCAGACGAAGACCGACGCCGAGGGTGGCGAGGTGACGAGCGAGCAGATCTGGTCGATCTTCAACGACGAGTACCTGCCTGCCGCCGACGAGTCCGCCAAGTGGGGACGCTTCGAGCTGCTCGCGACCCAGACCCGCAGCGATATGTCGGGCGACGTCGTGCTCGATGTGACACTGCGCGATGACGATCAGCAGGTCGCCGTCGCCGGCAACGGCAACGGACCCATCGCGGCGTTCATCGAGGTGCTGCGCGGCCAGGGCTTCGACATCACGCTCTACGACTACGTCGAGCACGCTCTCAGCGCCGGTGGCGACGCACAGGCCGCGGCCTACGTCGAGCTGCAGGTCGGCGACCAGCGCCTGTGGGGCGTCGGCATCGACGGCGACATCTCGACCGCATCCCTCAAGGCGATCGTGTCGGGCGTGAACCGTTCGATCCGCACGCGTCAGCAGGAGCTCGCGGCCGTCTGAGCCGTTCGCCCTTCGTCTCGCTTCGCTCGCTCAGGGGGCGGTGCTGTTCCCTGAGCGAGGAGCGGAGCGACGAGACGAAGGGCGCTGCTCGCGGGTGCTTCAGTGAGCGACCCCGCTCCCTGAGCGACGAGACGAAGGGCGTTGGGCGGCCCCGCTCCCTGAGCGAGGAGCGGAGCGACGAGACGAAGGGCGCCTAGAGGTCGATGCTGGGCTTGATGATAGGGATCACGCCGGTCTCGGCCGCGACCTTGCGGCGGTAGATGCGGCGCTGCTCGGGGAGCGAGACGTCGAAGCTCACGGCCAGGATGCGGATCACCGCGGTCACGACGATCCCCAGCACGGCCGCGAGCGGAATGGGCACGCCGAAGGCGTTCGAGACGACGATGAACGTGCAGCCGGCGCCGGCGGCCACGGCGTAGAGCGAGCCGACGTGCATGATCGCGGTCGGGAGGCCCATGAGCATGTCGCGCAGCACGCTGCCGCCGACCGCTGCACACACCCCGATGAACACGGCGGGGACGGGTGGGATGCCGAAGGCGATGGCCTTGCTCGTGCCGAAGGCCCCGAACATGCCGATGACGACGGCATCGAGCACGACGATCACGCGGTTGAGGCGCGTGAAGAGCCCCGCCAGCAGCATCCCCAGCAGCGCGGCGCCCGTGGCGGTGATCAGATACCAGTTGTTCTGCAGCGTCGCGGGAGTCTGCCCGAGCAGGATGTCGCGGATGAGTCCGCCGCCCATGCCGATCATGATCCCGATGATGGCGACCCCCAACCAGTCGAGGCGCCGCTGCCCCTGGAATCCGGAGGCGAAGAGCGCGCCCTGCACGCCTCCGAGCCCGACGCCGAGCAGGTCCGCCCAGAGCGGAATGATGAAGAGCGGTTCGGTCACCCCTCTATTCTCCCGCACGGAGGATAATCGAACGGTGCCCACCTACCGAGACGAAGCGGTGATCCTGCGCACCCACAAGCTGGGCGAGGCCGATCGCATCGTCACGATGCTCTCGCGGCGGCACGGCAAGATCCGCGCCGTGGCCAAAGGGGTGCGTCGCACCTCGTCGAAGTTCGGCTCGCGTCTGGAGCCGTTCATGGTCGCGGACGTGCAGCTCTACCAGGGGCGCACGCTCGACATCGTGCAGCAGGCCGAGTCCCTCGGCTCGTACGGGTCGGACATCGCCGCGCACTACGACCGCTTCACGTCGGCGAACGCGATGGTCGAGACCGCGGATCGGCTGAGCGACTCCGAGGCCACCCCCGACCAGTACCTTCTGCTGGTGGGGGGCTTGCGAGCGCTGTCGCGCGGAGAGCATTCCCCCCGGAGCATCCTGGATTCCTACCTGCTGCGGGTCATGGCCCTGTCGGGATGGGCGCCGTCGCTCGGTGACTGCGCGCGGTGCGCGGCGCCCGGTCCGCACCAGCACTTCGTCGGTCAGCTGGGCGGAGCGGTGTGTCCGAACTGCGCACCGGCGGGCAGCCCGAAGGTCGCCGAGCGGACGCTGTCGCTGCTGCGCTCCTTGATGGCCGGCGAGTGGGACGTGATCGATGCCGCCCCGCACGCCGACAATGCGGCCGCATCCGGACTCGTCGCCGCCTACGCCCAGTGGCACCTGGAGCGCGGCATCCGCTCGCTCGCGCACCTCGTCGCCGACCACCCTCGAGAAGGAGCACGGTGAGTCCCAAGCCGTACACGCACAAGGATGCCGTGGCATACCGCCCCCTGGACTGGACGGGCTTGCAGCCGCCCGCGTTCCCGGCGGTTCCCGCGCACGTCGCGATCGTCATGGACGGGAACGGCCGCTGGGCGAATCGCCGCGGACTCAGCCGTGTCGAGGGTCACAAGGCGGGGGAGGAGGTGCTGCTCGATGTGGTCGCCGGCGCCATCCAAGCCGGAGTGAAACACCTCTCGGTGTACGCGTTCTCGACCGAGAACTGGGCGCGCTCTCCCGAGGAGGTGCGCTTCCTGATGGGGTACAACCGTGACGTGCTCCATCGCCGCCGCGACCAGCTCAACGAGTGGGGAGTGCGCGTGCGCTGGGCCGGCCGCAAGCCGCGGCTGTGGGGCAGCGTGATCAAGGAGCTGCAGTACGCCGAGCAGCTCACGCGTGACAACGACGTGCTCACCCTCACGATGTGCGTGAACTACGGGGGTCGTGTCGAGCTCGTCGACGCGATGCGGTCGATCGCCGCGGATGTCGCGGCCGGTCGGGTCAAGCCGAACGCGATCAGCGAGAAGATGATCAGGCGCAACCTCTACGTGCCGGACATGCCCGACGTCGATCTCTTCCTGCGGAGCTCGGGGGAGCAGCGCACCTCGAACTTCCTGCTGTGGCAGGCCGCCTATGCCGAGATGGTGTTCCTCGACACGCTCTGGCCGGACTTCTCGCGCGAGGAGCTGTGGCGGGCGATCGAGATCTACCTGTCGCGCGACCGTCGCTTCGGCGGGGCGATCGACACCCCTTCCGGATCCTGAGCGCCCTTCGTCTCGGCGCTGCGCTCCTCGCTCAGGGGCCGCGCAGCGAGACGGAGGGCGGCCTGAGCCCGCAGCCACCGCTCGGTCTCGCGGGGATGGCGGAGCCTCACGATCGTGAGGTGAGGGAAGCGCTCTCGTTTCAGGGGCATCTGGGTCGCCCAGAACCGGCGGGTCTTGGTCTGCCAGGCGAGGATGCTCCGTGCGGGGTCGCGGGTCGAGAGCACCTGCCAGATCGGCTTCTCGACGTTGCCGTTGTACATCTCCGTCCGCAGGATGCTGCGGCGCAGCGTGCGACGCAGCAAGCGCGCGCGGACGATCGGCCAGGGGTAGTCGAGCCAGACCACCAGTTGCGCACGCGGCGTCAGGATCTCATCGGTGCCCTTGCTCGTGTACTGCCATTCGGTGACCCAGCGGTCCTCCGCGGCGAAGGCGCGCACGTCGTCGAGGAACGTCGCGCGCGGCGTCCAGTTCTCGCCGTGGTGCAGGGCGTCCATCTCATGGCGGTCGATGTTCCAGAGTGTCGACAGCCGGCCCGCGAGGGTGGTCTTTCCCGATCCGGTGACTCCGGCGATGAGGACTCGCTCCGGCCGGAACGGCAGGGGATCGTCGGCAGCGAGCATGCGAGACGTCATGATGCCGACCCCCGATCGACGCGCTTCAGCCAGGCGTCGAGCGCGCGAGGGTGGTCGAGGCGAACCACATGCAGATGCGGATGCGTCACCTCGATGCGAGGCATGCGTTCCGACCATTTGGTGAGCGTGTTCTTCTGCCACCGCAGGATGTCGTTCTGGCCGGTCCATCCGTCGCGTTCCCACAGCGCCGGTTCGACGTTGCCGTTCCAGAGCGGCGTGCGCAGCAGTCGACGCCTCACTGTGCGCAGCAGGAGACGCCTCCGCGCGATGCGGTAGGGATAGTCGAGCCAGATCACGATCTGCGCGCGCGGGGCGAGGATCTCGTCGGTGCCCTTGCTCGTGTACTGCCACTCGGTGACCCAGCGGTCCTCCGCGGCGAAGGCACGCACGTCGTCGAGGAACGTCGGCCGCGGAGTCCAGTTCGCGCCGTGGAACAGCCCGTCGATCTCGACATGGCGCAGGTCCCACAGTCCGGCCACGCGTCGAGCGAGCGTCGTCTTGCCGGTGCCGGTGACTCCGGCGATCAGCACTCGCTCGGGGCGGAGCGGTAACGGGTCGTCGGCGGAGAGCATTCGAGAATCCTATCCACGGCCCGTTCCCTGTGCGAGGAGCGCAGCGACGAGACGAAGGGCGTGGGCATGCGGGGAGTGGCTGCCTCCTGAGCGAGGAGCGGAGCGACGAGACGAAGGACGCCCTTCGTCTCGCTGCGCTCGCTCAGGCTGCGGGGAGGTCGCTCAGGGGGCGGGGAGGTCGCTCTGACCCAGGGCTGCGGGGGACGCCGCGCTGGCTCAGGGAGGCCCGTCCCCTGAGCGAGGAGCGGAGCGACGAGACGAAGGGCGCCCTTCGTCTCGCTTCGCTCGCTCAGGGTGCGGGGAAGTCGCGCTGGATCCGGGGGCGGGGGAGGTCCGTCCCCTGAGCGAGGAGCGGAGCGACGAGACGAAGGGCGTCAATCCGCACTCGACGGATCGCGGTGGCGTCTGCTCCATCCTGGAAGCTCGTCGTAGCGCCCCTCGATGAGAAGGCGCTTCTTGGCTCGTGTCCACCCGTGTATGCGCCGCTCCCACCCGTAGGCATCGTCGATGCGAGCGAACTCCGAACTCCACACGAGCTCGACAGGACGACGGCGGCGCGTGTAGTCGCACCCCTCGCCGAACTGATGCTCCGCGAGACGCCGCTCGAGGTCGAGCGTGCTTCCGGTGTAGAAGCTCCCATCGCGGCACTGGAGGATGTAGACGAACGGCATCCGAGGACGCTACCGACTTTCAGGCATCGGGAAGGGCGCTGTCCACAGGCCGTGCGGTGCGGGGGTGCGCCCTTCGTCTCGCTGCGCTCGCTCAGGGTGCGGGGTGCGGGGTGCGGGGTGTGGTGCGCTCGCTGGGGGGTGCGCCCTTCGTCTCGCTGCGCTCGCTCAGGGTGCGGGGTGCGGGGTGCGGGGTGTGGTGCGCTCGCTGGGGGGTGCGCCCTTCGTCTCGCTGCGCTCGCTCAGGGTGCTGGGTGCGGGGTGTGCTGCGCTCGCTCAGGGGGCGGGGCGTGTGGTGCGCTCGCTCAGGAGGCGGGGCGTGTGGTGCGGTCGCTCAGGGTGCGGGGGCGCAACGGAATAGTGGAGACGAGGATGCGGTTGGATGTGAGTGTGACTGAAGCCATCTCGATCGACATCTGGTCCGACATCGCCTGCCCCTGGTGCTACATCGGCAAGCGCAACCTCGAGAAGGGACTGGAAGCCGTCGCCGGAGATGACGACGCTCCGCAGGTGAACATCACCTTCCACTCGTTCGAACTCTCGCCCGACACCCCTGTCGACTTCGAT
The DNA here is from genome assembly GCF_008369345.1 of Microbacterium sp. ANT_H45B. Classification (NCBI taxonomy): domain Bacteria; kingdom Bacillati; phylum Actinomycetota; class Actinomycetes; order Micrococcales; family Microbacteriaceae; genus Microbacterium; species Microbacterium sp. ANT_H45B. Next base: position 261,241 of record NZ_VOBK01000002.1, read on the forward strand.
GGCGATGAGGTCGACTTCCTCGCCGGCCACAAGGGAATGCCCCGCGACCAGGTCGAGCAGATGCTCGCGAACGTGACCGGAGTCGCCGAGAAGGCGGGTCTGCAGTACCGGTTCGATCTGCTGCAGCACACCAACACCGTGAAGGCGCATGAACTGCTGCACTTCGCCAAGGCCGAGGGCGTCCAGCACGAGATGGAGGAGCGCCTGATGTCGGCCTACTTCACCGAGGGCAAGCACGTCGGCCGCATCGACGATCTGGTCGAGCTCGCCGGCGAAGTCGGACTCAACCCCGACGACACCCGTGAGGCCCTCGTGTCGGGACGTCACCTCTCGGACGTCCGCCAGGATCAGGCGCAGGCGCAGGCCTATGGAATCCAGGGCGTCCCGTTCTTCGTCATCGACGGCCAGTACGGCATCAGCGGCGCTCAGCCGCCGGCCGCCTTCGAGAACGTGCTGCGTGATCTCTGGGCCAAGCGGGGCGAGACCGAGCCCGAAGCCACGGCCGTCTAACGGTCAGGCCTCGTCAGAGGTCGAGGCGGGCCGAGTCGCGGTCAGCGCGTCGAACCAGGTCTGCTGATTCGCGCCGACGTAGTCGACGACCGTAGCCCAGTAGGAGCCGTGGCCATCCGCGAACATGGATGACCACGGCTCGCGGCCGTGCGAATGCGCGGAGGCCGTCAGCGGCATCCCGAGGCGCGACTTCGAGGACCGAGAGCGTGAAGGTCTGGGCCGCATAGGCGAGATCCCACAGCCGGGTGCTCGGTGCCGCGGCATCCCAATCGATGAAGACCCATCGGTCTCCGACGACGAGATTCCAGGGCGCGAGATCGTTGTGGCACACGATCTGCGCGTCCGGGGCAGGGATGGCGGTATCCCAGCGCGCGTCAGTGGGAGGAGTGAAGGTCTCGCTCGCGTCGTGTATGGCCCGAACCATCGCGCCGACGCGATGCAACCCGTCCGCGCTCAGCGGGCCGCCGTCGATCGCGAGCGGCCCGGGTATGAACTCGATGCGCTGCCGTCCGCGCTCGTCTCGACCGAGCGGCGTCGGAACCTCGACACCTCGATCCTGCACATGCGACATGAAGGCATGGACGCTCGGTGTCGAGGCGCTCCACTGCTTGCGGACGGTGTCGCCGACTCGGGTGACGATCCCGCTCGCGTTGCCGCCGGACAGCGCCCGCTCGTCATCCATGCGCGGACACCATCCCGCCGACAGCAGCGCCCAGGGCCTAGCGGGTCAGGGCGGCCTCGATCGCGCCGACGATCTCGGGGTCGTTCGGCTTCTGCTTGGGCCGGAACCGGACGACCTCTCCGTCGGGGAGCACGAGGAACTTCTCGAAGTTCCACTCGACGCGGCCGGCCTTGCCGCCGGCATCCGGCGTCTCCTTCAGCGTCTTGTAGAGCTCGGTGGCGTTCTTGCCGTTGACCTTCACCTTGTCGTTGATCGGGAACGTCACGCCGTAGGTGGTGGAGCAGAACTCGAGGATGCTGTCGACCGAACCCGGCTCCTGTCCGAAGAACTGGTTGCACGGGAACCCCACGACGCTGAAGCCGCGGTCGCCGTACAGGCGCTGCAGTTCCTCGAGCTGCTCGTACTGCGGGGTCAATCCGCATTTCGACGCCACGTTGACGACGAGAACCACGTCGGCGCCGAGGTCGTCGAGGGTCTTCTCGTTGCCGTCGGCGTCGGTGAAGGGGATGGAGCGGACTGCGGGATCGGTCATATTCACAGCTTAGATCGATGCGCCGAGACCGGCTCCATGTCTGGGAGAATGGAGGGGATATGACTCTCGCCACCGCATCCGCTCGCACCCTTCGCATCGGTCCGATCGCTCTCGACGTGCCGGTCGTCCTCGCACCCATGGCGGGCATCACCAACACGGCGTTCCGTCGCCTCTGCCGCGAGTACGGCGCGGGCCTCTATGTGAGCGAGATGATCACGTCCCGTGCGCTGGTCGAGCGCAACGAGACGACCATGCGTCTCATCCGTCACCACGAGTCCGAGACCCCGCGCTCCATCCAGCTCTACGGCGTCGATCCGCACACGATCTCCGAGGCGGTGCGCATCATCGTCGCCGAGGACCACGCCGACCACATCGACCTGAACTTCGGCTGCCCGGTGCCGAAGGTCACACGCAAGGGCGGCGGGGCGGCGCTGCCGTGGAAGAGCTCGCTCTTCTCGCAGATCGTCACGCAGGCCGTGAAGGCCGCGGGCGATGTGCCGTTGACCATCAAGATGCGCAAGGGCATCGATCCCGATCACCTGACCTTCCTCGACGCCGGCCGGGCGGCGGAGGATGCGGGGGTCTCAGCGATCGCCCTGCACGCCCGCACCGCGAGCGAGTTCTACTCCGGCTTCGCCGATTGGAACGCGATCGGCGAGCTCAAGCAGGCCGTGACCAGCGTCCCTGTTCTCGGCAACGGCGACATCTGGTCCGCCGCCGACGCGGTGCGCATGATGGAGCAGACGGACTGCGACGGCGTCGTCGTCGGGCGCGGGTGCCTGGGGCGTCCCTGGCTGTTCGGTGAACTCGCCGAGGCGTTCGGAGCCGAGTCGCACCCCGTCGATGCGACCCTCGGATTCGTGGCGAACGCCTTCCGTCGCCACGCCGAGCTGCTCGTCGAGTTCTTCGAAGACGAGGACCGCGGATGCCGCGACGTCCGCAAGCACGTCGCCTGGTACTTCAAGGGGTATCCGGTCGGCGGCGACATCCGCACCGGCCTCGCGACGGCGTCGAGCCTCGCCGAGATCGACGACCTGCTCGGTCAGCTCGACCACAGCGCTCCCTACCCCGGTGCGGATGCCGAGGGCCAGCGCGGTCGTTCGGGTCGCCCCAAGCGGCCTGCGCTGCCGGACAAGTGGCTGGAGTCGCGGGAGCTCGCGGCATCGGCATCCGAGATGATGCGAGGGGCGGAGATCGAGAACAGTGGCGGCTGATCCTCAGGCACACACAGCAGGCGGTCGATCGGACGGCTACGACCCCCGTGACGCCGAGCGCTTCTTCGCCGAGACCCATCGCTCGGCCCGCGGTGACTTCGCCCGCGACAGGGCGAGGGTTCTGCACTCCGCAGCGCTGCGCCGTCTCGCCGCGAAGACGCAGGTGCTCAGTCCCGCCAGCACGGCGGACTTCGCCCGCAACCGCCTGACGCACTCGCTCGAGGTCGCGCAGGTCGGCCGTGAGCTCGCGACGGAGCTCGGCGTCTCGGCCGACGTGGTCGACACCGCGTGCCTCAGCCACGACCTGGGACACCCGCCGTTCGGACACAACGGCGAGAGGGCGCTCAACGAATGGGCCGAGCCGATCGGCGGTTTCGAGGGCAATGCGCAATCCCTCCGCATCCTCACCCGGCTCGAGGCCAAGGCCATCGACGATGACGGGCAGTCCGTCGGCCTCAACCTCACCAGGGCGAGCCTCGACGCGACCTGCAAGTACCCGTGGACGGTCGACCACCCGGTCCCCGACCCCGGCGGTCGTCTCAAGTTCGGCGTGTACCCCGACGATGAGGCGGTCTTCCGGTGGATGCGCGAGGGCGCTCCGGGGCGGCTGCGCTGCATCGAGGCCGAGGTGATGGATCTCTCGGACGACATCGGCTATTCGGTCCATGACTTCGAGGACGCGATCCTCAACGGCTACGTCGATGTCGCCCAGCTCTCGGATCCACGTCAGCACGAGGCGCTGATCGACCGCATCCAGCAGTGGGTGGGATACGACTTCACTCGTGACGAGCTCGCCGATGCGCTCTACCGACTCGCGTCGCAGCCGATGTGGCTGGGGTCGTTCGATCGGTCCCGTCGCGATCTCGCCCGTCTCAAGAACCTCACCAGCGACTTCATCGGCCGGTTCGCCCGCGCGGCCGTGTCGGCCACGCGCGAGGCCTACGCGGGACCCGCTCTCGTGCGGTACAACGCGCATGTCGTCGTGCCCCGGGTGATCGAAGCCGAGATCGCCGTGCTCAAGGGGATCATGGGTCAGGCGATCGTGACGATCGACGCTCGCAAGGGCGTGTACAAGGAGCAGCGTCGCGTGCTCAAGCGGCTCGCCGATGCGCTCTGGTCGACGGACGCCCTGTGGTCTGCGGGAGCGGATGTGCTCGAGCCCGCCTTCTCCGCCGACTTCATGGCGGCGACGACGGATGCGGAGCGCGCCCGCGTGATCGTCGATCAGATCGCGAGTCTCACCGACCAGAGCGCGATCGACTGGCACAACAGGCTCGTCGGCGAGATCGATCCGGCCGAGGTCGGCATCTGGACGCCGCGGCACGCCCGACCGGGGGCGACCCCGCACGCACCGCGTCGGGTCGTCGTCGAAGAGGTGGGCTGATGCCCCTCATCCGCCAGGCCGACGTCGACGAGGTCAAGGCGCGCACGAACATCGCTGACATCGTCGGAGAGCGCGTCGCGCTCAAGTCAGCGGGCGTCGGGTCGCTCAAGGGGCTCTGCCCCTTCCACGACGAGAAGAGCCCGAGCTTCCACGTGCGGCCCCAGGTGGGCTACTACCACTGCTTCGGATGCGGCGCATCGGGTGACGTCTACTCCTTCCTCCGCGAGATGGACCACGTCAGCTTCACCGAAGCCGTCGAGCGCCTCGCCGGACGTGTCGGCTTCGCGCTGCACTACGAAGACGGTGGATCGGCGCCGGAGACGAGTGGACGCAGCCGCCTGTACGCCGCCAACACGGCCGCGGCGGAGTACTTCCGGGGGCAGCTGCTCACCGCGGATGCCGAGGAGGGCCGTCGCTTCCTGGGTGAACGCGGCTTCGACGCCGGAGCAGCCGCGCATTTCGGCGTCGGCTTCGCCCCACGCGGCTGGGACAAGATGCTCAAGGCGCTGACGGCGCAGGGTTTCACCCGCGAGGAGCTGAGCACGGCCGGCCTCGTCTCCACAGGTCAGCGCGGAGTGTACGACCGGTTCCGCGGCCGCCTGGTGTGGCCCATCCGCGACGTGTCCGGGCAGACGATCGGATTCGGCGCCCGCAAGCTGTTCGACGACGACCAGGGGCCGAAGTACCTGAACACGCCGGAGACCCCGATCTACAAGAAGGCACAGGTGCTGTACGGCCTCGATCTCGCCAAGCGCGACATCGCCCGTGGCGACCCTCGTCGGGTCGTGGTGGTCGAGGGATACACCGATGTGATGGCGTGCCATCTGGCGGGTCTCACCACGGCGATCGCGACGTGCGGCACGGCCTTCGGCACCGATCACATCAAGGTGCTGCGCCGGGTCATGGGCGACGACAACGCCTCGGGCGAGGTCGTCTTCACCTTCGACGGTGACGAGGCCGGGCAGAAGGCGGCCCTGAGGGCGTTCACCGAAGACGATCGCTTCAACGCGCAGACGTTCGTGGCCGTCGCACCGGACGGCCTCGATCCCTGCGATCTGCGACTGCAGCGCGGCGACGCCGCCGTGCGCTCTCTCATGGAGACCAAGCAGCCGATGTTCGAGTTCGCCATCGACCGCAAGCTGAGCGGCTTCGATCTCGCCACCGTCGAGGGGCGGGTCGGTGCCCTGCGTGCCGCGGCGCCGATCGTCGCCGAGATCCGCGACCGCCTGCTGCGCCCCGGCTACGAGCGTGTCCTCGCCCGCCGGCTCGGCATGGATCCGACCGAGGTGCACAGTGAGGTCGAGCGGGCGGCTCGCGGGGGAGCGCAGACGTCGCGCCACGAGACGGTCACCCGGCACGACACCGCATCGGATTCCGGGGCGGGTTCCGCGCTCGCACCGGTGACGCTCGCGAGCCTGCCCCGCACCGCCGACGTCGCTGTCGAGCGGGATGCATTGATGGGAGCGCTGCAGTACGGGCACCAGGTCGATCAGGCGCTGCTCGCCCGCGCGCTCGGCGCTCCGTTCCGCACGCCGGGTCTCGATGCCGTGCGAGAGGCGGTGGCGGCTGCGCCCGATCGCACCCGATCGGGCTGGGTGACGGATGCCGTGAACTCGGTGCGCGAGCCGTACCGTTCGCTCGCGGGAGAGCTGCTGATGACGCCGTTCCCCGCACGCAACGAAGAGGGGGCGGTCGCGTCGACGACCGACCTCGCCCGTCGTCTGATCATGCGGAGCCTCCAGCAGGAGAAGGAGGAGCTGCTCGGTGCCGTGCAGCGGGTGCCGGCGGATTCCGACGGAGGACGCGCGTTGCGGATGCGTCTGAGAGACATCGACGTCGAGCGTCAGCGGTTCACCGAGTCGTAACGGACCCCGTCCTGTGCGGCAGTGCAGGATAGAAGAATGGCCTCTCGCCCCGAGTCGACGAATGCGATCGACACCTCCGACCTCGTGATCGACCGCGTGGGCCACAGCGGCCCCACCCGGGCCATCGACGGTGTCAGCTTCTCACTCGCGCCCGGTGAGCTCATCTGCGTGGCGGGTCCGACCGGGTCGGGCAAATCGACGCTCGTCGCCGCGCTGGCAGGTTCGACCGATGCCTCCGTGCGGGTCGTCGGAGGGAGCGCGCAGGTCTGCGGCGTCGACATCCGCCGTCCGGGGCGCAAGCATCGGGTGCTCACCTACCGCACGGGCTTCGTGCCGCAGGGGGCCGGTGCCGACCTTCCGCCCCAGCTCACGGTCAACGAGGTGATCGCGGAGCCCATTCTGATGCGCGAGAAGCGCGTGAACACGAAGGCGCTGTCGATCCGGGTCGCGACGCTGCTCGACGAGCTGCATCTCCCGCTCGGCACGGCCTCGAAGTTCCCCTACGAGCTCAGCGCCGGGATGCGCCAGCGGGTCGCGATCGCTCGGTCGTTCGTGCTCGAGCCGCGGGTGCTCATCGCCGACGAGATCCTCGCCAACCTCGACCTCGAGGTCAGGCCGGTCGTGTTCGACGCGATCACACGACGCCGGAAGGAACTGGGGATGGGGGCTCTGCTCGTCACCAACGACGCCGACTTCATCCGCGAGCTGAACGCCGAGACGCTCATGCTCCGCGGCGGGCATGTGGTGGCGCGCGGGGTCGGCAAGGACCTGCTCTGGGCGCCGAACGCCGAAGCGGATTCCGGGCTCTGAGCCGGGCCGTGAGCGACACGCCCGATGTGCGGCCCGTGTCACGAGCACGCTTGGGAGTTTGCTAGGATTGACGAGTTGCCCGCGCAGCGGAGCACATTCCTCGGTAGCTCAATTGGCAGAGCAGCCGGCTGTTAACCGGCAGGTTCTTGGTTCGAGTCCAAGCCGGGGAGCCAATGAGAAGCCCCTCTTCGGAGGGGCTTCTCCCTTTCCGCAGGGGCGTTGTCGTCACTGCGGAGCAGGACCGACGCACGAAAGAAGGCCCCGTCGATGACGGGGCCTTCTTTCGTCGACCTGATCAGCGCGCGGCGCCCTTGAGGGAGCCGGTGGTCTGTCCTGCCGGGTCGGTGACGACGCACTGCACGACGCGGTCGTTCAGCTGGTCCCAGGTGTCCTGCGTCGGAGTGATCGGGTACACCTCGAGTGCGGAGTCGTCGTACGCGATGCCGATGAAGCTCGTGTACGCGTCGCCGATGCACTCCTGCGAGGCGGCGTCGACGTTCTCCTCGGAGAACTCGCCGTCGTCCATCGTGATCTCGTAGTAGACCTCTTCATCGTGCGGCTGGTCGCACGGGACGACATCGGCATCCTCGATCAGACCGGAGGCGCTGGCCATCTTGCAGTCGCCGAGCTTGAGCGCGAAGATGTCGATGTTGGCGCTCTCGGTGACCTGTCCGGTGTCCTCGTCGCGATCCGCGTCGCCGGCACCTCCTCCGAGAATTCCGTTCAGTGTGCTGCAGCCGGTCAGAGCGACCGACAGCGCCACCGCAGAACCTGCCAGCGCCAGTGCGCGTCGAGTGCGCATTTTCATCATGATGTCCCCTCCAGAGCGTCGTGGGCGGACATACCGATATGCCGCCTCCAGAACGCTATCCGTCCGCGAGTCTGTGATGCAACTCGGAGAAGCCTGTGACTGGGCTGAAAGGCGGTCAGCCTTCGAGATCCTCGACACCCGGCATCCAGCTGGCGCCCGGCTTGCCCCAGCCGCGCTTCTTGGCGATCTTCTGCACGGTCTTCCAGTCGCCGTCCGACAGACGGTCGATGTAGAGGATGCCGTCGAGATGATCGAACTCATGCTGCATGATGCGCGCGCGCCATCCGTCGACGACGATCTCGACCGGGGCGCCCTCGAGGTCGAGCCCCGTCACCCGCACCCGCTCGGAACGGCGCAGGGGGAATCGCTCGCCGGGGAACGAGAGACATCCCTCGGACTCGAGCTCGTCATCGGGTTCGCCCGGCTCGAGCGGCACCATCCACAGCTCGGGGTTGATGATGACCCCGCGCCAGGGCTGATCATCGTCGTCGACGTAGGAGTACGTGTAGAGGCGCAGCGGCACCCCGACCTGCGGGGCGGCGAGGCCCACGCCGGGTGCGATGTCCATGGTCTCGAACATGTCGGCGACGAGGACGCGGATGTCGTCGGTGATCTCGTCGACGGGGGAAGCGGGGGAGTGCAGGACGGGGTCGCCCATGATGCGAATAGGAAGAACAGCCACGCCATAACCCTACTCGGCGCATATCCCCGGGTAGGGTCTTAGCGTGAGCATCTCCGTATGGATGACTGGGGCGGACGACGTCACAGAGCAGCTGGTTGGCGTCTTTCAGAACCCCAAGCTGCTCCTCGGCATCCCGCTGGCGCTGGCCGGTGCCGTCTTCATGTCGCTCGGCGCGCAGTACCAGCACCGCGGGGTCGAGAAGGTCGAGCGTCTGAGCGGAGCGAACGGCACCAGTGGTCTGAGTGCCGGCCAGATCAAGGCGCTCCTCACGCGCCCATCCTGGTTGGCGGGCACGGTGATGCTGGCACTGGCCATCGTGTGCCAGCTCGCCGCCCTCTCGCAGGCTCCGTTGATCGTCGTGCAGCCGCTCGGCGCCATCGCGCTCGTGATCACCACGCTGCTGAACGCCCGGATCTCCGGACACTCACCCACCAGGCAGTCGATCACCGCGATCGTGTGCTGTGTGGGCGGGATCTTCCTCTTCGTCTTCTTCGCCGCCATCTTCGCGACAGAGAAGGAGATCGCCGACACCGAGCTCTTCACGATCCTGGCGATCCTGCTCGTCGTCATCATCGTGCTCGGGGCCTGCTGGCTCGTCCTCCGTCGCCGCATGCGCGCGCTCTTCTACGTCATCGGCGCGGGTATCCTCTACGGCTTCGTCGCGACTCTCGCGAAAGCCGTGATCAACCGGATCGAAGCCGGCAACTTCGAGTGGATCACGGTGATCTGCGTGATCGCCCTGATCGCCGCGGCAGCCGTGGGCGCCTACTTCGTGCAGACCGCCTACAGCTCCGGCCCTCCCGACCTCGTGATCGCCGGCCTGACGGTCGTCGATCCGCTCATCGCGGTGCTCATCGGAATGGTCGTGCTGGGGGAGGCTGCCGCCGCTCCGCCGTGGGTCCTGGTGATCTTCGGCGTCGCAGGGGCGATCGCCGTGTGGGGTGTCGTGGGACTCGCCCGCTACCACCCTCAGGTGCTGAGCGACAGTCAGGACCTCGGCATCACCCGGGGCAGCGACGCGAAAGGCCCCGAGGAGAACCCCGAGGCCTGAGCGCGTCAGCGCCGTCGCGTTCGAACGCGTCAATACGCCGGATCGATGAGGTCCGGCGACACCTCCGAGGCCGCGGCCTCGTCGACGAAGAACACCGTGCGCTTGCGTCCTTTCGCGCCCGCTGCGGGCACGTTCGTGTAGCTGGCCCCTGCGAGCGCGAGGCCCAGTGCCGACGCCTTGTCGGTCCCCGTGAGCACCAGCCATACCCGCTTCGACGCATTGAGCACAGGGCGGGTCAGCGTCACGCGCTCGGGTGGCGGCTTGGGCGAGTCGCGAACGGGGAGTGCGGCCGCATCCGTCACCGTGACCTCGGTACGGTCGGGGAAGAGCGAAGCGATGTGACCATCAGGACCGACGCCGAGGAAGCAGACCGCGAACGACGGCCAGGGGTGCTCGGAGGTACCGAACCTCGCGAGCTCGGCGGCGTAGGCTGCAGCCGCCTCGTCGAGGGTCAGGCCTTCTCCGGAAGCCGCCACCTCGTGCACGTTCTCCTCGGGAACGGCGATGTGATCCAGCAGCGCCTCCCGGGACTGGAGGGCGTTGCGATCGGCGTCGTCGCGCGCGACGAAGCGCTCGTCTCCCCACCAGAAGTGCACGAGAGACCAGTCGATCTGTGCAGACCTCGGGTTGCGGAGGGTCGCTCGCAGCACGGCCCCGCCCATCGATCCGCCGGTGAGGGCGACATGGGCGATCCGCCCGTTTCGCGTTCGGGCGCGCAGGCGGGTGAGGAATCTGTCGGCCACGCTCGTGGCGAGAGCCTCAGGGGTGGCCTCGACCACGACGCGCTTCTCCGCGGACGTTGTCTGCGTCGACATCATTCTCCTGTCTTGGGCGGGCCCAGCTTCTCCCAGCCCTCGGTGATCACTCGACCGTACAGGACGTCGGGGTCGAGCCTGCGCAGCTCCTCGGCGAGACACTCGCGGAGGGTGCGTCGGGGGAGATGCAGGTCGTGGTCCGGCTGATCCGGCTGGGTGAGGACGGCAGCACCCGGCGTCGGGCGCTCGAGCAGGATGTCGCCCGACTCGCGGTGCAGACGCACACCCTTGATGCCCTCCTGCCAGTGCTCCGGATCCTCGTACGACCAGGTGACCGGGACGTCGAGCGCCATCTGCAGCCACGCCGCGAGCAGAGCCGTCGACGGAGAGGCGGAACCGCCTCGGACCTCGACAGCCGTGACCTCTTCGTACGGGGGCTGGTCGAGCACGGCGGCCAGCTGCTCGCGCCAGTACGTCAGACGCGTCCAGGCGAGGTCGGTGTCACCGGGGGCGTGCGTCTCCCCGAGGAGCGCGAGCCGATCGCGGACGTCGGGGGCGGTCGCGGCATCCGTGATGCGTCGCTGTGCGATCCTGCCCAGCGGGGACTCCGAGGGAGCCGCCGGTGCTTCCTCCGGCCACCAGGCGACGACGGGAGCGTCGGGCAGCAGCAGCCCGGTGACCAGGCTCTCCTCGTTGCTCGCCGCGTCACCGTAGGCATGGAGCACCACGACCTCGCTGGCGCCGGCGTCGCCGCCGACGCGGATCTGCGCGTCGAGGTGTGCGTCGCCGTCACCGGTGGTGACGACGATCACGCGCATGGGGTGCTCGCGCGACGCATCGTTCGCCGCGTCGATGGCCGCCTCGGCCACGCCGTTGCGGGCCGAGATGATGAGCGTGAGCACGCGGCCGAGAGCGACCGCGCCGCCGTCTTCGCGCACCTTGACGAGCTGCTTGGCGACCTGGCTCACGGTCGTGTCGGGAAGATCGATGATCATGGGCGTCTCCACACTCGTCCGTCGCGGGCCAGAAGGTCATCGGCGGATGCCGGACCCCAGGAGCCGGGGGCGTACTGGTCGACCGGACCGCCCTCGGCGGCCCAGAACTCCTCCACGGGGTCGAGGATCTTCCAGGAGAGCTCGACCTCCTCGTGTCGCGGGAACAGGGGCGGATCGCCCAGAAGGACGTCGAGGATCAGACGCTCATACGCCTCGGGGCTCGCCTCGGTGAAGGCGTGCCCGTATCCGAAGTCCATCGTGACGTCGCGCACATTGGTGCCGTTGCCAGGGACCTTGGAGCCGAAACGGATCGTGACGCCCTCGTCGGGCTGTACGCGGATGACAAGGGCGTTCTGCCCCAGCTCCGCTGTGTTCGAGCGTCCGAAGAGGTGCTCGGGCGCCTTCTTGAACACCACGGCGACCTCGGTCACACGGCGGCCGAGACGCTTGCCCGTGCGCAGGTAGAACGGGACGCCCGACCAGCGCCGGGTGTCGATCTCGAGCTTGATGGCCGCGTAGGTCTCGGTGGCCGACTCGGGGTTCATGCCGTCTTCGTCGAGGAAGCCGGTGACCTGCTCGCCGCCCTGCCATCCGCCGGCGTACTGCCCGCGAGCGGTCGAGAGCGAGAGGTCGTCCGGCACATGCACCGCGGCGAGCACCTTCTCCTTCTCGGCGCGAAGGTGCTCCGCGGAGAGGCTGATCGGCTCTTCCATCGCGGTGAGCGCGAGAAGCTGCAGAAGGTGGTTCTGGATGACGTCGCGCGCGGCTCCGACTCCGTCGTAATACCCCGCGCGTCCGCCGACGCCGATGTCCTCGGCCATCGTGATCTGCACGTGGTCGACGTAGTTGCGGTTCCAGATCGGCTCGTAGAGCTCATTGGCGAAGCGGAGAGCCAGGATGTTCTGGACGGTCTCCTTGCCGAGGTAGTGGTCGATGCGGAAGATCGAATCCGGGGAGAACGCGACCTCGAGGGCGGCGTTCAGCTCGCGCGCGGATTCGAGATCATGCCCGAACGGCTTCTCGATGACGACACGACGCCAGCGCTCGTCGTCATCGTCGTTCGCACCGACGAGACCCGAGTCCTTGAGCTGCTGCGCGACGACGGCGAACGACTTCGGCGGGATCGACAGGTAGAACGCGTGGTTGCCCATCGTGCCGCGTTCGACATCGAGCTGATCGACCGTCTCGCGGAGCTTGCGGAACGAATCGGGGTTGTCGAACTCGCCGGACACGAACCGGATGCCCTGCAGCAGCTGAGCCCACGTCTCCTCACGGAACGGCGTGCGCGCATGCTCCTTGACGGCGTCGTAGACGACCTGCGCGAAGTCCTGGTCCTCCCAATCGCGGCGGGCGAAACCGACGAGGGCGAATCCGGGCGGCAGGAGTCCGCGGTTGGCGAGGTCGTAGACCGCGGGCATGAGCTTCTTGCGTGACAGGTCTCCGGTGACGCCGAAGATCACGAGGGCGCTGGGCCCCGCGATCCGGTTGAGGCGGCGATCATCGGGGTCACGCAGCGGGTTGTGCCCGCGCGAGATGGGAACAGACATCGGTGGGAGGTTCTCCTGGCTGTTACTTCTGAGCTGCTTCGAAGAGGGTGAGGACGTCGGCCGAGGTATCGGTGATCGTCAGGGAGACGACCGGACGGCCGTGCTCGGCGAGGACACCGGCATCGCCGGCGGCCTGAGCCTCGAGGAGCTGACCGAACGTGTACGGGCGCTCCGGGATCTCGAGATCGACATCCGTGCGCTCCAGGATCTGGACGTACACGCCCTGTGCGGGACCGCCCTTGTGGTACTGACCGGTGGAGTGCAGGAAGCGCGGACCCCAGCCGAACGTCGTCGGTCGACCGGAGTCGGCGACGACGAGTTCGCGGAGCCCCTGCAGCTGCGGCACGTCGAGTCGGTTGACGTAGGCCTGGATGGAGACGTATCCGTCGTCGGCGAGCCGTGCCCAGAGTGCGTCGAGCACACCCTCGACGGTTCCGGAGACCGCGAGTGCGGGGTCGGAGACGCGGACCTCGACGCCGTTCTCGACGAACGAGGGCTCGGTCGGCGCGGGGCGCGCGTCGAGCAGTCCGCGAGCGGCGACCTTGGCCGACTCGACGTCGGGCTGGTCGAACGGATTGATGCCGAGCAGATAGCCGGCGATCGCGGTGGCGTACTCCCACACGATGATCTGAGCACCGAGCGAGCCGCTGACGAGGATCTCTCCCTCGTGCCGCTCGCGGAGGTGGAACTCGTTCGCGTCATCGACCAGACGGACGACCTGCAGGTCGGCAGGCTTCGCATCCAGCTCGGGTGACACGGGAAGCAGCACCACGGGCAGGATGCCGGTGCCGTCCTTGCCGGTGGATTCGGCGATCAGCTGTTCGATCCAGTCCGGCAGCCCCTTGATGTGCGTGCCGTCGGTGATCAGGCCGAGCTTGTCGCGTCGGGGAGTCGTCGCGGCGATGGCCGCCGCGAGACGGAGAGCGGGGTTGTCGGCCGAATCGACCGCGACCTCGAGCAGCGAGGCCTCGGCCTCGTTAAGCAGCTCGTCGACGTCAGCACCGGCGAGACCCGCCGGCACCAGTCCGAACGCGGTGAGGGCAGAGTAGCGCCCTCCGACGTTCGGGTCGGCGGTGAAGACGCGGTATCCCGCATCCCTGGCAGAGCCGTCGAGCGGGGAGCCGGGGTCGGTGACCACGACGATCCGATCGACGGGGTCGATGCCGACGTCGCGGAAGGCCGCTTCGAAGGTGCGGCGCTGCGAATCCGTCTCGACGGTGGAGCCGGACTTCGAGGAGACGACGAGGACGGTCGACTCCAGACCCTCGTCGAGCGCCGCCAGCACCTGGCCGGGAGCGGTCGAATCGAGGATCGTCAGCGGTACACCGGCGGTCTGGGCGATCACTTCGGGGGCGAGCGAGGATCCGCCCATCCCGGCGAGCACGACCCGCGTCACACCCTTCGCGCGCAGATCGGCGCGCAGCGCCTCGATCTCGGCGACGAGGGGGCGAGACACCGACACAGCCTCGACCCAGCCGAGCCGGATCGATGCCTCGGACTCTGCGGCGGGACCCCAGAGGGCGGAGTCCGCGCCGGTGACGCGCGACGCGATCAGGTCGTGGACCAGTGCGGGCACCGTGTCATCGATCGCGACCCGAGCCGCCCCGGAGGCGTGGATCGCGAAAGTCATCGCTGGGCCTCGAGGCCCTCGGCCACCTGCGTCAGCAGATCGTGCCACGAGTCGATGAACTTCGCGACGCCTTCGTCCTCCAGGACCTGGGTGACATCGGTGAAGTCGATTCCGAGCGCGGCCAGGCCGGCGAAGACCTCGCGAGCCTCCTCGTAGCCACCCGTGATGGTGTCGCCCGTGACGACACCGTGGTCGAAGGTCGCCTCGAGCGTCTTCTCGGGCATCGTGTTGACGACGTCCTTCGCGACGAGCTCGGTGACGTAGAGGGTGTCGGGCAGAGCCGGGTCCTTGACGCCGGTCGATGCCCAGAGCGGACGCTGCGCGTTGGCGCCGAGCTTGACGAGGTCCTGAGCGCGCTTCTCCGCGAACTTCTGCTCGAAGAGCTCGTAGGCGAGACGGGCGTTCGCGAGCCCGGCCTTGCTCTTCAGAGCCTCGGCCTCGTCGGTGCCGATCGCGGACAGACGCTTGTCGGTCTCGGTGTCGACACGCGACACGAAGAACGACGCGACCGAGTGGATGCTAGACAGGTCGAAGTCGGCGCTGTGCGCCCGCTCGAGACCGGTGAGGTACGCATCGATGACCTCGGCGTAGCGCTCCAGGCTGAAGATCAGCGTGACGTTGACGCTGATGCCGGACGCGATGGCTTCGGTGATGGCCGGGAGGCCGGCCTTCGTCGCGGGGATCTTGACGAGCAGGTTCGGGCGGTCGACCTTGGCCCACAGCTCCTTGGCGGAAGCCACGGTGCCCTCGGTGTCGTGTGCGAGGTCGGGGGAGACCTCGATGGACACGCGGCCGTCGACGTGACCGGACTTCTCCCACACGGGGCGGAAGACGTCGAGCGCTGCCGCGACGTCCTGCGTGGTCGCGGCGAAGACGGCCTCTTCGGCGGTCGCGCCGGAGGCGGCGAGCTCGGCGACCTGCGCGTCGTACGACGTGTTGTTCTTGTCGGTGATCGCGTTCGCGAAGATCGTCGGGTTTGTGGTGACGCCGACGACGTTGCGGGTCTCGATCAGCTCGGCGAGGTTGCCGGAGGAGATGCGGGTGCGGGACAGGTCGTCGAGCCAGATGCTGACACCGGCTGCGGCGAGGTCTGCGGTGGGGGTGCTCATGCGTTCTCCTTGATGGTCTCGCGTGCGGCCGCGATGACGGCCTCGGTGGTGATGCCGAACTTCTCGAACAGGGTCTTGTAGTCGGCGGAGGCGCCGAAGTGGTCGATGCCGACCGAGCGGCCGCGGTCGCCCACGATGCCGCGCCAGCTGAGGACGGAACCCGCCTCGACCGAGACGCGGGCGGTGACGGCCTTCGGCAGGACCGACTCGCGGTACGCCTCGTCCTGCTCGTCGAACCACTCCAGCGAGGGAGCGGAGACGACGCGCACGTTGATGCCCTCGTCCGCCAGGGCCGCGCGGGCGTCGACGGCGAGCTGCACCTCGGAGCCGGTCGCGATGATGATCACGTCGGGCGTGCCGTTCGGAGCCTCGGCGAGCACGTACGCGCCCTTGGCGACACCGTCGGTGGACGCGAACACGTCACCGGATGCGTCGCTCTGGCCGCGCTCGAACACCGGGATGTTCTGACGGGTCAGGGCGATGCCTGCCGGGCCCTCGTGGCGGCGCAGGATCTCGAGCCAGGCGGCCGAGGTCTCGTTGGCGTCGGCGGGGCGCACCAGGGTGAAGTTCGGGATGGCGCGGAGCGTCGCGATCTGCTCGACCGGCTGGTGGGTCGGGCCGTCCTCGCCCAGGGCGACGGAGTCGTGCGTCCAGACGAAGATGCTCGGGACGTTCATCAGGGCGGCGAGACGCACCGGCGGGCGCATGTAGTCGCTGAAGATGAGGAAGGTGCCGCCGAAGGCCCGTGTCGGACCGTGCAGCACGATGCCGTTCACGATCGCGCCCATGGCGTGCTCGCGAATGCCGAAGTGCAGCACGCGGCCGTAGGGGTCGCCCGACCATTCATGGGTCGACCACTCGGCCGGGATGAAGGACTTCGCATCCTTGATCGTCGTGAGGTTGGACTCGGCGAGATCGGCCGAACCGCCCCAGAGCTCGGGGAGCTCGGCGGCGAGTGCGTTGATGACCTGGCCCGACGCCGCTCGCGTCGACACGTCCTTGCCGCTCTCGAACACCGGGAGCGCCGAGGCGATGTCCGCGGGGAGCTCCTTCGCCTCGAGGCGGTCGAGGAGCGCCTTGCGCTCGGGGTTCGCGGCGGCCCATGCGTCGAACGAGGTCTGCCAGGCGGCGCGTGCCTCGGCGGCGCGGTCCGCCAGTCCGCGGGTGCGTGCGAGAACGTCGTCGGCGACGACGAAGTGCTCCTCAGGGTCGAACCCGAGAACCTTCTTCGTCGCGGCCAGCTCGTCGCCACCGAGGGCGGAGCCATGGATCTTGCCGGAGTTCTGCTTTCCGGGCGACGGCCATCCGATGATCGTGCGGAGGATGATGAGGGACGGCTTCGAGGTCTCGCCCTTGGCGGTCTCGATCGCTGCGTTGAGCTCCGCGACGTCCTCGACGTATTCGCCGGTCTTCTTCCAGTCGACGATCTGCACCTGCCAGCCGTACGCCTCGTAGCGCTTGGCCACGTCTTCGGTGAAGGCGACGTTGGTGTCGTCCTCGATCGAGATCTGGTTGGAGTCGTAGATCGCGATGAGGTTGCCGAGCTCCTGGTGGCCCGCGAGGGAGGAGGCCTCGCTCGTCACGCCCTCCTGGAGGTCGCCGTCACCCGCGATGACGTAGACGAAGTGGTCGAACGGGCTCGTGCCCGGCTGCGCCTCGGGGTCGAACAGACCGCGCTCGTAGCGGGCGGCGTAGGCGAAGCCGACGGCGGAGGCGAGACCCTGGCCGAGCGGACCGGTCGTGATCTCGACGCCCTTGGTGTGTCCGTACTCGGGGTGTCCGGGGGTCAGCGAGCCCCAGGTGCGCAGCGCCTTGAGGTCGTCGAGCTCGAGACCGAAGCCGCCGAGGTAGAGCTGCACGTACTGGGTGAGCGACGAGTGTCCGACCGAGAGGATGAAGCGGTCACGGCCGAGCCAGTCGGTGTCGGTCGGATCGTGGCGCAGCACACGCTGGTAGAGGAGATACGCGGCCGGAGCCAGGCTCATCGCGGTACCGGGGTGGCCGTTCCCGACCTTCTCCACGGCATCCGCTGCCAGCACGCGCGCGGTGTCCACCGCGCGCCGGTCGATCTCATCCCACTGCAATTCCGACACTGTGAAGCCCTTCTGCACCTGTTCGAGAGCGACCGGAGAGCACTATCGCAGACCGCAACTCTGATGAGGGGTGTGTGATGTGCGCCGGTCGCGCGAGTCATTTCAGCATAGCGCCGTGGTGTGACCCGTTACCCCTTCTTACAACGCGTCGCCGGCTCAGGAATTCCATGGCGGGAGGGGCGTGTCGCACCCTCTTGAGACCGGGGGTCGACGTGAGCGGGATGCGGTCTCGCGAGGATCGGGAGAGTCCCCGCAGCAGGGCGGGCCTGCCCTCTCACGTGCCCTAGACTGGTAAAGCTGTCGTGACGCGTGTGGAGGAGGGGATCGAGATCTCGACGATGTCTGATCAGACCGTTGTGAAGAAGTCCATCGGTCGTACCGTGAAGGCCTACGTCGCCCTCACCAAACCGCGCGTCCTCGAACTGCTGCTGGTGTCCACCGTTCCGGTGATGTTCCTCGCCCAGGGCGGGCTCCCCGACATGTGGCTCGTGATCGCCACGGTGATCGGCGGCTCCCTGAGCGCCGGATCCGCCGCGGCGTTCAACATGTACCTCGATCGCGACATCGACGCGCACATGCACCGCACCGAGAACCGTCCGCTCGTGACGGGAGAGATCACTCCGCGCGGAGCGCTGATCTTCTCCTGGACACTCGCCGTGCTCTCGACCGTATGGCTGTGGTTCACGACCAACTGGCTCGCGGCCACGCTGTCGGCATCCGCCATCTTCTTCTACGTCGTGATCTACACGATGATCCTCAAGCGCCGCACGGAGCAGAACATCATCTGGGGCGGTATCGCCGGATGCTTCCCCGTGCTCATCGGCTGGGCCGCGGTCACCGAGTCGCTCGACTGGCCCGCGTTCATCCTCTTCCTCCTCATCTTCCTCTGGACGCCGCCGCACTACTGGCCCCTCTCGATGAAGTACAAGGACGACTACGAAGACGTCGACGTGCCCATGCTCGGCGTCACGCGCAACGCCTCGCAGGTCGGACTCCAGGTCATCCTCTACGCGTGGGCGACCGTCGCCTGCTCGCTGCTGCTGATCCCGATCGCCGGCATGGGCCTCGTCTACGGTGTGTCCGCCGCGGTCTTCGGCGGCTGGTTCATCTACGAATCGCACCGTCTGTACAACCAGGCGGTGCGGGGGAACGAGGCGCGGCCGATGCGGGTCTTCCACGCCTCGATCACCTACTTGACGCTGATCTTCGTGGCCGTGGCGGTCGACCCGCTGCTTCCGTTCTGACCTTCGTCGCCTTCCGACTCCGTCTCGGTGGTGTCGGCTGAGGGGAGATCCGTCCGCTCGGTCGGCTCCGGCTCCGTCTCGTCATCCGCCTCCGCGGTCCAGTCGATCGGCTCGACGACCACCGGTGCCGGCGTCGGGAGCAGAGCCTGCACCGCGACGAGAGCGACGGCGATCAGAAGGCCGATGACGCCCGCGCCGAGGAGCGCGGCGCCGACCACGACGAGCGACTGTCCGACGTAGACCTCGATGCCCGTCGCGGTGCCGTCGAGCAGGGTGCTGGTCATCGTGCCGAGCTGCCCGGCGATGATCCACCCGCCGACGGCCGCAGACGCGAGCGAGAGCACGAGGAGGAGCCAGAAGCCGATGCTGCGTGTCAGTGACTTGTTCATGCGGGCCACGTTGCACGACGAACTGATGAGCCGCCGATGCCGCAGCTATGCATCCACTGTGCGGGCCGTGACCGATCGCGCCCGTCAGTCCTTTGTGCTGACCGGCGTCTTCAGGTGCAGCACGACCACCGTGTAGGCCGCGGCCGACAGCGAGGCGAGGACCATGTGGATGCCGACGAGCAGCGGCGGAAGCCCCTCGCGCGCCTGCCAGATGCCGACGCCGACCTGGACGAGGATCGCGACCACCAGCACGAGCAGCCACCGACGCGGCTCCAGACGCAGCACCCAGGCCGAGATCGTCAGCGCGGCGACGAGCGCGGCGAGGATGTACCCGGGCCACGAGTGCACGTGCGCGAGGACGGTCGCGTCGAAGCCGTGGCGGAAGACGTCGGCGTCACCCGAGTGCGGGCCGGAGCCGGTGGTCAGCACTCCGAACACGATGGTGACCGCGAGGGCGAGACCTGTGACGTGGCTCAGGATGGTGAACCACTTCGGCACAGCGCTCACGCGGGGTCCCGGCACGGCGTACAGCCGCACGAGGAACGCTGCGGTCACGCAGACCAGGAGCAGCGACGACACGTAGTGGAAGCCGACGATGAAGGGGTTCAGGCCGGTGAGCACGGTGATGCCGCCCACCAGTGCCTGCGCGACGACGCCGATCAGGACGATCCAGGCGAGGATCACGAGGTCGCGTCTCTCTGTGGTCAGCCTGACCGATCTCACAGTCGCCGCGATCACGATGGCCAGCAGCGCCGCCATGGCGAACGGCGTCGCAGGCACCGAGAAGAACCACATGACGCCGAAGACGATTCCGGCCGCGACGATACCGGCGGCGGCGAACAGCAGAGCCGAGAAGACCAGGCGACGACCGCCGACGCGCGCGAGCACGAGCAGCAGCACCGCGAGGGCGATGACGCCGACGACTCCGGTCATGACGCGGTTGCCGAACTCGATGATGCCGTGGATTCCCTGATCGGCATAGATCGGCACGAGGGACTCCGGCGTGCACAGCGGCCATTCCGAGCATCCGAGCCCCGAGCCCGTGAGGCGCACGGCGCCGCCGGTGCCGATGATGATCGTCTGCGCGAGGAAGGACAACCAGGCGACGATCCGCAGCGCACGTCCCCAGAGGACTGCGTGCGTTGACGGCGCGCCGGGGGAGTTCGTGGAGGAGGCGATCGTGGGCTGGGGCATAAGTCTCTCCGAACCGCGCCGGACACGGCGAGCGGCCCTGTCTTCAGGCGGAACCTGTAGAATCGGATTGTTGCGATGAGCGCTGACCGCGCTGATGCATTGTCAACAGTTTAGGCGCGATGGATGCGCCGGTGATGAGGGCCCACCAACGGCACCCGCTCCCGCAGACTCGACGGGGATCAGGTGTGTCGGGGCGGATTACACCGTTTGGGACCTGTGAGGAGAGTGTGTGATGTCGGATGTGCTGATCGACCGCCCGGAGCTTGACGGCCTGGGGGTGTATGAATTCGGATGGCACGACGCGGACGCCGCCGGAGCGATCGCCAAGCGAGGCATCTCGGAAGAGGTGGTCCGCGGGATCTCGGCGCTCAAGCACGAACCCGAATGGATGCTGAACACCCGTCTCAAGGGGTACCAGCTCTTCGGACGCAAGCCGATGCCCACCTGGGGCGCCGACCTCAGTGAGATCGACTTCGACAACATCAAGTACTTCGTGCGCTCCACGGAGAAGCAGGCGCAGTCCTGGGAGGACCTGCCTGCCGAGATCCGGGAGACCTACGAGCGTCTCGGCATTCCCGAGGCCGAGCGTCAGCGCCTGGTCGCCGGTGTCGCGGCGCAGTACGAGTCCGAGGTCGTCTACCACCAGATCCGCGAGGACCTGGAGGAGCAGGGCGTCATCTTCATGGACACCGACACCGCGCTGCGCGAGCACCCCGAGTTCTTCGAGGAGTACTTCGGATCGGTGATCCCCGCCGGCGACAACAAGTTCGCCGCGCTGAACACGGCCGTCTGGTCGGGAGGATCGTTCGTCTACGTCCCCAAGGGCGTCCACGTCGAGATCCCATTGCAGGCCTACTTCCGCATCAACACCGAGAACATGGGCCAGTTCGAGCGGACCCTGATCATCGCCGACGAAGACAGCTACGTGCACTACATCGAGGGCTGCACGGCGCCGATCTACAAGTCGGACTCGCTGCACTCGGCGGTCGTCGAGATCATCGTGAAGAAGAACGCCCGCGTTCGGTACACGACGATCCAGAACTGGTCGAACAACGTCTACAACCTCGTCACCAAGCGTGCGGTCGCGCACGAGGGCGCGACGATGGAGTGGGTCGACGGCAACATCGGCTCCAAGGTGACGATGAAGTACCCGTCGATCTATCTGATGGGCGAGCACGCCAAGGGTGAGACGCTCTCGGTCGCCTTCGCCGGACCCGGCCAGCACCAGGATGCGGGCGCCAAGATGATCCACATGGCGCCGTACACGCAGTCGTCGATCGTGTCGAAGTCGATCGCCCGTGGCGGTGGACGTGCCGGTTACCGCGGTGAGGTGCGGGTGGACGCGAACGCGCACCACTCCGCCAACACCGTGCGATGCGACGCTCTGCTGGTCGACACCAAGTCGCGCTCCGACACCTACCCGGCGATCGACATCCGCGTCGACGACGTGCAGCTCGGTCACGAGGCCACGGTGTCGAAGGTCAGCGAGGAGCAGCTCTTCTACTTGCAGTCCCGCGGCATGCCCGAGGACGAGGCCATGGCCATGATCGTGCGCGGTTTCATCGAGCCGATCGCGCGTGAGCTGCCGATGGAGTACGCGATGGAACTCAACAAGCTCATCGAAATGGGCATGGAAGGATCGGTCGGCTAAATGGCGGCCTCGACGACGGCGCCCAGCGAGGCGCAGCATACGAACGCGCACATCGACCCCGCAGCACAGGTCTCGGATGCCGGGTTCGTGCCCGTGCAGACCCGCTCGGAGCGCCCCCACTCGTTCGACCCGGCGGACTTCGGTTCGCCCACGGGCCGTGAGGTGAACTGGAAGCACACTCCGGTGTCCAAGCTCTCCGCGCTGTTCGCGGTCGCGGCGACGGCCGAGGGCGTGGGCTACTCGTTCCGCTCCGGCGAGCAGTACGTCTCGGCACCCCTGACCGCGGGCACCGCCCCTCGTGGCGAGGTATTCCTCGCCGAGGATGTCACAGCCGCCGTCGCGTGGCAGGGGGCGACCGACGCGTTGCACATCCGTATCCCTCGCGAGGAGGAGGTCGCTGAGCCGATCCTCGTCTCCGTCGAGGGACTCGGCGCCGAACTGCGCGCCGACGCCCACATCGTGATCGAGGCGCTCGAGCACAGCTCCGCCACGGTCGTGCTGCAGCACACGGGTGCCGCCCAGTACTCGCAGAACGTCGAGATCATCGTGCGCGACGGCGCCACGCTCACCGTCATCAGCCTGCAGCAGTGGCAGGACGAGGCCGTGCATGCGTCCGCGCATCAGGCACGGGTCGACGCGGATGCCACGCTCAAGCACTTCGTGATCAGCTTCGGCGGAGGCGTCGTGCGCGTGAACCCGAGCGTGGAGCTCGCCGGAGCCGGTTCCGAGGGGTACCTCTACGGTCTGTCCTATGCCGACGCCGGCCAGCACCTCGAGAGCCAGGTCTACCTGCACCACAAGGGGCCGCACACGAAGGGCGATGTCCTCTACAAGGGTGCTCTGCAGGGTGAGAGCGCGCACAGCGTCTGGATCGGCGACGTGCTGATCGGCGCCGATGCGACGGGCACCGACTCGTACGAGGCCAACCGCAACCTGGTGCTCACCGAAGGCGCTCGCGCCGACTCGATCCCGAACCTCGAGATCGAGACCGGGGACATCCTCGGTGCAGGTCACGCCAGCGCGACGGGTCGTTTCGACGACGAGCAGCTGTTCTACCTGCAGGCTCGGGGGATCAGTGAGGAGGAAGCGCGCCGCCTCGTGGTGCTCGGCTTCCTCACCGACATCGTGCAGCGCCTCGGCATCCCCGAGCTGGAATCCGAGCTGCTCGCCGCCATCGAGACCGAACTCTCCGAGGTGAGCGCGTGAGCGCGGAGCGCGTGTGCGGCGTCTCGGAACTCGAGCAGGACATGCCGATCCGTGTCGAGCCGAGCGGTGTCCCGATCACCGTGATCAAGGACGCGGAGGGCGTGATCCACGCCATCGGCGACACCTGCACCCACGGCGAGATCTCGCTGTCCGAGGGCTTCGTCGAGGGTGACACGGTGGAATGCTGGGCTCACGGCTCGGCGTTCTCGCTCCTCACCGGCAAGCCCGGCAACCTCCCCGCTTATGAGCCGGTTCCCGTCTACATCGTCGAGATCGACGGTGACGACGTGCTCATCGACCCGACTGTGACGAAGGAAATCTGATGTCTGTTCTCGAAATCCGCGACCTCCATGTGACGGTCGAGACCGATGCGGGGACCACCCCGATCCTCAACGGAATCACGTTGACCATGAACACCGGCGAGACGCACGCGATCATGGGGCCCAACGGCTCCGGCAAGTCGACGCTCGCGTACACGATCGCCGGTCACCCCAAGTACACCGTGACGTCGGGGTCCATCACGTTCGACGGCAACGACGTCCTCGCGATGTCCGTCGACGAGCGCGCCCGTGCCGGACTGTTCCTCGCGATGCAGTACCCGGTCGAGATCCCCGGCGTGACGGTGACGAACTTCCTCCGCACGGCCAAGACGGCTCTCGACGGTGAGGCTCCCGCGATCCGCGGCTGGACCAAGGACGTCAAGGCGGCCATGGCCAACCTGCGCATGGACCCGAAGTTCGCTCAGCGCAATGTCAACGAGGGCTTCTCGGGCGGCGAGAAGAAGCGCCACGAGATCCTGCAGCTCGAGGTCCTCAAGCCGCAGTTCGCGATCCTCGACGAGACCGACTCCGGCCTCGACGTCGACGCGCTGAAGATCGTCTCCGAGGGGGTCAACCGCGCCAAGGAGTCCACCGGTCTCGGCGTGCTCCTGATCACGCACTACACGCGCATCCTCCGCTACATCCGCCCCGACTTCGTGCACGTGGTCGTCGCCGGCAAGATCGTCGAAGAGGGTGGCCCCGAGCTTGCCGACCGGCTCGAGGACGAGGGATACGACCGTTTCCTCGACCCCGCCGCCCCCATCGAGGCGTAGGCTGATCGGCATGACAGCGACGCTCACCGACGCGAAGTACGACGAGGTCACCGAGGCTCTCAAGGACGTCATGGATCCCGAACTCGGGATCAACGTCGTCGACCTCGGACTCATCTACGATCTCGCGTGGGACGACGAGAACGACGCCCTCGTCATCCACATGACGCTGACCAGCGCCGGCTGCCCCCTCACCGACGTGCTCGAGGATCAGACTGCTCAGGCTCTGGAGAGCGTGGTGGATCGCTTCCGCATCAACTGGGTGTGGATGCCGCCGTGGGGTCCCGAGCGGATCAGCGACGACGGCCGCGACATGATGCGCGCACTCGGCTTCGCGATCTGAGGATGCTCGAGGTCAGGGCTCTGCCCTTGGCGGAGCTCCGCGCGCGCACCAGCGAGAAGTGGCGGGAGTATCCCGCCGACGTGCTGCCGCTGTTCGTCGCAGAGACGGACTTCCCGCTCGCCCCGACGATCTCCTCGGCTCTGCGCCGGGCGGTCGACAGAGGGGACACCGGGTACGTCGCCTCACGCACCCCGCTCGCGTCGACGTACAGCGACTTCGCGCTGCGGCGGTTCGGCTGGCAGCCCGATCCCGCGCGAATGCGCAGCACCGCTGACGTGAGCATGGGGATCGTCGAGATCCTGCGGCGTGTGACGCGACCGGGCGAGCGCGTCGTCGTCACGCCCCCTGTCTATCCGCCGTTCTACGACCTCGTGTCCGAGGCCGGCGCCGAGGTGGAGCGGGTCCCGCTGCGCCACACCGGCTCGTTTTGGGAGCTCGATCTCGACGGCATCCGCGCGGCCTTCGAGAGCGGTGCCACCGCCATGCTCCTCTGCAACCCGCACAACCCCACCGGCACCGTGCACGACCGCGACGCGCTCACGGCGCTGGCGGAGCTGGCCGAGGAGTTCGGCGTCTCGGTGATCTCGGATGAGATCCACGCGCCGCTCGCCCAGCCCGGTGCGGGCTTCACGCCGTTCCTGCACACCGGAGCCGCGGCCGCCGCCGTCGGCTACGCGGTGGTGAGTGCGAGCAAGGCGTTCAACCTGGCGGGGCTCAAGTGTGCTCTCATGGTGACCGCATCGGACGCCACGACTGCGGTCGTGCGCGGTCTGCCGGTCGAGGTCGAGTGGCGCACGGGCCAGTTCGGCCTGCTCGCCGCCGTCGCGGCTTTCACGGAGGAGA
The DNA here is from genome assembly GCF_008369345.1 of Microbacterium sp. ANT_H45B. Classification (NCBI taxonomy): domain Bacteria; kingdom Bacillati; phylum Actinomycetota; class Actinomycetes; order Micrococcales; family Microbacteriaceae; genus Microbacterium; species Microbacterium sp. ANT_H45B. The sequence continues at coordinate 286,871 of NZ_VOBK01000002.1, forward strand.
GCGACCCCTGGCTCGACGGGCTGCTGCGCACGCTCGACGCGAATCGGGTGCTGCTCCACGACCTGCTCGCCACGCGTCTGCCCGCCGCGCGCTATCGGATCCCGGATGCCGGGTACCTGGCCTGGATCGATCTCACCGCCCTCGGCTGGGGGGACAACCCCGCGCGGCGCATCCTCAAAGAGGCCAGGGTCGCCCTGCACTTCGGTCCCGCCTTCGGCGAGGAGGGTCGTGGTCACGTCCGGCTGAACTTCGGCACGAGCCCGGAGATCCTCACCGAGGCCGTCGAGCGCATCGCGACGCTCGTGGATCGATGACCGCGGTCACCTCGACCGTCTCGATCTGGGATCGTCAGCGCCGCTGGGTCACGGCCGGCGCGGTCGCCCTGATCTTCTTCGCGGCGATCGAGGCGCTGGCGGTGACCACGGTCATGCCGATCGTCAGCGACGCCCTCGACGGTCGTGCACTGTATGCGGTCGCCTTCGCGGGGACGCTGGCGACCAGCGTCATCGGAATGGTCGCCGCCGGAGCGTGGTCGGATGCCCGCGGGCCGCGAGGCGCGCTGTACGTCGCGGTGACGCTGTTCATCGCCGGATTGATCCTGTCGGGTCTCGCGAGCTCGATGGAGCAGTTCCTGATCGGTCGTCTCGTGCAGGGGCTCGGGACGGGCGGCCAGACGGTGGCGCTCTACGTCGTCGTGGCCCGGCTCTACCCGCCGCAGCTGCACGGCAGAGTGTTCGCGGCGTTCGCCGCGGCCTGGGTGGTTCCCTCGATGATCGGTCCGTTCCTCGCGGGCGCCGTCGCGGAGTACCTCGACTGGCGCTGGGCCTTCCTCGGGGTCGCCGTGCTCACGGCCGTCGCCTTCCTGACGATCGCGGCGCGGTTGCGAGGCGTCGACCTCGGACACGGGGAGCCTCAGGATGCCCGTTCCCTCATCATCCGCCTCGGACTGGCGTTCGTCGTGGCGGTGTGCGCGGTCCTCATCGGCATCAGCGCAGAGATGGCCGTGCGGGTCGGCTGGCCGGTGGCCATCGGCGCGCTCGTGGTCATCTCCGTCGCGCTGCTCCCGCTGCTGCCACGAGGAACGCTGCGCGCCGGGCGAGGACTGCCCAGCGTCGTGCTCATGCGCGGTGTCGTGGCGGGGGCGTTCTTCGCCGCGGAGGCGTACATCCCCTACCTGCTGATGGAGCGCTTCGGCTTCTCCGCGACATGGGCCGGCGTCGCACTGATGCTGGCGGCCCTCGCCTGGGCCGGTGCGTCGCAGCTGCAGGGCCGCTTCGGAGAGCGTCTCGGCAACACCCGGATCACGCTCATCAGCCTCTCGCTGCTGCTCACGGCGCTGGTGTTCGTGCTCCTCGCCGCACTCGGAGCCGCCCCGGCGCTGCTGGTCGTGGTGGGTTGGGGCTTCGCGGGCGGCGGCATGGGGCTGCTGTACCCGCGGCTGACGGTGCTCATGATCGCCTATTCCGTCGAGGGGGATCAGGGCTTCAACTCGTCGGCGCTGTCGATCTCCGACTCCACGGGGGCTGCGGTGGTGATCGCTCTGGCCGGTCTGGCCGTCGCGAGTCTCGGCGGTCAGGTCGCAGCGTTCGCCGTGGTGTTCGCGTTCTGTCTTGCGCTCGTGCTCGTGGCGTCGCTTCCCGGGCTCAGGCTCGGTCACGCCGCGGAGGACGCGACGCGCTGAGTCCGGCGGGTGCCGTCTCGCCGCTCAGCGCGGCCACTCCGAGATCGAAGACACGGTCGAGGCCGGCGGTCACGTCGACGGTCTCTGCCGAGGGGAGTGCACCGTGGCTGTCCGCGTGCATGCGCTGCTGTACGAGCGTCGCGTGACCGAGGATGAAATGCAGCAGGGCGACCGATCGCTCCTCGGCGTGCGTCGCGCCTCGGCGCTGCAATGACGCCTCGAGCGCGGACTGGGCGGATGACGATCCGAGTTGCAGTGCATAGGTGCTGAGCACCAGCTCTGCCCCGTCGCGGTGACGGAACAGTGCATCCCGAATGCTGCGCGCCGTCGTCAGCACATCGGCGTCGTCGCGGGGAATGGTCGCGGTGATCCGATCGGCGAGCTCGGCGAGGAGCTCCTGTTTGTTGGAGAAATGCCAGTAGAGAGCGCTCGGCTGCACCTCGAGCTTCGCGGCGATGCGCCGCATCGACAGATCGGCCAGCCCCACCTCGTCGAGGAGGGCGAGGGCGGTGCGTGCGACGCCGGCGCGATCGTGACGCGTCGAGTTGTGCTCGGGGCTCATGACCTCACTATAGTGAACACCGTTCAGGTGAACAGTGTTCAGGAAGGATCATACGCATGACTCGACACCATGGTGAGGCCGGACGGGATCTCGCTCGCATCGCCGTCTTCGCGGCTCTGATCGTCGTGCTCGGCACGGTGACGGTGCCGGTCCCCGGAGGCGTGCCGATCACCGCGCAGACTCTGGGAGTGATGCTCGCCGGGGCGGTACTGGGTCCTCGTCTCGCGCCGCTGTCGGTGCTGCTCGTCCTCGTCCTCGCAGCGGTCGGACTCCCGGTCCTCGCCGGAGGACGCGGGGGGCTCGGCGTCTTCGTCGGGCCCACCGCGGGATACCTCCTCGGCTGGGTGGTCGGGGTGGTCGTCGTCGGCCTGCTCGTGCATGGCGGACGCATCACCTGGTGGCGGGTCGCGTCGGGCGCGGTGCTGGGGGGAATACTGGCGGTCTACGTATTCGGGATCCCCGTGCAGGCACTCGTGCTCGGCACCGATCTCGTTCCGACCGCACTGTCGAGCCTGGTGTTCCTTCCCGGCGACCTGATCAAGGCGGCCTGTGCGACGGTGCTCACGGTCGCCCTGCGCCGCGCCTATCCGCGCGCTTTCGGAGCGCGGGTTCCGCGCGCGTCGGTCTCGGTCCGTGCGGCCTGAGACGGCTGTCGGCACCATCGCGCTCGACGACGTGAGCGTCGAGCGCGAGGGGCGGGCCATCCTCCGCGACGTCAGTGTCGAACTCACCGCGGCGACGACGGCGATCATCGGCGCCAACGGTTCGGGCAAGTCGACGTTCGCTCGACTGCTCAACGGACTCGTGCTCCCCTCGACGGGAACGGTGCGGGTGCACGGTCTGGACAGCAGGCGCGACACCGTCGCACTGCGGCGCCGGGTGGGCTTCGTGTTCACGGATCCGCAGGCGCAGATCCTCATGCCGACTCCGGCCGAGGACCTGGCGCTCTCGCTGCGCGGTCTGCCGCGCGCGGAGGTGGCGTCGCGGGTGTCGGCGGCCCTGGCCGAGCACGGTCTGTCCGACCACGCGCAGGTCGCGGCATCCGACCTCTCCGGCGGTCAGAAGCAGATGCTCGCACTCGCCTCGGTGCTCATCACGCAGCCGAGACTGGTGATCGCCGACGAGCCGACGACGCTCCTCGATCTGCGCAATGCCCGCAGAGTGGGCGACCTGCTGCTCGCGTGCGCGGCGCAGCTGGTCATCGTGACCCACGACCTGGAACTGGCGTCGCGCTGCGACCACGCCGTGCTCTTCGAGCATGGCGCGATCCACGCCTCCGGTGCACCGGCCGAGGTGATCGCCGCGTACCGAGATCTGTGCGCATGATCCAGACGTATCGCCATGGCACGAGCGTCGTGCACCGGATGCCGGCCGGCGCAAAGCTCACTGTGCTCGCCGCGCTCGCGCTGACGCTGTCGGCGGTTCCGCGCGGTGTGATGAGCATCACCCTCGCGCTGCTCGCGGTCGGTGTTCTGTATCTGCTGGCGCGACTGCCGGTACGGATCCTCGGCACGGAGATCTGGCGTCTGCGGTGGCTCGTGCTGGTGCTCGGCACGGCGCTGTGGATCTTCGTGTCCCCGCTGACGGCGTGGATCAACACGGGGAGAGTCGTCGCCCTCCTGCTGGCGGCGTCGCTGCTGACGATCACGACGCCCATGGAGCAGCTGGTGGCTGTTCTGCACCGCCTCCTCGTGCCCCTGCGGCGGTACGGCGTGAACCCCGATGCCGTGGCGATGACCATGTCGCTCGCGCTCACCATGATCCCCGTGGTCGCCTCGTTCGCGTCCGACGTCAGGGACGCACACCGGGCCAGGGGGATCCGGATCGATGCACGAGGGGTGGTGCCGCTGCTGGTGCGCACGCTACGCCATGCCGACGATGTGGGTGACGCGCTCGCGGCGCGCGGACTGACCTGAGCTGCCGGCGAGGCGCCCGGCGAACAGCAGTGCTCCCACCGTGATCGTCGCGGTGAGCACGGAGGTGCCGGCCACCAGCAGCAGCAGGACGCCGCCGAGTCCGAGAGCGGTCGCCGCCCAGACGCGCGTGCGCGATTCCGTGGGCGACGGCGAGGGGCGCGTCTCCACTCGAGTGAAGACGACGGCGATCAGAGCGGTGAGGACCAGCGCCGATGCGAGCCACAGCGGTCTGCTCGCCCACCACAGCGTGCTGCTCGGCGCGGGGAGTGCGATGCCCGAGGTCGCTGCCCATACGGCAGACATGCCCGCCATGGCGAGCAGCACGGGCATGTGCCACAGGTAGATCGTCATGGTGCGGCGGTTGACGAACGAGGAGAAGGCCGCAACAGCCGGACGCCGGCTGAGGGTTCTGATTCGGTCGCCGAGGAGGGAGACGGCGCTCAGATGCACGAGCCCGACGAGCAGCAGGGCGGTGGTGGGCGGGTTGATGTTGGCGATCAGATCGGGGGAGTGGACGCCGCCGACGAACGAGCAGACCAGCGCGATCAGAGCGGCCGCACCGCCCAGGGCCCTCGTGCGTCCGCGCAGGCGGTCGAGAGTCCCGTCTGCGAGGAAGAAGCCGATCTGCTGCAGGGCGAGCCAGACGAAGGCGAGGTTGAGGAAGCCCACGCCCTCGAGTCCCGTCTGCGCGCGCACGGCGTCGACGACCAGCGCCGCCAGAGCGAGCGCGCCCAGCGTCGTCTTCGGCATCGACTCGTGGGCACGCGCGAGAGCCGGGAGCAGGGCCTGGCAGAGCAGGAAGACCGCGAGGAACCACAGCGGCTGGCTGTAGCGGAACCCCGCGATCAGGATCAACTCCGCCGGCACGCCGATCGCGCTCAGCACGCCGAGTGCGATCCCCACGACGCCGATCGTCACCACGGCCGGACGCAGCAGCCGGTGCACCCGGCCTGCGATGAAGGCGGATGCAGACGCGCCGCGGTCCCGCTGACGGCGGTACGCGAGCAGACCGGCGAATCCGCCGATGATGAAGAACAGCGGCATGACCTGCAGAAGCCAGCTCACCGGGACGATCCATCGGGTGCCCTCGCTCGCGTTGGCGAAGACCGGGGCGCCGTCGACGACCGTGACGCCGACCATGATCGCGTGCAGGAGCACGACCCCGACCACGCAGACCGCCCGAAGCAGGTCGATCCCGGTGTCCCGGCCCGCAGGGAGCCGAGACGGCGCGGCGGTGACCCGCGGTGTGTCGACGATGGCCATGGTGTCCTCCTCGGATGGGTGTCCGAGGAGCGTATGAACCCGGTGGCCCGCAGCGGATCACCCTGCGGGGCTGTTCGCACCCCTACCGTGGTGTGATGTCGGCGCCGGTGCTCAGGCCGCGGGTTCGACCAGCCCGGCGTCGTACGCCAGGATCACGGCGTGCACGCGGTCGCGCAGGCCCAGTTTCGCGAGCACCTTGCCGACGTGCGTCTTGACCGTCTGCTCGGCGATGAAGAGGTCGGTGGCGATCTCTCCGTTCGAGCGTCCGCGGCCGATGAGCACGAGCACCTCGCGCTCGCGGTCGGTCAACTCCGCGAGCGCGGTCGCCGCCCGGGGCATGCGCGGACGTCGTCCCGCGAACTGCTCGATCATCCGTCGAGTGACGCTCGGTGCCAGGAGCGCGTCACCGCCGGCGACCACTCGCACCGCGTGCACGAGCTCCTCGGGCAGCGCGTCTTTCAGCAGGAAGCCGCTGGCACCCGCCTCGAGCGCGTCGTAGACGTAGTCGTCGATGTCGAAGGTCGTCAGCATCAGGATCCGGGGCACATGCGCCGCAGGATAGCCCGGGCCCAGGATGCGGCGCGTGGCCTCGATGCCGTCCACCTGCGGCATCCGGACGTCCATGAGGATCACATCGGGGTCGAGCCTCGCGGCGAGGGTGACGGCCTCGGCGCCGTCGGCGGCCTGTCCCGTGACCCGGATGCCGTCGTGGGCATCGAGAAGGGCGGCGAAACCGGCACGGACCATGGCCTGGTCGTCGGCGATGAGGACGCTGATGGTCACGGGATCTCCTGAGTTCGTTCGAGAGGCGCGGGGGGATTCGAGGGCGGGAGCAGGACCGGAAGCGTGGCCGCGACCTCCCAGCCCCCGTCGGACTGCGGCCCCGCCGCGAAGTCGCCGCCGAGCAGCTCGACGCGCTCGCGCATGCCGCGCAGCCCGTACCCGCCGCCTGTCGGGTTCACCGGGACTGCCGCGGCCCCGTTGCGGACGCGGATGCGGACGGTGTCGGCGTCGGACTGCACCCGCACGGTCGCCGGTGCGCCCGCGGCATGCCGCACCGCGTTGCTCAGCGCTTCCTGCGCGATGCGGAAGACGGCGATCTGGACGGACGGCGGTGCCTCGGTCACCGCCCCGGTGATCTCCAGACCGATCGTCACGCCCGCGCGGCGCAGGGTGTCGACCAGAGCCGGTATGTCGTCGATGCCCTGCTGCGGTGCGAGCTCGGCGGTCTGATCCTCGGTGCGCAGCACGCCGAGCATGCGTCTCATCTCGGTCAGTGAGGCGCGCGCTGTGGCCGCGATGCTGTCGAACTCCGCTGATGCGGTATCGCCGATCTCCGGCAGCCGGTACCGTGCCGTCGAGGCCTGTACCTGGATCACCGACATGCTGTGTGCGATGACGTCGTGCAGCTCGCGGGCGATGCGGGTGCGCTCCTCGACGAGGGAGCGCCGGGACTCCTCGAGTGCGGAATGCTCGCGCTCCCGGACGAGCTCGGCCGACACCCGCATCCGTCCTGCGACGAGGATCGCCACCAGGAACACCGCCGCGGCGATCGACACCGTGACGATGAGGTCTGCGGTCGCGGTGCCCGCCGTCTCGGGCGTCGCGACGATCTCCGGACGCAGCACTGGAGCGGTGAGCGACAGGACCGCTCCGATCGCCAGCGGGAACGCTCCGACCCGCGCGCCGTGGACGTAGGTTGTGACCCCGACGAGGAGCACGAAAGCGAGGAGAGCGGGGACCGACCACGGCCAGGGGGACTCGGTCGCGCGCGTCGGGACCACCAGGAGCGGGAGGGCGAACGAGGCGGCGCAGAACATCCCGATGGCCCAGCGGGGGTGCGTGACGGACAGCAGCGGCGCCGCGCACACAGCGGCGGCGAGGATGAACGAGAGGGGGAGGGGCGTGCCGTACAACGCCGTCTGGATCGGCACGAGCACCGAGAAGAGAACGATGCCGGCTGCTCCGATGACGGCCAGGACGACGGTGCGACGTGCGATGCGGGGAGCGCGCGCGATGCGCGGCCGTCGACGTGCCATGACTGTCATCCTGCCAGCTGCACGACCGGGGCGCGTCGGCGTCGGGCGGCCGCGACTCGATCGATGACGACACCGAGGGCGAGCGCGACGACGACGCCCACCCCTGCGCTGACCAGGGGCTGCTCCTGCACCCACGAGCCCGCGAGGAGCCCGATCGTCAGGCTGAGCGCACTCCAGCTCGCACCGGCCACGAGACTCAGTGGCACGAACCGTCGCCAGGGGAAGCGCAGAGCCCCTGCCGACATGTTGACGGCGACGCGCCCGACCGGGATGTAGCGGGCGCCGAGGATCAGCGCTGCGGACCGCTGCGACAGCGCCCGCTCTGCGTGGGCGAAGGTCGCGACGACTCGGGGACGCCGCATCCACGACCATCTCGTCGTGCCGAGCCTGCGACCGAGCCCGAATGCGATGTTGTCGCCCACGGCGGCGCCGAGGGCGGCGACCAGACCGAGCGGCAGCAGAGCCCACACGTCGCCCGCGGAGGCGAGCACCGCGGCCGCCGCCACGAGGACGGTCTCGCTCGGCACAGGGGGGAAGAACCCGTCGATGACGGTCACCGCGAACAGCACGGCGTAGAGCCAGGGAGAGGCGACGGTCTGCAGGATGAGCTCGTTGATGACGTCCACCTCAGAAGGTTAGGAATCAGAGGGGCGGCGGGTCATCACCCTGGGGTATCGACCGCATCCCCCCACGGAGGTAGATGTGCGGCGACGCATCGACGGAACACTCAGCGGAGCGATCTATACTGGGAGTTTGGCCGCTCGGCCGATTCCCCCTGAATGAACGGACATCCCGCTGTGCTTGCCGTGCACGAACTCGAGATCCGCGTGGGCGCACGCCTCCTGATGGAGAACGTGTCGTTCCGTGTGAGCGACGGAGACAAGATCGGTCTCGTCGGCCGCAACGGCGCGGGCAAGACCACCCTCACGAAGGTGCTCGCCGGCGACGTGCTTCCGGCCGGGGGCAGTGTCACCCGATCAGGGGAGCTGGGTTATCTTCCGCAGGACCCCCGCTCGGGCAATCCCGAGGACCTCGCCCGCACCCGTATCCTCGATGCGCGCGGTCTCGGGCAGCTCAACCTCGGCATGACGGAAGCGGCTCTCGCCATGGGATCGGACGATCCCGTCGTGGCCGACAAGGCGATGAAGCGCTACGCGCGCCTCACGGAGGAGTTCGAGGGGCAGGGCGGCTACGCGGCCGAAGCCGAAGCCGCGTCGATCGCCAACAACCTGTCGCTGCCCGACCGCATCCTGGACCAGCCGCTGTCGACCCTGTCGGGTGGACAGCGTCGCCGCATCGAGCTCGCGCGGATCCTGTTCTCCGACGCCGAGACGATGATCCTCGACGAGCCCACCAACCACCTCGACGCCGACAGCGTCGTGTGGCTGCGGGAGTTCCTCAAGAACTACAAGGGCGGGCTGATCGTGATCAGCCACGACGTCGAGCTCGTCGGCGAGACGGTCAACCGCGTGTTCTACCTCGATGCGAACCGTCAGATCATCGACACGTACAACATGAACTGGAAGAACTACCTGCGCCAGCGTGTGGCCGACGAGGAGCGCCGCAAGAAGGAGCGCGCCAACGCCGAGAAGAAGGCGACGACGCTGCAGCTTCAGGCGGCCCGTTTCGGTGCGAAGGCGTCGAAGGCCGCCGCGGCGCATCAGATGATCGCCCGCGCGGAGAAGCTGCTCGCCGGACTCGACGACGTGCGCCAGGAAGACCGCGTGGCGAAGCTGCGCTTCCCGAAGCCGGCCCCCTGCGGCAAGACCCCGATGATGGCGACCGGGCTGTCGAAGTCCTACGGCTCGCTGGAGATCTTCACCGACGTCGATCTCGCGATCGACCGGGGATCCAAGGTGGTGGTCCTCGGACTCAACGGTGCGGGCAAGACCACGCTGCTGCGCATGCTCGCGGGTGTCGACGAGCCGGACACCGGGCAGCTCGAGCCCGGACACGGCCTCAAGGTCGGCTACTACGCACAGGAGCACGAGAACCTCGACGTCAACCGCTCTGTGCTCGAGAACATGGTCTCGGCGGCGCCGCACATCACCGAGATGGAAGCCCGCAAGGTGCTCGGGTCCTTCCTCTTCACGGGCGACGACGTGCTGAAGCCGGCGGGTGTCCTCTCGGGTGGGGAGAAGACGCGACTCTCGCTCGCGACTCTCGTCGTGTCGTCGGCGAATCTGCTCCTGCTCGACGAGCCGACGAACAACCTCGACCCTGCATCGCGCGAGGAGATCCTCGGAGCGCTCGCGCACTACGAGGGCGCCGTGGTGCTCGTCTCGCACGACCCGGGCGCGGTGCAGTCGCTCAACCCCGAGCGCGTGCTCATCCTGCCCGACGGTGTCGAGGACATCTGGAGCCAGGACTACCAGGACCTCATCGAGCTCGCCTGATCCAGCGCCCAGTGTCATAGGGTCGAACCGTGACGCATGACGGCTCTGACTCCGACACCCTCCCGTTGAACGACTGGCTGCGAGGGCGGCACGCGCTCACCGGGACTGCTCCGCAGTGGAATCCCGAGGTGCTGCCGGACGATCCGACGGTTCTCTTCGGCGAGTGGCTGCGCGCGGCGGATGCGGCGGGCGTGCCGGAGCCGCACACCGTCACGCTCGCGACGGTCGACGCGGCGGGTGTCCCCGATGCGCGCACGCTCATCCTCAAACGCGTGGACGAGCGCGGGTGGGCGATCGCGAGCACCCGGTCGTCGCGCAAGGGCGCGCAGCTGAGCGCTGCTCCCGCAGCGGCGCTGAACTTCTGGTGGCAGCCTCAGGTCCGTGTCGTACGGGTGCGCGGTCGGGTCGAGGAGGCGACCGCGGAGGAGAGCGCCGCCGACCTCGCCGCCCGATCTCCGGCCGCACGCGCGGGCGTGGCCGACGGCGACTGGGTTCTCTGGCGCATCGTCCCCGAACGCATCGAATTCTGGCAGGGCTCCCGCGATCGCCGACACACGCGGGTGGTGTACGTCCCCGACGGTGCCGGCTGGTCCCGGAGCGTCACGGTCGACTGAGCGTCAACGTCGACGGAGCGGCACGATCGACTCGGCCGCTCACACGCACGGCTCAGACGTACGGACGGGTCAGACGTTCGCGTCGAGCAGCTCGTCCTCGACGTCGGCATCCTTGTCGCGTCGACGCGGCGTCTTGACGGGGGCAGGTGCGCCCTCGACCTCCTCGCGATGCTTCACGATCTCGGTGCGGATGATGTATCCGATGAACACGAAGCCCATCAGGGCGAACAGGATCCACTGGATCGCGTACGAGAGATGCGGGCCCGGATCGTCGGTGGGCGAGTCGAACCCGCCGAGGGTCCCCTCTCCGCTCGGGTCCTCGCTGACGATCTGACCGTAGGCGCTGGTGACCACATCTCCCCCCACCATCCCGGCGATCGCAGGGAGGTTGATCGTGGGGACCTGGCCCTCAGGAGCACCGCGACCGGATGCCGGGAGCTGCTCGCCCGGGCGCAGGCGGACGATGACCTCGACCTCACCGGACGGGGGGAGAGGCACGGCATCGGGAGCATCGCCCTCGCCCGGCGGCACCCACCCCCTGTCGACGATGAACACCCGCCCGTCTGCATCACGGAAAGGGACCAGCACCTCGAAGGCGCTCGTACCGCCGTGCGGTCGGTTGCGCACCAGCAGCTGCTCGTCAGGGAGGTACTCGCCGTTCAGCACCACCGGGTGCCAGACGTCTCCGGGGTCGAGCGATCCGTCGCCGCCGATGAGGTCGACGAGGGGCACGGGGTCCGCATCGTAGTTCTTCTCTACGAGAGCGATCTGCTCCGCACGGGTCACGTTGCGTTCGAACTGCCAGTTCGACAGGAATGCGCAGGCGATCGCGAATCCGATCGCGATCAGCACGTAGACGGTCCAGCGGCCGAGCCGGGTGCTCATGAGGGGACACCATCTCTCACGGTCACGGGGAAGTCCCGAGCTGACAGGTAGTCGTGGAGGAACTCGACGTGCTCATCGCACGCGAGCCAGATCTTCTCCCGATCGGCGGAGTGGATGCGAGGGTTGCGCCACACCACCTGCTTCGAGGCCGCGCTCCGGCAGCCGGCGCGCGAGCACTGCAGTTCGCTCACTCGTCGTCCCGACGCGTCTCGCGGATCAGGAAGACGCCGGGATCCGATGCCTCGACCACGGGAGCAGGACTGGCGGGCGGTGCCGCCTCGATCTGCTGCACCGGGGACTCCGCGGCGGTCTCGGTGCTGTCGCTTCCCGCATTGGCGAACACGACGGCGATGTAGGGGAGAACCGCTGCGCCTGCGGCGAAGACCCACGTGTACCAGCCGTACGGCTGCACGAACATCATCAGCGCGAAGCAGATGATGCGGATCGTCATCGTGAGCGCGTAGCGGCGCACGCGGTGGTCCGCCTCGGCCTGCGGCGACTGCGGCAGTGAGGTGACAGCCGGGACCTGCGACTTGCTCTTCACGATGAGTCAAGCCTACGCCGGTGCGGACGCTCTGGCGCCCCTTCATGCGGCTCAGGACGAGAAGATGAAGGGCAGTGTGAAGGCGCCGAAGAAGACGATGCTGATGATCGTCATCACGATGCCGATGACGAGGAAGGCGACCATGATGTAGCCCATGATGAGGCCGGCGAAAGCCATGCCGCGTCCGCCGATCGCAGGGTTCTGCTTGGTCTGCTTCAGCGCCATGTGGCCCGTGATCACGGCGATGATCGACGCGAGCAGCGGCACCACCGCCCAGAAGAGGACGACGCCCGCGATTCCGCAGATCAGCGACGTGATCGCGAGTCCGCTGGCGGGACGAGCCGCCGGGTACGCGGGGGCGTAGGTCTGATACCCGGGAGCGGCCGAGCCGTACGGCTGCTGCGGGGGTGCGGGGTAGGTCGGGGCGACGGCGTAGGGCTGCGAGGAAGGCGCTCCGTACGGCTGCGGCGGACCGGGGATCGACGGCGCAGCACCGGGGTAGGCCTGAGTCGGCTGGCCCGTCGTGTCCGCCGGATACGGGGGAGCGGGCGGTGCCGGGGCGAACGGCTGCGCGGGAGGCGGGGTCTGCTGCGGGTCTCCCGAGGAAGTGGGGATGCTGTTGTCGCTCACGTGGTGCCTTTCGTCAGGCTCAGCGTTCCAGCACCGAGGTCCCCTGTCAAACGTGCCGCGGTCGCGGAGGAGCATCCTCGATAGAATCGTCCTCGACCAGGCCCGACCCGCAGTGGCCAGATCAGGAGTGGAAATGAGTTCTCGCGTCGTCCTCGTCACCGGTGGCAACCGCGGCATCGGCCGTGCGATCGCCGAACGATTCGTCAGCGAAGGTTTCCGTGTCGCGGTCACGGCTCGCAGCGGCGAGGGTCCGGAAGGCACGCTGACCGTGCGCGCCGACGTCACCGACGCCGCCGCGATCGACGCGGCGTTCAGCGAGGTCGAGCAGCAGCTCGGACCGATCGAGATCGTCGTCGCCAACGCCGGCATCACCAAGGACACCCTGCTGCTGCGCATGAGCGAAGACGACTTCGACAGCGTCGTGGCCACCAACCTCGGCGGCACGTTCCGGGTGGTCAAGCGTGCGTCCAAGGGCATGCTGCGCGCTCGGTTCGGACGCGTCATCCTGATCTCCAGCGTCGTGGGACTGTACGGGTCCGCGGGACAGGTGAACTACTCGGCGTCCAAGAGCGCGCTCGTCGGATTCGCGCGTTCGCTCACTCGTGAGCTCGGCGGACGTGGCATCACGGCGAACGTCGTCGCGCCGGGGTTCATCGAGACGGACATGACGGCGGAACTGCCGGAGGAGACGCAGAAGCAGTACAAGGCGAACATCCCCGCCGGCCGTTTCGCGACGGCCGACGAGGTGGCCGGCGTCGTGACCTGGCTGGCGGGCGACGACGCCGGCTACATCTCGGGGGCGGTCATCCCGGTCGACGGCGGTCTCGGGATGGGGCACTGACCTCAGCGCCGGACGACCGCCGCATCGATGAGGGTCGCCAGACGACTCGGAACCGAGAACTGCGGCCAATGGCCGGATCCGATCCGCACGACCTCGACGTCGTCGATCGCACGGAACTCGTCGGCGTAGGGCCCCCACTCGGCGAGCTCGGACTCGAGGGTCTCCTGGTCGAAGCCGCCCATGAGCATGGTGACCGGAACACGGTGCCGGCCGCCTGAAGCGAGCTCGATCGGATCGGTGGGCACCCGAGCGGGGACGCTGGCGGCGAGGGGTGCGGTGCGGGCGCGTGTCGCCTCATCGAGGTCGTCGACGTCTTCAGCGGGGAAGTGGCTCCAGCCCGGAAACGGTATGACGCCGTCGACGACCTCGAACTCGCTGATGCCCATGCCGGACGGTGGCGGCACCGTGTCGACGAAGACCACGCGCGACACGGCATCGGGACGAGCGTCGGCGACGCCCCACGCCACGTTGCCGCCGCCGCTGTGACCGACGACCACGACCGGGCCGCCCGCCGTGTCGACGATCGCGTCGACCGCCGCGACGGCGGCCTCGACCCAGTCCGAGATGCCGATCTCCGACGACTGATCCGCGGGTTCACCCACCCCGGGCATCGTGAGCGGATGCACCGTGTGCCCCGCCCGTTCGAGATCGGATGTGACGTCGCTCCAGCTCGACGCGTCGAGCCAGAGTCCGGGGATGAGGATGATGTCCATGCGGCGACGATAGACCGAGCCGCCGACATCCGCTACGGAAGCAGCGCGATGACCTCGGACAGGTCCTGAGGGCCGACGACGACGCTGGCGGCCGCACGCACCGTGGGCTTGGCGTTGAAGGCCAGGCCGAGGCCCGCCGCGGCCATCATCTGCAGATCGTTGGCGCCGTCTCCGATGGCGATGGTCGCGTGGCGGGGGACTCCCAGCTCGTCCGCCCACTCGCGCAGCGACGCCGCCTTGGCCGCGGCGTCGACGATGGCGCCGTCGACGCGACCGGACAGGGCGCCGTCGACGACGTCGAGCCGATTCGCGCGCCACCGGTCGACGCCCAGACCCGGAGCCACGTCGTCGAGGATCTCGTGGAAACCTCCGGAGACGACGCCGACGACTCCGCCCCGTGCGTGCACGGCGGAGGTCAGCTCGCGCACCCCCGGGGTCGGCTCGATACGGGCGAGCACTCGCGGGAACGCGGAGACCGGGACCCCCTCGAGGGCGGCGACCCGCGAGCGCAGACTCGTCGCGAAGTCGATCTCGCCGCGCATGGCCGCCTCGGTCGCGGCCTGCACCTCGGCGCGGCGCCCCGCTTCGTCGGCGATCAGTTCGATCACCTCGTTGCGGATCAGGGTGGAATCGGCATCGAGGACGACGAGGAAGCGTGCAGAGGTCACGGCTTCGAGCCTAGCGACAGCGACGCCGCCCGGCGGACGACCACGGGATTCCGTGATCGTCCGCCGGGCGGCGTCGGAGGAGCTTTCGGGCTCAGCGTTCGATGAAGAGTCCCTTGCCCACGACGGTGATCCCCGATTCGGTGACCGTGAAGCCCCGAGCGAGGTCTCGCTCGCGATCGACACCGACCGTCGCCCCGTCGGCGAGCACGACGTTCTTGTCGAGGATCGCGCGGTGCACGCGGGAGCCCGCGCCGACCCGCACGCCGTCGAAGACGACGGAGTCGGTGATGGTGGAACCGCCGCCCGCAAGGGTCCAGGGCCCGACCACACTGCGTTCCAGATGAGTGCCGGACAGCACGGACCCGAGCGACACGATCGAGTCGATCGCATTGCCGATGCGCCCCACAGAGTCGCGCACGAACTTCGCAGGCGGGGAGTTGACCGCCTGCGAGTGGATCGGCCACTCCATGTTGTACAGGTTGAAGATCGGCAGCGTCGAGATCAGATCCATGTGGGCGTCGAAGAAGGAGTCGATCGTACCCACGTCGCGCCAGTAGGAGCGGTCTCGCGGCGACGACCCCGGGACGTCGTTCTGCTTCATGTCGTAGTAGCCGGCCTCGCCGCGGTCGACGAAGTACGGCACGATGTCGCCGCCCATGTCGTGCCCCGAGGTGGGAGACTCCCCGTCGGCCTCGACCGCCGCGATCAGCGCGTCGGCATCGAAGATGTAGTTGCCCATGGATGCGAGGACCTCATGCGGAGAGTCCTCGAGTCCCGTGGCATCGGTCGGCTTCTCGAGGAACTGCTTGATGCGACCCGACTGCGTGTCCGCGTCGATCACGCCGAACTGCGATGCCATCGAGATGGGCTGACGGATGCCGGCGACGGTGGCTTTCGCGCCGGACTCGATGTGCGCGTCGAGCATCTGGCGGAAGTCCATGCGGTACACGTGGTCGGCGCCGATCACCACGACGATGTCGGGCTTCTCGTCGTTGATCAGGTTCATGCTCTGCAGGATCGCGTCGGCGGAGCCCGAGAACCAGCGCTTGCCCAGGCGCTGCTGGGCGGGCACGGACGCGACGTACGAGTCGAGCAGCGCGGACATCCGCCAGGTCTGGGAGATGTGCCGGTCGAGGCTGTGCGACTTGTACTGGGTGAGCACGACGATCTGCCGGAGACCGGAGTTGATGAGGTTCGAGATCGCGAAATCTATCAGGCGGTACTGTCCACCGAAAGGCACGGCAGGTTTGGCACGGTCACCCGTGAGGGGCATGAGACGCTTACCCTCGCCGCCGGCGAGGATGATGCCGAAGATCTTCTTTGGAGCGGACATGCACCTACCATAGAGGCGAATCGACCCGCCGAACTAGCATCTGGACAAGTGAGTCACTACCGTCTAAACATGCGCGTCGAGATGATCACGAAGGAATACCCGCCGGAGATCTACGGAGGTGCCGGAGTGCACGTCGCGGAGCTCGTCACGGCGCTGCGGCAGAGCATCGACGTGCAGGTGCGGGCCTTCGGCTCCCCCCGGAACGAGGCGGGTACGTCCGCCTACCGGACCCCCTCCGAACTCGCCTCGGCTAACGCCGCGCTGCAGACGCTGGGCACCGATCTCGAGATCGTCGCGGCGATCTCCGACGCCGACCTCGTGCACAGCCACACCTGGTACGCGAACTTCGCGGGTCACCTCGCGTCGCAGCTGCACGGCATCCCGCACGTGCTCACCGCCCACAGCCTCGAGCCGCTGCGGCCCTGGAAGGCCGAGCAGCTCGGAGGCGGCTACGCGGTCTCCAGCGGGATCGAGAAGCTGGCGTACGAGAACGCCGCCGCGGTCATCGCGGTGAGCGCGGGCATGCGCGCGGACATCCTGCGCAGCTACCCGTCGGTGGACCCGGCGAAGGTCCGGGTGATCCACAACGGTATCGACGTGGAGCGGTGGCGTCCGGTGCAGAATCCCGCGTTCCTCGAGTCCGTGGGAATCGACCCGTCGCGTCCGTCCGTCGTCTTCGTCGGCAGGATCACGCGTCAGAAGGGCCTGCCGTACCTGCTGCAGGCGGCGCGACTTCTTCCCCCGGAGGTGCAGCTGATCCTGTGCGCGGGCGCGCCCGATACCGCCGAGATCATGGCGGAGGTGCAGGAGGGGGTGAAGCTCCTGCAGCAGACCAGGGAGGGAGTGGTCTGGATCGAGCGGATGCTGCCGCGCGATGAGCTCTCCGCCATCCTTACCGCCGCCACCACGTTCGTCTGCCCCTCCGTCTACGAGCCGCTCGGGATCGTCAACCTCGAGGCCATGGCGTGCGGCGCCGCCGTCGTCGGGACCGCGACCGGTGGAATCCCCGAGGTCGTCGCCGACGGCGTGACGGGGCGCCTGGTGCCGATCGAGCAGGTGCAGGACGGCACTGGCACGCCAGTCGACCCCGAGCGCTACGTCGCGGATCTCGCGCGGGTGCTGACAGAGGTGACCTCCGATCCCGAGCGTGCACGCGCGTACGGCGAGGCCGGTCGGGAGAGGGCTCGCGACGAGTTCAGCTGGGGAGCGATCGCCGACACCACGCGCGCGCTGTACGCGGAGCTCACCGCCTGAGCCGATAGGCTGGAGGTATGTCGAGCGCCCTGGAATTCACCGATGTCGTCGTGCGCCGCGAAGGGCGCGACATCATCGATCACGTGACCTGGCAGGTCGACGATGATCAGCGGTGGGTGATCCTCGGCCCCAACGGGGCAGGCAAGACCACGCTGCTCCAGCTCGCCGACACGCTGATGCATCCGACCTCGGGAACCGTCACCGTGCTGGGGGAGACCCTCGGCCGGACCGACGTGTTCGAGCTGCGCCCGCGGATCGGCTTCGCCTCTTCGGCGATGGCCAAGCGCGTTCCGCGCGACGAGACGGTTCTGAACACCGTGCTCACGGCAGCCTTCTCAGTGCTCGGACGGTGGAATGAGGGCTACGAGGACATCGACGAGCGGCGCGCGCTGCGTGTCCTCGCGGACTGGCGCCTCGATCACCTCGCCGAGCGCACGTTCGGAACGCTGAGCGACGGAGAGCAGAAGCGCGTCCAGATCGCCCGCGCGGTGATGACGGACCCCGAGCTGCTGCTGCTCGACGAGCCGACCGCGTCGCTCGACCTCGGTTCGAGGGAAGAACTGCTGGCCCTGCTGAGCGGGTACGCGTCGTCGCCGACGACTCCGGCCATGCTGATGGTCACCCACCACGTCGAGGAGATCCCCGTCGGGTTCACCCATGTGCTCCTCATGCGCGAGGGACGGATCGTGGCCGCGGGCCCGATCGCCGAGACCCTCACCGCCGACGCGCTGACCGAGGCGTTCGGCATGCCGATCGTGCTCAGCAGCGAAGACGGCCGCTACGCCGCTCGCGCAGCATCCTGACGAGCGTCTGGTAAGATCGATCCTTGGTGCGTCGTGCACCGCAGACTTCCCTCGTCCCTGGCACAATCCAGGGCAGCAACTAAGGAATCCCATGAAGACTGACATTCACCCCGTGTACAAGGACGTCGTGTTCCGCGACCTCGGCTCGGGCGAGACGTTCCGCACCCGCTCGACGGTGTCCAGCGACAAGACGATCGAGCTCGACGGTGTCGAGTACCCCGTCATCGACGTCGAGATCTCGTCGGCCTCGCACCCGTTCTACACGGGCAAGCAGCGCATCATGGACTCGGCCGGTCGCGTCGAGAAGTTCAACCAGCGCTTCAAGGGCTTCGGCGGCTCGTCCAAGTAAGGACATCGCCACCACGAAGGCCCCGGTTCTCGGAACCGGGGCCTTCGTCGTATCCGGCGGCCGGGCCGGACGGACTCAGAGGTCGATCGTGATGCGGTCGCCGCGGATGCTGTGGGGCGGGTCGCCCGCCACCGGGGCAGGAGCCATGCGCTTCGTCTGACGATCGCGCTCGATGCCGGCGCCATGGGCCGACGGCATCCAGATCGCGTCGAACGATCCGCCCAGTCCGCCGCCGGAGTTCTCGTACTTCCGCTCGAGGGGCACGCGCGAGTACGCGGCCACGATCACGATCACGACCGCGATCACGACCAGGAGCACGATCGCCACGGTCAGAAGCATCCCCACCGTCTCAGCCATGTGTCCAGGCTAGAAGACTCTTCCGCCGCCGGCATCCGCCCACGGGATGATCCTCAGCGGATGCGCCGTCCGTGAGCGAGGTCGATCAGACGGCTGAGGACGGGGCCGGAGCGGAGACCGTTGTGCTCGTGCTCGCTGGTCACCCACAGTGCGATTCCCGGGAGCAGCCCCGCGGTCTCGAGCGAGTACTCGAGGGGGACGTAGACGTCGTTCGCGTAGACCGCCGCGGCTCCGGTCGCCCCGGACGCCTCGATCGCCACGCGGTCGTAGAGGCGCGGCCACTCGAACTCGGCGAGCTCGAGTGTCACCTCGCGCCAGGGTCGGAATGCGGGGACCGTCTCGGTCCACTCGCGACGGATGTGCTCGCCGGTGAAGAGGGTGACGTCCTCGCGGAAGTCGTCGGGCTCGACACGCTCGGCCGACCACCGGGTCGCGTGTCCGTCGGCGTAGCTCGACTCGTGGAAGGCGAAGTAGAGCGGATTGCGGCCGCTGTACGGCATCGCGTGCATGAGGTCATGACGGAAGGCGTTCGACCTGTGGTCGCGCTCGAGAAGCGACCACAGCGTCTGCCATCCCTCGTTCATGCCGAGGGCCGACCCCACCGACCGCAGACGCGAGCGGGACACCACTTCACCGTCCGGCAGGACGATGTCGCCGGCATCCGCGTGATCCACCAGTCTGCGCATGCGATCGCGGTGCTCGGGGAACCGACGGTAGTAGCGCTCGGAGGCGTCGCGCATCTTGCTGTAGCAGAGGGCGTAGACGTCGTCCGGGTGTCGGCCGATCGCACTCAGGCCGCCCGTGATGAAGACATCGGCCAGCGAGGCGGCATGGGTCGACAGGTATGCGAGCGATGTGAATCCGCCGAACGACTGACCCAGCACGCTCCAGGTGATCGCACCGAGGTGCTCGCGCACCGCCTCGCAGTCGCGCACGATGGCATCGGCACGCAGATGGGTCAGATACTCGGCGACGGCGGCCGAGCCCTCGGCCAGGTCGTCGTCTCCGACCGGAGTCGACAGGCCGGTGCCGCGCTGGTCCAGCATGACCACGCGGTAGTGGGCGAGAGCCTCGTCGAGCCAGGGCGGCGCTGTCGACGAGTGGAACGGGCGGGGCGCCTCGTGCCCCGGTCCGCCCTGGAGGTAGACGAGGAAGGGCAGCGAGTCGCCTCCGTCGCGGGTCACGACGCGCGCGAAGATCTCGATCGTGCGGGTGTCGGCAGGGTCGTCCCACACGAGCGGGACGGTCAGAGTGTGCTCTTCGACGGCGAGGTCGAGCAGACGATGGATGGTCGTGGTCATGTCACATCACATTCCCGATGTAGGAGTACTTCACGAATACCTCCGAGGCGATGTCCGCCTCCTGGAGCACGCCCTGCACAGCGCTCATCATGTACGTGGAATCCCACCCCATGTACAGGTGATGGGTGTCGTCGAGCCGGTCCCACTGCCCTTTCCACGCGGTCCCGTCGTAGATCGGTCCGCCGTGCGCGGCGCAGTACGAGACCGCCGCAGCACGGGTGTCGGTCCACGCACGTCGGAAGACGCGGTTGAACAGGTGCCGGACGTCGTAGACCTCCCAGCGCTCTCCGCGGTATTCGACGTACTCGAACTCGCGCTCCCAGCCCGCGGGCCAGCCACGGCGCCGCACGGCGTCGAGGATCGGGGTCAGACCGTCGTCGTCGATCTCGGTGAGCGCAGGCCGCGCCCAGATGCGCAGGAGCTCGGCCGTGAGCCGCACGGTGCGCTGCGAGATCATGGCCGTTCCCCAGGTCTCGGTCGACTGCAGCGCCGCGGTCTCGGGAACCGCGCTGCGCGCATACGCCGAGGTGCGCTTCACGGCGTACGGCTCGCCGAAGTACCGCTCCGACAGGCTCTGCTCCAGCAGCGTCAGGTTGCCGAGCGTGGGCGCCAGCGCACGGTGGGCGTTTCGCTCGTCGTCGGAGTAGTCGATCCATTCGCGCGCTCCGTCGCCCGACCAGCTGTCGCTGGGGACGGTCGGGACGATGTGCTCGACGTCGAATCCGTCCGTGTCCTCGACGCCCTCCAGCCGACCGAGAACGTACGCCGGGTGGGGGAGCTCGCTGTACTTGAGCACCGCGCTGACCCGCTCGTCCGAGGGGGTGATGCGCGCGAAGGCCCTCTCGAGCGCGTCGGGTCCGTCGACGCGCGCACGGCAGAGCCGGGCGACGAGGCGTTCATTGGGCAGGTTGACGAGCGTCCGTCGCAGGTACATCGCCTGGATCCGCTCCAGGGTGCGGATCAGCTCGTCACGCGGGATGAGCCCCTTGGCGTGGTCGCTGTAGACGCTCAGGACGAGCGGATACGAGGCACGACCGAAGGTGTTCACGAATCGCAGCTGCCGCGCGATCTCGGAGTCCTTCTCGAGAGAGGGATCCAGCAGGATGCCGTAGATCTCCGCGTAGTGCCGCCACACCTCGGCATCCGCCTGCAGATGGTCCACGTCGACGCGCGGGAACGACTGTCGGAACGCGCTGTACACCCCGTGCTCGCCGTTCGCGGCGACCTCGCGTCCCGTCGTCATCACGAGGTAGTGCCGCCAGAACGCGGCGATGTTCTCGCCCGCGTGGCGTTCGATGGGAAGCCAGAACCGGGCCTCGACGTCGAGCTGCTCGGTGTGCGTGAGGCCCATCAGGATGTAGTTGTGGATGAGCTCGTGATCGCGCAGCGGTTCGCCCGTCGAGTTCAGGCTCTCGAAGATCTGCTGAGCGTTCGCACCTGCGCCGAGCGTGATGGACACGTGCTCGAGGCGCTGCAGGCCCCGCCAGATCGTCGCCGCCTCATCGGCATGCACCTGGCTGCGGAAGAAGGCGTAGTTGTCGTCGAAACGCGACTCACGATCGGCGTGGTCGCCCCGATCCAGTACCACCGACTCGTAGAGCTCGGCCCAGGCGTCGTGAGGACGCAGCTTGGTCCTGCGGGGATCGTCGGGGCGCACCAGGACACGGTCCAGTTCCGCGGCGAGTTCGGGAGCGCTGTCGCGCACCGCGTGCTGCAGGGCGGCCACGAGCAGCATGATCGTGGTGATCCGCTGCTGACCGTCGATCAGCACGAGCTCGGTGTCGGCGTCGGAATCGTCGGCGGCCGAGAGGATCGAGCCGATGAAGTGGCGGTGCGACGAGTTCTCGCGGGCGACGGCACGCACATCGGAGAGCAACTGCTCGCAGCCGCCGATGTCCCACCGATACTGCCGCTGATACACCGGGACGACGATGGTCGTGGAGTCCTCTGCGAGCCACTCGATCGTATTGACAGCTGTCGCCTCGACGTTCGTCGCAGTGCTCATGCTGGTGTCTCGTCCTCCCGTAACGCGCGGCGCCGAGGAGTCGCCAGGCGCCCGATTCAGTCTATTCGCTTATTCACGGCGGGCTTCGGCGGCGCTCCAGAGGCGCCCTGTTAGGCTTGCCTTATCAGGGCCTGTTAAAACGTGCTGGCCCCCGATGAGAGGATCTGGTTCAGATCATGGGATACATCAAGTCCGCCGCCCTCGAAGACAAGGGCTTCGTCGTTCTCGACAGCTACGACCAGGAGCTCGACCCCAAGGAGTGGCTCGACATCGAGTACAACGACTGGAAGTCGTCGGGCGACACCCGCTTCGCGCCGCTCGCGAGCGCCAAGGGTGAGATCGAGTGCAACGGCTTCTGGAATCACAAGCCGCCGCGCACCGACAAGGACGGCGTCTGGATCGACTCCCAGACCGCCAAGGCGCCGAACCTGACGCGTCGCGCGCAGGAGCCCGGTGCAAACGTCGGTCGCTGCCGTGTCATCGAGCTGCAGCCCACGCCCTACGGCGAGTGCCTGTACAACCTCCACCAGGATGACAACAACCGTCTGAACCCGGACGGCACCGGATGGGTCGTCCGTGGCTTCTTCAACCTCAGCGACGACAAGGACAGCTTCTTCGTCCTGCGCGAGAACCGCACCGACCCGAGCGTCGAGTACCGCATCGCGCTGCCGGCAGGAGCGCAGCTCATCGTCGACACGCAGCGGCTGTGGCACGCGGCGACCCACGTGGGCAGCGAGCCGCGGTACTGCCTCATCACGTCGTGGACCTCGGGCCCCGAGCTCGACGCGTACATCGAGAAGTACAACGGCACCGACGACGTGCCGAACGTCGAGGTCCCGCAGGACGTCCTCGAGGCCGGATACGCCGAGCAGGCCCGTCGCGACGCCGCCCGCGCCGCGTACTACGCGGCGAAGGGCCAGCAGGTCAAGCAGGCCATGAGCGAGGCGTGATCCTCGTCTGACTCCGTACAGTCAGGTCTGAAGGCCCCGGTCCCCGTGACCGGGGCCTTCGTCGTCGAATCACATGCTTGTGATTTCGCCTGGTCTGGGCGAGAATAGGCGCATAACCGCATATTCACGCCAGTTCTCGGTGTTTCAGGTCGTTGGGGAAGACGCACCTGATGAAACGGAGAGATCATGGCGACGGCTTACGCACGCGGAGTGGTTTTCGTCCACTCTGCCCCTCGCGCGCTCTGCCCGCACCTGGAATGGGCGGTCGGACGCGCTATCGGTCGTGCTGTGAACTTCGACTGGAGCGAACAGCCGGTGCTCGACGGTGCTCGACGCGCGGAGTTCTACTGGGACGGCCCGGTCGGGACGGGAGCCGCTCTGGCGACGGCGATCCGCGGCTGGGAGCACCTGCGCTTCGAGGTGACCGAGGACCCGACGCCCCGCAGCGACGGTGGCCGATGGCTGCACACGCCCGATCTCGGCATCCACTATGCGCAGACCGATGCGGCGGGCAACATCGTGATCGGCGAAGACCGCATCCGCTACGCGATGGAGATCGCCGCGGGCAGTGCGACCGAGCTGCAGCGCGAGCTCGACATCGCGCTGGGCTCTGCCTGGGACGAGGAGCTGGAGCCGTTCCGTCACGCCAGCGACGATGCGCGCGTCGTCTGGCTGCACAAGGTGGGCTAGAGCCCGACACAGACCTGGAGCGGGAAGGCACGAGTATCGGATGCCGGTGACATGTCCCGGACGCCGAGAATGCGAATTCCCGCTCCACATGACGAGGACCCCGCCCCTGATCCAGGGACGGGGTCCTCGTCTGCCCTCAGATGACGGCTGCGCGGGGCGCTTCCTCGCCGGACGTCGACCCTCCGCTCATCACGTGGGACCAGGCGCGGCCCAGACGCTCCATCGCCTCCGTCGTGCGTTCGGGAGAGAGCGTGATGGGGATCCGCAGTCGGCGCTCCAGCACTCCGCCGGTGGTGAAGCGCGGCCCTGGCGGCACGATCAGCCCGTGCCGCCGTGCCGCGAGCGACACCTCGGTCGACACGGGGGCGCCGAGATCGAGCCAGGTTGAGAGTCCGCCGCTCGTGGGCGGCATCGCGACGCCGCCGAGCGCCCCGAGGCCGGACGCCACGGCCGCCCTGCCTGCGCGAAGGCGCGACGCCACATGGGTGGTGAGAGCCGGCATGTCCTGCAGCAGCTCGACGGCGATGCACTGCTCGAGCAGCGCTGTGCCGAGTTCGAACGAGGGGCGGGTGGCGAGCAGTCGGGAGATGAGCGCGCGGTCCGCGCGGATCCAGCCGATCCGCAGACCGCCCCAGGCGATCTTCGACATGGACCCCACCGTGATCACCTGTGGGCTGTGGGCGGACATGGGCAGGGGAGTCCAGCCGCGATCGATGTCGAGCTCGGCGGTCGTCTCGTCGACGATCACATGCGTTCCTGTGCTCCGCGCCGTCGTCGCGATGCGGGAGCGCTCGGCGTCGCTCATGGTCGCCCCGGTCGGATTGTGGAAGTCGGGGATCAGATAGGCGACGTGCGGGCGGCTCCGCAGGAGGGTGTCGGTGACATGGCGCTCGTCCCAGCCGGTGACCTCGACGGGCGTGGGGAGCATCCGGTAGCCGTACCGGTGCAGCGCCTCGAGTGCGTGCGGAAAGGTGGGCTGCTCGACCAGGGCGCGTTCACCGCGGCGTCCGATCGTCGCGAGGATCAGATTGACGGCGTTGACGGCTCCGGAGGTGATGATGATCTCGTCGGGATCGGTCTCGACCCCGCGATCGGTGAACCGTCTGGCGACGGCATCGCGCAGCTCGGGAAGACCGCGCAGCGAGTATCCGCTGGTCCCGCGCAACGCTGCGAGGCGCGGCAGCGACCTCACCGTGGCATCGTAGAGGCCCGGCGTCGAATCCATCGAGGCGATGGAGAGGTCGATCGCGTCGTCATCGTCGGGGTCCGCAAGACGGTGCGCCGTATGCGGCAGCGCGACCCGCGTGCTTCCACCGTGTCGACGCACCACATAGCCGTCGCCCTCGAGGAGTCCGTAGACGCGGGTCGTCGTCGATCGGGATCGGCGCAGTTCGAGCGCCAGGGCCCGTTCGCTGGGCAGCCGCTCCCCGACGGTCAACCGGCCGTCGAGGATCAGCGCGCGGATCTGCTGCGCGAGGGATGCGGCGGTGGCGCCGGCGGCGTTCTGCCCACCCAGCTGCTCGACGAGTCGTGAGGCCATATTCCCATGATGCCGCAAAGTGGACTGGTGTTCGCAAGCCACTTTCCTTCGAGTGGTCTGGACTCGTGCGCGTCGCGACAGTCCACGATGGAACGATGCAGCTCCGTTCCCTCTTCCTGCCGATCTCCGCGACCAGTCGACGCGACCTCGTCGAGCGCGTCGTGCAGCTGCTGGTCGGTCTCTTCCTCTACGGCGTCGCGCTGGGACTGATGGTGCACGGCGGCATCGGAGTGGCACCCTGGGACGTCCTCGCCCTGGGCGTGGCCGGCCAGACCGGAATCGGCTACGGGGCCGTCACCGTGCTCGTGTCGGTCCTCGTGCTGGTGCTGTGGATCCCGCTGCGGCAGCGTGTCGGGCTCGGCACACTCCTCAACGCCCTGCTCGTGGGGCCGAGCGCCGATCTCGCGCTCGCGCTGATCCCCGAACCGCCGTCGGTCTGGGTCGGCGCGCCCATGTTCGTGGCCGGTCTCGTGCTCCTCGCGTTCGCGACGGGACTGTACATCGCGGCGGACTTCGGTCCGGGTCCGCGCGACGGGCTCATGACCGGTCTCGTCCGCCGGACGGGGTGGCCGGTGTGGCTCGTGCGCACCCTCATCGAGGGGAGCGTGCTGGCCATCGGGTTCCTGCTCGGCGGCCCGGTGGGTGTCGGCACCGTGCTCTTCGCCTTCGGCGTCGGGCCGCTGGTCGGCTGGTTCCTGCCCTGGACGACGCGTCTCCGCCAGACACGGTCGCGCCAGCTCGCCCGAGCCTGACGCACGCACACTGACGCACCGACGCACCGACGCACTGACGCACCGACGCACCGACGCACTGACGCACGAGAGCGGCCCCCGGGAATCCCCGGGGGCCGCTCTCGTGCATCGACGTCTGTCGTGCCGCGGTGTCAGTCGGCGTTGGAGAACACGGCGACCGCGTTGTGGCCGCCGAAGCCGAAGGAGTTGCTGATCGCGTACAGCGTGCCCTCGCCGAGAGGCTGCGCCTCACCCGACAGCCTGAACGGCACGGCCGGGTCGGGCTCGGTCATGTTGATGGTCGGAGGAGCGACGCGGTCGCGAAGCGCGAGGAGCGCGAAGATCGCCTCGAGTGCTCCGGTACCGCCGAGCAGGTGGCCGGTGGAGGCCTTGGTCGCCGAGACGGGGATCTCGTCGATCCGCTCGCCGAACACCTTGCGGAGCGCGACGTACTCGTTGGGGTCGCCCACCGGGGTCGACGTCGCGTGCGCGTTGATGTGCGCGACCTGGTCGGCCGTGATCCCGGCCTCGTCGAGCGCCTGCGTGACCGCACGCGCGGCTCCGGTCCCCTCGGGGTCATTGCCGGTGATGTGGTACGCGTCGGCCGTGACGCCGCCGCCGAGCACGTAGCCGTAGATCTTCGCGCCGCGCGCCTTGGCGTGCTCCTCGGTCTCGAGGATGAGGGCCGCAGCGCCTTCGCCCATGACGAAGCCGTCACGGTCGATCGCGCCGGGGCGTGATGCGGTCGCGGGGTCGTCGTTGCGCCGCGAGAGCGCCTGCGCCGAGGCGAAGGACGCCATGGTGATCGGGTGGATGGCCGATTCGGTGCCGCCGGCGATCACGACGTCGGCCAGGCCGTCCTGCAGGTGGTGGAACGCATGGATGATCGACTCGGTGCTGGAGGCGCAGGCGCTCACCACGGTCTGCGCGTACGCGCGCGCCTGGAACTGCAGCGAGAGGTTGCCCGCCGCCGCGTTCGGCATCAGCATCGGAACGGTCAGGGGCATCACCCGACGCGGACCCTTCTCGCGCAGGGTGTCCCAGGCGTCGAGGAGCGTCCAGAGGCCGCCGATGCCGGTGGCGAAATCGACGCCGAGTCGCTCGGGGGCGACCTCGGGCTCACCCGCATCCGCCCAGGCCTCACGGGCCGCGATGAGGGCGAACTGCGATGAGGGGTCGAGCCGCTTCGCCTCGTGGCGGGGCAGGACCTCCTCCGGCCGGACGATCGCCTCGGCGGCGAAGGTGACGGGAAGCTCGTACTGCTGCACCCAGTCGTGCTCGAGGGTGCGGGTTCCGGACTGCCCTGCGAGCAGATTGGTCCAGTTCTCGGGTGCTGTCCCGCCGATGGCGGACGTGGCGCCGATGCCGGTGACGACGATGCGCTTGGTCATGAGTGGTTCCTTAACGGGCGGGTCGAGCAGGGAGAGGGCAAGGCGGAGGATGCCACACCCCGCGGATGCGGGGGTGGCATCCTGCGTGGATTACTCCTGGCCTGCGACGATGAAGGAGACGGCGTCGCCGACGGTCTTGAGGTTCTTGACCTCGTCGTCGGGGATGGTGACGCCGAACTTCTCCTCGGCGTTGACGACGATCGTCATCATCGAGATCGAGTCGATGTCGAGGTCGTCGGTGAACGACTTCTCGAGGGCGACCTCGGAAGCGTTGATGCCGGTCTCATCGGTGATCAGCTCTGCGAGGCCTGCGAGGACCTCATCGTTGGTGAAAGCCATGTGGTCTTCCTCTTTCTTACGGGTTGTATTCGGAACCGTGGAACAGTCTAGGGACAGTCAGGGCGTTGTCAGGGGAGGACGACGACCTGGGCGGCGAACACGAGGCCCGCGCCGAAGCCGATCTGCAGCGCCAGGCCGCCGGAGAGCTCGGGGTGTTCAGCCATCAGTCGGTGGCTGGCGAGCGGGATCGAGGCGGCCGAGGTGTTGCCCGTGGTCTCGATGTCGCGGGCGATCACCGTGGACTCGGGCAGCTTGAGCTGCTTCGCGAACTCGTCGATGATGCGCATGTTCGCCTGGTGCGGGATGAACGCGGCGATGTCGGCCGGCTCGACGCCGGCACGGTCGAGAGCCTCACGTGCGACCTTCGCCATCTCCCACACCGCCCAGCGGAACACCGTCTGGCCTTCCTGGCGGAGAGTCGGCCACGGCACCTCGCCGTCGCGGAACTCCGTCAGGGTGCCGTTCATGCCCACGGCGTCTGCCTTGGAGCCGTCGGAACCCCACACCGCCGGTGCGATGCCGGGCGTGTCGCTCGGGCCGATGAGCGCGGCGCCCGCCCCGTCACCCAGGAGGAACGAGATGCTGCGGTCCGCGGGATCGACGATGTCGGAGAGCTTCTCGGTGCCGATGACGAGCGCGTAGTGGGCGGCACCCGACTTGATCAGCGCGTCGGCCTGAGTGACGGCGTACGCGTAGCCCGCGCAGGCGGCGTTGATGTCGTACGCCGCGGCGGGGTTGGCGCCCACGCGGTCGGCGACGATGGCGGAGACCGAGGGGGACTGCTTCGGGTTGCTGATCGTGGCGACGATGACGAGATCCACCTGGTCGGCGGAGATCCCCGACTTCTCGATGGCCTCGGCGGCGGCGGTGGTGGCGAGGTCGATCGCATCGGTGCCCTTGTCGGCACGCACGCGGGTCACGATGCCGGTTCGCTGGCGGATCCACTCGTCGCTCGAGTCGATCGGACCGATCAGATCGTCGTTCGGCACCGCGTTCTCGCCGCGCGCCGCGCCGTACGAGTAGATGCGCGTGTACGCGGGGCCTGAGATCTGGTTCAGCGTGGCGCTCATGCGGCGTCTCCGTTCAGCAGCGCGACGGCCGCATCGAGGTCATCGGGGGTCTTGACGGCGACGGCGGGGATGCCGCGCAGGCCGCGCTTGGCGAGACCGGTGAGAGCGCCGGCGGGCGCGAGCTCGATGAGTCCGGTGATGCCCTGATCGGCGAACGAGGCCATGCACAGGTCCCAGCGCACGGGGGAGGAGACCTGGTCGACGAGATAGTCCAGCGCCTGCCCGCCATCCGTGACGACGGATCCGTCACGGTTGGTCCACAGCGTGAGGTCGGGGTCGGACGGGGTGATCGTCGAGACGGCGTCGCGCAGAGCGGTCACGGCCGAGGCCATGTACGAGGTGTGGAATGCGCCCGCCACCTGCAGCGGGATGACCCGGGTGCCCTTGACCGGCTCGGTCGACAGCGCGTCGAGCCCTGCCAGCTCTCCGGCGACGACGAGCTGCCCGCCCCCGTTGTAGTTGGCGGGGGAGAGCCCGAGCTCGCTGAGGCGGGTGAGGATCGTCTCCTCGTCGCCGCCGAGCACGGCGCTCATGCCGGTCGGTGTCTGCGCGGCGGCTTCGGCCATCGCGCGGCCACGGATGCCGACGAGTCGCATGCCGGTCTCGGCATCGATCACACCGCTGCCGACCAGCGCGGCGATCTCGCCCACGGAGTGGCCGGCGATGCCATCAGCCCTGCGCCCGGCGCGCGCCGCGAGAGCATCGGCGGCGATGAGCGATGCGGCGACGATGAGCGGCTGCGCGATCTGCGTGTCGCGGATCGTGTCGGCATCCGACACCGTTCCGTGCTGCTGGAGGTCGACCTCGGCGGCGGCGGAGTAGGTGGCGAGTTTCTCGGCCACCCCGTCCAGCTCGAGCCAGGGGGAGAGGAAACCGGGGGTCTGCGAGCCCTGTCCAGGGCATACGACGACAATCACATCCCCAGTCTGCCAACGATCAGCCCGAAGTGGTGGATGATCCATCACAAGATTCCGAAGATCCCTTGTGTGTGGCGAACAGCGGAACGGCCGCGGCCCGTCGGATTCAGCGCGGGGTGCGACGCAACGGAGGTCGGCGACGCACGTTCTCGGCGGCACCGATCGACCCGAGGATCAGGGCCGTCTGCAGGATCAGCGCTTCGCGGGGCCCGGTGGCGTCCCAGCCGATGACCTCGCTGACGCGCTTGAGGCGGTAGCGCACCGTGTTCGGGTGCACGAAGAGCTCGCGCGCCGTGGCCTCGAGCGATCGACCGTTGTCGAGGTAGCTCCACAGCGTCGTGACGAGATCGGTCGAATGTGCCTGCAGCGGACGGTAGATGCGTTCGATCAGGGTCTGCTTGGCGAGCGGGTCGCCGGCGAGGGCGCGCTCCGGCAGCAGATCGTCTGCTTCGACGGGCCGCGGGGCGCTGCGCCACGCGCGTGCGACGGCGAAACCCGCGAGGGCCGCGCGTGCACTCTGGCTGGCGTCGACGAGGGCGGCGACCGCGGGGCCGAGCACGACGTATCCCGGGCCGAACGACGGTTCGAGTCTCGCCGCGATCTCCTCGAAGCCGAGTTCCTCCTCCTCGTTCTCGGGGGCCTCCTGGCCCTCGATGCGCGCGCGGCCGATCACGAGCACGAGTCGAGAGCCCTGGACGCCGATGAGCACGTCGACCGCGAGCTTGCGGGCGGTGCGCCGCACGAGGTCGACGTCGAACTGCGGCGGCGTCGTGCCCACGAGCACTGCGACCTCGCCGTGGCCGTGCCAGCCGAGCGCGGCGATCCGACTCGGAAGCTCTTCGTCTGCCTCGCCGGTCAGGATGGAGTCCACCACGAGGGCCTCGAGACGGGCGTCCCAGAGCCCTCTGGCTTCGGCGGCCCTCGCGTAGACGTCGGCTGCGGCGAAGGCGACATCGCGCGAGTAGAGCAGGATCGCCTCGCGCAGATCTGCGCCCTTGCCCGCGACGCGCTCCTCGGTCACCTCGACGGTGACGCGGATGAGCTGCAGCGTCTGCTGCAGGCTCACGCTGCGCAGGAGCTCCCGCGGGGCCGCGGCGAAGATGTCGGCGGCGATCCACGGCGTCGAGGTCGGATCCTCGTACCACTGGATGAAGGAGGTGATGCCGGCCTGAGCCACCAGCCCGACCGCAGAGCGGCGGGCTGGTGGCATCACGGCATACCAGGGGAGGGTGTCCTCGAGTCGCTTGATCGTCACCGAGGCGATGTCGCCGGAGATGCGGCGCAGCCAGGTGAGCGTCGCGGTCTTATCCATACCGCGCGAAGAGGATCCTGTCACCGATGGTCAGCTCTCGCCGCCCGCGTTGCCGCTGGTGCCCGCGTTGACGTCGTGCAGGCTGTACTTCTGGATGGCCTGCGCGGCGAGCGAGCGATCGACGACGCCGTCTTCGGCGAGCGACTGCAGTGTGCGGACGACGATCGACGGGCCGTCGATCTTGAAGAAGCGACGCGCCGCGGCACGCGTGTCCGAGAACCCGAAGCCGTCTGCGCCGAGCGTCGCGAAACGCTGAGGCACCCACGGCCGGATCTGGTCCTGGACGGCGTGCATGAAGTCGCTCACGGCGACGACCGGACCTTCGGAGCCCTGCAGCTTCTGCGTGAGGTAGGCCGTGCGCGGCTCTTCCTCGGGGTGCAGGAAGTTGTGCTCGTCGGCGGCGAGGCCGTCGCGGCGCAGCTCGGTCCATGAGGTGACCGACCAGACATCGGCGATCACGCCCCAGTCGTTCTTCAGCAGCTCCTGCGCCTCGAGGGCCCAGGGGAGTCCGACGCCCGAGGCGAACAGCTGGGCACGAGGTCCCTCGCCCTCTCCGACCGAGATGCGGTGGATGCCGCGCACGATGCCGTCGACGTCGACATCCTCCGGCTCTGCCGGCATGACGATCGGCTCGTTGTAGAGCGTGATGTAGTACATGACGTTCGGGTCTTCGTGCGCGCCGCCGTACATGCGCTCGATACCGGAGCGCATGATGTGGGCGATCTCGTAGCCGTATGCCGGGTCGTAGGAGATCGTGGCGGGGTTGGTCGCGGCCAGCAGGTGCGAGTGACCGTCGGCGTGCTGCAGACCTTCACCCGTGAGGGTCGTACGGCCCGCCGTGGCACCCATGATGAAGCCGCGTGCCATCTGGTCGCCGGCCGCCCACTGTGCGTCACCCGTGCGCTGGAATCCGAACATCGAGTAGAAGAGGTAGACCGGGATCAGCGGCTCGCCGTGCGTGGCGTAGGAGGTGCCGGCCGCGGTGAACGCCGCCAGGGCACCCGCCTCGTTGATGCCGACGTGCACGATCTGACCCTGCGGGCTCTCCTTGTAGGCGAGGAGCAGCTCACGATCGACCGAGGTGTAGTGCTGGCCGTTCGGGTTGTAGATCTTGGCCGTCGGGAAGTACGCGTCCATTCCGAACGTGCGGGCCTCGTCGGGGATGATCGGCACGATGCGGTGACCGAAGTCCTTCGAGCGCAGCAGGTCCTTCAGCAGACGCACGAACGCCATGGTGGTGGCGATCTCCTGCGTGCCGGACCCCTTCTTCGGCAGCGCGTAGGCCGCGTCGCCGGGGAGCTCGAGGCCCACGTGGGTCGAGCGGCGTTCCGGCAGGAATCCGCCGAGAGCCTGGCGGCGCTCGAGCATGTACTGGATCGTCTCGTCCTGGGGCCCCGGGTTGTAGTACGGGGGCAGGTACGGGTTCTCCTCGAGCTGCGCATCCGTGATCGGGATGTGCATGGCGTCGCGGAACGTCTTGAGGTTGTCCAGCGTCATCTTCTTCATCTGGTGGGTCGCGTTGCGGCCCTCGAAGTGCGGACCCAGGCCGTAGCCCTTGACGGTCTTGGCGAGGATGACGGTGGGCTTGCCCTTGTGCTCGGTCGCGGCCTTGAAGGCGGCGTAGACCTTGCGGTAGTCGTGGCCACCGCGCTTGAGGTTCCAGATGTCGTCGTCGGAGTAGTCCTTGACGAGGGCGGCCGCGCGCTCGTCGCGGCCGAAGAAGTGCTCGCGCACGTACGCGCCGGACTCGGCCTTGTACGTCTGGTAGTCGCCGTCGGGGGTGACGTTCATCAGGTTGAGCAGTGCGCCCTCGGTGTCGCGGGCGAGCAGGTCGTCCCACTCGCGGCCCCAGACGACCTTGATGACGTTCCAGCCCGCTCCGCGGAAGAACGACTCGAGCTCCTGGACGATCTTGCCGTTGCCGCGCACAGGGCCGTCGAGGCGCTGCAGGTTGCAGTTGACGATGAACGTGAGGTTGTCGAGACCCTCGTTGGCTGCGACCTGCAGCTGACCGCGGCTCTCGACCTCGTCCATCTCGCCGTCGCCGAGGAAGGCCCACACGTGCGACTGCGACGTGTCTTTGATGCCGCGGTTCTCGAGGTACTTGTTCGACATCGCCTGGTAGATGGCGTTGATCGGACCGAGGCCCATGGAGACGGTCGGGAACTGCCAGTACTCCGGCATCAGACGCGGGTGCGGGTAGGAGGGGATGCCGTGCGGTGCGTGCGACTTCTCCTGACGGAACCCGTCGAGCTGGTCTTCGCTCAGGCGTCCCTCGAGGAAGGAGCGCGCGTAGGTTCCGGGCGAGGCGTGGCCCTGGATGAAGATCTGGTCGGCGCCGCCGGCGTTGTCGGCACCCTTGAAGAAGTGGTTGAAGCCGACCTCGTAGAGGGCCGCAGACGAGGCGTACGTCGAGATGTGCCCGCCGACGCCGATGCCGGGGCGCTGCGCACGGTGCACCGTGATGGCCGCGTTCCAGCGGATCCATGCGCGGTAGCGGCGCTCGATCTCTTCGTCACCGGGGAACTCGGGCTCGTTCTCGGCAGCGATCGTGTTGATGTAGTCGGTGGTCGGAACCATCGGCACGCCCAGGTGCAGCTCCTTCGAGCGCTTGAGCAGGCTGAGCATGATCTCGCGGCCACGACCGTGGCCCTTCGCGTCGACGAGCTCGTCGAGCGACTGCTGCCACTCACCGGTCTCCTCCGGATCGCTGTCGAGGGGGCCCTGGGAATACGGATCCTGGTCGTGCACAGTCACGGGGAGCCTTTCGTCAAGCTGGCAGGTCATGCCAATGAAACGGGAAGCGACGCGGGCAGCCTTGTCGGCTGTGCACAACGCGTGCCGCCCTCAGCCTAGCCCTGTTCCACGACATCGGTGCGCATCGGGTCGTCTGTAGGATGGAGTCACCAGGGCCTTTAGCTCAGCTGGTAGAGCGCCACGTTTACACCGTGGATGTCGTCGGTTCGATCCCGGCAGGGCCCACCTGGATCTAGTCCCGGAATCTTGCGAGAGAAGGGCTCAGACACCGTTCTCAGTCTTCCGACGCTTGCATTGCTGCGTCCCCCCGGCGTCCCCCAGAACGACGTTCATGCGAGCCAGCGCCGCTGCGTCGGCATCAGATCCCATGTAGTGGGCGCAGAGATCGGCGGTGAGCTTGGCCGACGAGTGCCCCAACCATGCCTGCACGGTCTTCAGGTCCACTCCGTTCTGCAACCAGATGGTGGCGGCAGTGTGTCGGAGATCGTGGACACGACGGCCCAGATTGACGTCAGTCCAGTGGCTATCACGGGTCCAGTTTCGACCTGTGCGGGCTGCGCCCACGGTGTTCGGGAAGACGAGAGCGTCGGGCCGCATGCCGCGGATGCGAGGCAGGATGATGGCGGCGACGTCGTCCGCCAGCGGGATTGTTCGAGCCTTGCCGCCCTTGGTGACTGTGCGCACCGACTGACCGTCAGACTTCGACCGACTTATGTGCAGGGCGGGGCACAGGAGCTGCTGCACGTCCCGTACGCGGAGATCGGCCAGCTCACGCCAACGCAAACCCGTGAGGCCCAGTGCCAGCACGATGTCGGCGTTCGTCGGGTTGGTGTACCTGAGCATGTCGGCGTGGACAGCCCGAAGCTCGGAGAGGGTGAACGGGAAGATCTCGCGCTTGGCCTTGTGGGATGTCCCCTTGGGCACCTGAGACTCGGATTGCGGTGTTCTTGTTGACGAGCTTCGTTGCTACAGCCCATGAAAAGAACGCGCTGTATACCTGCCGGTATCGCACGACTGTGTCGCGGCTGAGAGTGCGAAGGAGCGTCCCGTACAGCCCCTCTAGATCCTTGGCCGTCAAGGCGCTGATCGGACGGTTGCGTAGGGCCTTCACATGCCCCAGGGCGGGCCGCTCGGTGTCGTTGAACGTCTTCGTACCCACTGTGCCCTCGCGGTCGCTGCGCCAGCGATCCATCGCCGCGCCCAGTAGCTCTTTGCCAGCCTTGGGATCTACGAACTCACCCAGGTAAAGCGCACGCTTCTGGGAGGCCTCCCACAACTCTGCCTCCCCCTTCTTGTCGAAGGTTCGGTCCGCCACCACATTGCGACCGCTCTTCACTCGGACCCGGAACCGGAAGGTGCCGTCCTTGCGAACTACCTTGGATATTGTCACCGCTCATTCTCCTTGACCGATTGTTCGACCGACTCGGGCCGGTATCTGTAGATGCCCTTGACTGTGAGCACCGGAGGCCCATCGCCGGAGCTGCGCCATCGCGAGAGCGTAGGTTCAGAGACTCCAAGCAAGGTCGCTACCTCCTTGCTGCTGAGAGGTGTTCGCATGTCGGCCTCCGTGGGTATTCGGCTGTTGACCGTGATACGCGGACGGGGGACCGTTCATACACCCTGACAACACGGTTCGCTCACTTTGTTCTGGGTACTTGGCCCGCGGCCCATCGCTCTACGTCCTCCGGGGTCAAGGTGTACCCGTGGCTCAGGGTCACCCTGCTGATTGCGTCCATGGCGTTGTAGAGGCCGTAGTCGTTGGCCACGGGCAGTCGCGAGCGAGAGCGCGAGAGCGTGAGGCCCTGCACTGCGAGGCGTCGTCGCATGCGGTTCTCCCACGCCTTGAATTCGGGCGGCGTCATGTCGTTGTGATCGACCATCGTTTCCCTCTCGTACTTGAAGCGTACTGGAAGCGTACTAGGAGGGCGGTCGAGTCGGGAGATAGTCTGTGACGACCTGAGAAAGGACGTCGATGCCCACCTACGACTGGTCGTTCATGTCTCACCGCAGTGGGGAGTCAATCGAATCCCTCGTGGCCACCCTGCTCCGCCTGGAGTATTCCGATGCGCGGCAGGTGAACCCGTCGCAAGGCGATGGAGGGATCGACATAATCCGGGAGACGCCAGACGGCGTGATCGTTTGGCAGGTGAAAGGGTTCACGACGGCGTTGTCGAGCAGTCAATTCCGGCAGGTGAAGAGTTCGTGGGTTCGATTCAATGAGGAGCACGTCGGGGCAGAGCGGCCACCCGTCCTTGAATACCACCTTGTGACTCCATGGACGCCTACCGAGGAGCGGCTAGGCGAGTTTCGAGACATGGTGGGTGAGGCAGGCTTCAATTGCGTTTGGGACGGAGACGCCTATTTGAGCGGTCTGGGGGATCGGCATCCCGCCACGATGCACCGCTTCACATACGGCGACGGTGCGTTGGAGCAGTTCGTCAACCAGAAGGCCATGATCGCGTCGTCGCCGGTCGAGCGTGCAGATTCCATCTCGATGATGAGCGCCATCGAGACTAGGCAAGATGCGCTGAACGAGTTACGGGATCAGTTAGACGACAACTACCGAATCGAGCATGGCACGTTGACGGTGAGCGGCGAAGGTCCTCCCATGCCCCCTGGTCTGTCCGATCCAGCCATCTTCCATCGGATGGAGTATCTGGGTGACGGCAGATGGAAATATCAATCAGTGGTCCCGCGTTCTGCCGATGCGACGTCGGTGGACCCCGTGTCCTGGGATGTGACCTTCTTGGAGGAAGCGGGGTCCGAAGGCGCAGCTGCTATCCAAGAATGGGCGGACTGGGGAACACCGTTCCAGAACGTCCGCGGGCGGGTGCGCATGATCGGTGGTCCACTCCCTGACCCCGCCGACGACATCGACGAGCGCGAATCTCGGCTGTCCTTCGCGGAGGTCAAGAGAGCAGATCCGCCGCCGCTTTACCTGCGCTGCCTCACTGCTGCTGGGGACACTCGGTTTCGATTCCGCCTCATTCCTCGAATCCGTACTACCGGAGCGAAGACCGGCTGGATGAAGCTGGTTACTGAGACGCCAGAGGGGATCATCCGGTTTGACATCCGCATCAAGGGCGAGGAGGGCATGCAGGTAAACGCCGAGATCGGTCAGCTCCACGGTAAGGACCCCGAGTCCGTGCTGGCTGAGGCGCGCGTACTGCTCCAGGTGGCGGAGGGCGACGTATTCTCCGTAGAGATCAACCAGACCGCTCCATTGTTCAAATCTCACGGGACAGTACTGCCCACCGCGCTGGAAGGTACCGTCGTGCCGATGGCGGACGCCTTGTCGTCCCTCCAAAGCCGTACGAGCGCGGAGCTGCGAATGCCAGACATGGCTAGCATCACGGATAGTCAATTCGGCCTGCTACTGCGGTATGCGTCGATCTATGGAGGAACAGCGCACGTGTGGCGTTGGCGCGAAATTTCGATCTACGCGCCGACAGATGTCTCTGAGATCCCTGCCTTCATCGAACAGATCGGAGAGCTACTCGGGGGTAAGTACATCCCCGTCTATGTCGAGGAACCCGTGTTCAAGCTCGGTGAGGACTCGTACAAGATCGACCATCCACTCGTTACTACGCGCCACTCGGTGCGGTTGGTTGAGGGGCAAGACTTGGACGCGGTGCAACCAGGCGAGCAGATTCGGCTGGGGCCGGGCGCTGACGAGAAGGTGACGACAGCAATGGTTGTTGACTGGACGCCGGGAACTTCTGTCTTCTGACGGCGTCCAGGCCGTAGCCTTAATCCATGACAGCTCCCCTGGACCTTGACGAACTGCTCGCCCAGGAGGAAGCGGAACACGCCTTCGCCGCTCGGCGGGATGCGCGCATGCGGGCGCTGTGGGCAGAGGCTGAAGCTGCGCTTCGGGCAGACATCGGACTCGTGATCGAGCTGGCCGAGATGGCTTCTGCAACTGCACGCGGTGAGCGCGTCATACCGACTGAGGCGCGCGCGGCTCGCCGTCTTCGCCAGGAAGGCGCGCAGCTCAGTCGTCACTGATCGTCACGGCGTTCCCCCACACCCAGCATCTGAAGGTCTCGTCGTCCCCAAGGAACTCGATACCTGCTGCGAGAAGCGTCGAGCGCATGATCTTGGCATCCACACTGACGGCCTCAGCGCCAAACCGCACCCATGCTCGCACTCGGCGCTGGAGAGCATGCGGATAGACCGTGACGGGATGCTCGCGCAGGGCTAATTCGCGATCGGAGAGCGACTGGAGAGACCCGCGCTTTGCTGCGGAGGAGATGGCGGCACGCGCGCTGCGGATGTCGTTCGCTGCCTTCAGCCGGTCGCTCGCTCCCACGGCCCGCCTCCTCTCGCGGCCTCTTGTCGAGGGTATCAAGAGACGAACATACGTTCTAATGCGATTTGCCGGAGATGTCGGTGGGCCTGGATACGCTGGGGCGACTCCCGAGATGCCTGAGAACGTCAGGTGTCCAGGTCGGGCAAGTCGCTACGGGGGAACATGCTGAACAATCGCGAGTTGGCGTCCGTCATCTTGATAGCGCTGCTGATCCTGCTCGCGCTGGCACTTCCCAAGTGGCGCAGGATGCTGTTGCCGTCGCTCGGAACCGTGGCGCGCTCATTCTTCAAGTGGACGATCCTCCGCATCTTTGGGCTGTTCGTCGTTTGGGTCGCGTTGTGGGTTTGGCTCGCATGGCTCGTCGGCGCGTGGGAGCTAGAGCTGTTGAAGGACACCATCATCATCCTGTTCGGTGTCGGTTTCCTTCTCCTGTTCAGCTCGATACGAGCGAAGTCCGGCGTCGAGATCATCAGTCACATCCGCCGCGAGACGTTGACGTTGTCCACGCTCTTCTTGTTCTATCTGAACCTGGAATCGCTGCCGTTGTTGGGTGAGCTGATCGCACAGCCGGCAATCGTCTTCTTGACGGTGATGACGGCCTTTGCTCAGCGTGATGAGAAGGGTCGGAGAATCGTCGGCTGCTTCTCCATCCCTCTATTGCTGATCGGAATCGCCCTCATCGTATGGACCACCGTCCAGACCGTCACCAACTGGGATCGGCTCGACTGGCCAGAGCTGCTAGCCCAGTTGGCACTTTCGTTTTGGCTCCCGTTCGCGATGTTCCCCTACCTCTACGTTGTGGCGTTCTATGCCGCCACGGAGGTGATTCTGAAACGGCTCCTGTGGAGGAACAAGGAGATGCCGCTGCGTGCACGCCTGGGAGTGCTGGCGGGGCTCCACGGGTCAGTGCGATGGGCGAAGGAGCTGACAGGCCGGTACCACCACGTGGCGCAGGCCCAGTCGTTTAGAGGAGCGCTCTCAGAGATGCGCGAGTTCCGCGACGACGTGGCCCGGCGTGAAGAACGCGAAGTTGACCGACTTGCCGATCTTGACGGTTTTGCGGGCCAGGCGGGGGTGGATGGCACTGGGGCGCAGCTCGACCGGCGGGAGTTCGACGGGACCAAGCGCGTCTTGCAGTTCATCCACACTGCCCAGGCCCTGCGCTACGAACGCCTCGGGGAAACGTTCTGGGACGACCTCACCGACATGGTGATTAGCCCGGTCTCGAAGTGGGGCCCGCCAGATCAGCACGGCGTCGTCGTAGAGGTTACGGACAACAAGGAGAAGTGGCGAGCATGGCGGCGATTGCCATCTGGCTGGGTGCTCGGGATCGGAGCAACCGGAAGGTTCGGGGAGTATCGCTACGTCGGTGGAGAGCAACCTACGACGTGGCCTGGAGCGTCCGACGAATGGATCGACGCTGCGGTCGCGCTCGGTCCCGTCGATTGGGAACGCAACGACGGGTCCCGCCCGTAAGTCGCCCTGTCCCGACGTCGTCGTCGTTAGCCGACTTCCCTGCCAGGCTCGTCGTGCTCGGTCGCTGTGCGTTCGATGAGGCGACGTGCAGAGTCGATGTCGGCGTGATGCATGTTGGCTACTCGTTTAGTGAAGGTCCCGAGACTCCACACGTGAGCAAGGTGGAAGACACGCGCACTCGCGGCCAGCTTCGCCACCTGAAGGTGCCGGTAGATCTGCCGCCCATAGTGCACGCGCAGATCCGTGCAGATCAGCTCAGCGGCCTCCAGACTACGGATCGAATCTGAGATGTCTGGTTCTAGGGTGGCCTGGTTGATCGCTGTCACGAGTTCGGCCCGTCGCTCATCGAACGCTTGAAGCGCGTCCCCCGTTCCAGGAGCCGCGAACGCGTGACCCTCTGCCAGGATGCTGCGCCATTGCTCGGTAGCAGTCGCCACGCGAGTATCCTCGTCGGGGCTGAGGTCAAACGGCCCAGGGACATTGATGCGCGTGGTGGTTCCGGACTCACGCATCTGCGCACGAGCCTCGTCGCGCAGCGCTCGCAACAACACGAGGCGCGCCCGGATGAGATGTGCCGACGCGGTTCCCAGAGCGTTGACCGCGGCGACCGTCCGGATTTGGAAATCACGGTGGTCTCGGTCTTCCTCTCGCTCCATCTCGATTAGACGCACGCGCAAGGAGGACCGCGCGGCAACCCCGGCACCCGCAGAAACTGCGATGACTCCGACCGCGGCGACGACAAGGGGCACTACGGCGTCAGACCATTCCATACCCCGAACTGTAGCGGCGGGGCATCACGCCTCCTTGCTCAGGAAGCTGAGAGGTAGCGGTAGACGGTCGCGCGAGAGATCTTCAACGTGCGAGCGATGTAGGGCGACCTTGTCGCCCTCGTCGTACATGCGCCGAATTAGTCGCGCCTGCTTGTCATCCACGGACCGTGGACGACCCCCAGTGATCCCCAGCCCGCGCCTGTGGTCGAGAGCCGCGCGGGTCCGCTCGGAGTTGAAATCGCGTTCCATTTGAGCGCAGACAGCGAGCATGCCCAGCATCCCGCGACCGGTTGCGGTTGTGGTGTCGATGCCGTCTAGGGTGCGCACGTGGATGCCGCGATCCACGAGCGTATGGATCGTCGTGATGACGTGCCCTGAGTTGCGGCCTATCCGGTCCAACTTCCACACGACAAGGGTGTCGCCGGGCTGGAGACCCTTGTCCTCGTCCATCATGCGGTCCCATGCCGGGCGGCTTGTCTTCGTGCCGCTAACCCCGTGGTCCACGTAGATGTCCCGGGCCTGCACGCCGCCCTTGTCCACGAGCTGTGCTCGCTGGTATACCTCGTCCTGTTCGGCGGTCGAGACTCGCGCGTATCCGATCAGTCGGCCCGTGGCTGTTGTCATGTCTAGAGTTCGGCATGGCAAAGGGCGACGCAACCGTGTGGGGCGTTGTGCTCGCCGTCTTTCTCTCCTTCGTCATCACTGGCAACCCCTTGCGGATGGCTATCCGGCTGCTTGCCGAGCGCTACAGGGTTGCTCACGAGTACAGGATCGGCCAGGCCATCAATCCGCCTCGGGTCGGTATCTTGAACCTGACGGAGGGTGGTAGCCGTCGCGAGTTCACCTTCGCGTACTTGATCGCATTGGCGGTGAACGTGCTGGCGGCTAGCGTGTCCCTCTTCGTCGCCGGGCAGACGCTGTGGGGGCTCGTCCTCGCCCTTGCTGCCGTCGCTAGCGCCCTGGTCCTCGCTGGACTCGTGAATCGCTACGCCGTCTCTCGTGTCGGCATTTATGGACCATGGTCGGTCGAAGACCCGAGGATGTAGCGTCTCGCACGCTGTTCTGAGCTGCACGGGGCACGCTCGCGCGCTTTGGAGAAGCCACCGCCTAGAGATCGGCGAAACCGGGGGCTCTGGGCGGTGGCGATCAATAGCTGCGCTCAGAGCCCACGCACGGGGTGGGCGTCCCACCAGCGCTTGTCAGCCTCAACATCGAGGCAAATCTGGTTCTTGATCTTCGCATTTCCGTTGAGCATACGAACGCCCACCACGGTTGCCGTGCCGTGAGCGTTCTTGTCTTCGTCGTACAACTCGATGGTTGCTCCCACCGGCAAGACCACACGCTCATCGAAGGCGCAGACCTGCCTGTTGTGGTTCACGTCAAACACCAAAGTCTGCTCGTGGACGGGCCATACCGGGTACGCGCTCGATTCATACATCGTCATGCTCCAACGCTAGTGACGGCGGTCAACGCCGGCTAGAGGTAGCAAACCGGCGGTCCCCCCGGCGTCCCCCGAGGGCGAACAGTCAAGCTACGAACGAGACATCTGCAACCTCGGAAACGCGAGAAATCAGGTACCGTGTTAACCGCCCGCATTTACACCCTGGATGTCGTCGGTTCGATCCCGGCAGGGCCCACCGAGAAATCACAGGGATCTGCTGAGTCCACTGACCTCACCCATCGGTGTCGCGTGTGCGGAAGACCAGCCAGGATGCGATCGCGAGCAGCAGCGCCCAGGTCGCCATGATGAGTCCTCCGGGTATCGGGTCGAGGAGCCCGATTCCCGGATAGCCCGTCAGGAGCTGGATTCCCGCGAGGTCAGGCAGGAACTTGACCCAGGGGAGGACTCCCAGCAGGGAGAGGGAGAGCCCGAGCACCACGGGCACGAGTACGACGAGTGCCACGACGGACGTGCGGGCGAGGAGGGTGATCGCTGCGGAGATCACGCCGATCAGCGTGTAGTTCACGGCGACGCCGACCAC
Source organism: Microbacterium sp. ANT_H45B (assembly GCF_008369345.1). NCBI lineage: Bacteria > Bacillati > Actinomycetota > Actinomycetes > Micrococcales > Microbacteriaceae > Microbacterium > Microbacterium sp. ANT_H45B. Next base: position 329,262 of record NZ_VOBK01000002.1, read on the forward strand.
GTTCCATCCCATTCCCGCGGAGAACTCGCCGATCGAGAGCCCCTGTTCACCGAGTGCCGCGTGTGCGAGGAGGACAGCCGCGCTCGTGGCGAGGATGCCGATGAGCACTGCCGTCGTCGCGATCACGGTGAACTTCGCGGCGATCACGCGGCCCCGCCGGGGCGTGGCGGTCAAGGTGGTTCGGAGCTGTCCATCGGCGTACTCGGATCCGGCGATGAGCGCGGCCAGCAGGATGATCAACGGCTGCCCGAATCCGGCCGTCTCGAATCCGTGCGACTCTACGGGGAATGACCGCGCCGCGGCCGTCGCGCCGTCGAACGCGAGGCCGGAGGCGAGAGCCAGAGCAGGTGGCACGAGGAGCGCGGCGGCGAGGGTTCCCTGAACGCTGCGCAGGGTGAGCGCCTTCGTCCACTCGGCGCGGAGGGAGCGGATCATCGGGGCCTCACAGGTCTCGGCGGACGAAGGCGACCGCTGCGGCGGTGAGCAGAATCACTGCCCATGCCGTGTGGATGAGGCCGCCGGCCAGCGGGTCGAGATAGATGCCGGAGGTGGGATCGGAGAAGAGGGCGGCTCCCGCCGCAGTCGGCAGATACTTCGCGCCGACCCACACGCCGGCGAGGAAGTCGCCGATGCCGATCACGAGCGGCACGACGAGGATGAGCGGCAGGATGGCCGTGCGCCCGAGCACGCCGATGGCGAACGCGATCAGAGCGGTGAGTGTCCATGCGATCGTGACGCCGCCGAGGTGCGCCCAGATCGCAGGATTCAACGCCCAGGGATCGATGCCGGTGTCGCCTGCCGCGTGCGTGATCACCAGCGTGCCCCACATCGTGAGGAACGCGATCGCCGCGACCGTGATCGCGAGCAGCAGCGCCTTCATCAGGAACACACGCAGTCTGTGCGGGGTGGACAGCAGAGTCGTGCGGATCTGTGTGCCGCCGCCGTACTCGCTTCCTGCCCACACCGCGGCGAGGGCGACGACGAGGACGTATCCGATGCCGGCCATCTCGAAACCCTGGTACTCGAGGGGGACCGGTTCGGAGGAGAACAGTCTCGGGTCGTCAGGGGCGACGCCCACGGCGGATGCGGCGTTGGTCCATGCCATCGGCCACGTGCCGAGAATCGCCACGGCCGCGAGCGTGCCGGTCGCGCGAGCGGTGAAGAGCTTCATGGACTCCGAACGCGCGAGAGGGAGCGTGCTTCGCAGGAGACGGCTCATGCCGGCGCCTCTTCCTCGCCTGCGGCACGGTATTCCGTGTGCTCGTCGGTGAGTGCGAAGAACGCGTCCTCCACGGTGTCATGGACGCCGGTCACCTCAGCGGCGGTGCCCGCCGCGAGAACTCGGCCCCGTGCGATGACCACGAAGTCGTCGGCGGTGTCCTGCATCTCGCTCATCAGGTGACTGGAGACGAGCACCGTCCTGCCGTCGTCGGCGAGCGAGCGCAAGAAGCGTCTGATCCACCGGATGCCGTCGGGATCGAGCCCGTTCGTCGGCTCGTCCAGCACCAGCACGTCGGGGTCGCCGAGAAGCGCGGCGGCGATGCCGAGACGTTGCCCCATGCCGAGCGAGAACCTGCCGATCCGCGTCTTCGCCGCATGACTCAGGCCGGTGAGCTCCAGCACCTCGTCCACCCGCCGCGGGGGAATCGCATTCGACTGCGCCACCCACCGCAGATGCGCCCTGGCGGTGCGCCCCTTGTGCGCACCGGGGCCGTCGAGCATCGCACCGACTCTCCACAGCGGACGCTCCAGCGACCGATAGGCGCTCCCGCCGATCAGCGCTGTGCCGCTGGTCGCGCGATCCAGCCCGAGGAGGATGCGCAGCGTCGAGCTCTTTCCTGCGCCGTTGGGCCCGAGGAACCCGGTGACCCGCCCCGGGAGGGCGGTGAAGCTCACGTCGTCGACGGCAGTGTGTGAGCCGTGACGTTTGACCAGATGGCTGATGTCGATCATGTCCTCCAGCCCACCGCGTCCGGGCGGGGATGTCAGTCTGCAGGAGTCGACAATCGGATGCGTGGGGGGCGTCGGCGACATCATCAGGATGCGGGAGTCACCAAGCCGTTCTCGTAGGCGATCACGACGAGCCCCGCGCGGTCGCGGGTCTGGAGCTTCGTGAGGATGCGGCTCACGTACGTGCGCACCGTCGTCACGGTGACGAACAGTTCGGCCGCGATCTCCGCATTCGATCTGCCTCGCCCGATGAGGGTGAGTGTCTCGCGTTCCCGCGCCGTGAGGTGCTCGAGGCGATGGTCCTCGCGCAGAGGAGCGAAGCGTCCGATCACGCGCTTCGTCACCTCCGGGGCGAGCAGCGCGTTGCCCTCATGTGCGACGCGGATCGCGTGCAGCACCTCGCCGGGAGGACTGTTCTTCAACAGGAACCCCGACGCGCCGGCACGCAGGGCCTCGTACAGGTACTCGTCCAGGTCGAACATCGTGAGCACGATCACCCGCGGCCCGCCTGCGTGAGCGACCATGATGCGGGTGGCTTCCAGCCCCGTCATCCGCGGCATCTGCACGTCCATCAGCACGACATCGGGACGCAGGCGCGCGGTGCTCTCGACCGCGGCCTCACCGTCGGCGGACTCGCCGACGACCTCCATGTCGGTGTCGCTGTCGATCAGCATCCGAAGCGAAGAACGGATCGACGGCTCATCATCGGCGATCAGCACCCTGATCGGCGTCATCCGCGGACTCCCGCCGAGCGTCTTCGCAGCGGCACCGTCGCGGACACCGTGAATCCGGAGGTCGAGGAGGTGAAATCTGCTCTGCCACCCAGCAGCACGGCTCTTTCGCGCACACCGGTCAAGCCGTTCCCGAGGCTGATCTCGCCCCGTGCGCCCTGGCCGTCATCCGCGACGCCGATCGTCACCTCGTCGGAGGAGATGCGGAGCCCCACAGTCACAGAGGACGCCGAGGCATGGCGGACGACGTTCGTCAGCGCCTCCTGAACGATCCGGAGCAGTGTCGTCCGCACATCGGCGGGAAGCGCATCGATGTCGTCTCCCACGTCGAGGTGCACGGACAGACCGGCCTTCTCAGCCGTCCGAGCAACGCCCGCAAGCAGCGAGGAGAGGGGGCTCGACACCACGTCGTCCGGCTCGAGGTCCGACCGCTCCCGCCTCAGGAGGGTGCTCAACTCGGACAGCGAGGACCGCGCATCGCTCTCGATACCGCGGAGCGCTTCGCGCAGTTCGTCGGCGCCGAGTGCGGTGACGTGGGCTGCGACACCCGCATGCACGCCGATCGTACCCAGGGAGTGGGACAGCACATCGTGCACATCGCGTGCCAGACGAAGTCGCTCCTCCGCCCGCGACCGCGCTGCGGCCTCGCGCCGGACCTCTCGTGTCCGCGCGCCCAGCACCCACGCGACGGACAGCACCAGTGCACTCAGCAGCATCCCCCGAGCGCGATCTTCGGTGTCCTCGACAGAGAGGATCGCGGACGCGACCACCACGACGAACGCACCGGCGAACATCCACCACGGAAACCTGCGTCCTCCACGCATCTCGGCAAGCCTGAACACCGCGAATCCTGTCAACACGAACGGATCGGCAGTCACTCCGACCAGCCACGCGAAAGAGGTCGCCGCTGCGGTGACGACCACCGCGAGGACCGGCAGACGCGATCCGATCATGAGGCCGGTGACGGCGATCGCGCCCCATGCGAGCTGAGCCCCACGTCCACTCGCAGCGTCGGGCGTGACGGTCACCCAGAGTCCCAGGAACACCGCGATCCCGAAGACCAGGGGCGTCAGCCACCGCGACCGAGTCTCGGGATCGCGATCCTCACTCCCGTTCACCCGCGCGAGCGCGTGCGTCGGTGGTCGCGAATGGTGCACACCAAGAACACGCCGGCTGCGAGCACCATGAAGACCACTGACGCAGGGCTCCACCACACGGGAAGTCGTTCCGCGAACAGCAGTCCGGCGATCCCGAGAACCAGCGCGACTCCCCGCAGGTAGCGGCTCCATGCAGTCATGCGACCACCCTACCGAGGCGCACCGCTCGGACCCCGACCAGGGGCGGGCAGGGCACTCCGGCGAGAGGCGTACTGACAGGGCATCCCTCACGCGCTCGGACCGTCGTACGGTGGATCGCATGGACAACAGAGCCGAGGTGCGTGAGTTCCTCATGACGCGACGCGCGCGGCTCGCACCCGCCGATGTCGGGTTGGTCGCCGGGGCGAATCGACGCGTCGCAGGTCTGCGCCGATCCGAGGTCGCGATGCTCGCCGACGTGAGCGTCGACTACTACGCCAAGCTCGAACGCGGGGACATCGCCGGCGCGTCTTCCGCCGTGCTCGAGTCACTCGCCCGGGCTCTGCTCCTCGATGAGACCGAGCGGATGCACCTGTTCGACCTCGCTCGCGCGGCCGACGGCATCCCGACGTCGGGGCGCAACCGTCGGCGCGCCACGACGCAGCAGCCCGCCCGCCCGGCGTTGCAGCACACCCTCCACGCGATCACCGGCGGCCCCGCGTTCGTCCGCGACCGCCACCAGAACCTCGTCGCCACGAATTCGCTCGGCGCAGCGTTCTACGCACCCGTGATCGGCGCGGGCGGGAGGACACCGAATCTGGCGCGCTTCCAGTTCCTCGACCCCGCATCGCGCGACTTCTACCCCGACTGGGACCTGTTCGCCCGGATGTGCGTCGGCATCATGCGCGTCGAAGCCGGACGACACCCGCACGACCGCGTCCTCCAGGATCTGGTCGGCGAGCTCACCACCCGAAGCGACACGTTCGCCCGGCTCTGGTCCGCGCACGACGTGAGGACGCACGGGACCGGCACCAAGCGCTTCCGCCACCCGATCGTCGGCGACCTCACCCTCGTGTACGAAGAGCTCACCGTCACGGCCGATGACGGTCTCAGCCTGCTCATCTACACCGCCGAGCCGGGATCGCCCTCGGCAGAACGACTCCAGCTGCTCGCGAGCTGGTCGGCCACGGCTCCCGCATCCGTGAGGCCGCCCGAATGACCGCACCCGATCACGCCGTTCCCTCGACCGTGGAGACCCCCATGACTCTCACCGACCTCCTCGCCGCCCTGAACGCGGGGGAGACCATCACCGGCAACTCCCCGGCACACGCGGTCATGCATGAGACCAGCCAGGAAGCCCTCCGCATCGCCGGTGAGCTGAACAGCGGCTATCACCCGCCCGCCCGTGTCCGAGAGCTCCTCGCAGAGCTGACCGGCGCGGACATCGATGAGACGGTGACGCTCTTCCCGCCGTTCACCGCCGACTTCGGCAAGAACATCACGCTCGGCAGACGCGTCTTCATCAACTCCGGCTGCCGATTCCAGGACCAGGGCGGCATCTCGATCGGCGACGACAGCCTCATCGGCCACAACGCCGTCATCGCGACCCTTCAGCACGGCCTGCAGCCCAGCCGACGAGCCGACCTCATCCCCTCACCGGTCGTCATCGGCAGCAACGTCTGGCTGGGCGCCAACGTCACCGTCCTTCCCGGGGTGACCATCGGCGACGACTCCGTCATCGGCGCCGGCTCCGTCGTCACCAAGGACATCCCCCGCGGGGTCATCGCCGTCGGCTCACCGGCTCGCGTCATCCGCGCCCTCGACGAGCAGCCGTCGTAGCGCGAGACGACGGCGCACCCGAGGCCGAGCGTCGGATGCGCCGTCGTGCGGCAGCGCCGCGGTTACTGCCGGATGAAGGCGAGGATGTCGGGATTGATGACATCCGCGTGCGTCGTCAGCATCCCGTGCGGGAATCCCTCGTAGATCTTGAGGGTCGAGTCGCTGAGCAGCTCGTGCTGCTTGAGCGCGGCGTCCTTGTAGGGGACGATCTGGTCGTCGTCGCCCTGGAGGACGAGCACGGGCACGGTGATGGCCGTGAGATCGTCGGTCTGGTCGGTCTCGGAGAAGGCCTTGATGCCGGCGTAGTGCGCGAGCGCGCTGCCCGTCATCCCCTGGCGCCACCAGTTGGCGACGACGGGCTCGGAGAGCTCCACGCCCTTACGGTTGAATCCGTAGAAGGGACCGGATGCCACGGCCTGGAAGAACTCGGCGCGGTTGGCCGCCAGGGCGTCCCGGAAGCCGTCGAACACCGCCAGCGGAAGGCCGTCGGGGTTGCCGTCCGTCTGCAGCATCAGCGGGGGCACCGAGGAGACGAGAACGGCCTTGGCGACGCGTCCCTGCGGCTGCCCGAACTTCGCCACATACCGCGCGACCTGCCCGCCGCCTGTCGAGTGCCCGATGTGGATCGCGTTGTGGAGGTCGAGGTGCTCGACCACCGCCGAGGCGTCGCTGGCGTAATGGTCCATGTCGTGACCGGTGCCGATCTGCGACGACCGCCCGTGCCCCCGACGGTCGCTGGCCACCACGCGGTAGCCCTCGTCGAGGAAGTACAGCATCTGGGTGTCCCAGTCGTCCGACGACAGCGGCCAGCCGTGGTGGAACATGATGGGCTGTGCGTCGGGGCTGCCCCAGTCCTTGTAGTAGATCTCTGCGCCATCATCGGTGGTCACGAACGCCATGATCAGCCTCCAGGTTTCCGCCGCCCCGAACGGTTCCGGACGACTGTCGGTCGCCCCACGTCTGCATCGTGGGAGCGCGCCCACGATAACTCGCATGCCGACGCCGACGCCTCGACATCTGTCCAGGATGCAGCGCGGAGGTGTTCGACATCTGTCCGGTGCCGCCGGGCGCTCCCGCGGTAGCGTCTGCACATGTCGAACGCTCGCATCTCGCACGGGGCGGGATTCTGGGTGGTCGCATCCGCCTTCCTGCTCGTGATGGCATACGCGACCGTGCCCACACCGCTGTACCCGCTCTACCAGCAGGCTGACGGATTCCCCGTCTCGGTCATCACGATGATCTTCGCGGCGTTCGCAGTCGGCGTCGTACTCAGCCTCTTCCTGCTCGGTCACGTCAGCGACTGGATGGGGCGTCGGCGGATGCTGGTCATCGCGATTCTCATCGCGGCGCTCAGTGCCGTGCTGTTCCTGCTGTGGCATGAGGTGCCGGGTCTCCTCGCCGCCCGGCTGGTGAACGGCGCGAGTGTGGGCATCCTCACCGCCACGGCCACCGCACACCTGGGCGAGCTGCGCGCGCACGCCAGGCCCGGCGAGCAGGTGATCGTCGCGGCATCCGTCGCCGGCGCCGCGAACCTCGGCGGCCTGGCGCTCGGGCCCCTGGTCGGCGGTCTGTTCGCCGAGTTCCTGCCCTCGCCGCTCGTGCTGCCGCACGCGGTGTTCCTCGTCGTGCTGCTCGCGGCGGCGATCGCCGTCGCCTGCGTGCCCGAGACGGTGACGCCTCCTGACGAGCCGCGGCGATATCGACCCCAGCGCATCGCGGCACCGCCGCACTCACGAACGGCATTCGTCGCCGCGGGCTTCGGTGCTTTCGCGGGCTTCGCGCTCTTCGGGCTTTTCACCTCGCTCGCGCCGACCATTCTCGTCAGCACGTTCGACGAGCACGATCACCTCGTCGCCGGCCTGACGGCATGCTCGGTGTTCGCCGCAGCTGCCGCGGGCCAGGTGGCCCTCGCTCGCCTGCCGCGGAGGGCGCAGCTCACCATCGCCGCCCTGTGCTGCGCGCTGGGACTCGTCGCCGTCGCCGCGGGGACTCTGGTCCCCTCGCTCGCGGTCTTCCTCGGCGGCGGCATCGTGGCGGGAGTCGGCGTGGGGCTGCTGTTCAAATCGTCGGTGGCCACCGCCTCGGCGCTCGCCGAACCGGGGCGTCGCGGCGAGACCCTCGCGCTGATCTTCCTCATCGCCTACTGCGGACTCGCGCTGCCGGTGCTCGCGATCGGTGTGATCCTCACCTTCGCCGCCCAGACGCCCGTGCTCCTCGTGTTCATCTCGGTCGTCCTCGTCGCGACGGTCTCGGCGGCGGTGGTCATGCGGCGCTCCGCCGTCGAGACGACGCCGCGCGCACAGGGCTGACCCCGAGTCGATCTGCTCTGAAACCGCCGTGTGACAGGCGAGCCACCTCCGATCCGACGAGACCTGCCAAGCTGAACCCAGCGAGAGGCGGACGTCGTGATCGAACCTTCACCCTTCGGACGGCTGCTGCGGTCGTTGCGAGTGGGGCACAACCTGACCCTCGAAGCGCTCGCCTCCCAGTCCGGGGTGAGCGTGCGCACGATCGGCGATCTCGAGCGGGGCGCGAGCGCGTCTCCCCAGCGCCGCACCGTCGACGCACTGGCCGACGGGCTCGGTCTCGACACCGCGGATCGACATGCGTTCCTGCGAGCGGCCCGCGCCCGCCCCCGGGCCCCGCTGCCCGAAGAGGGGCCAGGGGCGATATCGCCGCACCGCGTGTTCGACTTCTCGGGTCGCCACGCCGAGATCGATGAGGCCCTGGCGATCCTCTGCGGGACTCTTCCTCCCGGTGCGCAGCGCCCCGCGCTGATCATCAGCGGAGCGCCCGGCATCGGCAAGACGACCGTGGCGATCGAGATACTCGAGCGCGGACGGCCGTCGACCGGGCTCCCCGTCGTGTTCCTGGGGCTCGACGGCTTCAGCTCCTCGCCCCTCACGCCGCTGCAGGTGATGACCGCCCTGCTGCGTCAGCTCCCCGGGGCGGAGCAGAGACCGCCCGCGGATCTCGCGGAGGCCCGGACCCGGTGGCGGTCTGCCGTCGATCACTCTCCGGTCTCGGTGCTGCTCGACAACGTCGCGAACGAGGCGCAGATCCGCCCCATCCTCTCGATCTGCGCCGGCGACGTCGTCGTCGTGACCTCGCGCCGGAGCCTGGCCGGTCTCGAAGGAGTGCAACGGGTGCGTCTCGGCCCGCTCCGGCGAGAGGAGAGCATCGCGTTCCTGCACCGTCTGATCCCGCAGGCGGTCGAGGACGACGAGGCTCTCGACGAGGTGGCGGGTCTGTGCGACGATGTCCCGCTCGCGCTGCGCGTCGTGGGCAATCGCATCGCCAGTCGGCCCGCATGGACGGTCGCCGACCTGCTCGGCCGGATGCGCACATCGGAAGATCGACTGCGCCTTCTCGTCGCCGGCGATCTGGCGGTGGAAGCAGCCATCTCGCTCTCCTACGACGAGCTCGACCCGCGCACGGCCGCGCTGTTCCGTTGGATCTCGCTGATCGACGGACGGACGTTCGGTGCGCACCTCGCCGCGGCGGCGGTGCGTTCCCCCGATCTCGCAGAGGTCGAGGCGCGCCTCGACGACCTCACCGATCTGGGCATGCTCGAGGCGCGCGGCGGAGATCGCTACCGACTGCACGACCTGATGCGACTGTTCGGGCGAAGCAAGCTGCACACCTCGGTGGGCGCGGACGAGGTGTCGCGTCGCCGCGACCACATACGATCGTGGTTGCTCGGAAGTCTGGAGCGCGCGGGCGCCTGGTACGAACCGGGCAGGGAGCCGACGGCTCTCGCCCGCACGGGTCGCGGATTCAGCGACGCCGACGCCGCCGCGGAATGGATTCGCACCGAGGCCGAGCACTGGTGGCCGGCGTACACGGAGGCCGCGGAGCTCGGACACGACGAGACGGTCTGCGACGTCGCCGATGCGCTGCACTGGTATTCGGACATCTGGATGACGTGGGGCAACTGGCACCGGTTCTACTCGCTCGCGGCGAGCGCGGCGCATCGCCTCGGGGATCCCGGAAAAGAGGCCGCGCTGCTCGGATATGTCGCGTGGGCGGAGATCGTCGAGGTCGGGGACCGGGAGGCGGCGGTGATCACTGCGCGTGCGGCGCTGGCTGCGTCCCTGCGAGCCGGCGACTCCGCGCAGGAGGGCTGGGCGCAGTACTACATCGGCTGGGCGAGCATGGCCCTGGATCGTCTGGTCGATGCCGATGCGGCGGCTCTCGCGGCCATCGAGGCGTTCAGCGAGGCGCACGAGACGACGGGTCTGGAGAACGCCCAGGTGCTGTCGTCGATGGTCAAGGGCAAGCGCGGGGAGTACCTCGAAGCCATCGCGGCCACAGAGGACACTCTCGCCCGTGTGCGTTCCGCCGAGACCACCGACAGTCTCACGAGCATCGTCACCCAGTACGCGGCATGTCTCGACCTGGTCGATGCCTACGTCGCGGTCGGACGACTGCAGGATGCGATGCGGATAGGCGAGCTGGGCATCGCCATCGCTCGCGAGCTGAAAGACGACACGCGTGTTCTGCTGATGATGCGCCGACACATCCGGGCACTCATCAGTGCGGGCGAGGGCGAGGCGGCGATCGCCGAAGCGGATGAAGCGCTGCGCCTCCTGGGCCCGGGGAGCAGCGAGGCGTTCATCTTCGCGAGAGTGCGCCGGGAGGTGTCGCTGATCGGTACGCAGGGGTCATCCGGGCCGGCCTCGACGTCGGCGTGATCGACGGATCCGGGACCGGCGTCACAAGCGGCCTGTCGACTCCCAGAGACGGATGAGCTTCAGCGCCAGGTGCAGGGTGCTGCGTCTCACGCCGTCGTCGAGCGCGTCCTTCACGATCGGAGGCATTCTCTCGAGCCGGTAGTAGAGGGTCGTGCGATGGAGGAAGAGGATCTGGCACGCGGCGACCACGTTGGTGCCGACGTCGAGATACGTCTCGACCGTCAGGCGCTGACTGTCGTCGGTCTGGGAGTAGAGGAAGTGTGCGGCCGGCGAGATGATCCGGAGGGCGCCGGGGTCGGCGGATGCCGTGGCGAGCAGTCGCCAGCCACCCAGCTCGCTCGCGTCGACGGACGGGTGGAACTGGGGGAGTGCCGCCGCGAGGGACGCCGCAATCGCCGCCTCGTCCGCCGCGCTGCGCAGGTCTCCGTCGCCGGTCGCCGGCGAGGCCGAGCCGATTCCGAGAATGCGCAACCCGCGTCTGGTCGCCTCTCGCAGGAGCTCGTCGGTGAGGTCCTCATCGGAGGGCTGTCCGACGAGGAAGACCATCCCGGCCTCGAGAGCGATGAAGTGCGCGGGGACCGGACGCAGATGGGCGAGATGACGACCGAACGCGAGGCGTTCGACCTCGGTGACGGCGGCATCGATCAGCACCGCACGCACGACGGTTCCCCCGTCGCGGTGCACCCATCTCTGGCGGAGCGCACGGGCGTAGGCCTCTCGACGCACCGATTCCTCAGCGTCCAGCAGCTGGGTCATGACGGACTCGCGATCCTCTCGCGAAGACCCGGAGCCCTGGCGTCGAGCGATCCGCACGAGGGTCGATGCCGCGTCGACGGCTTCGAACTCGCTCGCGGTGAGGGAGGATCCGTCACCCAGGTCGATCTCGATGAACGCCACCGTGACATCGTCATCGACCACGGGGATCGAGAGCACCGCTGCCGGCCGTGCACCCGCAGACGGCGTCTGCTCGGACTCGGGTATGACGACGCGGCGATTCAGAGAGGATGCCAGCTGTCGCGCGATCTCGCGCACCGTCGGAGAGGCCGTGCCGGGTGTGACATCGCTGATCGTCATGGGTTCGCTCCTGTGGGGGGATGGGCTCACCGATTCGCTCTGCTCCGGCGAGGTGCGTCGCACCTCGCCGACCTCGAACACCTCCATGGAACGCCCATTCGCCTGCGCAGTCCAGGAAGAAACCAGGCAGAAAGGACACCGACGGTGATCCGACTCCTGTCGGAGGGCTGAGAGCTCCGCAGTTCCTAGATTCGTCTCACACGAACGACCGATCGGACGAACGACGCGCACCACGGATCGATGCGGACCTCACCCGCTCCCACAAGTGGCCCCCCCACGCACGAAGAGAGAGAAGAACGTACATGGAACGCGACGATCAGCGCACCTCGTCCACGGAGGTCCCCCGCCTGGGCGACCCGGATCTGCCGCAGGAGGGCGAGGTGAACATCGTCGACCGTCCGCAGAGCAACAGGATGACCGGTCCGCAGAACGAGGTCATCGAATCGCAGTTCCCGAATCAGATGCACGCGCCGGCGACGGACATCAGCACGCAGCCGTTCTTCTGGTCGTCGTTCAACATCTCACCCCGCCGGGTGCAGCGCGGCGGGTGGGCGCGGGAGCTCACGAAGCAGGACTTCCACATCTCCGACGAGATCGCCGGCGTCAACATGTACCTCGAGCCCGGCGGCATCCGCGAGCTGCACTGGCACCAGACCGCCGAGTGGGCGGTCATGACCCGGGGCAAAGCACGGGTGACCACCCTCAGCCGGTCGGGCCTTCCCGCGGTCGAGGACGTGGAGGAGGGCGACCTGTGGTTCTTCCCCGCCGGCACCCCGCACTCCCTGCAGGGACTCGGGCCCGACGGCGCGGAATTCGTGCTGGCGTTCGATGACGGCGACCAGTCGGAGTCGAACACACTGCTGCTGACCGACTGGTTCGCGCACACCCCTCCTGAGGTTCTCGCGAAGAACTTCGGTGTCGCGCAGGAGGTGTTCTCCGACATCCCCCTGCACAACCTCTGGATCTTCCCCGGCGAGGAGCCGCCGGCGCTCGATGTCGACCAGGCCGCCGCGGGTGTCGAGTGGGGCATGGAGCCGGTCATCTTCCGCCTGTCGCGGTCGAAGCCTCTGTACGAGAACTCGGGGGGCAGCATCCAGATCGCCGACTCCACCAACTACGCCTACTCCAGCACCGTCGCCGCGGCGCTGGTGACCGTCGAGCCGGGATCGATGCGAGAGCTGCACTGGCATCCGAACGCCGACGAGTGGCAGTACTACCTGCGCGGATCCGCCCGCATGACCGTGTTCAACACCGGTCCACACGCGAACACGACCGACTTCCGTGCGGGCGACGTGGGTGTCGTGCGCAAGAACCTCGGGCACTACATCGAGAACACCGGTGACGATGTGCTGCAGTTCCTCGAGGTGTTCCGCACCGACAGGTACGAGGAGATCTCGCTCGCGAACTGGCTCGCGCACGTACCGCCGCAGCTCGTCGCCGCGCACCTGAACATCGATTCCGCGGTCCTGGCGACGTTCCCCCGCGGAGCCCAGGGCATCACACCCTTGCGCTGATCCCGGCGAGACGATCCGATCAGGCGAGCTGCTCTTCCCAGTCCGCGGGCACTCGCTCCGCGGGGCCGGGTGTGGTCTGCGACAGGGGGTGGCTGCGCGGCGGAGCGAGGAGGGGGCCGTCGAACGCGGTCGCGGTCCCGAAATCCCAGAACCAGTCCTCCCCGGGCTCGAAGCTCTGGATCACCCGATGTCCGCTCTCGTGGGCATGCTCAGTGGCGTGCTTGTGCAGGGAGTCGTCGCAGCATCCGACGTGGCCGCAGAGGGCGCACCGGCGCAGATGCAGCCACCACGAGTCGATCTTCTCGCAGTCCACGCACCCCGGTCCGGATGGCGGGACGTCGGCACGGATGAAGTCGCTGGGCTCGCTCATGAGCGGTCCTCCTGTCGTCGGCGGGGTGTCGAGGTCATGATGACGGGATTCCTCGGCGTACTCAAGAGTGCCCGCAGCCCCTCGTCCGTTCCTCCGACAGTCGTCGAAGCGCGGGCGGCGGTGCTCCTCTAGGTTCGAGACCGTGAGCACTCCTTCCCGGCGCGTCCCCATCGAGCCCCAGCGAGTCGACGCCCCACTGACCGCCAGTGCGACGTTCCTCGTGCTGACGGTCGGCGACGGGGCTGACGCGCCCGCCACCGTCCGGGACGTGATCAGCGGCATCGACGACATCGTGAAGAACGTCGGCTTCCGTGATCTCGACGCCATGCTGTCGTGCACCGTGGGCATCGGCTCGTCCCTGTGGCCCCGGCTGACGACCCGGAGGGCTCCTGCGGAGCTGCACCCGTTCCGCACGATCACTGGCAGCGCACACACCGCCCCGAGCACGCCGGGCGACCTCCTCTTCCACATCCGCGCGAACCGCCGGGATCTCGTGTTCGAGTTCGAGCGCCAGCTCCTCGACGTCCTCGGCGACGCCGTGACCGTCGTCGACGAGACCTCGGGCTTCCGCTATTTCGACATCCGCGATCTGCTCGGTTTCGTCGACGGCACCGCCAACCCCATCGGGAACGCCGTGGCCGACTCCACTCTCGTCGGTGCGGAGGACGACGAACACGTCGGAGGCAGTTATGTCGTCGTCCAGAAGTACCTGCACGATCTCGGCGCGTGGCAGCAGCTGACGACCGAGCAGCAGGAGGCCATCATCGGCCGCCGGAAGGCGGACAACATCGAGATGGACGACGCCCCCGTCGGGCAGAAGTCGCACAAGACTCTCGCCACCGTCGTCGTGGACGGCGTCGAGCACGACATCCTGCGCGACAACATGCCCTTCGGGAGCCCAGGAGCATCATCGTTCGGAACCTACTTCATCGGGTACACCCGATACCTGTGGGTCATCGAGCGGATGCTGGAGAACATGTTCATCGGCGACCCTCCCGGCTCGTACGACCGGCTTCTGGACTTCTCCACAGCGATGACCGGCAGCACCTTCTTCGCGCCGTCCGCCGACGTCCTCGCGGCTCTGGCCGACGCCGAGGGAGTCAGCGGCCCGTAGCGGCCCACTCCAGTCGGCTGAGACCGCCGAGTGCGAGCGTGCGCCGATCATCGACACACAGATACGTCAGCAGCGTGTGACCGCATCCGCGGCAGAGGAGGATCATCCCGTCGCGGTCGAGTTCGGCGACGGCATCCGCCAGCTCGGCCTCCCGGTCGCACCGCCCGCAGGCGGCGTGGGCGCCGGTCATGTCTCTGCCGAACAGCTCGAGCAGCAGTCCGCCGGCGGCATTGCCGTCGACGCGCTCGCGATGGCCGGGGTGGGCAGCGTCCATCAGGCACCTCCGAATCGTTCGGTGCGGATGCGGTCGGGGGAGTGGCCCGCCGCGACGAGCAGATCCGCCACCGCCTCGACGAACCCGGTCGGTCCGCAGACGTACACGGTGGGATGATCCGACGGAGGGATCGTGGACGCGGCGATCGTCGCGGCATCGACCCTGCCCGCAGGACGGGGGAACCCGGGCGGCGCAGTGCGCGTGTAGGCCCAATCGACCGTGAGGGTATCCGAGGCGAGCCCGTTCAGCTCGGCGGCGTAGAACGCGTCGTCCGCAGAGCGCACCGAGTACAGCATCCGCATCGGACTCCGACTGGCCGCGCGTTCGTGCACTCTGGCCATCGCGATCAGCGGGACGATCCCCGAGCCACCCGCGATCAGCTGCACGGGGTCGGTGCGCTCGGGGCCCCAGACGAAGTAGGCGCCGATCGGCCCGCGGACCTCGAGCTCGTCTCCGGGGCGTACGTCGTGCACGAGATACGGGGAGACCTCTCCTTCCGGCACCTCGTCGATCGCCAGCTCGAGGACCGGTGAGCCGCCCGAGGAGGCGAGCGAGTACGAGCGCACCGCCTGATAGCCGTCCTCCGCGGTGAGTCGGATGTCGACGTGCTGGCCGGCCGCGTTGCCCGGCCATCCGTCGACCTGCAGCTCGATCACCCGACCGTGCGGGGTGGCGGAGCGCACACCGGTGACTCTGCCGACCAGCCAGAGGGGAGCGGTGATCACCAGTACCGCTCCTCTTTCCACGGGTCGCCGTACATGTTGTAGCCGTTCTGCTCCCAGAATCCCGGTTCGTCCTGCTCCAGCAGGTCGAGTCCGTGCACCCACTTGGCGGACTTCCAGAAGTACAGATGCGGGACGAGCAGACGCGCGGGGCCGCCGTGCTCGGCGGCGAGCGGCTCGCCCTCGAACTCGACGGCGACCCAGGCCCGACCGCCGGTGAGATCGGCGCGCGGGACGTTGGTCGTGTATCCGCCGTAGGAGAAGACGCGGGTGTAGTCACCGTCACCGGCATCCGCGAGCAGGTGGTCGAGCGAGACTCCACGCCACCGCGTGCCCAGCTTCGACCAGCGGGTGACGCAATGGATGTCGGTGGTGATGTCGTCGAGGGGCAGGTCATGCAGCTGGTCCCACGACCAGGTGCGACGGATGCCGTCGAGGCCGACGACGGCGAACTCCCAGGAGTCCGTCGACACGCGCGGGGTGGGTCCCGCCGAGAGAACCGGGAAGTCCTCGGTGAGGTACTGCCCGGGTGGCAGACGGTCGTCCGACTCGCGTCTGCGTGCGCCGAACCCTCGGGAGATCACGGCCATCATCGTCCTCCTTCGCCCATGGAACCCGGCGCTCGCCGCGTGGCACCGAGTCTAAGACCGGTGGACGCTCCCGTATATCGGCGGGTCCGGACGCCGCCGCCTAGGATGGGCCGAATGGCGGGGTGGACGTGGCAGGCGTGGGTCGGGCTCATCGGCGGAGGGCTGATCTTCGCAGCCGTTCTGGTGCCGATCCTCGTGGTGCAGGTCCGGCGCTACGGTGCGCTGTCCTTCCGACGGCTGCTGGGAGCGGCGGCCGTGAGCGTCTACGCGGTCGCCCTCGTGGCGTACACACTGCTGCCCCTGCCGGAGCTGCGGGACAACTGCGGGGCGAGCGGTGGCGGCCTCGAGCTGGTCCCCGGCCACTCCGTCGGCGACATCCTTCAGGAGACTCAGGGACTCTCCCTCCTGGGCGTCCTGACCAGTCGCGCCACACTGCAGGTGCTGTTCAACGTCGCGCTCTTCGTCCCCTTCGGGCTGATCGCCCGGCGGTACTGGAACCGCGGCCCGTGGGTGTCCATCCTGCTGGGAGCCCTGGTCTCGTTCGGGATCGAGAGCACGCAGCTCACGGGCGTGTGGGGGCTCTACGAGTGCGCCTATCGCGTCGCCGACGTCGATGACGTGATCGCGAACACGGCGGGAGCGGCGATCG
This sequence comes from Microbacterium sp. ANT_H45B, assembly GCF_008369345.1. Taxonomy (NCBI): domain Bacteria; kingdom Bacillati; phylum Actinomycetota; class Actinomycetes; order Micrococcales; family Microbacteriaceae; genus Microbacterium; species Microbacterium sp. ANT_H45B. The sequence goes on from NZ_VOBK01000002.1 coordinate 345,859, forward strand.
GTGTGCTCCTCGCACCGCTGCTGCTGGCCTGGATGCCCAGCGCTCGCAGCCTGAGGGCCACCCGCGCGACCCCGCGACCGGTGACCGTCTGGCGCCGTTGGTTCGCGATGATCCTCGACGCCGTCGCGGTGAACATCGCGATCACCCTGGTCTCCCTCGTCGTGGTGCTGCCGAAGCTGCTGCTCTCCGGCGGAGACGGACCGTCGGTGCCGGACGACGCCCTCGAGGCCGCGATCGTCGCAGCCGGCGCCGCCGTGCTGGTCCTGGTTATCCCCGCGGTCGTGTCCACGGGCGCCTCGATCGGTCAACGCCTGGTCTGGCTGACTCCGGAGTGGTCGGGAGGCCGACGTCCGCTCGTCCGCAGCCTCGCCCGAGCCGGCGTCGTCGGTCTGCCGTATGTCGCGGCGACCGCCCTCGACGGGCTGCCGGAGGCGGTGCCCTTCGCCCTGCAGACTGTGGCGGGCATCGTCGGCATCGTCAGTGCGCTCGTGGTCGCGATCGCGGTCATCTCGGTGCCGTTCACCCGCGGACATCGTGGTCTGTCGGCCGCGCTGACCGGTGCGGAACTGCGCGACTCGCGCAGCTGATCTCGAGGACCCCTCGATCCCGCTCGCTGAGCGGGATGTCCGACGTGTGAACTTTTTCTTTGAATACGCGATCTTCGTGCTATTTTCACTGATAAACCAGTTGATATAGCGACGGAGTCACATTGCTGAGCAAATCTGCACTTTCTGCCGACTCCAGTGCACCCCCGGCGCCCGCTCCGTCCGCGGAGAAGCTGGCCAGAGACAACATGCCGCTCGCGACGTTCCTGGCCGTCGAGAAGGCACGATCGGCCACCCACGTCGACCTCGACGACCTGCTCTCCGCGGCACGCCTCGGGCTCGCCCGCGCGGCGATGACCTACGACTCCTCGCGCGGCATCCCCTTCGGCGCGTTCGCGAGCAGTCAGATCAACTGGGCGATGCTCTCGGAGATGCGTCGGGCCGACCCCGCCGGCGAGCGCGGACGCGACAAGATCGAACGGGTGCGCGTGGCCGCAGACGTGATCTTCGCTCGCACCGGTCGGACGGCGACCGTGGCCGAGCTCGCGAAGGAGTCCGGCCTCGGCGCCGACGCCGTCGCCGAGATGATGCAGCTCGACGAGATGGTGCGCTCCGCCATCAGCTTCGACGAGCACTTCGATGTGGAGACGGGGCGGCGGGCCGTCGATCTCACCGACAGCGTGATCCTCCCCGAGCACGCGGTGGAGCAGTCGGAGACGCGCGACATGGTCAACCGGGTCGTCGATGCGCTGCCCGCCGCGATGCAGCAGGTCGTCCGCGGCATCTACCTCGAGGACCGCACGGTCAAGGACATCGCCGAGGAGCTCGAGGTCAGTCACGCCTACGTGTCGAAGCTGCGCTCCCGAGGGCTGCTGCTGATGCGTGAGGCGATGGAGGCCTGGGAGGGCGGCACCACGGGCGACCGGTCGACCAAGGCGAAGGCCGGCTTCTTCGAGACCCTCTTCGGTCCCGCGCACACCGCGGCACCGGCCCCGATCGCTGCGGCGGCCCGTATCGCGATGCCGGCGCGCGCCGGCGCCCTGCTCGCCGCCGTCTGAGCGCGGCGGGAAACTTGCTCCACCGCGGTTACCGCTGCTGCCGTCGTCGCGAATGTCGGTTGTGCAGGTCCACGGACGGACCCGCATTCAGCCCCATAACCACGGAGGAACACTCATGGGTCTTCAGATCGCAACCAACGTCGGTGCACTCAACGCGTACCGCAACCTCTCCATCAACCAGAACGACATGTCGAAGTCGCTCGAGAAGCTCTCGAGCGGTCTGCGCATCAACCGTGCAGCCGATGACGCGGCCGGCCTCGCGATCTCCGAGGGCCTGCGCTCGCAGGTCAACGGCCTGAACGTCGCCGCTCGCAACGCGCAGGACGGCATCTCGGTCATCCAGACCGCGGAAGGCGCCCTGACCGAGGTCCACTCGATCCTGCAGCGCGTCCGCGACCTCGCGGTCCAGGCGGGTTCGGACTCGAACAACGCCGACTCGCGCACCGCCATCAAGACCGAGATCGACACGCTCGGCGAGGAGCTCACCCGCGTCGCGGCGAGCACGAACTTCAACGGGATCAAGCTGCTCGACAGCGCGGCCACGCTGACGTTCCAGGTCGGTGCGGGCTCCGAGGCGGCCGAGGACCAGATCGCCGTCACGCTGACGGACTTCTCGGGTCTCGGTGCCACGATCGGCGCGCTGACGGTGGACACCGCCGCCAACGCGCTGACCACGATCGCCGCGATCGACACGCAGATCACGGCCGTCTCCACGGCTCGCGCCGGTCTCGGTGCGGTGCAGAACCGCTTCGAGTCGACGATCAACTCGCTGCAGGTCTCGGCCGAGAACCTCTCCGCCGCGAAGAGCCGCATCGCCGACACCGACATGGCCGCCGAGATGGTCAGGTACACCGCCTCGAACATCCTGCAGCAGGCCGGTACCGCCATGCTCGCGCAGGCGAACCAGTCGGGCCAGGGCGTCCTGCAGCTGCTCCGTTGAGTCGCTGCGCCTGAGGCGCACAGGGCGCCCGGGTGGAGTCACCTCCGCTCGGGCGCCCTCCTGTAGGACACCTTCGACCGCACCGCACGGAAGACGACCGGGATGAAACTCGACGGACTCGTATCAGGGCTCAAGACCGAAGAGCTCATCAAGGCGATGATGGACGTCTCGGCCATCCCGAAGACGCTGATCACGAACAAGATCGCCGATCGCAACTCGATCATCACGAACCTCCAGTCGCTGAACACCACGCTGCAGGAGCTCGTCACGAAGGCGAAGACCGCGGCGTCCGCGACCTCGCTCGCGGCGTTCACCGCCTCATCATCGTCCGAGACCGTCACGGTCTCGGCGGGAGCGAAGGCCAGCGCCTTCTCGACCGCCGTCGTGGTCGACGCGGTCGCGACCGCCCACTCCCTCGTCACCGCAGCCGCCGGATCGACAGGCTGGGGCGGACCCTTCACCCTCGTCGGATCCGACGGCGAGGCCGTCGAGGTCGCCCCGCTGGGCACCGGCGCCCAAGACCTCGCCAAGGCCATCAACGACTCGAAGGCAGGAGTCAGCGCGACCGTCGTGCCCGCGGGCACGGATGCCGACGGCGCACCGCTCTCACGCATCCAGCTCACCTCCGCCGAGACAGGCGCGGCGGGTGCCTTCACCGTGCACCGGGGGACTGCGGCCGAGGTCGCGGCGGGCACCTCCACGGATCTCGGAGCCCAGCCCGGCGCGGCGCTGATCACACAGGGAGCGGATGCCCGCATCCGGCTGTTCGCAGGAACCGCTGCCGAGCAGGTGCTCACCCACCCCGGCAACACGATCACCGTGGGCGAGGGGATCGAGGTCACCGTCACCGCGGTGAGCGCCGATCCCGTGACGGTCACGGTGGCGCGCGACGCGAAGGAGCAGACCACGACCGCCGAGACCTTCATCAAGGAGATCGCGAGCCTGCTGACCCGCATCGACAAGGGATCGACGGCGACGGTCGGCGGGGTGGGCGAGACGACCACCCTCGGTGTCTTCACGGGCGACAGCACCGTACGCAACCTGCGGGGTGCGCTGGCCAACGCCGTGCAGCATCCGGTGGACGGCATCTCTCCCTCGACGATCGGCATCACCGTCAGCGACAAGGGCGTGCTGTCCTTCGACGCCGAGAAGTTCGCCGCGGCCCTCGCCGCCGACGCGGAGGGCACACAGGAGCTGTTCTCCGGCGTGGCTGCGCGGCTGCAGGGCGTGACCACCCAGTACTCCGACAAGTACGACGGGCTGCTCACCAGCCGCATCACCGGCCAGGAGGACGAGGTCAAGACGCTCAAGACCCAGGTCGAGCGCTGGGATGTCCGTCTCGACCAGCGCCGCGCGACGCTGGAGCGCACCTACGCCCAGCTCGAGGTCCAGCTCTCGAAGCTGCAGTCGCAGTCCTCGTGGTTGACGAGCCAGCTCGCCGGCCTCTCGCCGTCCTCGGGCGACTGACCCGCCCTTCCGACCACCACCCACCGGAGCTCGCACATCATGGCACTCACCTCCCTCGACCGGGCCAAGCAGCAGTACCTGGAGCAGCAGGTCGCGTCCGCGACGCCCGAACGCCTGCTCACCCTGCTGTACGACCGTCTGCTCGTCGACATCGACCGGGCGGCTTCCGCGCAGGACGCCGGGGACTGGAACGTGGCGAACACGCACCTCACGCATGCCCAGTCGATCGTCGCGGAGCTGCACGGCTCGCTCACCGACGCCTGGGACGCCGCGGCGGAGCTGCGCGGCGTCTACACGTACCTCACCGGGCGCCTCATCTCGGCGAACGTCTCGCGTGATCGCGCCGCGACCCTCGAGTGCCGTCAGCTGGTGGCGCCCCTGCGGGAGGCGTGGCACGAGGCGGCCGAGCTGACCGCCGTGGCCGCTCCGCGCGCCTCGGCTCTGGGCTGACGCGCGATGACCGAGGCGCTGACCGCCTGGATGGCGGTGCTCGACAGGTTCGAGCGTGCGCTCGACGCCGCGGACGAGACGCTCGACGATCGGCCCCTCGATGCGCCGCCCGGACCCGTTCCCGACGAACTCAGAGAACGGGCTGAGGCGGTGCTCGCGCGCCAGCAGCTGATGATCGGCGCGCTGACGGCGTCGCGCGCGCATGTCGCGCGGGAGATCGCCGCACTGCGCCGGGTGCCGACAGGGCGGCAGGATCGTCCCGCGTACCTCGACATCGAAGGGTGACCGCGAGGGTTACGGGGGAGCGTCGGTGTCGCGATAGTCCGCTCCGAGCACGGATCGCTCGACGATTGGCCACGGATCGGCCTCTTCACCAACGTCCGGAGTGCCCCCGTGCTCGAATCCGTCACCTCCTCCGCGCTGATCAGTGCCCTCGACGGGCTGGCGCTGCGCCAACGCTCGATCGCTGAGAACATCGCCAACGTCAACACCCCCGGCTATCGGGCCCAGCGCGTGCAGTTCGAGGACGAGCTGCGCACGGCCGTCGCGAGCGGCTCCGGCTCGGTCGCAGCCACCGTCGAGCGGTCGCTCGAGCCCACCCGATTGAACGGCAACAACGTCAACCTCGACACCGAGACCCTCTCGAACATCGACACGGTGCTGCGCTTCCAGTTCGCCAGTCAGGCGATCGGCGGCCAGGCCTCGTCGATCAGCAAGGCGATCGGTCAGGCCTCCGCATGACGTTCGATGCGATCGGCATCGCCGGCACCGGGCTGACCGCGCACCGCAAATGGCTCGATGCGCTCAGCGACAACATCGCGAACGTCAACACCGCGACCCCTCCGGGTCAGGAGGGGTTCCGCGAGAAGTACGTCGCCGTGCAGGCGGGCACGCAGAGCCCCGGGGTGTACGTGGCGGGCGTGGTCGAATCGGAGGCCGAAGGCACACTCGTCTACGACCCCGAGCATCCGTACGCGAACGACGACGGCTACGTGCAGTACCCCGACGTCGAGCTCGGGGATCAGATGAGCATGCTGATCCTCGCGCAGCGCGGCTACGAGGCGAACGCCGCGGTCGTGGACCGCGCGAAGACGACCTACGAGGCCGCGCTGCAGATCGGACGCGGCTGATGAGCGGTCCGATCGACGCGGTGTCCGCCGCCGGTGTCGCGCCGCTGTCGGCGCTGAGCTTCGAGACGGGTCCCGACGCGGCTGGTGCCTCGGCATCCGCCGGTGCCTTCGCGACCTCGCTCACCGGCGCCGTCGAGAGTCTGCAGCAGTTGCAGTCGACCTCCAACGAGCTCGCGGTGCAGGCCGTGACCGGGGACCTGCAGGACATCCACCAGGCGATGATCGCCTCCACCCGCGCCTCGGTGACCCTCGATCTGGTGGTCGCCGTACGAGACCGCAGCGTCTCGGCGTTCAACGAGATCATGAGGATGCAGGCCTGATGCCCACGATGCTCACGGGCTACTACGACCGCGCGAAGCGGGTCGTCGGCGGCTTCTCTCTGGCCCAGCGCACGATCGCCGTCATCGGCGTCGCGCTGCTGGTGATGGGCGCCGTCGCGCTCGGCTCCTGGCTGACCCGGCCGCAGATGAGCCCCCTCTTCACCGGACTGAGTGCGGGGGATGCGTCGGCGGTCGTCGAGCAGCTGAAGTCCGCCGGCGTCGGATACGAGCTCACCGAAGGCGGGGCGACGATCCTCGTGCCGGACGACCAGGTCTACGCGCAACGCCTCGCGGCCGCATCCGCCGGTCTGCCCGGCGACACCAGCGCGGGATACACGCTGCTCGACAAGATGGGCGTGACGGCGAGCGAGTTCCAGCAGTCGGTCACCTACAAGCGCGCGATCGAGGGCGAGCTCGCCGGAACGATCGGTGCGATGGAGGGGATCTCGACGGCATCCGTGCAACTGGCGATCCCCGAGCAGAGCGTGTTCGTCTCGGAGCAGCAGAGTCCCACCGCCTCGGTGTTCGTCAAGACCCGCAGCGGCGCGTCCCTCAGCGACGAGAAGATCGAGGCGATCGTCCATCTCACGAGCGCATCGATCCCCGGCATGACCCCGGAGGACGTGGCGGTCACGGATCAGGACGGTCGGGTGCTCTCGGCGGTCGGCACCGGTCTCACCGGCAGCTCGTCGAAGCAGGCGACCGAGCACGAGGCGAAGGTCGCGGCCTCGGTCAGCCGGATGCTGGAGACGATCGTCGGCCCCGGCAACGCCACCGTCACCGTGTCGGCCGATGTCGCGAACTCGACCTCCGAGCGGATGGATGAGACCTATTCCGCGCCTGAGGGCGACCTCAGCGCCTCGGAGCAGACGAAGACCGAGACGTACAACGGCGGCCAGGCCGGCGGGACCGGCGTCCTGGGGCCCGACAACATCGCCGTGCCGAATGGGGGAGACGGCGAGGGGGCGTACGAGTTCGAGGAGACATCTCGCAGCAACGCGGTGAACAAGTCGACCGAGAAGACCGTCACTCCCGCCGGCGAGGTGACCAGGCAGACGGTGAGCATCGCTCTCAACCGCGGGGCGGTGACGGGGGTCACCGCGAACCAGATCGAATCGCTGGTCGCGTCGGCGGCGGGGATCGACGTCGAACGCGGCGATGAGATCGCGGTCGAGTTCGTCGAGTTCACCCAGGCCGGAGCGACGGCGGCGCAGACCGCCCTCGCGGCCGCGGAGGCGGAGAGAGAGCAGCAGTTCCAGCAGGAGCTGCTGCGGTCGGCGATCATCGGCGGCTCGATCCTGCTCGCGGTCGTGATCCTGATCGTCTATCTCGTGGTGCGTCGCCGGATGAAGCGGCGTGTGATGTACACCGACGACGGGCCGATCGAGTACTTCGCGACCGTCACCGAGAGCGAGGAGCAGAAGCTCAAGTCCCTCCGGGGGCTCAAAGACGCCGAGGCGATCCCGATGCCCGCACCGACCACCCTGCTGCCCTCGGCGTCGGTGGACCTCGATGACGAGCCCGAGCCCGACAAGGTGCTCGTCGAGCGCCGCCGCCGCGAGATCGATGACCTCGCCAAGCGGGAGCCCGACGCGATCGCCACGGCTCTCGCCGACCTGATGGATGAGGCGACGGTATGAGCCTGCTCACCGAGATGCTCGATGCTCAGGCCGACACCGTGGAGGTGTCGACCGCGTCGCCCCCCATCGCGCCGATGCCGGTGCAGCAGATGACCGGGCTGCGCAAGGCGGCCATCGTGCTGATGAACATGGACAGGGAGGCGAGCGCCGAGGTGCTGCGTCATCTCGGCGAGGAGCGCGCCGAGATGCTGGCGGCGGAGCTCACGCAGCTCGGCGGAGTGGATCTCGCCTCGACCGCCCGCGCCCTCGGCGAATTCCGACGGATCGCCACCGGCGGCTCCGTGCCCTCGCGCGGCGGCCAGGAACTCGCCACCGGGCTGCTGGAGACCGCATTCGGGCGGGAGAAGGCGGTGGGGATGGTGGGCCGGGTGATGTCGCAGGGCTCTGTGTCGTTCGACTTCCTCAATGCGGCGGATCCTGCCCAGCTCGCCACGATCATCGAGGGCGAGCTGCCGACGACCGTGGCCGTCGTGTTGGCGAATCTCCGAGCAGACAGGGCTGCCGCCGTGCTCGCCGCCCTCCAGGATCCGCTGCGCACCGACGTCGCACAGGCGATCGCGACGATGGGCACCGCGACGCAGGAGGCGATCTCCATCGTGGCCGACTCGCTGCGCGCACGCACCGGCGTGTTCGCGATGCGGGACAACCATGAGTCGATCGGCGGGGTGCAGCCGCTCGTCGAGATCATCAACCGCTCGGACACCGCGCTGGAGAAGTCGCTGCTCGCGAGCCTCGAGGGACGCGATCTGGCGTTGGCCGAGGACATCCGCAGCCGTATGGTCACCTTCGCCGACATCGCCAGGCTCGAGGATCGCGACGCCCAGCGCGTGCTCCGCGGCATCGACCTGCGGATGCTCGCGCTGGCGCTCAAGGGCGCGGACGAGCAGATCCTCGACAAGGTCAAGGGCAACATGACCGAGCGCAACCAGGAGAACCTGGCCGAGGAGACGCGCGTGCTCGGGCCGGTCCGGATGCGGCAGGTCGACGAAGCCCGCGCCGAGATCGTCCGCGTCATCCGCGAGCTCGAAGCCGCCGAGGAGATCACGATCTCCCGCGACGACGAGGACGAGCTCATCGAGTGAGTGCATCCGAGACGGATCGGGCCGCCGTGGTTACGGGAGCGGATGACCGTCGCGATAGTTCCCACAGAGCACGGATTGCTCGACCTTCGGGCCACGGACAGGCCTCGTCTTCTGATCCCGAGGTGTCCATCGTGCTCGACTCCGCCTTCACGCCTCTGGCGGTTCCGCGCGTGGGCGAGACTCCGATCGACATCCGCGGCGAGGCCGATCGGGCGCGAACCCGCGGTTACGCCGACGGGTTCGCCGAGGGACGGCGCATCGCGCTCGACGCGGCGGAGCACGAGCAGATCCTTCAGCAGCAGCGGATGCAGGAGCTCAGGGAGTCCTACCTGCACCAGCGCGGATCGGCACTCGCTGCTCTCGACGCGGCCCAGGCGGAATACCGGCGACGGGTCGACGAGGTGAGTGCGCTCTCAGCAGATCGTCTCGAGGAGCTCGCGGTGGACCTGGCCCGGGTGATCCTCGGGGTCGAGCTCTCGGATGCCGCGCGATCCGCTGCCCACGCCCTGCGTCGGGCGCTCGCGGAGGTCCCGGTCGACCGGTGGACCGGGGTGACCTTCAGCACCCGCGACCTGCAGACGCTGCAGGACGACGAGCCTCAGGCCCTGCAGCGGATCCCGGCGACGGCCTCCGACACGGTGGACGCCGGCGGAGCGATCGTCCGCGTCGAGGACGGCGCCGTCGACACCCGCGTCGCCGGGGCGCTGGCACGTGCGAGTTCCGCGCTCCGCGGCGACGACGACCTCGAGGCGATCGCATGAGCGCGGCGACCGCAGCATGGCGGCGTGCGCTCGACGCTGCGCGGCCCGAACGCCTCGGCACGGTGACGTCGGTGCGGGGACTCGGAGTCGAGATCGCCGGTCTCGACGGGGCTGTCGGAGACCGGGTGAGCATCGACGCGGGGGCTTCGCGAGCGGTCGATGCCGAGATCGTCGCGATCGACGGCACGTCCGCCCGGTGCATGCCCCTCGGCAGGGTCGACGGCATCACCGCTCGGGCTCGGGTGCGTCATGGGGGAGCGCCCCTGCAGGTGCCGACCGGCCGAGCGCTGCTGGGTCGTGTCCTCGACGGGCTCGGCCGCCCCATCGACGGCAAAGGCCCGCTCGGGCCCGGCGCGTCCTTCGTCTCACTCGATCACGACGCCCCCAGCATCATGGATCGGCAGCGCATCGACCGCCAGCTCGGACTCGGCGTACGCGTGCTCGACACCATGACGCCCGTGGGCACCGGGCAGCGTCTGGGACTCTTCGCGGGGTCGGGCGTCGGCAAGTCGTCACTGATGTCGATGGTGGCCCGCGGCTCGACGGCGGATGTCACCGTGATCGCGCTGGTCGGAGAGCGCGGACGCGAGGTGCGCGAGTTCCTCGAAGACGATCTCGGTCCTGACGGACTGGCGCGCTCCGTCGTCGTCGTCGCGACATCCGATCAGCCGGCGATGGCGCGTCTGCGGTCGGCCTTCGTCGCCACGCGGATCGCCGAGAGCTTCCGTGACGATGCGCTCGACGTGGTGCTGATGATGGACTCCCTCACCCGTGTCGCCATGGCGCAGCGCGAGATCGGCCTCAGCGCGGGAGAGCCGCCCGCCACCCGGGGATATCCGCCCTCCACGTTCTCTGTTCTCGCGCGGCTGCTGGAGCGGGCCGGCACCGGCCCGACCGGCTCGATCACCGGTCTCTACACGGTGCTCGTCGACGGCGACGATCACAACGAGCCGATCGCTGATGCCGCGCGGGGGATCCTCGACGGGCATGTCGTGCTCGACCGTGCCCTCGCGATCCGCGGGCACTTCCCGGCCGTCGACGTGCTCGGCTCGATCTCGCGCGTCGTGTCGAAGATCACCTCCCCGGCGCAGCGACAGGATGCGGTGGCACTGCGGAGCGTGCTCGCTGCCCGCCGCAGCGCCAACGATCTCATCGACATCGGCGCCTATCGGCCCGGTGCGAACGCGCTGGTCGACGCCGCTCTCGCGCACGAGTCGGCGATCTCGGGTTTTCTCACGCAGCGGATGGACGACCTCACCGCGTCCGACGACTCCTGGCGGCAGCTCGCCGCGCTCACCACCGACTTCGGAGGGCTCGCCCCATGACCTTCACCCTGTCCGGACTGCTTCGGGTGCGCGGCGCCCAGGAGCGTGTCGCCGCCGAGCACCTCTCGCGTGCGAGCGCGGAGCGCACCGATGCCGAAGACGCCGTGACCGACGCGGTGTCGAGCCTCTCCGAGATCAGCGCGCAGATCGACGATCCTCGCGCGCTGTTGGCCATGGCCGCCGCGCGTGCCGCAGGTCGCAGCACGCTGAGCGATCTGCAGGCGCTCGTCGAGATGCGCAGGATCGAGGAGTCGTCGGCACGATCGGCCCACATCGACGCGCGACGCGAGCTCAAGGGGCTCGAGCGTCTCGAGGACGCTCATCGCACCGAGGCCGCGAGGGTCGACCTCGCGGCGGAGCAGACCGCCCTCGATGAGATCGCCGTGGCCCGCACCACCCGGCACGCGGGGAGCGCCGCGTGAGCGGGATCGACGCGGCGATCGCCCGCGTCGAGGCCATCGAGAGCCGGATCGTCTCGCTCGACCCGGCGGCGCGAGGCGCGGCCGCGCAGGCGCCGACGGAGACGAGCGCCCCGACCGGAGAGGCGAGCGCGGCGACCTTCGCGGGCGTGCTCGAGGCGGCGCAGGCGGCATCGGGTGCCCAGACGACGGCACCCGGCGCGACGACACCGGGCGCGGTTTCCGGCACGACGGCGGGCGCGACGCCGGGCGCCGTCTCGGGTGCTGCGGATCCGACGACACCCGCCGGCAGCGCCGATCTCGTCGCCGCTCTGCAGACGTTGTTCGCGGCCGGGGCCGCCGACTCGGCGGCATTCGGGGGCACCTCGGCTTCACTGCGGAAGATCATCGAGATGGCGGGATGAGCGCCGTGAGCCTGCTGGGACCGGTGCCGGGAGTCACACCGGAGCGGGAGGTCGATCGCGGTGCGACAGGCGGCTCGGTCGCGCACTTCGCATCCGTGCTCTCCGACCAGGACCTTCGGCTCTGCGAATCGCACTTCCGCGTCCGCGAGGAGGATGCGTCGCGTGCTCCTTCCGACAGCGACTCCGAGGGGTCGACCCCGATCGGTGCGGATACGACGGGAGCGCTGCTGCTGCAACTCGCGGCGCAACGGGGGTCCTCGGCCGACGCCGTGACGACGCCGCCGGTCGGTGCCTCGACGCCTGCCGACGAAGCGATGACGGTGCCGGAATCGTCCGAGGCGGATGGCGGCGATCTGCCGGCGTCGTCAGTGCCGGTGATTCCGCTCTCGCCGACCGACTCGGCGATGACCGAACTGGCGATGACCGAACCGACGATGACCGAACTGGCGATGACCGGCACGGCGGGGGCGGCTGCGCCGACCGGCGTGGCCGCGACGGGTGCGTCGACGTCGACCAGCACACCGACGATGATCGGCATCCCGACGACGGCCGGCACACCGGCCACGACCGGTGCGGGCGACGTCGGGACCCCGCAGGCCGCGTCGGGATCGGACACCGCGGTCAGACCGGCGGGATCGCGCGGCACGGACGAGACCGCGGTCACCCCGGCAGGGTCGTCGCGCGTATCGGCCGAGGCCACGATGTCGTCCGCCGCTCCGGCCGCGGTCGCACCCTCCGCGTCCGTCACGGCTCCCGACACTGCGTCCACCTCCGCCGCCCTGACCTCCACCTCTGCCGCCGTCGATGACACCGTCGACGCCACGCCCAATGCGGCGGCATCGCCAGGCGCGTCGGCCGCGGCGGACGACGCGCCTGCCGTCGCTGTCGAGCGCGCTCAGCCCTCCGCCTCGGCGACGCCGACCGCTGCCACGGCGCCCGCTCCCGTGCCCTCGACCGCACCGCTCGCCGCCCCCGATGCGGCGGCCGCGAGCACTCGGGCCGTGGCGGCGCAGGTGTCGCCGGTCGTCATGAGCATCGCCCAGCGCCCCGCGGGTACGCATCACCTCACCCTCACGGTGAACCCCGACAATCTCGGACCCGTCACCCTCCGCGCGCACATCAGCGCGGCCGGCGACGTGCAGGTCGAGCTCAGCGGCGCGACCGAGATCGGACGAGAGGCTCTGCGGACCATGCTCGTCGACCTGCGGCGGGATCTGGCCGGTGTCATGCCCCACGCCACCCTCAGCATGGGCGTCGGCACCGGGGCCGAGCCGCCCTCGGACCGCGGAGGCCAGCCGGGAGCCGGGGGAACGGCCGGCGACCCGAGTGCGAGTGAGAGCGACGGGCGACCGAGACAGCATCCGGAATCCGACCCCGGTCGGACGTCACCCGGAGTCATCCCCACCACGACCATCGCCGCCGGCGCGGGTCTCGACATCTTCGCCTGAGAGGACCACATGACCGTCGACGCCGTGGGCGCACCGAGCGCCATCCATACGGGCAGCACCATCGACCCGGCCGCACGCAAGCAGGTGCTGGACGGCGAGGTGTTCCTCAAACTGCTCGTCACCCAGCTCACCCATCAGGACCCGTCGAGTCCGATGGACACCAACGAGATGATCTCGCAGACCACCCAGCTCGCCATGATGGAGCAGCTCACGGCCCTCGCCGACAGCGGTGCCGAGGCGTTCGCCCTGAACATGCGCCAGGCGGCGAGCGCGCTCATCGGCCAGCAGGCCAGCTACAAGGATGCCGACGGCGCGACCGTCTCCGGCATCGTCACCAAGGTGTCGTTCGACGGTCCCATCCCGCAGGTGACGATCGGCGACAAGACCGTCTCCCTCGACGCCATCACCGGCGTCACCACCCCGACCACCCCCGCGGCTCCCGCCCCGGCCGCCCTCTGACCTCCGTCTCCCACAGGAAGAGAGAACCCTCATGCTCCGCTCGCTCTACTCAGGCATCTCCGGACTCCGCTCGCACCAGACCATGCTCGATGTCACGGGCAACAACATCGCCAACGTCAACACGGCCGGCTTCAAGGGGTCCTCGGTGCTGTTCCAGGACTCCCTGTCGCAGCTCGTCGGCAATCCGGGCATCCCCGACGACGAGGTCGGCGGCCGCAACCCCGCCCAGGTCGGACTCGGTGTGCAGGTCGCCGGAGTCCGCACGAACTTCGCGCAGGGTTCCGCGCAGGCGACCGGCCGTGGGGGAGACCTGATGATCTCCGGCGACGGATTCTTCGCGGTGCGTGCCGGCGGGGAGACCCTGTACACCCGCGCCGGGGCCTTCTCGTTCGACCCCACGGGCAAGATGGTCACCGCCGACGGCGCGGTCGTGCAGGGCTGGTCGGCGCAGAACGGCGTCGTCAACACCGGCCAGGCGACGGGGAACATCGTGCTTCCCCTCGACGCGGTGGCCCCCGCGCGAGCCACGACGGCGGCCTCGGTCACCGGCAACCTGCCCTCGACTGCCGCGGTGGGCGACGAGCTCGTGCGCGACGTCAAGGTCTACGACGCGCAGGGCACACCCTCGACCCTGAGCCTGACGTTCACCAGGACGGCCGCGGGCTGGGACGTCACGGATCCCGCCAGCGGTGCCACGGGTGCACTCGCGTTCACGAACGGAGTTCAGGCCGCTCCCGGTCTCACTCTCGTCGCCGGAGCCGTGACCGTCGACCTCGGCGCCGTCACGGGCTACGCCGAGCTGTCGACCGTCGCCGTGTCGGAGCAGAACGGCGCTGCCGCGGGAACACTGAAGTCGTACAGCATCACCGGCGACGGATCGATCGTCGGCACCTTCAGCAACGGGGCGACCCAGACTCTCGGCAAGATCGCGATGGCGACCTTCGCCAACCCCGAGGGACTCGAGAAGGCCGGCGGGACGGCCTACCGGGTCTCGGTGAACTCGGGCGGAGCACGGGTGGGGGAGCCGGGAGACGCGGGATTCGGCGATCTGGTCTCGGGTGCTCTCGAGATGAGCAACGTGGACCTGTCGCAGGAGTTCACGAACCTCATCGTCGCGCAGCGCGGGTTCCAGGCGAACGCCCGCATCATCACCACCAGCGACGAGGTGCTGCAGGAGCTCACGCAGCTGAAGCGCTGAGGTCGTGCCACCGCCTCGGGCCCCGGTCGCCGGGTCCCGAGGCGGTGGCCGTCTGCAGGCAGCCCTGGTTACCCGGTGCTCACAGCGTCGCGATAGTCGGACGGACCTCCCACTCGCCCGACGCCCGGAGCCTTCTCGATGATCATCGTCACCCGCCTCGACCGCACGCGGTTCGCGGTGAACCCGGACCTGATCGAGCGCATCCTCTCGTCTCCCGACACGACCCTGCACATGGTCGACGGCAAGGTGCATGTCGTCGTGGAGTCCCTCGACGAGGTCATCGAGCGCATCGTCGCGTATCGCGCACGCGTGCTCGGGGTCGCGCAGTCCCTGACCACGGGCTCGCTCGCCGCGCAGGATCGGATCTGATCGTGGATCCCGCATTCCTCATCGGCGTCGTCCTGGCGTTCGGCGCCCTGGTCGCGATGATCACGATGGAGGGCGCGAGCTTCGAGGCGCTGCTCATCCCCGCCCCGATGATCCTGGTGCTCGGCTCGACGATCGGCGTCGGCATCGCCAGTCACACCCTGCGCGACACGATCCTCGCGGTGCAGAGTCTCGGACGCATGGTCCGCGGTCCGAAGATGACCCCCGAGGCCGTGATCCCGTTCCTGGTCGGGTATGCCGAGAAGGCACGCGGCGAGGGACTGCTCGCGCTCGAGCAGGAGCTCGACAGCGCCCCCGACGCCTTCACCAGGCAGGCACTGCAGGCGCTCGCGGACGGCACCGACCCCGAGGACCTGCAGACGGTGATGGATGACGAGATCGCCGCGACCGCGTCGCGCACTCGCGTCGCCTCGAAGTTCTTCGGGTCCCTGGGCGGCTACGCGCCGACCATCGGCATCGTCGGCACGGTCGTCTCGCTCACCCACGTGCTCGAGAAGCTCGACGAGCCCGATCACCTCGGGCCCATGATCGCCGCGGCGTTCGTCGCCACGCTGTGGGGACTCCTGTCGGCGAACTTCATCTGGAACCCGATCTCCGGTCGCCTCGGCCGGATCGGGGCGGTGGAGCTCGAGCGCATGACCCTCGTGTCCGAGGGCATGCTGGCGATCCAGGCGGGAAGCGCTCCGCACCTGCTGCAGGAGCGGCTCGAGGCGCTCTCGACCGTCAAGCCGAAGGCGAAGAAGCCGAAGCGCGAGCAGACACCGGCCGCCGAGGACGCCCGATGAGCACGGCCCGCCGGACACGCGGCCGCGGGCACGAGGACGATGCGCACGACGAGCCCGACGAGCGCTGGGCGGTCTCGTACGCCGACATGGTGACGGTGCTGATGTGCCTGTTCATCGTCCTGTTCGCGGTGTCGAACGTCGACAAGACGAAGTTCGAGCTCCTCGCCAACAGCCTGGCCACCGGGTTCGGGCAGGAGAGCACCGAGGGTGGAGCGGACACCGCCGAGGGCATCGTCGTCCCCGAGGAACTGCAGGACGACGACGGGGTGGTGGATCTCACCGCCAGGGCCGAGGCCGAGTTCGAGTCGCTCGAGCAGCTGCGTGACCGCATGACCGCGTCCCTGGCGACGCAGGGCCTGCAGGACACGGTGCAGTTCGTGATCGACGATCGCGGTCTGCAGGTCGGTCTGGTGGGCGCCGAGACCTTCTTCGCCGACAACAGCACGGAGCTCTCGGCCAAGGCCGATTCGGTGCTCGACGCGATCGGCGACGTCCTGACCACGGTCGACAACCAGGTCAGCGTCGAGGGGCATGCCGACCATCGCGTGTCGGCGCTGCCGTTCCCCACCAACTGGGAGCTGTCCGGCGGGCGGGCGACCCAGGTCGCGCGGTTCCTCGTCGAGCACGAGGGTGTCGGAGGGCCGAGGGTGAAGGCGACGGCGTACTCGGACACCCGCCCGATCGCGCAGGGAGACAGCCCGCAGGCGCTGGCGAGCAACCGTCGCGTCGACATCGTCGTGGAATCGACCGAGGCCGAGCAGGTGCGGGCCCTGATCCCCGCCATCGCTGCCGCGTCGAAGGACTGAGGAGATATGAGCACCACCGCCGAGTCGACCGTCGTCAGCGCACACACCGTGCTCGAGCCGGCCTCCGTGCGCCACCCCGCGTACGACTTCGGCCGTCCTGCACAGCTCGGGCGCGAGAGCACTCGACACCTGGAGGCGGCATTCGAGTCCTTCGCCCGTCTGTGGTCGTCGCAGCTGACCGACAAGATCCGGGTGCGTGCGCACCTCGCGTTCGATCGCGTCGAGCTGATCAGCTACGAGGAGTACTCCGACACCCTGCCCAGCACCACGGCGATGGTCGCGGGCTCCTTCGTCGACCGCGACGAGCCCTGCGTGGTGCAGTTCGGCCTCGACGGCGCACTGCTGTGGGTCGTGCAGATGATGGGCGGCCGCAGCACGGCGCTGCCCGAGCCCCGCACCTTCACCCCGATCGAACTCGCGCTGGTGCGCAATCTCATGGAGGGCACCTTCGAGCACCTGCATGCGAGTCTGGACGCCCTGCTGCCCGGTGCGCCGCGGTTCAGTGCGGTGCACTACAACCCGCAGTACCTCCAGGTCGTCGCCGCGACGGCCGCGGTCATCGTCGCGCGCTTCACGATGCGGTTGGGTGACTCCGAGACGAGTGCGACCGTCATGCTCCCGGCCTCCGCGGTCGTGGACCGCCTCGCAGCCACGGGCTCGGATGCCGACCCGGGGCACTCGGCCGGGCAGACCCTCGAGCAGGTCCGCAGCACGCCGCTGGAGATCACGCTGCGCCTCGCGCCGCTCACGATCGGCGCCGGCGAGATCCTCGATCTCGCGCCGGGAGACCTTCTGCGTCTGCCGCATCCCGAGACACGACCGTATGAACTCGTGGCAGGGCAGACGCCGATCGGCCTCGCCACACCGGGCAGCAGGGGCTCCCGCCTCACCTGCATGATCACGAGCACCTCCGAGGAGACCCACTGATGAGCACCTTCCACGCCACCGCCGTCGCCGCCGCGATAGCCGGCAGGCTGCCGTTCGCCTTCCCGGTTATCCCGGCGCCGTCCACCGACCCCGGTGCGTCCGGAGACGCGGTCGTCGTCGCGTTCGCCGGCAGCCCGGGTGCCCGCCTGGCGATCCAGGTGGTCGACCCCGCGCGGCTCGAGGACGGCTCGAAGAGCGCGCCGCTGGTCGATCGCCTGCATCCGGTGTTCGAGGCCGCCGTGGCCGTGCTGGGCAGCGGATCGATGGGCGGGGGCGAGGTGGTCGACGCCGCAGAGGTGTTCACCGATGCGGGCACCCAGGTGTTCGACATGGTCGACGCCGCGGGCAGCGTCGTGGCCAGGGCCGCCGTGCGGATCGACGGTGCGCGGGCCGACGTCGCTCCCGGACCGCAGCGGCTGAGTCGCATCGCCGGCGTCGAGATGGAGCTGGTCGTCGAGATCGGACGCACACGGATGCCGGTGCGCGACGTGCTGTCGCTCGAACCCGGACGCGTCGTCGAGCTCGACCGCGCGGCGGGATCTCCCGCCGACATCAAACTGAACGGCCGTCTCATCGGCCACGGCACCGTGGTGGTCGCCGACGGCGACTTCGCGATCCGCGTGGAGCGCATCCTCGACGGCGCAGAGGCCGTCTGAACGATGGACGACATCCTCATCGCCCTGCGCGCGATCGTCGCGCTCGGAGCCGTGCTCGGCCTGCTGCTCTTCCTCAGCCGTCGACTGCAGAAGTCGCAGGCGAAGGGCGTCAGCCCGCTGTCCGGACTCCTGCCGAGACGTCTGAGCAGACTCGCGGAGCTGCGGCCGACGCGCACGACGGCGCCGCCTCGTGCCCGCCAGGAGAAGATCACGGTCGTCGCGAGATCCGGCATCGGCGCCAGGGCCCAGCTCGTCGTGGCCGAGTTCGGCGGCATCCGCTACGTGCTCGGCGTGACCGAGCACGGGATCAACGTCGTCGACACGCAGGAGGCTCCGCTCCTCGACGACGACGACGAAGCGAGCGGACGCGAACCGGCGGAACGCGACGCGGCCGAGACGGACGAGCTGCAGAACGACATCGTCGATCGCGCACTGAAGTCCGTCGCCTGACATCGACCCGCCGCGACGACGACCTCGCCGTCGAGGGGTTACCGGCACGGCCCCGCGTCGCGATAGTCGACAGCGAGCACGGATAGCTCGCCCCTCTGGCTACGGATCGGCCACGACACCCACCTTCGGAGTGCCGCCGTGCCCGTATCCGCCGCCGCCGTGCTGCCCGCGCCTCTGCCGCGCCGCGCGCGCCGGCTGTGGGCTATGCTCGCCGTCGCCCTCTGCCTGATCGCCGTGCTGGTGCTGATCGACGCGACCGGGGCTCATGCGACCCCTGCGCTGCTCGCGACCGAGACCGGTGACGGCGACGGCGGTGGCGTGACCATCAACGGCATCAACGGGTCGCCGTCCGACAGCATCATGACCCTGCTCGGCATCACGGTCCTCAGCGTGGCCCCCGCGCTGCTGCTGATGATGTCGAGCTTCACGAAGATCTTCGTGGTGCTGGCGCTCACCCGCAACGCGCTCTCGCTGCCCTCGATCCCGCCGAACCAGGTGCTGGCGGGGCTCAGCCTGTTCCTCACCCTGTTCATCATGTGGCCGGTGCTCACCGACATCAACACGGTCGCCGTCAGCCCGTTCACCGACGGACAGATCGAGTTCGGGCGTGCGTTCGAACTCGCCCAGGAGCCCCTGCGGAACTGGATGCTCTCGTACACGCGCGAAGAGGACATCGCGCTGATGCACAGGGCGGCGCAGATGGACAACCCGTCCGATCCGTCCGGCATCCCGTTGCAGACGCTCGTCCCCGCCTTCATGATCAGCGAGCTGCGCGCCGCCTTCCTCATCGGCTTCATCATCTTCGTGCCGTTCCTCGTGATCGATCTGGTCGTCGCGAGCGCGCTGATGTCGATGGGAATGATGATGCTGCCGCCGGTGATGATCTCGCTGCCGTTCAAGATCCTGCTCTTCCTGCTCATCGACGGCTGGGGAATGGTCATCACCGCCCTCGTGCAGTCGTACAACGGGGGCGGCGGATGAACCCCGAGGCCGTCATCGACATCGGTCAGGCCGCCCTGATCGTGGGCGCGAAGCTGTGTGCGCCGATGCTGATCACCGCGCTCGTGGTCGGCTTCGCGATCTCGCTGCTGCAGTCGATCACCCAGGTGCAGGAGATGACCATCTCGTTCGTGCCGAAGCTCGTCGCCGTCGGCATCGCCCTGCTCGTGAGCGGGCACTGGATGATCGCCGAGATGATCGCGTTCACGAACGAGATGTTCGCCCGCATCCCCACGCTCCTGAACGGGGGATGATGAACATCCCCCTCGACTTCGGGTGGCTGGAGGCCACGGCGCTCGCCTGCGTGCGGATCACCGCCTTCCTCGTGCTGGCCCCGCCGTTCAGCCATGGCACGATCCCGATGCGCATCCGCGCGATGCTCGGGGTGGGGCTGGCCCTCGCCGTCTCGCCCGTCGTGACCGCAGGATACGAACGCCTCGACACCGGTGGGTTCCTGTTCGCGCTCGTCGGTCAGGCGATCACGGGCGCCCTGCTCGGGTTCCTCGTCATGGTGCTCTTCAGCGCGATCCAGGGCGCGGGGCACCTGGTCGACACCTTCGGCGGCTTCCAGATGGCGCAGGCGTTCGACCCCGGCATGGCGATCAACGGGGCGCAGTTCACCCGTCTGTTCCAAATGACGGCGATCATGCTGCTGTTCGCCTCCGACGGGTACCAGCTGGTGCTCGGCGGGCTGTTCCGCTCGTTCGACGCTGTCCCGGTGACGGGGATGATCGACCTCAGCACCCCCGCCGAAGCCCTCGTCGGCGCTGCCGGGCAGATGATGCTCAGCGCCGTGCAGATCGCCGGCCCGCTGCTGATCGTGCTCTTCCTCGCCGACGTGGGTCTCGGGCTCGTCAGTCGCGTGGCACCCGCGCTGAACGCCTTCGCGATGGGCTTCCCGATCAAGATCGGCCTCACGCTGCTGCTCGTCGGCTTCGTGTACGCCGCGCTGCCGAGTGTCGTGGCCGTGATCGCCGAGGATGCGGCACGGCTGCTGCTGGGAGTGACCCGATGAGCCAGGCCGAGAGCGGGGAGCGCACCGAGAAGGCCACGGATCGTCGCCTCAAGGAGGCGCGCAGGAAAGGGCAGATCGGGCGCAGTCAGGACTTCACGGCCTGGGTCTGCATCGCCGCGGCGGCGGTCATGATGGTGCCGACGATCGCGTCGGGCACGCAGGTGCTCACCGAGCTGTTCCTCGCGGTGGCGCCGGTGGCGAAGGACCCGAGCGACGGCGCCGCGCTGGACGTCCTCGGCGCGGCGCTCTCGTCGCTCGGCGGCATCATGATGCCGATGCTCGTCGTGGTGCTCCTCGCCACCACGGCGACCGCGGTGGCGCAGGGCGGCATCCACCTGCGCGGTGTGACGATGCGGACGGAGCAGTTCAACATCGTCTCGGGCATCATGCGGGTGTTCGGCAAGCAGGCGCTCTGGGAGGGGGCGAAGGCCCTGCTCAAGACCGTCGCCATCGGACTCGCACTGTGGATCGTCGTCTCGGGTCTCGTCCCGGTGCTCATGGCGAGCGGCAGCCACAACATCACCTGGCTGCTGGAGCAGGCGGCCGGGGGAGCGGTGGCGCTGCTGCAGGTCGCGGTGGCGGTGGGCATCCTGCTCGCCGCGATCGATGTGGCCGTCGTCATGCGACGCAACCGCAAGCACACGCACATGACCAAGAACGAGGCGAAGGACGAGCACAAGAAGAGCGAGGGCGACCCGCTCGTGCGGTCGCAGCGCCGATCGCGGCAGCTCGCGATGAGCCGGAACCGGATGATCGCCGCGGTCGGCGAGAGCGATGTCGTGCTCGTGAACCCCACCCACGTCGCGGTGGCGCTGCGCTACGAACCGGGCAAGTCGGCGCCGCGGGTCGTCGCGAAGGGCGCGGGCATCGTCGCGCAGAAGATCCGCGAACGCGCGGAGGAGGCGGGAGTGCCCATGATCCGCGACATCCCCCTGGCGCGCGCCGTCCACGCCGCCTGCGAGCTCGGCCGGGAGATCCCCGAAGAGCTGTACACCGCGGTGGCTCAGGTGCTCGCGTTCATCGAGCACCTCAAGCGTCGCGGTGCCGCGCGTGGCACGCACACCATGCCGTTCGCCAGCACTCGAGACCGCGGTCTCTGAGCCCCCGTCCCCGTCGAGAGAGAACGAGAAGCACATGTTCGGTCAGCTGCTGTCCAAGGGCGCCGTGCCCGTCGGTGTGGTGGGCATCATCCTGCTGCTCATCGTGCCGATCCCCACGCCGCTGCTCGACGTGCTCATCGTGCTGAACATCTCGTTCGCGCTGCTGATCCTGCTCACGGCGATGTTCGTGAAGAAGCCGCTGGATTTCTCGGTCTTCCCCAGCCTGCTGCTGGTCGCCACCCTCTTCCGACTCGGACTCAACGTGGCCTCGACCCGCCTGGTGCTCAGCGAAGCGCACGCCGGTCAGGTCATCCAGGCGTTCGGGCAGATCACCATCAGCGGGTCCCTGGTGATCGGCGCCGTCATCTTCCTCATCCTCACGGTCATCCAGTTCGTGGTGGTCACCAAGGGCGCCGAGCGCGTGGCGGAGGTCGGCGCGCGATTCACGCTCGACGCGATGCCCGGCAAGCAGATGGCGATCGACGCCGACCTGAACGCGGGGCTCATCACCGACGTCGAGGCGCGCCGGCGCCGCGCCGAGGTCGCCGCGGAGGCCGACTTCTACGGGGCGATGGACGGGGCGTCGAAGTTCGTGAAGGGCGACGCCATCGCCGGCATCGTCATCGTCGTCATCAACTTCGTCGGCGGCATCATCATCGGCATGGTGCAGCACGGCATGGAGATGGGGGATGCGCTCGAGACGTACAGCATCCTCACGATCGGCGATGGTCTGGTCACGCAGATCCCCGCGCTGCTCATGGCGGTGTCGACCGGCATGATCGTCACCCGCGAGAACGCCGAGACCGAGATGGGTCAGGCGGCGGGACGCCAGCTCATGCAGTCCCGCAATGCGCTGGTGATCACCGGGCTGGCCGCGATCGCCATGGGGTTCATCCCCGGCATGCCACTGCTGGTGTTCCTCGTGATCGGCTCGGTACTGCTGTTCGCGGCGTCGCGCGTGAAGGCGAACGAGGATCGCGATGCCGCCCTCGAGGCCGACGCTCTGCAGCAGGAGGCGGTGGACGCGAGCGCGGAGGGGCCGGAGGAGCTGATGGATCGGATGCGCGTGCATGCGCTGGAGATCTCGCTCTCGCCCGACATCGTGGATCTCGCGTCCGGGGGCGCGGGTGATCTGCTCACCCGTGTGAAGTCGCTGCGGCGCAAGCTCGCCCTCGACATCGGCATCCTGATGCCGCCGGTGCGCACCCGCGACAACATCGACCTGCCGGCGCAGACCTACGCGATCCTCATCGCCGGCGTCGAGGCCGGACGAGGATCCGTTCCCCGCGGCCACGTGCTCGCGATCGGCTCCGGGCTCGAGCAGCTGCCCGGGACGGCGGTCGTCGACCCGGTCTTCGGCCTGGAGGGCAAGTGGGTCCCGGCCGAGATGTCGCACGCGGCCGACATGGCCGGCGCGACGGTGATCGACCGAGCGAGCGTCATCATCACCCACCTCTCGGACATCGTGCAGGGCCAGGCGGATCGGCTGCTCTCGCTCGAGGACGTCCGCCAGCTGACCGAGCACCTCAAGCAGACGAGCCCCGCGACGGTGGAGGAGCTCACCCCGGCCGTGCTGTCGCTCGCCGCCATCCAGCGCGTACTGGCCGGACTGCTCGCCGAGAGGGTGCCGATCAACGATCTCGCCCGGATCTACGAGGCCCTCGCCCTTCGTGGCAAGGCCTCGGCCGATACCGCGGGGCTCATCGACGCGGCGCGCGCGGCGCTCGGACCGGCGATCGCCGCCCGCTTCGCCGAGGAGGGGCGCATCCGGGTCGTGATGTTCGAGCCCATCCTCGAGCAGCAGATGCTCGAGGGCATGAGAGTGGTCGAGGGGCAGCCGCAGATCGTGCTGACCCCCGAGACCACGATGCAGGTCCTCGACAACGTGCGCCGCACCGTCGAGGAGCTCGATCCGTCGGGTTCCGAACCCGTGCTGGTGTGCGCCCCGACGCTGCGTCACGCCGTGCGACGGCTTGTCGCGTCGCAGGTGCGCGGCCTCCCCGTGCTCTCCTACGACGAGGCGGCGTCAGGCGGGCTCGCCACCGATGTCGTCGGCGTGGTGCGCATGATGAACCCGGCGCTGCCCGCTGCCACCCTCTGATCTCGAATTCTGCTCATTTACGAGATGAGTGCGATACATTTGTGCACAGAGGCGCGACCGTGCCCAGCCATGGAAGGCAGACGACGCATGCTGGTACTGACGAGACGCGCCAACGAGAGCATCGTCATCGGCGATGACATCACCATCACCATCCTCGCGGTCACTCCGAGCGGTGTCAGGGTCGGCATCGACGCCCCGCGGGACAAGCGCATCAACCGCGCCGAGATCGTCGTCGCCGTGAGCGATGCCAATCGTGAAGCGCTGCAGGCCGCGGCCGACGAGACGGCCGAATCGCTGCTGCTCGACGTTCTGGGACGTACGGGCGCGGGCCGCTGAGCGCGAGCGGCGCACGGTGCGGACCACGGATGCCGCATGCGCTCCGCTCCGTGGAGTTACTGACGCTCACGTTGTCGCGATAGTCGGACGTGCGACGGGCTTCCCCCTCGCGGAAATCGCGACATGACGAGGTGACCAATCGTGGCCGCTCACGACCTGAGCATGCAACTGATGCGAGAGCGCGACCTGCTGGAGGTGCTGCTGTTCAAGCTCGACGAACAGCAGATGCTGCTCGCGACGGGACGCAATCGCTGGATCCACCACGCGGCGAACGAGATCGAGCGCGTCCTCGCGGCCATGCCGACGGTCGCTCTCTCCCGTGACACGCTGGTCATCTCGGTCGCCGACGAGTGGGGCGTCCCCGAGGCGACCACGCTGCAGGACCTGATCGATGCCGCGCCGACCGATGCCTGGCGCGAGATCCTGTCGGGACACCTCACGGCCATGGTCACTCTCGCAGACGAGATCGGCGAGATGAAGAAGGTCAACGAGCAGCGTCTGCGCACCGCGATCCGCATCACCCAGGAGACCATCGCCGGACTCGGCGTCCCCACCGGCGAGTACGACCCGCAGGGCGGTGTCGTCCGCGACGGCGACGCCCGACTGCTCGACACCAGGGTGTGAGGACGATGTCGTCGTTCGCAGGACTCCGGCTCGCCCAATCGGCGCTCAGCGCCGCCCGCGCGGGGATGACCGTGACAGGTCAGAACATCGCGAACCAGACCACGCCGGGATACACGCGGCAGCGGGTCGACCAGACGTCGATCGTGGCACCCGGACAGACAGGACTGTGGCCGTCGGGTCTCGCCGTCGGCGGGGGAGTGGGCGTCACCGGCATCGCCAGGCTCGGAGACGACATCCTCGACGCCAGAGTGCGTGACGCCCTCGCGACCTCCGGGTTCTGGGTGGCGCGAGCCACCGCCGCGAGCCAGGCCGAGGACGTCCTCGCCGAGCCCACCAAGGACGGGCTCGCGGCGAACCTCGACCGTTTCTGGGCAGGATGGTCCGATCTCGCCAACACCCCCGACACCGCGGCGGCACAGGTCGTGCTCACGAATGCCGGCGTGCTCATCGGTCAGATCGCCGCAGGCTACGGCACGATCGCCTCGCAGTGGCGCGACCTGCGCGGTCAGGTCGACAGCCAGATCGCCGACGTGAACGCCGTCGCCGGTCAGGTCGCCGCGCTGAACGGACAGATCCGCGAGGCTCTGCAGTCCGGACGCAACGCGAACGAGCTGATGGATCAGCGCACGGTGCTCGCGCAGCAGCTGTCCACGGCGGTCGGAGCGACGGGCATCGTCGAGGCCGACGGCACTCTGACCCTGCGCGTCGACGGGAACGCTCTCGTCTCCGGCGACAGCAGCAGGTCGCTGGTGGCTTCAGGCCCTCGTGACGTGGCCGACGGCGGACGGGTGGGCATCGCGTGGGCGGACCGCCCCGGCGTGCCGGTGACGGTCACCGGCGGACTCGTCGGTGGGACGATCAGTGCGCTGGCGCCCGCGGCAGACGGGGGAACGCTGGCAGGCGTCGCCGCCGCGTACAACCGCACGGCGACCGCCCTGGCGACCGCCGTCAACGACGTCCACCGCACCGGTGTCACGTCGGCCGGCGCACCCGGGGGCGACTTCTTCGCGCTGTCGGCGACGGGCCCCGCGGCCCTCGGCCTGCGCGTGGTGCCCGTCGGGCTCGCCGACCTCGCACTCGCGGCACCGGGTGCCGGGGCGAAGGACACGACCGTCGCCGACCGCATCGGCGCTCTGGCGACGTCGACGACCGGACCGAGCGCGACGTGGTCGAGCTTCGTCACCGGATTCGCCGTGAGCGTCGCCGGTGATCTGCAGCGCGCCGACATCGCCGACATGGGAGCTGTCGCCGCGGTCACCGCGCAGCAGTCGAACGCGTCGGTCGACGGCGACGAGGAGACGATCAACCTCCTGACCTACCAGACGGCCTACCAGGCGGCGGCCCGTGTGCTGACAGCCGTCGACGAGGCACTGGACATCCTGATCAACCGCACCGGCCTCGTCGGCCGCTGACTCTGGGGAGAGTGACATGATCGGTCGCATCACGAGCAGCACCATGACGCAGCAGTCGCTGCGCACGCTGCAGACCAACCTCGCCGACCGCGATCGGCTGCAGAATCAGGCCGCCTCGCAGCGCGCCTTCCGGACTCCCAGCGAGGACCCGGCCGCCGCCGCCAAGACGCTCGGCGTGCACGGCGATCAATCGCGGGTGGCGCAGTACTCCCGCAATCTGAGCGACGGGATGGCGTGGGTCACCACGGTGGACACGGCCCTCGGCGCGAGCGTCGATCTGCTCAACCGCGCCAGGGACCTCACCGCCCAGGGGGCGAACTCCGGCGCGCTCAGTCCGGCTGCCCGCGAGTCGATCGCGCAGGAGCTCGAATCGATCAGCGCCGAGCTGCTGGCGAAGGCGAACACCACCGTTCTCGGTCGCAGCGTCTTCGCCGGGACGAGCGATGCGGGAGCGGCCTTCGACCCGGGGACGTTCACCTTCAACGGCAGTCCGGGAGACGGCGTGCGCAGGCGGATCAGCGACAACGAGACGGTGCGTGTCGACGCCGACGGCGCGCAGGCTTTCGGGGACGGCGCGAACAGCGTGTTCGCGATGCTCGGAGACATCGCCGCGGAGCTCCGGAGCGGGGCGGAGGTCGGACCACGACTCGCGGACATCGACGCGCGACTCGACGGTCTCGTCGCCGCCCGAGGGGCGACGGGCGCCCGGCAGGTGCAGCTGGAGCGTGCGGCGTCGCAGAACCTGTCGACGTCCATCGACCTCGAGGCTCGCCGTGCCGAGGTCGAGAACGTCGACAGTCTCGAGGTCCTGGTGCGACTGCAGTCGGCCGAGCTCGTCTTCCAATCCGCGCTGCAGGTGACCGCCCGGTCGCTGCAGACCAACCTGCTGGAGTTCCTGCGATGACCGCTGCCGCCACCCCCGCCCCCGCCGCTGCCGTCGAGACGACCAGCGCGGTGGAGTTCGTCTCGCCGATGCCCGGGCTCGCCCCGCATACGGCGTTCACCCTGGCCCGGATCGGAGAGGGGAGCGGGCTCTACGCGCTCAGGGCCGCCGACGCCGATGTGCGACTGTTCCTGCTCGATCCGCGCACCGGCTCCTACGGGTACGCCCCGAGCATCCCCGCGGAGGCCCGCGCGCTGATCGGAGCCGCCGACGATGCCGAGGTCGCGCTCTTCGTGATCGCGAATCCCTCGTCCGAGGGCGTCCGTGTCAACCTCAAGGCGCCCGTCCTCATCCATCTCGACACCGGTCGCGCGACCCAGATCATCCTCGACGACCCCGCGTATCCGGTGCGCGCACTGCTCGCTCCCTGACGCCGCCCGCCCCGCTTGCGCGGAATATTTGCGAATTCACCGCATATACCAAGGAACATCGTCTACGCTCTGAGTGCACAGGCTGGGGTACTGGCAGATCCAGGGGACGGCGCAGAAGAGTGGGGCCTGGGCGTTCCGTGGATGGCTGGTAGGGGTACAGCGCACATCGCTCGGTGACGAGCGACATTCGATGGGACGGATGAAGACATGAGCACATCAAGGACGCTCGAGACGAACAGGGTCAGCAAGCGGGAGTTCGTGCAGAGGTTCGCGCGACGTGGGGGCATCTCGGTTCCGGCCGCGCAGACCGCCTACAACGCGATGATCGACGAACTGCTCGACCTCGTGGGCCGCGGGAACACGGTCACGCTCACCAACTTCGGCAAGTTCTATCCGCAGACGCACAAGGGGCACCGCGTGCAGTTCGCGAAGGGTGAGGGCGACGCCGAGGTCAACGACTACACGGTCCTGAAGTTCTCCGCGACGCGTGAGGTGAACCGGCGTGTCAAAGTGAACGACTAGTCATCGTTATCTGAACGTAAACGAGAATCCCCGACGGTTTCGGCCTCCGGGGTTTTTTCGTGCCTCCGCGGACGTAGCATGTAGTCAGAAACGAAGTCCTGACCTCTGGGGAGTGGTCGTGCTGTGAGTCATCGGGGAGGACTCGCCCCTACGGTGGAAGAGACGGAACCCCCATGACGATGCGTGCGCGTAATCAGCTCGTGGTCGATCACCTGCACATCGTCGGTGCGGCGACAGCCCGCATCGCCGCTCGCCTCACGCAGGTCTCCCGAGAGGATCTCGCCGCGGCCGGAGCGTTCGCACTGGTGCGGGCCGCGGAGAAGTTCGACGCCGGTCTCGGCGTCCCCTTCGGAGCCTTCGCCCGCGGCCGGGTCGACTGGGCACTGAAGGACGAGCTGAGGGCCATGGACTGGGCACCGCGTGCTGTGCGGGCGCACGCCAAGGAGACCACCAGGGTGCGGCAGGCTCTCGCCGCCGCGCTGGGTCGGATGCCATCGGTCGGCGAGATCGCCGCGGCGATGGGCGTGGCCACGGACGACGTCAGAGAGGGGCTCGCCGACGCGGAGCTGATGCTCACCAGCCTCGATGCGCCGAACGCTCCCGAGATCGTCTGGACGGGGTATCTGCCGGAGGAGCTCGCGATCGCCGCGGAGCGAGACGAGTTCCTGCGGCGCGCCGTCGACGCGCTGCCCGAGCGCAAACGGCTGATCGTGCGGGCGGTGTACTTCGAGGATCGCACGGTCACCGAGATCGCCCACGAGCTGGGGGTCTCGCATGCGGCCGTCTCGCAGCAGCGAGCGGCGGCGGTGCGGATGCTCAAGGACGCACTCGAACGGCACGACGCCGATACGCCGCGCGACGACGCCCACCCGCCACGGCCCGACACCGATGCATCTCGGCACGAGGCGCAGACCGCGTCGCGCTCGTCCACATCCACCTGTGACGCCTACGTCGACCGGGTCGTCGCGGGCGGACGGCGATTCACCCGCGCAGTGGTGTCACACGCCGTCAGCGCCTGAAGGTCGCCGCCGCCCGGCATCCGGGTCGGACGACCGTCAGAAACCGAACCCGTAGGCCGGCTGCCCCACGAGGATCAGCGCCACCGTCGTCGGGTACACCTCGGGCTGCTCGTCCTCGTCGTCGATCAGCTCGAGCTTGTGGATGGGCACGAAGATGCCGCCGTCCGCCTCGA
Organism: Microbacterium sp. ANT_H45B; assembly: GCF_008369345.1. Classification (NCBI taxonomy): domain Bacteria; kingdom Bacillati; phylum Actinomycetota; class Actinomycetes; order Micrococcales; family Microbacteriaceae; genus Microbacterium; species Microbacterium sp. ANT_H45B. The sequence continues at coordinate 375,131 of NZ_VOBK01000002.1, forward strand.
AGAGGAGGTCCCGCGGCACGAAGGTCGCGAAGATCGAGCGGTTCGCGTTGCGGAGCTCGAACGTGCGTGCGACGTCGCCGCGTTCGAAGAGGTTCATCTCGACCTCCTCCGCCCACACCTTGCCGTCGGGGAACCTGGCCTCGATGCGGTACGTGCTCGGCTCCACCGCCTTGATGTTGAGGTCCTCCACGATCTCGGCGAAGAGCGTGTCCGGCTGGTCGAGTTCGAAGGCGATCGCCCGCAGGTGGTCGTAGTTCAACCGGGCCCGTCGCGAGAAGAGCGCGACGTTCTCGATCTCGTCGCGGTGGGCCCGCGGCGCCTGGTCGATCAGGTACTGGCGCACCTCGTCGGGGCCCGGGTACTCGAACCGCATGTGGTAGTGGAATCGGCCGGGGCGATTGACGATGTAGGTGCTGACGTCGGCGATGTCGTTCACCGTGACGCAGTAGAGACGCTTGACCGAGGAGAGCCCGTCGAACAGGGGCAGGAACTGATTCTGACGGTTGGTGCCGTCGGCGGATCCGCGACGGCCTGCGGGGAAGGTCTTCTCGAACTCGTCGAAGATGATGAGGCACTCGTCCAGGCTCTCCAGGAACTCGACGATGCCGTCGTTGTCCTCCGAGACGATGACCACCGGCAGGCAGAGCTCTCTGGCCTCTTCGGCGACCATGCGCAGGAACAGTGTCTTGCCGATCCCCTTGTCGCCCGAGAGCATCACGCCGAGACTGCGGTCGCTGAGCGCGTAGGAGCGGAAGATCTTGTCGACCTTCCTGTCGCGGCCTCCGTACACCCGCTCGGTGCCGACGGTGAGGTCGTCGATCTTGATCAGGCTGAATCCCTCTTTCGAGGTGAAGTGCACCCGGTAGGTGCCGAGGGGGAACTCCAGGTGCGTGCGGACGGCGTCGTCGTAGACGCGCACGTGCCCACCCGTCTCGATGTAGGTGCTGGTCACAGTCCTCCTCCTTCGCTCCCCGTTGTGTATATCGGTTGGGATCGACGGACCGTAAGGCGATCGGGAGAGCAGTTTCCGCAGTAGCCTGTTCGCACGACGGGCGTGGGGACGCTCGGGTCAGGGGAACCGGGGCATGGGTGTACACGAGCGGGGCGAGCAGCCGATCGTCGGCGGGATCATCGTGGTCGTCGAGGCGGCACCGCAGGGGCTGATGCAGTACACGCTGGACCCCGAGGCGCGCACGCCGATCTGGCAGGCCGTGATCATCGCGCACGACGATGCCGTGATCGCCGCGGCGACGACGCCGGAGCAGACGGCCGATCTGCTCGTGCGCGGCAGCATCGAGTGCATCAGACGGAGCATCCCCAGCCTCACGGTCGACGGGCTGACGATGCGGCCGGAGGTGGGGCCGAACGACAACGCGCAGATCGTCGCGGCGGGTGAGGCCCGCTTCCTCCGTTCGGAGTGGGATGCCGTCGCCGAGCGGCCCGACTCCTTCCCTCAGACGAGGTAGGCGTCGACGAGGAGTGACCCGCGGATCTCGCGGAGCTCGTCCACGATCCGGTCGACGCCCCGCCGGCCGATGCCGGACATCGGCAGATCGTGCGGTCCGATCGGCTCCAGGGCTCCCGTGCGGATGCGGATGACCTCCCAGCCCGCAGCCCGGAGCGCGCGGTCCTTGCGCTCGTCGGCCTCCTGTCGTCGTCCGACGTGCTCGAGCCCGTGACGCCCGACCGTGTCGTACTCGATGGCGACTCGCAGCTCGGGCAGGAGGATGTCGGGCCACACCTCGGTGTGGCGGAAGAACGGGCGCGACACCTTCACCGCGTTGACGTCGGCGGCGAACGTGAGTCGGGCGTGCAGTGCGGCTCTGAGCTTCTCTTCGGATGCCGAGGCCGGCGTCGGCGCGCACACGCTCGCGAACGCCTCGCCGGTCGGGAGATCGGGTGTCTTGCCGCACAGGGTCGAGGGCGTGCGGGCGCGACGGGGAATCGCGCGGGCCTCGCCGAGGACCACCGGCTGGGGGCGGGCGAGCGAGGAGCACTCCGGACACCATGCGGACTGGCGTCGGACCCGTCCCGGCCGCTCGCGCTGTTCGGTGGGTGTCGCGGCGAAGCGGTGTCCGACGCGGCACTCCCAGCACAGCAGCACGTCGGCGGCGAGGGGCACCTGCGAGAGCGCGATGCCGTGGTTGAGCTCCGGATGGTACTGGCGGATGAGCTCCGGGTAGGCGGCCCACCCGGCGCGGTAGGTCCCCTTCTCGTAGGGCACGTCGAGTCCGCGCGAGAACTGACGTCTCGCCCACCACGTCGGCACGGAATCAGGCACGCTCGGAACCTACGCGGGGGCGCCGACATCGCCGAGGGGCAGCCGACGTGACAGAATCTCGGGGGACGGCCGTCGACGGCAGTCGGACAGGGGAGCTCGCATGGCGCAGCGCATCGTGATCAGCGGAGCATCGGGTCTGATCGGCACGGCGCTCGCGTCGTCGCTGAGAGCCGACGGCATCGACGTGACGACGCTGGTGCGGCGCCCGCCCCGGGTCCCCACCGAGGTGCAGTGGGCGCCGGGCGAGCGGGAGCTCGATCCCGATGTGCTCGACGGAGCGGATGCCGTGGTCGCGCTCGGCGGCGCCAGCGTCGGTCGGCTTCCCTGGACGCGGGGCTACCGGCGGGAACTCGTCGAGTCCCGGCTGACGACGACGCGTACGATCGCGACGGCGGTGCGCGCGCTCAGAGACGCGGCCCCGGCGTTCGTCTCGGCATCCGCGGTCGGATACTACGGCTCCGCGCCCGGTGAGACACTGACCGAGGACTCGCTTCCCGGCGACACCTTCCTCGCTCAGCTCTGCGTCCGCTGGGAGCAGGAGGCGCGGCGGGCGGGGGAGCACACGAGGGTGTCGCTGCTGCGCACGGCACCGATCATCCACCGGCGCGGGGTGCTGAAGCCGCTGATCCAGCTCACCCGGTTCGGACTCGCGGGCCCGATCGGTCCCGGTCGTCAGATCTGGCCCTGGATCTCGCTCGACGACGAGGTCCGCGGCATCCGTCACGTGATCGACGCGGGCCTCGAAGGTCCCGTGAACTTCACCGGACCCACGCCGGCCTCGGCGAACGACATCGGCCGGGCGCTGGCCGAGAAGATGCACAGGCCGTTCTGGGTGCCCGCTCCCTCCTTCGCTCTGCGGCTGGCGCTGAGCACGGAGGCCGCCGACTCGCTGCTGCTCTCCGATGCCGACGTGCGTCCGACGGCGCTGGAGGCGTCGGGGTTCGAGTTCACGCACCGCACGGCGCGGCAGGCGGTCGACTCCGCGCTCTGAGGGGTGCGAGGCCCGTTCAGACCTGTCGGGAGACTAGACCTGTCAGGCGACTCAGACCTGTCGGGAGACGGGCGAGGCCGGGATCCAGCAGGTGACGCGGTCGCGATAGGCGACGAATTCGGCGCCGAACCGCTGCTCGAGGTCGGCCTCCTCGAGCGGACGGACGAGGGAGTTCCACAGCAGCGAGCCGACGAGCGAGTATGCCACGACCATCCATGATCCCAGCAGCATCCCGACGGCGACTCCCTGCGCGATCCCGGCGACGGCCATGGGGTTGCGCACGTACCGGTAGGGGCCGGTGATGACCAGTCGTCGAGCCATCTGCGACGGCAGCGGCGTCCCCTCGCCGTCGACCGACATCGACACCGCCGACCACACCCCGAGTGCTGTCGCCACGACGAGCAGCACGCCGCCCGCGATGTGCACCGCAGGGGGAGCGTCGATGCGCAGGCCCCACCGTGCTTCGACCACTGCCGCGATGAGGGGGACGACGATGAGGAAGGTCCCCCAGAACGCCAGAGTCTGCCGACCGGTGCGTGCCAGCAGTCCCCGGGTGCCGACGCGGTCGGCGGGGCGGAATGCGAAGGGACCGGTCACGATCCATTCGACCGGTGCGCGCCCGCACAGGACGACGATCGCCGCGGCGACGCTGGCACCGGCGGCGATCGCCATGAGCAGGGCGCCCCAGCCGGCGAGGGTGGTCGCCGTCGCATAGACGGCCATCCCGAGGGCGACGAGCGCCGTCCACGGCGTGACCACCCACAGGGCCCCGCGCACGCCGGCTGCGGCCAGTGCCGAGCCGCCGACGAAGAGGGGGATGTCGAACACCGCGATGACCGGGGCGGGGAGGCCGCCGAGGGTGGCATCGCGCACCTCTGCGGACAGCGCGACGGCCACCCACCACAGCGCACCGCAGAGCGCCTGGACGGCGAAGTACACCCGTGCCGTGATCGGAGTGATGCGGATCCCAGCGATGACGGGCATGCCCGCCAGTCTATGAGCGTGCGGCTCAGGACTCCTCGTGGGTCGCCGGGTCGGCATCGAACAGGCGGCCGTCCGCGCGTCCGAGAGCGGTGATCGCCGCGACCTCGTCGGCGGTGAGCGACACCGCGCCCGCCTCGAGGTTCGACTGCTGGTGAGCGAGCGACGAGGCCTTGGGGATCGCCACCGTCTCGCGTGCCACATGCCAGGCGAGCACCGTCTGCGCGGGGGAGATCCCGTGCGCCGCGGCGACCTCGCCGATGACCCGCTCCTGCAGGAGTTCCTTCGCGCGTCCCAACGGACTCCAGGCCTCGGTGAGGATCCCGTGCTGGCGGTGGTACGCCAGCTGCTCGTCCTGAGGGAAATACGGGTGCACCTCGATCTGATTGACGACCGGCCGCACGCCGGTCTCTCGCTCGATGCGCTCGAGGTGCTCCGGCAGGAAGTTCGACACGCCGATCTGTCGCACCGTCCCTCGCTGCTGGGCCTCGACCAGTGCCTCCCACGCCTGCAGGTATTCGTCCTGTCGGGGGTTGGGCCAATGGATGAGGTGCAGATCGATGGCGTCGACGCCCAGTCGCGAGCGACTCTCCTCGATGCTGGTGCGTGCCTTCTCGCGGCGGTGGTGCCTGCCGGGGAGCTTCGTCGTCACGATGAGCTCCGACGCCTCGACGCCGGATGCGCGGACACCGCGGCCGACGGCCCCTTCGTTCTCGTAGTTGAAGGCCGAGTCGATCAGGCGGTACCCCGCGCCGATCGCGCCGGCGACGGCCTCCGCTCCGGCGTCGCCGTCGAGGGCGTAGGTGCCGAGACCGAGGGCCGGGAGGGTGAAGCCGTTGTGTGCGGTGAAGTGCGCGAGTGCCGTCATGCCGCCAGCGTACGCTGGAGCGATGACCCCGGCGGAGAGCATGGCGCGTGAAGCCCGCATCCCCGATGATGCCGCCCGATGCCCATGCGGATCGGGCGACGTGTTCGGCGGATGCTGTGGGCCCCTGCTCCGCGGTGCCGCCGCCCCCACGGCGGAGCGGCTGATGCGTTCGCGGTACACGGCGTTCGCGCTGCACGACGCCGAGTATCTCCGAGCCAGCTGGCATCCGTCGACGAGGCCGGCGGAGCTGGATCTCGATCCCGCCCTCGTCTGGCGTCGTCTGCTGATCGTCGATCGTGTCGCGGGCGGCCCCTTCGACCGCGAGGGGGTCGTCGAGTTCGAGGCGTTCTGGCGAGAGGGCGACGAGCGCGGGTCGTTGCGGGAGCGCAGCCGTTTCGTCCGCGACGACGGACGCTGGCTGTACCTCGACGGTCGGATCGGGTGATGAGCCGCTCCGTCAGCGACTAGATTTGAGAGCGTGAACGCGAGCCCCGAACACCAGCGCATCCTTCTCGACGTCGCCGATCTCGACCGGCGCATCGCGCAGGCGGAGCGCGCGCGGACCAAGCCCTCCCAGGCCGCTCGGATCGCCGAGCTCGTCGCGATCCGCCAGGAGCAGCTGCGTGAGCTGACAGCGCTGACCGGCACCCGCGATGATGTGCGCACGGAGCTCACCCGTCTGGAGTCCGATGTGAAGCTCGTCGAGCAGCGCCGTGCTCGCGATGCCGACCGCCTCGCCACATCGACCAACCCCAAGGACGCGCAGGCGCTCGAGCACGAGATCGCCAGCCTCACCCGGCGCCAGAGCGACCTCGAGGACATCGAGCTCGACGTCATGGGCCGTGTCGAGGATGCGGATGCCGCGGTCGCCGCGCAGCAGGCGCTGCTCGCCACGACCACGGCGGAGGGCACGGCGCTCACCGCGCAGGCGAAGGCCGACGTGCAGGCGGCGACGGATCTCGCCGCCCAGTTGGCGCGTGACCGCGACGCCGTGACGGCGGCGGTGCCCGCTCCGCTCCTCGCGGAGTACACCCGTAGGGCTTCGAACAGTGCGGGGGCCGCGCTGCTCACCCGCGGCACCTGCGAGGGATGCCGCATCCTGCTCCCCGGCACCGATCTGAACGACATCCGCAATGCGCCGGACGACCTCGTCGTGTCGTGCCCCGAGTGCGGCTGCATCCTGGTGCGCACCGAGGAGACCGGGCTGTGAGCATCACGCCGCGCGCACGTCGACGGTGAGCTCGCGGCAGCCGATCGAACGCCGGATCGCCCTGGTCGCGCTCGGCTCCGGCGGAGGGGGGTCGAGCTTCGCGGCCGTGGAGCTCGACGCTGAAGACGCCGAGATCGGCCGTACCGTCTTGACCGGTGCGGAGCTGCCCGACTGGGTCGCGCGGCAGGAGCGCGATGCCCGACCGCGATGGGTCATCCGCAGCGCGCGCGAGATCTACCCGATCCTCCTGGCGGCCGGCGTGCAGATCGGCCGTTCGCACGACCTGCTGCTGTGCCATGCGATCCTCCGCGACACGGACACGGTGGCCCGGCCCCTGGCGCCGTCTCCGACCTGGGTGCGCCGAGACCCCGTCGATGAGGCTCCGGCCCTGTTCGACCTCGCCGACGGCGGCGAGGTCGACGATCCCGTGGCCGAGCTGCTGGAGCAGTATCGGGAGCAGCGTCGCGTCCTGCGCGCGGGGACGGACGGCCGGCTGACTCTGCTGGCCTCCGCGGAATCGGCCGGCGGGTTGATCGCCGAGGAGATGCGCGTCGCCGGTCTGCCGTGGAACGAGGCCGCGCACGACGAGATCCTCACCGAGATCCTCGGCGCACGCCCGGCCGGTGGCGGGCTCCCGAGCCGCATGGTCGCGCAGGGGGAGCGCATCCGCTCGATCCTCGGCGATGCGACTCTGAACCTCGAGAGCCAGCCGAAGCTGCTGAGGGCGCTGCACCGGGTGGGAGTGCAGGTCGAGTCCACCGGACGGTGGGAGCTCGCGCAGCACGACCACGCCGTCGTCGAGCCGCTGCTCGCCTACAAGAAGCTCTCACGTCTGCTGAGCGCCAACGGATGGGCGTGGCTGGCCGAGTGGGTGCACGAGGGGCGGTTCCGTCCGATCTACATCACCGGCGGCGTCGTCACGGGCCGCTGGGCATCGGCCGGCGGGGGAGCGCTCCAGCTGCCCAGGAACCTGCGTGCCGCAGTCCGGGCGGATGAGGGATGGACGCTGGTCGTCGCGGATGTCGCGCAGCTGGAGCCCCGGATGCTGGCCGCGATGGCCGGTGATCGGGCGATGGCCCGAGCTGCACAGGGGAAGGACCTCTACGCCGGCGTCGTCGATTCGGGGGCGGTTGCGACGCGGGAAGAGGCGAAGTACGCCGTGCTCGGTGCGATGTACGGCGCCACGACGGGGGACAGCGGGCGGTTGGTGCCGCGACTGCGCAAGGTGTATCCGCGGGCGATGGCGCACGTCGACAAGGCCGCGCGGATCGGCGAGGACGGGGGAGTCGTCTCGACCTGGCTCGGACGGTCGTCCCCGCGCCCCTCGACCGAGTGGGAGGGCATGCAAGCGCGAGCGACGGATGCCGATGCCGACCCGACCGATGTCGCCCTGGCGCGTCGCCGTGCGAGGGATTGGGGCCGGTTCACGCGCAACTTCGTCGTGCAGGGCACGGCCGCCGAGTGGTCGCTGATCTGGCTGGCGGAGATCAGACACCGACTGCTGAGGCTCCCCGAGGCGCAGCGGCATGCACCGGCATCCGGGGTCTTCGGGTCACGCGCGCATCTCGCGTTCTTCCTGCACGACGAAGTGATCCTCCATGTTCCGCAGGAGCAGGCGGAGGCGGCCGCCGACGCGGTGCGGGAGGCCGCCGACGTCGCCACCCGGCGGATGTTCGGAGGGTTCCCGATCGAGGTGCCGCTCGACCTGCGCATCGCGGAGTCGGCGGAGACATAGCGCGGCCTGGTCGTAGACTGGAGCTGCGAATGGGTCGACTGGACGGCCGCGTGGCGGGCAACCGCACCGAGGAACGTCCGGGCTCCTCAGGGCAGGACGGTGGGTAACGCCCACCCGGAGCAATCCGCGAGAAAGTGCCACAGAGAGCAGACCGCCCCGCAAGGGGTAAGGGTGAAAGGGTGGTGTAAGAGACCACCGGGGGCCATGGTGACATGGCCCGCCAGGTAAACCTCGTCCGGAGCAAGGTCAGACAGAGGATGTTGACGCGGCTCGCCGAGTCCTCGGGTAGACCGCTAGAGTGCCACGGCAACGTGTCGCCGAGAGAGATGGCCGTCGAAGGGGCGAAGAACCCCGGAACAGAACCCGGCGTACAGGTCGGCCCATTCGCATATTCCCTCCTGACCTGGGATTGTATGATTGTCTGGGACCAAGAGTCCGCACACAGTCCGCAGTATCAGCGATTCGGGGCGACATGTCTGATCTGAAGACTTATCGAGAGGCCGCGATCGCGACTCGTCGTTCTGTGATGACAATCAAGCGCTGGCGTCGGAACGGCCTTTCCATGGGCTGGGAGGTGCGCGAAGGCCAGAGGGTCCGCGTGGTTCGCGAAGACGTGCTCAAAGCATGGTGGCGAGAGCGCATGAAACACGATCCCGTGTGGCAGAACAGATTGCGTCGGGAGCGACGTCAAACGGGAGCGATGTAGCCGATTGCGGGGGACGGTCGTCGAAACGCGAAGCGTCAAAAAGTGGCTTGGTGAGGCCGAAGATCGAGCCATCGCATTACGTCGAGTTCTCTCAGAGCTTTACGCCGTAGGTCGCGAGCGCCAGGGTGCCAACGATGGGCAGCCAGCCCCAGATGTCAACGACGTCGAACAGCGCGAACCGCGTCACGGCCAAACCACCCCACCCGTGAGTGCATCAAGGCCGCGAGGACTTCAGGCGGGCGATCTCGGCACGACAGGCGGACTCTGCATCGGCGGAGCGCAGATCTCCTGCCGTCCACGCCGTCAGAACGTGCTGCAGCGCCGCGAGCTTGTATCGAGCGTCAGCGCTCCCAGAAGCAGAGCCAGCTTGAATGGCGGGCGCGAGCCCGGCTCGGTCATCGGCGGGGAGCTCGATCAGTAACGCTGCTGCCGCACGACCGCGCTCGGCGACGGCCGCGACGAAGGACGCATCTTCGTCGGCAGCCAGAGCGGCGGCCTGAGCTGCGTTTGCGCCCAGCAGATCAATCACCGCCGCGCGGACGCGGTCGGCGCGATCCCGATCGCGCGCACCCTTTGCAGAGGCAGCTTCCCGCACCCACGGCACCAGAGACGAGCCGGTGAGCGCGATGACCGCTCCGAGGACGACTGCCCAACCTTGATCCATGACCGAACCATATCGGTCGTCGACAGGCCACGGGATGGCTGAGCACCTCACCAAAAGAGCCCGTGTGACAGAACAAGCTCCGCCGGACTCCGCTGGACCAAGGCGCCTGCGGGCCGAGCCCAAGCCCGCCGGAGATGCGCCCGCACGACCCGAGCCTGCTGCCCCCTCATCGCTGCCGCAGGCTCATTGGCCGCGAGCCCGGCACCGTTCGCGGATGGGTGAAGGCCGGTGAACGAAGCCAAGGGCATCGGCAAGCTTTCCGTTTTCTCGCTGGCTCGCGAAGTTTCGGTTTTTTCCCGCAGTGCGGGCGAAGCTAATGGACTCCACATCAGTGTGAAGGCGCTTCGTGACAGCATCGCGCTGAAGAAGACCTACGAGCCTGAGGATGTGCCGGCCCCGGACGACCTGCCGCCGCATGGCACACGCATCGTCTTGAGCGGGCTCAACCGAAAGCGGACCGGCGTCTCAGTGACCGCGCTACGTCGGCGAATCGCTAGGCGCTTCGACGCCGCGCCATCGTTGTCCGCCAGGGAGACACAGAATTGCTGTCGAACCTCGCCGGCATTCAGTACATCCCCTTTGCCTCTAATATCCGCGAAACATACGGTGAGGTGCTGGCCGCAATTCGTCGAGAGTTCGGTCCCTTCTGACTACTGTCCCGCGACCGTCGACGCAGAAGAGCTTAACCCGCTGTGCCGGATGCCGAGGGGCGGCCTCGAGTGATGGTCCACGGTGCAGACACCGGCACCGACGACACGGCGAAGCTCCGCACTGCGATCTCTGAACACAACGATCGACTCGGCCTATGACGTGAAAGATCCCCACCTAGCCTTCGGGCCGGGTGGGGGTCTTTCCCTCTATCGCGGCGTTGTATCGTCAGCGTCTGCCCAGCGTCGAAGGAGCTCCGCCTTTGACTCACGCCGCATCGGAATCTCGACTTGTTCCTCGAAGGGCACGTCCGGCTCCATCCGGATCGGGTTTCGAAGAAGGTTCAGATACTCGTACGGATAAGGCTGACCGAAGGCTAATGTCGCGCTGCCGTTCAACGCGACGACGGAATCGCCGTAGAGATTCATGTACGTCTCAACTACCTCCCGGCACCAATCGGAGGATTCGCCAGAACCATCCCAGACGACCGTCACGATGACGAGCGTGTCTAGCAGGATCAGCGATTCGTGCACCGTGAGGAGCTCCCAGTCGGTGACATGCACCTCGGAGCGGGTATTCGACGCGATCGCATCACGTTTCGTACTGAGTGCGGCGAACTGGAGCACCTGTCGGGGCAAGGCCCCGTCTCCCGCATGGAACTTCCGGAACCAAGGTTCCGGAGCCCGCAGTCCGCTGGCCTCGTCGAGAATGCTGCGCACCAGCATGGTCTTAAACGCCCATCGACGAAGTATCTCGATCTCCTCACCGAGGATCTTCATGTCTTGTCGACGAGAGATGCGTTTCAGAATAGGCAAGGCCGCTTGATCCATGCTGCGCATGAACCTGTGGTTGCAATCCCCGCAAAAAGGGCTGACTGGTTGATCGAACCATCCAGTTGGGACGAGGCGTCGCACGTCCCCCAGCAGGCTTGTGCTCTCCACGGCGGCCGCAACGTCCAACCAGGGGAATTCCGATCTCCATCCGAGCGGGAACACGTGCTCTCTCGTGCGCTTGTAGTGAAGGCGTCCGCACATTGCGCACGGGGTGGATGATCCGGCCATGGAATCCTGCCTGGTCGACGAGCGAGAGAAATGTTAACCTTCATACCAGAGGCGCGTTCCCTGGAAGCGGCTAAGCCAGGCTCCCTCCCGCGTTGAGTGGAGGTATGAAAGAGCTCTCTCCCTAGTGGGATTGACCGTCGGTTCGAATCCGCCCGTCTCGCAGAGAAAGACCCCACTCTCCTCCGGGAGGGTGGGGGTCTTTCTTCGTCTACTCGAAGTCCTCGACTTCAAGGCGCTGCTCGAACTCGCCAGCCTCGGAGACTGTGACGCGGAGCACCTGTCGATGCTTGGGGAAGCCCGAAGAGCGACCAACCGGTCTCGGACCAAGCTGACATCGTCAGATTGCCCATATACGAGACGAGCTGACGCCCGTATGCTGTCCCCGCACACCTGCAAATCGATGGAAGGTAGACGATCTTGGCGAAGTCACGAGTTACGGCCGCACTTCTAGGCGTCGCACTGTTGTTGCCGATTGCCCTCGCAGGGCCGGCGGCGGCGTCCGCCTCAGAGAATTCTGACGACGCGACGACATTCACGACCTTCGGTTACATTCCGACAGATGGTCAAGGAGTGGCATCGTCAACGGCCGTTGAGAGGCAGACGGCACGAGTCGAAGCATTCGACACGACAACGGCGCAGTCTCTGTCTGCGGATCCTGACAATGAGCCGATCCCACTAGGCGATCCCGATGAGTTTGCTGCTGCGGCTGCGGCAGACCCCGCGTACCGCGTTGTGTCGACTTGGACGGACAAGCTGGGGAAGACGACCGTGGCTCGCGCGGGGAACGGCACAACCTGGGGTCTCACGAAGGTGAAAAACAAGCACAATGTCACGCTGGGCATGGTGCAGAAGACCACCAAATTCCCGCGCGAAGGCGGCCGAGTAACCAGCGGGAACTCGATTACGTACACGACTGATGCGATTGAGTGGTCGTGCACGATCATCAGTTGCACGCCGAAGCGGACCATGGCCGTCAAGGTAGTTATCGAAAACACGCGCCTCGGCGATAACTATCACAAGGGTTTGATCACCGCGTACTGTGCCGGGGTGACGGTGTGCCCGCAGTGGGTAGTCAACGCGGCGGGATGATATGAAAGGCGGTCTCATGGAATCCATTAGCGTCGTCGACGCGGTTCGAGCCGCGTGGGCCAGGGTGGGTGGCACGCAGATTCTTCCTGGTGAGTTCAAGTTGCTTGAGGTCACCGAAAAACACGAGACGCTCGAGCTCCTCGTGACGGGGCCAGCCGGCGAATCATTTGGTTACCGCACGCCACTGCATGATCCGGAGCGGAGCTTCGAACAGGCCCCGGATGAGTGGGTGATGTGGAACGTGATCGTCCCCCTGGTGGAGGAACTCGAGACGGATCCCGCCAGTCGGCACCCCGCGGACGAAAATGAGATCCGGTGGATCGATAGCGACTAACCAATCGGACCGCGAGCGGGCGTAGGGACTCGCCGCAGCGGCCACGAGGCACCCGCGTGCGCCGTAGGCGTGCGGTGGTCGGCGCGCACCTTCCCCTGATCCTCTCGCGAACCGAAGACCCCCACCTAGCCTTCGGGCCGGGTGGGGGTCATTCGTCGTTTCAGAGACCGAGCAGCTGTCGCTTCGCTGCGCGGAACTCCTCGTCGTCGAGGATGCCCTGTGCCTTCAGCTCGCCGAGCTTCGTGAGTTCAGCGTTCAGGTCGAATGCGGGGGAGGGGGACACGGTGGGCGTGGGTTGTGCGGAGACGGGAGCACCGCCGGAATAGTTCACGTGCTGGGTGTTCTCGCGCACGCGACGAGCTTCGCGGGCGGTGTGCGCGGCGCGGTTGATCGCATTTACGCCTTCGCGGTAGTCGGGTACGTCTTCGAGCACGACGCGCTCGCGCTCCTGGTCCGCGCCGCGCTGCGCGTAGAGGGTGATCGTTCCGATGCCGCGGGCCTTCTGCGCGAGGGTCTGCGCAGAGTCGACGTCGTAAATGTCGGCTGTGCGGATCTGCTGGGCTTTCGTCGACAGTGTGCCCTTCTCATGGAAGAGATACTCGTCGGTGAGCTTGTATCGTCCGCCGCCGATGCCGGTGAGGGGCTTCCCGACCGCAGACCAGATGGTGTCAGCGTCTCCGGAGGCGTCGTGCTTCGCGGCCACGTTCGACGCCATCGCCTGCAGTCGACTCGGAGTCTTCTCGACGGGCGGGTGCTCAAGCCACTGAGCACCGTCCCAATAACGTTCTTCGTTGTTCGCGTGGGGCGCGGCGTACCATCCTGGCGGCGGCAGTTGATCAGACATGGGTGATTCCTCTCACGGGCGGCAGACCCTCCGGGTCGATGACCGCATGCGACCCGCATCGCCCCCAGACAGCACTGTTCTGTGACGGACCAATCGCCCTCGGAAAGGAATCTGTACCACCGCAGGATCGTGATTGCGGAGTCTTTCGTTAACGCTGGCTCCGATCTCTCATTCTGCGCCGCGACCGCCGGTGGGTTGTCTTAAACGCGTCTGAGACGAGCCAACCCATCGCAACCGCCCCGGCCGCGACGACGATCGCTAGGACGTTCAGCAGAGCTTCGACCTGACTTGTTGACAGAGCAGGCACGACGGTTGCGGCGCCCCAAACGAGTGCGGCGATGATGACCACTCCTCCGGCCAAGCTGAGAGCTACACCTCGGCGGCGCGGCGCGGTCCTAACGCTCTCGGCGACGCGCTTGAGTAATGCATCGCGCGCTGCCATAAACGCCACCGCCTCGGTGGCATCCGCGTCCAGGCCAGAGATCACCTCGTTCATCGCCCTCAGCTGCCGCAACTCTGCGGACTCACCTCGGCTATTCCAGAACGCGACGCTGATCGCGGCAACGCCCGCGACGACCGCCACGAATAGCGGCACCCATGATTCCATCCCGCGATCGTATCGCCCCACAGCACCCGCGCCGCCGTCAGCCCTGCACTGCCACGGCACGGTGCCTTCCTCACGCGCAGGAAGTCGAGTGCGCGGTCTTCTGGCCGTTTCGGGTGCGGCGCACCGAGAGCGTGCGCCACCCGTCGGGCACCTTCGCCCGCAGCGCCGGCATGCCGTCGGCTTCGGTCTCACGGATGCCGTCGAAGCGCGTGAACGTGCCGATGGCTTCCATCTTCGCTTCACCCTTGAGCATCCGTACCGGGGCGTCGGAGAGATCGAAACCCGGCTGGCGGTGGGCGGCGCTGCGTCTGCACGCGCTCGAGCGTCGTGCCGATGACCTCTACGGCGCTGGTCTCGTGGGACGAATCAGGGCGATGAGCAACATCCCAGCCTATGCGCGCCGCTGCGGCCACGAGACCTCCGCGTGGGCGTCCGATGCCTCGTGGTCAGCCTGCGCACGGCGTGCGGCGCCGACGGCGATCCACGGCTCGACGTCGGGGAGTTTCTGCAGAGCGGTCGTGAGGGCGATCGTGTACCTGTCCTCGTAGAAGCCGATCCACGAACCGACGGCTTCGCGAAGCACCTTGACGCGATCGCCCGCGGTGGCGAGTAACTGCTCGACGACGGGCCGCGGGTCGCTCGTGTACCGGTTGCGGGAGCAGATCGATCCGAGCTCGATACTCAGCATCGTGTCGGGGGAGATTCGGGTCATGCCAGATCCATTCTCTGACTAGGAGACAAACTCTAGGAATCCTGTGCCGACAACTCCAGGGAATCAGTAGCGCCAGTCGTCCAGCCACCGTGCGGCAGCATCTCCCGCGGCGCGGATCGCGGAGTAAAGATCGGGGAGGCTCACTGAATCATCCAACGACCGGTAGGCCAACGTGTCTGGATCGATTACGCGTAGGAAGGCCCCTGACTGTCCAAGGGCGCCCTCGGCAATAATCGAGATGTCGATCATGTCCTGAGGGCCCTGAATCATCGCCTCATCCAGACGTGCGTCGTAGTGCTCGACAGCGTTTCGGACGGCTCTCCGTTTCAAAACCTCGGCGGGCTTGAAGACAGCACGTAGCGACGATGCCCGGTCGTACGCGAAGTCCTTCCGTTCGCGTGGCCATTCATTCTGAGTGTCGGCCCAGAAGAGTTTCGATAGTTGGGCACCGGTAGTCAGTAGCCCCTGAGCGGCATGGAAGCAACGCGGTATATCGACCACTCCCTCGAGGTCGGCGCTCTCACGGAGCAGGTCGGCTGAGATCTCGGCGAGCGCGGCCTGGTGCGCGACTTCGCGCACGTACCTTTCCAGCTGCGAGTCATCCATGCCCGAATGCTAGATCATCCGGTGAGTGAGACGGGAGTTCAACGATTGCTGAGTTCTTGCGTCGAGGTCGTCCATGGCGCCAGGGTACCCGGCGCACTGAACTCAAGCGCCACCCTCGGGGTATCAGGTCGGTTCGAATCACTTCGTCCCTGGCGTCGAACCCCGGGCGGGGCTTGCTATCCATGTCGCCCTCGGCCAGCATGAGACCGCATGCAGCCCATCACACGTAACTGGATCCGCTGGACCGGTTTCGCCATCGCTTCCGCCGGTGTCTATGCCATCTTCCGAGGGTCGGTGGATAGCCTCCTCTCGACATCTACCCCCGACACGACCGATATCGTGAAGGCCTTTACAGGCGCGGGGCTCGGTGCAATCTCCGTTCTCTATCGAGCAGGCATTGATATTGCGGATGCGGGCGCGAGACGACTGGTGGTGAGCGTCGCGTCGATCGTCGCGGCAACGGTCTTGGCGATCATTTTGGGTGCAGTTCTGTCCAGCGGTTTGACTGTCAACGGCTGGCCTACGGTTTGGATGTGGATTGGCTTCTTCGCAACGCTTCTGCCGCCGCTGCTGGAAGACACCATCGACGCGATCGCTAACCGACGGAAGGAACAGCCGCCTGCGCTCGGGGCATCGCGCGCAGTGTCCGCTTCTGACTAGCCGCTAAGGGCGTCGTTGACCTCTCGCTGAGGCAAGCGGAACGCGAACCGAGGGCAGCCCCCGGATTGCGGCCGAGATCGCCGCTTCCTTCACCCGAACGTACTTCTCGACCGACTGGGTGTCGCTGTGGCGTAGCGCGGCGGCAACCACGATCGTCGGCACGCCGGCATCGATCATCTCGGTAGCAAACCACGCACGTATGGGCACATGTGGATGGATTCGGACGACCGTACGCGAGAGGCTGTCGACACAGTGCTCCAGTCCGCACAGAGTCCGCAGAAGTCCCAATTGGGCGCATGATGCCCCCACATGCCTCAATCGGCAAAAGCGCGGTCAAGCGTTAGAACCCGCATCAGGCCACATCGGCCAATCGCCTAGCCTTAGAACCCGGCGTACAGGTCGGCCCATTCGCATCATCCGGCCGGATTCGACAGCGGAGTGACGGATCCTCTGCGCGTCCGAAGACCCGAGACGACAGTCCGAAGGTCCGAGAAGACTTCCCTCGGAATGCGATCCGGCCCGGACACTGGGGGTCCGGGCCGGATCTCTGTAAACGATGTGTCCGACGACGGTCTGGGGAACCGTGCGCTGTGCGATGTCGGAAGGATCGTTCCCGCACCCGAATGGGGGATCGGGTTGCTTACCGGGAACGTTACTAGATTACCTAACTAAAGGGAAGTCCGAGGTTCGCAGGGCCTCGCGATCTGATCGTGAGGAGCCCGACCCGACCGTTCCCCGAGTGGCGGATCAGTCGCCAGCGAGCGACGCGGCGCCGATGATGCCCGAGTTGTTCCGGTGGATCGCCGGGACGATCGGGGTCTTGAGGTCGAGCAGCGGCAGGAAGTCCCCGGCGTTCTTCGAGACGCCGCCGCCGACCACGAACAGGTCGGGGCTGAAGAGGAATTCGATGTGCGAGTAGAAGGCCTGCAGGCGCTCGGCCCACTCCGACCAGCTGAGCCCCTCGCGCTCCCGCGCCGACGTCGCGGCGAAGGTCTCGACCGACTCGTACTCGCGGAAGTTCAGGTGTCCGAGCTCGGTGTTGGGGAGCAGCACGCCGTCGTTCAGGAACGCGGAGCCGATGCCGGTGCCGAGCGTGGTCAGCAGGGTGAAGCCGCGCACGTCACGGGCAGCGCCGTGACGTGCCTCGGCGACGCCTGCGGCATCCGCATCGTTCACGAAGACGATGTTGCGGCCGAGTCCGTCGCGGAAGAACTTCTCGGCGTCGAAGTCGATCCATTCCTTCGACACGTTGGCGGCGGAGAGCGTCTTGCCGCGCTTCACGATCGCGGGGAACGCCACGCCCAGCGGGAGCGACGCGTCCTTCACGTCGAGAGTCTTCAGCACGGTCTGCACCGCCTGGAGCACATCCTGCGGAGATGCGCCCGCGGGGGTGGGGACCCTCACCCGGTCCGATGCCATGGTGCCGTGTTCGAGGTCGACCAGACCCGCCTTGATTCCCGTGCCGCCGATGTCGACGCCGATCGCTTTTGCCATGGTCGATAGCTTAGCGACCGCCGCCAGCGCCAGTAGGATCGATGACACACGTATGAAGGGGAACGGCCATGTCGAACGGCGATGAGAAGTACTGGTACAACCTGGAGACCCGTCAGGTCGAGTTCGGCATGATCTCGGCGTCCGCCGACCGTGTCGGTCCCTTCGACACCGAGGCCGAGGCGGCGCACGCGCCGGAGAAGCTGCAGGAGCGCTCCCGCGCCTGGGCCGACGAGGAGGCCGCCGAGAACGGCTGGGACTCCGGTACCGGCACGGGCGCCGAGTGACGATGGACAAGCAGAGGGATTTCGTCCTCCGGACGATCGAAGAGCGCGGTGTCAAGTTCGTGCGACTGTGGTTCACCGATGTGATCGGAACGTTGAAGTCGGTCGCGATCGCTCCGGCCGAGGTCGAAGGCGCATTCGCCGAGGGGATCGGCTTCGACGGCTCGGCCATCGAGGGGCTGACTCGCAGCTACGAGTCGGACCTGCTCGCCCAGCCCGACCCGACCACCTTCCAGACGCTGCCGTGGCGCGGCGAGATCGACCCCACGGCGCGCATGTTCTGCGACATCACGACGCCCGACGGACGCCCCGCCGTCTCCGACCCGCGGCACGTGCTCAAGCGCACGCTCGCGAAGGCCGCCGACGCCGGATTCACCTTCTACACGCATCCCGAGATCGAGTTCTACCTGCTCAAGTCGTCGTCGTTCGGCCCTGAGGGTCCCGTCCCGGTCGACTCGGCCGGGTACTTCGACAACGTCCCCGGCGGCACTGCACACGACTTCCGTCGGCGGTCTGTGCGCATGCTCGAAGACCTCGGCATCTCGGTCGAGTTCAGCCACCACGAGGGCGGGCCCGGGCAGAACGAGATCGATCTGCGGTACGCGGATGCTCTGACGATGGCCGACAACGTGATGACGTTCCGCACGGTCATCAAAGAGGTCGCGATCGAGCAGGGTGTGTACGCCACGTTCATGCCCAAGCCGTTGAGCGGACACCCCGGAAGCGGCATGCACACGCACATGTCGCTGTTCGAGGGCGAGCGCAACGCCTTCTACGAGGAGGGCGCGAAGTACCAGCTGTCGAAGACCGGTCGGCACTTCATCGCCGGCCTCCTGCGCCACGCCAACGAGATGGCGGCCGTGACCAACCAGTTCGTCAACTCGTACAAGCGTCTGTGGGGCGGTGACGAAGCGCCCAGCTTCGTCACGTGGGGCCACAACAACCGTTCGGCTCTCGTGCGCGTGCCGATGTACAAGCCGAACAAGGGCGGATCGTCTCGCGTGGAGTACCGCGCTCTCGACTCAGCGGCGAACCCGTACCTCGCGTACGCGCTCATGCTCGCGGCGGGTCTCAAGGGCATCGAGGAGGAGTATGAGCTCCCTCCAGAGGCCGAGGACAACGTCTGGTCCCTCAGCGATGCGGAACGACGCGCTCTCGGCTATGCGGCGCTGCCTGCGAGCCTCGACCACGCGCTCGAGTACATGGAGAGCTCCGAGCTCGTCGCCGAGACCCTGGGCGAGTCCGTGTTCAACTACGTGCTCCTCAACAAGCGCAAGGAGTGGGAGGCCTACCGCGGCCAGGTGACCCCGCTGGAGCTGAAGAACAACCTCGAGCTGCTCTGAGCGTCGCGCATGGCCCGTTCGGACGACTCCGTCTCCCTGTCCGCGCTGGCACGGCTCGGCTTCGCCGAGCTCAGTGAGGCGGCGGCCAATCTCGCGGAGCTCGCCGAGCTGCTCGGTCTCGAGAGATCGATGCTGCTCGGCGAGGCCGACGGGGCGGATCCCGACTCCGCGGTGGAGGGGATGCTCCGCGTCGCGCGTCGCGATCCGTCAGCCATCGCCGGGCTGTTCGCCGATCCGCGGGCACGGCGACGCCTCTGGCGTGTCTTCGGTGCCTCGCAGGGGTTCGCCGACTTCTTCCTGCGGCATCCCGGTGAGATCGCGGTGCTGGGCGAGGCAGCGGCCGAGCTCCCGACGGCTCAGCAGTTGCGCGAGCGGATGCTGGACGCCGTCGGCGCGGTCGACGGCTTCGCCGCGTCCGGCGATGACGACGCCGTGGTCACCCTGCGCGTCGCCTACCGCCGCAATCTCGCGGCGATCGCGGCGATCGACCTCACCGTGCACAACCCCGTGCGCATCGTCGGCGACGTCGGCGCCGCCCTCGCGGACATCGCAGGCGCGGCGCTGGAGGCGTCGCTGGCGATCGCCCGGCGTCGACTCTCCGACTCGCTGACCCCCGAGCAGGTCGCCGCGACCCGACTCGCGATCATCGGCATGGGCAAGGCCGGTGCCAGGGAGCTGAACTACGTCAGCGATGTCGACGTGATCTTCGTCGGCGGCACCGCCGACGAAGAGGTGGTGTCGGAGGCCAAGGCGATCGACATTGCGACGCGGCTCGCCCGCGAGACGATGCGCGGTCTCAGCGGCATCGAGGTCGAACCGGCTCTCTGGGAGGTCGATGCGGCGCTGCGGCCGGAGGGCAAGCAGGGCGCGCTCGTGCGGTCGCTCGCCTCTCACCTGGCGTACTACGACCGCTGGGCGAAGAGTTGGGAGTTCCAGGCGCTGTTGAAGGCGCGTCCGCTGGCGGGCGATCCCGAGCTCGGCGCGGCGTACGTCGCCGGTGTGCAGCCGAAGATCTTCTCCAGCGCGGCGAGGGAGAACTTCGTCGACAGCGTGCAGCGCATGCGCGAGCGCGTGATGGAGCACATCGACCCCGAGGACGCGCCGTATCAGCT
Organism: Microbacterium sp. ANT_H45B; assembly: GCF_008369345.1. Taxonomy (NCBI): domain Bacteria; kingdom Bacillati; phylum Actinomycetota; class Actinomycetes; order Micrococcales; family Microbacteriaceae; genus Microbacterium; species Microbacterium sp. ANT_H45B. The sequence goes on from NZ_VOBK01000002.1 coordinate 395,358, forward strand.
GAAGCTGGGCGCGGGAGGTCTTCGCGACATCGAGTTCACGGTGCAGCTGCTGCAGCTGGTGCACGGCCTCACCGACCCGCGGCTGCGCACGAGGGGGACGCTGGAGTCCCTCGACGCGCTGGTCGAGGGCGGCTACATCGGACGCGCCGAGGCGGCGTCGTTCGCCGACGACTACTGCATCCTCCGGCTGATGGAGCACCGCCTGCAGCTGCGGGAGCTGAGCCGTACCCACCTGATGCCGCGCACCCCCGCAGGGTTGCGGGTGCTCGCGCGCAGCACGGGACTGGGGGAGTCGGGCGAGGCGATCTGGGCACGATGGGAGGGCGTTCGCCGCGAGGTCCGCGACATCCACACCCGTCTGTTCTACCGACCGCTGCTGAGCGCCGTCGCCTCGCTCCCCGAGGAGGAGCGCACGCTGTCGACCGCACAGGCGCACGACAGGCTGATGGCGATCGGCTTCCGTGACCCCGCGGGCGCGCTCCGACACATCGGCGCCCTGACCACCGGCCTCAGCCGCAAGGCGACCATTCAGCGACACCTCATGCCGGTGATGGTGCGCTGGTTCGCCGACGGCAGCGACCCCGACTACGCCCTGATCGCATTCCGCCGGATCAGCGAGCGACTGGGCGACACTCCCTGGTTCCTTCGGATGCTGCGCGACTCCTCCGGTGCGGCCGAGAGTCTCACGCGACTGCTGTCGTCGTCGCGGTACGTGGGCGAGCTCATGGAGTGGATCCCCGAATCGGTCGCCTGGCTCGACAGCAGCGACCTCCTGCGACCGCGCAGCGGAGCGGCGATCGATGAGGAGGCGCGTGCCATCCAGACGCGCCATCGAGACATCGGCGACGCGCTGCAGGCGGTTCGGGCGCTGCGACGTCGGGAGCTTCTGCGCACCGCGATGGGCGGGGTGCTCGACGTGCTCTCGATCGAGCAGGTCGCGACATCGCTCACCGAGATCACCGATGCCACGATCCAGGCAGCTCTGCGTGCGGTGCGCCGGGAGTTCGTGACCGCGGACGACGAGGCGCTCGACTTCGCCGTCATCGGCATGGGGAGATTCGGTGGCGCGGAGCTCGGATTCGGCTCGGACGCCGACATCCTCTACGTGTACGACGCCAACGGGATCGACCCGCAGCGGGCTCAGGCGCTGGCGACGAGGATCGTCTCGGGCCTGCGCGAGCATCTGACGGATCACCGGGTGCCGCTCGATCTCGATGCCGATCTGCGCCCGGAGGGACGCAACGGTCCCGTGGTGCGCTCGATCGACGCATACGCCGAGTACTACCGCCGGTGGTCGCTCTCCTGGGAGGCGCAGGCACTGCTGCGTGCGCGCGGGGTGGCCGGCAGCGTGACGCTGATCGAGAAGTTCACGGCCCTCGCCGACAGCATCCGCTACCCCGCGCAGATCGATCTGCAGGGCACTCGCGAGATCAAGCGCATCAAAGCCAGGGTGGAGGGGGAGCGGCTGCCGCAGGGTGTGGATCCCCGGCGTCACCTCAAGCTCGGGCCCGGCACCCTGAGCGACGTCGAGTGGCTCGTGCAGCTGCTGCAGCTGCAGCATGCGCACGACGTGCCCGAGCTGCGCACGACGTCGACGCTCGGAGCGCTGGACGCCGCCGTGACCGCGGGGCTCGTACCTGCGGAGTCGGCCGATCTGCTGCGCGAGGCGTGGCTGCTGTCGAGCCGCCTGCGCTCCGCCATCACGCTCTTCACGGGCAAGACCAGCGACGTGCTGCCGACCGGACCGAGGGAGCTCGATGCGATCGGCCGTCTGCTGGGCTACCCCGACCGTTCGGCGAGCGTGCTCGACGACGATTATCTCGGCGTGACGCGGCGGGCCAGAAGGGCGTTCGAGCAGCTGTTCTACGGCTAGCCTGATCCCATGACGATCACGAAGCTCGGTGTGGTGTGGAATCCTTCGAAGCCCGGCGGCGACAAGCTGCAGGCAGCGGTGGCCGAGGTGTTCGGCAGCGACGCCGCGGGCATCCCCGTGCAGTGGTGGGAGACGACTCCCGACGACCCGGGCCGCGGTATGGCTGTGGAGGCGGCGAGCGAGGGCTGCGACGTGGTGATCGCCGCCGGTGGCGACGGCACGGTACGAGCGGTCGCCGAAGGGCTCGCGGGTACGGGCGTCGCCCTGGGCATCGTGCCCCGCGGCACCGGAAATCTGCTGGCACGCAATCTCGATGTGCCGCTCAACGACATCCCCGCCGCGCTGCGGCGCGTGCTCGAGGGCGAGTCTCGCAAGATCGACATGGGATGGGTGGAGCACGGCGGCGCCGAGCATGCCTTCGTCGTGATGGTCGGGTTCGGCATCGACGCGCAGATGCTCGTCGAGACGGACGACGACCTCAAGAGTCGCGCCGGCTGGTTGGCCTACGTCGAAGCGATGGGTCGCGCGGTCGCCGGCACCGAGATGATCGACATCGAGTTGACGCTCGACGATGCCGAGCCGGAAGGGCTGCGTGGCCACACCATGCTCATCGGCAACTGCGGCATGGTCCAGGGCGGCATCCGCCTGCTGCCCGACGCCCTGATCGACGACGGTCAGCTCGACATGCTGCTGGTGAGTGCCGACGGCCCGCTGCAGTGGCTCGACACCGTGCGCTCCCTGGTGTGGGAGAACGGCGTGCGCCGACTGTTCGGCGCTGTCGACCAGGCGGTCAGCACTGACTCGACCACGCATGTCGCCGCGCAGCGGATCGCCGTGACCCTCTCGTCGCCTCAGGCGTTCGAGATCGACGGCGAAGAGGTCGGCGAGGTCTCGTCGTTCTCCGTGCGGGTCGACCCCGGCGCGCTCACCGTTCGCTGAGCGTTCCCGGGGGCACGACCTTCTGGTCCTGCGTGGGGAAGACGACCTTCTGCACGATGATGATCACGCTCGCGGCGACCGGGATGGCGACGAGCGCGCCGAGGATGCCGCCGAGCGCTCCGCCCGCCACCGCGGCGATCACCACGAGCGCTCCGGGCACGGCGACGGCCTTGTTCATGATGCGCGGCGAGAGGATGTACGCCTCGACCTGCATGTAGACCAGGTAGTAGCCGATCGCGATCAGCGCGGTCACCGGGCTGTCGATGAGGCACACCAGCGAGATGATGATCGAGGCGCTCAGCGTACCCACGAGCGGGATCATCGATCCGATGAAGGCGACGAGAGCGAGCAGGGCAGGGACCGGGGCCCCGATGATGCTCAGCATGATCAGGCTCAGCACGCCGTTGATCAACGCGAGGCTGGCCTGCCCCATCACGTAGCGCCCCACGGCGCCGGAGACGTCTTCGAGGAGCCCGTGGAAGGTGTCGCGCTGGTAGGCGGGGACGAAGCGCGTGGCGACGCGCTTGATGCTCCGCAATGACGCCATGAAGTACAGCGTCAGGATCAGCACGATGGTGACGCCGGTGAATCCGCCCGCGATGCCGGCGCCGACGGCGAAGACTCCGCCGCCGATGTCGGCGAGGTTGCCCGGATCCTGCAGGAACGAGAGGATGCCGTTCGCCGCGTCCTCGAACGTCGAACCGAACCGGCTGTTGAGATCCTTGAACCAGGCGGCCGACTGGATGTCCTTGACCATCTGAGGGCCGTTGTCGATCAGGTTGGTGATCTGATCGACGACGATGGGGACGATCGCCAGGATGATCCCGGCGAACGCCAGCACCACCACCGATACGACGATGGCGACCGCTGCGGGGCGAGGCAGCTTGCGCTCGATGAACGCGACGATCGGGTCGAGGCCGAGCGCGAGGAAGATGGCGACGCCGATGTAGACGAGCACGGTGGCCAGCTGATTGACGATCCCGCCGAGCATCAGGGCGACGAGCACACCCAGCGCGCCGAGCAGCCCGTACATGAACGGATTGATGCGGGCGATCGCGGCGGCGGCGGTCTTCGGCTGCGCCGGGGGAGTCTCGGAGGTGAAGACCCTCTTCGGCTCCGATTTGTCGTGCTTGCGGCGCATGGCGGCCCCCATCGTGATCGAACAGACCACTCAGTTGACCAGTCGCCCGGGGCGAAAGCAAGCGCGACACGGCCGCGTGACACGCGGGTCGGCAGAGAGCGGGTCAGCGGCTCCTGCGCCGCGCGCGGATGTTGAGCCATTGGGAGAGGGCGAGCAGCGCCATCGCCACGACCGTGAACCAGACGGTCGGTCCCACGACGCCCGTGGCGATCAGGATGACGCACGTCAGCGCGAAGAGCACGGCGAAGACCATCAGGCCGTAGCTGATGCGGGTGCGGCGGTCCGTGTCACTCATCCGACCACCCTGCCAGGTGCGCATCTCGATGTCGACCGGTGAGCGATCCATCACCGTGGCAGGGTCCATGCTCCGAGTCGACGGCGCGGTCGCACGGGGGGTGCACTGAACCCTCGACATATGTCGAGCAGCCGTCTCCTCCGCACCTTCTAGCGTGCGATCAGGGCGCCCATCAGACGGCGCGAGATCGAGGGGATCCTATGTCGACAGAGCCCGTTCCCGTCGGTCACGCGCATCCGCAGACCGACTCGTTCAGCGCGATCGGGAACGTCTTCTACTTCGTCGCCGATCTCGATGCCGCGGTCGAGTGGTACGCGGCGCGGCTGCACCGCCGGCCCACGATTCGAGGGGGAGCGCTGGTCGCATTCGAGCTGGGTGGTTCGCGTCTGACGCTGCACGCCGCGGACGAGGTGAACTCGCCGGGGCCGTCCGGGACGGTGCCGTACTGGACCGTACCCGACGTCGACGCGATCGTCGCGGACTGGACCGCCCATGGGGCACGGACTCATCGTGGACCGAAGACGGTCTTCACCGGCGAGCGGCTGTGTCAGCTTCTGGATCCGTTCGGCAATCTCTTCGCCGTTCGAGAGGAACCGCCAGACAGGGTGGACGAGCACCGATGACCGCCGCAGCCGATGCGACCGAATCCCGCCCCGTCTCCGCGTGGGCGCCCCTGGCCATTCCCGCGTTCCGGGTGCTGTGGTTCGCACAGCTGGGGAGCAACATCGGCACCTGGATGCAGACCGTCGGCGCGCAGTGGTTCCTCGTCGATGCGGCCGCCGGAGCGACTCTCATCGCCCTCGTGCAGACAGCGAGCCTTGCTCCGGCCGTGCTGTTCTCGCTGCCGGCGGGGGTGCTGGCCGATTCGCTCGACCGCCGAAAGCTGCTGATCTGGGGATCGGCGGCGAGCGCGCTGATCGCCGCCGCACTCACGGTCATCGCGTTCTTCGGTGCTCTCACACCGTGGACGATTCTCGGCTTCACCTTTCTGCTCGGGATCACCTCGACACTGACGTCACCGGCGTGGCAGGCGATCCAGCCTGAACTCGTTCCCCGTCCGCTCATCGGTGCGTCCTCGGCGCTCGGAGGAGTCACGGTGAACGGCGCCCGCGCAGTCGGGCCCGCTCTGGCCGGAGTGGTCCTGTCTCTGTTCGGCGCCCCGGTGGTGTTCGGCATCAACGCGCTCAGCTTCGTCGCCGCAGTCGTTGCGCTGTGGTGGTGGAAGCGTCCACCGCAGCTCGGCCTCGACGACCGCGAACCTTTCGGCGCCGCGCTCCGAGCGGGCGTCCGCTACGTCGCATCCGCCCATCTGGTGCGTCGCATCCTGCTGAGGTCAGCCCTGTTCGCTCTTCCCGCCAGCGCGCTGTGGGCGCTGCTTCCCGTCACCGCCACACGGCTGGGCCTCACCTCGAGCGGATACGGGTTCCTTCTCGGCGCGGTCGGCGCCGGTGCCGTGCTGGGCATCTTCGTCCTGCCCGTCGCCAGAAAGCGATTCTCGGACAACGCGGTGATCGGGGTGAGCGCGCTGCTGTTCGCGGTCGGCACCCTCGCTGCCGCGTTCCTGCCCTTCGTCCCGATGCTGCCGCTGCTCGTCCTCGCCGGCGTCGCCTGGATCGGGACGCTCACGGTGCTCAATGCCGCACTGCAGCTGACCCTTCCCCAGTGGGTGCGATCGCGCGGGGCATCGATCTACATCCTCGTGTTCATGGGGGCGATGGCAGTGGGATCCTTCGGGTGGGGCGCTCTGGCCGGCGCGCTCAGCACGGCGATATCCCTGGCGGCGGCCGCGGCGCTACTCGTCATCGTCGCCGTGAGTGTCGCGTGGCTTCCTCTTCTGCCTGGCACCAGCACCGTGGACCGCACGGTGTCGATGTCGTGGCCCACGCCCACCCTCGTTCTCGACCCGCAGCCGACCGACGGTCCTGTGCTGGTGCAGATCACCTACACCGTGGATCCCGGCCGCGTCGAGCCGTTCCGCGAGGCCATGCGGCTGGTCGAGGCCTCCCGGCGCCGCACGGGCGGGTATCGGTGGACCCTTCTGCGCAGCGGGGAGGAACAGGATGTGCTGCTCGAGTCGTTCATGGTCCCGTCCTGGGGTGAATACCGGCGTCAGCAGACCCAGAGACTGACCGGGCGCGATCGTGAGATCCAGGCCGATGCCCGAGCGCATATCCAGGGCGAGCCCCGCGAACGGCACTACTTTCCCGAGTCCCCACCGTCTCACGGCGTCAGCACGCGCTGAGACGGATCCACCGCACCACGGCTCGGCCGTGTCGGCTCACGCACAGCACAGAGCCCCGGCTTCGACGCGCATCTCTGCGGAGATGTCGTCGAAGCCGGGGCTCGGTGGCCTCGGAGCGCGCTCCTCGATGTCTGTGAATCGAGAACGCGCTACCGGGTGTCAGACGCCGAAGTACAGCTCGTACTCGAACGGGTGCGGGCGCTGGGCCATCGGCAGGATCTCGTTCTCGTACTTGTACGAGATCCAGGTCTCGATGAGCTCCTCGGTGAACACGCCGCCCTCGAGGAGGAACTGGTGGTCCTCCTTCAGCGCGTCGAGCGAGTCGAGCAGCGAGTTCGGAACCTGGGGGATGTTCTTCGCCTCCTCGGGAGGAAGCTCGTAGAGGTCCTTGTCGACCGGCTCGTGCGGCTCGATGCGGTTCTTGATGCCGTCGAGGCCGGCCATCAGCTGTGCGGCGAACGCGAGGTACGGGTTGCCCGAGGCATCCGGTGCACGGAACTCGATGCGCTTGGCCTTCGGGTTCGACCCCGTGATCGGGATGCGGATCGCGGCCGAGCGGTTTCCGGCCGAGTAGACCAGGTTGACCGGAGCCTCGAAGCCCTTGACCAGGCGGTGGTAGCTGTTCAGCGTCGGGTTGGTGAACGCCAGCAGTGCCGGCGCGTGCGCCAGGATGCCGCCGATGTACCAGCGCGCGATGTCGCTGAGCTGGCCGTAGCCGGCCTCGTCGTAGAACAGCGGCTTGCCGTCGTTCCACAGCGACTGGTGCGTGTGCATGCCCGAGCCGTTGTCGCCGTACAGCGGCTTCGGCATGAAGGTGGCGACCTTGCCCCACTCCTCGGCGGTGTTCTTGACGATGTACTTGAACTTCAGGATGTCGTCCGCCGAGTGCACCATGGTGTCGAAGCGGTAGTTGATCTCCTGCTGGCCGGCGGTGCCCACCTCGTGGTGCGAGCGCTCGAGGATGAACCCGGCCTCGATCAGCTTCAGGGTGATGTCGTCGCGCAGGTCAGCGGTCTTGTCGACCGGGCTGACGGGGAAGTAGCCGCCCTTGTACGGGGTCTTGTTGGCGAGGTTTCCGCCCTCCTCCTCGCGACCGGTGTTCCACGCGGCCTCCTCGGAGTCGACCTTGTAGAAGCTCTCGCCGGCGGTGACCGAGTAGCGCACGTCGTCGAAGATGTAGAACTCGGCCTCGGGAGCGAAGAACGCGGTGTCGGCGATGCCGGTCGAGGCGAGGTACTTCTCAGCCTTCTTGGCGACCTGACGCGGGTCCTTGGAGTAGATCTCCCCGGTGCGCGGGTTGTAGATGTCGAAGATCATCACGAGCGTGCTCGCCTCGCGGAACGGGTCCATGTAGGCCGTCGTCACGTCGGGGATGAGCTGCATGTCGGACTCGTGGATGCTGGCGAATCCGCGGATCGACGAGCCGTCGAACAGCTGACCGTCGACGAAGAAGTCCTCGTCCACGGTCGCAGCAGGGATGTTGAAGTGCTGCTGGACACCAGGAAGATCAGTGAATCGGATGTCAAGGAACTTGACGTCGTTCTCCTTGATGTAGCTCAGCACCTCGGACGAATCTTTGAACATGTACGACTCCTGGATTGCGGATCGATGGCTTCACGGCCATTGTGCACAGTACGTGCGGGGCGTTACTCCACGGTATCCGCTTTGTTTCGAACGTGTTACGCGCCGGTAGGCTTGTGACGTGACGGACGCTGTGAACACGTACCCCGGAGAACGCCTCGGAATGCCCCGGACGGGTACGGGCAGCATCGCCAGACCGGGCCGGCGGATCGGCGCGCTCCTCATCGACTACCTCGCCGCGACGATCATCGCCACGGGGTTCCTGGGCTACGACCAGTTCGCGCTGCCGAGCGAGGCGGGGCTGACCATGTTCGCTCCGATGGCGGTCTTCGCGGTGCTGCAGATCCTGTTCATCCCGACCGCGGGCGGAAGCCCGGGGCACCGCATCCTCGGGATGCGGCTCGTGCGCCTCGATGGCGGCTGGGTGGGGCTGTGGCGTCCGATCGTGCGCACGCTGCTGCTCGTCATCGTGATCCCCGCCGTCGTGTTCGACGCCGACCAGCGCGGACTCCACGACAAGGCGACGGGGCTCGTGCTCATCCGCGCCTGAGTCGCCGCGTCACTCCTTGCCGCGGTTGCGGCGTCGGGCCTCACGGGGTGCTCGTCCACCGACGAAGGACCGCGCCGGATCGACGAGGTAGCCCCGACGGAGCGCCTCGCGTCCGATGAGCATCCGGAATCCCATCTCGTCGCGATTGCTCAGCGTCACCTCGGCGAGCACTTCGCGGTCGTGCAGACGGATGAGCATCTCGACGACCAGACGCTCCTGGGCATGGCCTGAGGAGCTCCGCACCGCGCGTCGGTCGTGCACCGGAGACTCCACGACCACCGCATCCTCCTGGCTGTCCTGCCAGGGCTTGACGCGGAAGCGCACCCACGACACGCCGTCGCGCTCGAACTCGTGGATCTCGAACGCATGCAGCGAGGAGGTCCGCGCACCCGTGTCGATCTTGGCCTTGAGCCAATCGACGCCGAGATCAGGCAGGCTCACCCATTCTCGCCACCCGATAAGGGTGTTTGAATGGTGGGACGACTTGTTCACCCGACCATCCTGGCAGGAAATCCCCGTGAAGATCGCAGTGCTCTCCCGTGCGCCGCAGGCGTACTCCACCCAACGACTGCGAGCCGCGGCTCTTCAGCGAGGTCACACCGTCAAGGTGCTCAACACGCTGCGCTTCGCGATCGACCTCACCGCCGACGAGCCCGACCTGCATTACAGGGGCCGCCAGCTCAGCGATTACGACGCGATCCTCCCGCGCATCGGCAACTCGATCACGTACTTCGGCACGGCCGTCGTGCGCCAGTTCGAGCAGATGGACGTCTACACGCCCAACACGGCCAACGGGATCTCCAGCGCCCGCGACAAGCTGCGGGCGAACCAGATCCTCTCCCGCCACAACATCGCGATGCCGCCCACCGCCTTCGTGCGCAACCGCGCCGACGTGCGTCCCGCGATCGAGCGGGTCGGCGGTGCCCCCGTGGTGATCAAGCTGCTCGAGGGCACCCAGGGCATCGGCGTGATCCTCGCGCCTCAGGTGAAGGTCGCCGAGGCCATCATCGAGACACTGCACTCCACGAAGCAGAACGTGCTCATCCAGAAGTTCATCTCCGAGAGCCGCGGCCGCGACATCCGCGCCCTCGTCGTGGGGGACCGCGTCGTCGCCGCGATGCGACGGTCGGCTGCGGGTGACGAGTTCCGCTCGAATGTGCACCGCGGTGGATCGGTCGAGGCGGTCGAACTCGACCCCGTCTACGAGCGCGCGGCCGTGCGCTCGGCCCAGATCATGGGACTCCGCGTGGCCGGCGTCGACATGCTCGAAGGCGAAGACGGGCCGCTGGTGATGGAGGTCAACTCGTCTCCCGGTCTGCAGGGCATCGAGATGGCCACCAAGCTCGATGTCGCCGGTGCGATCATCGACTACATCGCCGGCCAGGTCGCGTTCCCCGAGATCGATGTCCGTCAGCGGCTGACCGTCTCGACGGGCTACGGAGTCGCCGAGCTCATGGTGCACGGTGCCGTGGACCTGGTGGGCAAGACGCTCGGCGAGGCCGGCCTGTGGGAGCGCGACATCACGGTTCTCACCCTGCACCGCGGAGTATCGGTCATCCCGAACCCGCGCAAGCACGTCGTCCTCGAGGCCGAGGATCGCCTGTTCTGCTTCGGCAAGCTCGACGAGATGCGATCGATGGTGCCCGAGCGTCGCCGCCGTCGCGCCAAGGTGCGTCGACTTCCGCGGCAGCCGCTGTCGGAGTGAACGACGAAGCGCGGCCGTTCCTCGGATGAGGGCGGCCGCGCTTCGTTCGTCTGCGGTGGTGCGGGATCAGCGCGGGCGCTGCGCCCTGACCTTGGTGGGGTCGATGCCCTTCGGGATCGGCAGCGAGGAGATCGACTGCGACACGGACTCGATGCGGCGGATCACGGCACCCATCGTGGCCTTGTCGATCACCTTGGGCAGCTTCTTGATCGTCTTGGCGAGGTCGGCGATCGCGACGTCGTCGTCACCGTGGCCGATGTAGATGACGGTCACGGGCACCCCGTGGGCGACGCGGGCGGCCTTGCTGCGCTCATCGTTGACGAGGCGGCTCAGGCGTCCGCGCGATCCTTCGCCGACCACCACGACGCCACCGCGACCGACGGCGCGGTAGACCGCGTCCTGAGTCTTGGGGTTGATGCCGACGGGAGTCTCCGACCCCTGCCAGTTGCGGCCGAGGCTGGTGCTGAGCACGTGCCCGGTGGCACCGGGCATGCCGTCGATCTTCTGGTACATGGCCGACGTCGACAGCCGTGTCATGAGGAACATCGCGCCGAGGATGCCGAGCATCAGGCCGGAGATGCCCCAGAGGATCAGGGTCCACACCTGGAACGGCGGGATCAGGTACCCGACGATGAGGCCGACGAGGACGCCGAGCACGAGCATCGCGATCTGGGCCCAGGGGAGCCAGGGGTAGATCTCTCTCGTGAATTTGAAGAGGGATTTGATCTGGGAGAAGAACCCCGGACGCTTCTCGGGCGCGGACGAACGGTTTGCCATGCAACAAGAATACCGACTGCGCGGTGCGCGCATGTCGTCGTTCGCGTCAGGCGGATTCCCGGGCCGGGACGATTCCTGCACCGATGGCGGATCCGGACGATTCGATCCCCAGTGCCGCTGCGGGGCCCTTCTGCCGCCGCGGGTGCGATGGGGTGGGGTGATGGCAGTCAGAGAGTCCCGGATGCGCGATGCGCCCCTCGTGCCGGGCGTGCATCGCGTGATCCGTCGGCTCGACGCCGGGGAAGGCCCGTTCGCGGGCCCCCTGGTGGTTCGGGGAGGATCTGCGGCCGTGCTCGTCGACGTGGGGGAGCTCGGCGGCTGGGCGGGCTGGGCGCACGTGGGGGATGAGCATGTCGCCGCGCCGATCGACCTCGCGCGCCGCTTCGACGGCCACGATGCACTTCTGCCCTGGTGCACGGAGCGCGTGGGCGCACTGCTGGCTCGTCGCGTGCTCGCGGAGGCGCCCCTCGCCGCCGGGGAGGTGACGACGATGGTGGCGAGCCTCCTGCGAGGAGTCGGCGAGCTCGTCCACTCCGATGATGACGTCTGCACGGGAGAATGGTGGCTCACCGACGACGGGCGTCCGCTCTTCGTGATCGGCGGTGGCGCCGACGCATGCGCGGCCACCGCCCTCCTCGTGGAGCAGTTGCACAAGGACTGCTCCGACCGTGCACTGAGTCGTCTGCTCGGTCAGATCGTCGAGGGAATGCGGGCCGTCGGCGGCACCGCGCAGATGTCCACGCGCAGGCTCGAGCGCTGGGAGACCGACCTGCTCGACGCCGCGGCACCGCGACCCCTGCAGCGATCGGTGCAGGAACCGGTGCGGGTTCGGGATCTCGACACCGGACGCAGAGTCGTGGCCGGCCCCGTCACCCGGCGCGAGGGGCGTGTCGTGGAGGCGGGCCGTTCTCTTCTTCCCAGCGCGGTGCGAGGCACCCTCGTCGCATGTGCGTCGGGGGCGGCGGGCGCGGCCTCTCGAGGTCTCCGGGCGCTCGGCTCCCGCCGCGGTGTCACCGGAGCCGGAGGTCGCTCGGCCACGCCCGACGCCGCGAAGACGCCACGGCGACCCGACCGTCCGCGGGCGCGGCACCTGCGCGCGGTGGCGATGGCCGGCGTCGCCGCCTCCGTCGTGCTGGCGGCCGGGCTCCTGTGGCCGGTCGGGGCGACGCAGGGCCAGGACGACCCCGCAGCGAGCCCCTCCGCCGGGGAGGCCGCGTGGGCTGGGGAGCACGGTGGAGAGCGCTCCTCGAGGCCGGCGACGCCCGTGGCGCCCGACGACGACGCTGACCCCGCCGAGCCGCGGGCGTCGGCAGAGCCGGAGGGAACCGCAGAGCCCGACGTCGATCCGGCGACGTCGGACGATCCGGTGGTCGCCGCACCCGCGGTGCTCGCCGTCTTCCGCGGATGCCTCGCCGCGAGCGATGCCGTGTGCGCCGATGCGGTGGCCGCCGGTTCGGCCGCCGCGGTCTCGACGTTCGGGAAGGAGCTCGGCGGCACTGCGATCGGTGATGACGACCGGCTGACGTTCGCGCCGGTCGACCAGTACGGCGATATCGCGGTGGTCAGGGTCTCATCGCCCGCCGGTACCACTCAGAAGGCCGCGACCGGGGTCCGCGAGTGGATGCTCGTGCTCGTGAGGGTGGACGAGAAATGGCTGGTCCGCGACGCCTACGACGTCGCGGACCAGCCAGGGTGATGCAGGGTCAGGCTCCGAGCTGAGCGGCGAACTGCGCCGACTCGAGGCGTGCCTTGACGGCGCCGAGGAAGCGAGCAGCGTCTGCACCGTCGATGATTCGGTGATCGTACGACAGCGCGAGGTAGACGTACGAGCGCACGGCGATCGCATCCGCTCCACCGACCTTGACGAGGCCGGGGCGCTTGACGACCGTGCCGGTGCCGAGGATCGCCGACTGGGGCAGGAACACGACGGGGGTGTCGAACAGTGCGCCGCGCGAACCGGTGTTGGTCAGCGTGAACGTGCCGCCGGCGAGCTCGTCGGGCTTCAGCTTGTTGTCGCGGGTGCGGGCAGCGAGGTCGGCGATCTCATGGGCGATCTCGGCGATGTTCTTCGACGCCGCGTCGCGCAGGACCGGGGTCAGCAGACCGCGCTCGGTGTCGACCGCGATCGACACGTTCTCCGACTCGGGGTAGACGATCTGCTCGCCGTCGACCGTCGCGTTGACGATCGGGAAGGCGCGCAGCGCCTCGGCGGCTGCCAGCGCGAAGAACGGCAGGAACGACAGCTTGTCGCCCGTCTTCTCGAGGAACGATCCCTTGACGCTGTCGCGGTATTCCGCCAGCGCGGTCACATCGACCTCGACGACCGTCGTCAGCTGAGCGGTCTGCTGCATGGACTCCACAGCGCGCTTCGCGAGAACCTTGCGCAGACGCGACATCGGCTGGGTCGTGCCGCGCAGCGGCGAGACCTCGAGCGGTGCGGGGGCTGCCGGAGCGGCAGCGGCGGCGGGTGCTGCGCCGGCGCTCTCCGCGGCCTTCAGCACGTCCTCCTTGCGGATGCGTCCGCCGACTCCCGTGCCGGTGACGCTCGCGAGATCGACACCCTGCTGCGACGCCAGGCGACGCACGAGCGGCGTCACGTAGAGGTTGTCGTTCTCGGTCGGCAGCGAGAGCTTCTGCTCTGCGGCCGGTGCCGGGGTCGAGGAACCTCCGGCGGCTCCGCCGGTCGCCTGCTCGGGAGCGGCTTCGGCGGGAGCTGCGACGGGGGCCTCGGCGGCGGGACGCTCAGCGGGCTTGTCGACGGGTGTCTCGGAGACGGGAGCCTGCGCGGCCGGGGCCGGAGCGGCGGCCTGGGCAGCGGGAGCCTCGGCAGCGGGTGCCGGAGCCTCGGCCGGAGCGGCTGCGGGGGCCGCACCGGATCCGACGCGGGCGAGGACTGCGCCGACGGCGACGGTCTCGTCTTCGGCGGCGACGATCTCCTGCAGCACGCCGGCGACCGGCGAGGGGATCTCGGTGTCGACCTTGTCGGTGGAGATCTCGAGCAGAGCCTCGTCGACCTCGACGCTGTCGCCGATCTGCTTCAGCCAGCGCGTGACGGTGCCTTCGGTGACGCTCTCGCCGAGTTCGGGGAGGACGATGTCCGTGGCGTCGCCCGAGGCGGCGGGAGCCGACGACTCGGCGGGTGCCGCCGGGGCCGGCTCGGCCGGGGCGGCGGGAGCCTCGGCGGCGGGCGCCGGCGCGGCAGGCTCGGGAGCCTGCTCTGCGGCCGGTGCCGCCTGCGCGGGAGCATCGTCGGACGGTGCCGCGGCGCTGCCGTCGCCGATGCGCGCGAGAAGCGCTCCGACCTCGACGGTCTCGTCCTCGGCGACGAGGATCTCCTCGATCACGCCCGAGACGGGCGAGGGGATCTCGGTGTCGACTTTGTCGGTCGAGATCTCGAGCAGGCCTTCGTCCGCCTGAACGGTGTCTCCCACCTGCTTGAGCCAGCGGGTGACCGTACCCTCTGTGACGCTCTCGCCGAGCGGAGGGAGGACGACGGATGTGCTCATGACTGAGTCTCCTTCAAGAAGTTAAATGACGCGTGACTAGCTTAGTGAACTGTTCACCGGTTGGTGTTCAGAGGGCGTGCAGCGGCTTTCCCGCGAGAGCGAGGAAGGCTTCGCCGAGTGCCTCGCTCTGGGTGGGGTGCGCATGGATCAGGGGGGCGATGTCCTCGGGGTGAGCCTCCCACGCGACGGCCAGCTGGCCCTCGGTGATGAGTTCGCCCACGCGATCGCCGAGCAGGTGGACGCCCACGACGGGTCCGTCCTTGAGGCGGACGACCTTGACGAGACCGCCGGTCCCGATGATCTCGCTCTTGCCGTTTCCTGCGAGGTTGTACTCGTAGGCGATCACCGCGTCCGCTCCGTGCTCGGCGACGGCCGCATCCTCGGTGATCCCGACGGAGGCGACCTCGGGGCTGGAGTAGGTCACCTTCGGGATCTGCACGTCGGGGACGTTGACGGGGGAGAGCCCGGCGATCCGCTCCGCGACCGCGATCCCCTGCTGGAAACCTCGGTGAGCGAGCTGGAGGCCCGGCGTGATGTCGCCGACGGCCCACACGCCGGGGACGCCCGTGCGCAGATCCTGATCGACGGTCACGAAACCGCGGTCGAGGGAGACCCCCGCCTCCTCGAATCCGAGATCGGCGGTGACCGGACCGCGTCCGACGGCGACGAGCAGGTAGTCCGCGGTGAAGGTCTTACCGTCTTCGAGCGTGACGGTGACCGACGTGTCGTCCTGCACGGCGCTCTGGTACCGCACACCGAGCGAGTACTGGATGCCGCGGCGTCGGAACGCCCGCTCCAGTCCCTTGCTCATCGCGATGTCCTCATTGGGGACGAGATGCGGGAGGGCCTCGATGATCGTGACCTCGGTGCCGAAGGAGCGCCAGACGCTGGCGAACTCGACGCCGATGACACCGCCGCCGAGCACGAGGACGCGCTCGGGGATGACGTCGAGGGAGAGCGCCTGCTCGCTCGTCAGGATGCGTCCGCCGATCTCGAGACCGGGCAGGGTGCGGCTGTACGAGCCGGTCGCGAGGATGACATCGGTGCCGACGTACACGTCGTCGCCGACGCTGACGGACCGGTCCGCGTTGACGCGTCCGGCACCGGCGACCGTGGTGATGCCCCGTGCCTTCACGAGGCCCTCGAGCCCCTTGTACTTCTTCGCGACGATCCCTTCGCGGTAGGCGCGCACGCCCGCGGGGTCGATCCCGTCGAGAGTCGCGGAGATTCCCACATGGGCAGCATCCCGCACGTGCTCAGCCACCTCCGCCGCGTGCAGCAGTGCCTTGGTGGGGATGCAGCCGCGATGCAGGCACGTGCCGCCCACCTTGTCCTTCTCGATGAGAGCGACGGACTTGCCCAGCTCGCTCGCGCGCAGAGCCGCGGCGTAGCCGCCGCTTCCCCCGCCCAGGACGACGATGTCGAAGGTGTGCGTGGTCATGGTCATGCCTCCTTGTGGGATGCTTCGGCGAACGCGATGATCGATCGGACCATCGCCCCGGTCGGGCCCTTGCCGGTGAAGCCGTACGGTGCACCGTTGTGCTCTCCGGATCCCGCGATGTCGAGATGCACCCACGGGATCCGCGGCGCATCCTTCTCGTCGGAGACCCGGCCGATGAAGCGGCGCAGGAACAGTCCCGCGTACGAGGCGCCGCCCATGCGGTCGCCCATGTTGGCGTTCTGCATGTCGGCGATGGGGGAGTCGAGCATCTCTTCCATGTAGGCCGGCAGCGGCATGTGCCAGGCGAGCTCGTCGGCCTTCTCCGCAGCGGACAGGAATTCGGCGACCGCGTCGTCGTCCCCGAACACGCCGGTGTGTCGGTGGCCGAGGGCCATCAGGATCGCGCCGGTCAGGGTCGCGACGTCGATGATGAGATCGGGATTCTCGCGGCTCGCAGCGACCAGGCCGTCGGCGAGCACCAGGCGTCCCTCGGCATCCGTGTTGGGGACCTCGACGGTCGTGCCGTCGAGGATGCGGATGACGTCGCCGGGGCGCAGCGCTCGCCCGGACGGCATGTTGTCGGTGATGCACAGCCAGGCGGTCACCCGCACGGGGAGTGCCAGAGCGGCGATGGCGCGCAGAGCAGCGGCGCTGGTGGCGGCACCCGCCATGTCGAACTTCATGCCGACCATCGACGCCGCGGGCTTGAGCGACAGGCCCCCGGTGTCGAACGTGATGCCCTTGCCGACGAGCGCGATGTGGCGCGTGGCGTTCTCGGGCGCGTAATCGAGTCTGACCAGGCGCGGGGGCCGGTCGGACCCCTGGGCGACGCCGAGGATCCCTCCGAAGCCCTCTGCGGCGAGCCGCTCCTCGTCGTAGATCGTCACGGACACGTCGAGGTCCGCGACGCTGTCGGCGGCGCTCTGCGCCAGCTGCGCGGGGCTCTGCCACTCCGCAGGCGTCGAGACCAGGTCCTTGATGAGCGCGACGGCCTCACCCACGGCGACCGCCCTGTTCAGAGCGGCATCGTCGAGTTCGGCATGCAGGACGACGGCGGATGCACGGGTCTTTCCCTGCTCGCGGCGGTAGTCGTCGAACCGGTAGCCGCCGAGCACGGCGCCCTCGGCGGCCGCATCGGCGAACGCCTCGAGCTCGGGGGAGAGGGCGAGGGCGACGGTGGCGAAGCCGGTCAGGGAGCGCAGCGCTGTTCCGACGGCGTCGCGGACGGCGGCGGCGTCGGGGGCGCGTCCCGCACCGACGACGGCGAACGGGAGGGTGGTGACCTCGGGCGCGTACACACGGGTGAATGCGGACGGCGATCCGGTGAAGCCGATCCCCTCGAGCGATTCGGCCAGCCCGGGGTGGGCGGACAGCGAATCCGTCGAGTCCGAGATGTCGGAGATGACGAGCACTGCGGCGTCTGCAGCGCTTCCGGGGAACTGATCTGAGGTGCGCGAGAGCGCGGGAAGCGTCATACCTCCATCCTAGGGATGGTCGGACGTGGGGACGGCGGGCGGCCTGTTCGCTCTCAGCATGACGGTCGTCACCCGTCGCCGCGATGCGGCTCGTAGCATGGACACATGCCCTTCTCCGGAGAGATCCATGAACGTGTCGCGAACGCGCCGGCAGTGCCGCGCGGGCTGCCCCTTGTGCTGCTCCTGACGGGTTTCACCGACGCGGGCAACGCGGTCTCCGGGCTCATCGAGCACCTCCGCGAGACGACCTCTCCCCAGCCGATCGCCGTCTTCGACAACGACGTGCTGCTGGACTACCGGGCGCGTCGCCCGGTGATCTCGTTCGATCAGGATCACCTCACCGAGTTCCGCCCCGCTCGGCTCGAACTGTCCCTCGCGACCGATGCGCTCGGCCAGAAGTTCCTGCTGCTGGCGGGCTACGAGCCCGACTTCGCCTGGAACGAGTTCGCACGCACGGTGGTGGAGCTGGCCGACGAGTTCGAGGTGTCCGGGCTCAACTGGGTGCATTCGATCGCCATGCCCGTGCCGCACACGCGCCCGATCGGCACCACGGTGAGCGGCAACCGCCGTGAGCTCACGGTGGCCCATTCCGTGTGGCGTCCCCGCACCCAGGTGCCGGCGACGGCGGGTCATCTGCTCGAGTTCCGCTTCGCCGAGCACGGTGAGCGGGTCGTGGGCTTCGTGCTCCTGGTCCCGCACTACCTCGCCGAGACCGAGAACCCCGACGCCGTCATCGCGGCGGCGGAGAAGCTGATGGCCGCGACAGGGCTCGTGCTCATCCTCGACGTGGTCCAGGACCGTCGTGAGGACTACCTCGCGCGCATCGACGAGCAGGTGCTCGGAAACGACGAACTGCAGCAGATGGTGCATGGACTCGAGCGTCGCTATGACGCCTACATGGCCGGTCGCGACCCCGAGGACGGCTCGTACGACGAGGGCGGGTTCAACGAGCGCGACCTCCCCAGTGCGGACGAGCTGGCCGCCGAACTCGAGCGATATCTTGCTTCGCGGCCGACGGGCGACGAGGACAAGCCCGGCCGCGGCTGAGGTCCAGGTCGAAACTTCGGCCGAATGCGCCGGCATGCCCGCACGTGTGCGATACTAGGACTCTGACCCGTTGTCAATCGATCTTTTCGGAGATCCGACTTGACAAGGGTCTTACTAGTGTCCGAAATGCTCCGGGGCCTGCGAGCGGCCCCGTGAAAGGCGAAACGTGACTCCTGCCACGACGAAGAAGACCCGGACGAAGAAGACCGCCGACGCTCCCGAGGTCGACGCTCCGGTCGAGGAGACGGTCGAGAAGCCCGTCCCGAAGACCGCCGCGCAGCGGGCGGCCGCAAAGCGCGCGCCAGCGAAGAAGAAGAAGGCGGATGACATCGTCGAAGACGACGAGGCTCCCGCCGCCGCAGAGCCCGAGGAAGACGACGAGGACGCGAAGCCCGCGTTCACCGAACCCCTTCCCACCGGCGCGATCGTCATCTCGTCCAACGACGACGAGGACGTGCCGGTCTACTCGACGCAGATCACCGGCGCGACCGCCGATCCCGTCAAGGACTACCTGAAGCAGATCGGAAAGGTCGCGCTGCTGAACGCGGCCGAAGAGGTCGAGCTCGCGATGCGGATCGAAGCCGGTCTCTTCGCGGAGGAGAAGCTGTCGACGATGACCGCCGCCGAGAAGGCCGGTCAGCTGGGACTCGACCTGCAGTGGGTGGCCCGCGACGGCCAGCGTGCCAAGAGCCACCTGCTCGGCGCCAACCTGCGTCTCGTCGTCTCGCTCGCCAAGCGCTACACCGGTCGCGGCATGCAGTTCCTGGATCTGATCCAGGAGGGCAACCTCGGTCTCATCCGCGCGGTCGAGAAGTTCGACTACACCAAGGGCTTCAAGTTCTCGACCTACGCCACCTGGTGGATCCGTCAGGCGATCACGCGCGCCATGGCCGACCAGGCCCGTACCATCCGCATCCCGGTGCACATGGTCGAGGTCATCAACAAGCTCGCCCGCGTGCAGCGCCAGATGCTGCAGGACCTGGGCCGCGAGCCCACTCCGGAAGAGCTCAGCCGTGAGCTGGACATGACGCCCGAGAAGGTCGTCGAGGTGCAGAAGTACGGTCGCGAGCCGATCTCCCTGCATACGCCCCTCGGTGAAGACGGTGACAGCGAGTTCGGTGACCTCATCGAGGACACCGAGGCCGTCGTCCCCGCCGACGCGGTCGGATTCACGATGCTGCAGCGCCAGCTCGAGCAGCTGCTCGATTCGCTGTCGGAGCGCGAGGCCGGTGTCATCCGGATGCGCTTCGGCCTCGGTGACGGACAGCCCAAGACGCTCGATCAGATCGGTGACACGTTCGGCGTGACGCGTGAGCGCATCCGCCAGATCGAGTCGAAGACGATGGCGAAGCTGCGCCACCCGAGCCGCTCGCAGTCGCTGCGGGACTACCTCGAGTGATGCAGGCGAACGAGGGCAAAGCGCTCGAGACCCGCGTCGAAGGCAAGACCTACGCGCGAATCCCGCTGCGCACCAGGGTCGTCATGCCGAACGACGACCTGGACTCCGTCATCGCGGAGTACGCGAAAGATGCGGTGCAGCCGGGCGACCTGCTGTTCGTGACCGAGAAGATCGTCGCGATCACGCAGGGACGCTCGTACCGTCTCGATGAGATCACGCCGCGTCCGCTCGCACGGTTCCTCTCCCGGCATGTGGTGCGCACGTCGTACGGCATCGGTCTCGGCATGCCCGAGACCATGGAGATGGCGTTGCGCGAGTGCGGCACGCTGCGGATCCTGTTCGCGGCCGGCGTCTCGGTGCTCTCGAAGGCGATCGGGCGCAGCGGTGACTTCTACCGGATCGCCGGTGACAAGGCCCGTGCGATCGACGGCCCCACCAAGAACACGATCCCGCCGTACAACGAAGCGGTCGTGCTCGGACCCAAGAACCCGCGTGACGTCGCTCTGCGGGTGCAGAAGCTGGTCGGTGGCGCGGTCGACGTGGCCGTGGTCGACATCAACGACATCGGCGGCAACATCCTCGGTTCGACTCTCGATAAGGCCGGAGAGCGCCGTCTCGTGCAGATCCTCGGTGACAACCCGCTCGGCCAGGCGACTCAGTCCACCCCGATGGGGATCGTTCGCGAGGTCTGAGCACCACAGCCGCGATACATGCGAGAAGGCCCGGATGCTCGGCATCCGGGCCTTCTCGCGTCGTGGGTCAGAAACCGATGGCAGCCTGGTAGCGCGGCTTGTGTCCGGTGCGGATGCCGGTGACGCTGGGCTTGTTCTCGTACACACCCGCTCCCCAGTTGCCCTCGACGAGCGCGGGGCCGTCGGGGGTGACGACGATGTCCCAGCCGACATACTGGATCTGCGGCACGACTCTGGCGACCTGATCGACGAAGTCCCGGACCTCGTCCATCATCGGCAGCTGGAAGTCGGCGATGGGAAAGCCCGAGTCCGGGTGCGTGACGTGCACGTGGCCGTGCGAGTCGTAGCCGGGTCCCCTCGAGTGCCCGTTCTCGTCGAGCATCGTGTAGAAGCCGCCGAAGCTCATCTGGTCGCTCACCGCGCCCCGGCCGAACTTCTGGGCGATCGCGAGGATGTGCGTCTTCTCGCCGTCGAAGAACGCGGTGATGCGCGTGGTGTTCACCGTTCCCGGGCAGACGGCAGCGAGGTCCTCGTGCTGGCGGATGACCTCTTCGACGAGCACCTGCTTCTTCGCGAGCAGCTGCGCGTGGAACGCCGTCCAGTCGGCGACGTCGGCGGCGTGGTAGCGGTGCACGCCGGTGCCGGCCTGTCCGTGGGTCTCCTTGACGACGATCGTGCCCTGTCGCTCGGTGAAGGCGCGCAGCTCGTCGGCGTTGCCTTCGGTGATCAGCATCCACTCGCGCTTGAGGAAGGCGTCGAAGCGGGCGTCGAACTCCGCCTTGTCATGGAAGAGGTGGCGGTAGTCCGGGTGGTCGTACTGCTGGGAGATCTGATTCGAGACCGGGTGGGTCATGAACGTGTCGCGCTCCGCCTTGGTGAGGATCGCGAAGTCGTAGTCGATGTAGTCCTGGAAGCCGACGTTGTGACGACCGGCGGACCACAGCATGTCGACCACGACGACGGGCACGGCCTTGCCGTGCTGTTCCGAGGCCTCCTTGGCCCTCTCGATCACCGACGCGACGTCGATGCGGCGGGCGCGGTCCGCCAGGTAACGGAGGCGGGGCGCGAGGGAAAAACGTGACATGGGTCTCCAAGGTCGGGGTCGCATCCAGTCTACGGCGGGCACGACTGCCATTCTGGGAGGCCGGAGTTAGGGTGGAAGCGTGTGTGCGAAGACCTCCAGCTCCCGTCCGCGCGCGATGATCTCGCGGGCGGCATTGGCCTCCGCCGCGGCCGAGGCCGTCGCCGCCGGAGGCCGCGTCGCGGATCTGCGCCGAGATGCCTGGGGGCACGGGGTCCTCGCCGTCGCGCACGCGGTCACCGCAGCCGGAGCCTCTGCCGTGCGCGTGGACTACGCCGAGGAGGCCGAGGCGCTGCGCCTGGAGGGCATCGACGCCGTCATCCACGGGGAGGCCGACATCGATCCCTTCCTCCTCTACGGCCTGCCCGATGCCGAGGGGGACCTTCGTACGGCCCCGGTGATGCGCCTGACCGGATCCGTCCTCTCGACGAAGCCGCTCGAACCCGGTGATGCCGTCTCATACGGCTACACCCACCGGGCCGCGCGGAACACGACCGTCGCACTCGTCACCGGGGGATACGCCCAGGGGATCGTGCGCAGTCTCGGCAACGCCGCCCACGTCGAGATCGCGGGCACCGAGCGGCCGATCATCGGCCGTGTCGCGATGGACGTCTGCGTGATCGACCTGCAGGACGCGGGGGAGACGGAGCCCGGCGTCGAGGTCACCTACTTCGGCGGGCGCGGGCCGTCCGCTCCCGCACTCGCCCGATGGAGCGCGGTGACCGGGCTCTCCGTCGCGGAGCTGATCACGGTCGCCGGAGCCCACGCCGAGCGGGGGTGGGAGGCATGAGCCGGCCGGTCCTCGAGATCAGCACCGCGCGATTCGCCGCCAACATCCGGGCGGTGCAGGAGCGCATCGCGCCCTCGGCGCTGATGGTCGTGCTCAAGGACGACGCCTACGGTCACGGACTCGGCTGGGCGGTCGAGGCCGCCCGAGATGCCGGGGTCGAGTGGTACGGCTCGTACGACGTCGCCAGCGGGATCGAGGCCCGTCGGGCGCTCGGAGACACCGGGCGGATCCTCGCATGGGTCACGTCGACGGATGCCGAGATCGACGAGGCGCTGCGTGCGCGGATCGACCTCGGCGTGGGAAGTGCGGAGTATCTGCGGCGGATCATCGCGCGCGCGCATCACCTCGGGCTGCGGGCGCGGGTGCATCTCAAGATCGACACCGGCCTGCACCGCAACGGTCTGCTGCCGTCGGAGTGGGAGGGCGTGCTCGTCGAGGTCCGCGCTGCCGAGACCGCGGGGGAGATCGAGCTCGTCGGCATCTGGAGTCACCTGGCCGAGGCGAGCGACGCGGAGGACGACGAGGCGCAGCGACTCTTCCTCGAGGCCGTCGATGTCGCCGAACGGACCGGCGGGACGCCCGAGGCACTGCACCTGACGGCGTCGGCCGCCTCCTGGTGGCGACCGGAGCTGCGCGGATCGGTGTCGCGGATCGGCGCGTTCTGCTACGGGGTCCGGTCGGCGGACGGTCCGGAGCTCGAGGGGATCGAGCCGATCGCGCGCCTCGGTGCGGATGTCGTGGAGATCGTCGAGGGCGACGCGGTGATCGGGGTCGGTGCCTTCGACGGCATCCCTTCGTCGTTGGCGGGCTGCCGTGTCGGGACGCCGCAGGGCCAGCGCGAACTGCGACGCATCGATGCGACCACATCGGTGGTCGCAGGGTGGCCAGGCGCAGCCGTGGGCGATCGGGTGTGGGTGTTCGGACCCGGGACGCATGGCGAAGACAGCGCCACCACGCTCGCGGAACGCATCGACACGGTCGGCGAGGAGATCCTCACCCGGCTGACGTCCCGGGTGCGCCGGGTGGTCACGCCGTGAGTCGCGTGGTGATGCCTTAACGAGAGCGGGACCCGTCAGAAGACGGGTCCCGGGGCTGATCGATCCGAGATCAGTCGATCAGACGAGCGGTCTCATCGTGCCAGCTCGTCGCGACGCTGCGAAGCTTCTCTTCGTACTTGCGGCCGTGGTGGGCGCAGAAGAGGAGCTCGGAGCCGTTGACCTCGGCGGCGATGTACGCCTGAGCTCCACAGGAATCACAGCGATCCATGGCGGTCAGGCGGAACTCGACGGTGGAGGTCTCACGTTCGGTCGTTGTTGCGTTCATCTCGGTGCCTCCTTGAGTGTCGGGTCCCGGCTGGGCGTGTTCAATACAACCACGCTGTCGCTGTGGGCATGCCCGGTTTGCGGCGTGTTTCGCTCAGCGCGTACGCTGCGCGCCTCTCTCACCCGTCCGCGGCGAGTGTCGTGGGCGTCGGAGGCCGTGCGGAGAATAGACTCGGACATTGTGACCGCCGAGTATTCCGCCCATCATCTCCAGGTGCTCGAAGGGCTCGAGGCCGTCCGCAAGCGCCCCGGTATGTACATCGGCTCGAACGGATCGCCCGGCCTGATGCACTGCCTCTGGGAGGTCATCGACAACGCCGTCGACGAGGCCGTCGCCGGCAACGGATCGAAGATCGACATCATCCTGCATGAAGACGGAAGCGTCGAGGTCCATGACCGCGGTCGCGGCATCCCCGTCGACGTCGAACCGCGCACCGGACTCACCGGCGTCGAGGTCGTGTTCACGAAACTGCATGCCGGTGGCAAGTTCGGCGGCGGCTCGTACGCCGCGTCGGGCGGTCTGCACGGTGTCGGCGCCTCGGTGGTGAACGCCCTGTCGGAGCGTCTCGACGTCGAGGTGGACCGCGGCGGCAAGACCTACGCGATGTCGTTCCACCGCGGTGAGCCCGGACTCTTCGCCGACAGCGGCGAGAAGCGACCGGATGCCGTGTTCACGCCGTTCCGCGACAAGAGCGAGCTGCGGGTCATCGGCAAGGCACCGCGGGGAGCGACCGGAACCCGGATCCGCTACTGGGCCGACCACCAGATCTTCACGAAGGATGCCGCGTTCCAGCTCAACGAGCTGGTGACGCGCGCGCGGCAGACGGCCTTCCTCGTCCCCGGTCTCGAACTCGTCATCCGCGACGAGCGTGCGGCGAACGGCTCCGAGGTCGAAGGTCAGCCGATCGAGACCTCTTACCGCTATGACGGCGGTATCTCGGAGTTCGTCGAGTACCTCGCGAACGACGCTCCCGTCACCGACACCTGGCGCATCCAGGGCGAGGGCACCTTCAAGGAGACCGTCCCGGTCCTGCAGGCCGACGGCCACATGATCGCGACCGAGGTCGAGCGTGTCTGCGCCGTCGACATCGCCATGCGCTGGGGCACGGGCTACGACACGACCACGCGGTCGTTCGTCAACATCATCTCCACGCCCAAGGGCGGCACCCATCAGCAGGGCTTCGAGCAGGAGCTGCTCAAGGTGCTGCGTTCGCAGGTCGATCAGAACGCACGACGGCTGAAGGTCGGCGCCAACGACAAGCTCGAGAAGGACGACGTCCTCGCAGGCCTCACCGCGGTGCTCACGGTGAACGTCCCCGAGCCTCAGTTCGAGGGGCAGACCAAGGAGATCCTCGGCACACCGGCCGTGCGCCAGATCGTGGCCCAGGTGCTCCGCAAGGATCTCGCGGCCCGCTTCAGCTCCACCAGACGCGACGACAAGAGCCAGGCCACTCAGCTGCTCGACAAGGTCGTCGCCGAGATGAAGGCGCGCGTCTCGGCGCGCGCACACAAAGAGACGCAGCGACGCAAGAACGCACTGGAGTCGTCGACGTTGCCCACGAAGCTCGTGGACTGCCGCACGAACGAGGTCGAGCGCAGCGAGCTCTTCATCGTCGAGGGCGACTCGGCGCTCGGCACGGCCAAGAACGCGCGCAACAGCGAGTTCCAGGCCCTTCTGCCGATCCGCGGCAAGATCCTCAACGTGCAGAAGGCCTCCGTCGGCGACATGCTCTCCAACACCGAGTGCGCGTCGATCATCCAGGTGATCGGTGCGGGCTCCGGACGCAGCTTCGACATCGACGCCGCCCGCTACGGCAAGGTCATCCTGATGAGCGACGCGGATGTCGACGGTGCCCACATCCGCACGCTGCTGCTGACACTGTTCTACCGCTACATGCGCCCGCTGATCGAGCACGGCCGGGTGTTCGCGGCCGTGCCGCCCCTGCATCGCGTGATCGTGATCAACCCGGGGTCCAAGCCCAACGAGACGATCTACACGTACAGCGAGCAGGAGATGCATGCGCTGCTGGCCAAGCTGCGCAAGGCGGGCAAGCGCTGGCACGAGCCGCTGCAGCGGTACAAGGGTCTCGGAGAGATGGATGCCGAGCAGCTCGCCAACACGACCATGGATCGCGGCGGACGCCTGCTGCGCCGGGTGCGCATGGAGGATGCCGAAGCCGCGGGGCGGGTGTTCGAGCTGCTGATGGGCAACGAGGTGGCTCCGCGCCGGGAGTTCATCATCGACTCGTCGGACCGGCTGTCGCGCGAGTCCATCGACGCCTGACGTCAGCGCCTGACCTCGACGCCTGACGTCAGCGTGCGGCCGTCATCGCCGCCCTGTACACGGCGAGCAGCGCGTCGCGGTGGGTGTCCTGGGCGACGCGAGTGCGGTGCGCGAGGGCTGCGGCGCTCATCGTGGCGACGCGGCCCGGGGCATCCTGCAGGCTGCGGAGCGCACGCGCGAGTCCGTCGGCATCCGGCGTGGGGGTCACCAGTCCTCCGCCGTCCGGCAGCATCTCGGCCAGATCGGGGTCGGTGACGACCACCGGCAGCCCGGAGGCGAGGCCCTCGAGGATGACCATCGGCTGGTTGTCGAAGTCGAGAGACGTCGAGACCAGCACGTGCGCACGGCGCATGGCATCGAGCACCTGCGACTGGGGCACCGCGCCGTGCACGATGAGCCGCCCGTCCGGCAGGTCGGCGGCGGCGGACGACACGGCACGACGCGCGACGCCGTCACCGAGCATCTCGGCGCTGATCCCCGGTAGCCGACGCACCGCGTCGACGAAGACGGACGGGCGCTTCTCCGGAGACAACCGCCCGCACCACACGACCCGGAGATCCTCGCCGGCGCGCAACTCGCGGGGTGTCGGCCAGCCGACCGCATCGAGCACACTCGCCTCGAGTCCGTTCGACAGGACGGTGAGGGGAGTGCGCACGCCCTGCGCGACGAGCTTCGCGGCGAAGTGGGCGGAGGGCACGATGACCTGGTCGGCGTGGTTCGCCTGACTCACCATCAGCCGCCACATGCGGCGCGCCATCCGAGTCGTCGCGTACGCGGCCGTCGGGTCGAGGCGTGCCTGTGCGTGGCTCATCCAATGCCGGTGCATCGCGGCGAGCAGCATCGTCGTGACCGAGGGGAGGGGGAGCACCGATCGCGTGTAGACGTCGATGCGCCCGTGCATGGTCTGCACCACGGGCACGCCCAGCGCCCTGGCCGCGTCGAACCCGGCGAGTGCGGCGAACATCTCGGTGTGCACGTGCACCAGGTCGATCCCGCGGGCGCGGAGCTCGCGGCGCAAGGACTCCGCCGCGGCTCGCGGGGGCCAGGTGAACGGGTAGCCGTCGGGGGCGAAGCCGCGGGCGGTCGGCAGCCGCACCACGTGCGGGTCGTCGCTCTCCGCGGCCAGCGGTGCGAACACGAACACCTCGTGCCCCGCCTGCTCCAGCGCCTCGCGGTGTGCCTTGATGACCGTCTGCACACCGCCCAGCGTCGGCAGGTAGTAGTCGGTGACCATGGCTATGCGCACACGACCACAATAGGGCGGCTAGGGTGAGGGGCATGTCCGGAGCCCGTGTGCTGGTGACGGGGGCGAGCGGGTTCCTCGGCGGGCACGTCGTGCCCGATCTGCACAGGCACGGCTACGAGGTCTTCGCCGCGGGCCGTGACCTGACGGCGCTCGCGCGGGTGGCCGACGAGGCGCATCGGGTTCCCGGCGACCTCGCGTCGCTGCGGCGCCTGGACCTTCCGGTGGACGCCGTCATCCACTGCGCCGCCCTCTCGACGCCGTGGGGTGCGTGGCGGGACTTCCGGTCGACGAACATCGAGGGCACGGGCCACGTCGTGGAATTCGCCCGTCGCAACGGTGTGCGCCGGATCGTGCACGTCTCCTCGCCGAGCGTGTACGCGGCGCCGCGCGATCGACTCGGCATCCGAGAGGGGGATGTCGACCGCAGCAACCGCCTGAACGGCTACATCCGGTCGAAGATCGCCGCGGAGGACCTGCTGCTCGAGGCGCGGGATGCCGGCACGATCCCCGAGTTGGTCATCGTGCGCCCGCGCGGACTCATCGGAGTCGGTGATCCGAGCCTCGTGCCGAGACTCCTCGCGGTGCATCGGCGGATCGGGGTGCCGCTCTTCGACGGAGGCGACGCCCTCATCGACCTCACCGCGGTCGAGAACGTCGCCGCCGCTCTGCGCCTCGCGCTGCACCGCGGCGATGCCGCCGGGGGCGTCTACAACATCTCCAACGACGATCCCCGACGATTCCGCGACCTGCTCACGACCCTGCTCGGCCTCCTCGGACAGGAGCCGCGGTTCCGTCCGGTGCCCCGGCCCCTTGCCTGGGCCCTGGCCGGTGTTCTGGAGCGGGTCTGCTCCGCTCTGCCCTGGCGTCCGGAACCTCCGCTCACCCGCTACACCCTCACCACCATCGCCTACTCGCAGACCCTCGACGTCTCGCGCGCGAAGGCCGACCTCGGATACCGACCCGAGGTGTCCCTCGACGAGGCGCTCGCCCGGGTCGCGGCGCACATGACGGGGGAGTCATGACCGGCCGCCTCCGCCACTACGTGTGCGGGAAGACCGTGCACGATGTCGGCGCCATGTTCCACGGGGAGCCTCGGGGACGCCGGGAGTTCCCCTCCGGCGTGTTCCTGTACGACGCTGCGGACGGACGGCGCGTGCTGTTCGACACGGGGTATGCCACAGGGGAGTGGCGCACGGGGTGGCGCGGTGCGGCCTATCGGCGCCTCCTGCCGCCGCAGGTGGACGACGAGGACGACATCGCGGTGCAGCTCCGCGACGACGGTGTGGATCCGGCATCCGTCACGCACGTCGTGCTGTCGCACCTGCACCCCGATCACATCGGCGGCGTCCGCCGCTTTCCGCATGCGACGTTCGTGCTGAGCGCGGGACACCAGCGGACGCTCGCCGGACCGCGTCTGCGCGACGGGGTTCTGACGGGGCTGCTGCCCGACTGGTTCTCCGGGGCGGAGCGCCGCACTCTCGCCGACGACGCGTTCGTCGACGTCGCGGTGCGGGGCACGGTGCTGCGCGGGCACGATCTTCTCGGCGACGGCTCGTATCTCGTCGTGGACCTCCCCGGCCACGCAGACGGGCACATGGGAGCCCTGATCGAGGGCCGCGTCCTGCTCGCCGGTGACGCGGCGTGGGGGGCGGACCTCCTCGACGCCTCGGGACGACTGCGGATGCTCCCGCGTGCGATCCAGCACGACCCGCAGCGCTATGCGTCCACGGCGAGCACGCTGCGCGGCCTCGCCGCCGCCGGCATCCGCGTCCTCTGCAGCCACGACCCGCTCGGAGCCACGGAGCTGCTGAGCTGATGTCGCGACTGAGGATCCTGCGCGAGTTCGCGGCGGTGCGGTGGTTGCGTCCACTGCGCACCCGAGCGGCAATCGAGCGGCGTCAGCGGCGCCTGCTGCGCGCGCACCTGCGGTTCCTGCGTCGTCGATCCCGGTACTTCGGAGATCTCCTCGCCACGCGATCCTTCGCGGACCTCCCGCTGATGGACAAGAGCGTCATGATGAACCGGTTCGACGACATCACCACGGTCGGTGTCGGCAGGGATGACGCGCTGGCCCTCGCGATCGCGAACGAGCGCGCGCGGGAGTTCGACCTCGACCTCGGGTCCCACTCCGTGGGTCTCTCCAGCGGCACGAGCGGACACCGCGGCCTGTTCGTGGTGAGTGCGGCCGAGCGCGACGCCTGGGTGGGGGCCGTGCTGGCGCGAACCCTCCCGCGCGGTGCCCTGCTCGGACACCGCATCGCGCTCTTTCTGCGCGCCGACAACACGCTCTACGAGTCGGTCGGCTCCGCGGCGGTGTCGTTCCGCTACTTCGACGTGTACGCGGACATGGCGGAGAACATCGCGGCTCTGCGCTCCTTCGGCCCGACCATCCTCGTGGCTCCGCCCTCCGTGCTCCGGCTGATCGCGCGTGCCGCGGATGCCGGGGAGTTCGACGTCGTCCCGCAGAAGGTCTACGCGGTGGCCGAGGTGCTCGAGGTCTTCGACGCGCAGCGGATCACGCGATCGCTCGGACAGGAGCGTCTGCATCAGCTGTACCAGTGCACCGAGGGGTTCCTCGCGCACACCTGCCCGCACGGGGTCATCCACCTCAACGAGGACGACATTCTGGTCGAGCGGGAGTACCTGGATGCCGAGCGCTTCACTCCGATCGTCACGGATCTGCGTCGTCGTGCGCAGCCGATCGTGCGCTACCGCCTCGGAGACGTGCTGCGCGAGCGCACGTCGCCGTGCCCGTGCGGCACCGCCCTGACGGCGATCGAGCGCATCGAAGGGCGCGAGGGCGACACGCTGATCCTCCGCGGGCTCGACGGCCGCGAGGTGCCCGTGTTCGCGGACGTGATCACGCGTGCGCTGCTGTATGCCGACGGGTTCGACGAGTACCGCATCACGCAGATCGGCGAGTCGCGCCTGCAGATCGCCCTGGACACGGTCGATGATCGGTCTCGGCGCCGCGTGGCGGATGAGGTGGGGGCGCTCGCGCATCGACTCGGATGCGAGCGTCCGGACCTCGAGTTCATCGGATTCGTGCCGGACGGGTCGGCGAAGCTGCGTCGGGTCGTGCAGGGATGGGGGGAGCGGAGATGGTGAGGAACTGCGAGATCGCGGGGTGGGGGACATTCCTGCCCGACCGCACGGTGAGCTTCGGGGGCGAGACGCGATATCGCCTCGACGACGAGACATCGCACCTCGACATGCTCGCGGAGGCGTGTGAGCGCGCACTCGCACACGCAGGCGTCCGCGCCGATCAGATCGATCTCGTCCTCGGTGCCTCAGCCGCCGGCATCCAGCCGATCCCGTGCACGGCGGCGCTCGTGCTCGAGAGGCTGACACTGAGCGGTCGCGCCGCGGCTTTCGATGTGAACTCCACCTGCACGAGCTTCATCACGGCGCTCGACGTCGCCTCGCGCTATCTGGACGCGGGGGACCACGAGACGATCCTCGTCTTCGCGGGCGACGTGGGCACGCGGTTCCTCAACCCCGAGCAGCGCGAGAGCTTCGAGCTCTTCAGCGATGCCGGCGCGGCTGTGGTGCTGCGCCGTTCCGCAGATCCCGTACGCGGTGTGATCGCGAGCGCACAGCGCACCTGGCCCGCCTACGCGCACGACACGGAGATCAGGGGCGGACTGTCGGGGTCTCCGGCGCAGGTCTACGCGGAGCGGGACCCCGCGGACTACCTCTTCGACATGAACGGGCGCCGTGCACTGCTGGGGATGATGCGTGTGCTGCCGGAGTTCTTCGAGTCGTTCCATGCGAGCGCGGGCATCTCCTACGACGACGTCGCGCTGTGGGTGCCGCACCAGGCATCCGCAGCACTCGGCCCGATGCTCGACCGCCTCGGTATCCCCGTCGAGCGACGCATCGATGAGGTGCGGCACTTCGGCAACATGGTCTCGTCTTCGGTGCCGTTCATGCTCGCCCGCGCGCTCGAGAGCGGTCGGGTGCGCACCGGCGACACGGTGATCCTGTGCGGCACGGCCGCCGGACTCACCGCCAACATCCTGGCGCTGCGCCTCTGACCGGGCGCGACCGGGCATACCGCGCGCGTGGTCAGACCAGGGTGCGGCCGATGCTGCCGATCACGCCGTCGATGGGCTGACCCGACGCATCGCGCCTGGCGCCCGCCTCGGGGAGCTTGCGCACGGCGCCGGTCGGGTCGACGGCCTGCGCCGGGGTCGGCCCGACCCAGGCGACCGTGAGCCGATCCTCGCCCTTCAGGAAGGAGTGCGCCCGGACGCCGCCCGTCGCACGGCCCTTCGCGGGATACTCCGCGAACGCCGACACCTTCGCTCGCCCCGGTTCCGTTCCCGGGAGGATGCTGTCGGACCCGGAGACGGTGGCGACCACCGCATCCGTGTCGGGGGCCACGGCTCCGAAGAAGAGCACCGTGGACCCTGCACCGAGCTTGATCCCCGCCATGCCGCCGGCGGGCGCACCCTGCGGGCGCACCGCGGACGCCGAGAAGCGCAGCAGCTGAGCATCGGTCGTGACGAACACCAGATCGGCATCGTCTCGCGCCTCGACGGCTCCGACGACGGTGTCGCCGGGTTTCATGCCGATCACCTCGAGGTCCGGGCGCACGGGCAGCGTCGAGGGGACGATCCGCTTCACCGTTCCCTGCGCGGTGCCGAGCGCAATCGGGGTGTCGCTGTCGAAGCGGACGAATCCGAGGATCCGCTCTCCCCGCGTCGTGATCCCGAGGTAGTCCCGCAGCGGCGCGCCGGCGGCGAGCTGCACGGACGACGACGGCACCGACGGCAGGTCGACGGGGGAGAATCGCAGCACTCGCCCCTCGGAGGTCAGCGCGCCGATCTCGGCGCGCACCGTC
Organism: Microbacterium sp. ANT_H45B; assembly: GCF_008369345.1. Taxonomy (NCBI): domain Bacteria; kingdom Bacillati; phylum Actinomycetota; class Actinomycetes; order Micrococcales; family Microbacteriaceae; genus Microbacterium; species Microbacterium sp. ANT_H45B. The sequence goes on from NZ_VOBK01000002.1 coordinate 427,590, forward strand.
GTCTCGACGGTGGCGAGGATCGCGTCGTGCTTGCTGCGCCGAGGCGGCAGGGAGAGCTCCTGGCCCTCGCCGAGATCCACTCGCACCGCCCGCCCGGTGGTCGACAGGACGAGAACGGTGGGCGCATCCGCGATCTGGAGGTCGACAGCACCCTTCGTCGCGCGAGGCTTGGCGGGAGCGGCGTTCATCAGCAGCGTGCGGCGAGGGGTGCCGTACGCCTCGGCCGCGGCGTCGAGCTCCTTCGCGACCGCTGCACGCAGCAGCACGTCGCTGGCGAGGAGTTCGCGCAGGGCTGCGATCTCGGCGAGAAGGGCATCGCGCTCGGTCTCGAGCTCGATCCGCGAGAACTTGGTCAGACGGCGAAGGCGCAGCTCGAGGATGTACTCGGCCTGCAGCTCGCTGAGATCGAACACCGAACGCAGCCGGGACCGCGCCTGCTCGGAGTCATCGGAGGAGCGGATGACCTGGATGACCTCGTCGATGTCGAGGATCGCGATGAGCAGACCCTCGACGAGGTGCAGGCGCTCTTCGCGCCGGGCCAGGCGGTAACGACTGCGCCGGGTGATGACCTCGAGCCGGTGGGCGACGTAGACGCGCAGCATCTCCTTGAGCCCGAGCGTGCGGGGCTGCCCGTCGACGAGCGCGACGTTGTTGATGCTGAAGGAGTCTTCGAGGGGCGTCAGCCGATACAGCTGCTCGAGCACGGCCTGCGGGTCGAAACCGGTCTTGACGCCGATCGCGACGCGGAGTCCGTGGTTGCGGTCGGTGAGGTCGGTGACATCGCTGATTCCCTGCAGCTTCTTCGCCTGCACCGCATCGCGGATCTTCTCGATCAGCCGCTCGGGGCCGACCATGTACGGCAGCTCGGAGACGATGATCCCGGTGCGCCGCGGCCCGAGCGGTTCCACCGAGACCTTGCCGCGCACCTTGAGCGCACCACGGCCGTTCGCGTAGGCGTCCTTGACACCGTCGAGGCCCATCAGGATGCCGCCGGAGGGGAAGTCCGGGCCCGGCACGAACTCCATCAGCTCCTCGGTGGTGGCATCCGGATTCTCGAGCAGGTGCGTGGCTGCGGCGACGACCTCGATGAGGTTGTGCGGGGCCATGTTGGTCGCCATGCCGACCGCGATGCCGCTGGCGCCGTTGACGAGGAGGTTCGGGAACGCCGCAGGCAGAACCGAAGGCTGCTGGAACTGCCCGTCGTAGTTCGGCACGAAATCGACGACATCCTCGTCGAGGTTCTCGGTGAGGGCCATCGCCGGTGAGGCGAGCCGTGCCTCCGTGTATCGGGCGGCGGCGGGACCGTCGTCGAGCGAACCGAAGTTGCCGTGCCCGTCGACGAGCGGCACCCGGAGCGCGAAGTCCTGAGCGAGACGCACCAGCGCGTCGTAGATCGCGGAATCACCATGCGGATGCAGCTTTCCCATGACCTCGCCCACGACGCGGGCGCTCTTGACGTGGCCGCGGTCGGGGCGCAGTCCCATCTCGGACATCTGGTAGAGGATCCGTCGCTGCACGGGCTTCAGGCCGTCACGCGCATCGGGCAGCGCCCGGGAGTAGATCACCGAGTAGGCGTATTCGAGGAACGAACCCTGCATCTCGGTCTCGAGATCGATGTCCTGGATTCGCTCCGGTGCGAGCTCGGCAGGCGGGTTCTTCGGCATGGCCATCCTGAGTGTGCGAAGGCTGAGTTGTGCAAAGACTGAGCGCGTGGGGGAGCCTGTGTCAGACTGGCTCGGGTGTCCCTCATTCTACCGTCCGAGCCTGCCGCCGCTCGGAGCATCGTCGGGGTGGCGGACGACGTGTTCGACGCCCTTCGCGGCGACTCCGCGGTGCTGCCTCGCGCCGAATCGGTCGTGCTGGTGCTCGTCGACGGCCTCGGGGCCATCAGTCTGCGCGCTCACGCCGGGCATGCGCGCGCCCTCACGGCGGGTATGGCGAAGAAGGACGTGGCGTATTCGGTCTTCCCTTCGACCACCGCGGCGGCGCTCACCAGCATCCTGACCGGTGTGTGGCCGGGCGAGCACGGCCTGGTCGGATACCGCGTCCGTGATCCCGCGCGGGACATCCTCGTGAACCAGCTGACCGGGTGGGAGTCCGAGGGTCTGGATCCGATGACCTGGCAGGCGGCCCCGACCGTCTTCGACCGAGCGCGGGGGGAAGGGCGACCGGCATACGCGGTCGGTGTCGCTGCGTATGCCGAGAGCGGATTCACTCGGGCGACGCTCCGCGGAGCCGACTTCGTCGCCGCGCAGACACCCGCGGATCGCGTGGCTGCGGCCTACGATCTGGCCGAGCGGAACCCCGGTGCGCTCGTCTACTGCTATCTGCCCGAGGTCGACAAGGCGGGGCATCGGTACGGCGTCGACTCCGCCCAGTGGGTCGCGGCGCTCGAGGAGATCGACGGCGCCCTGTCGCTCCGCGTGCCCCCGGGGGTCGGCGTCCTCGTCACCTCGGACCACGGGATGGTCGACGTTCCGGCGCACAGGCAGATCGTCCTCGAGGCGGAGCACCTCGCGGGCGTCCGTCACATCGGCGGCGAGCCCAGGATGCTGCATGTCTACACGGACCCCGAGGCCGATGCCGCGGCCGTCGCCGCGCGGTGGTCCTCGGATCTGCAGGGACTGGCCGATGTGGGCACCAGGGAGGACGCGATCGCCGCGGGGCTCTTCGGGCCGACGATCGCGCCCGCCGCCGCGTCACGGATGGGCGACCTGCTGGTGGTCGCACGGGGGAACGGCGCGGTCTACGACGGCACCGCCGCAGACCAGCGCGGTCGTGGCATGGTCGGACAGCACGGCGGTCTCACCCCGGAGGAGAGACAGGTGCCGCTGCTCCGGCTGGGGGCCTTCGCGCGCTGACGCCGCGTCTACTCGTCGGTCTTGGCGCCGAAGACGATCTCATCCCACGACGGCATGGCGTTGCGCCGCTTGCGCCGCCCGCCGGTCTCGTTCGTCGGCTCGGCCGGTGCCGCGGGTTCGTCTTCGCGCTCGTCGGACTGATCGCCCTCGAACGCATCGAACAGGGCGATCGGTCCCGTCTCGTCGTCGTCGGGATGCTCGAGGAGAGGGGCCGTCTCGCGCTGACCGCGGCGGCGGCGGAGCGCCTCGAGCAGATCGGCGGTCTCCGGGCTGGTGGTCGCGGATTCCGGGGCCCGTTTCGTCGCGGCGTTCTGCGCGGCGGCGGCGGACCGCTCGGGGATCGCGACGTCGTCGACCTCACTCTCGGGAGTGGGCACCAATCGCGGTCCGAACGCGCCGGAGTCGAAGCGGCTGTCGTCCTTGTAGGGCGACGGCTGGCGCTCGGCGTCGACCGCGCGCAACCGGGGGATCAGTCCGTCGGGAAGAGAGCCCTGACGGGAGAGCTGGGTCGCATCCGCGTTGAGCGGCGAGAGGGCGCTGCGGCGGGGATCGAAGCTCCAGCGCGCGTCATGGTCGACGTCGTTGGCGCTGAACTCGAGCTTGATGACCCAACCGTTCTCGCCCTTCCAGCTGGCCCACCGCTCGGCGGAGGCTTCGACCTCTGCGAGCTTGGCGCGGATGGCGGTGCCGAACGTCGGCTGCGCGTCGGGCTCGACATCGCTGCCGATCAGGACGGGGACGGCGAGTGCCTGACCGATCACGTGCTCGCGCTCGGCGAGGACCGGACCCTCGAAGCGCACGACGTCCTCGACGGCGATGCCCAGCAGCTCGGCGACCTCGGTCGTGGTGAGTCCTGCGCGGATCTGCGCCTGGATGTCGCGCGGGCTCGCGGCGAGGCGTTGCGCGGCCGGCTCGCTCTGCCGCGTGGCGCGGCGGAGCTCACGATGCAGGACGTCGTCGATGGGCAGCGCGAACCGCTCGCCCGACTCGGTCGCGAGTACGAGCAGGCCTGCCTCCGTGCCGACGATGGTGACGTTTTCCATGCGAATGCCCCTCTGATGGGTGTCTGTTCATGGTGTCACGCGGGGCGGGCCCGAGGCGGGAATACTCTGGGCGTGCCGTGAGTTTGCTCTGTCGCACCCACGAGCATTTGCTTATTCCTTCGTGGTCATGCAAACTATGGCCGCCGATTACCCCCGACGGCGCACCACCCACTCGCATGAAAGTGGAGATTCACCACATGGCAACCGATTACGACGCCCCTCGAAAGAGTGAAGACGACTCCGAGTCGATCGAAGCCCTCAAGGAGCGTGTGCCGGACAAGCTCTCCGGTTCTTCGGGAGACGAGGATGCGGACAACCCGTCCAGCTTCGACCTCCCCGGAGCCGACCTCTCCGATCTCGAGCTCGATGTCGTCGTGCTGCCGCCGCAGCAGGACGAGTTCACCTGCATGAACTGCTTCCTCGTGAAGCACCGTTCGCAGCTCGACCACGAGGGAGCCTCCGGCCCCATCTGCAAGGAGTGCGCTGCCTGAGCGCACCAGAGCGAGAAGAAACGCGCCCCGGACCGTCATGGTCGGGGGCGCGTCGTCTTTTCCGAGGGGGTATCGCGTATGCCCGGGTTCCGCATGGCCCTAGGGTCATGCGGAGAGCGCGGAAGGGCTCAGCCCTGCGCGGCGATGATCGCCGCGGCGAGTCGGTCGGGCGTCCTGCTCGAGATCGTCCAGGTGTCGACGGGGTCATCGGGGTCGATGTTCGGCACCACGACCAGACCGTCGATGCCGCCGCGGATCAGGTGCCAGCCGCGTGCAGGAAGCCCCGGGCCGCGAGCCTGGCGGGCGTCCTCGGCGGTCAGGGCGATCGGCATGCCGAGGTGGCGGACCTCGATGTGCGCTCGACCCGCACTCAGCACGTCACCGTCGACCGCGACGACGGGGGTGACCGCGATCACGGCGATCACCAGCAGCGCCGAGACGGCGGCCCCGGCGACCAGAGCGATCGTGGAGCCGGCGGGCACCGCGATGAGCGCGACCATCGGGCCGGCGAGAGCCACCGTCACCAGCAGCCACAGGCTGGGGGACAGTCTCTCGCGGTAGCGGGTGCGCGTGTCGGGGTCGATGTTCTGCATTAGCCTCGGGGGGTGACTGATTCCGTTGATGTCCCCATTATCGCCTCTGTGGTGCCGGGATACGCTCACCCCGGCGACGCGGGAGCAGATCTGGTCGCTGCCGAGGCCGTGCACCTCGCACCGGGTGAGCGTGCGCTGGTCGCCACCGGAGTACGGATCGCGCTGCCCGACGGATACGCGGCCTTCGTGGTCCCGCGCAGCGGGCTCGCCGCCAAGCACGGCATCTCGATCGTCAACTCGCCGGGCACCGTCGACGCGGGCTACCGCGGTGAGATCAAGGTGAGCCTGATCAACACCGACATCCACAGCGCGTACGATGTGGCCGTCGGCGATCGCATCGCGCAGCTGATCGTGATGCCGGTCACCCGTGCCGTCTTCATCCCGGTCGAGGAGCTGCCCGACAGCATCCGCGGCGAAGGTGGCTTCGGTTCGACCGGCTACCAGGCAGACACCCATTCCCCCTCGGCAGGACAGACCAATGACTGACAACAACGAGACTCCCTCCGCGCCGGCTCCCCACGATCGGGCCTCGCAGGGACCCTTCGACGACTCCGAAGCGAACCCGGTGCGGCCGTACATCGATCTCGGTGGCATCAAGATCCTTCCCCGCGAGGGGCTCAACCTCCGTCTGGAGGTCGAGGAGCAGTCCAAGCGCATCGTCGCGGTCGGTCTCGACTACGCCGAGTCGTCGCTGCAGGTGCAGCCCTTCGCGGCGCCGCGGTCTGGCGGGCTCTGGGACGAGACGCGCGTTCAGCTGCGCGACCAGGTGCGCACGCAGGGCGGCCGGGTCGAGGAGCGCGAGGGCCCTCTCGGCAAGGAGCTCCTCGCCGAGGTTCCTGCGGCAGCGAGCGAGGGATCGGAGCTGCGTCTGGCCCGTTTCATCGGCATCGACGGCCCGCGCTGGTTCCTCCGCGGTGTCATCGGCGGTGCCGCCGCCTCCGACCTCGAGGCCGCGGCCAAGGTCGAGGACCTGTTCCGCTCGATCGTGGTCGTCCGCGGGGGTGCACCCATGCCGCCGCGCGATCTGATCCCGCTGAAGATGCCCGCGACCCCCGGCTCCGCGTGAGCACGCAGGTCCCCGAGCCGGAGCGCGAGCAGACGGCGTCGGACATCGTGGGCGCGGCCCTCGGCGGTGCGGCACGGCGCGCCGGACTGGATCCGAACGAGAGCAGCGCCACCGGCAAGGTCGTGTGGTCCGCGATGGGCGGCTGGCGCGGCATCCTGGAATCGGTGCTGCCGAGCCTCGCGTTCGTGATCCTCTTCACGGTTCGGCCCGAGCCGCTCATCCTGCCCCTCGGGGTCTCCGTCGGACTCGCGGCGGTGTTCACCGTCGTCCGGCTGGTGCAGAAGTCGCCTCCGTCGGCCGCGATCGGCGGTCTCGTCGCTGCTGCCGCAGCCGCAGCGCTCGCGCTGCTGACCGGGCGCGGCGAGGACAACTTCGTCCCCGGGCTCATCACGAACGCCGTCTATGGCTCCGCCATGCTCGTCTCCGCACTCGTCGGATGGTCGCTGATCGGCCTCGCCGTGGGCTTCCTGATGGGGGAGGGCACCGCCTGGCGGAGCGACCGGCGCAAGCGCAGGGCATTCCTCTGGCTCGGCGTCGCGTGGGCCGCCCTGTTCTTCGCGCGGCTCGCGGTGCAGCTGCCGCTGTACCTGACCGGCGACGTCACCGCACTGGGGACCCTGAAGCTGGTCATGGGCCTGCCGCTGTTCGCTCCGCTGATCGCGGTGACCTTCCTGGTCGTACGGGCGCTGTATCCGCGCGCGTCGGATGCCGGAGACGCAGCTCGGGCGTGATAGATTTATCTTGACATCAAGATAAATTGCAGGCTTCCACTCGCGGGTCGAGCAGAGCAGACTGGTTAGGTCTGCCTTGCTAGCCGCAGGGGCTCGCTGGCGAGCAAGATGGAGGCGCCTGTCGCTCCCATCCGAATAGAAGGAGACGGATTCGTGTCCACGGTGAACAGCTTCGGTGCCAAGAGCACCCTGACGGTCGGCAGCACCGACTACGAGATCTTCCGCATCGACACGGTGCCCGGTTTCGACAAGCTCCCCTTCAGTCTCAAGGTCCTCCTCGAGAACCTGCTTCGCACCGAGGACGGCGCGAACGTGACGAAGGCGCAGATCGAAGCCCTGGGTTCGTGGGACGCCGCGGCAGAGCCCAACACCGAGATCCAGTTCACGCCGGCCCGTGTGGTCATGCAGGACTTCACCGGTGTGCCGTGCATCGTCGACCTCGCCACCATGCGCGAGGCCGTGACGGCGCTCGGCGGCGACGCGAACAAGATCAACCCGCTGTCGCCCGCCGAGATGGTCATCGACCACTCGGTGATCGCCGACCTCTTCGGCTCGGAGAACGCGCTCGAGCGCAACGTCGAGATCGAATACGAGCGCAACGGCGAGCGGTACCAGTTCCTGCGCTGGGGCCAGACGGCCTTCAGCGACTTCAAGGTCGTTCCGCCCGGAACCGGAATCGTCCACCAGGTGAACATCGAGCACCTGGCGAAGGTCATCTACGACCGCGACGTCGACGGCGTGCTGCGCGCGTACCCCGACACCTGTGTCGGCACCGACTCGCACACCACCATGGTGAACGGCCTCGGCGTGCTGGGCTGGGGTGTCGGCGGCATCGAGGCCGAGGCCGCGATGCTCGGTCAGCCCGTGTCCATGCTCATCCCGCGCGTCGTCGGATTCAAGCTCTCAGGCGAGATCCCCGCGGGCGTCACGGCGACCGACGTGGTCCTCACGATCACCGACCTGCTGCGCAAGCACGGCGTCGTCGGCAAGTTCGTCGAGTTCTACGGTGAGGGAGTGGCGTCCGTGCCGCTCGCCAACCGCGCGACCATCGGAAACATGAGCCCGGAGTTCGGCTCCACGGCGGCGATCTTCCCGATCGACGACGTCACGCTCGATTACCTGCGCCTCACCGGGCGCAGCGACGAAGCCGTCGCACTCGTGGAGTCGTACGCCAAGGAGCAGAAGCTCTGGCACGACGCCTCGCACGAGCCGACGTTCAGCGAGTACCTCGAGCTCGACCTCGGCACCGTGGTGCCGTCGATCGCGGGCCCGAAGCGCCCGCAGGACCGCATCCTGCTGTCCGAGGCGAAGTCGCAGTTCGAGCAGGACATCCTGGCGTACGCGTCGGCATCCACCTCGGACTCCGTCGTCGACCTCGAGTCGAAGCACTCGTTCCCCGCATCCGACCCGGGCTCCGTGCCCGGCGAAGAGGAGCCGGTGACCACCCGTCCGGTGCACATCAACAGCGGCGCCCCGGCGAACGCCTCGAAGCCGGTGCCGGTGACCACGCCGTCGGGGGAGAAGTACATCCTCGACAACGGCGCCGTCACTCTCGCGGCCATCACCTCGTGCACCAACACGTCGAACCCCTCGGTGATGATCGCTGCCGGGCTCGTGGCCCGCAAGGCGCTCGAGAAGGGCCTGAAGCAGAAGCCGTGGGTCAAGACGACCCTCGGGCCGGGCTCCAAGGTGGTCACGGACTACTACGAGAAGTCGGGTCTGGACAAAGACCTCGAGGGCCTCGGGTTCTACACCGTCGGCTACGGCTGCACCATCTGCATCGGCAACTCCGGTCCGCTGATCGAAGAGGTCTCCGAGGCCATCAACTCGCACGACCTCGCCGTCACCGCGGTCCTCTCCGGAAACCGCAACTTCGAGGGACGCATCAGCCCCGACGTGAAGATGAACTATCTCGCGAGCCCGCCGCTGGTCATCGCCTACGCACTGGCAGGGTCGATGCACTTCGACTTCGAGAACGATGCACTCGGCAAGGGAACAGACGGTGAGGACGTCTTCCTGAAAGACATCTGGCCCACGCCTGCCGAGGTCCAGGAGCTGGTCGACTCGTCGATCTCCCGCGAGCAGTTCATCAAGCAGTACGCGACCGTCTTCGACGGTGACGAGCGTTGGCGCAGCCTGCCCACTCCGGACGACGACATCTTCCAGTGGGACGAGAACTCGACGTACGTGCGCAAGGCACCCTACTTCGACGGCATGACGATGGAGCTCACCCCGGTGGCCGACATCTCGGGTGCCCGCGTGATGGCGACGCTCGGCGACTCGGTCACCACCGACCACATCTCGCCGGCCGGAAACATCAAGCCCGGCACGCCGGCGGCGCAGTACCTCACCGAGCACGGTGTCGACCGCAAGGACTTCAACTCCTTCGGATCGCGCCGAGGCAACCACGAGGTGATGATCCGCGGCACCTTCGCGAACATCCGCCTCAAGAACGCCATGGTGGCGGCGGTCAACGACGGCCAGGTCGTCGAGGGTGGATACACCCGCGACTTCACCCAGCCGGGCGGCCCGCAGTCGTACATCTACGACGCGAGCATGAACTACCAGGAGCAGGGCACACCTCTCGTCATCTTCGGCGGCAAGGAGTACGGCTCGGGATCGTCGCGTGACTGGGCGGCCAAGGGCACGAGCCTGCTGGGTGTCAAGGCGGTCATCACCGAGAGCTTCGAGCGCATCCACCGGTCGAACCTGATCGGCATGGGTGTCGTCCCGCTGCAGTTCCCCGCGGGCGAGAGCTGGGAGTCGCTCGGCCTCGACGGCACCGAGATCGTCTCGATCTCGGGTCTCGAGGAGCTCAACGAGGGCGTGACCCCGAAGACCGTCAAGGTCACGGCCACCCCGAGCGAGCAGTCGCCCGAGGGCAAGCAGGTCGTGGAGTTCGACGCGGTCGTCCGCATCGACACCCCCGGCGAGGCGGACTACTACCGCAACGGCGGCATCCTGCAGTACGTGCTGCGTTCGCTGGTCTGATCGACCGTCGACAGGGGCCCGATTCTTCGGAATCGGGCCCCTGTCGCATGCCGTGCGCGGTGTCAAGGGGAGCGGTCGCTCCGAGCTTTCACGGATGCCCCGAGGTAGGATCGATCAGGCGTCCGAACCGAACGGATGCCGTCTACGGTGCCTATGAGGAGGTGCAGATGCCGATCCTTCCGAGCATCTCAGGACCCCGCGACCTGGACGCACTGTCCGAGGACCAGCTGGTCGAACTCGCGGCGGAGATCCGGGAATTCCTGGTCGAGAACGTCTCCCGCACCGGCGGGCATCTCGGCCCGAACCTCGGCGTCGTCGAGCTCACGATCGCGCTGCACCGCGTCTTCTCCTCACCCGATGACCCCTTCATCTTCGACACCGGGCACCAGTCGTATGTGCACAAGCTCCTCACGGGGCGCCAGGACTTCTCGAAGCTCCGTCTGCGCGGGGGATTGGCCGGCTACCCTCAGCGCAGCGAGAGTGCGCACGACGTCGTGGAGTCGTCGCATGCCTCCAGCTCGTTGAGCTGGGCCGACGGCGTCTCTCGCGCCCTCACCGCCACGGGGCGAGCGGACCGACATGTGGTCGCCGTGCTCGGCGACGGGTCGCTCACCGGGGGAATGACCTGGGAGGCGCTCAACAACATCTCCGACGACAACGACCGCAACCTGGTGATCGTCGTGAACGACAACGGGCGATCGTACGCACCGACCATCGGCGGCATGTCGCGCTATCTCAACCGCGTGCGCACGGCCGCTGCCTACAAGGATCTGCATCACAAGTCCGATCGCCTCTTCCGTGCCTTCGGTCCCGTCGGTCGCGCGGTCTTCCGCGGAGTGCGGGGAGGAACCCACGGTTTCCTCTCGCGCTTCACGAACAACGAGGCGCTGTACTCCAACCTGGACATCAAGTACCTCGGCCCGATCGACGGACACGATCTGCCCGCGCTCCTCGAGACGCTCGAGCTGGCGAAGTCCTACGGCGCACCGGTGATCGTGCACACGATCACCGAGAAGGGTCGGGGCTACCAGCCCGCACGAGACGACGAGGCGGATCAGTTCCATGCCGTCGGCCGCATCGATCCGGTGACCGGCGAGACGCTCTCGTCGGGCGGTACGGGGTGGACCGAGGTATTCTCGGACGCGTTGGTGTCGGTCGGCGAGCGCCGTGACGATGTCATCGCCATGACCGCCGCGATGCTGCGACCGACCGGACTCGCTCCGTTCGCGGAGCGCTTCCCCGACCGCGTCTACGACGTGGGCATCGCCGAGCAGCACGCGGTCGCCTCGGCGGCAGGGCTCGCCTTCGGCGGCCTGCATCCGGTCGTCGCGCTGTACGCCACCTTCATGGGTCGCGCGTTCGACCAGGTGCTCATGGACGTCGCGCTGCACCGGGCGGGCGTCACCTTCGTGCTCGACCGCGCCGGTGTGACCGGTCCTGACGGCCCCAGCCACCACGGCATGTGGGATCTGGCGATGCTGCAGATCGTGCCGCACATCCGCATCGCGGCTCCCCGCGACGGGGAGCGTCTGAGGGAGGCACTCGATGAGGCCGTCCTGGTGGACGACGCTCCGACGGTCATCCGCTTCCCCAAGGGCGACGTCTCGCCGGAGCTCCCTGCCGTCGAGCGGCTGCATGACGGTGTCGACGTGCTCTCCAGAGGCGAATCCGAAGACGTGCTGCTCGTGGCGATCGGCCCGTTCGCGGCTCTCGCGATGGACGTCGCCGAGAGGCTGCGCGCTCAAGGCATCGGGGCGACCGTGATCGATCCGCGCTGGGCGATCCCGGTGCAGCCGTCGATCGTGAGCATGGCGGCGCGACACCGTCTCGTCATCACGATCGAAGACGGGATCCGCGTCGGAGGCATCGGCACGCGCGTGCGCCAGGTGCTCCGTGAAGCCGGCATCGATACGGCGGTGGACGAGCTCGGGCTCCCGGACGAGTTCATCGACCATGCCTCGCGGGACCAGATCCTCGCAGACGCGGGCCTCACTGCGGCGAAGATCGCCCAGGATGTGGTCTCCCAGGTGTTGGGAACCCGGATCCCCGTCGCGCGTCAGACCGGCGAGACGGGCACGATCGACCTGCCTCTCCGCGAACGCCGCTGATCGCTCGCCATGGCGGGCATCGATCGCAGGATCCGCGTGGGGTGGAGACCGCCGCACGGGACGAAGCGATGAGCGGTCACGTCGCCGTCCTGTCGAATCCGGCGGCCGGAAAAGGCCGCGCGGTCAGGATCGCGGCCGACGCTGTCGATCGTCTGCGCGCCGGCGGCGCGGAGGTGCGCGCCTACACCGGAGCGTCGGCGGCCGAGTCGCGCGAACTCGCCGTGCGGGCGCTGGCGGCGGGGCCCACGGTGTTCGTCGTCGTCGGCGGTGACGGCACCCTGTCCGGCCTCCTCGACCTGCTCTGCGGTCAGAGCGTGCCCGTGGCCTTCGTCCCCGCCGGGACCGGCAACGATCTCGCTCGCGCACTCGGGCTGCCCCTGCGCTCCGCCGCCGGCGCCGCGCTGGTCGCGATGAGCGGCCGCCGCCGCGTGATCGATGTCGGAGAGGTGCGCTCCGGCGAGAGCACCCGATTGTTCCTCACCGTCGCCGCCCTGGGATTCGACGCCAAGGTCACCGAGCGCACCGATCGTCTGCGCTGGCCGTCGGGCCCGATGCGCTACTATCTGGCGCTCCTCATCGAGCTCGTCCGTCTTCGCCCGGTGCCCTTCCGGCTGTCTCTCGACAGCGAGCCTGCACGCGATGCGGCGGGGACGCTCATCGCCGTGGGCAATACCGAGAGCTACGGGGGCGGGATGCCGATCTGCGTGGGCGCGACGCCGGATGACGGGCTGCTCGACGTCGTGCACGTCCGGGCGCTCGGTCGCCTGCGCCTGGTGGCGCTCTTCCCCCGACTCCTGCGGGGCCGCCATCTGAGCGCCGCGGAGGTGTCGCATCGCCGGGTGCGTTCGGTCGCGATCTCCGCTCCCGGCCTGGCGGTGTACGCCGACGGCGAGCGGGTGGCGACGGGGGAGTGCACGATCGAAGTCCGCGCCGCAGCTCTCACGATGATGGTGCCGGCATCGGGCGACCACGCCTGACGACCCCGACTCCCCGCTTCGGAGTCGACGCGCAGAGAGACCGCAGTGCCGTGCTCGCCGCACGGCACTGCGGTCTCCGGATCGTTGTCAGCGGTTCTCGATGCCGCGGATCTGCGGGGTGTGGAACTCTCCGCCGAAGGCGCGTTCCGAGGCGCCTTCCCTGTCGAGGTACGGCGACGCGCCGCCGTCGATGAACGGCCAGCCGGCGCCCAGGATCAGGCACAGATCGATGTCCTCGACCTCGGGCACGACTCCGTCATCGAGCATCAGCTTGATCTCACTCGCGAGGCCGTCCTGCACCCGCCCCAGAATGGTCTCGGCCGAGGCCGGCGTCGTGCCGACGGCGGGCTTGATCAGCTTCTCGGCCTGCTTGGTCCAGCCGGTCACGCGACCGCCCTTGTCCTTCTCGATGACCGCGTCGAGCTCGGCGAGAGCGTGGAAGTTCTCGTTCGCGTAGAAGCGCTCGGGGAACGCGTGCGCCATCGTGTCCTGCACGTGCGCGGCGACCTTCCATCCGACCAGGTCGATCAGCTGGAACGGCCCCATCGGCAGACCGAGAGGGGCGAAGGCCTTCTCGACGTCGGTGATCGGGGTGCCCTCGTAGACGGCCCGCGCCGCTTCGCCCATGACCTTGGCGAGCAGTCGGTTCACCACAAAACCGGGAGCATCCGCGGTGAGCACCGCGTTCTTCCCCAGATTCTTGGCCACCACGAACGCGGTCGAGAGAGCCGCCTCCGAGGTCGTCGGCGTCTTCACGATCTCGATCAGGGGCATCACCGCGACCGGGTTGAAGAAGTGGAAGCCGACGAGGCGCTCGGGATGCTCGAGCTTCGCGCCGATCTCCTCGACCGAGAGCGACGAGGTGTTGGTCGCCAGGATCGCGTCCTCGGCGATGATCTTCTCGATCTCACCGAACACCTGCTGCTTGACACCGACCTCTTCGAACACGGCTTCGATGACGAAGTCGCAGTCCGCATACAGGCTCTTGTCCGTCGTGCCGGTGACGAGCGCGCGCAGCTTGTTCGCGGAGTCCGCGTCCAGGCGGCCCTTGCCCTCGAGCGTGCCGATCTCCTCGTGGATGTAGGCGACGCCCTTGTCGACGCGCGCCTGGTCGAGGTCGGTGATCAGCACCGGCACCTGCAGCTTGCGGACGAAGAGCAGCGCGAACTGGCTCGCCATCAGTCCCGCACCGATGATGCCGACCTTCGTGACCTTCTTGGCGAGGGCCTTGTCGGGAGCGCCGACAGGACGCTTCGCACGCTTCTGCACGAGGTCGAAGGCGTACATGGATGCCGCGAACTGGTCGCCCGTGACGAGATCTGCGAGAGCTTCGTCCTCCCGGGCGAAGCCTTCCGCCTTCGTACCGCTCCTGGCCTTGTCGAGCAGCTCCAGCGCGGCGTAGGGAGACTTCGGCACGGTGCCGATCTTCGACTCGAGCATGTTCCGCGCCATCTTGATGGCGATCGGCCACTTGGTGAGGCGTTCGATCTTGCCGGGCTCGTTCCTGCGCTCCACCTTCTTGCCGCCGAGGACGGCGTCCGCCCAGGCGAGCGAGTTCTCGAGGTAGTTCGCCGCCGGGAAGATCGCGTCCACGATGCCGAGGTCGAAGGCCTGCTGCGGCTTCAGCATCCGGTTCTGCTTGAGCGGGTTCGAGATGACGACCTCGAGGGCGTTCTCGATGCCGATCAGGTTCGGCAGCAGGTAGGCCCCGCCCCAGCCGGGGATGATTCCGAGGAAGACCTCGGGGAGCGCGATCGCCGCGGCGGACGCGTCAACGGTGCGGTAGCTCGAGTTGAGCGCGATCTCGAGACCGCCGCCCAGCGCCAGCCCGTTCACGAACGCGAACGACGGGACGCCGAGCTCGCCGAACTTGCCGAGCACCTTGTGGCCGAGCTGCGCGATCAGGCGCGCGTTGTCCCGCGAGCCGACCTTGCTGATGTCCGAGAGGTCGGCCCCGGCGGCCAGGATGTACTGCTTGCCGGTGATGCCGACGGCCTGGATCTCGCCGGCAGCGGCGCGAGCGGCGAGACCGTCGAGCGTCTCGCCGAGAGCGGTGAGTGTCGCCGGGCCCAGGGTGTTCGGACGCGTGTGGTCGCGGCCGTTGTCGAGGGTGATCAGAGCCAGCACCTTGCCGGACGCGAGGCGGATGTCGCGCACGGGGGAGTGCGTGATCACCTCACCGTCGGTGAGGGCCTGGATGGGGGAGAAGTCGACGTTCGCGTACTGTGCGGAGATCGAGTGTGCCATCGGCGCTTACTTCCTCTTCTTGCCGTCGTAGTGCGGGTTCTCCCAGATGACGGAGCCGCCCTGTCCGAGACCGACGCACATGGCCGTCAGGCCGTAGCGCACGTCGGGACGCTCAGCGAACTGCGCCGCGAGCTGGATCATCAGACGTACGCCGGACGCCGCGAGCGGGTGCCCGAGTGCGATGGCGCCGCCCCACTGGTTGACCCGGGGGTCGTCGTCGGCGATGCCGAAGTGGTCGAGCAGCGAGATGACCTGGATCGCGAAGGCCTCGTTCAGCTCGAACAGCCCGATGTCGGCGATCGTCAGCCCGGCCTTCTTCAGAGCCTTCTCGGTCGAGGGGATCGGACCGATGCCCATGATCTCGGGCTGCACCCCCGCGAACGCGAACGACACCATGCGCATCTTCGGCGCGAGTCCGAACTCCTTCACCGCCCCGCCGCCGGCGAGCAGCGACATGGTCGCCCCGTCGGTCAGCGGCGACGAGGTGCCCGCGGTCACGCGGCCATGCGGGCGGAAGGGCGTCTTGAGTGCGGCGAGATCCGCCATGGTCGTCTGCGGGCGTCGGCCCTCGTCCTCCGTGGCGAGACCCCAGGCGCCGTCGGCGGTCTTGGTCGCGACCGGGACGAGGTCGGGCTGGATCTTGCCGGCCTCGTAGGCCGCCTGCACCTTGTGCTGGCTGAGCATGCCGAACCGGTCGGAGCGCTCCTTGGTCAGATGCGGGAAGCGATCGAAGATGCGCTCCGCGGTCACCCCCATGTTCAGGGCCCCGGGGTCGACCATCTTCTCCGCGACGAAGCGTGGGTTCGGGTCGGCGTTGGCGCCGATCGGGTGGTGTCCCATGTGCTCGACTCCGCCGGCGAGGGCGAAGTCGTACATGCCGACGCCGATCGAGGCGCCCATGGTCGTGACGCTCGTCATCGCGCCGGCGCACATGCGCTCGACGGCGAGGCCGGGCACGGTCTGCGGAAGACCGGCCAGGATCGCGACGGAACGGCCGAGCGTGAGGCCCTGGTCACCCGTCTGGCTGGTCGCGGCGATGGCGACATCGTCGATGCGGTCCGTGGGAACCGCGGCGTTCCGCTCCATCAGGCCGATGGTCGCCTTCACGGCGAGGTCGTCTGCGCGGGTGTTCCAGTACATGCCTTTTTCGCCGGCGCGCCCGAAGGGGGTGCGCACTCCATCGACGAAGAAGACGTCCGAGATCTCGGCCACTCTGCCTCCAAGTTTGTGCGGTGGCCTCAGTCTATGGAGGCCCGGAAACCGGGAGGAATCGGTTGGATCGAACCTACGAAGCGTCTGCGGGCGTCTCGTCCGGGGTTTGCGCCGCCTCTACAAAGGCGTCGGCGATCTTCTGTGCGGTCTGTGCAATCTGCCAGGGACGGGCGCCGAGCGCTTCGAGCGCTGCTCCGATGTCCTCGGCGGTCGGGCCCGGCACATCCCAGGCGACGCGACGGAGGTAGTCGGGGGTCAGCAGGTTCTCGGTGGGCATGCCCATCTCCTCGGCCGTCGCCTCCACCACGGGGCGTGCCGCCTTCAGACGAGCATCGGCCTCGGGATTGCGGTCCGCCCATGCGCGGGGAGGAGGAAGGGTGTCGCTCGGCACGCGTTCGCGCGGAAGATCCTCGGTCGAGCGGCCGTCCACCATGGCCTGCCACCACCGATCGATCTGAGAGCGACTCGCTCGGCCCTGGAACTCCTTGGTGCCGGCGAGGGCCTGCTTGCTCTGGGGGTTGGCGAGCACGGCGGCGACCAGCGACCGGTCCGGAACGAGTCGCCCGGGGGAGACGTCCTGGTCCTGGGCGAACGACTCGCGAGCCTGCCAGAGGGAGCGTGCGACGGCCAGGTTGCGAGCCCCGCGCACCTGGTGCAGTCCGCTGAGCCGTCGCCACGGGTCCTCCCGGGGCGGCTTCGGCAGGCGGGTGAGCGTCGCAGCGAACTCTTCGGCGGCGAACTCGGTCTTCCCCTGATCCTCGAGCTCTGCCTGCAGGATCTCGTACACGTCGATCAGGTGCAGCACGTCCAGTGCCGCGTACTCCAGCCACGCGGCGGGCAGGGGGCGGGTCGACCAGTCCGCCGCGGAGTGCTCCTTCTTGAGCGTGATGCCGAGGGCGTTCTCGACCACGGCGGCGAGACCGACGCGCTCATGACCGAGCAGTCGCGAGGCGAGTTCGGTGTCGAAGACGGAGTGCGGCACGAGGTCGAGCTCCCGCAGCGAGGGCAGGTCCTGGCTGGCCGCGTGGAAGACCCACAGCACGTCTCCGATGGCTTCCTGCAGCGGCGAGAAGTCGCCGATCGCCGGCGGATCGAACAGGAAGACGCCGGCGTCGCGGCGGTACACCTGCACCAGGTACGCCCGCTGGGAGTAGCGGAATCCGGATGCCCGCTCCACATCGACGGCGACCGGGCCCGAGCCTGCTGCCAGGGCGGCGCAGGCCGCACGGAACTCCGACACGTCGGAGATCACGGAGTATTCAGTCACGTGCTGCCTTTCGAGCGCCGATCACGGCGATGCCCTCGGAACCGGGCGGAAGACCCGCCAGCATCCCGACCAGCTCGACCCAGGCTTCGACATGGGGGGCGAAGGGGCCATCGGGTGTCCAGGACGCCCTCAATTCTATCTGAGCGCCGTCGCCCTCGAGAGAGAGGGTCCCGAAGCCCTTCGACAGCGTCTTGGTCGACGTGCCGGATGCCGAGTGGTAGACCGCTCCACGGGAGTCCAGGGCGTCGACGAGCCAGGACCAGGTGACATCGGCGAGGAGCGGGTCGGTGCCGATCTCGGTCTCCAGCGGGGCCTGGGCGAAGATGACGATGCGCCATGCGCCGTCCCAGGCGCTGGGGGTGTCGGGATCGTGCAGGAGCACGAAACGGCCGGTGCCGTATGCGGACTCGCCGTCGTCTTCCGGGCGGACGTCAGCGGCGAGTGCCAGCGCATGCGGGGCGAGGCCTTGCGGCGTGGGGATCTCTCGGATCGTGATGTCCGCGCGGAACGCGATATCACGCAATTCGGCCACGGCGTCGTCGAAGATCGTCCCGGCATCGGGGTGTGCGGTCACGGCAACAGGCTAGAGTCAGGAAGCGATGAAGAGTCTCAGGCACGCCGTTGCGCTCCTTGTCCCTGTGCTGCTCGCTCTCGGGGCGGCGATGACCCTGCTCGTGCTGCGCATCGCACGGCGGGTGGTGATTCCGGCGAAACGTCCGGCGGATGCGCGGATCCTCGCGGTCGACACCGGTGCGCAGACCATCGAGCTGTCCCGTACGCGCGACACCGAGCTGCCGGGGCGCTACGGCCTGTTCACCTCGGGCACCTATGGCTACGTCAAGCTCGGTGCGGTGCTCAGCGTCGACGCGACCAGTGTGAGACGCAAGCTGCTGACCGAGATAGAGACCGGCGCTCAGGTCGACCGGGATGCGGCGTTCAGCGGCTGGTACTACGCGACGCCGAGCGAGCTGCACCTGCGATGGGAGAACGTGCTGATCGGGTCGCCCGCCGGCCCCTGCCCCGCGTGGTTCTTCCCCGCGGAGTCCTCGACCTGGGTCATCCAGGTGCACGGACGCGGAGTGACCCGTGCCGAGTGCCTGCGGGCGGTGCCGGTGCTCCATGCGGCGGGATTCCCGAATCTGGTGGTCTCGTACCGCAACGACGGCGAGGCGCCGCGCAGCCGTGCGGGGGCCTACGCCCTCGGGGCAGCAGAATGGCGCGACGTCGATGCGGCGGTGGCCTACGCGCTGCGGCACGGAGCCGAGCGGGTGATCCTGATGGGGTGGTCGATGGGCGGTGCCGTGTCACTGCAGACCGCCGTCAACTCGGGCCATCGCGACCGCATCGCCGGGCTCATCCTCGAATCCCCGGTGATCGACTGGCGGACCGTGCTCCGGTATCAGGCCAGGGAGGCGGGGATGCGGGCGCCCCTTCCGGACCTCGCCATGAGCGCACTCTCGGTGCCGTTGACCGCGCGACTGAGCGGGGCGGAGGACGCCATCCCCTTCGACCGTCTCGACATGGTCGCGAGGGCCGACGAACTGGCGGTGCCGATCCTGATCCTGCACAGCGACGACGATGGTTTCGTGCCGGCAGATGCCTCGCACGCGCTGCAGCAGGCCCGGCCGGATCTCGTGACGATGCCGAGCTTCTCCGTCGCTCGGCACACGAAGCTGTGGAACTACGACCAGAACGGCTGGAACGCCGCGATCACCGGATGGCTGACCGCGCAGGGTTTCAGCGCTTCTGACTGACCTGCTTCTTGGCGCGCATCAGCATTCCGGTCATGCCACCGATCCGCAGCGGCGAGACGGCCTTGGTGAGGCCGATCGACTGCGGGTAGTCGTCGGGGATCGCCAGCACCTCGTCGGCGGTGAGGCCGGAGATCCCCTGCACCAGGATGCTCGCGAACCCGCGCGTCGTCGGAGCCTCCGGCGGAGCGGTGGCGTGCATCGTGACGATGCCCTCGTCGACCTCGACGTAGATGTAGACGGGCGACTGGCATTCGGCCACGCGCTCGCACATCTCGGGATGATTCGCGACGTCCTCGGAGACCTCTGGCAGCTCGTCGGAATACTCCAGCAGGAGCAGTAGACGATCGGCCTCGGGGGTCTCCAGGAATCCGTCGCGGATCTCGGTGAGGGTGTCAGGAACTCGGCTGGTGCTCATCCCCGTCATTCTCCCACGGTCAGAGGGAACCGGGCTCCGAGCCTGTCACGATCGGCACCCGCACCGCGCTGCCCCACTCGGTCCAGGAACCGTCGTAGTTGCGCACGTTCTCGAACCCCAGCAGGTGCGTGAGCACGAACCAGGTGTGGCTGGATCGCTCACCGATCCGGCAGTACGCGACGACCTCGTCGCCGTCCGCGAGTCCGGCGCCGTCGCGGTAGATGGCATCGAGTTCGGCGCGCGGGCGGAATCCGCCGTCCTCCGCCACGGCCTTGGCCCACGGCACGCTCTGGGCGGTGGGGATGTGGCCGGCTCGCAGCGTGCCCTCTTCGGGGTACGCGGGCGCGGTGGTGCGCTCACCGTTGTACTCCTCGGGAGAGCGCACGTCGATCAGCGGGCTGCCGATGTGGGCGAGCACATCGTCCTTGTAGGCGCGGATGACGGAGTCGTCGCGCTCGACGATCGGGTACTCGGTCGGCGTGGGCGTCGGTGCGTCGCGCGTGATCTCGCGTCCCTCGGAGATCCAGCGGTCACGGCCGCCGTCGAGCAGACGCACATCCTCATGGCCGAACAGCGAGAAGACCCAGAGCGCGTAGGCGGCCCACCAGTTGTTCTTGTCGCCGTAGATCACGACGGTGTCGTCGCGGGAGATCCCTTTGCGGCTGAGCAGCGTCGCGAAGCCCTCGCCGTCGACGTAGTCACGCACCACGGGGTCGTTGAGCTCGGTGTGCCAGTCGACCTTCACCGCACCGGGAATGTGCCCCGTCTCGTAGAGCAGGACGTCCTCGTCGGATTCCACCACGACCAGCCCCGGTGTTCCCAGGCGCTCGGCGAGCCACTCCGTGCTCACGAGCCGCCCCGGATCGGAGTACTCGGCGAACTTGGGTGAGGTGGTGTCGAACTCGATGGCCACAGGGATCTCCTCAGACGGTGAGCGGCGATGGTGCAGGGTGGTGACGGCGTAATGTGGAGCCGATACTTCGACGATAGATCCACGCCGTGCGCCCTGCACCCGATTCGTAAGACTTCGACACAGGTGCGCCCCCCGATACAGGACTCTGATGACCGACACGCCCAGCCGCACGGGCATCGTGCACCTGACCGACCGCCAGCCGACCGTCTCCGGTCCGGAGATGCTGGCGAGCCTCGTCCCGCCGCCGCAGTTCGACGGCGCCACCTTCGAGAGCTATCGGGCGGATGCCGCCTATCCCTCGCAGGAGGAGGCCAAGGAGATGCTGATCCGCTTCGCGGGCCCCGGTGCCCCGATCAAGCGCGGCGGGTTCTTCAGCAGGGCGAAGAAGGAACCCGAGGCCAAACCCGGGGTCTACCTCGACGGCGGATTCGGCGTCGGCAAGACCCACCTGCTCGCGGCGATCTATCACGCGATGCCGGCTCGTCGGAAGTACTTCGGATCCTTCATCGAGTACACCGCTCTCGTGGGTGCACTCGGATACAAGAACACGGTCGACCTCCTCAAGGGCGCGGATCTGCTCTGCATCGATGAGTTCGAGCTCGATGATCCGGGCGACACGATGGTGATGACCCGTCTCATCGGCGAGCTGGTGCCCACGGGCACGAAGCTCGCGGCGACCTCGAACACTCCGCCGAACGCGCTCGGGGAGGGACGATTCGCGGCGCAGGACTTCCTGCGCGAGATCCACGCCATGGCGGACAGCTTCCAGACCATCCGCATCGACGGCGTCGACTTCCGTCAGCGCGCCCTCGACGGTCACGCGGTCGTGAGCGACGACGCCGAGTACGGGACGGCCATCGAGACGGGGGCCGCGAGCGGCACCGCGTCCGACGACACCTTCGGCGATGTCATCCGCCACCTCGCTCGAGTGCACCCCTCGAGGTACCTCCGTGTCATCTCCGGTCTCGACCTCGTGGGTCTGCGAGACGTGCAGGTGCTGACGGATCAGTCCGAGGCGCTGCGATTCGTCGCGTTCGTCGACCGGGTGTACGACGCGCAGATCCCGATCGTCGCCACCGGCGTGAGCCTCGACCAGGTGTTCGCCGAGGAGATGCTGGGCGGGGGATACCGCAAGAAGTATCTGCGCGCCATCTCCAGACTCAATGCACTTACACACGCGGATCGCAGTGTCGCGTAACGCGATGTTCACACCCGGGGCGCTCCTGTAACGTCGCCGCAACAAACCTCACGCATTCCGGAAATCGGGCCTCGTCACACTGAAGCTCTCAGTTCCCGAATGTGAGGTTTGACTATGGATGCTCCAGGCAACATCTCCTGGGCGATCACCGCGACCGCCCTCGTACTGCTCATGACGCCCGGCGTCGCCTTCTTCTACGGCGGCCTCGTGAAGGCCAAGAGCGTCGTCAGCATGATGATGATGAGCTTCGGCTCGATCGGCCTCGTCGCAGTGCTCTGGATCCTCTTCGGATTCTCGATGAGCGCTGTCGACAGCCCCACCGCCTTCGCAGGCAACCCCTTCGCCGACATCGGCCTCTCCAGCCTCGCGGCCGGCGAAGGCTCGAACGTCGCTCTGCTCGGCGTCGCCTACGGTGCGACGTTCGCGATCATCACGGTGGCCCTGATCTCGGGTGCCATCGCCGACCGCGCGAAGTTCGGCAGCTGGCTGATCTTCGCCGGCGTCTTCGCCACCGTCGGATACTTCCCCGTCGCCGCCTGGGTCTGGGGTGGCGGATGGATCATGAACCTCGGCACCACGCTCTTCGGCGAGGACAGCGGGATCGGCGTGATCGACTACGCCGGTGGTACCGCGGTGCACATCAACGCGGGAGCCGCGGCCCTCGCCCTCGCGCTCGTCCTCGGCAAGCGCATCGGCTTCCAGAAGGGCATCCTGAAGCCGCACAACGTGCCGCTGACGCTGCTCGGTGCCGCCCTGCTGTGGTTCGGCTGGTTCGGCTTCAACGCCGGTGCGGAGTGGCTGGCGGAGGACATGGGAGGCGTCGGGCTCATCGGCCTGAACACCCTCGGTGCCACGGCTGCAGCCATCCTCGGGTGGATCCTCATCGAGAAGATCAAGGACGGCAAGCCCACCTCCGTGGGCGCGGCATCGGGTGCGGTCGCCGGACTCGTCGCGATCACCCCGGCGTGCGCGAACCTGACACCGGGCTGGGCGCTGCTGCTGGGTCTGCTGGCCGGTGTGGTCTGCGCACTGGCGATCGAGCTCAAGTTCCGCCTCGGCTTCGACGACTCGCTCGACGTCGTCGGCATCCACCTCGTCGGTGGGCTCATCGGAACCCTGTACCTCGGCTTCTTCGCCACCGGCACTGGACTGTTCGTCGGCGGCGACGCCCGCCAGCTCGCCGTCCAGGTGATCGCCGCGCTCGGCGTCCTGATCTACTCCTTCGTGGTCGCCTTCATCATCGGCTTCGCGATCGAGAAGACGATCGGCTTCCGCGTCACGAACGAGGACGAGATCGCCGGTGTCGACCAGGTCGTGCACGGCGAGGAGGGCTACGCGCTCGCTGACGCCTGACCTGCCGTTAGGGTGACCGTGTGAGCAATCGCAACGGCATCCTGGCACGACTCGCGGAGATCCTCTTCACAGCACTGGGATCTGACCGGGCGTCTCGGACGAACACTCGTCCGAGACGCCCGGTCTCGCGTCTGCGCTCCACTTCCGAGACGCACGGCACCGACACGGTGCGGATCGACCCTTCGTCCGTCGGCGACCTGGTCATCGGCTATGCGCCCCAGCGTGACGGCGCCCCGGATGCCGGCGAGATCATCTGGACGTGGGTGCCCTACGAGGAGAACGACGGCAGAGGCAAGGATCGGCCCCTGCTGGTGATCGGGCGGCAGTCATCCGATCGCGTCTACGCCCTGCGGATGACGAGCAAGCCCCACGACGGTCGGCGCGACTTCCTCTCGATCGGTTCCGGCGCCTGGGACGCCCAGGGGAGAGAATCCTGGGTCGACATCGAGCTGCTCTACAGCGTCCATGAGACGGGACTGCGGCGCGAAGCCGCCGTGCTCGATCGGTCTCGCTACCGGCGCGTCTCCACCGCTCTCACCGGCCGCTACGGGTGGACCGCGGGCTGACCCGCGAGATCGGCGCAGGCACCCGGCTGAGCGCCCACACGGCGGCAGCAGCCACGAGCAACGCGACCAGCAGGGCGGCGACGGTGGTGGAGAGCGACACCACACCGCGCTCGGGGAGCAGGAAGCCGTACGGCACCCATCCGTCTGTGACGCCGCGGCCCAGCACGACGAGGAGCCAGAGCATCGGATAGGGCAGCACCAGCCAGAGCAGACGCCACGGCTGCGGGGGCCGATCGCCCACACGCAGCCAGTCGAGCACCAGCAGCAGCGGGAAGACGGTGTGCAGCACCAGGCTCACCCACGCGGGAGCGCTGCCTGTGCCCGGCACGATCAGGTTGTAGACGAGCGCCACCACGATCATGCAGGCAGTCACCACTGCGCGCGCGGTGGTGAGACCCGCCGGGACGCGGCGTCGACGGAGTCCGAGCAGGCTGGTGCTCAGCAGGATGAGGCACGCGAGCAGGCTGGTCAGATTCGTGAAGTAGCCGAAGAAGTCGAAGAGGCTCGGTCCCTGTCGAGGGATCCCGATGACGTAGGTGAAGACGAGGATGCCGATCACCGCGGCCCCCACGACGCCGCGAAGCGCCGAGACCCGGCGGGAGGGGAGTGCCTCTGTGCGCATCGCCCCAGCCTAGGAGCGCAGTGGAGGCAATCCGTTGCGGCGGGCACTGCGAACAACCTGTGAGTCGCACACAGCGGCGAAATCAAGGAGGAATCATGCGTTTCATCCCCACCAAGGTCCACGGCATCCTCGACTACATCGTCGGTGTGGCTCTGATCGCAGCGCCGTGGCTGTTCGGCTTCGCGGGCATCGGCGGACCCGCCGTGATCATCCCGATCGTGCTCGGCGTCGGCCTCATCGTCTACAGTCTGTTCACCAAGTACGAGTGGGGCCCCTTCGGCTTCATCCCGATGCCGGTCCACCTCGTCTTCGACGTCGTCGCCAGCCTCTTCCTCGCCCTGTCGCCGTGGATCTTCGGCTTCTCGACCGAGGCGCCGAACGTCTGGGTGCCTCACGTCGTCGTCGGCGTCGCCGTGATCCTCGTGGTCCTGTTCTCGCAGCCGCAGCCTGCGAAGGTCAAGGCAGCCCGCGCCTGACGCTCTGCACTCTGAAGCCCCGTACGGAACCACGGTCCCGTGCGGGGCTTCAGTTCTGCGATGCGCGGCTCACCCACTGCGCATAGAGCTGCCAGGGGTCGGCCACCGTGCGGAGTCCGGCGATGTGGTTCTCGAGATGCGGCGTGAGCGTGAACCACTCGCCGCCCTCTCGGATGTCCGCGAACTCGCGATGTCGCGCCTGTTCGATCTCGCGTCCTCCGGGTTCGAACGCGAGGAGCTCTTCGTGTCGGATGCTGCCCAGGCGCTGGCGCGGGCGGCGACTCGTGCCGATCTTCACCCGACGCGCGTAGCGGATGTAGTAGACGACCTCGATCACCGGACGCGGGAGATCGGGGTCGGGGGAGTCGCCGTAGCGCCACCCGCACCAGGCGCACATCAGAGCGCCGGACACTCGCACCGCGTCGGCGTGGCCGCATAGGGAGCACGGGCTCGGGAGCTGGAGGGGCGACACCGTCGGGACTCTACCCGCGGCCGCCGACGTCAGACCTCGCCGCGGCGCCGCTTGCGCCCGCGGGGCACCCAGTTCCACCAGGTGAAGTGGTGGTCGCCCTGCTCGACGTCGAACTCCTGCCCGCAGACCGTGCACTCGCAGAGGTAGGTCATCGACCAGCCCGGTTCGCTCGTCGACCGGATCACGATGTGGCCGGCGGCCTCCTCCTTGCGCGGATCGTTCGTGAGGATGCCCGGGTACGCGGCGCACCAGCACTTCCCGTCGCGATACTGCTCGATCTTCGTGAGTGCATGCTCCAGATGCCCGTTGTTGGAGTAGATCATGCCGCCCAGATCGAGCGCGCCCGCCTTTCGTCTGATCCTGGGCAGGGCAGCGACCAGGGGATCGAGTTCTCCGGGGTCCCGGGAACCGATCGTCTGCCAGAGGGCGTGGATCACACGGCTGCGATCGCCGGAGAGGAAGTCGTCGAGCAGTGTGGTCACCCGGCCAGGCTAACAAGCCCGGAGGGAGACCCCCGACCGACGGAAAAAGCCCCGCACATCGTGGGATGTGCGGGGCCTGTCTGTGGGCGATACCGGACTCGAACCGATGACCTCTTCCGTGTGAAGGAAGCGCGCTACCAACTGCGCCAATCGCCCATACCCGAGGGGTACGTCAACCGATACTACCGGACGCTCGGAGCCGGCGCGCACCACCGCAGCGGACACGCGCGAGATTCGCTCCCGGTTTTGACAGCGGTCGATCATCGGCTAATGTTTCATAAGTGCCCGGGACAACAACCGGGAACAACGCGGATGTAGCGCAGTTGGTAGCGCACAACCTTGCCAAGGTTGGGGTCGCGAGTTCGAGTCTCGTCATCCGCTCAAGTGCAGGGGCCTTCTTCGGAGGGCCTTCCGCACGTGGGGTCAATCCACACGGTGGCGTGGCCGAGCGGCTAGGCACCGGCCTGCAAAGCCGTTTACACGGGTTCGAATCCCGTCGCCACCTCTCACAAACTGAATAGCCCACATGGGCGCGATTGGCGCAGCGGTAGCGCGCTTCCCTGACACGGAAGAGGTCACTGGTTCGATCCCAGTATCGCGCACAACGAAACCCCCGGTTTTCCGGGGGTTTTTTCGTATCTACGGACCGTGGTGGCACCGTACCGCCTCGTGCCGGCGACCGTGCGTCGATGCCCGGATCGTGAGCATGAGTGACGGACGGCGCCCGTCATGTCTGCTATATCTGTCACAAGGGAACTCGGACGAGGTATCGGCGGCAGCTCAGAGGCAGCGGCGACACTTCGCTCGCTGAAATCTGGGGGCGCATGCACACTCTCTTTTCGCGCGCGAGCGCAACAGCCGTCATCGCCGCGATCGCTGTGGTCGGCGGCCTGTGGGCTCCGCCGGCGATGGCCGCATCCGGCGAGAGTCGGGGCATCGAGGCTGAGGCGCTGGCATCGGGTGCGACCATCTCGGGCACGGTCACGTCGGACTCCGGTGCGCGCATCGACAGCGGGAACTTCGGATGGATGTTCGCGATCCCCGTCGGCGCCGGAGGAGATCCGTGGGCGCAGGGCGTCGGCTCTCGATGGTCGGTGATCACCGATGGCAGCTACACCATCACCGACCTCCCGGCCGGCGAGTACACCGTGCAGTTCCGTTATGGATGCGACTGCGGTGGGCCCGATGAGCTGCCCGGCGCACCCTGGGTGGAGGAGTTCTATCAGAACTCCCTCGACCTCGCCGGCGCCACACCCGTGCACGTGGGCGCAGATGAAGCCGTGGGCGGCATCGACTTCACGCTCACTCCTCGCGTCCAGGGAGAGCGCCCGCGGATCACGGGAACCCCGGTGGTCGGAAGCACCCTCACCGCGACCACCCAATGGTGGACGTCCGGCACCACCTCGACCTATCAGTGGTACGCCGACGACGTCATCATCGCCGGTGCGACCGCTGCGACGTACAAGCTCACGGCTGTGCAGGCGAGCACGGCGATCTCGGTCTCGGTGACCGGGGCGATTGCCGGACACGTGTCGAACGGCGGGACATCGCGGCCGACCGAGAAGGTGCTGCTCTCCGGTTCCCCGTCCATCTCGGGCACCGCGGCAACGGGATCGACGCTGACGGCGAATCCGGGGACGTGGACCACGGGCACAGCCTTCAGCTACCAGTGGTTCGCGGGCAACGTCGCGATCGGCAATGCCACGGCGTCGACGTTCATCCCCACGCCCGCTCAGGCCGACACGCAGATCTCGGTGAAGGTCACCGGAACGCTCGGCGGCTACCCGACTGTCAGCGCGACCTCGGCGAAGACGGTGAAGCTGGCGCGTGCCGGAATACCGACGATCAGTGGCACCGCTGCGGTGGGCTACACGCTCACGGCGTCGCCGGGCACCTGGACCACAGGTACGACCTTCACCTACCAGTGGTACGCCGACGGCACGCTGATCAGCGGGGCGCGGGCCTCCACATTCGTGCCGCTCTCCACTCTCTCGGGGAAGCAGATCTCGGTGAAGGTCACCGGTGCTGTCACCGGGTACCCGACCGCCGCCATGGCCTCGGGCAGGACGACGAAGCTGGCCCTCGTCGCCACTCCGACGATCAGCGGCGCCGCGGTCGTGGGCGGCACGCTGACGGCCGCACCCGGTGCCTGGACCGCCGGAACCGGATTCACGTACCAGTGGTACGCCGGTTCCGCTGCGATCTCCGGCGCCACCGCGAAGACCTACGTGCCGACGCCCGCGCAGTCCGGTGCGCAGATCTCGGTGAAGGTGACAGGCACGCTCGCCGGTCACACCACCGTGGCCAGGGTCTCGACCAAAACCCTCAAGGTCCTGCTCGCCGCCACTCCGACCATCAGCGGCACCGCGGTCGTGGGCGGCACGCTGACGGCCGCACCCGGTGCATGGACCGCCGGAACCGGATTCACGTACCAGTGGTATGCCGGTTCCGCTGCGATCTCGGGTGCCACCGCGAAGTCCTTCACGCTGACGGCATCCCAGTCCGGCGCTCAGATCTCGGTGAAGGTGACAGGCACGCTCACCGGTCACACGACCGTGTCCAAGGAATCGGCGAAGACCCCCAGAGTTCTCGTCGCCGCCACACCGACCATCAGCGGCACCGCAGCCGTCGGCAACACGCTGAAGGTCACGCCCGGCAGCTGGACCCCTGGCACCACATTCACCTACCAGTGGTACCGCAACGGCAGCGCGGTCCCGGGTGGGACAGCTGCTGCGTATCCCGTGCGTCCGACCGATGCGTACGCCACGCTATCGGTCAGAGTGGTGGGGACCCGGTCGGGATACGCCTCGGTGACGAAGGCGAGCGTCGCGACCGTGCCTGCGACGGGAAAGGTCTACGGGAACTGCGCCGCGCTCAACGCGGACTACCCTGACGGCATCCGCAAGAACGGAGTCACCACGGACAAGAAGTCCGGGGTCGCGAAGCCTCTCGTCGGCAACCCCTACGAATCGACCTCGATGTACAACCGCCAGTCGATCGCGCGAGATGCCGATCGAGACGGCATCATGTGCGAACGCTGAGTCCCGCCGCGCGATGAGGACGCTTCGGATCCCGGCTCAGGATTTGTAGGGCTCGTGCGTGTCCCGACGTCGGTCTTTGCCCTCATCGATCCACCGTGTGTGCGCCCTCAGGCCGTGGAAGACACCGAAGCGGATCACCAGGTACGCGAGCAGCAACCCGACGAGCAGAAAGATCAGCCAGATCGCGATACCGAGGAGAGATGACAGGGCGAAATGCGCGGGGAAGTTCATGGACCGACCGTATCGCGCTGCTCGCCCCGCGAGAACGCCGCCAGACCGGTGGGGCGACCCGCCTCAGCCCGGGGCGGGCGAGGAGCGCTTGACGACGTCGTAGGCCGCGAGCGCCGCCTTGCGCGTCGCCGCGAGATCGACGATCGGCTCGGTCGGAGCATCCGCTGCCCACTCCGAGATGTAGAGACCGTGCGGATCGAACTTCTTGGCCTGGAGCTCGGGGTTGAACACCCGGAAGTACGGCGCCGCATCGGCCCCGGACCCGGCGACCCATTGCCAATTGAACGGATTGCTCGCGCCGTCGGCGTCGACGAGAGTGTCCCAGAACCATTCCTCGCCGCGCCGCCAGTCGATCAGCAGGTTCTTGACCAGGAATGACGCGGTGACCATGCGCACGCGGTTGTGCATGAAGCCGGTATGCCACAGTTCGCGCATGCCCGCATCGACCAGCGGAATGCCGGTGGCGCCGCGCTGCCACGCAGCGAGCTGAGCAGGGTCGAGGGGCGGCCAGGGGAACGCGTCGAACTGGCGGCGGAGGTTCACGGTGGCCAGATCGGGGGAGTGGAACACGGTGTGCCACGCGAACTCCCGCCAGCCCAGCTCCGAGAGGAATCCTGCAGCACCGTGCGCGTCCACGGCGTCGTGCCAGACGGTGAACGGGCTCAGCTCGCCCCAGCGCAGTCGCGGCGAGAGCAGTGAGGTGGCGCCGGCGGACGGTTCGTCCCGCGCCCGGTCGTACGTGCCGATGTCGTCGTGGAGGAACGAGGTCAGCCGTGCCCGTGCGGCAGGTTCGCCGGGCTCCCACATCTCGCGCAGGCCGCCCGCCCAGTCCGGTCGTGTCGGCAGCAGATCCCAGTCGTCGAGGTCGTCGGAGGTCGGTCGTGGCGACAGCCCGTCGAGGCTCCGCGGGGTGGGAAGCGGTGCGCGGGGTGCGGGCAGGGCGAGGCAGGCTCGCCAGAAGGGGGTGAACACCGAGAAGTGGGTGCCGCTCCCGGTCTTCACGGTCCACGGTTCGCGCAGCAGGGAACCCGCGAACGAGGCGACCTCGAGCCCGTCCTCCCGAAGCGACGCCTTCAGGGCCGCGTCGATGTCGCGCTCGGCTCCGCCGTACCGGCGGTTCCAGAACACCGCGCTCGCCCCGGTGTCCGCCACAGCCTCGCGGACGACGCGCTCGGCGGGCCCGCGCCGCAGCGTCAGCGTCGCCCCGAGGTCTTGCAGACGTCCGGTCAGCGAGGCGAGCGAATGGTGCAGCCACCAGCGTGCCGCACCGCCCAGCGGGCGGATACCGGGCGACTCCTCGTCGAGGACGTAGAGCACGACGATCGGCTCGTCACGGTCGATGGCTGCGCGCAGCGCCGGGTTGTCGGCGAGGCGGAGGTCATCACGGAGCCACACGATCGAGGAGGAGGACATGGCTCCATTCTTGCCCGCTCGCGGAATGGACGGGCAGGGGTTGTGTACCGCGCGCCTCAGCGGCTACGACGCCGCGAGCGACCGGTGGGCACAGGATCGGGAGCAGTCGCCCACAGGGCCCAGAGCACCAGCAGCGGCTGGAGGAACAGTCGCCCGAAGCGTCGCGCCTCGGTGTCGAGGCCGGGAGTCGAACGGTGGGTGCGCCACTGGTGCACGTTCCCGGGCAGGACGGCGACGAAGAACGCGGCCGTCGCGACGCCGATGCGGCGTCTCTCCTTCGGCAGCGCGAGGAGCCCGACCGCGAGGGCCACCTCGGCGGCGCCGGAGGCGATCACGATCGCGTCCTTGTCGAGGCGCGTGACTTTCGTGGCCCAGTCGGGGACGACGACCCGGAAGCCGCGGGTGCTCACGAAGTGGACGATGCCGATCGCCCCCAGGGCGAGCGCGAGGATCCAACGCGACAGTGCTCTGATCATCCGCTCACGCTACCCCGGACGTCCGAGGGCCCGCCGTTCGTCGGGGCGCGTCGCGGCGGGTCAGTCGACGAGGAGCCGACGATCGGCCTCCCACAGGCGGAGATCGTCGGCGATCTCCGGGGCGTGCGTGTGATGAAGATAGTGCTCGCCGTCGAGGGGGATCACGGTTCCGTCGTCGACCTCCGCTGCCTGGCTCTCGTGCAGGTCGATCCAGTCCGGATTGCCGGCGTTGTCGGCGACCACGAACAGCAGGACGGGCAGCGCGACGGGAAAGCCGGTGCCCGCGGCATCCGCGAAGTTGGTCCTGATGCGGTTCATCTCGTCGAGGTAGGTGGGGGTGAGCGAATTCCGGTTGCTGAGCAGCGACATCTGTTCGCGTGCATCGTCGTCGTAGTCGAGCCCGTCGAGACCGTCGCCGGACGCATGCGCGACCAGGCGGATCAGACCGAGATTCTTGGCCACGGCCAGCAGACCGGTGGGGAAGACCGTGTCCATGTTCGGCTGGCCCGGCACGCTGCTGTCGATCCCGACGAATGCCGTCACCTCGTCGGCGTACCGGTTCGCGTATTCGATCGCGTAGAGTCCCGCGATCGAGTGCCCCATCACCACGTAGCGGTCCATCTCGAGCACCTGCAGCGCCTCGTGGATCTCGTCCACGATGTTGTCGGTCGTCCTCGCGCGTTCGGTGCCGTCGCTCAGGCCGTAGCCGAACGGCTCCACGACGATGACGCGGTGGTCCTGCGCGAGTTCTGCGACCAGAGGCTCGAAGTCGAGGGCCGGCGAGGCGGTGCCGAAGCCGGGGAGCAGGACGACGTCCTGATCGCCCTCGCCGCTGACGACCACGTTCATCGACCGTCCGTCGACGCTCACGGTCCGACCGTACGTCTCTATCCGGTCCTTCTCCGTCTCGGTCGACACGGCGTTCACCACGGTGGTGGTCGTCAGTCCGACCGCCAGCAGGGTGCCGACGGCTCCGGCGACGATGAGGGCTCTTCTGAGAGACGTGCGCACGATGGCCTTCCCGGCGCGCACGGGGTCGAAGGGGTGGTGCGCGACTGTCCTCCCAGCCTGGAGCAGGAGTTCCACCGGCGCGTCAGCCCGCCGTGGACACCTCGGTACCGCGTTCGCAGTACGCGGAAGTCATCCGTCGGGCGGATCCGGGGCGGGCGCAGACACGAAATACTGGATGTATGCCGACCACCCGTGCCCGCCGTGACGGGTTCCGGATGACCGATCTCCTCGCCGTCGCGCTGATCGTGTTCTTCGCCGTTCTGCCGTTCCCCGACGAGACCTTCCGGGCCGAGGGGATGCTGCTGATCCCTGCTCTCGCACCGGCCCTGATCATGCCCTTCCGGGGGAGGTGGCCGATCGCCGCTCTGGTCGTCAGCCTGGCGTGCGTCGTCGCCGTCGCCGCGTCAGGGTCGATCTCTCCCAGTGCGCTCCTCGCCGTCGCGATCGCCTGCTTCGCGGTGGTCGATCGCCTCGGGCGACGCATCGGGCTGATCTCCCTCGGCGTATCGGTCGCGGTCGCGTTCCTCGCCGACGCCTGGGCGCTGGGCGGTGATCTCCTCGATGCGACGGCGCTGCAGTTCATCCTGATCATCGTCCTGGGTGGCGCCCTGGGGGACACGGCCCGGTCGCGGCGGGAGTTCATCGCGGCGATGACCGAACGCGCAGAGCGGGCCGAGCGGAGCCGTGACGACGAGGCGCGCAGACGGGTCGCGGAAGACAGGGTGCGGATCGCCCGCGACCTGCACGACGTGGTCGCACATCAGATCGCGGTGATCAGCCTGAACGCAGGCGTCGCCTCCACGTCTCTCGAGACACGGCCCGAGCGTGCACAGGAGGCTCTGGCGACGGTGCGCGACGCCTCACGGACGGTCCTCGCCGACATCGGGGGACTCATGACCCTGCTGCGCGCCGAGCCGGACGACGATCAAGGCGAGCTCCGTCCGCAGAGCGGGCTGGGAGACCTGGAGACGCTGCTCTCCGGATTCCGCGCGGCGGGACTTCGCATCGACCTGCGGGATCCTCACCGCGGATTCGCTCTGTCGCCGGCCGGCGATCATGTCGCGTACCTGGTGCTCCACGAGGCTCTCACCAACGCGCACAAGCACGGTCGCGGCGGCACGGCGACCGTCGCCCTGCGTGCCGAGGGCGCAGCGGTGCATCTGACGATCGTGAACCCGGCTGCGGACGACGCGTCGAGTCCTCTCCGGGCAGGACACGGGCTTCGCGGTCTGCAGGAGCGCCTCACGGCGGTCGGAGGCGCCATGCACGTCGGCAGCCACGGCGGGGTCTTCTCGCTCGAGGCGTGGATCCCGACCGAGACGGCCCCGACCTCGTGACGATCTCGGTGCTCGTCGTCGACGACCAGCCTCTCGTGCGGCTGGCAGTGCGTGACATCCTCGTCGACGGCGGTCTTCTCGTCGTCGGGGAGGCGTCGGATGGACGTGCAGCGGTGCGCGCGGCCATCGAGACCGCGCCCGATGTCGTGCTGATGGACATCAGGATGCCGGAGCTCGACGGGATCGCCGCCACGGCTCTGATCCGTGCGAACACGGACGCGAGCGCGGACGCACCGCACCGGCCCCGAGTGCTCGTGCTGACGACGTTCGAGGACGACGAGAACGTCGTCGCGGCGCTGCGTGCGGGCGCGAGCGGATTCATCGGCAAGGGGGCCGAACCCGACGAGATCGTCCGCGCTGTGCGCACCGTGCACCAGGGCGAGGCACTGCTCTCGTCATCCGCGACGCGAGCACTGATCGCGCGTGCGGTAGGTCGCGGCGGCGCGCGGCGCTCGGAGCGGTGGGAGGCCGCGCTGGCGCCGCTGACGCCACGGGAGCGCGAGGTTCTCGAGCTCGTCGCCGAGGGGCTCACGAATCAGGACATCGCCGCCCGCCTGACGATCTCGCCGCACACCGCGAAGACCCATGTGAACCGGATCATGACGAAGGTCGCCGCGAGCGACAGGGCACAGCTCGTGATCCTCGCCTACGAGTCAGGGCTCGTGACCGCCGGGGAGTGATCCTCGGCTCGCGGGTCTGCGCCACACTGGGATCCATGACCGTCCTGCGCATCAGCATCCTCTTCGTGCTCGCCGCCGTCGCCGAGATCGGCGGAGCCTGGCTGATCTGGCAGGCGATCAAAGAGAACAGGGGGTGGGTGTTTGCGGTGCTCGGGGTCATGGCGCTCGGCGCGTACGGCTTCATCGCGGCCCTGCAGCCCGATGCGAACTTCGGGCGCGTGCTCGCCTCGTACGGCGGTGTGTTCATCGCGGGATCGCTCGCCTGGGGCATCATCGTCGACGGCTTCAAGCCCACCGTCTGGGACTGGGTCGGCTCGGCGATCGCCCTGGTGGGTGCGGCCATCATCATCCTCGCGCCGACAGCCGCGAACACCGCGACCGAGACGGCGTCGTAGCGGTCAGCGGCCCCCGGGCATGCGAGTAGCCTAGATCCAGACCCAGATGGAGTGTGCAGTGCCTGAAAATGCTCAGCCGAAAGACGGCTTCGCCCTGTTCTCTGACCGTTCAGTCGTCGCGATGCGCGTCAACGGAACCCTCAAGGACCTCGCCGCGACAGTGACGGATGCCGACGAGGTCGAACCGGTCACGATCGACAGCCCCGACGGACTCAACATCCTCCGTCACTCGGCCGCGCACGTGCTCGCCCAGGCGGTGCAGCGGATCAACCCGCAGGCGAATCTGGGCATCGGCCCGCCCATCACCGACGGCTTCTACTACGACTTCGGCGTCGAGACCCCGTTCACGCCTGAGGACATCAAGGCCATCACGAAGGAGATGCAGCGCATCGTCCGCGAGGGACAGCGCTTCGTGCGTCGCGTCGTCACCGACGACGAGGCGCGGGTGGAGCTCGCGGACGAGCCGTTCAAGCTCGAGCTCATCGGTCTCAAGGGCCCTTCGGCAGGCTCAGGGACCGTGGGAAAGGTCGAGGGCGCATCCGTCGAGGTCGGCGAGGGCGAGCTGACGATCTACGACAACACCACCCGCGACGGCGAGGTGGTCTGGAAGGACCTGTGCCGCGGGCCGCACCTGCCCAACACGCGCATGATCGGCAACGGCTGGGACCTGACCCGCATCGCCGCCGCCTACTGGCGAGGCAGTGAGAAGAACCCGCAGCTGCAGCGCATCTACGGCACGGCATGGCCGTCGAAGGACGAGCTGCGCGAGTACCAGCACCGTCTCGAGGAGGCCGCCAAGCGCGACCACCGTCGCCTCGGCAAGGAACTCGACCTGTTCTCGTTCCCCGAAGAGATCGGCTCGGGGCTCTCGGTCTGGCACCCCCGTGGCGGTGTCGTGCGCGGCGAGATGGAGCAGCATGCGCGAAAGCGCCACATCGAGGGCGGGTACACCTACGTCTACACGCCGCACATCTCGAAGGAAGACCTCTTCCTCACGTCGAACCACCTCGTCACGTACAAGGAGGGCATGTACCCGCCGATCGTGATGGACGAGGAGCGCGACGACGAGGGCAACATCACCAAGCAGGGTCAGGACTACTACCTGAAGCCGATGAACTGCCCGATGCACATCCTGATCTACAAGGAGCGTGCGCGCAGCTACCGCGACCTGCCGCTGCGGTTCGCCGAGAACGGCACCGTCTACCGCAACGAGCTTTCCGGCGCGCTGCACGGGCTCACGCGCGTCCGCGGCTTCACTCAGGACGACTCGCACCTCTTCGTCACGCCGGATCAGCTCGAGGGCGAGGTCGCGAAGGTCCTGGAGTTCATCCTCTCGATGCTGCGCGATTTCGGTCTCACCGACTTCGAGCTCGAGCTGTCGATGAAGGATGACGAGAAGTCGAAGTGGATCGGCTCCGACGAGTTCTGGGATTCGTCGACCGATGCTCTGCGTCGTGTCGCCGTGGCCTCAGGCCTGAAGCTCACCGAGGTGCCCGGCGAGGCCGCGTTCTACGGCCCGAAGATCGACCTCAAGACGCGCGACGCGATCGGCCGCACCTGGCAGCTCTCGACCGTCCAGGTCGACCCGAACCTGCCGGACCGCTTCGAACTCGAGTACATGGACAAGGACGGCCAGAAGAAGCGTCCCATCATGATCCACCGCGCGCTGTTCGGCTCGATCGAGCGCTTCTTCGCGATCCTCCTCGAGCACTACGCCGGCGACTTCCCGGTCTGGCTGTCTCCGGTGCAGGTCGTGGGCATCCCCGTCGCCGACGAGTTCGCCGACTACCTCGGAGAGATCGTCGACACGCTGCGCACCCAGGGCGTCCGTGCCGAGCTCGACGCGTCGGACGACCGGATGCAGAAGAAGATCCGCACGCACACCACCGGCAAGGTGCCGCTGCTGCTGATCGCGGGGGAGAAGGACCGCGATGCGGGCACCGTCTCGTTCCGCTACCGCGACGGCACCCAGGAGAACGGCGTGCCGATCGCCGACGCCGTCACCCGCATCCGTGCCGCGATCGACGCGCACACGCTCGTGCAGACAGCAGGGGACCTGGCGTGACCACACCCTCGGGGCCGTGGGAGGACGCCGGAGAGTTCGCCGGCGTCCCCGACGAGTTCCAGCGACTGTGGACGCCTCACCGGATGGCCTACATCCAGGCGGGCCCCGAGCCGCTGCGCGAGGAATGCCCGTTCTGCGAGGCGCCGAAGCATCCGGATGCCGAGCGGCTGATCGTCGCCAGGGGCGAGACGGCGTACGTGCTGCTCAACCTGTTCCCGTACAACTCCGGTCACCTGCTCGTGTGCCCCTACCGGCACATCGGCACCTACGACCAGGCGACGCCCGAGGAGGTCGCCGAGATCGGGGCGCTGACCCAGACGGGCATGCGCGTGCTGCGCGAGGTGTCACGCTGCGACGGCTTCAACCTCGGTATGAACCAGGGTGCTGTCGCGGGTGCGGGCGTCGACGGTCACCTGCACCAGCACATCGTGCCGCGGTGGACGTCGGACGCCAACTTCTTCCCGATCATCGCGAAGACGAAGGCCCTGCCGCAGCTGCTCGGCGAGGTGCGTGAGGCCGTCGCGAACGCGTGGCCGGCCTCCGGTCGCTGAGTGTCGGCCGCGTTTCGTCTCGCTTCGCTCGCTCAACGAGCGGGTGCGTGCCTGTAAGCCATCGAGCGGGGGCGGGTGTCCGTCGCGAACGCGTGGCCCACGCCATGACGCCGTTCAGCGCACCTGTCGTGCGCTGAACTGCATCCGCGGGTTCGC
Source organism: Microbacterium sp. ANT_H45B (assembly GCF_008369345.1). Taxonomy (NCBI): domain Bacteria; kingdom Bacillati; phylum Actinomycetota; class Actinomycetes; order Micrococcales; family Microbacteriaceae; genus Microbacterium; species Microbacterium sp. ANT_H45B. Next base: position 464,784 of record NZ_VOBK01000002.1, read on the forward strand.
GTAGAACTCCTGCGCCTCGACGAGCCGCAGCTCGCGCGCACCGGACTCGAGGGTCGCGGCGAGCAGGTCGAAGACACTCGAGGCCGTGCGCTCGAGCGCCGTCTTCGCGTCGCCCGTCTCGACGTAGTGCGCGGTGAAGAGCGCCGCGGTCACATCTCCCGAGCCGTTCGCCTTCATCGGCAGTCGAGGTGTCTGCACGATCCAGGCTCCAGTCGCATCCGCGACGAGCATCTCGATCGTGTCCTCCTCGCGGTCCGGTCGCTCGACGCTCGTGACGAGAACCGTACGGGGACCGATGGCCATGGCCAGGTCGACCGAGGCGAGTGTCGACTCGAGCGTGTCGGGCTCGGTGTCGGTGAGAAAGCCCAGCTCGAACTGGTTGGGGGTGATGATGTCGGCGACCGGCACGACCTTCTCGCGCAGCAGGATCGGGATCGCCGGCGCGACGAAGCACCCGGACTTCGCGTTCCCCATCACCGGATCGCAGGCGTACACGGCGTCGGGGTTGGCCGCCTTGACCCTGGCGACCGCGTCGATGATGACGTCGCCGATGCCCTCGCCGCCCTGGTAGCCGCTGAGCACCGCGTCGATCTCTCCGAAGACGCCGCGTTCCTCGATCCCGGTGATGACCTCCCGTACGTCGTCGGGGGCGATCAGCGGCCCGCGCCAGGCGCCGTAGCCGGTGTGGTTGGAGAAAGTGACCGTGTAGACCGGCAGCACCTCGACGCCGATGCGCTGCAGCGGGAAGACCGCGGCGGAGTTGCCGACGTGGCCGTATGCGACGGCTGACTGGATGGAGAGGACCTTCATTCCCCGATCCTTTCGTTCAGGGCGGGAGGGAGTCCCGCCGCGGTGGGTCATCGGGTGGCCGCGACGAGGTCGGAGACCAGGGTGGCCGCATCGTCGTCGGACAGATCATGCACCGTCAGGCGCAGGTGGTGCGAGGGGTCGGCGCGCTCGTCGAGGGCGAAGTCGTCGCCCGTGCGGGCCAGCCAGCCACGACGCATGAGCCGCTCGGCGACCAGACGCGCCGGCTTCGGCAGCTCGAGCCACAGGCTCAGGCCTTCGGTGGGCGCGCAGGCGAGGCCGTGCTCGTCGAGTCGCGCGGCGAACGCGGCGTTCTGCGAGGCGTAGTGCTCACGGGCCGCACCGATCCTCGCGACGACGGACTCGTCCGTCAGCTGCGTGAGCGTCAGTCGCTGGAGCAGATGGCTCACCCACGTGGTTCCCGGGCTGAGTCGCATCGCGAGGCGCTCGTGCGTAGTCGCATCGGTCGCCGCGATGGCGAGGCACATGTCGGGACCGAGGAACTTCGACACGGAGCGCACGAGTGCGAAGCGACGGTGGCGGGGGCCGATCAGGGTCTCGTAGGGGCGCTGCGCGAGCAGGGAGAAGTGGTCGTCCTCGATGATCAGCACGTACGGGTGGTCGGCGAGCACGGCGCGCAGGGCGGCTGCGCGGGCGGGAGTGAGGCTCGCGCCCGTGGGGTTCTGCGCGCGGGGCGTGCAGATGACCGCCCGGATGCCGGCGTCGAGCGCGGCACGCAGTCCCTCGACTGTCATCCCCTCCTCGTCGACGGGCACGGGGACGGCCCGATAGCCGCCGAGGCGGACGGTGTGGATGCTGGCGAGGAAGCACGGGTCCTCGAGGGCCACCGCGTCGTCGCGCATGAGCGCCTGGGCGAGCAGCCGTTCAACGGCGTCGACGGCGCCGCTCGTGACGGTGATGCGGAAGTCGAGCGGGTCGAGATCCTGGGCGATCCACTCGCGCGCCCACTCGTCGAGACCCCGGTCGATCACGGGTTCGCCGTAGAGCACGGGGCGCCCGGCGACGGTGGCGAGGGCCTGGGACGGATCGGGGATCAGACGCGGATCCGGGTTGCCGGTGCCCACGTCCCGCAGCACGGTGTCGGAGGCGTACCCCTCCTGCGCGACCGACTCATGACCGGTGATGACCGTACCTGCGCGCCCGCGGGAGAGCACGATCCCGGCCTGCGCCAGCTGGCGGTATGCGGCGACCGCCGTATTGCGGTTCACGCCGAGCGAGGTGGCGAGCTCCCGCACGGGCGGCAGCGGGCTGCCCGCGACGAGCACGCCGCGGTCGCGCAGGTCGCGCACGCTGTCGGCGATGTCCGCTGCGGTCGTTCCGATGATCTGGTCGCTCATTGCTCCTCGTCTCCGATTCTAGGTCGTCACCGACAGTGCTACTGTTTGGCCTAGATCAAACGAGACATCGTTCGACACATCCGAAAATCTGCACACGCTGCACGTCGTGCGTCCCCGACAGGAGCCCCCATGACCGAACAGACCACCACCGGATCGTCGCGCGTCAAGCGCGGTCTCGCCGAGATGCTCAAGGGCGGCGTGATCATGGACGTCGTCACCGCTGACCAGGCGAAGATCGCGGAGGACGCCGGGGCGGTGGCCGTGATGGCACTCGAGCGGGTGCCCGCCGACATCCGCGCGCAGGGCGGCGTCTCGCGCATGAGCGACCCCGACATGATTGACAGCATCATCGACGCGGTCTCGATCCCGGTGATGGCGAAGGCCCGCATCGGCCACTTCGTCGAGGCGCAGGTGCTGCAGGAGCTCGGTGTCGACTACATCGACGAGTCCGAGGTCCTCTCGCCGGCCGACTACGTGAACCACATCGACAAGTTCGGCTTCACCGTGCCGTTCGTGTGCGGGGCGACCAACCTCGGCGAGGCGCTCCGCCGCATCAACGAGGGTGCGGCCATGATCCGCTCCAAGGGAGAGGCCGGCACGGGAGACGTCTCGGAGGCGACCAAGCACATCCGCAAGATCCGTTCCGAGATCAACGTGCTGCGTTCCATGACGAAGGACGAGCTGTTCGTCGCCGCGAAGGAGCTGCAGGCACCCTATGAGCTGGTCGCCGAGATCGCGGAGACGGGCGCGCTCCCGGTCGTGCTGTTCGTGGCCGGCGGCGTCGCCACGCCGGCGGATGCCGCGATGATGATGCAGCTCGGTGCCGACGGCGTGTTCGTGGGGTCCGGCATCTTCAAGTCGGGCAACCCTGCCGAGCGTGCGAAGGCGATCGTCACGGCGACCACGTTCTTCGACGACGCGAAGGTGATCGCAGAGGTGTCGCGCGGACTCGGCGAGGCCATGGTCGGCATCAACGTGAGCGATCTGCCTGCGCCGCACCGCCTGTCCGAGCGTGGCTGGTAACCCCCGGGTCGGCGTCCTCGCGCTGCAGGGCGACGTGCGCGAGCACGCCGCCCTGCTCGAGGGGCTCGGCGCCGAGGTCGTGCTCGTGCGCCGACCGGAGGAGCTCGGAACCGTCGCCGGTCTGGTGATACCCGGGGGAGAGTCGAGTGTGATCGACAAGCTCTCGCGGCTGTTCGGCATGCAGCAGCCGATCCGCGCGGCTATCGGGTCCGGGATGCCGATGCTCGGCACCTGCGCGGGGCTGATCCTGCTCGCGGACACCGTGCTCGACGGCATCGACGGCCAGGAGTCGTTCGGGGGCATGGACATCGATGTCCGTCGGAACGCGTTCGGACGGCAGACGGAGTCGTTCGAGACCGACCTCGACGTGCCTGCGCTCGGTGAGCCGGCGGTGCACGCGACCTTCATCCGCGCACCGGTGGTCGAGCGTGTCGGCGACGGCGTCGAGGTCTTGGCGGCGCTGCCGGACGGCACCGTGGTCGCCGTGCAGCAGGGCAGCCTGCTCGGCACGAGCTTCCACCCCGAGGTCGACGGTGAGAGGCGCGTGCACCAGCGGTTCCTCGGCCTCGCGGAGACGTTCGCCCGGTCCCGGGCGGAGACGCACGCCTAAGCGCCCTGCACCAGCGCTCGGATCGCGGACACGGTGCGATCGATGTCGGCGTCGGTCGTCGCCCACGACGACATCGAGCAGCGCTGCGTCGCTCGACCCCGCCATTCGGCGCCGGTGACCGCAGCAGTGCCCTCGTCGAGGATCGCGCGGCCGAGGGCGCGGGTGGCGGCGTCGTCGTCGTCGAGACGGAACATGACCTGGGTGTAGTCGACGTCGTTGACGACGTGCACCCCGGGGATGGAGCGCAGACCTCGAGCCATCGCCGCGGCGTTCGCGTGCAGCCGATCCATCAGCTGCGCGACGCCGGAACGGCCGAGGCTCTTCAGCGCGGCCCAGGCCGGCACGCCGCGTGCACGCCTGGACAGCTCGGGCGTCACATCCCACGGGTCGAGACCGGTGTACATCAGGTAGTCGCCGCCGGTGCGGAACGCGGCGATCGAGTCGGCGGGGTCGCGCACGATCGCCATGCCGCAGTCGTACGGAACGTTGAGGGTCTTGTGCGCGTCGGTCGCCCACGAGTCCGCGTGCTCCATGCCGGCGGTGAGCGATCGGAGCGCCGGCGAGGCGGCGGCCCAGAGCCCGAAGGCTCCGTCGACGTGCACCCAGGCGTCGTGCGCCCGAGCGATCGGGATCAGCGCCTCGAAGTCGTCGAAGGCGCCGGTGTGCACTTCACCGGCCTGGAGGCAGACGATCAGGGGTCCCGTACCGCTGAGGAGCTGCTGCTCGAGCGCCTCCGGCCGCATCCGTCCCTGATCGTCGGAGTCGACCACGATCAACTCCGCCCGCCCGATCCCGAGAAAGCGCGCCGCGCGGTCGATGGAGCTGTGGCGATCCGCGCCGACGACGACGCGCAGCGGCGGTGCCTGCCGGAGTCCACGTTCGGCCACGTCCCACCCCGCCCTGGCCAGCACCGACTGACGGGCGGATGCGAGACACGTGAAGTTGGCGAGCTGCCCACCGGTGACGAATCCGACGCTCGCCGAGTCCGGCAGGCCGAAGAGGTCCAGCATCCACCGACCTGCGATCCGCTCCATGGCGACCGTGGCAGGTGCCAACGCGGAGGAGCCGGAATTCTGGTCCCACGTCGAGACGAGCCAATCGGCGGCGAGGGCGGCGGGATGGGTGCCGCCGATCACGAAACCGAAGAATCGTCCCCCCGGGATCGCGACGAGACCGGGGTCGGCGCGGGTCGCGATCTCCTCGATGACCTGCGCCGGATCGGTGCCGTCTTCCGGAAGCGGTCCGCCGAAGGCATCCAGCATCTCGTCGAGGCTCGCACGCGGCCACACCGGTCGGTCGTCGAGGTCCTCCAGGAACTCGGTCGCACGGCGGTGGGCGATGTCGAGAGCACGTGTTCTGTCGTCGAAGCCACTCTGGTCCATGGGTCAGGACTACACCCGCGAGACAGCGTGCGCCAGACGGATATGGACTGCCCGGGCCGCGCGGTCCGAGGGCAGAGCCTCGTGGCGCGCGAGCGCATCACCGGCAGAGTTCTCCGGGTCGCCGCGCGGGTGTGCGTCGGCGGCGGATGCGACGGGTACGGTGGCGGGATGCGAACGCCACGGGGGACGACCGGAGTCAGCGCGAGCGGGGGCACGGTGGAACTCGTGGGCCGACGCGGTGCGGACTGGACTCGGATCGCGTCAGCGAGTCGCCCGATCGCCGAGGCGATCGCCGAGCTCGACACGCCGGACCAGGCCGCCGCCCATGCGGATCCCGCGTACGAACGGTCGATCGCGTCGAGCAGTCCCTCGGCGCCGCGGTTCGCCGTCGGGCAGCAGATCCTCTGGCGGTACGGTCGGGTGATCGAGACGGCACGGGTCGTGCGCGATGACGACCGCGGACTCGTGGCGTGGATCCCGTCGGGCTCAGCGCGCCTCGATGCCGTTCCCTCCGACGGACGACACCCGCGCGAGGTCCCGCTCGAGGAGCGCTTCCTCGTGTCGTGGCGGGCCGTCGAGAGCACCTGGACGGGGCCGGGCATCCTGCGAGTCGCACCGACCGGAAAGCCGTGGTCGGTGTGGTTCTTCCGTCGTGCAGACGGGACAGCCGACGGCGCCTACGTCAACATCGAGCTTCCGCACCGACGCATCGCGGGCCAGGAGGCGTCGGTGTTCACCCGCGACCTCGTGCTGGATCTCTGGATCGACGCCGAGCACCGCGGGGAGGAGGACGTCTGGCTCAAGGACGCGGACGAACTCGAGGCCGCGGTCGACCAGGGCCGGTTCTCGCCCGAGCAGGCCGAGGCGGTGCGTGTGCTCGCTGATCACGCGGGAGTGGACTTCATCATCGACGCCGCCTGGCCGCTGGACGACGGGTGGGACGAGTGGATGCCGGACGAGGAGGCGGACGTTCCGCTCGTGCTGCCCGCGACCGCCGCGATGGCCGCCGCGCGTGCACGCTCCGGCAGAAGGAGCTCCGAGGGCTGAGTCGCCTGCCCGGACGTCAGCGGGGGCGGCGGTGGGACAGCATCCAGTCGTAGAACTCCGGGTTCTCATACGTCTCGGTCCACGAATCGTGGCCGACGCCCGGATATCGCGTGAACCGCACGTCGGCGCCGACGGACCGGAGCTCGGTCACGATCTGCTCCGTGGCGGAGATCGGAACGACATCGTCGGCGTCGCCGTGGAACGCCCAGACCGGGGTGTTCTGCAGCGGTGCGGCGCTCTGCAGCCACATGCCCCCGCAGATCGGCGCGATCGCGGCGAATCGATCGGGATACCGCACCGCTAGGCTCCAGGTCCCATATCCACCCATGCTGAGGCCGGTCACCGCCACGCGCGCGGGATCGATCCGGTGCGCCTCCATGACCTCGTCCAGCAGCCCGGACAGCGTCGAGAGCTCCGCGATCCACTGACTCGACTCGGGGCACTGGGGCGTGACGAGCACGAACGGGAACTCGTGGCCGGCATCCGCCAGCTTCGGGGGGCCGTGGACCGCGGCGAGATCGAGCTCGGAGCCGCGCTCGCCCGCACCGTGCAGGAACAGCACGAGCGGCCAGCGTCTGTCCGGGTCGGCATCGTAATCCTCCGGCAGATGGATCAGGTACCGCAGGGTATCGGCCGGTGTCTGCTCGCCGTCCCTGACGTCGGAGCAGCGGACGGTCGGGGTGATGTGTCGGGATCTGCGCATATCTCCATCCTGCGCCACTCGCGCAGTTCGTTAGAATAGACGATGCCCTGGGTGCGAGCTTCTGGGCGGATACGACGAGCGGAGACATATGTCCGGGCATTCCAAGTGGGCCACCACGAAGCACAAGAAGGCCATCATCGACTCCAGGCGCGCCAAGTCCTGGGCCAAGCTCATCAAGAACATCGAGGTCGCCGCCAAGCTCGGCGGGGCGGACCTGCAGGGGAACCCGACGCTGTTCGACGCCGTGCAGAAGGCGAAGAAGACGTCCGTCCCGAAGGACAACATCGACCGCGCGGTGAAGCGCGGAGCGGGCATCGGCGGCGAGGCCGTCGAGTACACCTCGATCATGTACGAGGGCTACGGACCCAACGGCGTCGCCCTGATGATCGAATGTCTGACCGACAACAAGAACAGGGCAGCGGCCGAGGTGCGCACCGCACTCAGCCGCAACGGCGGCACGCTCGCCGACCCCGGCAGCGTCGCGTACAACTTCAGCCGCAAGGGCGTCATCGTGGTCGGCTCCGAGGGGACCACCGAGGATGACGTGATGATGGCGGCCCTCGAGGCCGGCGCCGAGGAGATCGAGCCGCACGCCGAGGGCTTCGAGATCGTCACCGAGGCCACCGACCTGGTCGCGGTCCGCAGCGCCCTGCAGGATGCGGGTATCGACTACGAGTCGGCCGACATCGAGTTCGTGCCGAACCTCAAAGTCGAGATCGATGCCGACACCGCGCGCAAGATCTTCCGTCTCATCGACGCGCTGGAGGACAGCGAGGACGTGCAGAACGTCTTCACCAACTTCGACCTCACCGCCGAGGTGCAGTCCGAGCTCGAGAACGACGACGCCTAGGCGCGCCGAGACGTCGGGACGCGGGGCGACGAATAGCCTGGGGGAGTGACCTCCTCCTCGCTCCGCGTGCTCGGCATCGACCCCGGTCTGACCCGGTGCGGCGTCGGCGTCGTGGATGTCGATCGGGCGCGACGCGGCACACTCGTGCATGTCGGGGTCATCCGCTCGGACCCGGATCTGCCGATCGGCGAGCGACTCGCGATCGTGGCCGCGGGCATCCGCGACGTGATCGCCGCGCACAGCCCTGACGCCGTCGCCGTCGAGCGAGTGTTCGCGCAGCAGAACACCCACACCGTGATGGGCACCGCGCAGGCGAGCGGCGTCGCGCTGCTGCTCGCGGCGGAGGCCGGCCTGCCTGCAGCGACGCACACGCCGAGCGAGGTCAAGGCCGCCGTGACCGGCTACGGCTCGGCCGACAAACGGCAGGTGCAGGCGATGATCGCCCGGATCCTCCGCCTCGACGCGCCGCCGCAGCCGGCGGATGCCGCGGACGCCCTGGCCATCGCCCTCTGCCACGCCTGGCGCCGCGGGGCCGCGGGGGCTCCGGGCCAGGGGGCGCTCACCCCGGCCCAGCGGGCGTGGGCGGACGCGGAGCGTGTCGCTCGAACATATCTACGACCCGGTGCGTAGGCTGGAGCGATGATCTCCTCGCTGCACGGCGCCGTCCTCCACTCGACCGCCGATCAGGTCATCATCGACGTCGGCGGGGTCGGCTTCTCCGTCGCGGTGCCCGCGGACGTCGCCCACACAGCCACGGTGGGCGAGAAGCTGCTGCTGCACACCAGCCTCATCGTGCGCGAGGACGCGCTCTCGCTCTACGGATTCGCCGATCGCAGCGAGCTGGAGGTCTTCGGTCTGTTGATCAGCGTGACCGGGGTGGGGCCGAAGTCCGCGCTCGGGGTGCTCTCGCACCTCACCGTCGACCAGATCGCCGATGCCGTGACGGGTGAGGATGACGCGCCCTTCCGGCGCGTCTCGGGGATCGGACCCAAGACGGCCAAGCTCATCGTGCTGCAGCTCGCCGGCAAGGTGCACCCGGTGGGCGCGGCATCGACGCAGACCACGAGCGGGCCTGTCGACGTCGTCGACCAGGTCACGGCGGCGCTGGTCGGACTCGGATGGTCGGAGAGGGTCGCCGCCGAGGCGGCTGCGCAGACCGCCGCCGAGGCGACCGGCGCCGAACGCGACTCCGTGGCGCCGCTGCTGCGACGCACGCTGGCGCTGCTGGGGCCGGCCCGTGTCTGACGCCCGCGACGCCTCGGAGCCCTCCGACGACACCGAGCTCGCGATCGAGGGCGCACTGCGCCCCACCAGTCTCGGCGAGTTCGTCGGCCAGCAGAAGGTGCGCGGTCAGCTGCAGCTGCTGCTCGACGCCGCACGCATCCAGAACCGGCCGCCCGACCACATCCTCCTGGCGGGGCCCCCCGGACTCGGCAAGACGACGCTCGCGATGATCGTCGCGCATGAGAGCGAGCGGCCGCTGCGGCTCTCCAGCGGCCCGGCGATCCAGCACGCGGGCGACCTCGCGGCGCTGCTGTCGAGCCTGGTCCCTGGCGAGGTGCTCTTCATCGATGAGATCCATCGCATGGCTCGCTCCGCCGAGGAGATGCTGTACCTCGCGATGGAGGACTTCCGCATCGACATCATGGTGGGCAAGGGCGCCGGAGCGACGAGCATCCCGCTGGACCTCTCGCCCTTCACACTCGTCGGGGCGACCACGCGTTCGGGGCTGCTGCCGAATCCGCTGCGCGATCGCTTCGGCTTCACCGGCCACCTCGAGTTCTACGACGAGCCGGAACTGGAGCAGGTCATCGCCCGGTCCGCTCTGATGCTCGGTGTCGACCTCCCGCACGATTCCCTCTCGGAGATCGCGCGGCGCTCGCGCGGCACACCGCGCATCGCGAACCGGCTGCTGCGACGCGTGCGCGACTACGCGCTCGTGCACGGCGGCGGCGCGGCGACGCTCGAAGGCGTCCGCGCGGCGCTCGAGCTCTACGACGTCGACCCGATCGGGCTCGACAGGCTCGACAGGGCGGTTCTCGAGGCCCTCGTGCGACGTTTCCGCGGTGGTCCCGTCGGACTCAGCACCCTCGCCGTGGCGGTGGGCGAGGAGGGCGAGACGGTCGAGAGCGTCGTCGAGCCGTACCTGGTGCGCATCGGGTTCCTCGGCCGGACGCCACGTGGCCGCGTGGCGATGCCGGAGGCCTACGCGCATCTCGGCGTGGCGCATCCGGACGGGGCGCTTCGCCTGGATGACCTATAATCGCTGGAGACTTCCCCGATAATCTGCGCGCCCGCTCTCTGGTGCGCGCACCTGAGAAAGGCCCATCCCCGCCATGCCCATGGAAATCCTGCTGTTCGGCCTTCTCGCCGTCCTCGTCGTGTTCATGTTCGTCAACGGCCGCAAGCGCCAGAAGCAGATGAAGGCGGAGCAGGAGGAGAAGGCCACCAAGACCGTCCCCGGCGTGAAGGTGCTCCTCCAGGGCGGCATCTACGGCACGATCGTCGCGTACGACCACGAGGACCTCGACTCGCCCGCTCTCGTCGAGATCGCACCGGGCACCGTCATCGAAGTGCACAGCCAGGCGATCCTTCGCATCGTCGAGCCGAAGGACGACGTCGTCGTCGTCGACGACATGGATGCTCCCGCCGTCGTCCTCGACGCACCTGTCGTCGATGGCGCAGCCGCGGTCGAGACCCCCGAGGAGACCCGTCGTCGCCTCGAGCGCGACGCCGACGACAAGTAATCCCCGTTCCGCCGCACCACATCGACAGCCCGGCATCCTCGACCGGCATCCAAGAAAGCTGATCACACGTGGCCACTTCTTCCCCGGTCCGTCACGCCTGGCGGGTCCTTCTGGGCCTGCTCCTGGTGACGGGAGTCCTGTTCGGCGTCAACGCGCTGGGCGTCTATGTCATGAAGGACGCCAACGGCGATCCGGCGAGTTCGTGGGCACCTGAGCTCGCGCTCGACCTGCAGGGCGGCACCCAGATCGTGCTGAGCGCCGAGACCGAGGATGGCGCCGCGCCGTCGGGCGAGCAGCTCGACCAGGCCGCGGCGATCATCCGTCAGCGCGTCGACGCGTCGGGAGTCGCGGAAGCCGACATCACGACCGAGGGCGGTCGCAACATCGTGGTGCAGATCCCCGGTGTCGCCGACCAGCAGACGCGCGACCGGATCCAGTCGAGCGCGCAGCTGGAGTTCCGCGCCGTGCTCTACACGGGAGCCGCCGCCACGTCGTTCGTGGGCGAGGACGGCACGGAGACGCCGTACCCGACACCGGACCCCAACCTCGAGGCCACGCCCACGGCGAAGCCGACCGACGGCAGCGACATGTCGTGGATCACCCCCAAGCTCCAGGCGGAGTTCCTGGCCTACGACTGCGCCAACCCTGAGAACGACGCCTCGAAGGGCCCGCAGGATCAGCCGCTCATCGCCTGCGACCCCACGGGTGCGGAGAAGTACATCCTCGGTCCGACCGAACTCACCGGCACCGCGATCGACAACGCGGTCGCCGGCCGCGATCCGCAGTCCGGTGCCTGGACCGTGCAGCTGACGATGAACGCCGACGGCGCCGACGCATTCGGCAAGGTCAGCACGCGCCTGAACCAGAACCGCATCGACGGTCAGACGCCGCGTGACCGGTTCGCGTTCGTGCTCGACGGGTCGGTCATCTCGGCCCCGACGATGAACGGACAGATCCTCGACGGTCGTCCGAGCATCTCGGGCAGCTTCACGCAGGAGACGGCCACCACGCTCGCCGACCAGCTCAAGTTCGGTGCGCTGCCGTTGAGCTTCGCCGTGCAGAGCGATGACACGGTGTCTGCGACGCTCGGCACGCAGCAGCTGCAGGTCGGTCTCATCGCGGGTCTGATCGGACTCGCACTCGTGGCGATCTACTCGCTCATCGTCTATCGCGCCCTCGGCTCCGTGATCATCGCCTCGATCGCCGTGATGGCGGTGCTGACCTACATCGTGATCAGCATCCTGGCGTGGCGACTCGGCTTCCGGCTCTCGCTGGCCGGTGTCGCGGGTCTGATCGTGTCGATCGGATTCACCGCCGACTCGTTCATCGTCTACTTCGAACGCATCCGCGACGAACTGCGCGACGGCAAGTCGATCACCTCGGCGGTGGAGGACGGCTGGGGACGCGCCAAGCGCACGATCTACATCTCCAAGTCGATCAACGTCCTCGCCGCCGTGGTGCTGTACATCCTCGCCGACTCCACGGTGAAGGGCTTCGCGTTCACGCTGGGGCTCACGACCGTGATCGACGTCCTGATCTTCGTCATCTTCACGCACCCGGTGATGCAGCTGCTCGCGCGCACCCGGTTCTTCGGCGGCGGGCACAAGCTGTCCGGACTCGACCCCGAGGCGCTGGGCGCCGTGTATCGCGGACGAGCCCAGTTCCGCTCGGTCGACACGTCCGCGGGACGTGGCGCCAAGAACTCTCGGGCCCGGGGCGAGGCAGAGCGCCGACAGACCATCGCCGAGCGCAAGCGCGCCCAGGCCCTCGCGGGCGACAGACCCACGAACAGTGGAAGTGAGGGGGACGCGTGATGGCTTCCATGAACGAGTTCGGCAACAACCTGTACACCGGGAAGACCTCCTTCCCGTTCGTCGCGAAGCGTCGTCTGTGGTTCATCATCGCGATCGCGCTCGTGGTCGGGTCGGCTCTCGTGCCGCTGATCCGCCCGATCCAGTTCTCGATCGAGTTCACCGGCGGATCACAGTTCACGGTGCAGGCTCCGGACAGCACCGATCAGGACACCGCGGCGGAGGCGGTCCGCTCGGTGGTCCCCGGCGCCGCTGCCAAGGTCGCCATCGTCAGCAGCACCGACGTGCGTGTGCAGACCGACCAGATGAGCTCCGCAGAGACCCAGCAGGTCGCCAATGCCCTCGCCGAGGCGTACAAGGTCGACCCGGCCGAGGTCACGTCGTCGTTCATCGGCCCGGCCTGGGGTGAGAACGTCACCAAGCAGTCGTTGTGGGGTCTGGCGATCTTCCTCGCGCTCACCTTCCTGATCCTCGCGATCTACTTCCGCACCTGGAAGATGTCGGCCGCGGCCATCCTCGGCCTGCTCGACGTGCTCGTCATCACGGTGGGCGTCTACGCCCTCGCAGGATTCGAGATCTCCCCGGCCGCGGTGATCGGATTCCTGACGATCCTCGCCTACTCGCTGTACGACACGACGGTGGTGTTCGACAAGATCCGCGAGAACACGACGGAAGACGGGGAGAACTCCTCGCGGCTGTTCGGGGAGTCCGTCAACCTGGCGGTCAACCAGACGCTGGTGCGCTCCATCAACACCTCCGTGGTCGCGGCGCTGCCCGTCGGAGCGGTGCTCTTCATCGGCGCCTTCTGGCTCGGGGCCGAGTCGCTCACCGACATCTCGCTGTCGATCTTCGTCGGCATCCTGGTGGCGACGTACTCGACCCTGTTCGTCGCGGCGCCGCTGTACTCGCTCTTCCGTGAGAACGAGCCGCAGATCACGGCGCGCGACTCGCGGGTCCGCGAATCCCGCGAGAAGGCCGCCGTAGAGGTCTGACCGTTCCCGCCCGGCGGGGCCGCACCCCGCAGGGCACGCGTAAGCTGTTGTGATTCGGAGGTGAGCGGATGGCGGAACCGCAGACGTCGTCGCAGGGATCGAGCCTGAGACGACTGGTTCCCCGCATCTTCTCGCGCGCCCCACGGGTCAACGATCTCGACAACCTGACCCGCACCGTCCGGGCGAACCACCCCAAGGGTGATCTCGCCGTCATCGAACGCGCGTACGCCGTCGCCAAGGAGAAGCACACCGGGCAGCAGCGTCAGAGCGGCGAGCCGTACATCACGCACCCTCTCGCGGTCGCGCAGATCCTCGCCGAGATGGGCCTCGGACCTCGGGCGATCGCGGCCGCGCTGCTGCACGACACGGTGGAGGACACGGGCTACGCCCTCACCGACCTCACCGCCGAGTTCGGCGACGAGGTCGCCATGCTCGTCGACGGCGTCACCAAGCTCGACAAGGTCAAGTACGGCGAGAGCGCGCAGGCAGAGACCGTCCGCAAGATGATCGTGGCGATGTCCAAGGACATCCGCGTCCTCCTCATCAAGCTCGCCGACCGCTTGCACAACGCCCGCACCTGGGGCTTCGTCCCGCCTGAGAAGGCGGCGAAGAAGGCCAAGGAGACGCTCGAGATCTACGCGCCCCTCGCGAACCGACTCGGCATCCAGGCGATCAAGTCGGAACTCGAGGACCTCTCGTTCGCAGTCCTGCACCCGAAGATCTACAACGAGATCCACAATCTGATCGCGCAGCGCACTCCGCAGCGCGAGAAGTACCTCGCCCAGGTGGTCGAGGAGATCGATGTGGACCTGCGGGATCTCCGTATCCGCGGCAAGGTCGTGGGGCGTCCGAAGCAGCTCTATTCGGTGTACCAGAAGATGGTGGTGCGCGGGCGCGAGTTCGACGACATCTACGATCTCATCGGCATCCGCGTGCTGGTCGCATCGGTGCGGGACTGCTACGCCGTGCTCGGCGCCATCCACGCCCGATGGACCCCGCTGCCCGGCCGGTTCAAGGACTACATCGCGACGCCGAAGTTCAACCTGTACCAGTCGCTGCACACGACCGTGATCGGCCCGTCGGGGCGGACCGTCGAGATCCAGATCCGCACGCACGAGATGCACCAGCAGGCGGAGTACGGTGTCGCCGCGCACTGGATGTACAAGGAGCGGATGAACGGCGGCAAGACCGAGGTCCGGGCCGCCGACAACGACATGGCCTGGCTCGCGCACATCTCGGACTGGCAGGCCGAGACCGCCGACCCCGGCGAGTTCCTCGACTCGCTGCGGTTCGAGATCGGCGCGAAGGAGGTCTACGTCTTCACGCCCAAGGGGCGCGTGATCGGGCTCCCGGCCGGCGCGACACCAGTGGACTTCGCCTACGCCGTGCACACCGAGATCGGTCACCGCACGATGGGCTCGAAGGTCAACGGGCGTCTGGTCCCGCTGGAGTCGGAGCTCAAGAGCGGCGACGTGGTCGAGGTGTTCACCTCGAAGAACCCCGACGCAGGTCCGAGTCAGGACTGGCTCGGCTTCGTCAAGAGCACCCGGGCGCGCAACAAGATCCGCGGATGGTTCACCAAGGAGCGTCGCGAAGAGGCCATCGAGCAGGGCAAGGAGGCGATCGCGCGGGCGATGCGCCGCCAGAACATGCCTCTGCAGCGACTGATGAGTCAGGACTCGTTCGCCGAGGTCGCCCATCAGCTGCGGTACGAAGACGTCTCCGCGCTGTACGCGGCCGTCGGCGAGGGGCACGTCTCGACGCAGTCCGTGCTCGAGAAGGTCACGGCGCTGGTCGCCGCGACCGATCCGGTCACCGGGCCCATCGACCTGCCGGGCAGCATGCCGTCACGGGAGCCGCGTGCCGGCGACTCGGGCGTTCTCGTGCGCGGAGCCTCCGACATCCTCGTGAAGGTCGCCAAGTGCTGCACTCCGGTGCCGGGCGATGAGATCGTCGGCTTCGTCACGCGGGGCAGCGGAGTGTCGGTCCACCGCACCGACTGCCCGAACGTCAAGGCGCTCTCGGGCGAAGAGGACCGCTTCGTCGAGGTGTCGTGGGCGCCCACGACCAAGAGCGTCTTCCGCGTGCAGATCCAGGTCGAGGCCCTCGATCGTTCCGGTCTGCTGTCGGACGTGACACGCGTGCTCAGCGAGCATCACGTCAACATCCTCTCGGCGACCGTCAGCACCACGGACGAGCGCCTCGCGATCAGTCGCTTCGTGTTCGAGATGGGCGATGCCGTGCACCTGGATCGGATCCTGAACGCCGTGCGCCGCATCGATGCCGTGTACGACGTCTACCGCGTCACATCGTCGTGAGGGGGAGCCGGTCGAGGGTCCCCCGACCGGCTCTCTTGCCCGGCACGCGCCCCATGGTGTCGAGGGCGGAGATCGCCTCGGCCACGAGGCGCGGATCCGTCTGAGCGAGCAGCAGCACCCATCGACGCAGCGATTCGTCGCGGTGCACGCTCAACGCGAGGTCGACCATCGTACGCACGGGGGTCATCACCGTCACCCCGCCGATCACGAGCACATCCGTGGGCCCGAGCGACGTGTCGTGCAGGGCGACCCGCGCGGTCGACATGGCCCTGATGCGCCGCAGAACCGCCCGCCGCACATGATGACGCGCGGGCGGCGCGTCGCCGGCGCCGTGGATCCACGCGGCCGTCGGGCCCGAGGCCGCGGTGTCGGCCGGCACGAGATCCGCGATCGATGCCGCCCGCGTACTGGCGTCCTCGACCAGGTCTGCCGGGATGTAGCCCTCGCCGAGCTCGACCACATGGCCGTCGAGCCGCGCTGCGCTGAGCTCGGGGATCGTGAGACGGTCGCCTGGCAGATACAGGAACGCGGGATGCATCACGCCAGTCTGACGTGGTGCATCCCGCGTATCCGCTCGCGGGGATGATCTGTGGAGAGGTCAGCCGCCGAGGGCGTTGAGCCAGGCGCGGCGAGCCTCGAGAGCATCCGCTGCGGCCTTCGCGGCCTTCTTGTCTCCGGACTTCTCGGCGTGGGCGAGCTCTGTCTCGAGCTTCTCGATCGCCTCGAGCAGCTGCGAGCTCATGTCGTTCGCGCGTGCCTTCGTCTCGGGGTTGTTCTTCTTCCAGTCGACCTCTTCGCGGGCCTTGAGCGCCTGCTCGATGACACGAAGGCGGTCGTCGAGCGCACGCTCCTTCTCGCGGGGGAAGATGCGTCCGATCTCATCCCACTGGCGCTGGATGCGAGTGAGCATCGCACGGGCGCTCTTGATGTTGGACTCGTCGGCGACGGCCTTGGCCTCTTCGAGGAGAGCCTGACGCGCCTCGATCTTCGGGCCGGACTCGGCCTCCTCGGCGGCGCTCTGCTCGGCGCGGGCCGAGTACAGCGCATCGCCGGCAGCCTTGAACCGCGCCCAGAGCGCATCGTCGGCCTTGCGTCCGGCGCGGCCGGCAGCCTTCCATTCGTCGAGGAGGTTGCGGTAGGACGTGATGCCGTCGACGCCGCGCGGCGCCAGGGCCTCGGCGCGCTCGACCAGGCGGGTCTTGGCGTCGCGAGCGGTCTTGTGGGTGTCGTCGAGCTCGGAGTAGAACGCGCGGCGTGCCTTGTCGACCGTGCTGCGAGCGTCGCGGAACCGCTTCCAGAGCTGCTGCGAGACGCCCTTCGACAGACGAGGGCCGTTCTGCTGCTGCGCCTGCCAGGCGTCGAAGAGCTCGCCGAGCTCGGCGGTGACCTGCTTCCACTGCACCTTCGAGAGATCGCGGGCGGCGATCGCCTCGGCGCGTTCGACCAGAGCGGTGCGTTCGGCGATGGCCTGGTCGACGAGCGCCTTGGCCTGCGCCGCCTCCTCGGCGGTGGCCTCGGACAGCGACGCGGTGAGGGCGTTCAGGCGCTCACGCAGGCCGGCGAGGTCGCCGACGGCTGCGGCATCCGTCGCTTCGGCGAGCACATGACCGGCCTGCTTGACCAGGTCTCCGGCCGATGCGCCGCCCGCCTGATGGCGCTGCTCGAGCGTGCGCACCTTGAAGGCGATGTCGTCGTACTTGCGCACGAAGTAGGCGAGGGCCTCGTCGGGGGTGCCGTCGGGGTACTGGCCGACGACGCGCCATTCTCCGTCTTCACGCACCTCGACGGTGCCGTCTTCACTGACGCGGCCCCATTCGGTGCCGTCGCTCGAGGGAGCTGCGGCGGGTGCTGCGGGAGCGGCGGCCGGCGTGGCAGCCCGTGGCGGTGCCGGAAGACGCGGCGGACCGGGTACGGGCGGGCCCGGTACTGGCGGAGTCGGCTTCGTTGGTTCGGTGGCAGACAAGAGTGCTCTCCTTGCGCGGTCATCCCGCGGGAGGGGGGAAGGGACGGGGTTCAGCCTAGTACGCGCACGGCCGCGCTGCCGGGATGCACGGAGCGGCTCACTTCGGCGTTATCCAGATGTGAGCAGAACGTTCGCTCGGCGTAACGGCGCCCGGACGTTCCGCGAAACACCGGATGCCTAGCGTCGACTTCACGGACAGAGGAGGGCTCGTGATCGTTCGAGACAGCACATCGGCGGATGTCGTGGTGGTCGGTGCGGGGATGGTGGCGCACCGGTTCGTCGAGAGTCTGCTTCGCTCGGAGGACGATGTCCGGACCGTGACTCTCATCGGCGAGGAGGCTCGCGCCCCCTACGACCGCGTCGGGCTGACCTCGTACTTCTCGGGCGCGCACGCCACGGACCTGGAGCTGGATACCGGGGTTCTCGCCGATCCACGCGTCCGGTTCATTCGCGACGACCGGGTCACGGGGATCGATCGGGCGGCGCGATGCGTGCGCACGCGGTCGGGCGCACAGCATTCCTACCGCACACTCGTCCTGGCGACGGGCTCGTACGCGCTGCGGCCGGCGGTCGACGGCGCCGAACTCCCCGGTTGCTTCGTGTATCGGACGCTCGACGATGTCGAAGCCATTCGCCGGTTCGTCGAGCGTCGGCAGGCGCAGCTCGGCCGTCAGCTCCGTGGCTCCGTGATCGGCGGCGGTCTGCTCGGGCTGGAAGCCGCCGGGGCCCTGCAGGGTCTGCAGGTCGGATGCACGGTGGTGCAGTCATCCGATCGGCTCATGTCGGCGCAGCTCGACCTGGCGGGCGGGACGATCCTTCGCCGCCTCATCGAGGCGAAGGGCATCGAGGTGCGGACCGGCACGCGCACCACGCGTCTCGACCCCGACGCATCAGGCGCAGTGGCCGCACTGCAGTTCCAGGACGGCAGCATGCACGAGGCGGACATCGTGATCTTCACGGTCGGCGTGCGCCCGCAGGACTCGCTCGCTCGTCTCGCGCAGCTCGACGTGCATCCCACCGGCGGTGTGCTGATCGACTCGCGCTGTCGAACCGTCGACGAGCACATCCTCGCGATCGGCGAGGTCGCCAACTTCGACGGCCGCTCCGTCGGACTCGTCGCCCCCGGCTATGCGATGGCGGAGGTCGCGGCGACTCGCCTGCTCGGCGGCGACGCGACCTTCCCCGGCTACGACGACTCGGCCAAGCTCAAGCTCTCCGGCGTCGACGTCGCGAGTTTCGGCGACGCGATGGCCGTCACCCCGAACGCCCTCGACGTGGTCTACACCGACCCCGTGAACGGGGTGTACAAGAAGCTCGTGCTCTCCGACGACGCGAAGACGCTGCTCGGCGGCATCCTCGTCGGCGACGCCTCCGCCTACGGCTCGCTCCGTCCGCTGGTGGGTGCACCCCTCGGCGCCGATCCGGCCGCGTATCTGCTCCCCGAGGGTGGTGCGGACCTCCCCGACAACGAGCTGCCGGAATCGGCCGTCGTCTGCTCATGCTCGAATGTGACGGCCGGACGCATCCGCGAGGCCGTCCACGCTGAGGGCTGCACGGACGCCGCTGCCGTCAAGGCGTGTACGAAGGCCGGAGCCACCTGCGGTTCGTGTCTCTTCGCGGTGAAGAAGATCGTCGGACAGGAGTTGACCAAGCTCGGACGGGCGACGTCCGATGCGCTGTGCGAGCACTTCGCGATGTCGCGCAGACAGCTCTTCGACGCCGTGCGGGTGTCGGAGATGTCGACCTTCAGCGCCATCATCGGGCGCTTCGGCACCGGCCGAGGGTGCGACATCTGCAAGCCGGCTCTCGCCAGCATCCTCGCCGTGCTGGTGGGCGCGCACGTGCTCGACGGCGAGAACGCCTCGCTCCAGGACACCAACGACCACGTGATGGCCAACATGCAGAAGGACGGCACGTACTCGGTGGTGCCGCGTATGCCCGGTGGCGAGGTCACGCCGGCAGGACTCATCGCGATCGGCAGCATCGCGGAGTCGTACGGCCTCTATACCAAGATCACGGGCGGCCAGCGGATCGACATGTTCGGTGCCCGACTCGAGCAGCTGCCGCAGATCTGGCAGCGCCTGGTCGACGCCGGCTTCGAATCTGGCCAGGCCTACGGCAAGGCACTCCGCACCGTGAAGTCCTGCGTCGGGTCGACCTGGTGCCGGTACGGCGTGCTCGACGCGGTCGGAATGGCGGTGAGACTGGAGCTCCGCTACCGCGGGCTGCGTGCACCGCACAAGCTCAAGGTCGGGGTCTCGGGGTGTGCGCGTGAGTGCGCCGAGGCTCGGTCGAAGGACGTCGGCGTGATCGCGACCGAGACCGGCTGGAACATGTACGTCGGCGGCAACGGCGGATTCTCTCCCCGGCACGCCGAGCTGCTGGCATCGGATCTCGACGATGAGGGGCTCATCCGCGCGATCGACCGCTTCTTCATGTACTACATCCGCACGGCGGACCGACTGCAGCGGACGGCCGGATGGTGCGTGGAGCTCGACGGTGGACTCGAGGGGCTGCGCGCCGTGATCTTCGACGACAGTCTCGGCATCTGCGACGACCTCGACGCCGCCATGGCCGTGCATGTGGAACGCTACGAGGACGAGTGGGCGGCGACCCTCCGCGACCCCGCGAAACTGCGGCGGTTCGAGTCCTTCGTGAACGCGACCGATACCCCGGACCCGTCGCTCGCGTATGTGCCGGAGCGGGGTCAGGTGCGTCCGGCGACCATGGAGGAGCGCAGCGACCCTGCGGTGCTCATCGCGGGCACGACTCTGGAGGTGCGGCGATGACGCTCACGAGTCCGCCCACCGGCCGCCGGGTACGGGTGTGCGCCCTGGATGACCTCGAGGTCGAGCGCGGTCGTGCCGCGCTCTTCGGAACGCGCCAGATCGCACTGTTCCTGCTGGCAGACGGGTCGGTGCACGCCGTGTCGAACCTCGACCCGTACAGCGGTGCGAACGTGATGTCGCGCGGCATCGTCGGGAGCAGGGGCGAGGCGCCGACCCTGGCCTCGCCCCTGCACAAGCAGGTCTTCGACCTGCGCACCGGTGCCTGCCTCGACACGCAGGGCAGGGAGCCCGCTTCTCTGCAGGTGTGGCAGGTGACCGTCGTCGACGGCCACGTGGAGTTCGACATCGAGGAGATCCGATGACCGTGATGCTGGGTGTCAACCTCGCCGGACGCGATGTGCTGCTGGTCGGCGGAGGCCCGGTGGCTGCGAAGCGGCTGCGTCGCTTTCTCGCCGAGGGCGCGAGTGCGCGGATGGTCGCGCCTCTGCTGCACGACGACACCGCGCGGCTCGTCGAGCGTCACGAGGTCGCCTGGGAGCCACGGGAGTTCCGTTCGACGGACCTCGACGGCGCCTGGCTCGTGCACACGGCGACGGGGGATCCGCGGGTCGATCGCCTGGTCGCCGAGCAGTGCGAATCTCAGCGAGTGCTCTGCATCAACGCCTCGGATGGCGAGCACGGCTCGGCCAGGCTCACGGCACAGGCGGAGATCGGGGATGTCACGGTCGGCGTCACCAGTACGATCGGTGCCGACCCCCGGCGTTCCGTCGCGGTGCGCGATGCCATAGTCGACCTGACCGGCGACGGCCGGCTGCCACTGAGGCGCCGACGGACGGCCCGCAGCGGACGGGTCGACCTCGTCGGCGGCGGCCCGGGTCCCGCCGATCTGATGACGGTGCGCGCGCGGCGCCTGATCGCAGAGGCCGATGTTCTCGTCATCGACCGTCTCGGACCGGCGGCCGAGATCACACAGGGGCTCGACCCGGATGTCGAGGTGATCGACGTCGGCAAGCAGCCCGGTCGACACCCCGTCCCGCAGGACGAGATCAACCGCATCATCGTCGCGCGCGCCGCAGCCGGGCGCAGGGTCGTCCGGTTGAAGGGCGGCGACCCCTTCGTCTTCGGCCGCGGGGGCGAGGAGATGCTCTCGTGCCTCGCCGCCGGGATCCCGGTGGATGTGACTCCGGGGATCTCGAGCGCCATCGCCGTGCCGCAGTCGGCCGGCATCCCGGTCACGCACCGAGGCACGGCAGCCGCCTTCCACGTGGTGAACGGACAGGGCGGCTTCGGGCCGGGTACCTTGGAAGCCATGGCTGACACGATGGTGACGACGGTCGTCCTGATGGGTGTCGCCGCTCTCGGACGACTGGTCGAATCCGCACTCGCGCATGGGGTGCCGAAGGATCGTCCCGTCGCGTTCGTCGAGAGCGGTCACACGCCGCAACAGCGCACGACGCGCACGACCCTCGAGCACGCGGTCGAGGATGCGCGCACCGTCGGACTCCGCAACCCGGCCGTCATCGTGATCGGCGACGTCGCGAGCGAACACCTGTTGCTCCCGGCTCCGGCCGTGATCGGGGCTGCTCCGGCGTGACGACCCGTGCCCCGCTTCCACCGGCCCTCGCCGGATGCACCATCGTCGTCGCCGCGGACAGACGCGCGGGTGATCTGGTCTCCGCGCTCGAACGCCGAGGCGGGCAGGTCTACCGCGCTCCTGCGCTGAGCATCATCCCGAACGAGGACGACGATGACCTCCTCGCGCGCACCCGCGACCTCATCGCGGACCCACCGGACATCGTGATCGTGACGACGGGCGTCGGCTTCCGAGGCTGGATCGACGCCGCGCACGAGAACGGTCTGGCCGAGGATCTGGCGGCCGCGCTGGTCGACGCTCAGTTCGTCGCGCGCGGGCCCAAGGCGCACGGCGCGATTCAGCAGGCCGGGTTCACGGCGGACTGGGTGGCCGAGTCCGAGACCTCTGCGGAAGTGGGGGAGTACCTCACGGCCGAAGGAGTGGTCGGCCGACGCATCGCGATACAGCATCATGGTGCGGGCGCCGACGGCCTCGATGCTCTGCTGGCGGAGCTCGGGGCCGATGTCGTCAGCATCACGGTCTACCGGTGGGGTCCGCCGCCCGACCCGAAGATCGTGCACCGCTCCGTCGTGCAGGCGGGCGCGGGCGAGGTGGATGCGGTGCTCTTCACCTCGGCGCCCGGCGCCGCGGAGTGGGTCAGAGCAGCGGGTCGCGCGGGCACTCTGGATGCGATCCGTCGGCGGGCGGCGGGCGGGCGGCTGCTGCTCGCCGCCGTCGGCCCGATCACCGCGTCGCCGCTCCACGACGCAGATCTGCACACCACCATCGCGGCTCGCGGCAGGCTCGGTTCGCTGGTCCGCTGCGTCGTCGATCACTTCGCATCGGGAGCCGCGCGCCAGGTGCGCACGACGGCCGGTGTCATGGAGGTGCGCAGCGGCGGTGTGCTGCTCGACGGTCGCTTCGTGCCGCTGTCCCGCGCGGGCGCCAGTGTCCTGAGCGAATTGTTCGACGCCGCTGGCCGGGTGCTCTCGAGGGAGCAGCTCGGACTCGCGTTGCCGCGCGGTGGCGAGAGCGCTCACGCCGTCGAGATGGCAGTCGCACGGCTCCGCGAGGCGCTCGGGGGAGCGAGCGTGATCCAGACGATCGTGAAGCGCGGCTATCGACTCACGGTGGAGGATCCCGAATGAGCACCCTCATCGCCTGCTCGCACGGCACCGACTCTCCAGAAGGCCGACGTACGGTCGAGGATCTCGTCGATCTCGTACGGCAGCGGATGCCGGGCACACGAGTCGTGCAGGCATTCGTCGACGTGCAGGAGCCGACGGTGGTCGACGTGATCGAGCACGAGCGGGGCCTCGACGACGTCGTCGTGGTGCCTCTGCTGCTCTCCGTCGGCTTCCATACCGCCGTCGACATCGCAGATGCGGTGCGCCCGCACGAGAATGTGCGGCAGGGTGAGCCCCTGGGCACGCATCCGCTGATCGCCGAGGTGCTGGCAGCCCGACTGCGCACGGCGATCGCGGGCGCCTGGCTCCCGGGCGACCATGTCGTACTCGCCGCAGCGGGGTCGAGCAATCCCGCCGCGGTCGCCGATGTCGCCGCGGCGGCCGAGCACCTGGCCCGCCTCATTCCGGCTCCGATCACCATCGGGTACGCCTCGGCCATCGAACCCCGGATCGGGGAGGCAGTGGCATCCGCTCGTCGCGACGGCGCCGCTCGAGTGATCGCCGCAAGCCACGTGCTCGCTCCCGGGTACTTCGCCGGGCTGGTCCGGAAGTCCGGAGCCGACCTGGTGTCTGCGCCACTCGGCGTCGACGTGCGGATCGCCGACGTGGTCGTCGACCGATTCCACACCGCCTGACCATGCCTCCCGGGGCGGCTCTCGCCCACGCACGGAACGGGGGCGGATGCCGACGCATCCGCCCCCGTGCTGCGACTCAGACCCGTGTCGGCTCGAGCTCGGCAGCGGTCGTCTCCCGATCGGCCACCGAGGCGCCGGATGTCGACGCAGCGGTGGTGACGAGACGCGCTCGTCGTCGCATCGCACGCGCGTCGCGGGCGACGCGAGCCTTCGGGCGCCCGTGGGTGAAGTAGATGGGCAGCCCGACGAAGAGGAGACCGCCGACGAGGTTTCCGACGACCGTCGGCAGCTCGTTCCAGACCAGGTAGTCCCAGACGGTGAAGTCGGCGCCCATCAGAAGTCCGGACGGGAACAGGAACATGTTCACGATCGAATGCTCGAACCCCATGTAGAAGAACAGCATGATCGGGAGCCACATCGCGACGATCTTCCCGATCGTGCTGTCCGACACCATCGCCAACACGACGCCCGTCGACACCATCCAGTTGCACAGGACACCACGGATGAACAACGTCAGCATGCCGGCCGCACCGTGATCGGCATAGCCGACCGTCCGACCGTGTCCGATCTCACTGATCGCCTCGCCGACTGCGCTGGGCGCGGTCGAAAAGCCGTATGTGAAGTAGACGGCCATGAGGATCGCCACCAGGAAGGCACCGCCGAAGTTGCCGAGGAAGACGAGTCCCCAGTTGCGCATCAACGATCCGAACGTCGCGCCGGAACGGCGGTCGAGTACCGCGAGCGGACCGAGAGTGAACACCCCGGTCAGCAGGTCGTACCCGAGCAGGTAGAGCATCACGAAGCCCACCGGGAACAGGACGGCGCCGAGGAGCGGCTGACCGGTCTGCGTCGACACCGTCACCGCGAACGCGGCGGCGATCGTGAGCAGAGCCGCTCCCATGAACGCGCGGATGAGCGTATCGCGGGTGGACAGCTGCAGTTTGTATGCACCGGCGTCGACCATTCGGGTGGCGAGCTCGGCGGGCTTGATGTACGACACATGACCTCCACGGGACGAGAGCGGGATGCTCAGCTGGATCGAGCATGGACGAGCGGCGTTTCGAGCGACGACGTGCGACGTTACGTCTGTGGAGCGAACAGCTCACTTCGCGGCGTCAGCAGTGTGAGAACCGCGCAGAGTGAGATCGTTACCGATCTGTGAGGAGAACGTTCGACGCAGGAAACATCGCCCGTCACATTCGAGAAACACCGGCCTCCTATCGTCGCCAGCAAGGATCCATCGAACGGAGCAGTATGTACGACACCATCGTCACTCCTGCCGAGGTCGTGGTGGTCGGCGCGGGCATGGTGGCGCACCGCTTCGTCGAGAGTCTGCTCAGCCGTGCGCAGACACCGCTGCACGTGACGGTGATCGGCGACGAGGGGCGTCGGCCGTACGACCGCATCGCCCTCGCGGGGATCGCGGCCGGAGGCGCCGCGGGCGATCTCGAGCTGGATCGCTCGGTGTTCGACGACTTCCGTGTGCGGTTCCTGGCCGACGACCGCGCTCTGCGGATCGATCGGGCCGCGCGCACCGTGATGACCCGGTCTCGCGTCGTCGTGCCCTACGACACCCTGGTGCTCGCCACCGGGTCGTACGCGCCGAGGCTCGCGATCGAGGGCGCGGATCTGCCGGGATGCTTCTCCGACCGGACCCTCGACGACGTCGAGGCTCTCGCGCGGTTCGCCGCACACCGACGGCGGGCGCTGGGGCGCCGCCTGCGTGCGGCGGTGATCGGGTCGGGGTCGCAGGGCGCGGAGATCGTCGCGGCGCTGCAGGGCGTCGCCTCGACGCGGGTGGAGCACTCCGAGACACGCGTCTCACGTCTCGTCCCCGAGGAGTCCGGTGCGGTCGCCGCTCTGCGATTCGACGACGGGGAGACCGAAGCCGTCGATCTCGTCGTGCTCTCCGCGCACCCGAGACCTCGTGACGAGCTGGCCCGCAATGCGAACCTGCAGGTCGCCGAGCGCGGAGGCGTGGTGATCGACGACCGCTGCACCACCTCCGATCCGCACATCCTCGCGATCGGCGAGGTCGCCCATTTCGAGGGCCGCTGCGTCGCGAGGGTCGCGCCAGGGTACGCGATGGCCGAGGTCGCGGCGACGCGCATCCTGGGGGGCCACGCCGCCTTCCCCGGTTTCGACCGTCCGTTCGACGGGTCATTCCCGAGTACCCGGACGACCGGTCACGGCGGCCCCGCGGCAGGGGAGGAGAGCACCGCGGTGATCGTGATCGGAGAACTCGCCGAGTCCGGCATGCTGCGGCCCGCATGGACCCGCATCGCGGAGGGGGTCGGATGAGCACGGCGCGGCCGCTGGAGTCCGCGCTGGCCGGCTGCACCATCATCGTCGTCGCGGACCGGCGCTCCGTCGAGGTCGCGGATGCTCTGGAGCGCCGGGGCGCCGTGGTCCACCGGACTCCGGTGCCGCGGCTCGATGACCGGCAGGACCGCGCCGAGCTCCGCAGCGTGACCGAGCTGGTGATCGCCGAGCCTCCCGACGCCGTGGTGGTGACGACCGGCTCGGGATTCCGCGACTGGGTCGATGTCGCGCGAGAACAGGGACGCTCGGCTCCGTTCCAGGACGCGCTGCGCCGGGCGCGGCTCGTGGCGACGGGCCCGAGAGCACAGGCGGCGATCTTTCGGACGGGACTCGTCGCGGACTGGGTCGCCGAGACGGGGACGACCGCCGAGGTCGGCGCGCATCTGCGGGTCGCAGATGTGCGCGGCACTCGCATCGTCGTCCAGCATCACGGCGACCGTGACGACGGACTCGAGTCGATGCTGCGCGAGGCTGGCGCCGAGGTGCGGGGCGTGGTCGCGCGTCGCTGGGAGGCATCGCCGCGATCGGAGACGATGCGCAGAACGGTGCTGCAGGCGGCGAACGGCGACGCGGATGCCGTGGTGTTCACCTCCGCCTCCGCCGCTGCGGCCTGGCTCGCGATCGCGGAGGTGTCGGAGACCCTCGACCGCGTGCGGCGACGGTCCGAGACGGGGCGGCTGCTGCTGGCCTCCGCGGGTCAGGCGACCACGGCACTGCTGAACGACGCCGACCTCGAGCCCTCGATCGATCTGGGCGGTCCGGACGGATCGCTCGCGAATGCCGTGCTCGCGCACTTCGACGACGGGCGGGCACCGTCGCTGCTCACGGACGCGGGTCGGGTGCAGGTGCGCAGCGGAGGCGTGCTCGTCGACGGCCGGTTCATTCCGCTGTCACGCTCGTCCGCCGCGCTGCTCGATGCTCTGGCCGCCGCGGGCGGTCGGGTGCTGTCCCGCGCGCAGCTCAGCGCCGTGCTGGGCGCCGAGCGCAGCGCACACGCGGTCGAAGCCGCCGTCGCGAGACTCCGCGTGGCTCTGGGCGGGAGCGAACTCATCCACACCGTGGTCAAACGCGGATACCGGCTCGCGGTCGTCGAGGACTGAGCCGTGGTGCGCGTCACCACGCGGTGACGGCCGCGGCGCCCACGGTCAGCGGGCGCGTGTGGTCACTCGACGGGAGCGTCCGACGGAGCGTCCGTCGGCGCATCCTCGGGGACGAGGGGATCGCCGGGCAGCGGCGTCTCGGCGGGGGAGACCGTGGGGGAGGGCGAGGGGGCCGGCGGATTCACCTGCGCGTGGACGACCTGGCTGGCGATCGCTCCTGCGACGACCAGCACACCGACGACCACGGCGACCGCGTTGTCCCTGGTGCGACGACGGATGCGGCCGTCGTGCCAGGCCCTGCGGGCCGCGTGGAGGCGTGCGCGCTCCGATTCGGTCCGCGACTGCCGCGTGCTCTTGCCGCGTCCGGCCATTGCGTACTCCCTTGATGGACGTGCCGTGCACATGGACGTGATGTGCACCGTCGCCTGAGAGCCTACCGGCGCGGCATCGTCGCCCCGATCATGTCCTCGGTGTCCCCGCCCCGCGTTAGCCTGGGAAGATGACCTCCGCCGCACTGCTCTCCGGGCAGACGCCCCTCGCCGTGCGCATGCGTCCCGTCTCGCTCGACGAGGTCGCGGGGCAGAAGCACCTGCTGCGGGCGGGCTCACCCATCGTCGCTCTCGCCGATCCCGCGGCGACCTCTCCCGGTGCGGTCTCGATCATCCTGTGGGGTCCTCCCGGCACGGGCAAGACCACGCTGGCGCAGGCGATCGCCCGCTCCTCGGGTCGACGCTTCGTCGAGCTGTCGGCGATCACCGCGGGGGTCAAGGACGTCCGCGAGGTGATGCAGGAGGCGATCACGCAGCGTGACCTGTACGGGCAGACCACCATCCTGTTCCTCGACGAGATCCACCGATTCACCAAGGCCCAGCAGGACGCGCTCCTGCCCGGCGTCGAGAACGGCTGGGTGCTGCTGATCGCGGCCACCACCGAGAACCCGTCGTTCTCGGTGATCTCGCCGCTGCTCTCGCGATCGCTGCTGCTGACGCTGCAGCCCCTCACCGATGACGACATCGGACTCCTCGTCGACCGCGCGGTGACCGATGCGCGCGGCCTGAACGGTGCGGTGACCCTGGCCGACGACGCGCGTGCCGCGCTCATCCGCCTCGCATCCGGCGATGCACGCCGCGCACTCACCGGTCTCGAGGCGGCGGCCGCCGTCGCCCTCTCGAACGGTGAAGACGGCGTGGTCCCCGCAGCCACGGCCGACGACGTCGCCCAGGCCGTCGACAAGGCGCTGCTGCGATACGACCGCCAGGGCGACGAGCACTACGACGTCATCAGCGCCTTCATCAAGTCGATCCGCGGCTCCGACCCCGACGCGGCTCTGCACTACCTCGCCCGGATGATCGAGGCGGGGGAGGACCCGCGGTTCATCGCTCGGCGTCTGGTGATCTCGGCGTCGGAAGACGTGGGGCTGGCCGATCCGCAGGCGCTCACGATCGCGGTCGCGGCGGCGGATGCGGTCGCCTTCATCGGCATGCCGGAGGGGCGGATCCCGCTCGCAGAGGCCACGGTGTATCTGGCGACCACTGCGAAGTCGAACGCCGCCTACGTCGGCATCGACGCGGCGATCGCCGACATCCGCTCCGGCGGCTTCGGACGGGTGCCGCTGCATCTCCGTGACGCGCACTACCCGGGCGCGCGGCGCCTCGGTCACGGGCGCGGCTACGTGTATCCGCACGACAGCGAATTCGGCATCCTCCCGCAGCAGTACCTGCCGGACGAGCTGCAGGGCAAGAGGTATTACGAGCCGAAGAACCTGGGGGCCGAGCGCGACATCTCGGCACGTCTCGAGCGCATCCGCCGCATCCTCGACGGACGATGACGACGATCTGTTAGACTGGATCGGCTCGAAACACAGTTTTCGGGCATCTCCTCGTTCACACCCCACCTCGATGGCGCCCCGGCGTGCGCCCCGAGGCAGAACGCGGGTGATACGTCCGCGAGTCGCGAAAGACGCGACCGCGTCATCGGAAGGATAGCTTCGTGACCACGAAGTCCCAGGACCGCCGCAAGGTGCGCCTCAGCCGCGCACTCGGCATCCCGCTCACCCCGAAGGCCGCCCGCTACCTCGAGAAGCGTCCCTACGCTCCCGGCGAGCACGGTCGCACCAAGCGCAAGGCCGACAGCGACTACGCCGTCCGTCTGCGTGAGAAGCAGCGTCTTCGCGAGCAGTACGGCATCCGCGAGAAGCAGATGCGCAACACGTTCAACGAGGCTCGTCGTCAGGACGGCCTGACCGGTGAGAACCTGGTCGAGCTGCTCGAGATGCGTCTCGACGCTCTCGTCGTGCGTTCGGGCTTCGCCCGCACCACCGCGCAGGCTCGCCAGCTCGTCGTGCACCGTCACATCCTGGTCGACGGCCAGCTCGTCGACCGCCCGTCGTTCCGCGTGAAGCCGGGTCAGCTCATCCACGTCAAGGCCAAGAGCGAGGGCACCGAGCCCTTCCAGGTCGCAGCCGCCGGCGGTCACGCCGAGGTCCTGCCTCCCGTTCCGGGCTACCTCGAGGTCGAGCTCGACAAGCTCCAGGCTCGCCTGGTCCGTCGTCCGAAGCGCGCCGAGGTCCCCGTGACCTGTGAAGTGCAGCTCGTCGTCGAGTACTACGCAGCTCGCTGAGTTCTCTCAGTTCCGCAGAAGGCGTCGGGTCTCACCCGACGCCTTCTGTCGTTTCCGCATACGATGGTTGCACCCGCCTCCGCGGGTCGAGGGCAAGGATGGCGACATGAAGAAAGTGCTGTGGTTCCTGATCGGTGTGATCGGCGGCTTCGTCGCGGCGCACTTCACGAACAAAGACCCGCGAGGTCGCGACATCCTCGCCGAGGTCGACGCTCGATTCAACGAGTTCACCGGGATCATCGGCGAGGCCTACCGCGAAGAGCGGGCGCGCCTCACGGATCCTGCGACGGACTGACCTCCGCAGCCCCTCGGACGCGGCTCCACCGGACCCGCTCCTCCACCCCCGCACGCAAGGACACCCGGCACAGCTATGAACACTGCGGAGATCGCGCAGCGCTATCTCGATTTCTTCGAGAAGAACGACCACCTCATCGTCCCTTCGGCCTCGTTGGTCAGCGACGACCCGTCTCTGCTCTTCACGGTCGCCGGCATGGTCCCGATGATCCCGTACCTCACCGGGGTGGTCCCCGCTCCGCACCCGCGCATCGCCGATCTGCAGAAGTGCATCCGCACGAACGACATCGAAGAGGTGGGACGGACGGCTCGGCACGGGACGTTCTTCCAGATGCTGGGCAACTGGTCGTTCGGCGACTACTTCAAAGAGGGTGCGATCCGCTACGCGTGGGAGCTGCTGACGAGCTCGGAGGCCGACGGGGGCTTCGCGTTCGATGAGAAGGACCTCTGGGTCACGGTCTACGAGACCGACGACGAGGCGGAGTCCATCTGGCGCGACGTCATCGGGCTGAAGCCCGAGCGCATCCAGCGTCTCGGACGCGCCGACAACTACTGGAACACCGGGCAGCCCGGCCCCGGCGGTCCCGACTCGGAGATCTTCTTCGACCGCGGTCCCGCATACGGCAAGGACGGCGGTCCGGCCGTCGACGACTCGAGATTCCTGGAGATCTGGAACCTCGTGTTCATGCAGGACTTCATCGAGAACATCCGCGGCAAGACCGAGTTCGACATCGTCGGCGAACTGCCGATGAAGAACATCGACACCGGCATGGGGCTCGAGCGCGTCGCGTTCCTCAAGCAGGGCGTCGAGAACATGTACGAGACCGATCAGGTGCGTCCGGTCCTCGATCGCGCCGTGGAGCTCTCGGGGCGCCGCTATGGCGCCGTGCACGAGGACGACGTGCGTTTCCGCGTGGTCGCAGACCACGTGCGCTCGTCGCTCATGCTGCTGTCCGACGGCGTGCGCCCCTCGAACGAGGGACGCGGGTACATCCTGCGCCGTCTCATGCGCCGCACCGTGCGGTCGATGCGCCTGCTCGGCGTCGACGAGCCGGCCTTCCCCGAGCTCTTCGCCGCGTCCCGTGATGCGATGAAGACCACCTACCCTGTGCTCGAGAAGGAGTGGGCGACCCTGTCCTCCTCCGCTTTCGCCGAGGAGGAGACGTTCCGTCGCACGCTCGCTGCCGGCTCGACCATCCTCGACCTGGCGCTCGACGAGACGAAGAAGGGCGGTGGGGTGACCCTCAGCGGCCCCGAGGCGTTCCTCCTGCACGACACGTACGGCTTCCCGATCGATCTGACCCTCGAGGTGGCCGAGGAGGCCGGCCTCGACGTCGATCGAGCGGCATTCGACACCCTGATGCAGGAGCAGCGGTCACGCGCCAAGGCCGACGCCCGCAATCGCAAGCGTCAGTTCGCCGACGTCTCGGTCTACCGCGAACTGCGTGCGCTGGGGGAGACCGGCTTCGACGGCTACTCCGAGCTCGAGGTCGATTCGCGGATCCTCGGGATCCTCATCGACGGCCAGACCGCTCGCACCGCCTCGGAGGGTCAGATCGCCGAGGTCGTTCTCGCGGAGACCACCCTCTACGCCGAATCCGGTGGACAGGTCGCCGACAAGGGCGTCATCGTCGGTCCCGGGTACGAGCTCGAGGTGCTCGACGTGCAGCGACCGGTGCCGGGGCTGATCAGCCACACGGTCGAGGTGACCCGCGGCGTCGTCTCGATCGACGACGCCGCCACGACGATCGTCGACGCGGCGAACCGTCGCGCCGCGCGCCAGGCGCACTCCGCGACGCACCTGGTGCACGCGGCGCTGCGCGACACGCTCGGCCCGACCGCCACGCAGTCGGGTTCGCTCAACCGCGCCGGATACATGCGCTTCGACTTCTCGTGGTCGCAGGCGCTGTCGACCGCGACCCGCACCGAGATCGAGGAGATCACGAACAGGGCCGTCAACGACGCCCTCGAGGTCACGACCCGGATCCTCACGCTCGATGAGGCGAAGGAGGCCGGCGCCATGGCGCTGTTCGGCGAGAAGTACGGCGACGTCGTGCGCATGGTCGACATCGGCGGTCCGTGGTCGCGAGAGCTCTGCGCGGGCACCCACGTCGGCACCAGCGCCGAGATCGGTCTCGTCAGCGTCGTCGGTGAATCCTCGGTGGGCGCCTCCAACCGCCGTATCGAGGCACTGGTCGGTCAGGACGCGTTCCGCGAGCTCGCAGCCGAGCGCGCGCTCGTGTCGCAGCTCACCAGCTCGCTCAAGACCCCGCGCGACCAGCTCGCCGACCGCATCGCCGATCTCTCGGCGAGCCTGAAGGCCGCGGAGAAGCGCATCGCGCAGTTCGAGTCGAAGGAGCGTGCCGGCCGGGTTCCTGCCATCGCCGACGCCGCCTCCCGTGCGGGTTCGTTCCGTCTGGCCGCGCAGTCGCTCGGCGAGGTCGACTCGGCCGACGATGTGCGCGAACTGGTGCTCGGCGTGCGCGAGCGGCTCGGCTCCGAGCCGTCGGTCGTCGCCCTCGGTGCCGTGGTGAACGGCCGGCCTGTGGTGGTCGTCGCCACCAACGACGCCGCGCGCGCGGCCGGTGCGAAGGCCGGTGCGCTCGCGAAGCGTGCGGCCTCGGTGCTCGGTGGCGGAGGCGGCGGTCGTGACGACGTCGCCCAGGGCGGTGGAACGGATGCCGCAGCTCTGCCTGCGGCGCTGGACGCCATCGCACAGGAGCTGCAGACAGCGTGAGCGGCTTCCGCCGCGGCGCGCGGCTCGGGATCGATGTGGGACGCGCCCGTGTCGGGGTCGCACGGTGCGATCCGGACGGCATGCTCGCCGTCCCCGTCGAGACCGTGCGTCGCGACGACGCGGCCATCGAGCGGATCGCCGTCATCGCTCAGGAGTACGACCCGCTGGAGTTCGTGGTGGGTCTTCCGGTGAATCTCCGGGGCGACGACACGGCATCGACGACGGATTCGCGCGAATTCGCCGCTGCCCTGCAGGCGCGGACGGGAGTGCCGGCGCGGCTGGTCGATGAGCGTCTGAGCACCGTCACCGCACACGCCGCGCTGAGATCTTCGGGCAGAACACAGAAGAACTCTCGTAGCATTGTGGATCAGGTCGCCGCTGTGGTCCTGCTGCAGCAGGCGATCGACACGGAGAAGAGCACCGGTAACCCGCCCGGAGCCACGATTCCGCTCGACGAGGAGTCCCCCTGAACATGCCCGAACGCGAGAGTGCTTCCCCCCAGCACGATCCGGACGCCCGGCTGGGCGACCTGTTCGAGAACCTTCCCGACCCGACACCGCAGATCCCGACGGTCGACAACACGCCGCCGCCCCCTGGCTCCCGCAGAGCAGCGCGCGAAGCGGCCACGAACGGCGCGACCCTCCCGGCCGACGACTCGGCGCGTGAGTCGGAGAGCGTGCCATCCGGCGAAGACACCGCCACGCGAGCGTTCCCGGTCTCGGGCGGTTCCGTGGCGACGGAAGACACATCGGCCGGTGCCCCGGCGGCGCGCGATTCCGTGCGTGACGCGTCCGCCGATGCAGTGCTGGCCGACGGCGAGGGTGCGCCCTCGTCCGCCCCGTCGACCAGTGAGGGCACGCCCGGTGCCACCGCGACGGTCACCGCTGCGGCCGTGCCCGGCGCGCGCCTCGAAGACCTGTTCCACGCGCCTCCGGAGGATGACGGCGGCAGCCGCCCACCGAAGAAGAAGCGTCGCAAGGGCTGCCTCATCGCACTGATCATCGTTCTGGCAGTTCTCGGCGGCATCGTCGGCGGCGGTGTCTGGGCATGGAACACGTTCGGTGACAAGATCAGCGACGCCCTCGGCTGGGGCGAGCCCGCGGACTGGGAGGCCGGTCAGGCCACCGGCGAGGTGCTCGTCACCATCAAGGAGGGCGATACCGGGGCTCCCGTCTCCACCGCGCTCTACGAGGCCGGCGTCACGCGCACCGACGAGGTCTTCTACGACTACCTCGTCACGGAGAACGTCGCGGTCACGTTCTACCCGGGCATCTACCGGCTGCAGGAGAAGATGACGGCCGCGGCCGCGCTGGAGGCCATCCAGAATCCCGACAACAAGCTCGAGCATTCGGCCAGCATCGGCGAGGGAGCGACGATCGAGTCCTCGCTGCCGGGCATGGCCGAGTCGCTCGGCATGCCGATCGAGGAGCTGCAGGCCGCTGTCGATGCCGACCCGGCGACGTACGGCGTCAACGCGCCGAGCCTCGAGGGCTGGCTGTTCCCCGCCGTGTACACGTTCGACCCCGATGCCACGGCGACCCAGGTCATCCAGCGCATGGTCGATCGCACGAACGAATCGCTGAACGCGGCGGGCGTCCCCGCCGAGGATGCGGAGCGCATCCTGACCATCGCGTCGATCATCCAGCGCGAGGGCCGGACGGCGGACTTCGCGAAGGTGTCGAGGGTCATCCAGAACCGTCTCGACATCGACATGAAGCTCCAGATGGACTCCACGGCGCAGTACGGCTACGGCTCCCTGCACGAGGGAGTGGTCTCGAGCTCGGCGGAGGCCCTCGAGGACCCCAACGACTGGAACACCTACGTGCACACGGGGCTGCCGGTCACTCCGATCGCGAGTCCCAGCGACGCCGCGATCAAGGCGGCCATGAATCCGGAGGACGGCCCGTGGCTGTACTTCGTCACGATCAACCTCGCCACCGGTGAGACGCAGTTCTCGGAGACGTACGAGGAGCACCTGCAGGGCGTGGCGAAGTGGGAGCAGTGGTGCCAGGAGAACCCCGACGGCGGGTGCTCGGCCGGATGACCCGGCGGCACCTCGCGGTCTGGGGAGACCCGATCGCGCATTCGCGGTCGCCCCAGCTGCACGCGGCGGCCTATGCGGTGCTCGGTCTCGACTGGGAGTACACGAGGCGTCGCGTCGACGAGCACGGATTCCCGGGTGCCCTGGATTCCCTCGACGGCTCCTGGCTCGGGCTCTCGCTGACGATGCCGCTCAAGGAGCAGGCCCATCGCGCGGCGCAGGTGCTGGATCGGGCGGCCCAGCTGACCGGTGCCGTCAACACCCTCCTGCTGGACGGATCTCGCCGCGGATTCAACACCGACGTCGGCGGGATCGTCGATGCGCTCGGAGAGCAGCGACTGCACGGCCTCGACCGCGTGCGCATCCTCGGGGCGGGCGCGACGGCCGCCTCGGCGCTGGTGGCGCTCGTCGAGGCCGGTGCGCGGACCATCGAGGTGCGGGCCCGTCGGCCCTCGCGTGCGGCCGACCTGGTCGCGCTCGGTGAGCGCCTGGAGGTCACAGTGACCGACGCCGGCTTCGACGACGCCGCGCCTTCGGTCGATCTCACGCTGGCGACCCTGCCCGGCGGCGCCGCGCTCGACGACGACACGACGGCGAGGCTGGGCGACACCGGAGGCGCGCTCTTCGACGTCGCGTACGCGCCGTGGCCGTCCGCGCTCGCGTCCGCATGGACCGGGGGTCCGACGATCTCCGGCGAGGGGATGCTGCTGCACCAGGCCGTGCGCCAGATCCGTCTCTTCCACCACGGTGATCAGCACATCGCACTGCCGTCGGAGACGGCGGTCATCGATGCCATGCGGGCTGCTCTGCGACCCTAGGACGACACGCGGCGCGAACCGAGGCGAAACGCGTGGGAGACTGGAGCAATGCTCCGCGTGCTCACGGCCGGCGAATCGCACGGTCCAGAACTCATTGCCGTCATGGAGGGACTGCCCTCGGGCGTCCCCGTCTCCTCCGAGGCGATCCAGGCCGACCTGGCGCGTCGCAAGCTCGGCTACGGTCGCGGCTCGCGGATGAAGTTCGAACAGGACGAGCTGACGCTCTCCGGCGGCGTGCGGCACGGGAAGAGCCTCGGCAGCCCCATCGCCCTGCGCATCGGCAACACCGAGTGGCCGAAGTGGATCGAGGTCATGAACCCCGAGCCCGTCGAGCTCACCGACAGGTCCCGTGGTCGCGGCGCACCGCTGACGCGCCCCCGCCCCGGGCACGCCGACCTCGTCGGCATGCAGAAGTACGACTTCGACGAGGCGCGCCCGATCCTCGAGCGGGCGAGTGCGCGCGAGACCGCCGCACGCGTCGCGCTCGGTGCGATCGCACGCTCGTTCCTCGGTGAGCTCGGCATCAGGCTCGTCAGCCACACCCTCTCGATCGGCCCGGTCCGGGTGCCCGAGGGATCTGCGCTGCCCACGCCCGACGACGTCGATGCGCTAGACGCGGATCCGCTGCGCTGCTTCGACGCCGCGACCTCCGCGCTGATGGTCGCCGAGGTCGATGACGCGAAGAAGGACGGCGACACACTCGGCGGCATCGTCGAGGTGCTCGCCTACGGCCTGCCCCCGGGACTCGGATCGCACGTGCACTGGGACCGCCGTCTCGATGCGCGTCTCGCCCAGGCCCTGATGAGCATCCAGGCGATCAAGGGCGTCGAGGTCGGCGACGGCTTCGAGACCACGCGTCGTCGCGGGTCCGCCGCGCACGATGAGCTGTTCGCGACCGTCGACGGCATCTCCCGCGGCTCAGATCGCGCCGGCGGCACCGAGGGCGGCATGTCCACCGGCACCGTGCTGCGGGTGCGCGCGGGCATGAAGCCGATCGCCACGGTGCCGCACGCGCTGCGCACGATCGACGTCGCGTCGGGCGAGGACGCCACCGCACACCACCAGCGCTCCGACGTGTGTGCGGTGCCCGCGGCCGGCGTCGTCGCCGAGGCGATGGTCGCGGTGGAGCTCGCCAACGCCGTGCTCGAGAAGTTCGGCGGCGACAGCATCCGCGAGACCCGCCGCAACCTCGAGGGGTACCTCGAGGGGATCCCGGCGGAACTGCGCACCACGCCCGCATCCGAGGCGGCGCTCATCGCCCATGACGAGCGCGGCTGACCCGCTGACGCTGGTGCTGGTCGGCCCGATGGCCGCCGGCAAGACCAGTGTCGGTCGTCGCGTCGCGCGCACCCTGTCGGTGCCCTTCGTCGACACCGACAAGCGCGTCGCGTTGGCGCACGGACCCATCCCGGCGATCTTCGCCGATCACGGCGAGGACCACTTCCGCGCTCTGGAGCGGGCCGAGGTCGAGGCGGCTCTCGACGCGCCCGCCGGCGGCGTGATCTCGCTCGGCGGCGGCGCGGTGACGGATGCCGGCACGCGAGCGCTGCTCCGTGAGCGGCCCGTCGTGTTCCTCACGGTGACGCCGGAGGCGGTGGCGGACCGGATCCGCAGCGGAGGCCGACCGCTGCTGGAGGGCGACGACCCCGTCGGTCGCTGGACGCAGATCTTCGAAGAACGACGGAGCTGGTACGACGAGGTGGCGTCCGTGACGTTCGACACGTCGCGCCGCCCCATGCATCGCATCGCCGCGGACATCGCGGCATGGAGGAGAGAACTGAGATGACGACGACGACCATCAGCGTGACGGGGGAGAGCCCGTACGACATCGCGATCGGACGGGGGATCCTCGACCGCGTCTCCGCAGCGCTGGACCCGGGGGTGCGCAAGGTCCTCGTCGTGCACCCGCCGACCCTGGCCGCCAGGGCCGCGGAGCTGCGCGACCGTCTGCTCGCCGACACCGAGAACGGCCCCCGCGAGGTGCTGCTCGCCGAGGTGCCCGATGCCGAGCAGGGCAAGCGCATCGAGGTCGCCGCCTTCTGCTGGCAGGTCATGGGGCAGGCGGACTTCACCCGCTCGGACGCCGTCGTGGGGTACGGCGGGGGCGCGGTCACGGATCTCGCCGGCTTCGTCGCGGCGACCTGGCTGCGCGGCGTGCAGCTCGTGCAGGTGCCCACCACGGTGCTGGGACTCGTCGACGCATCGGTGGGGGGCAAGACCGGGATCAACACCGCCGAGGGCAAGAACCTCGTCGGCGCCTTCTGGGCGCCGCGTGCGGTGATCGGCGACCTCGACGAGCTGGCGAGCCTCAGCCCGAACGAGGCGACCGCGGGGTTCGCGGAGGTGGTGAAGGCGGGGTTCATCTGGGCGCCGGAGATCCTCGACATCGTCGAGGCGGACCCGGCGCGCGCCGTCGACACGACCACACCGGAGTTCCGTCGTGCCGTGGAGCTCGCGATCGACATGAAGGCCAAGGTCGTCTCCGACGACTTCCGCGAGGCCGGTCAGCGCGAGATCCTCAACTACGGACACACGCTCGGCCACGCCATCGAGCACGCCGAGCGCTACCGCTGGCGCCATGGTGCGGCGGTCTCGATCGGCATGCTCTACGCGGCGGAGCTGTCGCGTCTCGCCGGGCGCCTCTCGGACTCCGCAGCCGAACGGCACCGCACGATCCTGGACTCCCTCGGGCTGCCCACCGGCTACCGCGCCGGCGCCTGGCCGCAGCTGCTGGCGACCATGCAGCGCGACAAGAAGAGCCGTGGCGGCATGCTGCGGTTCATCCTGCTCGACGACATCGCCAAGCCCACGGTGCTGCAGGCGCCCGACGAGTCGCTGCTGTTCGCCGCATATCAGGAGATCGGCGAATGACCAGGCGGATGCTGCTGGTCAACGGGCCGAATCTCAACCTGCTGGGCAGTCGTGAGCCCGAGGTCTACGGCACCGCGACGCTGGACGACGTCGAGCAGCTGACGGCCGATGCCGCCGCCGCCGAGGGCTTCGAGCTGCGCGCGGTGCAGAGCAACCACGAGGGCGTGCTGATCGACGCCATCCACGCGGCTCGCGCGGACTGCGCGGCGATCGTCATCAATCCCGGAGGGCTCACGCACACCTCGGTGTCGCTGCGCGATGCGCTCACGGGCGTCGCTCTGCCGTTCGCCGAGGTGCACATCTCCGACGTCTACGCCCGCGAGGAGTTCCGACACCATTCGTACCTGCACGACGTGGCCGCGGTGCGGGTGATCGGCGAAGGCGTCGGAGGGTACGCGAGCGCGGTGCGGCAGCTCGCGGCGCTCATCCCGTAGAATCGACTGTCGGCCCACCCGTCCATCCGGATGTGAGCGGCCCCCAGACTCGAGAAACGGAAAGCCCAGCGCATGGCATCTACCGCAGACATCAAGAACGGCGTCGTCCTCAGCATCGATGGGCAGCTCTGGAGCGTCATCGAGTTCCAGCACGTCAAGCCGGGCAAGGGCGGTGCGTTCGTCCGCACCAAGCTGAAGAACGTCGTCTCGGGCAAGGTCGTCGATCGCACCTACAACGCCGGCGCGAAGATCGAGATCGAGAACGTCGACCGTCGTGACTTCACGTACCTGTACACTGACGGCGACGGGTACGTCTTCATGGACCAGAGCGACTTCGACCAGATCACCGTTCCGGCCGCCACGGTCGGCGACGCGAAGAACTTCCTGCTCGAGAACCAGCAGGTCACGATCGCACTGAACAACGGCAACCCGCTGTACATCGACCTGCCGGCATCCGTCGTGCTCGAGATCACCTACACGGAGCCGGGCCTGCAGGGCGACCGCTCGTCGGCCGGCACCAAGCCCGCCACGCTCGAGACCGGATACGAGATCCAGGTC
This sequence comes from Microbacterium sp. ANT_H45B, assembly GCF_008369345.1. NCBI lineage: Bacteria > Bacillati > Actinomycetota > Actinomycetes > Micrococcales > Microbacteriaceae > Microbacterium > Microbacterium sp. ANT_H45B. The sequence continues at coordinate 504,373 of NZ_VOBK01000002.1, forward strand.
CCGCTGTTCGTCGAGGCCGGCACCAAGGTCAAGGTCGACACGCGCACCAGCGACTACCTCGGTCGCGAGAAGTAAGGCGTGAGCGCACGCACGAAGGCGCGCAAGCGCGCGCTCGACATCCTCTTCTCCGCCGATGTCCGCGGCGACGAGCTCTCGGTCACTCTGGCCGCCGAGGCACGACGCGCGGCGAGCGAACCCGCTCGCGAGGCGTCCTGGCTTTACGCCCGTGAGATCGTCGACGGCATCATCGATCACGGTGACGAGATCGACGAGCAGATCACGACTCACAGCCGCGACTGGAAGCTGGAGCGGATGCCCGCGGTCGATCGCGCCCTGCTGCGCATCGGCGTCTGGGAGATCCTCTTCAACGACCAGGTGCCCACAGCGGTGGCGATCGACGAGGCCGTGGAACTGGCCAAGGAGTTCTCGACTGACGATTCCGGCGCATTCGTGCACGGCGTGCTCGCACGCGTCTTCCGCGCCGCCTGAGCACCGACGGCCACCGCGGCATCCCCGATGTCGGGGGTCGCGGGAAGGATGGGACCATGTCCGCGCCACACGTCGATCTGCGTGATCTCATGCACATCACGGACGTCGGCGGTTACCAGCGCGGTCTCGCGTACTTCCGCGCCGGCAACGTGCTCGATGTCGTGTGGCATGAGGAACTGCTCGAGCTCGAGGGGCACGTGCAGGGCAGCGGTGACGCGCAGTACGTGACCGGGATCGCGTTCGGCTCGTCGAACGGCACCCGACGCATGCGCACGACACGGTGCACGTGCCCGGTGCGCACCGGATGCAAGCACGTCGTCGCGACCGTGCTCGCGTCGAACGTGCACGAGTACTCCCAGCAGTCCGCCGCGCTGCAGGTGCCGAGCCCGACACCGGTGACACCCCCGCGTGCAGCGGCTCCCGCCTCGTGGCGCAGTCTGCTCGGCGCCTCGGTCGAACGGCTGCCGCAGCAGCTGGCGCTGGGAGTCGAGCTGCGCCACCGCGAGTCCCGGGCAGAGAACCACTGGGGCCCGAGGCCCGTGCGCGCGGCCGTGCCGCGGGACCTCGCACGCCAGGAGGGTGAACTGCTCCTGGCGATCCGACCGCTCATGCGCAGCGCCCAGACAGGGTCGTGGATCCAGGGCGGCGCAGGGTGGGACGCCGTTCGTCGCGACGCCGCGCAGTTCGGGCGCGAGCAGAACCGCTGGTTCAGCGACCTGCTCAGCATCTCCCGTGATTCGCTCCTCTCCGGGAACGCCGGGGAGTGGCTGGTGCTCGACCAGGTCGAGTCCCCGCTGCTGTGGGGCCAGCTGCGCTCGGGTGCCGACGTCGGCATCCCGCTGGTGGCGAGTCAGAAGAGCACCTCCGTGCGGATGGCGACATCCGCCGACGTCTCGGCGCGGATCACCCGTGGCGACGACGGCGCTCTGACCGTGGCCGCCGAGGTGCGGGTCGACGACGTCGAGATCCCGGCGGGGGCGTCGCACCCGATCGGACGCACGGGGCTGTACACGGCTCGCTTGGTCGGCGCTCGGATCGAGATCGTGCTCGCCGAGACCGCACTCAGCGAGCAGACCAGGGCGCTGCTCGCGACACCGGCGCCCATCGTCGTGCCGGCGGCCGACGAGCAGGCGTTCCTCAGCGACGCCTATCCGCTTCTCGCGCGCCGCAGCGCGGTGCGGGCGGCGGGCGACCTCTCCCTTCCCGAGGTGCCGGCGCCGGAGCCCGCGCTGACGCTCACCTACGAACGTGGCGACGTGGTCGACTACTCGTTCGAGTGGTCGTACGGCCGCTTCGGCCGCGTGCCCTTCGCCTGGAACGGTGCGGGCGTGCGCGATGCCGAGGCCGAGTCCGCGCTCCGCGCGGGCATCGAGAGCGTCTGGCAGGAGTTCCGCACCACGAACTTCCGTCCCGCCGGATCGCTGCACGACATCGATGCGGCCGCCTTCGTCGCGGAGTGCGTGCCCGCTCTCGAGGCGATCGGCGTCTCGGTCACCTCGAAGGGCACGCGCAAGGAGTACCGCGAGCTGACGGGCGACCCGCAGGTCAAGGTCACGACCGTCGAGACGACCGATTCCGACTGGTTCGACCTCGGCATCCTGGTGACGATCGATGGCAGACGCATCCCCTTCGGCCCGCTGTTCACGGCGCTGAGCCGGGGGCGCAAGAAGCTGCTGCTCTCCGACGGCGGGTACTTCTCGCTCAGCCATCCTGCGCTCGATCGCCTCCGCGATCTGATCGAGGAGGCGGGCGAGCTCGACGAGTGGGAGACGGGCCCGCGGATCAGTCGCTATCAGATCGATCTCTGGGAGGAGTTCGAGGATCTCGCCGACGAGGCCGAGCCGGCGGTGAGCTGGCGCGCCACGGCCGATGGGCTCCGCCAGGCCACGGGCGTGCCCGAGACGGCCGTGCCCGCCGGTCTGGTCGCCGAGCTGCGGCCGTATCAGAAGTCCGGCTTCGACTGGCTCGCCTTCCTCTGGCGCCATCGGCTCGGCGGGATCCTCGCCGACGACATGGGGCTGGGCAAGACCCTCCAGCTGCTGACCTTCATCCAGCACACGCGGGAGCAGGGTGAGACACGGCCGTTCCTGGTGCTCGCCCCGACCTCGGTGCTGGGGACCTGGCGCTCGGAGGCCGCCCGCTTCACCCCGGGGTTGCGCGTCGTGGTGGTCGACAGCACCAGCGGCAAGCGCGCGGGGGTGCTTCGGGCCGCGGCGGCATCCGCCGACCTGGTGGTGAGCTCGTACACGGTCGCGCGGCTCGACGAGGAGGAGTTCCGCTCGATCGGATGGGCTGCGCTCATCCTCGACGAGGCCCAGTTCGTCAAGAATCCGAAGACCAGGCTGCACCGCGCGATCTCATCGTTCTCGGCGGAGGTGACGTACGCGGTCACCGGCACGCCGATGGAGAACAGCCTCTCGGAGCTCTGGTCGCTGCTCAAGCTCGCCGCGCCCGGTCTGTTCCCCTCTGCGCGCAAATTCAAGGACCGCTACATCCAGCCGATCGAGAAGGGCAAGGTTCCCGAGAACGCTGAGGGCGGGGAGTATCGCGCCCACCGCCTCGCCCAACTGCGCCGACGTGTGCGACCGCTCATGCTGCGCCGCACGAAGGAGCTGGTGGCGCCCGACCTCCCCGCCAAGCAGGAACAGCTGCTCGAGGTCGAGTTGAGTCCCGATCACCGCGCCCTCTACGACGTCGTGCTGCAGAGGGAACGCCAGAAGGTGCTCGGTCTGCTCGACGACCTCGATCGCCATCGCTTCATCGTGTTCCGCTCGCTCACGCTGCTGCGGATGCTGAGTCTCGCGCCCGCGCTGATCGACGAGGCCCATGCCGAGATCGGATCGAGCAAGCTCGACACCCTGCTCGAACGGGTGCGCGAACTGCAGGCCGAGGGGCATCGCGCGCTGGTGTTCAGCCAGTTCACCTCCTTCCTCGATCTCGCCGCCGCGAGACTCGAGGAGGCCGGCATCCCCTACGCACACCTCGACGGATCGACCAGGCACCGCGAGCGGGTGATCGACGGATTCAAGGCTGGTCAGCAGCCGGTGTTCCTCATCAGCCTCAAGGCCGGCGGGTTCGGTCTGACCCTGACGGAGGCCGACTACGTCTTCCTGCTCGACCCCTGGTGGAATCCCGCGGCGGAGGAGCAGGCCATCGACCGCACGCACCGGATCGGACAGACGAGCCAGGTGTTCGTGTACCGGATGATCGCGACGGGCACGATCGAGGAGAAGGTGCTCGAGCTGCAGCGCCGCAAGGCCCGGCTGTTCACCGCGGTGATGGACGACGATGAGCTGTTCGCCCAGTCGCTCACGTCGGACGACATCAAGGGCCTGTTCGACGACAACTGATTTCTCCCGGCCGGGTCACCGCGTCCGCCCAGGACCCCGCCGGTAGAATCGAACGTCGGACTTCAGGAGGAATGCATGCGGATCACGGGACTCGGCCACGCCGGGATGTTCATCGAGACGGTGGGCGGGAACATCATCTGCGACCCGGTCCTCGGCCCCTCGTTCTTCGGCTCCTGGTTCCCCTTCCCCGACAATCGCGGCCTCGACTGGGAGCGGTTCGGCCGTGACGCGGACTTCCTCTACATCTCGCACCGGCACCGCGACCACTTCGACCCTGCGCTGCTCGAGCGCTACATCCGCAAGGACATCGAGGTGCTGCTTCCCGAGTACCCGATCGACGATCTCGAGCAGGACATTAGGGCGCTCGGCTACACGAACATCACGCATGCCCCGGCCGGGCAGATCATCGAGCGGGGCGACCTGAAGATCATGATCACCCCGCTGCGCGCCCCGAGCGACGGCCCGATCGGCGACTCGTCGCTCAGCGTCGACGACGGGACGGGGTCGGTGCTCAATCAGAACGACTCGCACCCGCTCGACCTCGACACCCTGCTGCACTTCGGCAAGCCCGACGCGTACTTCACGCAGGTCTCGGGCGCCATCTGGTGGCCGATGGTCTACGACCTGCCGCTCGACGCGAAGCAGAACTTCGCGAAGCTCAAGCGCGATGCGCAGAACAAGCGCGCGATGTACTACATCGACAAGGTCGACGCCCCGCACGTGTTCCCGATGGCGGGACCCCCCATGTTCCTCCGCGACGACCTCTTCGACTTCAACGGCCTCGGACGCAACGGAGAGTCGATCTTCACCGACCAGAAGCAGTTCCTCGCGCACATGAAGGAGCTGTCGCCCCAGTACGACGGCCACCTGTTCGTGCCGGGCACGGTGGTCACCGTCGCCGGGGGAGAGGTCGCCACCGAGCAGACGCTGTACACCGACCAGGAGCTCTCGCACATCTTCGACGAGAAGTGGAACTACCTCGAGGAGCAGCGCGCGACCCGTCAGCAGGAGATCCGCGACGAGGAGGCCTCGCGAGCCGAGATCATCCCGCCGGCCGAGATGCTCGAGGCGCTCAAGGGCTGGTGGGAGCCGCTGCTGAAGAAGTCGCGCACCATCCGTCTCGGCGTCGGCGGCGCCGTACGGTTCCGGATCGGCGAGCTCGACATGGTCGTCGACTTCCCCCGGGCCAAGGTCCGTGAGTACGCGGGCGAGGAGTGCATCTACTGGTACACGATCCCCGCCGATCTCGTGTCGACCAACATCCGCGACCACGAGATCGACTGGTCGAACTCGATCTTCCTGTCGATGCAGTTCCAGGTCGGGCGCAGCGGCAAGTTCAACGAGTTCCTCACGACGTTCCTCAAGTGCCTCTCGGTCGACCGCATCGAGTACGTCGAGAACTGGTACCAGGAGCAGACCGACCAGACCGAGGACGCCGAGATCGGCGACTGGGTCGTGCAGCGCCGGTGCCCGCATCTGCGTGCGGACCTGACGAAGACCGGCAAGGTCGACGACGACGGGATCCTCACCTGCAGCATGCACGACTGGAAGTGGGACCTGAACACCGGTCGCTGCCTGTCGACCAGCGGGCACCCGATCCGCTCCACCAAGATCGACGAGGTCACCGACGCCGTGCTCAGTGAGGCCGGGTGACGGTGGTGCGCACCGCACACCGTGACGGCTCCGGGCGTCGCGCGCGCACCTCGCGGCTGGGTCGGCGGGGCACGCTGCGCGGAGCGCGCTGGATCGTCCGCTCGGACGCCTCCCGACTCGTCTCCATAGCCACCGAGTTCCTGGAGGCCGAAGGATTCGAGCGTCGCGCCGACGGGTTCGCTCACACGCTCGATTCGCAGGGGTCGGAGTGGAGTGCGGCGGCTCTGGAGATCGGTGACGAAGAGGGCTCGCGCCGCGGCATCTGGAGGAGCCTGTTCCTCGACGACCTGCCGATCCCGTTGCCGCGGGCGCTGCAGCACGTCATCCCGCCGACACTGGTGGTCGTCGCCTCGCGTCATGTCGCCAAGGGAGTGGCCGAGCTCGTGGTGTTCCCGCACGCCTCGCGCCGCGGTGACTCCGACTACTCGTGGGCGGCGGGTCCGCGCATCGCGAGAGCGCTCGAGGGCATCACCGCCGCGGCGGGGGCAGAGGGCGCCATGCTCTCCCACGAGTCCCTGCGCGCGCTTCCCGACGACGGATCGCCGGCCTCGCAGGCGGTCGTCCGCGAGGTGCTGGGGTGGCGCTGAGGTCACGCTAGACTGGGGGCATCAAGCAACCTTTAACACCGTCCTGTGAGGCGGAGAAGGGAGCGGCTGATGAGTGCACGCACCGTCTTGCACGAAGCCGATATCTCGCGGGCTCTGACCCGTATCGCGCACGAGATCCTCGAATCGAACCGAGGGGCTGAGAACCTCGTCCTGCTGGGCATTCCGACCCGCGGCGTCACGCTCGCCCATCGCCTGGCCGCCGCCATCGGTGAGATCGCACACACGACCGTTCCGGTCGGCGCGCTGGATGTGACGCTGTTCCGCGACGACCTCGCATCGCAGCCCACCCGATCGCCCCGCCCGACCGCGATCCCCGCAGGCGGCATCGACGGCAGGACCGTGGTCCTGGTGGACGACGTGCTGTTCTCGGGCCGCAGCATCCGCGCGGCACTCGACGCGCTGCAGTCCATCGGACGCCCCGCCGCGGTGCGCCTGGCCATCCTCGTCGACCGAGGACACCGCGAGCTGCCGATCCGTCCGGACTTCGTCGGCAAGAACATCCCCTCGTCCCGTCAGGAGCGCGTCAACGTGCGCCTCGCCGAGGACGACGGGACCGAGGGGGTGACGATCGAGGCATGAGACACCTGCTCGACACCCGCACCCTCGACCGCGCGACGGCACTGCGCATCCTCGACGTCGCCGAGGACATGTCGGACACGCAGTCCCGCGAGGTCAAGAAGCTCCCGACCCTGCGCGGCAAGACCGTCGTGAACCTCTTCTTCGAGGACTCCACCCGCACGCGCATCTCCTTCGAGGCCGCCGCCAAACGCCTCTCGGCCGATGTGATCAACTTCGCCGCCAAGGGGTCGAGCGTCTCCAAGGGCGAGAGCCTGAAGGACACCGCCCAGACCCTGCAGGCGATGGGGGCCGACGCCGTCGTCATCCGCCACCCCGCCTCCGGCGCTCCGCAGACCCTCGCCACGAGCGGCTGGATCTCGGCCGGAGTCGTCAACGCCGGGGACGGCACGCACGAGCATCCGACCCAGGCCCTGCTGGATGCCTTCACGATCCGCAAGCGCCGCTTCGGCGCGGAGAGCCGGGGGCGCGACCTCCGCGGCGTCCGCGTCGTGATCGTCGGCGATGTGCTGCACTCCCGTGTCGCCCGCTCGAACGTCTGGCTGCTCGCCACCCTCGGCGCGGAGGTCACTCTGGTCTCTCCTCCCACGCTCGTTCCGCAGAACGTGTCGCTGTGGCCCGCGAAGGTCGTCTACGACCTCGACGAGGCCCTCGCCGAGTCGCCGGACGCGGTCATGATGCTGCGCATCCAGCTCGAGCGGATGAACGCCGCGTATTTCCCGACTGAGCGGGAGTATTCCCGGCGATGGGGTCTCGACGCACGGCGAGTGGCCGGTCTGCCGGACGGTAGCATTGTGATGCACCCCGGACCCATGAACCGCGGGTTGGAGATCTCCTCGGAAGCCGCCGATTCGCCACGGTCCACCGTGCTCGAACAGGTGACGAACGGGGTGTCCGTCCGGATGGCGGTGCTGTACCTGCTTCTGGCAGGAGAACGAGACGACGAACGAGGGGGAGACCAGTGAACGAGACCCTCGTGATCACCGGCGCACGGCTTCTCGGCGCGGAGAGCGCCGACATCATCGTCGAGAACGGCGTGATCGCCGAGATCGGCACCGGACTCTCGCGTTCCGGCGCCCGGGTCCTCGACGCCGCCGGGCTCGTCGCACTCCCGGGCCTGGTCGACCTGCACACGCATCTGCGCGAGCCCGGATACGAGGCGTCCGAGACGATCCTCACCGGCACTCGCGCCGCCGCGTCAGGCGGATTCACCGCGGTGTTCGCGATGCCCAACACCTCGCCGGTCGCCGACACCGCCGGCGTGGTCGAGCAGGAGCTCGCCCTCGGCGAGGCCGCGGGCTATGCCACGGTCCAGCCGATCGGCGCCGTGACCGTGGGGCAGAAGGGCGAACGGCTCGCCGAGCTCGGAGCCATGGCCACCTCCCGCGCCCGGGTGCGGGTGTTCAGCGATGACGGGTTCTGCGTGTTCGACCCCCTGATCATGCGTCGCGCGCTGGAGTACGTGAAGTCGTTCGGCGGGGTCATCGCACAGCACGCGCAGGATCCCCGACTCACCGAGGGCGCCCAGATGAACGAGGGCACCGTGTCGGCCGAGCTGGGTCTCGCCGGATGGCCGGCGGTGGCCGAGGAGTCGATCATCGCCCGCGACGTGCTGCTGGCGGAGCACGTCGGCTCGCGTCTGCACGTCTGCCACCTGTCGACCGCGGGGTCGGTGGACATCATCCGCTGGGCCAAGAAGCGCGGCATCGACGTCACTGCCGAGGTCACACCGCACCACCTGCTGCTGACCGACGAGCTGGTGCGCGGCTACGACGCGCGCTACAAGGTCAACCCGCCGCTGCGCCGCGAGGAGGACGTGCTCGCCGTGCGCGAGGGACTCGCCGACGGCACGATCGACATCGTCGCGACGGACCACGCACCGCACCCCAGCGAGAGCAAAGCGTGCGAGTGGCAGGCGGCGGCGAACGGCATGGTCGGCCTCGAGAGCGCCCTGCGCGTCGTGCACCAGTCGATGGTCCAGACCGGTCTGATCGGCTGGGAGGACGTCGCGCGTGTGATGAGCGCCGCCCCGGCGCGCATCGGCCGCCTCTCCGGGCACCGGACGCCCCTCGAGGTCGGCGCCCCCGCACACATCGCGCTGTACGACGCGTCGGTCGCCGGCGTCTTCACCGAGTCCGACCTCCACGGGCGCAGCGTGAACTCGCCGTACCTCGGGCGCGACCTGCCCGGTCGCGTCGAGTACACCGTGCACGGCGGACTGCTGACCGTCGACGGCGGCACCGTGGTCGAGGAGCTGCGCGCATGATCCCCAGGGATCTCGCCATCGCGATCATGATCGGGCTGGCCGTCTTCGTCCTCGCCGCGATGTTCTTCGCGTGGCGGCGACGACTCCGACGCGATTCGGGTCTCGCGGCGCCGCTCGGGGTTCCCGAGCACGCGGAGGTCCTCGACCGGCGCGAGGTGCTGTACGTCTCGACGACCCGGCACGAGCAGCCGCTGGAGAGACTGGCCATCCGCCCCCTGACCTACCGGGCGCGGGGTGAGGCCGCGATCACCGACCGCGGGCTGGCCCTCTGCCTCGATGGAGCGCCGACGGTCTTCCTCGGGGCCGCACGCCTCATCGGGGTCGATCGGGCGTCCGTCACGATCGACCGTGTGGTCGAGCCCGGTGGCCTCGTGCGGGTCTCGTGGACCGCCGACGACGGCACGCCCGTCGATTCCTACCTCCGTCTCACCGACGGGGATCCCCAGAACTTCATCGCAGAACTGCAGCGACTCGTCCCCGCCTCGGGCGCCACGGACGACACCGCCGCCCACGACACAGGAGCACCGTCATGACAGCCCTCCCCGAACCCGCCGTCCTCGTCCTCGAAGACGGGACCCGCCATGTCGGTCGCGCTTACGGCGCGCTCGGAACCACGCTCGGCGAGGTCGTCTTCGCCACCGGCATGTCCGGTTACCAGGAGACGCTCACCGACCCCTCGTACGCCGGCCAGATCGTGCTGCAGACGGCACCCCACATCGGCAACACCGGCATGAACGACGAGGACACCGAGTCCCGGCGCATCTGGGTCGCCGGATACATCGTGCGCGATCCCTCACGCGTGGTGTCGAACTGGCGCGCGAACGCGTCGCTCGACGAGGTGCTCGTTCAGGACGCGATCGTCGGCATCAGCGGCATCGACACCAGGTCGGTCACCCGCCACATCCGCGCCGCGGGTTCCATGCGCGGGGGCATCTTCTCGGGAGACGCGGCGAAGACCGACGCCGACGAGCAGCTGCGCATCGTCCGCGAGGCGCCGCAGATGGCCGGCCGCAACCTCTCGGCCGAGGTCTCGGTGGAGGCCACGGAGGTGACGCCGGCGGTGGGCGAGAAGGTCGGCAACCTCGCCGTCCTCGACCTCGGCGTCAAGCAGGCGACGATCGACAACCTCGCCGCCCGTGGGTTCGAGGTGCACGTGCTTCCGCAGGACGTCACGATCGACGGCATCCGCGCGATCGAGCCCGTCGCGGTGTTCTACTCCAACGGCCCCGGAGACCCCGCGGCCTCGGGCGACCACGTCGAGCTGCTGCGTGCGGTGCTCGACGACGGGCTGCCGTTCTTCGGGATCTGCTTCGGCAACCAGCTGCTCGGCCGTGCACTCGGCCTCGGCACGTACAAGCTGCCGTTCGGGCACCGCGGCATCAACCAGCCCGTGCTCGACAAGTCGACGGGGCGGGTCGAGATCACCGCACACAACCACGGCTTCGCCGTCGACGCCCCGCTGGAGGGCTCCTTCGACAGCCCGAACGGCTACGGCAAGGTCGAGGTCAGCCACGTCGGGCTGAACGACAACGTGGTGGAGGGTCTCCGCGCGCTCGACATCCCCGCGTTCTCCGTGCAGTACCACCCGGAGGCGGCCGCAGGCCCCCACGACGCCAACTACCTCTTCGACCGATTCCGCGACATGGTCGTCGACACCCAGAAGGACGCCAAGTAATGCCCAAGCGCGACGACATCAACTCCGTTCTCGTCATCGGCTCCGGCCCGATCGTCATCGGTCAGGCCTGCGAGTTCGACTACTCCGGCACCCAGGCGTGCCGCGTCCTCCGCGAGGAGGGGGTCAGGGTCATCCTGGTCAACTCCAACCCCGCCACGATCATGACCGATCCGGACTTCGCCGACGCGACCTACATCGAGCCGATCACCTGGCAGGTCATCGAGACCATCATCGCCAAGGAGCGTCCGGACGCGATCCTGCCGACCCTCGGCGGTCAGACCGCCCTGAACGCCGCGATCGAGCTGCACAACCACGGCATCCTCGAGAAGTACGACGTCGAGCTGATCGGTGCGAGCTTCGAGGCGATCAACAAGGGCGAGGACCGCCAGGTCTTCAAGCAGCTGGTGCTGGATGCCGGCGCCGACGTGGCGCGCAGCATCATCGCGCACACGATGGACGACCTGCTCGAGGGTGCCGCCGAGCTGGGCTACCCGCTCGTCGTCCGCCCGTCGTTCACCATGGGCGGTCTCGGCTCCGGGTTCGCCTACGACGAGCAGGACCTCCGTCGCATCGGTGGAGCGGGTCTGCGCGATTCCCCGACCACCGAGGTGCTCCTGGAGGAGTCCATCCTCGGCTGGAAGGAGTACGAGCTCGAGCTCATGCGCGACACCGCCGACAACACGGTCGTCGTCTGCTCGATCGAGAACGTCGATCCCGTCGGCGTCCACACCGGCGACTCGATCACGGTGGCACCCGCGCTCACCCTCACCGACCGCGAGTACCAGAACATGCGCGACATCGGCATCGACATCATCCGCGCGGTGGGCGTGGACACGGGCGGCTGCAACATCCAGTTCGCGGTCGACCCCAGCAACGGGCGCATCATCGTCATCGAGATGAACCCGCGCGTCTCGCGCTCCAGCGCGCTGGCCTCGAAGGCGACGGGATTCCCGATCGCGAAGCTCGCGGCGAAGCTCGCCCTCGGCTACCGGCTCGACGAGATCCCCAACGACATCACGGGTGTGACCCCGGCGAGCTTCGAGCCGACGCTCGACTATGTCGTGGTCAAGGTGCCGCGGTTCGCGTTCGAGAAGTTCCCCGCCGCCGACGCCACGCTCACCACGACCATGAAGTCGGTCGGCGAGGCGATGGCGATCGGACGCAACTACGCGACCGCGCTGCAGAAGGCGCTCCGCTCGCTCGAGAAGCGCGGCTCCAGCTTCCACTGGGGCGCCGAGGAGCGTTCGGTAGAGCAGCTGCTCGAGATCTCGAAGGTGCCGACCGACGGGCGCATCGTCACCCTGCAGCAGGCGCTGCGCAAGGGCGCGACGATCGAGCAGGCCTTCGACGCCACGGCGATCGACCCGTGGTTCATCGACCAGATCGTGCTCATCAACGAGGTCGCGGAGATCGTCCGCACGGCCCCGGAGCTCGACGCCGCCACCCTGCGGTACGCCAAGGAGCACGGCTTCTCCGACGCGCAGATCGCGCAGCTGCGCGGCGACGACGAGGCCGAGATCCGCGGCGTGCGCCACGGATTCGGCATCCGGCCCGTGTACAAGACGGTCGACACCTGTGCGGGCGAGTTCCCGGCTCTCACCCCGTACCACTACTCGAGCTACGACGTCGAGACCGAGGTGGCGCCCTCGGAGCGCACGAAGGTGGTGATCATCGGGTCGGGCCCGAACCGCATCGGTCAGGGCGTCGAGTTCGACTACTCGTGCGTGCACGCCTCGTTCGCGCTGTCGGATGCCGGGTTCGAGACCGTCATGGTCAACTGCAACCCCGAGACCGTCTCGACGGACTACGACACCTCCGATCGCCTCTACTTCGAGCCGCTCACCCTGGAGGACGTGCTCGAGGTGCTGGACGCGGAAGCCGCCAGCGGCACCATCCTCGGCGTCGTCTGCCAGCTCGGCGGCCAGACCCCGCTCGGACTCGCGAAGGGCATCGAGGCCGCCGGCTACACGGTGCTCGGCACCAGCCCCGCGGCGATCGACATCGCGGAGGAGCGGGAGCTCTTCTCGCAGCTGCTCGATTCGGCGGGCCTCATCGCTCCGCGTCACGGCACCGCCGTCGACGCCGACGGCGCGGTCGCGGTCGCCGAGGAGATCGGCTACCCCGTGCTCGTGCGCCCGAGCTTCGTGCTCGGCGGTCGCGGCATGGAGATCGTCTACGACACGGCGTCGCTGCGCGACTACTTCGTGCGCACCGCCGACGAGGTCGTCATCGAGGAGGGCAAGCCGCTCCTGGTCGACCGCTTCCTCGATGACGCGATCGAGCTCGACGTCGACGCTCTCTACGACGGCACCGATCTGTTCATCGGCGGCGTCATGGAGCACCTCGAAGAGGCGGGCATCCACTCCGGCGACTCCAGCTGCACGCTGCCGCCGGTGTCGCTCGGTCGCACCGACGTCGACCGCGTGCGCGAGGCCACGCTGGCGATCGCCGAGGGCGTCGGCGTGCGCGGCCTGCTGAACGTGCAGTTCGCGATCAGCGCCGGCGTGCTCTACGTCATCGAGGCCAACCCGCGCGCCAGCCGCACGGTGCCGTTCGTCTCCAAGGCGCTCGGCATTCCGATGGCCAAGGCCGCGAGCCGCGTGATGGCCGGATCGACGATCGCGGAACTGCGCGCCGAGGGCATGCTGCCCGCGCAGGACGGCTCGCGGGTGCCGCTCGACGCGCCGGTCTCCGTCAAGGAGGCCGTGCTGCCGTTCAAGCGGTTCCGCACCGCCGACGGCAAGACGGTCGACTCCATCCTCGGCCCGGAGATGCGCTCGACGGGTGAGGTCATGGGCATCGACCGCGACTTCCCGACCGCGTTCGCCAAGAGCCAGGCCGCCGCGTACGGCGGCATGCCGACCTCCGGGACGGTGTTCATCTCGGTCGCCGACTCCGACAAGCGCGCGGTGATCCTGCCGGCCCACCGCCTGCAGCAGCTCGGCTTCACGATCGTGGCCACCGAGGGCACCGCCGAGATCCTCTCGCGCAACGGCATCGCCGTCACCGTGGTGGAGAAGTACAGCGAGACCCAGGAGTCGGGGGCGACCAACATCGTCGACCTGATCAACGACGGCTCGATCGACATCGTCGTGAACACCCCCTCGGGCGGTGCGGCACGGGCCGACGGGTACGAGATCAGGGCCGCGGCGGTCGCGGCGGACAAGGCGCTGTTCACCACGATGGCCGTGCTCGGTGCCGCGGTGAGCGGCATGGACGCGGCGCACGAGGGCTTCCAGGTCAAGAGCCTGCAGGAGTACGCCCTCGACCGGAAGGCCGCGGTGTGAGCATCCGCTTCGGCGAACGCATCCGCACGACCCTCGCCGAGTGGGGACCGCTGTGTGTGGGCATCGACCCCCATGCAGCGCTCCTCGCGGCGTGGGGCCTCGCCGACGACGCCTCCGGCGCGCGGGAGTTCGGGCTGAGGACCGTCGAGGCGGCGGCTGGCCGCGTCGGTGTCGTCAAGCCGCAGGTGTCGTTCTTCGAGCGCTTCGGCTCGTCGGGCTTCGCCGCGCTCGAAGAGGTGCTGGCCGCCGCACGTGCGGCGGGACTGGTCGTGATCGCCGATGCGAAGCGCGGAGACATCGGCTCGACGATGGACGCGTACGCCGACGCCTGGCTGACGCCGGGCTCACCTCTCGAAGCGGATGCCCTCACAGTCAATCCATTCCTCGGGGTCGGTGCCCTCGACGGCGCCTTCTCGCTCGCGCAGCAGCACGGAAAGGGCCTGTTCGTGCTCGCCGCGACGAGCAATCCCGAGGCGGAGGCGCTGCAGCGCTCCGTCTCGGAGACGGGACGAGTGGTGTCCGCCGACATCGTCTCGGTCGTCTCCGCCCGCAACGCCGAGCACATCGGCGCGGGGGAGTGGGGCAGCTTCGGCTTCGTGATCGGGGCCACGGTGGATTGGACGGATGCCGGCATCGCGGCGTTCGCCCCGATCGCGCCCATCCTCGCTCCGGGCTTCGGCACGCAGGGGGCGACGCCGTCCGATCTGCACCGCCGGTTCGGGTCCATGAGCGACGCGGTCCTCGCGAGCGAGAGCCGCAGCATCCTCTCGGCCGGGCCAACGGGCCTCGCCGCAGCCATCGACGCGCGCGTCGCAGAGTACAGGGAGGTCGGCCGTGGCTGAGTCTCGTCCGGTTCCCGAGGTCGACCGCGCGGCGGCCGCGCGCAAAGCGGTCGAGCGACGACGCGCCCGTGCGTCGCTCAAGCGCGACCTGACCACGCGGGTCGTCACCCCGCAGACCGTGCTGCGGCGGGCGACGGCGGATCCGGACTCCGTCGAGGGTTCCCTGCGGATCACCGACTTCCTGCTCGCCCTCCCGGCGATCGGCGCGGGAAAGCGCGACCGCATCCTCGACGAGCTGCACATCTCGTCGGTCAAGCGCCTCGGCGGCCTCGGCGTTCGTCAGCGCGCCGCGCTGTCCGGATGGCTCGACACGCGCTTCCCCGTGACGGAGCCCCGGGGCGCGCGCAGCCGGCTGCTCGTGCTTGCCGGCCCCACCGCGGTCGGCAAGGGCACGGTCGCGGCCCACATCCGCGAGCACAACCCCGAGATCCACCTCTCCGTCTCGGCCACGACGAGAGCGCCGCGCCCTGGCGAGGTCGACGGCGTGCACTACTACTTCGTGGATGACGCCGAGTTCGATCGGCTGATCGAGCAGGACGAGCTGCTCGAATACGCGGTGGTGCACAACCGATCGCGCTACGGCACGCCGCGTGCGCCCATCGACGCCGCTCTGGCCGAGGGCAGGACGGTGCTGCTCGAGATCGATCTGCAGGGCGCACGCCAGGTCCGCCGCGCCGAACCGGCCGCCACCCTCATCTTCCTGCTGCCGCCGACCTGGGACGAACTCGTGCAGCGACTGGTCGGCCGCGGCACCGAGGGCGCCGAGGAACGGGCGCGTCGACTGCGCACGGCGAAGGTCGAACTGGCCGCCCAGAACGAGTTCGACCACCTCATCGTGAACGAGGACGTCGCCGCTGCCGCCGCCGAGGTCGTAGAATTGTCTCTGAGCTCTGCGCGCTGACACGATTTCGGGGATCTTTCCACATCCGGTCCCTGAGCCCGTCGAAGGGTCGCGCGCCTGCTGCACCGTCTTCGCGACGATCCCGTCGCCTGATCAGGAGGTCCCACCATGGCCGGACACCACACCAACGGCATCATCGATCCCCCCATCGACAACCTGCTCGACCGCGTCGACTCGAAGTACGAGCTCGTGATCTACGCCGCCAAGCGCGCGCGCCAGATCAACGACTACTACTCCGACCTCCACGAGGGCAACCTGTTCGACAACGTCGGCCCGCTGGTCGACTCGTCGGTCGAGGACAAGCCGCTCACGATCGCCCTGCACGAGATCAACGAAGACAAGCTGCGCCTCCGTCACGCCGAGTGACGTCCGATGACCGCACCGCCGACCGATGTCGGCGGTGCGGTCCATCATGGGATCACCCCCTCCCGTCTGCCCGATCCGTTCTGGAGCCCCGATGAGCGCGCTGCGTCTGTTCACGTCCGAGTCCGTCACCGAGGGGCACCCCGACAAGATCTGCGACCAGATCTCGGACAGCATCCTCGACGGCCTCCTCGCGAAGGATCCCGGTTCCCGCGTCGCCGTCGAGACCCTCGTCACCACGGGGCTCGTGCACGTCGCCGGCGAGATCCGGACTGAGGCCTACGTCGACATCCCGACGATCGTCCGTCAGGTCGTCAACCGCATCGGCTACACCTCGAGCGACACCGGCTTCGACGGGGATTCGTGCGGTGTGAGCATCTCGGTGGGCGAGCAGTCCACCGACATCGCCCATGGGGTCGACAGTGCGCAGGAGCACCGCGACGGCTCGTCCGTCGATCCGCTCGACGGACTGGGTGCCGGCGACCAGGGCATCATGTTCGGGTTCGCCACCAACGAGACGCCTCAGCTGATGCCGATGGCCGCCTGGACCGCGCACCGCATCGCCGAGCGGCTCGCCGAGGTGCGTCGCTCGGGTGCGCTCGGATTCCTGCGCCCCGACGGCAAGACGCAGGTCACCCTCGGATACGAGGGCTTCACCCCGAAGACCGTCGACGCGGTGGTCCTCTCGACGCAGCATCACCCCGACATCTCGCAGGAAGAGATCAAGGCCCAGGTCCGTGAGCACGTCATCGACCCGATCCTCGCGACGACGGGGCTCGACCTCGACGACGTCACCTACTACATCAACCCCGCCGGCCCGTTCGTGACCGGCGGCCCGAAGGGCGACGCCGGTCTCACCGGACGCAAGATCATCATCGACACCTACGGCGGCGCCGCCCGTCACGGCGGTGGGGCGTTCAGCGGCAAGGATCCGTCGAAGGTCGACCGCTCCGGCGCCTACGCGACGCGGTGGGTCGCCAAGAACGCGGTCGCCGCGGGACTCGCGGACCGGCTCGAGGTGCAGGTGGCCTATGCCATCGGCGTCGCCCGACCCGTGGGCCTGTACGTCGAGACCTTCGGCACCGGAAAGGTGTCGGACGAGGTCATCACCCGTGCGATCGACGAGGTGTTCGACCTCCGACCCCAGGCGATCATCGATCAGCTCGACCTGCTGCGCCCGATCTACGCGCAGACGGCGGCGTACGGTCACTTCGGTCGCGACCTCCCCGACTTCACATGGGAGCGCACCGACCGCGCCGAGGAGCTTCGTCGCGCCGCGGGCCTCTGAGGGACGGCCCGATGGCACCCCCGCGCTCATGACCGAGAGCCGGCGCATCGCGCGCGTGCTCCTGGACTCCCCGCTCCCGCAGCTCGATCGACTGTTCGACTACGCTCTGCCCGCCGCCCTGGGTGAGGTTCCGCTCGGCGTACGGGTGCGTGTGCCGCTGCGCACCGCGGGGCGTGTCGTCGACGGGTACATCGTCGAACTCGACACCGAAGACGACGCCGACCGTCCTCTGTCGGAGGTCGACAGCGTCGTGTCGACGGTGTCGGTACTGCCCGCGCGCCTTTACCGGCTCGCGCGGCGCGCGGCGGACCGCGCGGCGGGTTCCGCCTCCGACGTGCTGCGACTCGTGATCCCCAAGCGCCAGGTGCGCGTCGAGAAGGCCTGGACGGCGGACGCTCCGGCCCCGGTCCCCACAGACGAGCAGAGGGCCGCGGCCGCCCGGGTCGTCGACGAGTACGACGGACTGGCCGAGGTCCTCGACGAGGGCACGCGGGCGGCGGTCGAAGCGGTGCCGGTCTCCCGCGAGGGGGTGCAGGGCTGGGCCGCGCTGCTCGCGGCGGCGGCGGTTCACACTCTCGCGGCGGGCCGATCGAGTGTGCTGGTGGTGCCGGACCACCGCGACCTCGACCGCCTGCTCGCGGCGCTCGAGGTGCTCGCTCCCGCAGAGGCGGTGGTGCGGCACGATTCGCGATTGACGAACCCCGACCGCTACCGGTCCTTCCTGCGCACGCTCGAGGACGCCCCGTGCATCGTGGTGGGCAATCGCTCGGCCGTGTACGCCCCGGTGCAGGCAGGTCTCGTCGCGGTCTGGGACGACGGCGATCCGCTGCTCGGCGAACCGCTCGCCCCGTACATCAACGCCCGCGATGCCGCGCTCCTGCGCCAGGAGCAGGAGGATTCCGCGCTGTTGTACGCCGGTCACACCCGCACGACCGATGTGGAGAGGCTCGTCGCACACGGGTACCTGCACGATGTCCGGGCGACACGGCGGGTGCTCCCGCGCGTGGTGCTCAGCACGCCGCAGGAGATGGACGCACCGACAGCGCAGCGGATGCCGTCGTCGGCGTTCCTCTCCGCGCGCAACGCCGCAGCCGACGGGCCCGTGCTCGTGCAGGTGTCGCGCCCGGGGTTCTCCCCGTCGCTGGTGTGCGCCGACTGCCGTGCACCGGCCCGGTGCGCGCACTGCGGCGGACCGCTGGGAGCCACGCACCGCGGGGCCGTGCCCGTCTGCGCGTGGTGCGGTCGCGGTGCTCGTGCGTGGGCGTGCCCGGCCTGCTCCTCGACGAAGCTGCGCCTGGCATCCTCCGGCAGCGAGCGCACGGCCGACGAATTGGGCAAGGCGTTCCCCGGCATCCGGGTGATCGTGGCCGACAGCGCGCACCCCGTCGAACAGGTCGCCGACAAGCCGTCGCTCGTGGTCGCGACGAGGGGAGCCGAACCGCTGGCCGAGGGCGGATACCGGGCCGTGGTGCTGCTCGACGGGCCGCGGATGCTGCAGGCGCCGGACCTGCGCATCGGTGAGGCGTGTCTGCGGTGGTGGTCGAACGCGGCCGCCCTCGCGGCTCCCGGCGCTCCGATCCACCTGGTGGGCGTCGACGGCGGCATCGCCCGAGCGCTCGCGACCTGGAACCACTCGGGCTTCGCCCGTGCCGAGCTCGCCGAGCGCGCACCGCTGCACATGCCCCCCGCCGCGCGGGTGGCACTGGTCGAAGGGACGGTCGCCGCGGTGGCCCGGGGCCTGGCGTCTCTGCACGATCTCGCTCTGCCGCCCGATGCGGTGCTCGGACCGGTGCCGATCGAATCCGACGACTACCCGCCGCGGGTGCGCGCCCTGGTCCGCTTCGACTACGGCGCAGGACAGCGGGTGGCCTCGACCCTCCGCGCAGCCGTGGTCGCCGAAGCTGTCAGTGCGCGCCGGGGCAAGGGCAAGTCCACTCGGAGCGCGCTCTCGGTTCGCCTCGATATCCTCGACCCAGAGCTCTGAACGCGACACCGCCTCGAACTCACCCGATCTCCACCTGGATCCCTCCGGAGCACCTTCATGCGACTCGTCTTCGCCGGCACACCGTCGGCCGCCGTCCCCACCCTCCGCCGCCTCGCCGGCGAGCACGACATCGCGGCCGTGGTGACGCGGCCCGACGCGCCGTTGGGGCGCAGGCGCGTGCTCACTCCGTCGCCCGTCGCGCAGGCCGCGGCCGAGCTCGGTCTTCCGGTGATCGCGGCTGCCAGGCTCGACGACGCCGTCACGGCGGCGATCGCCGAGCTCGACGCCGAACTCGGGGTCATCGTCGCCTACGGCGGGCTCGTGCGCGAGCCGCTGCTGTCGACGCCGGCGAAGGGGTGGATCAACCTGCACTTCTCACTGCTGCCGAGCTGGCGGGGCGCCGCACCGGTGCAGCGTGCGCTGATCGCGGGGGATCCTGAGCTCGGCGCCAGCGTGTTCCAGCTCGTTCCTGCACTCGACGCCGGCGACGTCTTCGCCGCACGCGTCGTCGACGTCGATGAGGAGGCGACCGCGGACGCCGCCCTCGAGGCGCTGTCGATCGACGGTGCGGCGCTCACCGCCGAGGTGGTCGCGGCGATCGCCGACGGCTCGGCCGTCGCCGTTCCTCAACAGGGGGAGCCGACTCTCGCCCCGAAGCTCACTCTCGACGACGGCCTGATCGACTGGGCCCAGCCGCTGTCGCGGGTGTTCGCCCGCTTCCGCGGCGTGACCCCCGAACCGGGCGCGCACACCACGGTCGACGGCCTGCGGCTGAAGATCCTCGAGGCCGCTCCCTCCGTGGGGGCCGATGCGCTCGAGCCCAGACAGATCGCCGCGACGAAGTCCGCGCTGCTGATCGGCACCGCCTCGGAGCCGCTCGCGGTCACGCGGGTGCAGCCTGCGGGCAAGGGAGCGATGCACGCTGTCGACTGGTGGCGCGGACAGCGCGGCACCGAGGATCTGCGGGTGGGCGCATGAGCGGCCAGCGGGACGACCGCTCCCGACGCGATGCGAGGTCCGACGCCGACGGCCCCCGCGGCGGCCGCGGTGGCTCCGGCCGCTCCGGGTCCGGTCGGGGCGACGACGCACGCGGCGGTTCGGCGCGGAACAGCTCGACACGGAACGGCTCGTCTCGGGGTGGCTCGGCTCGGGGCAGCTCGGCAACGCCTCAGCGGACGGTCCAGCCCGCGCGTCGCGTCGCCTACGACGTGCTGCGGGCCGTGTCCGAGTCCGATGCCTACGCCAACCTGGTCCTGCCGCCGACGATCGCCGACGCCGGTCTCACGCCTCAGGACGCCGCACTGGCCACGGAACTCGCGTACGGCACGCTGCGTCGACGCGGCACCTACGACGCGATCATCTCGGCGGCCGCGGATCGTCCCGCGGAGGAGATCGACCCTGCCGTGCTCGACGCGCTGCGACTCGCGACTCATCAGCTGCTCGCCACCAGGGTCGCGTCGCACGCCGCGGTGAACGAGTCCGTGAACCTGGTCGCCGCGCACCAGGGCCGTGGCGCATCCAGCTTCGCCAATGCGGTGCTCCGACGCATCTCGCGTGAGACACCGGGGGAGTGGGAGCAGCGGATCGAGGCGTCCGCCCGGTCGGACGACGAGAGGCTCGCACTCCGCACCGCGCATCCGGTCTGGGTCATCCGAGCACTCCGTCGGGCTCTCGCCGCGGAGGGACGGGTCGACGAGCTCGACGAGCTCCTCGACGCCGACAACGCCTCGCCGGAGGTCACGCTGGTCGCGCTTCCCGGACTCGCCGAGCCGGGCGAACCCCGGCGCCCGTACGCCCCGACGGCCTATGCATCGGCAGGTGGCGACCCGCACCGGGTGATCGCCGCATCCGGGGGCACCGTGCGCGTGCAGGATGAGGGCTCCCAGCTCGTCGCGCTGGCGCTGGCCGGTGCCGCACCGATCGCCCCCGGCGAGCGGTGGCTCGACCTCTGCGCGGGTCCCGGCGGCAAGACCGCGCTGCTGGCCGCGATCGCTCGGCAGCACGACGTGCGGCTCGAGGCCAACGAGGTCGTGCCCACCAGGGCGCGTCTCGTCCGCAACGCTCTGCGCGCCGTGCCCGGCGAGGTGACCGTGCACGAGGAGGACGGCCGCGCGTTCGGGGCCACGCACCCGGGCGCCTTCGATCGCATCCTCGTGGATGCCCCGTGCACCGGGCTCGGCGCACTCCGACGCCGGCCCGAAGCCCGCTGGCGCAAGTCGCCGGCCGATGTCGCCGATCTCGTGCCGCTGCAGGTCGAGCTGCTCCGCTCCGCCCTCGACGCCGTCGCTCCCGGGGGGATCGTCGCCTACGTCACGTGCTCGCCCCACCTCGCCGAGACGACCGGCGTGGTGCAGGAGGTGCTTCGCGGGCGCAGCGACGTCACCGAACTCGACGCCCGCGCCGTGGTCGCCGATGTCGCGGACGCGCCGATCGACCTCGCCGACGACGGGTCCGGCCGCGTGCAGCTCTGGCCGCACCGTCACGGCACCGATGCGATGTTCCTGGCGCTGCTGCGCCGCGACACGGCCGCACCCCGAGACATCCCGCCCGCCGACGAAGGAGACTAGAGACGTGGACCTGCCCCGCGCCCCGCGCATCAACCCCAGCATCCTGGCCGCCGACTTCGTCAACATGCAGCGTGACCTCGCCAGAATCGCGTCGGCGGACTTCGCGCACGTCGACGTGATGGACAACCACTTCGTGCCCAACCTCACGTTCGGCCCGCAGATGGTGGAGCGGATCCAGGCGACCAGCCCGATCCCGCTCGACGTGCACCTCATGATCACTGATCCGGAGCGCTGGGCCCCCGCCTACGCCGAGCTGGGGGCCGCGAGTGTGACCTTCCATCTCGAGGCCGCCGCAGACCCGACCTCGCTCGCCAGGAGGCTGCGCGACATCGGAGCCCGCGCGGGCGTCGCCATCAAGCCCGACACGCCCGCGGAGGGGTTGTACAGCGTCCTCGAGGAGTTCGACCAGATCCTCGTGATGACCGTGGAGCCGGGTTTCGGCGGCCAGGGATTCATGTCCGAGACCATGCCGAAGCTGCGCGCCCTCGCGGAGGAGGCGAAGCGACGGGGCTCGACCGTCTGGCTGCAGGTCGACGGAGGGATCTCCGACGCGACGATCGAGGAGGCCGCTGCCGCCGGTGCCGACACCTTCGTCGCCGGGTCCGCGGTCTACGGCGCGGATGACGTCGAGGCGGCCGTCACCCGGCTCAGGGACCGCGCCAGAGCCGCTAGCCTGGAATCGTGAAGACTTTCGACGAGCTGTTCGCCGAGCTCAGCGTCAAGGCGGAGACCCGACCCGAGGGATCGGGCACGGTCGCGGAGCTCGACGGCGGCGTGCACACGATCGGCAAGAAGATCGTCGAGGAGGCCGCCGAGGTCTGGATGGCCTCCGAGTACGAGTCCGACGACGCCGCCGCCGAAGAGATCTCCCAGCTGCTCTACCACGTGCAGGTGATGATGATCGCGAAGGGGCTCAGCCTGCAGGACGTCTACCGACATCTGTGAAGCGCTCCGCCCCATTCGCTTCGATCTGAAGGCATCTCATGCTGCGCATTGCTGTTCCCAACAAGGGCTCTCTCTCCGAGACCGCCGCCGACATGCTCGCGGAGGCCGGCTACACCGGTCGCCGTGACCCCAAGACCCTCCACGTCGTCGACGGCGACAACGACGTCGAGTTCTTCTACCTGCGTCCCAAGGACATCGCGACCTACGTCGGGTCGGGGGCGATCGATGTCGGCATCACCGGCCGTGACCTTCTTCTCGATGCCCGCATGCCGGGTGCCAGGGAGATCGAGGCGCTCGGATTTGCCGGCTCCACCTTCCGCTTCGCGGCGCCGTCTGGCCGCTACAGCGACGTCTCCGAACTCGACGGGCTGCGCATCGCCACGTCGTACCCCGGGCTGGTCGACGCGTTCCTCGACGAGCGGGGCATCGCCGTCGATCTCGTGCCCCTCGACGGCGCCGTCGAATCGGCGGTGCGCCTCGGCGTCGCCGACGCCGTCGCGGACGTCGTCGAGACCGGGACGACGCTCCGGCAGGCCGGCCTCGACGTGTTCGGCCCCGTGATCCTGCAGTCGGAGGCCGTGCTGATCGCCGGTCCGCACGATGCCGAGGGGTCCGAGACGCTGCTGCGTCGCCTGCGCGGGGTGATGGTCGCCCGCCGGTTCGTGATGATCGACTACGACCTGCCCCTCGCTCTGCTCGATGCCGCCGTCGAGATCGCCGAGGGCATCGAGTCGCCCACGGTCTCGCCGCTGCGCGACCCGGAATGGGTTGCCGTGCGCGTGATGGTGGCGCGTTCGCGGGTCAATCCCGTGATGGACGCTCTCTACGCCCTGGGCGCCCGAGCGATCCTGGTCACGGCGATCCACAACGCGAGGCTCTGATGGCGCTCGCGAGTCGCGTTATCCCGTGTCTGGATGTCGCCGAGGGCCGCGTGGTCAAGGGCGTGAACTTCGAGAACCTGCGCGACATGGGAGATCCCGTCGAGCTCGCCCGCCACTATGCGGCGCAGGGCGCAGACGAGATCACCTTCCTCGATGTCACCGCCACGGTCGATGCCCGTGCGACCACGTACGACGTGGTGCAGCGCACGGCGGAGCAGGTGTTCGTGCCGCTGACGGTCGGTGGCGGGGTGCGCAGCGTCGATGACGTGTCACGGCTGCTCGCCGTCGGAGCCGACAAGGTGGGCGTGAACTCGGCGGCGATCGCGCGCCCCGAGCTGATCGGCGAGATCGCCGACCGCTTCGGCGCTCAGGTTCTCGTGCTCTCTCTCGATGTCAAGCGCGCCGACACGACTCCCTCCGGCTTCGTGGTCACCACGCACGGCGGCCGCACCCGGACGACTCTCGATGCGATCGAGTGGGCGCGCGAGGCCGCCGAGCGCGGGGCGGGCGAACTGCTCGTCAACTCGATAGACGCCGACGGCACCCGCGACGGCTTCGACCTGGAGCTCGTGACGGTGATGCGCGAAGCGGCATCCGTGCCCATCATCGCGTCGGGCGGCGCCGGCGCCGTGTCCGATTTCGCGCCTGCCATCAAGGCAGGTGCCGATGCGGTTCTCGCGGCGAGCGTGTTCCACACGGGGGCGCTCACCGTCGGCGATGTCAAGGCCGCGCTGCGCGCGGAGGGGGTGCTGGTCCGATGAGCGACGTCGAGCAGCGGATCGCGCAGGTCGCCTTCAACGGCGATGGGCTCGCTCCCGTGATCGTGCAGCAGTGGGACACCGCCGAGGTGCTCATGCTGGCGTGGGTCGACGCCGAGGCGCTGCGCAGGACCCTCACGACGGGACGCGCCGTCTACTGGTCCCGTTCCCGCCAGGAGTACTGGCGCAAGGGCGACACCTCCGGGCACATCCAGATCGTGCACGAGGCGCGCCTGGACTGCGACGGCGACGCGATCCTGCTGCGCGTCGACCAGTCGGGCCCCGCGTGCCACACCGGGACGCGCACCTGCTTCGACTCCACAGACCTCCAGGCCGTCGACGGGGGCGCATCCGCATGACCCTCGCGACACGCGGCCGTTCGATCGCGGTATCCGGCTTCCTCCTGTCGGGGGCTGTGGGGATCATCTCGTCGACCCAGACCTGGCTGACCGTAGAGCGGGCGGATGCCGCGGAGGCGATCCTCGTCCCCGGTGCGGCGGCCCTCCCGCTGCTCGCGCCCCTGAGCCTCGCCGTGCTCGCACTCGGCATCGCGCTCTCGATCGTCGGCCCCGTCGTCCGTCTCGTGTTCGGCGTGCTCTCCACCGCGGCGGCCCTGTTCCTCGGCTGGACCACCCTGCAGCTGCTGGTGTCGGAACCGCTGGCCGCAGTCGGCGGCACGGTGACCGAGACGACAGGGCTCGCCGGCAGCGCGGCGATCGCCGATCTGGTCGCGGGGATCGAACTCTCGTCGTGGCCGGTGGTGACGCTGATCGGCTGGGTCGTACTGCTCGCGGCGTCGCTGCTGGTGCTCGTGACCTGGCGTCGCTGGAAGTCCGGCGGACGCCGGTACCGCACCGATGCCGCGCACGTCGAGTCGGCATCGGGTCCCGTCGACGCGATCGACTCGTGGGACGACCTGTCCCGCGGAACCGACCCCACGCGCTGACCCCGATAGACTGAACGAGATCCTGCACGTCGTCCCCCGGAGGAGACCATGACCAACCCGATCGCTGACCCCGGCCACGGACACTCGCCCGCCGCATGGACAGGCGTGATCATCATGCTCGCCGGCTTCACGATCGGCACCCTGGCGTTCTGCCTCGCCGTGTTCAGCCCCGTGTGGATCCCGATCATCTGGGTCGGCGCCGCGATCGTCCCGCTCGGCGCGCTGGCAGGATGGCTCGTCGCCCGCGCCGGATACGGCGTGAAGGGCCCCAAGTACTCGCCGAAGGCGCACTAATGGTGCTCGCCGACCTCACGGCCGGCGCAGTCGCAGACGCGGAGCGTCGAGCCCTCACCCGGCCGATGTCCGAGGTGGAGCGCGACGCTCTCGCGCGCCCTGCCGCCAAGGATGCGCTCGCCTTCCTCGCCCCGGCCGACCGCGTCAAGATCATCGCCGAGGTCAAGCGCGCGAGCCCGTCGCGCGGCGCCCTGGCCGAGATCCCCGACCCCGCGCTGCAGGCTTCGCTCTACGAGACCGGCGGCGCCTCGGCGATCAGCGTCCTCACCGAGGAACGCCGCTTCGGCGGCAGTCTCGCCGATCTCGAGGCCGTCACCGCCCGCGTGACGCTGCCGGTGCTCCGCAAGGACTTCATCGCGAACCGCTACCAGGTCCTCGAGGCCCGCGCGGCCGGTGCCGACCTGGTGCTGCTCATCGTCGCCGGCCTCGAACCGCAGGTGCTGCACGACCTGTTCGGCTTCATCACCGAACTCGGCATGACGCCGCTCGTCGAGACCCACTCGGCCGATGAGCTCGAAGCGGCCATCGACCTCGGCGCTCCGCTGATCGGTGTCAACGCCCGCGATCTCACCACTCTCGAACTCGACCGCGACCTCTTCGGCCGCCTCGTCGAGCGCATCCCGGACTCCGCGATCAAGATCGCCGAGTCCGCGGTGCTCACCCCCGCAGACGTCACGCACTACCGCTCCGCGGGTGCCGATGTCGTCCTGATCGGAGAAGCCCTCGTCACGGGCGACCCGGTCGCCACCCTCACGAGCTTCCTGGAGGCGTGATGCATCCCACCGAGCGAGCAACGACGGCCGGAGGCAGTCTGCGCGACCAGCACGGACCTCTCTTCGGCGAGTACGGCGGGCGCTACATGCCGGAGTCGCTGATCGCCGCGATCGACGAGCTCTCGGCGGCGTACGCCGAGGCGATCGTCGACCCGGCGTTCCGCGACGAGCTGGCCTCGCTGCTGAGCTCCTACGCCGGACGCCCGTCACCGCTGACCGAGGTCGCGCGGTTCGCGGAGCACGCGGGCGGCGCCCGTGTCTTCCTCAAGCGCGAGGACCTCAATCACACCGGATCGCACAAGATCAACAACGTGCTCGGACAGGCGCTGCTGACCAAGCGGCTCGGCAAGACCCGCGTGATCGCCGAGACCGGCGCCGGTCAGCACGGTGTCGCGACGGCGACGGCCGCGGCGCTGTTCGGCCTGGAGTGCACGATTTACATGGGCGAGGTCGACACCGAGCGTCAGGCACTCAACGTCGCCCGCATGCGTCTGCTCGGCGCAGAGGTCGTGCCCGTCACCTCGGGGTCGCGCACACTCAAGGATGCGATCAACGACGCCTACCGCGACTGGGTCGCGTCGGTCGAGACCACCAACTACATCTTCGGCACCGCGGCCGGGCCCCATCCGTTCCCCGCGATGGTGCGCGACTTCCAGAAGATCATCGGCGAAGAGGCCCGTCAGCAGCTGCTCGACGAGACCGGCCGACTGCCCGACGCCGTGATCGCCTGCGTCGGCGGCGGCTCGAACGCGATCGGCATGTTCGATGCGTTCCTCGACGACGAGGGCGTGAAGCTCTACGGCGTCGAAGCAGCAGGCGACGGCGTCGACACGCCACGCCACGCGGCATCGATCGAACGAGGACGTCCGGGAATCCTGCACGGCGCGAAGACCTACGTGCTGCAGGACGACGACGGGCAGACGACCGAGTCGCACTCGATCTCGGCCGGTCTCGACTACCCGGGTGTCGGCCCCGAGCACTCCTGGCTCGCCGACATCGGCCGCGCGGAGTACATCCCCGCCACCGACGACGAGGCGATGCAGGCCCTGCGCCTGCTCAGCCGCACCGAGGGCATCATCCCGGCGATCGAGTCCGCGCACGCCCTCGCCGGCGCTCTGCGCCTCGGTCGTGAGATGGGTCCGGACGCGGTGCTGGCGATCTGCCTCTCGGGCCGCGGCGACAAGGACATGGACACGGCGGCCCGGTACTTCGACCTGTACGACGCCGAGGCTCTCGCGCACGACGTCTCCGAAGAGAGCGCCGCCGAGCAGGCCGCCTCGAAGGGGGAGCCGGAGCTGTGAGTCGCGTCGAACAGGCGATCGCCGCCGCACACCGGGCAGGCCGGAGCGCCTTCGTCGGCTACCTGCCGGTCGGGTACCCCGACCTCGAGACGAGCATCCAGGCGGCCATCGCGCTCGCGGAGAACGGTGTCGACATCATCGAACTCGGGCCGCCCTACAGCGACCCCGTGATGGACGGCGCGGTCATCCAGGAGGCGACCACCGCCGCACTCGCCAACGGGTTCAAGATGAAGGACCTGTTCACCGCCGTACGGGCGATCACCGAGGCCACCGACGTGCCCGTGCTCGTGATGACGTACTGGAACCCCGTCTTCCAGTACGGCGTCGACCGGTACGCCGACGATCTGCTCGCCGCCGGCGGTGCTGGTCTCATCACTCCCGACATCACGCCGGACGTCGCGGGGGAGTGGATCGCCGCCAGCGAGCGCACCGGACTCGACCGCGTGTTCCTCGCGGCCCCCACCTCCACAGACGAGCGCCTCGGCCTCGTCGTGAAGTCGTCCACCGGGTTCGTGTACACCGTGTCGACCATGGGGATCACGGGTGAGCGCACCGAGCTCGACCGTGCGGCGCGCAACCTCGTCGCCCGCCTGCGCGAGCACGGCAATCTGCGCGCCTGCGTCGGCATCGGCATCTCGACCGCCGAGCAGATCGCCGGTGTCTCCGAGTACGCCGACGGCGCGATCGTCGGCACCGCGCTCGTCCGCGCACTGCGCGACGGCGGCATCCCCGCTCTCGCCGAAGTCACCCGAAACCTGGCCTCCGGCACGTCGTCGGCACGCCCCGTACACGAGAACTAGAATCGCAATCATGTCCCTCGCGCTCCACAGCACCTTCACCGGCGTGCTCGCCAGCATCCCGAGCCCTCCCGTCTCGTACATCGACCTCGGCCCGCTCCGGATCCACTTCTACGCGCTCTGCATCATCGCCGGCATCATCGCCGCCGTGCTGCTCACCAACCACCGCCTGACCCGGCGTGGCGCCGAGCCGTGGGTCGTCATCGACATCTCGATCCTCGCCGTGCCGATCGCCATCATCGGCGCTCGCATCTTCCACGTGCTCACCCACCCGAACTTCTACTTCGGCGAGGGCAAGAACACCTGGAACCCGTTCGAACCCGGTTCGGTCTGGGCCATCTGGGAGGGCGGCATCGCCATCTTCGGTGCGCTCATCGGCGGCGCCGTGGGGGCGTACCTCGGATGCCGGTGGACCGGCATCCGCTTCTGGACCTTCGCCGACGCGCTCGCGCCCGGCCTGCTGCTCGCCCAGGCGATGGGCCGCTTCGGCAACTGGTTCAACAAGGAGCTCTACGGTCTGCCGACCGATCTGCCGTGGGGCCTCGAGATCCCCTCCGACAACTCCGCATTCCCTCCCGGCCTCCCCGAGGGCACACTGTTCCACCCGACGTTCCTGTATGAGGTCCTCTGGAACGGCCTCGGCGTGATCGTGCTGCTGTGGCTGAGCCGCAAGGCCACCTCGCTGCAGTGGGGTCGCCTGTTCGCGATCTACCTCATCTGGTACAGCGCCGGCCGCGTCGTCTGGGAGTCGATCCGCATCGATCCGAGCGAGATCATCCTCGGCCTTCGCAGCAACGTCTGGGCAGCGATCCTCGGCATCGTCGTCGGCCTCGCCATCCTCGTCGTCCAGTCGCTCCGTCACCCCGGTCTCGAGCCGTCCGCGTACCAGCCCGGCCGCGGACGGAAGGATCTGGACGCTGATGTAGAATCACAGAACAATCCCTCCGATTTCGTGGACGTGAGTGAGCCTCCGTCCGAAGAAGTCGCCGCAGGAGCCAGCGCCACAAGCACCGCTCCCACGGACACGGAAGGCACGCGGTAGCCGACCGGTCCGTGCGGACCCCATCACATCCACCCGGCCAATGACGTCCCCGGGTCATCTGCAGATCTGAGGACGGTACTGGTGTATTTTCAGCCTCCCTACGGCGCCTCCGGCGCTTATCCGCCCAAGCAGGGCATGTACAACCCGGCGTTCGAGAAGGATGCCTGCGGCCTCGCGATGGTCGCCACCCTGCGCGGTGAAGCCGGTCACGACATCATCGCGCTGGCGCTGCAGGCGCTGCGCAACCTCGAGCACCGCGGCGCCATCGGCTCGGATGCCGGCACCGGCGACGGAGCGGGCATCCTGACCCAGATGCCCGACGCCTTCCTGCGCGCCGTCACCGACTTCGAGCTCCCTCCGGTCGGCGAGTACGCCGCGGGGCTGGCGTTCCTGCCGCGCGACTCCAGCGAGCGCCGTCAGCAGAAGGCGGGGATCGAGAAGATCGCCCGCAGCGAGGGCCTCCGCGTCCTCGGCTGGCGCGAGGTCCCCACGGTCAACGACAATCTCGGCAAGCTCGCCGACGAGGCGCGTCCCGCCTTCGAGCAGCTCTTCGTGAGCGCCGGGGGAGCGACCCACTCCGACGCACCGCTCACCGGCATCGCGCTCGATCGCGTCGCCTACCGGCTGCGCAAACGCGCCGGTCACGAGCTCGGCGCCTACTTCGTGTCGCTCTCCGCCCGCACGCTCGGGTACAAGGGCATGGTCACGACTCTGCAGCTCGAGCCGTTCTACCCCGATCTGCAGGACGAGCGCTTCATGTCGGAGCTCGCCGTGGTGCACTCGCGGTACTCCACGAACACGTTCCCCTCGTGGCCCCTCGCGCAGCCGCTGCGCATGCTCGCGCATAACGGCGAGATCAACACGGTCGGCGGCAACCGCAACTGGATGCGGGCGCGCCAGTCCCAGCTCGAGTCCGAGCTGCTCGGCGACGTGGCACCGCTGCTGCCCATCTGCACCGATGGCGCCAGCGACTCCGCGTCATTCGACGAGGTGCTCGAGCTGCTCACCCTCACAGGTCGCAGCCTGCCGCACGCCATCATGATGATGGTCCCCGAGGCATATGAGAAGCAGTCCGACATCTCGCCCGAGCTGCGTTCGTTCTACGAGTACCACTCGAACCAGATGGAGCCGTGGGACGGCCCGGCGGCGCTGATCTTCACCGACGGCACCGTCGTGGGCGCGACCCTCGACCGCAACGGCCTACGCCCCGGTCGCTGGACCGAGACCACCGACGGGCTCATCGTGATCGGCTCCGAGACCGGTGTGCTCACGTTCGAGCCGGAGCGCATCAAGCGTCGTGGACGTCTGCAGCCCGGAAAGATGTTCCTCGTAGACACGGCGCAGCAACGCATCATCGAGGACGACGAGATCAAGCACGACCTCGCGACCCTGCATCCGTGGCAGGAGTGGCTGGATGCCGGATCCGTCCGTCTCGCGGATCTCCCCGAGCGCGAGCACATCGTGCACCCGCCGGCCTCGATCACCCGCCGCCAGCGCACCTTCGGATACACCGAGGAAGAGGTCCGCCTGCTGCTGACCCCGATGGGGCAGACCGGCGTCGAGCCGCTCGGTGCGATGGGCTCCGACACCCCGATCGCTGTGCTCAGCAAGCGCCCACGCCTGCTGTTCGACTACTTCACGCAGCAGTTCGCGCAGGTCACGAACCCGCCGCTCGACTCGATCCGCGAAGAGGTCGTCACGAGCCTCAAGCTCGGCCTCGGACCCGAGAGCAACCTGCTCAGCTGGGGTCCCGATCACACGCGCACCGTGTCGCTCGACTTCCCGGTGATCGACAACGACGAGCTCGCGAAGATCCGCCACATCGACAAGGCGCTGCCCGACCGCGCCAGTGTCACCATCAAGGGCCTGTACCACTTCGACGTCGGCTCGAACACGCTCGAGAACCGTCTCGTCGAGATGTGCGAAGAGGTCGACGAGGCCATCGCCAGCGGCGCCGAGTTCATCATCCTGTCGGACCGGGACTCCAACAAGGATCTGACCCCGATCCCGTCGCTGCTCATGGTCTCTGCGGTGCACCACCACCTGATCCGCCGCGAGAACCGCATGAAGGTGGGTCTGATCGTCGAGGCCGGGGACGTCCGCGAGGTGCACCATGTCGCGACCCTGATCGGCTACGGCGCATCCGCCGTGAACCCCTATCTGGCGATGGAGACGGTGGAGCACCTCGTGCGCACCGGCTACATCACCGGGATCAGCCCGGAGAAGGCAGTCCGCAACCTCATCTACGCACTCGGCAAGGGGGTGCTGAAGATCATGTCGAAGATGGGCATCTCGACGGTGTCGTCCTACGCCGGGGCGCAGGTCTTCGAGGCCGTCGGTCTGAGCGAGGAGTTCATCGACCGGTACTTCACGCGCACGGAGTCGAAGCTCGGCGGCATCGGGATCGGGGAGATCTTCCTCGAGAACCAGGCCCGTCACGACTACGCCTACCCCGAGGACGAGGCCGCCCGCGCGCACGAGCGGCTGTGGACCGGGGGAGAGTACCAGTGGCGCCGCGACGGCTCCCCGCACCTGTTCAATCCCGAGACGGTGTTCAAGCTGCAGCACGCCACGCGCGAGCGCCGCTACGACATCTTCCGCGACTACACGCGGCTCGTCGACGACCAGGCAGCGGAACTCAAGACGCTGCGCGGGCTGTTCCGCCTGCGCACCGGAACCCGTAAGCCGGTGCCGCTGGATGAGGTGGAGCCGGTCTCCGCGATCGTCAAGCGCTTCTCGACGGGTGCGATGAGCTACGGCTCGATCTCCAAGGAGGCGCACGAGACCCTCGCGATCGCGATGAACCGGATCGGCGGCAAGTCGAACACCGGTGAGGGCGGCGAGGATGCCGAGCGACTGCTCGACCCCGAGCGGCGCAGCGCCATCAAGCAGGTCGCGTCGGGTCGCTTCGGCGTCACGAGCCTCTACCTGACCGAAGCCGACGACATCCAGATCAAGCTCGCCCAGGGCGCCAAGCCCGGCGAGGGCGGACAGCTGCCTCCGCAGAAGGTCTACCCGTGGGTCGCCCGCACACGCGGCGGCACCCCGGGCGTCGGCCTCATCTCGCCGCCGCCGCACCATGACATCTACTCGATCGAGGATCTCAAGCAGCTCATCTTCGATCTGAAGAGGGCGAATCCCGAGGCGAGGATCCACACCAAGCTCGTCAGCCAGTCGGGCATCGGGGCGGTGTCCGCCGGTGTGGCGAAGGCGCTCAGCGACGTCATCCTGGTGTCCGGTCACGACGGCGGCACCGGCGCGAGCCCGATGAACTCGCTCAAGCACGCCGGCACGCCGTGGGAGCTCGGCCTGGCCGAGACGCAGCAGACGCTCATGCTCAACGGCATGCGCGACCGCGTGGTGGTGCAGGTCGACGGTCAGCTCAAGACCGGCCGTGACGTCATCATCGGCGCTCTGCTCGGCGCCGAGGAGTTCGGTTTCGCGACCGCGCCCCTCGTGGTGAGCGGCTGCATCATGATGCGGGTCTGCCACCTCGACACCTGCCCGGTGGGCGTCGCGACGCAGAATCCCGCGTTGCGCGAGCGCTTCACGGGAAAGCCCGAGTTCGTCGTGAACTTCATGGAGTTCATCGCGGAGGAGGTGCGCGAGCTCCTCGCGGAACTCGGATTCCGCTCGCTCGACGAGATCATCGGACGTGCGGAGCTGATCGAGGCGGATGCCGCTCTGGAGCACTGGAAGGCCGAAGGACTCGACCTCAGCCCCGTGCTCGAGGGGCCGGCGTTCCCGGCGAGCGAGCCTCGCCGCAGCCGGCGCGCCCAGGATCACGAGCTCGAGAAGCACTTCGACGTCCAGCTGATCGACATCGCCGCCCCGGCGCTCCTCAATGGGGAGCCCGTGGTCGTCGAACTGCCCATCGCCAACACCGAGCGGGCGGTCGGCACGATGCTGGGCCACCAGGTCACATCGCGCCACGGCGCGGCCGGCCTGCCCAGGGGAACGATCGACGTCACCCTGAACGGCACGGCCGGTCAGTCCCTCGGGGCGTTCCTGCCGTCGGGCATCGTGCTGCGGCTCGAGGGCGACGCGAACGACTACGTCGGCAAGGGCCTGTCCGGAGGAGACATCTCGATCCGTCCCTCTCGGGGTGCGCACATCGCACCGCACGAGAACGTGATCGCCGGGAACGTGATCGGCTACGGCGCGACGGCGGGGACGATGTTCCTGTCCGGCGTCGTCGGCGAGCGGTTCCTGGTGCGCAACTCCGGGGCGACCGCCGTCGTCGAGGGCGTGGGAGATCACGCGCTCGAGTACATGACGGGCGGCGTGGCCGTGATCCTCGGCTCGACCGGACGCAACCTCGGAGCCGGCATGTCCGGGGGAGTGGCGTACATCCACTCGCTCGACTCCGGCAAGGTCAACGCGCAGTCCCTGGGCAGCGGCGAGCTCCGGCTCGAGCCCCTGGACCGTGCCGACCTCGAGGTGCTGCGCGGTCTCATCGCCGAGCACGTGGAGCGGACGGCGTCGCCGCTCGGCTCCGACATCCTGGCCAGGTTCGAGGAGACCGCCGGCCAGTTCACGAAGGTGCTCCCTCGCGACTACGCGGCTGTGCGCAGCATGCGCGAGGAAGCTGTCGCGGAGGGCATCGACCCTGACGGCGACATCGTCTGGAACCGCATCCTGGAGGTGACCGGTGGCTGATCCCAAAGGTTTTCTGAAGGTCACCGAGCGTGAGCTTCCCAAGCGACGGCCGGTGCCCGTGCGCATCATGGACTGGAAAGAGGTCTATGAGCAGGGCGATCAGGCGGTCCTCAAGCGCCAGGCCGGCCGCTGCATGGACTGCGGTGTGCCGTTCTGCCACCAGGGATGCCCGCTGGGCAACCTGATCCCGGAGTGGAACGACCTGACCTGGCGAGGAGAGGGACGTGCGGCGATCGATCGCCTGCACGCGACCAACAACTTCCCGGAGTTCACCGGGCGTCTCTGCCCTGCGCCGTGCGAGAGCTCGTGTGTGCTGGGGATCAACCAGCCCGCGGTGACGATCAAGCAGATCGAGGTCTCGATCATCGACGAGGCCTTCGCCAAGGGGTGGGTGGAGCCGCAGCCGCCCGCCCGCCTCACGGGCAAGACCGTCGCCGTCGTCGGCTCCGGCCCTGCCGGACTCGCCGCGGCGCAGCAGCTCACTCGTGCGGGTCACACCGTCGCGGTGTTCGAGCGCGACGACCGCATCGGCGGACTGCTCCGGTACGGCATCCCCGATTTCAAGATGGAGAAGGGCCAGCTCGAATCCCGCCTGCGCCAGATGCAGGAGGAGGGGACGCGCTTCCGCGCCGGTGTGGAGATCGGACGCGACATCTCCTGGTCCGACCTCCGGGCCCGCTATGACGCGATCGTGATCGCCACGGGGGCTACCGTTCCCCGCGACCTGTCGATCCCCGGACGCGACCTCGACGGTGTGCACTTCGCGATGGAATACCTGGTCGAGTCGAACCACGCGGTGGCCGGCGACAAGGTCCCCGAGCAGATCACCGCCGAGGGCAAGCACGTCATCGTCATCGGCGGCGGCGACACCGGTGCGGACTGCATCGGCACCGCGCACCGTCAGGGTGCACTCAGCGTCACCAACCTGGCGATCGGCGTGCAGCCGGGCACCGAGCGACCCGGGCACCAGCCCTGGCCGATGATGCCCACTCTGTTCGAGGTCACCTCCGCTCACGAAGAGGGCGGAGAGCGGGTCTTCCTCGCCTCCACCGTGGAGTTCCTCTCGAACGACGTGGGCGAGCTTCGCGCTCTGCGCGTCGCCGAGACCGAGTACATCGACGGACGTCGCGTGCCCAGGAGCGGCACGGAGCGAGAGATCCCCGCGGACCTCGTGCTCATCGCGATGGGCTTCACCGGCCCGGAGCAGGACGGCTTCACCGAGGAGACGCTGCCCCAGCTGACCGAGCGCGGAGCGTTCCGTCGCGACGACAGCTACGAGTCCACGATTCCCGGCGTGTTCGTCGCCGGCGATGCCGGACGCGGGCAGTCGCTGATCGTCTGGGCGATCGCCGAGGGCCGTGCGGCTGCGGCGAACGTCGACCGCTTCCTCATGGGGAGCACCGTGCTGCCCGAGCCCGTGCGTCCGCACGAGGTCGCCATCGGTCTTCAGCCCGCGTAGGCTGAACGGCGGCACCGTCGCCTGATTTCCATCCCCACTACCCTGGAGCATTCTGTTGAGACGCGCGAAAATCGTCGCCACCCTGGGCCCCGCCACCTCCACCTATGAGACCGTCCGTGCCCTCATCGACGCCGGAGTGGACGTCGCCCGTCTGAACCTGAGCCACGGTGACTACTCCGTGCACGAGAACAACTACGCCAACGTGCGTCGTGCGGCGGACGACGCCGGTCGTGCGGTCGCGATCCTCGTCGACCTGCAGGGCCCGAAGATCCGCCTCGGCAAGTTCGAGGACGGCCCCTACGAGCTCGCCAAGGGCGACATCTTCAAGATCACCACCGAAGACATCATCGGCAACAAGGAGATCTCCGGAACGACCTTCAAGGGTCTGCCCAACGACGTCAAGCCCGGTGACTTCCTGCTGATCGACGACGGCAAGGTCCGCGTCGAGGTCGTCGAGACCGACGGGGTCACCGTCACCACCCGCGTGATCGTCGCCGGCGCGGTGTCCAACAACAAGGGCATCAACCTGCCCGGTGTCGCCGTCAACGTCCCCGCTCTGAGCGAGAAGGACGAGGATGACCTCCGCTGGGGTCTGCGCATCGGCGCCGACCTGATCGCGCTGTCCTTCGTCCGCAACGCGGAGGACGTCACCCGCGTGCACGAGATCATGGCGGAGGAGGGCGTCAAGGTCCCCGTCATCGCCAAGGTCGAGAAGCCGCAGGCCGTCGACGCCCTCGAGGGAATCGTCGATGCCTTCGACGCGATCATGGTCGCCCGTGGCGACCTCGGTGTCGAGCTTCCGCTCGAGGCCGTGCCGATCGTGCAGAAGCGCGCCGTCGAGCTCGCCCGCCGCATGGCCAAGCCGGTCATCGTCGCGACGCAGATGCTCGAGTCGATGATCAACAGCCCGGTGCCGACGCGCGCCGAGACCTCCGACGTCGCGAACGCCGTGCTCGACGGTGCCGACGCCGTGATGCTGTCGGGCGAGACCAGCGTGGGGGACTACCCCGTGGTGGTCGTCGAGACCATGGCGCGCATCATCGAGTCGACCGAGGAGCACGGCCTGGAGCGCATCGCCAAGCTCACCACGAAGCCGCGCACGCAGGGTGGGGCGATCACGCTCGCCGCGCTCGAGGTCGCGGAGTTCGTCGAGGCGAAGTTCCTCTGCGTGTTCACGCAGTCGGGCGACTCGGCTCGCCGTCTGTCGCGGCTGCGCTCGCGGATCCCGATGCTGGCCTTCACGCCGGAGCCCGACATCCGCCGTCGTATGGCGCTCACCTGGGGCATCCAGTCCACTCTCGTGGACATGGTCCAGCACACCGACCTGATGTATCTGCAGGTCGACGACTACCTGCTCTCGAACGGTCTGGCCGCCGAGGGAGACAAGGTCGTCGTCATCTCGGGCTCCCCTCCCGGAATCGTCGGCTCGACCAACGACATCCGCGTGCACAAGGTCGGAGACGCCGTGAACGGTGCCGCGCCGATCTACAAGGAAGCCACGGTCTGACCCGCAGCACCGGACGACGGGGGTGGAACGCGAGTTCCGCCCCCGTCGTCGTGCCACGCGGCGATGCGCGACCCGCAGCCGCGGACGTATCGTCGAGTGTGCCGCGCATGCGGCCGGTCCAGCGCCGGAGGGGTGCATGATCGATCTGGTGCGACGGGCGGGCTGGTGGATCGCCGACTACCTGTACGCCGGATACTGGCAGGCGCGGGCCGCGTTCGACCGCCGCGACGCGGAGTCCTTCTCAGGCGGTGATGGTGTGCCGATCATCATCCTGCCCGGGGTGTACGAGACCTGGCGGTTCATGCAGCCGCTCATCACCGCCCTCCACGACCGCGGCCATCCGGTGCACGTCGTCGACGCCCTGGAGCGCAATCGGCGCCCGGTCCGCGAGGCGGCCGAGGCGGTGACCGGATTCCTCGATGCGTCGGGTCTGACCGACGTCATACTGGTCGCCCACAGCAAGGGAGGACTCGCGGGCAAGCTCGCGATGGCAGGGCCCGCGGGATTCCGGGTGCGTGCGATGGTCGCGGTGGCCACGCCCTTCGGCGGATCCCGCTACGCGCGCCTCCTGCCCGTGCGGTCGTTGTGGGCGCTCGCCCCGACGCATCCGTCGATCCTCGAGCTCGCCGCGCGCCGTGATCTCAACGATCGCATCGTGTCGGTCTTCGGCCGCTTCGATCCGCACATACCCGAGGGGAGCGAACTCGACGGCGCGCGCAAGAACGTGCGCCTCGACACCGGAGGACACTTCCGGGTGCTCGCCGACCCCCGGGTCCTCGCCGAGGTCGCCGCCCTCGCTGAGGGGTAGCGCGCAGCGGTGGCAGGTGCGCCGTCGTCCTCCGGACGACTACGCTGGTGCACGTGCCGTGGCGATCACCGCCTCTGCACTGCGATCATGGATGACCTGACCATCGAACCTGCTGTGGACGACCGCCTCCTCGGCCCGCGTCCCGAGATCGGCGCGCCCCCTGCAGGGTTCTTCCCCTCGCCCGATCGCGACGACGTGGCGCTTCCGGCTCTGCGGCCCGGCAGCATCGGCATCCGCTACCGGCTCAAGCGTCGCTTCCGCACCTACGATGCGATCGCCTGTGTTCCCGCCTACCTCGCCCAGACACGGTCGGACGCGACCGTCCTCGGTCCGGGCGGCGAGCGGATCCACGGCGGAGACGTCTATGTGCCCGTGCTGGTCGGGGGAGTGGCGGTCGAGGCCACGAACGAGAACCTCGACGCGATCATCAGAGGGAGCATCCCGGACGGCATGATCCTCGCGGATCACCCCGCCGCCGCGGAGCAGGAGTTCGTGCGCTGCATGCGCCCGTCTCTCGACCGGTATCTGCTGATCGACCGGGAGATCTGGATCCGCGCGTCGGTGCAGCCGATCTCCTAGGTCGCCTCCGACCTCGATGTGCCGGCGGTGGGACTCGAACCCACACGCCCTTTCGGACAAAGCATTTTGAGTGCTCCGCGTCTGCCATTCCGCCACGCCGGCTCGTGTGTCGCGACTTCGACTTTAGCGCAGAGCACCCGTGCTCCCGATCGCGCGTCGAGTCATCGGGGACGCCACAGGCGCACTCCACTAGGATGGATCTGTGACCGAGCAAGAACAGGCAGCCGAGCAGCCCACGTCATCCGCACCCCGACGCGTCGTCGTCGCCGAGGACGAGTCGCTGATCCGTCTCGACATCGTCGAGATCCTCCGCGACAACGGCTTCGATGTCGTCGGTGAGGCCGGCGACGGGGAGACCGCCGTGGCACTGGCCACCGAGCTGCGCCCAGACCTGGTGATCATGGACGTCAAGATGCCGCAGCTCGACGGCATCAGCGCCGCCGAGAAGCTGCACAAGGGCAACATCGCCCCCGTGGTGCTGCTGACCGCCTTCAGCCAGAAGGAGCTCGTGGAGCGCGCCAGCGAGGCCGGCGCCCTGGCCTACGTGGTCAAGCCCTTCACGCCGAACGACCTTCTGCCGGCGATCGAGATCGCTCTCGCCCGCCACGAGCAGATCATCACGCTCGAGGCCGAGGTCGCCGACATGGTCGAGCGCTTCGAGACCCGCAAGCTCGTCGACCGCGCGAAGGGTCTGCTGAATGAGAAGATGGGCCTGTCCGAGCCCGAGGCGTTCCGTTGGATCCAGAAGGCGTCCATGGACCGTCGTCTGACGATGCAGGACGTCGCGAAGGCGATCATCGAGCAGCTGGCTCCGAAGAAGTAGTCCGTGCATCCGCTCGACGCGGAGCACGTCCTGCGTCCGATCCGTGTCGGTGACGGCGCCGCCCTCGCGAGGGCGTACGCCGCGAACAGCGCGCACCTGTCTCCCTGGGAGCCGCTGAGGGAACCGGAGTTCTTCACCGAGCAGTGGCAGGAGACGGACGCCCGCCGGTGCGTGGACGAGGCGGCGCTGGGCAGGAGCGCGCGGTTCGTCATCGAGTCCTCCGACGGCGAGATCCGGGGACGGATCAACCTGAACAACGTCGTGCGCGGAGCCTTCTGGAGCGCCGACCTCGGCTACTGGATCGATGCCTCGCGATTACGCCGGGGACTCGCGTCCCTCGGGGTCGCCCGCGTCGTCGCCCACGCGAGGGACGAGCTGCGGCTGCACCGTCTGCAGGCCGCCACACTGCTGCACAACGCCGCATCGCAGCGGGTGCTCGGCGAGCTCGGCTTCGAGCCGATCGGGATCGCTCCGCGGTATCTGCGCATAGCGGGGGAGTGGCAGGACCACCGCCTGTTCCAGCTGCTGCTGGAGGAGCCGCTCAGCTCGATGTGGGTGCGTCCTTGATCATGTTGGTGATGCGGATCGTCGAGCAGCGCCGACCCTGATCATCCGTCACCACGATCTCGTGCACCGTGATGCTGCGCCCGAGATGCACCGGGGTGCACACGCCGGTGACCACGCCCGAGGTCGCCGACCGCGTATGGGTCGCGTTGATGTCCACTCCGACCGCGAGTCGTCCCGGGCCCGCATGCAGGTTGGCCGCCATGGACCCCAGCGACTCGCCGAGCACCACGTACGCGCCGCCGTGCATCAGCCCGACGGGCTGCGTGTTGCCCTCGACCGGCAGCGTCGCGACGCATCTCTCGGTGGTGAACTCCAGGAACTCCATGCCCATCTTCTGGGCGAGAGCGCCCATGCCGCGGGCTGTGGCCCAGTCGAGTCCTGCACTGGTCGCGGTCTCGCTCACGGATCCTCCTCAGCGGGTGTCTGTCGTCCTCGTTAGGCTGAAAGGGTGACGGACTCCGCAAAGCCTACCCTCATGGTCGTCGACGGCCACTCGCTCGCCTACCGTGCGTTCTTCGCCCTCCCGGTCGAGAACTTCACCACCAAAGACAACCAGCACACCAACGCCATCTACGGCTTCCTCTCGATGCTCGTGAACCTGATCAAGGCCGAGCAGCCGACTCACATGGCGATCGCGTTCGACACGTCCCGCCATTCGTTCCGCACCGACCAGTATCCCGAGTACAAGGCGACCCGATCAGAGTCCCCGCAGGAGTTCCGCGGGCAGATCCCCCTGCTGCAGGACTGCCTCGCCGCGATGTCGATCCCCGTGCTCACGAAGGAGGGTGTCGAGGCCGACGACATCCTCGCGACGCTCTCGACGCAGGGAGCCGAACAGG
Source organism: Microbacterium sp. ANT_H45B (assembly GCF_008369345.1). Classification (NCBI taxonomy): domain Bacteria; kingdom Bacillati; phylum Actinomycetota; class Actinomycetes; order Micrococcales; family Microbacteriaceae; genus Microbacterium; species Microbacterium sp. ANT_H45B. Next base: position 545,200 of record NZ_VOBK01000002.1, read on the forward strand.
GATACGACGTGCTCGTGGTGTCGGGTGACCGCGACACGATCCAGCTCGTCACCGACGACGTCACTCTGCTGTACCCGTCCGTGCAGGGAGTCTCGCAGCTCAAGCGGTACGACCCCACCACCGTGCACGAGCGCTACGGTGTGCCTCCCGAGCAGTACCCCGACATCGCGGCACTGGTCGGCGAGACCAGCGACAACCTCCCGGGTGTCCCCAAGGTGGGAGAGAAGACCGCCGTCAAGTGGCTCACCCAGTTCGGCTCGCTCGACGACCTTCTCGAGCGCTCGGGCGAGATCAAGGGCGTGGTCGGCGGCAACCTGCGCGACCACATCGAGGACGTGCGCCGCAATCGCCGGCTCAACCGGCTGCTGCGCGACGTCGAGCTCCCCGTCGCGCCCGACGATCTGGCCGTGGCGCCGATCGACGCCCAGGCCGTCCGCGATATCTTCGCGCGCCTCGAGTTCCGCACCCTGCTTCCCCGCGTCTTCGAGGCCGTCGGCGCAGGTGAGGTCGCCGATGATCCGGCGGCCGCCGCCGTGGTGCTGCCCGAGCCCTCTCAGGTCACCGCCGCCGAGTTCGTCGACTGGGTCGACGCCCAGACGCGCGACGTCTCCCTGCGCATCCCGCTGCAGGGCGGAGCCCCGACCAGGGTGGGCGCGGCCACCGAGTCCGACCTCCGTGAGATCGACTGGAGCGACGAGGTGGCCGACGCGCTGCGTCCGTGGCTCGAGTCCGATCGTCCGAAGATCATCCACGACGCGAAGCCGCAGGTGAAGGCACTTCGTCGTCAGGGCATCCGCCTCGCCGGGCTGGCGTACGACACGAGCCTCGCGGGATGGCTGTTGCGCCCGAGCTTCCCCGACAAGACGCTCGGCGATCTCGTCGAGCGGTACCTGGGCGAGAAGCTGCCCGAGGCCGACCCCTCGCAGCTCGTTCCCGAGACCGAGGGCGCGACTCCGGCTCAGGAGGCGTGGTTCGCCCTGCGGGTGGCTACGGCCCTGCGCGAAGACATCCCCGAGTCGGTCGCCGCGGTCCTCACCGACATCGAGCTGCCCACCCTGCTCACGCTCGCCGACATGGAGGTCGCCGGCGTCGCGGTCTCGCACGAGGTGCTCTCGACGTTCTCCGGCGAGCTGGCGACGCGCGCCGACGGGCTGGCGCAGGACGCGTTCGGCATCGTCGGCCGCGAGTTCAATCTCGGCTCCCCGAAGCAGCTCCAGGAAGTGCTCTTCGAAGATCTGCAGCTCCCCAAGACGCGCAAGACCAAGACCGGCTACTCGACGGATGCCGCCGTGCTGGCCGACCTCCAGGAATCGCACCCGCATCCGTTCCTCGGTCTGCTGCTGCAGCACCGCGAGGCGACGAAGCTGCGTCAGATCATCGAGTCGCTCGACACGGCGATCGGCGACGACCACCGCGTGCACACGACCTATGTGCAGACCGGCAGCCAGACCGGCCGGCTCTCGAGCACCGACCCGAACCTGCAGAACATCCCCGTGCGCACCGAGGAGTCCCGCCGCATCCGCAGCGCATTCCAGGTCGGCGAAGGGTACGAGTCCCTGCTCACCGCCGACTACTCCCAGATCGAGATGCGCATCATGGCGCACCTCTCGGGTGACGAAGGGCTCATCGAAGCGTTCAACAGCGGTGAAGACCTGCACCGCTTCGTCGGCGCGCGGGTCTTCGGCGTCGATCCGTCCGACGTCACAGCGGCGATGCGCACCAAGGTCAAGGCGATGTCCTACGGCCTCGTCTACGGCCTGTCGGCGTTCGGCCTCTCGAAGCAGCTGCGTATCGAGCAGTCCGAGGCGAAGCAGCTCATGATCGAGTACTTCGCGCGTTTCGGCGCTGTCCGCGACTACCTGCGTGCCTCGGTCATCACGGCGAAGGAGGTCGGCTACACCGAGACGATCTTCGGGCGCCGTCGCCCGTTCCCCGACCTGGCGAGCCCCAACCGGGTGCTGCGTGAGAACGCCGAGCGCGCGGCTCTCAATGCTCCCATCCAGGGCAGCGCGGCCGACATCATGAAGATCGCGCTGCTGCGCATCCACGAAGACCTCCGTTCCGAGGGCCTGTCCTCGCGCGCGTTGCTGCAGATCCACGACGAGCTCGTGGTCGAGGTGGCGCCGGGCGAGTGGGATGCCGCCGAGCGGATCGTCCGGGCTCGCATGGGCGACGCGGCAGACCTGAGGGTCCCGCTCGATGTGCAGGTGGGTCGCGGTCGCGATTGGAACGAGGCCGCACACTGACGGTCGGTCTCACGCCGATGCTCGCCTGCGGGTGGGCAGAGAACCGATAGGACGCGCGAGCGGTGTTGGCTACTCTGGAGGGATGACCTCTTCTCCTCGCACTCCGTCTGCCATCGACAAAGTCGCCGACGAGTGGGTCGACACCATCGCGGTGCTGGCTCCGACCCTCGGGACCTACATCGGTCGCGATGACGTCAACGATCGATTCGGTGACCTCAGCCCGGCCGGCCACGACGAGATCGCGGCGGCGACGCGGACGACGCTCGCGCAGCTGACGGCGCTCGAGCCGGTCGACGCGATCGATGCGGTCACGAAGGCGGACCTGTCGGCAGAGTTGAGCCTCGACCTCGAACTGCACGACGCCGACTGGCACCTCCGAGACCTCAACGTGATCGCCTCAGCCGCTCAGGACGTGCGATCCGCATTCGACCTGATGCCGACGGCCACCGCGGACGACTGGAGTGTCATCGCGACCCGGCTTGCCGCAGTCCCGGATGCGCTGCGCGGCTATACCGAGACCCTGCGTGCCGGCATCGCCGCGGGAGTCACGCCCGCCAGGCGCCAGGTCGTGGAGGTCGCGACGCAGATCGACCGCTACACGGCCGATGACGGATTCTTCGCGGCGTTCGTCGCCGACGCGGCGCCCCAGGAGGGCAACCTGCCCGCATCCCTCGCACGGCTGCTCGCCGACAACTCCGCGGCCGCCCGCGTGGCCTACGACGAGCTGCGCGGTTTCCTCGCCGAGGAGCTCGCTCCCGCCGCAGGAGAGGTCGATGCGGTCGGACGCGAGCTGTATGCGCTCAACTCCCGCCGGTTCCTCGGTGCGACGATCGACCTCGATGAGACCTACGAGTGGGGACGCGAGGAGCTCGCGCGGATGGTCGAGGAGCAGACCGCGATCGCCCACGAGATCCTCCCCGGCGCGTCGGTCGAAGAGGCCGTCGCGCACCTGGAGGCCGACCCCGCGCGCAAGCTCGTCGGCACCGAGGCACTGCAGCGCTGGATGCAGGAGACGAGCGACAGGGCCGTCGCAGAGCTCGGCGCCACGCACTTCGACATCCCCGAGGCGATCCGGACCCTGGAGTGCATGATCGCCCCCACCCAGGAGGGTGGCATCTACTACACCGGTCCGACCGATGACTTCTCGCGCCCCGGCCGCATGTGGTGGTCGGTTCCCGAGGGCGTCACGGAGTTCGACACCTGGCGCGAGCTCACCACCGTGTACCACGAGGGCGTTCCGGGGCATCATCTGCAGATCGCCCAGGCCGTGTACAACCGCACGGAGCTCAACTCCTGGCGTCGTCTGCTCGCCGGCACCTCCGGCCACGCGGAGGGCTGGGCGCTGTACGCGGAACGTCTGATGCAGCAGCTCGGCTACCTCGACGACCCCGCCGATCGACTCGGGATGCTCGACGGCCAGCGCATGCGCGCGGCCAGGGTCGTCCTCGACATCGGCGTGCACCTCGGCAAGCCGCGGCCCGACGGCACCGGCATCTGGGACGCGGACTACGCGCTCGATTTCATGCGCAAGAACGTCAACATGTCCGACCAGTTCGTGCAGTTCGAGGTCAACCGCTACCTCGGATGGCCGGGGCAGGCGCCCTCGTACAAGGTCGGCCAGCGCATCTGGGAGCAGGTGCGCGATGCGTACCAGGCGGAACGAGGCTCCGACTTCGACGTCAAGGAGTTCCACAAGCGTGCCCTCGACATGGGCGGCGTGGGCCTCGACACCCTGCGCACGGCGCTTCTCGCAGGCTGAGGGAATGCGAACGACCCAGACGATGTTCATTCAGCTGAATAGAAAGGGCTGACATGGGCATCGAATTCGGGCTGGACACCTTCGGCGACATCACCAGAGGCGCGGACGGCGAACTGCTCACCGCCGCGCAGACCATCCGCAACGTGGTGGCACAGGCGGAGATGGCCGACAGCGTCGGCGTCGACTTCTTCGGGGTGGGGGAGCACCACCGCACGGAGTTCGCGGTCTCGGCACCCGAGATGGTGCTGGCCACGATCGCCGGCCGCACGCAGAACATCCGTCTCGGCACCGCGGTCACGGTGCTCTCCTCCGATGACCCTGTGCGGGTCTTCGAGCGTTTCGCGACGCTCGACGCACTGTCGGACGGACGTGCAGAGGTCGTTCTCGGGCGCGGCTCGTTCATCGAGTCGTTCCCGCTCTTCGGCTACGACCTGCGCGACTACGACGCCCTCTTCGAGCAGAAGCTCGAGCTGTTCGTCGAACTCCTCAAGGAGGAGCCGGTGACCTGGTCCGGCACGATGCGGCCGTCGCTCGACAACGCGAACGTCTTCCCCAAGACGGAGAACGGCCTGCGGACATGGGTGGGGGTGGGCGGCAGCCCCGAATCGGTCGTGCGCGTCGCCCGCCACGGCCTCGGTCTGATGCTCGCCATCATCGGAGGCCCGGCAGGACGCTTCCGCCAGTTCGTCGATCTGTATCACCGCTCCATCGCGTCGTTCGGGACCCCGGCGCACCCGATCGCCGTGCATTCTCCCGGGCACATCGCCGACACCGATGACGAGGCGTGGGAGGCGGCATACTCGGGCTTCGAGGCGATGAACAACACGATCGGACGCGAGCGGGGCTGGCCTGCGTACAGCAGGGCGAGGTTCCAGAACGATGTCGGGCCTGCAGGAGCGCTGTACGTCGGTTCGCCGGACCGCGTGGCGGCGAAGATCGCCGACACGATCACGACGCTCGACCTCGGCCGCTTCGACCTGAAGTACGCCACCGGCACGCTGTCGCACGAGGCGATGTTGCGCAGCGTGGAGCTGTACGGCTCCGAGGTCATCCCGCGGGTGCGCAGGATCCTCGCCGAGCGCGACTGACACAGCGGCTCGGCGGCGCGAGCACGCCTCTACGATGTAGGAATGGCCAACACCGCGCTGCCGAGCCGGGCATCGATCGCCGGGCGTCTCGACGAGCTTCCGTTCACGCGTCGCCATCTGCGACTGCTCACCGGATCGGGCGTCGGCTGGGCGCTGGACGCGATGGACGTGGGGCTCATCTCCTTCATCCTCGCGGCGCTCACCCAGCAGTGGGGGCTGACCAAGACGGATGCCGGGTGGATCGCCTCCGTCGGCTTCATCGGCATGGCGCTCGGCGCGACCCTCGGCGGCCTTCTCGCCGACCGGCTCGGTCGGCGTCAGGTGTTCGCGCTGACGCTGCTCATCTACGGGATCGCGACCGGTGCGAGCGCACTCGTCGGGGGACTGGCGGCGCTGCTCGTCCTGCGCTTCCTCGTGGGACTCGGTCTCGGCGCGGAGCTTCCCGTCGCGTCGACCTACGTCAGCGAGTTCGCTCCCGCGCGCATCCGCGGCCGACTCATCGTGATCCTCGAGGCGTTCTGGGCCCTCGGCTGGACCGCTGCCGCGTTGATCGGCTACTTCGTGATCCCGACGTCCGACGACGGGTGGCGCTGGGCCTTCGCTTTCGGCGCCATCCCTGCGGTCTACGCCCTGATCGTGCGGTGGGGCCTGCCGGAGTCGCCGCGCTGGCTGGCCTCACGCGGACGCATCGCCGAGGCGGATCGCATCGTCTCGACGTTCGAGACCGATGCGGGTGTCGTGCCCGAACCCGCGATCCGCCGTGAGCCGCCGTCGCGGGCGATCGCTGTCACCACCCGGGCCCGCCTGACCACGCTCTGGAACGCCGAGTTCCGGCTGCGCACGCTGAGCCTCTGGGTCGTCTGGCTGTGCGTCAACTTCGCCTACTACGGCGCCTTCATCTGGATTCCCAGCATCCTCGTCGATGCGGGGTTCGATCTCGTGCGGTCGTTCGGGTTCACGCTGATCATCACGCTCGCCCAGCTGCCCGGCTACGCGGTGGCGGCCTGGTTGATCGAGGTCTGGGGTCGGCGGTCGACCCTGTCGATCTTCCTCCTCGGATCCGCGGTGTCGGCCGTGTTCTTCGGCACGTCCACGACCGAGACGGCCATCATCGCCTCGGGGATGGCGCTGTCGTTCTTCAACCTGGGCGCCTGGGGTGCGCTGTATGCGGTGACGCCCGAGATCTACCCGACCTCGCTGCGCGGCACCGGGGCCGGGTGGGCCGCAGGCATCGGCCGCATCGCCTCGATCATCGCGCCTCTGGCGGTGCCGGTGCTGCTCGTCGCCGGGGGAGCGCCCGTCCTGTTCGCCGTCTTCGGAGCGTGCTTCGTCGCCGCTGCGGTGGCGTCTTGGGGACTCGTCGACCGCAGGGGAGAGGCGCTCGACGACCGGTGAGGCGTCCGCGCACCGCTGGCGGGAATAGGCTGTCGGGGTGACAGACGTGCGCTATGTGGCCATCGGAGACTCCTTCACGGAGGGCGTGGGTGATGTGCTCCCGGACGGCAGCGAACGCGGATGGGCGGACCTCGTGGCCCAGGGGTGGGCGGATGCATCCGGTCACCCGATCAGCTACGCGAACCTCGCGATCCGCGGCCGGCTGGCCTGGCCCATCGTCGAACAGCAGCTCGAACCCGCGCTCGCGCTGCGACCCACGCATCTGTCGTTCAACGGCGGGGGCAACGACATGCTCCGACCGCGCACCGATCTCGAGCACATCGCCGATGCGTTCAGCCGCGTGCTGCGTCGATGCGACGAGGAGGGCGTGACTCTGATCCTGCTGTCCGGCGCGAATCCGAGCGGTCAGCTGCCGATGGGCTCTCTCGTGCAGCGCCGCGGGGATCAGCTCTCCGATGCGGTGCTGAGGCGGGTCGAGGGGCGCGATGACGTCGTGCGCGCGCTGAACTGGCCGGACAGCGAGCTGTCCGACGCGAAATACTGGTCGGAGGACCGCCTGCACATGAACGCGGCCGGCCATCACCGTGTCGCCGCGCGGGTGCTGCAGGGGCTCGGATTCGAGCCGCCGGCGACGTGGTGGTCGCCGACCTCGCTCGCGGCCGCCGGGCCTGCCGGGATCGCCTACTATCGCCAGTTCGTCGGACCCTGGGTGCGACGCCGTGTCACGCGCACCTCGTCCGGCGACGGGCGCGCAGCCAAGTACCCCGACTGGGTCGAGCGGGTGCCCGGCGCGTGACCGACATCGAGATGCGCCGCATCCGTGGCGGCTCGGTGACGCTTCACGATGCCCGCCGCAAAGTGGAGCGCGTGGCGAGCGTCGACGACTTCGAGATCGCGGTCTTCCCGATCACCGAGGAGCAGCTGGCCGAGATCCTCCCGATCCCCTCACGCCATCCGCGACGTCCCGCTGTGGAGCTGAGCTGGCTGCGCGCCGTTCACTTCTGCAACGCCGCGTCCGAGTGGGAGGGCCTCGATCCGGTCTACCGGTTTGACGGAGAGGTCGTCGCGTGGGACGTGACGGCCGATGGCTACCGTCTGCCGACCGAGGCCGAGTGGGAGTACGCCTGCCGCGCGGGTTCGACCGGTCCGCACTACGCCCCGCTCGCGGACGCCGCGTGGACGAGCGCCGACGGCGTCTCGTCCGCCCAGGATGTGGGCTCACGCCTGCCGAATCTCTACGGGTTGTTCGACACCCTCGGCAATGTGTGGGAGTGGTGCTGGGACCTCTTGGATCCCGCACGCTACGACGACTATCGCGTGTTCCGTGGTGGGGGCTTCGCCGACGACGCCTGGAGCGTGCGGGCATCGGTCCGTCGCGGGGGAGCGCCCCGCACCGCGCAGGACGACGTGGGGTTGCGCGTCGCCAGGGGTGCTTTCGACGCGCCGGGCGAAGCTCAGGGGTGGTCGGAGCGCGCGGACCGCGAGCGTGCCGCATTCGACGGCCCTGTGCCGTTCGGCTGGACTCCGCTGCGTCGACCCGGCCGCTGATCGATCAGCGCTGCGGGTCCGGCCGCGCGAGGGAGGCAGGCTGATCCTCACCGGTCCATGGGGCGGATGAGATAGCGGCTGGGGCCCGAGGACTCGGCGAATCCGAACTTCTCGTACAGGCCGCTCGCGGTGCTCGCAGCCAGCACGATGCGCTTCACGGTGGATGAGTGCTGCAGATCATCGATGACGCCCTCGACGATCAGTCGTCCGATGCCCTCGCCGCGCGCCGTCTCGTCGACGAACACATCGCAGAGCCAGGCGAACGTGATGCCGTCGGTCACGACGCGCGCATACGCGACCTGCCGGCCGTCGGCATCCCGAACCGAGTAATTCCGCGACGCGTCGATCGCGGCATCCTGCGTCTCGCGGCTGCGTCCTCTCGCCCAGTACGACTCCTCACTGAGCCAGCGGTGCACCAGGGCTCGGTCGATCGTCGCGGTGTCGGTCGAGAAGGAATAGGGCGAAGGCATGAGCGACATCCTACGAGCGGTCAGCGATGCTTCTCGGGTTCCAGACCCATGCGGATGCGTGTCCGCTTGCGTTCGATCACGATGAAGACGACGCCGAGTATCCAGAGCGGGATCGGCATCAGGAAGGCGATGCGGAACGCCTCGAACGAGTACGTCTCGGGGGTTCCGGCGCCCTGGACGTCGAGTGCGAGACCGATCAGCCAGATCGCGATCAGCGCGGCGACGAAGCCCCCGGCGTTCGTCACCCCGGTCGCGGTGCTCAGTCGGTGCGACGGGTTGTGGGTGCGCGCATGGTCGAAGGCGATCATGCTCGCGGGGCCGCCGGTCGCGAGCGCGACGGCGAGCACGTAGAGCAGCCAGAGGGGCGCGGGGCCCGGCAGCGCGAGAACGGCGATCCATGCGCCCACCTGCAGGCCGACCGCGGGGAGCACGAGTGCGAGTGAGCGCTGGTTCGGCAACCGCCTCGACAGGTCGCCGATGATCGGGCCGAGCGCCATGCCGGCGATGACATACACCGAGATGATCCCCGCGGCGTGCGCGGTGTCCAGCCCCTGGGCCGCGGTGAGGAACGGCATCCCCCAGAGCAGGATGAACGCGGTGCCCGCGAACGGCGACGTGAAATGCGACCAGAACGCGAGTCGGGTGCCGGGGTGCGCCCAGGCGGCGCGGATGCCGACACCCGTGTCGATCGACGAGGTGACGACGCGGATCACGCCCGTGTCGGTGTCCACCGAGACGTCGGCCCCGCGCTCTGCCGGGTGGTTGCGGATCAGGAGCGCGACGAGAATCGTGAAGAGCACCCCCAGACCGGCGATGCTGCCGAACGTGATCGTCCACGAGGTCGCATGCAGGAGGGCGGCGAGCGGGACGAGCGCGACGAGTTGCCCTGCCTGACCGATGATGCCGGTGAACTGGACCATGAGAGGGCCGCGCTGGGCGGGGAACCAGGTGGCGACGAGTCGCAGCACGGCCGGGAAGATCGCCGCATCTCCCGCACCGAGGAGGATTCGGGCGAAGACCGCGACGCCGATGCTGGGGGAGAGGGCCATGGTGAGCTGACCGGCGGCCATCAGGAGCATGCCGATCGTCATGATGGGGCGGGACCCGAAGCGGTCGAGCAGGATGCCGATGGGGATCTGCATGCCGCCGTAGACCGCGAGCTGCACCACGGCGAAGAGCGCGAGCGTCGAGGCGTCGGCGTGGAACCGGTCGGCCGCCTCGACTCCGACAGCGCCCAACGAGGTGCGGTTGGTGATCGCGAGAACGTAGGCGGCCACGCCCACACCCCAGATGAGCCAGGCCCTCCACCCCGGGTCGGTTACGGGGGAGCGGGGAACCTGTTGCACCCTTCCACGGTACTCCCGGTGGGCGGGGCTCTCGTGCGCTCCGATGCGCGCGACGCAGCCTTCCGGATGTCGGATGCCGGGGCTACCGTGGCCGTATGACTCCTGCACCGGTGCATCACTCCATCGACTACGTCGAGCTCGTCGTGAACGACCTCGACGCCGCGAAGCGGTTCTACGGCGACACCTTCGGGTGGGTCTTCGTGGACTACGGTCCCGCCTACGCCGGCATCGCCTCACCCACCGGCGACGGGTCCGAGGTGGGAGGCCTGCTGCTCTCCGATCAGGCCAGGCCTGCCGGCGGACCTCTGGTCCTCCTCTATTCCGACGACCTCGAGGCGACGCAGGCCGCGATCACCGACGCCGGCGGCTCCGTGACGCAGGGCCCGTACGAGTTCCCGGGTGGTCGACGTCTGCACTTCCTCGATCCGAGCGGCAACGAGCTGGGGGTATGGGCCGCACAGTGATGGCAGGGTAGAGGCGTGACCTCTCCCCACCTCCGAGAGCGCAGGATCGCATGAGTGAGCGCGTCGCCGTCGTCGAGCATTCCGCTCTGTCCGAATCGCACGTTGCGGCGCTGCGCGAGCTGTTCGACAGCGAGTATCGCGCGACGCACGGAGAGTGGAATCCTGACCGTCCGTACGGGTATTCCCCGGCGGACGTGCACACGACGATCTTCTGCGGGAGCATTGCGGTCGCGCACGTCGGATTCCAGCGTCGCGTCATCCGGGTCGGCCGGGCCGAGGTCCGGGTCGCGGGAACCGGGGGAGTCCTGGTGCATCCCGACTGGCGCTCCGGCGGTGTCGGCCGTCGAGTGATGTCTCACGCCCAGCAGGCGATGCGTGGCGACGAGCGGGTCGAGTTCGGCTATCTCGGGTGCCGCGACGAGGTCGTTGCGTTCTACGAGCGCACCGGCTGGTCGCGGGTGAACGCGGTGGAGCGTCACGTGTCGACGGTCGACGCGACGGAGATCGTGACGTCGTCCGGCGGGCCGATCCTCGTCTTCGCCGCCATGGCGGACCCCCGCGGGGAGGCGCCTCGATGGCCGCTCGGAGACATCGATCTCAACGGCACACCCTGGTGACCGACAGGACGCGTCGTGCTCGGCCGTCGCTGCGGCAGGCGATGAGGACTCCCTGGTGGCCGGACGGGGCCGCTCGATCTCACGTCCGGCGACCAGGTCGCTCGGGGGGAGCACCGGGGTGCTCGGATCCCGCCGACGAGCGCGTTCGGGTCAGTCGTTCTGAAGCCAGCTCCTGATCGTCCCGGCGACGCGGTCGAGGTCGGATTCGAGGAGGAAGTGTCCGCCGTCGATGAGCTCGACACGAGCGTGCGGAGCGTCGCGGAGGAATGCCGTGGCGCCGGCGGCGGCGAAGATCTCGTCGTTGCGCCCCCAGATCGCGAGCACCGGCACCTGTGAGGTGCGGAGCCAGGCGTGCACCTCGGGATAGAGGTCCCGGTTGGTGGTGTAGTCGCGGAAGAGCGCCAGCTGCACGTCGTCCTGTCCGTCGCGGGCGAGGAGCGCGAGGTCGTGCTCCCAGGCGTCGGGGTCCACGGTGGTCGGGTCCGGGACGCCGTGCGTGTACTGCCATTCGACGGCGTCCCGGCCGAGGGCGGGACGCAGCGCGTCGCGCGTCGCGGCGGTCCGTTCGGCGCCGTCGGTCCAGATCGGGTTCCAGAAGCCGGGCACGAAGCCCTCTTCGTACGCGTTGCCGTTCTGGGAGATGACCCCGACGACGGCAGCGGGGTCGGCGAGCGCCAGGCGCCAGCCGATCGGGGCGCCGTAGTCCTGGACGTAGATCGTGTACTGCGTCACGCCGATGGTCGCGAGGAATCCGCCGGTCACCTGTGCGAGGGCCGCGAAGGTGTACTCGAAGTCGTCGACAGAGGGGGCGGAGGAACGACCGAAGCCGATGTGGTCCGGAGCGATGACGCGGTAACGATCGGCCAGCGCGGGGATGAGGTGCCGGAACATGTGGGAGCTGGTCGGATACCCGTGCAGGAGCAGGAGTACGGGGGCGTCGTCAGGGCCGGCTTCACGGTAGAAGACGTCGAGTCCGTCGACGGAGACGGTGCGGTGGTGGACGGTGACCATGGTTCTAACCTCTTTAAGTTGTTTTACTGGTTAGACAGACGCTGGCATGGATCCATCGCGCCAGAGGGCGCGGGAGAGCGGGGGAGAAGTGCTGAGCGACGAGGAGCTGCTGCTGAGCCTTTTGAACAGCGCGCCCATGATCGAGGGAAGGCCGACCGACGGCCTCGAGGGGGCGGCCGGGCGAGACCTGGCGCGCGCCTGGGGCGGAACGGGATCGGCGAGTGAGCTGGTACGCCTGAGGCGCGCGCGTCAGGCATTGCAGACGATGGTGCGCGAAGACGAGGGAGCCGCCGTCGGCGAGCTGACCGACATCCTCGACGAGGCCGTGCGGACGCCGCGCATGACCCCGAACGGGGTGGCCTGGGACCTTCGCGTTCCCGACGACCACCGCCTCGCCGTCGAGGCCGTGCTGGCCTGGTCGATGGTGATCACGGAGTTCCCCGATCGCCTCCGAGCATGCGCGAATGAAGAGTGCACCCGTTTCCTGGTCGATCACAGTCGCCCCGGCACCGCAAAATGGTGCTCCATGGCGGTCTGCGGCAACCGGATGAAGGCGCGCACGCACGCACGCCGCGCCAAGAGTTGACCGATGCTGCACACGAGAGCAGGCATCGGCACCGTGTGATCTTCCCCGCCACCATCGGCCCTGAAGGGGGCGAGCAGTTCTCTATCTGACATAATGTGCATTATCGGCTCTATCGCGATCACGTCGATCGAGGCTGTCGATAGGCTCGATGCGTGAACGCACAGAACGTCGAGATCGACTGGGAAGCCGCACGCACGGCGAATCTGCAGAACTGGGATGATCGTGTGCCGCTGCACGAAGCGGCATACGGGCTGGATGGTTTCGACGATCCGAACCATCTCAGCGATGTCGTGAGTGACGACCTGCCGGTGCTCGGTCGTTTCGTACCGGGCGGAAGCCTGTCAGGTCTCGACGTCTGCCATCTGCAGTGTCACATCGGCACCGACACGATCTCGCTGGCTCGTGCCGGTGCTCACGTGACCGGCGTGGATTTCTCCGAGCCCGCGTTGCGAGCGGCAGCCGCTCTCGCCGAACGCACCGGAGTCGCGGCGACCTGGGTCCGGACTGATGTCCTCGAGGCGCGCAACGCGGTACCGGGTGACTTCGATGTGGTCTACACGAGCATCGGAACGATCTGCTGGCTGCAGGATCTCGATCGCTGGGCGGCGCAGATCGTCGCGCTGCTGCGCCCCGGCGGGACGTTCTTCATTCGCGACGGGCACCCGGCGCTGCTGGCGCTGGACGAGGACGCGCCGGAGATGACCACGCGCTACGCCTACTTCGGCGACGGGCGCGCCCAGCAGTGGGACGATGAGTCCACGTATGCCGGCGACGGCAGAGTCGCTCATCCACGTACCTATGAGTGGCCGCACCCGCTGTCGGAGATACTCGGAGCACTCCTCCGGGCAGGCCTTCGCCTTCTGCACTTCGACGAGGGCCGCACGCTCCCCTGGCGTTTCAGCCCGCGCATGGTGGAGGTTCCGCGGGGCTACGCCTGGCCGGAGGCCGAGCGCGACCTGATCCCGTGCACTTTCACGATCGTCGCTCGCAAGGACTGACCCCGGACCGCAGAGCCCTCACCGCCCGACGTATGCGGCCAGATGTTCGCCGGTCAGTGTGGATCTCGACGCCACCAGGTCTTCCGGACGGCCTTCGAACACCACGCGTCCGCCGTCGTGCCCTGCACCGGGACCGATGTCGATGATCCAGTCGGCGTGCGCCATCACCGCCTGGTGGTGCTCGATCACGATCACCGTCTTCCCCGACTCCACGAGACGATCGAGGAGTCCGAGGATGTTGCGGACGTCGGCCAGGTGCAGCCCGGTGGTCGGCTCGTCGAGCACGTAGGTGTCACCCTTCTCCCCCATCTGGATGGCCAGCTTGATGCGCTGACGCTCGCCTCCCGACAGGGTCGACAACGGCTGTCCGAGCGACAGGTAGCCGAGCCCGACGTCGTCGAGTCGGCCGAGGATCGCCACAGCGGCGGGAATCCTCGCTTCCCCGTCGGAGAAGAATGCCTTGGCCTCGGACACCGGGAGGTCCAGCACTTCGGTGATGTCCTTCCCCGCCAGGGTGTACTCCAGGACCGACGCCTGGAAACGTTTGCCGCCACAGTCCTCGCACGGCGTCTCGATCGTGTCCATGAACCCGAGTTCGGTGATGATCACCCCGGCTCCCTTGCAGGTCGGACACGCGCCTTCGGAATTCGCGCTGAACAGTGCGGGCTTCACTCCGTTGGCCTTCGCGAATGCCTTGCGGATCGGCTCGAGCAACCCCGTATAGGTGGCCGGGTTGCTGCGTCGAGACCCCTTGATCGCACTCTGATCGATCGAGACGACGCCGTCGCGTCTCGAGACCGAGCCGTGGATCAACGAGCTCTTTCCAGAGCCCGCCACGCCGGTGACGACCGTGAGGATGCCGGTGGGGATGTCGACATCGACGTCCTGGAGGTTGTTGGCCGTCGCCCCCCGCACCTCGATGGTTCCCGTGGCGTCGCGGACCGACGTCTTGAGCGTGGAGCGGTCGTCCAGATGGATCCCGGTGCGTGTCCCGCTCGATCTGAGCCCCTCGACCGTGCCTTGGAAGCAGATCTCGCCACCGGCGCTGCCCGCACCCGGTCCGAGATCGACCACGTGGTCGCCGATCGCGATGGTCTCCGGTTTGTGCTCGACGACGAGGACCGTGTTGCCCTTGTCGCGCAGGCGCAGCAGCAGGGAGTTCATGCGCTCGATGTCGTGCGGATGCAGTCCGATGGTCGGCTCGTCGAAGACATAGGTGACATCGGTGAGAGAGGAGCCGAGGTGACGGAGCATCTTGATGCGCTGCGCCTCTCCCCCGGACAGCGTCCCCGAGGGACGATCCAGACTCAGATACCCGAGCCCGAGCGTCACGAAGGCCTCGAGGTTCGCGCGCAGAGCCTCGAGGAGCGGTGCGGCTTCGGGCAGCTCCAGGTTCCGCACCCATGCGGCGAGATCGGTCACCTGCATCCGACAGGCGTCCGCGATGCTGATGCCCTCGATCTTCGAGGATCGCGCGCCTTCGGTGAGGCGGGTGCCCTCGCACTCGGGGCAGGTGGCGAAGGTCGCGACGCGTTGGACGAACGCACGGATGTGCGGTTGCAGCGCATCGAGGTCCTTCGAGAGCATCGACTTGGTGATCTTCGGGATCAGCCCTTCGTACGTCATGTTGATGCCCGAGATCTTGACCTTCGTGACCGCGCCGTAGAGCAGCAGGTGTTTCTGCTTGTCGGTGAACTCGGCGATCGGCATGTCTGGCGGGTAGAACCCCGAACCGGAGAAGCCCTTCACCATCCATCCGTCGGCCGTGTAGCCGGGAACCATGATGGCGCCGCCGTCGAGCGACTTCGATTCGTCGATGATCTGTGCGAGGTCGAGGTCGGACACCGCTCCCCTGCCCTCGCACCGAGGACACATGCCGCCGAGGTAGATCGCGTCCTTGACGATCTTCTTCTCTCCGCTCGGGCCTGTCATGACGCCACTGGCCTTCTGCGTCGGGATGTTGAAGGAGAATGCGGTCGGTCCTCCGATGTACGGCCGGCCGAGCTTGCTGAAGAGGATCCGCAGCATCGCGTTCGCATCGGTGACCGTGCCCACGGTCGAGCGCGGGTTCGCGCCGAGCCGTTCCTGATCGACGATGATGGAGGTCGTGAGCCCTTCGAGGACGTCGACGTCCGGTCGGGGCACCGAGGGCATGAACCCCTGCACGAACGCGCTGTACGTCTCGTCGATCATCCGTCTCGACTCCGCCGCGATGGTGTCGAAGACGAGGGAACTCTTGCCCGACCCGGAGACCCCGGTGAACACGGTGAGGCGGCGCTTCGGGATCTCGACGCTGACGTCTTTGAGATTGTTCTCGCGCGCTCCCTGAACGCGGATCAGGTCGTGGCCGTCTGCGGCATGGGTCATGATCGTCCTCGGGTGGGGTCGGTGGTCGGGTCAGCCGGCCTGGTTGATACGGAGAAGATTGCCCGCCGGATCGCGGAACGCGCAGTCCCGCACACCGTATGGCTGGTCGAGCGGCTCCTGCACGACGTCGGCCCCGTGAGCGACGAGGCGGTCGAACAGGGCTTCGAGGTCGTCGCTCGCGAGGGTCAGCGCGCCGTAGCTGCCCTTCGCGATCAGTTCGAGGATGGTCCGTCGTTCGCCCTCGGTGATCCCGGGGTCGGTGGCGGGCGGATGCAGCACGATCGACGTCTCGGGCTGCCCCTCCGGGCCGACGGTCAGCCAGCGCAGGCCGTCGTAGCCGACGTCATTGCGCACCTCGAATCCGAGGGCGTCGCGGTAGAAGCCGAGGGCTGCCTCGGCATCAGTATGCGGAAGGAACGCGTAGTGGATGCTGATGTTCATGGGCTCAGGTTAGGTGGGTCTCCGGGCGCGGTGCTTCTTGATTCCTGATCGGTCTGATGACGTGCTTGGCATGGACGGTCGGGATGCCGTCGAGAGTGGCGGCGCGTTCACGGTACACCCGGGGTGAGACACCGACCAGCTCGGTGAATCTGGTGCTGAATGTTCCCAGCGACGAGCTCCCCACCGCGACGCAGACCTCGGTCACCGAGAGGTCGCCGCGTCTGAGCAGCGCCATGGCGCGCTCGATCCGCCGCGTCATCAGATACGAGTACGGTGATTCGCCGTACGTCTCCTTGAAGCGGCGGCTGAGATGGCCCGCCGACATGTGCACGCCTCTCGCCAGCGCCTCGACGTCGAGGGGCAGCGCGTACTCGCGATCGATGCGATCCCGGACCCGACGCATGACGACGAGTTCGCGGAGTCGTGCATCGTCGTCGGCGCTCACGAATAGATACTGTCACGCGACATGTCGGGACACGACGTCCCGCGTCGTCGCGAGTCACTCGACCCCCATGGGGTCCTCTACAGGGATACCCTGTGACCATCGCGCACTGGCAATTCTCAGAAAGGATCCCCCATGACCGATCCGCTCGCCGCAGGAGCCGGTTCCCTCGTCAAGTCCATCCGCATCGTCCTCGCGGTCTCGGGCGTGATCGCCCTCCTGGCCGGCATCGTGCTGCTGGTATGGCCCGTCAAGTCCGCCGTCATCGTCACCGGCATCTTCGCGTCGTATCTCGTCGTCGCCGGTCTCGTCTACATCGGTCTGGCCGTCTTCTCTCGCATCGAGGGCGGCTGGGCCCGGATCGGCCACATCGTGCTCGGCCTGATCTACATCGTGGCGGGCGTGATCGCCTTCGCGAACCTCGGTGTGGCCGCCGCGACCCTCGCGCTCGTCGTGGTGATCTTCATCGGCATCAGCTGGATCGTCGACGGTGTGGTCGCGCTGTCGTTGCTCGGACAGGACGGCTCGCGCGTATGGACGCTGCTCTATGCGCTGCTCAGCATCGTCGCCGGAATCGTGGTGCTCTTCTCGCCGCTCTACGCCGCAGCCGTGCTCTGGCTGGTGCTGGGGGTCTCGCTCGTCGCACTCGGTCTCGTGCAGATCGTCCGCGCGATCACGCTCGGGAAGGATGCGAAGAACGTCGCGGCTGCCCGGAGCGACACCGCGAGCTGACCTCTCCCCTGCACGATGAGAGCCCCGCCCGATACGGACGGGGCCCTCATCGTGGTCCTCGGCTCACTCGGAGGCGAAGGCGCTCACATCTCCGACGAGACGGGTGTTGTCCGAGGGCACGGCGTCGATCGCAGCGCGAGCAACCTCGGCCGCGAACTCCGACACGTTGTACAGCTTGCCGGCCGATTCACGGCGCTCGGCGATCGCGCCGGGGTTGGCCCGCTCCAGCAGCGTCGCGGTGATGGTGCCCTCGATCATGTCCCCGGACACGACGGTGAAGCCCACACCCTTCTCTGCGAGTGCGGGGATGCGCTCCCGCAGGGCGTCCTCTCCCGCACGCTTGGAGAGAGCGACGGGCTCGTACTCCGGCATCGTGGGCGTCGTGCGGATGAAGTGCGCCTGGTGGCTGGTGACGAACACCACGCGTGCGCCGTCGCCCAGCAACGGGGTCGCCGCGTCGAGAACGCTCAGCTGGGCGTCGCGGTTCAGGGTGAGAGCGTAGTCGGCTGCCATTCCCGACTCCATGCCGCCCGACGCATTGAGCACCAGCACGTCGAGGCGGCCGAATTCTGCGGTGACGGCGTCGAACATCTCGGCGACCGACGACGGGTCCGTGAGGTCGGCGCCCACGACGAGCACGCGGCGACCGAGGGCACGCAGTTCGGTGGCGAGCTTCTCCGCCCGAGGCGCCTTATTGCGGAAATTGATGACGACGTCCGCACCGGCCTCTGCCAGATACCGAACGGTGTCGGCGCCGATGCCGCGGGACGAGCCCGTGACGAGCGCGACCTTGCCGTCGAGGGAACCTGCGGGAAGAACGTCGGTCACTGTGACTCCTCTTGATGCGCGAAACGCCGCGATCACGCGGCCTTCCCAGACTACCAAGACCGCCCGCGAGGCCCCCGTCGGCGTCGCACCCGCATGATAGGTTGACGCCAAAGGAGGCCGAATGGACAACTTCGCGACATCCGTCGAGTTCATCGACCAATGGGCGTGGATCGGCTGGCTGATCCTCATCGCCGTCTTCCTGGTGATCGAGATGCTGACGCTCGACTTCACCTTCCTGATGCTGAGCTTCGGCGCCGCCATCGGACTGGTGACCGACCTCGTCGGACTGCCGATCTGGGCACAGGCGATCATCGCCGCCGGAGCGGCGGC
This sequence comes from Microbacterium sp. ANT_H45B, assembly GCF_008369345.1. Taxonomy (NCBI): domain Bacteria; kingdom Bacillati; phylum Actinomycetota; class Actinomycetes; order Micrococcales; family Microbacteriaceae; genus Microbacterium; species Microbacterium sp. ANT_H45B. The sequence goes on from NZ_VOBK01000002.1 coordinate 563,868, forward strand.
ACTGTTCATCCTTCTTCTCCGTCCACCGCTTCTGAAGCGGCTGCGGCGCGGTGAGGATCCGACGAAATCGAACGTCGACGCCCTGCTGGACCTCCGCGGCTTCGCGCTGCACGACATCACTCAGATCTCCGGGCAGGTCAAGCTCAGCAACGGCGACACATGGACCGCACGCGCCGCCACCCCCGTCCCCATCCCGCAGGGTTCCCCGATCGCCGTCATCGCGATCAACGGGGCGACCGCGACCGTCCGCCCCGTCAACGAGTAGGAGTACCCCGTGAACGACGCCTCGTTCATCCCCACCGCGATCCTGTGGGTCTTCGTCATCGCAGTGATCATCTTCGTGCTGGTCACGCTGGCCCGATCCATCCGCATCATCCCTCAGGCCACGGCCGGTGTGGTGGAGCGCCTCGGCCGCTATCACAAGACACTCATGCCGGGACTCAACATCCTGGTGCCGTTCATCGATCGCCTGCGTCCTCTGATCGACATGCGCGAGCAGGTCGTCTCGTTCCCGCCTCAGCCGGTCATCACCGAGGACAACCTCGTCGTCTCGATCGACACCGTGGTCTACTTCCAGGTGACCGACGCCCGCGCGGCCACATACGAGATCGCCAACTACCTCGGTGCCGTCGAGCAGCTGACGACGACCACCCTCCGAAACGTCGTGGGTGGCCTCAACCTCGAAGAGGCTCTGACCAGCCGAGACAACATCAACGGCCAGCTCCGTGTCGTGCTCGACGAGGCGACCGGCAAGTGGGGCATCCGCGTCGGCCGTGTCGAGCTCAAGGCGATCGACCCGCCGTTGTCCATCCAGGATTCCATGGAGAAGCAGATGCGTGCAGAGCGTGACCGCCGTGCCGCGATCCTCACGGCGGAGGGCACGAAGCAGTCCGCGATCCTCGAAGCCGAGGGTGCACGTCAGGCCGAGATCCTGCGCGCCGAGGGCGACAAGCAGGCCGCCGTTCTGCGTGCGCAGGGCGAGGCGGAGGCCATCCAGAACGTCTTCACGGCCATCCACCAGGGCGAGCCCGACGACAAGCTCCTCGCCTACCAGTACCTGCAGATGCTGCCGAAGATCAGCGAGGGTCAGTCGAACAAGCTCTGGATCATCCCGAGCGAGCTCACCGAGGCGCTCAAGGGTATCGGAAGTGCATTCACCCCCAAGCCCGGCCAGCCGCCGACGAACTACCCGGGCGCGTGACGCACCCGTACTTCGAGAAGGCGCGACACCCCCGAGTCCTCGCCCACCGCGGTCTGATCACCGCGGCGGGCGAGGACTCCGGTGTGTGGGACAACTCCGCGGCCGCCTTCGCCGCGGCACATGCCGCAGGAGCGGAGTACATCGAGACCGACTGTCAGGTCACCTCCGACGGCGATGTCGTGCTCTTCCACGATGCGACCCTGCTCCGACTCGCCGGCGACCCTCGTGCGGTGAGTGACGTGCGGACGCGGGAACTGGCGCGCATCCTCGCGGAGCACGGCGGGCTGCTCACCGTGGCGGACGCCCTGGATTCCTTTCCCACCACCCGTTTCAACATCGACGTCAAGACCGACGCCGCGGTGGTCGCTCTGGGGCCGATCCTGATGAACCACACGCACCGCGTGCTCGTGACGAGCTTCTCGGATGCGCGTCGACGAGCGACGGTCGCCGCTGTGCTTCGGGCAGGTGCCGGCCTGCGCCCCGCGACGTCCGCGGGCAGCGGCGTGATCGCCGCGGTGCGGATGCTCTCGGCGCTCCGCCTCTCGCCCGCGCGGGTGCTTCGCGACATCGATGCCCTGCAGATCCCCGAACGCCACCGGGGTCTTCGCATCCTCACCCCCGCCCTGCTGCGTGCCGCGCGGCGGCACGGTGTCGAGGTCCACGTCTGGACGGTGAACGATCCGGCCGACATGCGACGGCTTCTCGACGCGGGGGTGGACGGCCTCGTCTCGGATCGCGCAGACGTCGCGCTCGACCTCATCGGCGGCTGAGCGCGCCACGCCGTGGCCCGCCTTCGGCGCTGGGACTCCGCTGTGAATAGCCCCGAGAACCCGCTCCTGTGGATGAAGCGCACAGGCTGGAGCGTTATACCTGACACGACGAGAGGACCACACAATGGCAGATCGCAGCCTACGCGGCATCCGACTCGGCGCCCAGAGCCTACAGAGCGAAGAGGGCGTCGTCTTCATGGAGCGCCGTGAAACCACCTACATCTGTGACACCTGCGCCCATGTCACGAACCTCATGTTCTCGGCGGACGCGGAGCCGCCGCAGACCTGGGAGTGCCGCGCCTGTGGAGCAGAGGCACGCCTGAGCATCGACGGCAAGGCCGTCACGCTCGACGCCACCGACGAGAAGGCCGCGCGCACGCACTGGGACATGCTGCTGGAGCGTCGCAGCCGGGCCGAGCTCGAGGAGCTCCTCGAGGAGCGCCTCGCCTTCATCCGCGCCCGCCGCGGCGCCGGAGAAGACCCGACCCGCGAGAAGATCGGCGCCTAGGGGCGCCGGGCGCGCAGCCACCCGAACAGCAGCGCGCCGATCCCGCCCCACAGCAGCAGCTGCTGGATCCACGGTCCCAGGACCACGCCAGCCGTCAGGCCGGAACGCAGCTCGACATCCTCGAGCAGCGCTCCGGCCTTTCCTGCATCCAGGCTCGATACCGTCGATCCGTCCGGGCGGATCACCTGACTGGTGCCCACCGTCGAGATGTTCACGACGCTGCGCCCCGTCTCCATCGCACGCATGCGCGCGAACGCCAGCTGTTGAAGATTCTCGTCCGTACCGCGGAAGTCCGCGTTGTTCGTCTGCAGGACCAGTACTTCGGCACCCTGCGCGAGGCCGTCGTAGATCACGTCGTCGTAGATGACGTCGAAGCAGATCGCGAGGCCGACGGCCACGCCGTCGACGTCGATCACCGGAGAGTTGGATCCCGGCGTGTAGTCCCGTTGGATCAGACCGATCAGATCGGGGGCGAGGGCGTTGAAGACCGGACGGTCCGGCACATACTCGCCGAAGGGCACCGGGTGGCGCTTGTCGTGGATCTGCTCGGCGGTGCCGTCCTGCTGCCACAGCATCGAGGTGTTGTAGTACAGGCCCTTCCGCTCGGTGGGGGCGTTGGCGAGCAGCGGGGCGCCGATCCGTGTGGCGACGAGGGACATCCGCCGCGCGAGCGTGTCGGAGCGGAACGGATCGAGGTCCAGCGACCCCTCCGGCCAGACCAGGAGATCGACGTCCTCGCCGTACAGGGGTTCCGTCGCATCCGTCTGCGCCTGGACGATCGAGTACGGCTCACGCTGATCGAAGTACCCGCTGGGCCCGTTCCCCTGCACGGCGGCGATGCGCATCGTCCCGCTGTCCGTGGTCGGAAAGAGCGGGGTGAGAAGCAGCACGATCGTCACGATCACCGGGGCGATGAGAGCGGTCGGGCGCTTCCACACCCGTAGGCGCACGGTCTCGATGAGCACCGCGACCAGGAACACCATCAGGAAGCTGAGACCGCTCACTCCGACCCACGATGTGACCGGCGCCAGCGGACTCTCGGCCTGACTCATCCCCAGACGCGCCCACGGGAACCCACCGTAGGGCCAGGTGCCGACGAACAGCTCACGACCCACCCACAGGGCCGCCACGACCGCGGGGAGCATCAGCAACCGCACCGCAGGGTGGGATGACACCCGCGGTATCCAGCGGTAGGCCAGCGTGATCAGGATGAGCGCCAGCGCGGTCAGCATGCCCTCGAGCACGCTCAGCGCACCCCACGGGATCGGACCGAGGTAGCGCGAGGTCCATGACACGAGCAGGGCGAAGAAGAGGATGCCGTACACGGTGCCGACGAGCAGCGCTCCCCCGGCCCGACGACCGATGAGGGCGACGAGAAGCAGCGCAGTGGCAGGGAACGCGAGTGCCCACACCGCGACGTCCGGATACGAGAGATCCATCAGGAGCGCTGCTGCCGCGGCCGCGGGAAGTGCGAGAGACAGGGGCAGCAGCGGGCGCTGTCGCGCGGGGAGATCGGTCATCTATCCAGTTCTCACATCGAGGAGTACGCGACGATGCCCCTGCGGACGCCGTCGAGCGCGGTTCGAGCGGTACGCGCCAACGCGCCGTCCTCGGCCACGATCGAGAGCTGGTCGAGCAGATCGATGGTCTGCTTGGCCCAGCGCACGAAGTCACCGGCGGCCATGTCCGCATCGACGAGGACGCGGTCGAGCATCCCGCCGCGGGCCCAGGAGTGCATCGCGCCGGCGAGCCCGGCAGCAAGAGGCTCGGATCCGGGGAGGTGGTGGTCCTTCTCGAGGTCGTCGAGTTCCGCCCAGAGCGTGGTGGTCTTCTCGTACGCGGTGCGGAAGGCCCCCCGGGGCAGGTCCCGCTCCCCCGCGTTGGCCTCGTCGCGCCGCGGCTCGTACACGAGACAGCAGGCCATGGCGGCGAGTGACGGCGCATCCAGCGTGTTCCACAGGCCTTGGCGGAGCGACTCCGCCACGAGCAGGTCGCGCTCCCCGTAGATGCGGCGCATCGTGCGTCCCGCACCCGTGAGCGTCGTCACGTCGTCCTCGTCGCGCTGGAGGTAGTCCAGGGTCTCGAGGACCTCGACGACGCGGTCGAAGACCCGCGCGACCGTGCCCGTCCTCGTCTCGATCTGGCGGCGCGTGCGATCGGTCTGCCGCTTGAGCTTCCAGTACCGCTCGGCCCAACGCGCGTGCGCTTCGCGATCGGGGCACCGGTGGCAGCCGTGGCGCTGCATCCTGTTCCGGAGGCTCTGGATCTGCTTCATGCGCTTGTCGCGCGATGCCCGCGGCGCATTCGCGTCCTGGCGGTTCTTCTTCTCGAGGTCGCTGAGCTCACGGCGGATCGACGCATAGTCGAGGAAGTCGCCGTGGTCGCAGACCATCGCCGCCCGATATCCCTCGAGCGACTCCTCGGCCTCACGGACCTGTCGGGCGAGCCCGACCACCGCACGATCGGCCTGGAACTGTGCGAACGAGGACTCCAGGATCTGGCGCGCGCGCACCTTGCCGAACAGGTCGATCAGGTTGACGGCCATGTTGTAGGTCGGTCGGAAGCTGGAGTTCAGCGGATACGTGCGGCGCGAGGCGAGCGCCGCGACCGCCTGCGGATCCATCCCCTCGGTCCACTGCACCACCGCATGACCTTCGACATCGATGCCGCGTCTGCCGGCGCGGCCGGTCAGCTGCGTGTACTCCCCCGACGTGATGGCCACGCGCGCTTCGCCGTTGAACTTCTCCATCTTCTCGAGGACGACGGTGCGTGCCGGCATGTTGATGCCGAGAGCGAGGGTCTCCGTCGCGAAGACGACCTTCACGAGCTTGCGCTTGAAGAGGTCTTCGACGACCTCCTTGAAGGCAGGGAGCAGACCGGCATGATGCGAGGCGACGCCGCGTTCGAGGTTGTCCAGCCACTCCCAGTACCCGAGCACTCCGAGGTCCTCGTCCTGCAGTGACCGTGTGCGCTCTTCGACGATGGCACGGATCTCGACGCGCTCCTCAGCGGTCGTCAGGCGCACCCCCGATCGACGCACCTGCTGCACGGCGGCATCGCAGCCGACGCGGCTGAAGATGAAGAAGATCGCGGGGAGGAGGTTGGAGCGCTCGAGCAGACGGATGACGTCGGGTCGATCCATCCGCTCGATGCGTCGCACGTTCGCCGCACGCACGGGACGGCGCCCGCCGCGTGGAGGGCGCTGCGCCTGCCTACCCGCGTGCCGATTGCTGCGGTACGACTGCGCGTCGCGATTGTTGTCGTAGTTCGAACCGGTGAACGAGCGGATGCGCATCAGCTCCTGGTTCACCTGCGCGGTGGCGATGCCCGCGCGGTCGTCGAACAGGGGCAGGAGGTCGTCGCGCACGAGGACGTGCTGCTCCAACGGCACGGGGCGGATCTCGGAGACCACGACCTCGGTGTCGCCGCGCACGGTGTCGAGCCAGTCGCCGAACTCCTCGGCATTCGAGACGGTGGCGCTCAGGGACACGAGGCGCACGTGCGCCGGAAGATGGATGATCACCTCCTCCCACACCGCCCCTCGGAACCGGTCGGCGAGGTAGTGGACTTCGTCCATGACGACGTAGCGCAGGTCGCGCAGCGCAGCGGAGTCCGCGTAGATCATGTTGCGCAGGACCTCGGTCGTCATCACGACGATCCGGGCGTTGCCGTTGATGTTGGTGTCACCGGTGAGCAGACCGACGTCGTCGGCGCCGTATACCTCGACGAGCTCGCGGAACTTCTGATTCGAGAGCGCCTTCATCGGCGTCGTGTAGAACGCCTTGTCGCGCGGCGTCTGCATGGCGAGGTGGATCGCGAACTCGCCGACGATCGTCTTCCCGGCGCCCGTCGGCGCGGCGACGAGCACACTGCTGCCGTCTTCGAGCGCATGACAGCCCTCGATCTGGAACGGGTCCAGGTCGAACCGCTGCCGGGCGGCGAACGCCACCGTCGCCGGGTGACCGGAGGCCTGCCGCGCGGCCGCGTATCGCTCCGACGGAGAGCTCATGCGGTCACGGGCGTGATGCCTGCGGCCTCATCGCGCTTGCGTTTGCGACGATCGAACAGCATCGAGATCAGCGTCGCGGCGAAGTAGAGCACGATCATCGACCCCATCAGCAGCAGCATCGAGAACACGTCCGCGGGAGGCGTGGTCACCGCGGCGAACACCGTGCAGACCAGGATCGCGACACGCCAGCCCTTGAGGATGTCGCGGCCCGACACGATGCCGGCGAGGTTGAGCGCGACGAGGAACACGGGGAGGACGAATGCGATGCCGAGCACGAGCAGGAACTTGAAGACGAAGTCGTAGTAGATCGCGTAGTCGAAGAACTGGGCCATGCCCTTCGGCACGAAGCCGGCCATGATCTCGATCACGTGCGGGAGCACGAAGAACGCGACCGTGCATCCGCCGAAGAACAGCGGGACGGCGGCTCCGAGAAAGCCCCAGGTGTACTGGGTCTCCTTCTTCGTGAGGCCGGGCATCACGAATGCCCAGACCTGCCACAGCCAGACGGGCGCGGAGATCAGGAGACCGATCGCGAAGGCGATGCGCATGCGAAGGTCGAAGCCACTCGTCACAGTGGTGAAGTTCAGTCCCGTGTACTCCCGGCCCGCCTCGGCGGCGATGGTCCGGATGGGCACGGAGAGCAGCTCGATGATCGGCTCGGTCACGATGAAGGCGACGATCATGCCGACGACGAGCGCGCCGGCCGCGATGAACAGTCTCTTACGCAGTTCGACCAGATGCGCGCCGAGAGACATCCGCCTGTCGCGACCGGGGGCCTCCTGGTCGGCGGAATCGAGAGCGGACACGACCTATGCGGATCGAGGAGGCTGACCCGGATCGGTGTCGCGAGCCGTGACCGTGGTGTCTGCGACGGTGGCCGCAGGCGTCGGTGCGACCGGTTCCGCGGCGTCCGTCGCGTCCTCGTTCTTCATCGCCTTCATCTCGCCCTTGAACACCCGGGCGGACTGTCCGAGGCTCTTCGCCAGCGCCGGCAGCTTCGCAGCACCGAAGAGCAGCAGGATGACGGCGAGGATGATCAGCAGATGTGGCCAACCGAAAGCGCCCATGATTCTCCTTCGTCGTTTCGTGCCAGTCTAACCGGCGTTGTCGCCGTCCGGGTGGCGATACAGCGCGAGTCCCGCGTCGGCCCATTCCCGAGCGGCCGTGCGGGCGATCCCCGGGTCCACCACTTCGAGCGCCCCGCCGAACCGCGCGGCGAGTCTCTTGATCCCGCGAGGGTCGGCGAGGTGGAGCCGCGCGGTGACGATTCCGTCGCGGATCTCGACGTTGTCCGCCGTGAGGAAGTCACCCAGGAGCGGCGCGACGCGCTCGGGCACGCGCACGCGCACCTCGCCCTCGTCGTCGACGGCAGAGAACGCCTCGGGAACGTGCTCCCCCGCGTGAGTGATCGGGATCTCGGTGAGTCGCGCATCGCTCACGCGATCGAGATGGAAGGTGCGCATGGCCTCCCGGGTGTGGCACCACCCCTGGAGATACCACTGCGCGTTCGTGATGATCACCTGCACGGGGTCGACCGTGCGTGTCGTGGGCGCGGCATCCGGCGCCTGATAGGTGAAGGAGACGGCGACGCCCTTCTGGACGCCGCGGGAGACCACCTGACGGACCTCGTCGACCGCGCTGGGCGCGACAACGACCTCGGCAGGCGCGTCGGCCGCACCACGGGACAGTTTCGAGATGAGCCCTGAGACCAGGCCGGAGTCGGACACGGCAGGCACGGCGGCGACCATCTGCAGTCCGGCGAGGAGGGCGGCGGCCTCGCGAGCGGTGAACCGCGGAACGCGGCGAAGGGCGACGTCGTTCGTGATCTCGATGACGTCCTCCTCGTCCAGGAGGTCCCAATTGATGTCGAACATCTCCTGCGGCTGCTGCCAGAAACCCGAATCGCCGGGCAGCCCGATCACGGTCAGCTTCTCGACCATCTGGCGCATCTCGGCGGGCGTCACGCCGAACTCCTCGGCGGCCTCGGCGAGGGACACCTGTCCGTGCTCGAGCAGGTACGGGACGAGAGTCAGGTAGAGCCGGACCCTGTCGGAGGCGAGCAGCGGCTTCGGCTGTGCGCTCATCGCGTCGCTCCGATCTCCGCGTTCGTGTCGACCACGGCACGCAGCCGGTGGACGACGGCGTCCCTGAGGGCGGCCGGCTCGACCACGCGCACCTCGGGGCCGTACGACGCGATCTCGTCGGCGAGGATGTGCAGGTCGACGAACGGCACGAGGATCCCCTGCGTGGGGGCGGGCCGGGCCCGGCGTCCGAGACGCAGGGACGCCTCGGTTCCCGGTGTGACCTCGAGCAGCGCGGAGTTCTGCGCGGCGACGTCCTGGAGCCCCCGCAGGGCCCGCTCCCCCGCGCCTTCGCGGAGTGCCGCATCGAAGGTCGTGGCGGTGATCCTCACGTCTCCGACGATCCTGCTCAGCAGGAACATCCGGTCCTCCTCGATGTCGACATCGACGCCGAACACGTGCCAGCGCGCCTCGTAGTCGACGAGCGCGAGCGGACGGATGCTGCGTCGGCGCGACGCATCCTCACCGGGCTTCAGGTAGTCGAACGTCACGACGCGGCTCTTCTCGATCGCGTCCTGCAACGGGGCGAACGCGGCATCCCGGGCGGTGATGCGCGGCGCGAACCCGATGATCGGCTCATCGCCGTCGATGCCGAGCGCCCGGATCTTACGGACGCCGGCCTTCGCATCGCCCGACGCCGACTCCGCACTCCACACGCTGCCGGCGAGCTGCAGCACGGCGAGCTCGGCCGGTGTGAACTCGATGTCGCCGGGCAGATCGTATTCCGCCTGCGGAATGCGGTAGCGAGCTTCACGGAGATCGTTGGGGTCGGCCTGGTCGCCGATGGTCTCGACGGGCACGCCGAGGGTCCGGAGCTCGTCCTTGTCCCGTTCGAACATCTTCTCGAGCGCATCGGCGCGCACGCCCGCGTGGGCCCGCTGTCGATACCCCGAGACGTTGTCGAGGATCTGCTGCTTGGTGAGCCCGATCTCCGTGGCCATGAGCGCCACGACGAGGTTCGTCAGGCGCTCCTCCGCGGGGATACGGGCAGCCATCACGGAGCCGGGACGGGGACGATACCGAGGATGTCGACGACGATGGCGGTGGCGGGGTTGCCGTCGGCGGCGGGCGCGACGACCAGCACCTGCGATCCGACCGTCGCACCGACGAGCTCCTTGGCGGCGAGACCGATGTTCGGCTCCGCCCCCCAGGTGGTGGTGGAGACGGTCTTGTCGTCCCAGCCCACGGCCATGATGTTCGTCACGATCGTCGAGCCCTTCTCGACCTTCTCGCCGTCGCCCTTGATGAGCGTCTGCTTCTGGGCGGACGTCGGTGCGGCGCTGTCCGGGATGATCACGCCGGGGGTGCCGTCGGGTGCACGCACCACCGTCGGCATGCCGCGGGCGTCGTTGAACTGCGATGCACCCTCGGCGCGGGCCCGGTACACATCGAGGACGTCGATGACCGCGACGACGTTCTCGTCGTCGGCGAGCCCGAAGGCCTCGACGTTGTTCGGGCCGAAGTCCTCGGGGGTCAGCGTCGCCACGACGCGGCTGCCGCCGGTCGCGCACTCCAGGACCGCTTCGAGTCCCGGGGAGCGCTCGGCCCAGTACGAGATGCTGTGCACGCGGCTGGCGTCGCCGTTGTACTCGGACGCGTAGATCTGCTTCCCGTCCTCGCCACCGTAGAACGAGATGTCGAGCACCATAGGCTGCGACGTCGAGGTGAGCACACGCCCGTCGCCCGTCACCACATCGGCGAATCCGGACTCCTTCGCCTTCACCGGCGCGAAGACCTTGACGTCGGGTGCGTCGCCGATGTCGCCCTCGACCGTGACCGAATCCGCGACGGACGCGGTCGATGACGCGTCGCGATCGCAGGTCGCGCCGGCGAAGGACGGCGCCGCAGCGCATCCGGAGAGAGCGAGGACGGCGAGGCTGAGTGTGGCCAGAACGGCGGACGTTTTACGCACGCGCTCCACTCTATTCCGTCGGGGGCTCGACGTCGCGCGAACCGGAGGCGAGGCGCGCACCTTGCGCGGCCTTGGCGGCTTCGCGGGCTCGCTTGCGGAGATTCTTGTCGTTGATCTCGCGGTCGCCGACGGCCCCGGGGGTCCACTGCTCGACATCCGCATCGCCGTAGCTGCTCTTCGAGGCTCGACGCTTGACCTGAGGCGCCACGGCTCCGGGAGCGAGGCGGCGCGCGGTGATGAGGAAGCCGGTGTGCGCGACCATCCGGTGATCGGGCCGGACCGCGAGCCCTTCGACGTGCCAGCCTCGCACCATCGTCTCCGATGCCTCGGGCTCGGTGAACAGCCCGGTGCTGCGGACGTACTCCGCGACGCGCGAGAGCTGCGTGGCGGTCGCGACGTAGCAGAGCACGACTCCGCCAGGGGTGAGCGCGTCGGCGACGACGTCCATGCACTCCCACGGGGCGAGCATGTCGAGCACCACGCGATCGACCGTGCCGTCGGCGAACTGATCGGGAAGGGCCTCCCCCAGGTCTCCGACCACGACGTCCCAGGTGTCGGGCCGCTCACCGAAGAAGGTCTCGACGTTGCTGCGGGCCACGTCGGCGAAGTCCTCGCGTCGCTCGAAGGACACGAGATGCCCCGCGGGTCCGATCGCCCGCAGCAGCGACAGCGACAGCGCACCGGAACCCACGCCGGCCTCGACCACGACGGCACCGGGGAAGATGTCCGCCTGCATCACGATCTGCGCGGCGTCCTTCGGGTAGACGATGGCCGCGCCCCGGGGCATCGACATCGCGAAGTCCCGCAGCAGGGGACGAAGCGCGAGGTAGTCGTGACCGGAGCTGTTCACGACGACGGATCCGTCGGGCAGGCCGATCAGGTCGCGGTGGCGCAGCACGCCCTGGTGGGTGTGCAGCTCGCCGTCCTCCCGGAGCGTGACGGTGTTCAGTCGGCCCTTCGGGCCGGTCAGCTGCACGCGATCGCCTTCGCGGAAGGGACCGCTCGGTCGCTGTGGGCCGGTGGGGGTCATCGGGTGGCTCCCGTCATCGAGGATCTGCGGTCGAACAGGTCGACCAGGTCTGCGGCACCCCTGCCTTCGAGGGTGGGCCAGAGCTCGTGAGCTCCGACGCCCTCGAGCGGGACGATGTGCGGCACGCCGAGTGCGACCGCACCGGAGGCGATACCCGCCCGCAGTCCCGTCGGCGAATCCTCGATGACGACCGCGTCCGCGATGTCGATGTCGAGCAGCGCAGCGGCATGCAGGTAGGGCTCGGGGTGCGGCTTGGGATTGTCGACGTCGTCGCCCGCGACCACGATGTCGAACGCATCGAACTCGATCAGATCGACGACGCTGAGGGCCATCCGACGCAGAGACATCGTGACGAGTCCGGTGGGGATTCCCGCGGATCTGAGGTCCTTCAGCAGCTCGCGGGCGCCGGGTCGGAACGGCACTCCCTGGGTGCGCAGCGAGTGCTGCACTCTGTCGGTCAGGAGCGACACGATCGCCTCGGCATCCATGTCGACGCCCGCGTTCTGCAGGATGATCGCGCTGTCGATCAGGCCGTTGCCGACCAACTGCAGCGCGTCCTCATGGCTCCAGGTGCCGCCGAAGGACTCGACCAGCGAGGTCTCCGCCGCCATCCAGTACGGTTCGGTGTCGACGAGGGTTCCGTCCATGTCCCAGAGGATCGCGCGGGGCTGTCTGCTCACCGAACCATGTTACCCGCGGCTCCGCCCGCTCCCCGCGCGCTCGGACTAGCCTGGAGGGATGACGAATCCGGATTCGCGAAGGGAGCCCACGATGGATGTCCTCGGTTCACGCATCGTCATCGTCGCCTTCGACGGGTGGAACGATGCCGGAGAAGCCGCCAGCGGTGCGATCGCCACTCTGCGCGAGTCCACCGACTACGACCTCGTGCACTCCATCGACCCCGAGCTGTACTTCGACTACCAGTACACGCGCCCGTCGACGAAGATGGACGCCGAAGGACACCGCCGGCTCACCTGGCCCGAGGCCGGACTCTGGCGTCCGCGCAATCCCGGTCCCGGTCCGGAGTTCTGGGTGCTCACCGGTGTGGAGCCGGCGCGGACCTGGCAGTCCTTCGCCGCGGAGTTCATCGACGTGGCCCTGCGCGACGACATCACGGGATTCGTCACGCTGGGCGCCATGCTGTCGGACGTGCCTCACACCCGGCCCATATCGATCTTCGCGTCGAGTCAGAACGAGCAGGTGCGTGAGGCGCACGGTCTCGAGCGGTCGTTGTACGAGGGCCCGGTCGGCATCCTCAGCGTGTTCGAGCACTTCGCCGAGAGCGCCGGCATCCCCACGGCGAGCCTGTGGGCGAGCGTTCCGCACTACGTGGCATCGGCCACGCCCTCCCCGAAGGTCACTCTCGCGCTGCTCGACCGCCTCGAGGAACTGACCGGGGTCGACGTGCCGCGGGATCATCTCCGCACCGAGGCCGCGACGTGGGAGGCGTCGATCGACGCCGCCGCCGCCGACGACGAGGACATGACCGAGTACATCCGCCAGCTCGAGCGCACCAGGGACACGTGGGACTCCCCCGATGCCTCCGGTGACGCGATCGCCCAGGCGTTCGAGCGGTATCTCAAGCGCCGCGGCGACGGTCCCGGCGATCACAAGCGCTGATCGCCGGGAGCACCTTCACGCCGCGATGACGCCGGTGCCGAGCAGGACCAGCAGCACCGTTCCCAGCAGGATGCGGTAGATCACGAACGGCAGGAAGCTGCGCTTCGAGATGTAGTTCATGAAGAACGCGATGACCGCGAGGGCCACGACGAAGGCGATGCCGGTCGCGGCGAGGGTGTCGCCGAACGAGAAGAACGAGGGCTCGTCCCAGCTCTTGAACACCTGGTAGAAGCCGCTGCCGAAGACGGCGGGGATCGCGAGCAGGAATGCGTAACGGGCGGCCGCAGCGCGCTCGTAGCCGAGGAACAGACCCATCGTGATGGTCCCGCCCGAGCGGGAGACGCCGGGGATCAGCGCGAGCGCCTGGGCGAACCCGTAGGCGATGCCGTGCGGGTAGGTCAGCTGGTCGAGCGTGCGGCGTTTGGCGCCGACGTGGTCGGCGATCCCCAGCAGGACTCCGAAGACGATCAGCATGATCGCCACGATCCACAGCGAGCGGAAGACCGTCTCGATCTGATCCTGGAAGAGCAGGCCCAGAAGCACGATCGGGATGCTGCCGATGATGATCATCCACCCCATCCGCGCATCGGGATCGCTGCGCGGCACACGCCCGGTGAGAGAGCGGAACCACTGCGCGATGATCCGCACGATGTCTCGCCAGAAGAAGACCACGACGGCCGCCTCGGTGCCGATCTGAGTGATCGCGGTGAAGGCCGCGCCGGGGTCCTCGCCCGAGGGCAGGAAGGTGCCGAGGATGCGCAGGTGGGCGCTGGAGGAGATCGGCAGGAACTCGGTGAGTCCCTGCACGATGCCGAGGATGAGCGCTTCGAACAGGTGCATGGAGGAGCTTTCTGAATCGTGGTGCGCGGGCGACGAGCGGACGCTCAGTACGTGCGCAGCAGATCGGCCAGCACCCGCTGACCGAAGACAAGCGATTCTACGGGTACGCGCTCGTCGACTCCGTGGAACATGCCCGTGAAGTCGAGGTCTGCCGGCAGTCGCAGGGGCGCGAAGCCGTATCCGGTGATGTCGAGCGACGCGAGAGCCTTGTTGTCGGTGCCCGCACCGAGCAGGTACGGGATCACCGGAACCCCGGGATCGCTGCGCCCGAGGGCTGCCACCATCGCCTCGACGAGATCGCCGGCGAAGGGCGTCTCCATGCCGATGTCGCGCACGACGGTCTGGATCTCGATGTCGTCGCCCACGATCTGCTGCAGCTCGGCGAGGACGTCGTCCTCCGTGCCGGGGATCACCCGCACATCGACCAGCGCCTCGGCGGTCTCCGGGATGACGTTGTGCTTGTACCCCGCCGACAGGACGGTGGGGTTGGTCGTGGTGCGGAAGGACGAACGCAGGAAGGCCTCGGCGGGGCCGGCCGCTGCCGCCAGCGCGTCGGGGTCGTCGACCGAACGACCGGTGAGATCGCTGAGCCCCGCGAGAAGCGCCTCGGTGGTCGGTGTGAGCCGCAGCGGCCACCGGGTGCGGCCGATGGCGGCCACTGCCTCGGACAACCGGGTGATGGCATTGTCGTCATGCAGGCGGCTGCCGTGTCCGGCGCGACCCTTCGCGACCAGGCGGATCCAGATCAGCGCCTTCTCGCCCACCTGCAGCAGGTAGGCGCGTCTGTCGTCCACGGTGATCGAGTATCCGCCGACCTCGCTGATCGCCTCGGTCGCGCCCGTGAACCAGTCCGGACGGTTATGCACGACGAGCGCAGATCCCTCGACACCGCCGTTCTCCTCGTCTGCGAAGAAGGCCAGCACCAGGTCGCGCTCCGGCTGTTCGCCCGCACGCAGGATGTCGGCGACGGCCGTGAGGATCATGGCGTTCATGTTCTTCATGTCCACGGCGCCGCGGCCCCACAGCATCCCGTCTTTCACGATGCCCGCGAACGGGTCGACGCTCCAGTCCTCCGCGATCGCCGGCACGACGTCGAGATGCCCGTGCACCACCAGGGCCGGTTTGCTGCGGTCGCGGCCGGCGACGCGGGCCATCACGTTCGTGCGCCGCGGGATCGGCTCGTAGTACTCGACCTCCAGTCCGAGGGACTGCAGGTAGGCGCCGACGTACTCGGCCGCCTCGCGTTCGCCGTTCGCGGTGCCACCGCCGAAATTCGAGGTGTCGAAGCGGATCAGGTCGCTCGCGATGCGGACGACCTCGGGCAGGGACGGATCGGTCATGAGCCCAGGCTATCGAAGCACCGTGGCGCGCCCGGGCGTCGGCGTCGGTTTCTGACAGCCTCCGAGCTCGTGCTAATGTAAATCTTCGTTCGGCAACGGACATCCAACACCTGCGCGGGTGGCGGAATGGTAGACGCGCTACGTTGAGGTCGTAGTGCCCGTAAGGGCGTGGGGGTTCAAGTCCCCCTCCGCGCACAGTGATGAAGAAGGCTCCCGAGAGGGGGCCTTCTTCTGTTTCCGGGTCCTCTGTCTCCGGGCCCTCTGTCGTCGGGTTGTGCCGAGAGCGGTGACCGCGACTCGATGAGGCCGCGGTCACCGCTCTCGGCATCCGCCGCTCAGACCGCGCCCACCCCGAAGAGCAGGCCGAGCAGATACGTGATCGCGGCGGCACCGAATCCGATCGCCAGCTGGCGCAGTGCCCGACGCAGGGGCGGCCCCCCGGACAGGATGCCGACCATGGCGCCGGTCGACAGCAGGGCGATGCCGACGAGGACGAGGGCGACGATCACGGCAGTCGCTCCCTGGAGCCCGAAGATCCAGGGCAGCACCGGGATGATCGCGCCGGAGGAGAACAGCAGGAAGCTCGAGATGGCGGCCGTCCAGTCGCTCCCGACGATGTCGGTGTCGTCGCCAGGGTGCACCCGCACCGGCCCGGTGGCCGTGCGACGAACGCCCTCCTGCGCGGCCTGGACGATGCGGCGGGCCCGCGCGAGCGCCTCATCCTGACCGATGCCCCTCGCACGGTAGACGAGAGCGAGCTCGTTCTCGTCGATGTCGAGGTCGCCGGCGGAGTCCGCGGCGTCATCGTTGGCCTCCGTCGCCGCGAGAAGCTCGCGCTGAGACCGCACCGAGACGAACTCCCCGGCACCCATCGACAGCGCACCGGCGAGGAGACCCGCCACGCCGCTGAACAGCACGAAACTCGAGCTCACCCCGGTCGCGCCGATGCCGAGCACGAGAGCGAGGTTGCTGACGAGACCGTCGTTCGCGCCGAACACCGCGGCGCGGAACGAGCCGGAGAGTCGACGCCGTCCCCGCGCGGCGAGCCCACGGACCACCTCGTAGTGGACCTTCTCGTCGGCGCGCATCGCCGGAGTCGCGTATTGCTCCTCGTCGTAGGGCGAGCGCGCCTCCGCGCTCTGCGCGAGAGCGAGGACGAAGATCGACCCGAAGCGTCCGGCCATCCAGCCCAGAAGCTGCGACCGCGCGCCCGCTCGCGGCAGTCGTCTCGGCTCGTCACCGAGCAGATCGAGCCAGTGCTGCTCATGCCGGCGCTCGGCCTCTGCGAGGCTGAGCAGGATCTGCTGCTCCTCTCCGGTGCGGCGAGCGGCCAGTCGTCGATACACGTGGCCCTCGGCGCGCTCCTCGACGAGGTAGCGCGCCCAACGGCGTCGGTCGGCGGCGGTCGGTTCCGCGGCAGCGGGTGCTGTCATGGGTGCTCCTGAGATCATCGGGCGCGCGGTCGTGGCGCCCGTTCCACGCTAGCCGCGCGCACCGCGCGGGCCCGCGCTGTGAGCGGGATTGCCAGCATTTCGGGGATCCGAACACGACGCGGTCCTCCCCGCGGCGTGCCCCGTCTGCCCGACTCAGGAACGGACGCGCTTGCGGAGCACGTCGATGCGCGACTGGAGCTGCGTCACGGTCGCCTGCGCCACGGCAGGTCCCCCGCAGATGCGGCGCAGCTCCGCATGGACCGCGCCGTGAGGCTCGCCCTTCTGCCGGGCGTACAGCCCGACGAGGCTGTTGAGCAGCTGCCGCTGCTCCTTGAGCGTGCGGTGCAGGGGCGCGGGAAGGGTCGAGGTCTCGGTCGGGGCGGCCGAGGCCTCGCGTGCCTCACGGAGACGGGACTGGCGGGACTGGCGCTGCATCAGCAGCTCGTGCACATGCTCCGGTTCGAGCAGTCCGGGGAATCCGATGAACTCCTCCTCCTCGGGCGTGCCGGGCTCTGCCAGCTGGCCGAACTCCTGACCCTCGAAGACCACGCGATCGAAGTGCGCGACGGAGGAGAGCGCCTGATAGCTGAACTCCTGAGTCAGCGCGTCCGAGGTCTCCTCCTCGCGATTCGCACTCTCCAGCAGCGAGTCGTCGAGCCCGTCGTCGTCCGCGGACTGGCGGTCGAGAGCGTGATCGCGCTGTTTGTCCATCTCGTTCGCGAGCCCCATGAGCACGGGAACCTGCGGCAGGAAGACGCTGGCAGCCTCACCGCGCCGCCGCGCGCGGACGAAGCGGCCGATGGCCTGCGCGAAGAACAGCGGCGTCGACGACGAGGTCGCATAGACGCCGACCGCGAGACGAGGCACGTCGACGCCCTCGGACACCATGCGCACGGCGACCATCCAGCGCTGGTCCCCCGCGCTGAACTTCTCGATCCGCTCGGATGCGGTGGCGTCGTCGGAGAGCACGATCGTCGGCTGCTGTCCGGTGATGCTGTGCAGGATCTTGGCGTACGCACGAGCCACCGTCTGATCGGTGGCGAGCACCAGCCCGCCCGCATCGGGCACATGGTGGCGGATCTCGGTCAGGCGGCGATCCGCGGCCGACAGCACCGCCGGCATCCACTCTCCTTCGGGGTCGAGCGCGGTCCGCCAGGCCTGGGAGGTGACGTCCTTGGTGTTGTCCTGCCCGAGATGGGTCTCGAGCTCGTCTCCGGTGCTGGTGCGCCACCGCATCTTGCCCGCGTACATGTGGAACAGCACCGGTCGCACGACGCCGTCGGCCAGGGCGCGGCCGTAGCCGTAGTTGTAGTCGGTGCGGGAGATTCGGGCACCGGATTCGTCGGGGTGGTACTCGACGAAGGGGATCGGGGCGGTGTCGCTGCGGAACGGCGTGCCCGAGAGCAGCAGTCGCCGCGTGGCGGGTCCGTAGGCGTCGCGGATCGCATCGCCCCAGCTCAGAGCGTCGCCGCCGTGGTGCACCTCGTCGAGGACGACGAGGGTCTTGGCGTCTTCGGTGAGATGGCGATGCACCGAGGGCTTCGCCGCCACCTGCGCATAGGTGACGACCGCGCCGTGATAGTGCCGGGCCGGAGCCCAGTGGCTGTTGCGGAAACGCGGGTCGAGTCTGATGTGGACGCGAGCCGCCGCGTCGGCCCATTGCGTCTTCAGGTGCTCGGTGGGTGCCACGACGATGATGCGGTTGACCTCGCCCATGCGCATGAGCTCGACCGCGAGCGTCAGCGCGAAGGTCGTCTTTCCTGCACCGGGCGTCGCGGCCACGAGGAAGTCCCGCTGGTCGTCGTGGAAGTACTGCTCGAGGGCCTCCTGCTGCCAGGCGCGCAGCTTGTTGGCGGTACCCCACGGAGCACGCTGGGGAAAGGACGGAGAGAGCATCGAGTCAACGATAATCGCTCCCGCCGACACTGCGGCGACGGCGCCGCCGAGACGCGTGCCTCCGGATCAGCGGGGCGTGAGCGGAGTAGGCTCGGTCACTGCGCGAGGGCCACCGCCGTCGCCGCCCGTCCATGAAGGAGAGCCGGATGACCGACCAGGATCCGATGAGCACCTCGCATGTCGACAACCCCTCGCCCCATCCGTGGCGTCGCTTCGTCGCCGTCGGCGACTCGTTCACCGAGGGCATCGGCGACCCGTACCCCGACGTGCCGGGGATGCATCGGGGGTGGGCCGATCGGGTCGCCGAGGTGCTGGCCACCGACGTCGACGACTTCGCGTACGCGAACCTCGCGGTGCGCGGCAAGCTGATCGCGCAGATCGTCGCCGACCAGATCGAGCCGGCGATCGCGCTGCATCCCGACCTCATCTCGATCTGCGCCGGCGGCAACGACGTCATCCGCCCCGGTACGGACCCCGACGCGATCGCCCAGCAGCTCGACGACGCCGTCGCGCGTCTGACCTCCACCGGCGCGACGGTGATCGTCTTCACCGGCGTCGACACGGCTTTCAGCCCCGTGCTCCGTCCGTTCCGCGGAAAGGTCGCGATCTACAACGAGAACGTGCGCGCGATCGCCGACCGGTACGACTGCGTCGTCGCAGACCAGTGGGCGCTCAAGGTCGTGCAGGATGCGCGGTTCTTCGACCCCGATCGTCTCCATTTCAACGCGCTCGGCCACCACGAGGTCGCGCGCATGGTGCTGCGTGCGCTCAACGTCCCGAACTCCCTCGAGTCACTGCAGCCCGAGACCCTGGCCCTTCGCACCTGGCGCGAGGCCAGGTCGGAAGACCTGGGATGGGCGCGTGAGCATCTCGTGCCGTGGGTGCTGCGCCGGCTGCGCCACCAGTCGTCGGGCGACCACATCGTGGCCAAGCGGCCCGACCCCGCGCCGATGTTCCGGCCGGGCACCGACTGACGCTCAGGGTCGACGGCTCAGGTCGTCACCGCCCACAGCGCGACCGCGGCTGCGGACGCCACGTTGAGCGAGTCCACTCCCCCGGCCATCGGGATGGTGACGATCGTGTCCGCCGCATCGATCACGGTCCGCGAGAGTCCGTCGCCCTCCGATCCCATGACCAGAGCGACGCGCTCGGGACGGTCTGCGACGTAGGCGTCGAGTGTCACCGCGTCCTCACGCAACGCCAGCGCCGCGATGTCGAATCCGGCGGCGTGCAGATCGGCGATCGCGGAATTCCACTCGACGATGCGCGTCCACGGCACCTGGAACACGGTCCCCATGCTCACCCGCACGCTGCGCCGGTACAGCGGGTCGGCGCCGCCCGGCGACACGAGGACCGCGTCGGCTCCGAGGCCCGCTGCCGCCCGGAACGCCGCGCCGACGTTGGTGTGATCGCCGATGTTCTCGAGGATCAGCACCACGGAGGCGCCCTCGATCACCTCGCGCACCGACGGCAGCTCCGGGCGGTGCATCGACGCGATCGTGCCGCGGTGCACGGCGAAGCCGGTCACCGCCTCCGCCACCGCATCGGGGACGACGTACACGGGGACGTCCAGATCGCCCACGATCGCGCGGATGTCCTCCACCCTGCGCTCCTGCACGAGGACGGAGCGCGGACGGTGGCCCGCGGCGACCGCGCGGGCGATGACCTTGGTCGATTCGGCGATGTACAGCCCGCCCGAGGGATCGCTGCGCGTGCGCAACGCCATGTCGGTCAGTCCGCGGTAGTCGTCGAGGCGTCGATCGTCGGCATCCGTCACAGTCAGCAGTTCCACGACTCCAGTCTGTCACCGACGCCGGATCGCCCCGTCGTCCGCACGCGGCCGCCGGGCGTCCGGCGTGCGTGCGCACCGTAGACTCGATCGAGGAGGTCATGTGAGCGTGTCGAACACCGCCGAGTTGTCGGCCACCGTCGCCCGCGCCGCCGAGCTGCTGCGCGGAACGCGCATCGCACTGCTCACCGGCGCCGGTCTGTCGACCGATTCCGGCATCCCCGCCTACCGGGGCGAAGGTGCCCCTGCGCGCAGCAACCCGATGACGATCCAGACCTACCTCGCCGACGAGCGCGCGCGACGTCGCTACTGGGTGGGCGGGCATCTGGGCTGGCGGGCGTTCGCGCGCGCGGAGCCGAACGCGGGACACCGGGCGCTCGCGGAGATGGAATCGTCCGGCGTGGTGTCCGGGGTGATCACCCAGAACGTCGACGGCCTGCACCTGCGGGCGGGCAGCTCGCACGTCATCGAGGTGCACGGGACCATGCGCCGCGTGCTGTGTCTGCGCTGCGGACAGGTCTTCGACCGTCGCGACATCGCGGTGCAGATCGAGGAGCTCAACCCCTGGATCACCGTCCCCGAGAACATCGCACTGGCCCCCGACGGCGATGTGCTGCCCGAGACCACCGACGGCTTCGTGATCCCCGTCTGCACGGTGTGCGAGGGGATGCTGAAGCCGGACGTCGTGTTCTTCGGCGAGTACGTGCCGCTCGATCGCTTCCGGGCCGCGGAGTCCCTGCTGCGGTCGAGCACCGCCCTCATCGTCGCCGGCTCCTCGCTGGTCGTGAACTCCGGCGTGCGGCTCGTGGAGCGCGCGCGGCGTCGCGGCATCCCGCTGATCATCGTCAATCACGAGCCGACCAGAGCCGACGCCTGGGCCCATGTCACCATCGCGGCGGGCACCAGCGACGTGCTCCCCGCCCTCCAGGAGATGCTCCGATGACCCTCATCACCCTCGTCCGACACGGTCAGACCGACTGGAACCTCGGCCGCCGCATCCAGGGATCGACCGACATCCCGCTCAATGAGACGGGCAGGGCCGATGCCTACGCGGCCGCGGAACGACTGGCCGACGGGACGCACCACGCGGTGACCTCGAGTCCTCTCGCGCGCGCCCGCGAGACGGCGCAGATCATCGCCGACCGCCTCGGCCTCCCCCTCGGCGACGCCGTCGCGGACGTGCGCGAGCGGGAGTTCGGCGAAGGCGAGGGACTGCTCGTCGAGGAGTATCTCGCGACCTACGGCGACTGGCATGCGGAGGTCCCCGGCGCCGAGACGCTCGACGCGGTCGGCGATCGTGCCCTCGGCGCTCTGCACCGCATCGCGCGCGAATCACGGGAACGCACCGCACCGGTCGCGGAATCGGTGATCGTCGTCGCCCACGGCGGGGTGATCCGCGCGGTGATCGATCGCGTGTCCGGCGGCACCCTGCCCCGGGACGGCGACGTGCTCGCCAACGGATCGGCCCATCGCTTCGAGGTCTCACCGCACTCGGTGCGGCTGCTCGATCAGTTCGCGCTCGTCTGACGGTTCACGTCGCTCTCGGGGCCAGGGTCGGACGAGCGCCGGCAGGCCGCTCTCACTGTGCTCGCGCGACGACCGATCGTGCGTGCCGGAGCACCGGCTCATCGATCATCCGACCCTCGAAGCGGAACACCCCGCGCTCGACGACGGCGGCATCCAGCACGGCACGCGCCCAGGCGAGCGTCGCGTCGTCCGGGCGGTACGCGGCACGGATGACAGCGACCTGACTCGGGTGGATGCATGCGGTGGCCCCGAAGCCGGAGGCGACGGCATCTCTCGCTTCGCTCTCCAGCCCCACGATGTCGTCGATGTCGACGTGGACCGCGTCGATCGCCGCCTTGCCGTGCGCACCGGACTCGAGGAGCACCCGCGAGCGGGCGTAGCGGGCCACGTCGCGGTAGCCGCCGTCCGGACGCCGGCTGGACGTGCCGCCGAGCGAGGCGACGAGGTCCTCCGCACCCCACATCATGGCGATCACCTGCGGATGCGCGGCGATGCGGTCGGCCGCGTGCACCCCCCGCGCGGTCTCGCACAGCGCGATCAGCGAGAAGCGCGGATCGAACGGCGCGAGGCTCTCGGGGCTCTCCGTCTTCGCCACCATGACGGTGCGGAAGTCGGTCTGCGACAGGGTGGCGAGGTCGGACACGAACGCTTCGGTTCCCGGAGCGTTGACACGCACGACGACCCGATCGGGGTCGATGTCGGCGTCGATGAGATTGCCGCGCGCGGTGGCCTTCGCAGCGGGGAGCACCGCATCCTCGAGGTCGAGGATCACGGCATCCGCCTTGTCGAGCGCGCCGCGGAACCGCTCAGGACGATCGGCGGGGCAGAACAGGAGCGCGGGTCCGAGTCGGAACGTCATCGCGTGCTGCCGTCCGCATCCGGCCGACGGTGCACGAGCACCGTGCGGGTCGCCGTCGCGACGACCACGTCGTCCTGATTCCGACCTGTGTGCGCGATCGTCACGATGCCCTGCCCGGGGCGGGATGTCGATCCCCGGCTCTCCACGATCACGCTCTCGGTGTAAAGGGTGTCGCCGGCGAACAGCGGATGCGGGAACGCGATGTCGCCGAGGCCGAGCTGGGCGACGAGCGTCCCCTGGGTGAGCTGTGCGACGGAGGCGCCGACCATCGTCGACAGGGTCCACATCGAGTTCATGAGGCGCTGCCGGAACGGCTCCTGCATCTCGGCGAACGCCGCGTCGAGGTGCAGGCCCTGGGTGTTCATGGTCAACGTCGTGAAGAGCACGTTGTCCGCCTCCGTGGCCGTGCGGCCGGGTCGGTGCAGGTACCGCGCACCCACCTCGAACTCCTCGAGATACAGGCCTCGTTGGACGATGTCGTGCGAGCTCATGCTGCCACGCTACCCGGCGAGTCCGAGCGCGCGGGCGATCACCAGCAGCTGCACCTCGGTGGTGCCCTCGCCGATCTCGAGGATCTTCGAGTCGCGGTAGTGACGCGCCACCGGGAACTCGTTCATGAA
Source organism: Microbacterium sp. ANT_H45B (assembly GCF_008369345.1). Taxonomy (NCBI): domain Bacteria; kingdom Bacillati; phylum Actinomycetota; class Actinomycetes; order Micrococcales; family Microbacteriaceae; genus Microbacterium; species Microbacterium sp. ANT_H45B. The sequence continues at coordinate 587,303 of NZ_VOBK01000002.1, forward strand.
GCCGTTGCCGCCGAAGATCTGGGTCGCGTCCCTGGCATTGTCCATCGCTGCCTCGCCCGCGACGAGTTTGGCGATCGCGGCCTGCTCCGCGAACGGCTTCCCCGCGTCGCGGAGTCGGGCGGCGTGGTGCCATGCGAGTCGCGCGGTGTGCACGCGGGCCCGCATCCGGGCGAGGGTGAACTGCGCGTTCTGCCGGGTGCTCAGGGCACTGCCGAAGATCGTGCGACTCTTCGCGTACTCCACCGAGGCCTCCAGGCATCCCTCGGCCGCACCGGTCGAGAGCGCGGCGATCGCGATGCGGCCTTCGTCGAGGATGCTGAGGAAGTTGCGGAAGCCACTCCCCTCCGTGCCCAGGAGGTTGGCCGCGGGCACCCTCGCACCGTCGAAGGTCAGCGGATGCGTGTCCGAGGCGTTCCAGCCGACCTTGTCGTACGGCGCCTCCACGGTGAATCCGGGAGTGCCGTTCGGCACGATGATCGTCGATATCCGCTTGCGTCCCCCCTCTGTGCCCGTGACGGCGGTGACCGTGACGAATCGCGTGATCGGAGTGCCGGAGTTCGTGATGAACTGCTTCGATCCGTCGATCACCCAGTCGTCCCCGTCCCGGCGCGCGGTGGTCCTGGTCGCCCCCGCATCACTGCCGGCTTCGGGCTCGGTCAGGCCGAAACCGGCGAGGGCGCGGCCGGCGAGCAGATCGGGGAGGAGCTCCTGCTTCTGCTCCTCGGTGCCGAATCGGAACACGGGCATCGCACCGAGGCTGACGCCGGCCTCCAGGGTGATTGCGATCGACTGATCGACGCGCCCCAGCGCCTCGATCGCGATGCCGAGCGCCATGTAGTCGCCGCCCTGACCGCCGTACTCCTCGGGGAAGGGCAATCCGAACAGACCGAGGTCGCCCATCTGAGCCACCACGTTCATCGAGAGCGTGTGCGTGCGGTCCGCCTCGTAAGCCTGCGGGGCGACGACGGTGTCGGCGAAATCGCGCACCATCGCCGCGAGCTCGCGCTCCTCATCGGTCAGCTGTTCGTTCATCGGTTCTCCTCCGTCGTCACTCGGGCGACCGCCTGGTCGCGCCGCACCTGATCGCCCACACCCACCAGCAGCCGCACCACGCCGTCGTGCGGCGCCGTCACCGGGTGCTCCATCTTCATCGCCTCGATCGAGATCAAGGGGGTTCCCGCTGCGACCGACGCCCCCTCGGTCACGTGCACCGCGACCACGCTTCCCGGCATCGGGGCACGGGCCTCGGGCCCCGCGGATGCTGTGCGCTCGTCGCGTGCGGCGAGCCGCCGCCGCATTCGGTCACGCCGCGAGATCGGCCGCAGGCGAGCGGTACGCCCGTCCTCCCCCACCCAGATCGCACCGTCGTCGTCGACGGCCGAGGCGATGCCGCCCTCGGGAGCGAGCGGATCCGAGCCGCTCTCGGCTTCTCCATGGGGCGAAGGTGCGATCAGCACCTCGTCCTGGTCGGTGAGCAGCGACACGGTCCGCACCGCAGTGCGGCTCAGGTCGCGCCATACGGTGCCGGCACGACGGGAGAGGCCCGCGTCGCTCCCCCGCTCCACCTCGCGTCCGAGCGCGAGCGCACCCGCGGCCGTGAGCATGGCCGGCGTCGGCTCCTCGGCGGACAGCGGCAGCAGCGTCTCGATGAGCCCGGTGTCGAGGTCTCCGGCGACGACCCGCTCATCCCGGCACAGACGACGCAGGAACGCGATGTTGGTGTCGACGCCCAGCACGATCGTCGTCCGCAGAGCCTCGTCGAGGCGCCGAAGGGCGGTGGCGCGGTCAGGAGCGACCGCGATGACCTTCGCGATCATCGGATCGTAGAAGCCGGTGACCTCGCTTCCCGTCTGCACGGCGGCGTCGACTCGCACGCCTTCCGGCGGCGCGAACAGCAGGATCCGTCCCGTCGAGGGGAGGAAGCCGCGCTCCGGCGACTCCGCGTACACCCTGGCCTCGACCGCGTGCCCGCGCACGGCGGGCGGCGGGTCGAGCCGTCCACCTGCCGCGACCCGCAGTTGAAGGGCGACGAGATCCAGCCCCGTCACCTCCTCGGTGACGGGATGCTCGACCTGCAGCCGGGTGTTCATCTCGATGAAGAAGACCTCGTCGGGCCGGTCGGCATCGATGAGGAACTCCACCGTTCCCGCGCCCACGTACGAGACGCTGCGCGCCGCCTGGACGGCAGCCTCGAGCAGCCTCTCCCTCGTCGGATCGGGGATGCCGGCCGACGGCGCCTCCTCGATGACCTTCTGATGGCGGCGCTGCAGAGTGCACTCGCGCTCGCCGAGCGCGATCACCGTGCCATGGGTGTCGCCGAAGACCTGCACCTCGATGTGGCGGGGACGGCCGATGAGTCGTTCCAGGATCAGCGCGTCGTCTCCGAATGCGGACGCCGCGACACGCCGCGCCGACGCCAGAGCAGCGGGCAGCGCCGCGGCGTCGGCCACGACCTCCATGCCCTTGCCCCCACCGCCGGCGCTGGGCTTGACGAGCAGGGGGAATCCGACCGAGCCGGCCTCGTCGGCGATCTCGGCGTTCGAGAGGCCTCGGGCGTCGAATCCCGGCACCACGGGAACCCCGGAGCGCATCACGTGGTCGCGGGCCTTGGCCTTGTCTCCCATGATCTGCAGCGCATGCGTCGACGGCCCGATGAAGACGATGCCGCTCTCGGCGCACGCGTCGGCGAGGCCGACGCTCTCGGAGAGAAAGCCGTAGCCGGGGTGGATCGCCTGTGCGCCGGTGCGCCGTGCTGCGCCGATCACGGCGTCGATGTCGAGATACGAATCGGCCGCGGGTGCGGCCCCGATCCGCACCGCCTCGTCCGCCTCGTGCACGTGCGGAGCATCGGCGTCCGCATCGCTGTACACCGCGACGCTGCGGATGCCGAGCCGCCGGAGCGTGCGGATGATCCGTCGCGCGATCTCGCCACGATTGGCGACGAGCACGGTCTCGAAGGGCGGGTCTTCTGCGGTGGTGTGCATGGTGGTCATGTCGATCACATCCGGAACAGGCCGAAGCGGGGCTCGGGCAGCGGGCTGCGGGCGATGACGTCGAGGGCGAGCCCCAGACGGTCGCGGGTCTCGGCCGGGTCGATGATGCCGTCGTCCCAGAGCCGGGCGGTCGCGTAGTACGGCTCGCCCTGGGTCTCGTACGTCTCTCGGATCGGACGCTCGAACGCGGCACGCTCGCCCTCGTCCCAGGTCTCCCCCTTCGCGGCGAGCTGGTCCTCTTTCACCGTGCCGAGGACGGAGGCCGCCTGCGCACCGCCCATGACGGAGATCCGGCTGGCGGGCCAGGTCCACAGGAATCTCGGGGAGTACGCGCGGCCGCACATCGAATAGTTCCCGGCGCCGAACGAGCCTCCGATGATCACCGTGAGCTTGGGCACCCGGGTGCTCGCCACCGCGGTGACCATCTTGGCTCCGTCCTTCGCGATCCCGCCGGCCTCGGCATCGGATCCGACCATGAAGCCGGTGATGTTCTGCAGGAACAGCAGCGGGATGCCGCGTTGATCGCACAGTTCGATGAAGTGCGCGCCCTTGAGCGCCGATTCGCTGAAGAGGACGCCGTTGTTCGCGACGATCCCGATCGGGTGTCCGTGCAGACGCGCGAAGCCGGTGATCAACGTCGTGGCGTATTCGGCCTTGAACTCGTGGAACGAGTCGCCGTCGACGAGGCGGTCGATCACCTCGTGCACGTCGTACGCCGCGTTCACGTCGACCGGCACGACGTCGTACAGCGAACCACCCTCGGCGGGAGCGTGGCTCTCGCGCACCTCCCAGGCCGGGTCACGGGGGGCCGGCAGGGTGGCCACGATGTCGCGGAGGATCTCGAGCGCGTGCTCGTCGTCCTCTGCGAGGTGATCGACCACGCCGCTGCGCCTGGCGTGCATCTCACCGCCGCCGAGCTCCTCGGCCGAGACGATCTCTCCGATCGCGGCCTTCACCAACGGGGGCCCGCCGAGGAAGATGGTGCCCTGATCGCGCACGATGACGGTCTCATCGCTCATCGCCGGCACGTATGCACCGCCCGCCGTGCACGAACCGAGCACCGCGGCCAACTGAGGGATGCCCGCGGCCGACATCCGCGCCTGGTTGTAGAAGATGCGGCCGAAGTGCTCCCGATCGGGGAACACCTCGTCCTGCTTCGGCAGGAACGCTCCGCCCGAGTCCACCAGGTACAGGCACGGCAACAGATTCTCGAGGGCGATCTCCTGCGCACGCAGGTGCTTCTTGACCGTGAGCGGGAGGTAGGTTCCCCCCTTGACCGTCGCGTCGTTGCACACCACCATCACGTGACGTCCGTGCACGAGCCCGATCCCGGCGATGACGCCCGCCGCGGGCGCTTCTCCCCCGTACAGCCCCTCGGCGGCCAGCGGGGAGATCTCGAGGAAGGGGCTGCCCTCGTCGAGCAGCCGCGCGACGCGGTCTCGCGGCAGCAGCTTGCCTCGCGCGAGGTGCCTCTGTCTGGACTGCTCCGGGCCGCCCTGCGCGGCCGACGTCAGCCGCCGGCGCAGCTCCGCAGCGAGCTCCTGCTGGGTTGCGGGCATCGTGACGTCCTCCTCGACCCACGGTGCGCCGGCGACATCGCCCTGGCGCACGTCATGCATTCTCGGTTAGTGTGCACTAACCGATGACATCAGGTTAGCGAGGATTAACTGAGATGACAAGCCCCGTCACCGCGCGCGATCGCGCCAAGGCAGAGCGTTCGGACGCGATCCTCCGCGAGGCCGCCCGGCTGTTCGCCCGGAGCGGGTACAACGGCGTGAGCCTCGAGGACATCGGGGCGGCCGTCGGCGTATCCGGCCCGGCCGTCTACCGTCACTTCGCGGGCAAGCAGTCGCTCCTCGGAGCCGTGCTGGTGAAGGTCAGCGTCGACCTCGTCGACGGCGGATCGCGCGTGGCGGCGGAGGGTGCGACGCCCGAGGAGCGGATGCGTGCGCTGATCGAGTTCCACGTGGAGTTCGCCCTCGGCCATGCGGATGTGATCCGCGTGCAGGACCGGGATGTGGCGCATCTCGATGCGCGCGACCACGCAGAGGTCCGGCGCCTGCAGCGCGCCTACATCGAGCTGTGGATCGAGACCCTCTCCCCCCTCATCGACGCCGACGCGGACGAGAGACGACTGCGGGTGCAGGCGTGCTTCGGGCTCATCAACTCGACGCCGCACAGCACCAGGGCGGCCGCCAGACAGCGCTCCGCCACCGCGGCCGTGCTGGCCGCGATGGCGGAATCGGCGCTGCGCGCGGTCACCTGAGCAGCATCGCCCGCCCCGGCTGCTCCAGTACGTCGGCGACGTCGCGAAGGAAGCGCGCCCCCTCGGCGCCGTCCACCAGCCGGTGGTCGAACGACAGGCTCAGCGTCATCATCTGGCGCAGTGCGATCTCGCCCCGGTACTCCCAGGGCTGACGCCGGACGGCCCCGACAGCGAGGATGCCGGACTGCCCCGGGGGAAGGATCGGCGTCCCCGCATCCACACCGAAGACCCCGATGTTGGAGATCGAGAAGGTGCCGCCGAGGAGTTCGGCCGGCGAGGTCCTGCCGGATCGGGCGGTCGATGCGAGAGAACCCAGCGCATCGGCCAGCTCGAGGAGAGTGAGCGTCTGCGCGTCGCGGATGTGGGGCACGATCAGTCCGCGCTCCGTCGCTGCGGCGATACCGAGATCGACGTAGTCGTAGCGAACGATCTCGCCGGACTCCGCGTCCCACCGTGCGTTCAGCTCCGGGGCCCTCCCCAAGGCGAGGCAGACGGCCTTGGCCACGACGGAGAGAGGGCCGATCCGATGACCGGCCAATGCGCGATCCTCTTTGAAGGTCGACAGCAGCTCCATGGTCGCGGTGACGTCGACGGTGTGGAAGACCGTGACATGGGGCGCCGTGAAAGCGCTCTCGACCATGGCGGCCGCGGTGTGCTTGCGCACACCCCGGATGGGCACGCGCGTCTCGCGTCGCCCCTCGTGCAGGGTCGACGCAGGAGGAACGATGTCCTCGATCACCGCGACGCCCGCGACATCGGGAGCGGTGCCCCCGACGCGCCGCTCGTAGTCCTCGATGTCGTCGCGGGTGATCACACGATCTCCCACGACCGCGGCGACCAGAGCGAGATCGACGCCGAGGCGCTTGGCATACGCCCTCACCGGCGGCGTCGATCGAGGACGCTCGACCGTCGTCTCCACACTCGCGCGAGGAGCTGCGTCGTGGGGAGCCGCTTCCAGGACGGCGGTGTCCACGGCTCGGTGTGTCGGCGCGGCACGGCGGGCCCGACGGGCGGGACGGCCCGCGGACGAGGGCGCGGCTCCGTATCCGACGAGGTTCGGCTGCGCCTTCTCTTCCCCCCGTGCGTCCTCGGACGGGGTCTGCGCACCCGGGGCCTCGTCGGATCCCGCGACGTCGAACGCGATGAGGGGCGCACCCACCGGCACGGTCTCGCCCGCCTCCGCGTGCAGCACGGTCACCCTGCCCTCGTAGGGCGAGGGCAGCTCGACCACGGCCTTCGCGGTCTCGACCTCGGCCAGCGTCTGGTTCAGGGCCACCTCGTCGCCCGGCGCGACCAGCCACTGCACCACCTCCGCCTCCGCGAGACCTTCGCCGAGGTCGGGCAGTCGGAACTCCGCGATCATGCGTCCGCTCCCGTCAGGCTGTGCGGGCGGTCCAGCACCCGGTCCACCGCATCCAGCAGCCGGTCGAGATCCGGAAGATGGTACTTCTCGAGCTTGGCAGGCGGGTAGGGGACGTCGTGTCCCGTGACCCGCAGCGGTGCGGATTCGAGGTACTCGAAGCACCGCTCGGTGATGCTGGCGATGACCTCCGCCGCCACCCCGGCCTCGCGGGACGCCTCATGTGCGACGACGAGGCGGCCGGTCTTGCGGACCGACGCCGCGACGGTGCCGTAGTCCACCGGCGACAGGGAGCGGAGATCGACGACCTCGAGCGAGATCCCCTCGTCCTCCGCGGCCTCGGCGGCCTGCAGCGCCGTGGTCACCATCGCACCGTAGGTGATGAGCGTGGCATCCGTCCCCGGGCGCACGACGCGCGCGAGGCCCATCGGCGCGGCATCGGCGAGCGGTGCGTCGAGATCGACCTGCCCCTTGTGGTGGTAGAGCCGCTTGGGCTCGAAGAAGATCACCGGGTCGTCGGACGCGATCGCCTGGCGCAGGCTGCGGTAGGCATCCTCGGGGTTCGACACGGCGATCACCCTGAGCCCCGCGGTGTGCACGAAGTAGGCTTCCGGCGACTCCGAGTGATGCTCGGCGGCACCGATCCCCCCGGCCCACGGGATGCGGATGGTGATGGGCATCCGGACACGCCCCTGCGTGCGGTAGTGCAGCTTGGCGACCTGGGCCACGATCTGATCGAACGCGGGATAGACGAAACCGTCGAACTGGATCTCGACCACCGGGCGATAGCCGCGGAAGGCGAGTCCCACGGCCATGCCGACGATGCCTGATTCGGCCAGTGGGGTGTCGATGACCCGCTTCGCGCCGAACTCGTCGAGCAGTCCGTCGGTGATGCGGAAGACTCCTCCGAGCTTGCCGATGTCCTCCCCGAGCAGCACGACCCTGTCGTCGTCGCTCATGGCCTGTCGCAGTCCCGCGCCCAGCGCCTTACCGAGGGTCATCTCCGTCGCGGTCATGGTCACGCCTCCCCCTCGAACGACGCGAGGTGCGCCGCATACTCGTCGCGCTGACGATCGAGCCCCGAGTGCGGCTCGGCGTAGACACCGTCGAACACGGCGAGCGGCGGACGCGTCACCATGCCGAGGCACTCTGCCCGCATCTCGCGCGCGATCTCGTCGGCGGCCGCCTGGGTCGCGGCCAGGTGGTCGTCACCGAGTTCCCCGAGATCGCGCAGGTGCTCCTCCAGACGGGAGATGGGGTCGCGACGCCGCCAGTCGTCGAGCTCCGCCTGCGGGCGATAACGGGTCGGGTCGTCTGCGGTCGTGTGGGGGCCCATCCGGTAGGTCACGGCCTCGATGTACGCGGGCCCCTTACCTGCCCGTGCGTGGGCCAGCGCCCACCGCATCGCCGCCATGCAGGCGAGCACGTCGTTGCCGTCGACGCGCACGCTCGGGATGCCGAACCCCGGCGCGCGACCCGCGATCGGATACGCGGACTGCACGCTCACCGGCTCCGAGATCGCCCAGTGGTTGTTCTGACAGACGAACACCACGGGCGCCCCGTAGGACGCCGCGAAGATCATCGCTTCGTTCACATCGCCCTGGCTGGTCGCTCCATCGCCGAAGTAGGTGACCGCCACCTCGTCGGCCTCGTCATGGAGGATGCCGAGGCCGTAGCCCACCGCATGCAGAGTCTGGGCGCCGATGATGATCTGCAGTGGTGCGACGCGCAGAGCCTCCGGGTCGTGCCCTGCGCCTTCCTCCCCGCGCCACATCCGTACGTAGTCGCCGGGCTTCGCACCGCGCGCGTAGATCACGCCCGTCTCGCGGTAGCTGGGGAACACGTAGTCCCTCGCGGCCAGCGCGCGCGCCGTGCCGATCTGCGTGGCCTCCTGGCCCTGACACGGAGCCCACAGCCCCAGCTGGCCCTGCCGCTGCAGCGCGACGCCCTCCGCGTCGATGCGGCGGAGGATGACCATGTCGCGGTGCAGTGCGCGCAGCTGCTCGGCGTCGACGTCGTCGACGAAGGCGTCGAGTCGGGGGTTCGCGACGCGCTGACCGTCCGGCGCGATCATGCGCTCGGTGAGCTCGAGATCCTGCGCGGTGTCGGCGATCGGGGTGACCTGCGGTGACATCGTCGTCCTCCTGGGTTCGTGGCCGCCGGCTCGGGTTCTCCGCACAGCCCCGGCCTCATCGCCGGTTCACTCGAGCGTACGTCCGCTCATCACCTCGCTCAAGCAATGGGGATCGGCTTGAGCATGTTGCCAAATATCGGCCCGACCTGCCCTGCTATGGTTTGGCACTATGGCTGGACTCGACCGCATAGATCTCGAACTGCTCGCCGCACTCGCGGATGACCCGAGGGTCACCATCGTCGCCCTCGCCGAGAACCTCGGGCTCTCACGGAACACCATCCAGGCGCGCATGGCGAGGCTGGAGCAGACGGGCATCTTCCAGTCCTACGAGCGCTCATTCTCGACGGACGTCCTGGGGTTCCCGCTGCAGGCGTTCGTCAGCATCGGCGTGCGGCAGACCGAGCTCCCCCGCATCATCACGGAGCTCGCGCGGATCCCCGAGGTGGTGCAGGCGCATGGGCTCAGCGGATCGATCGACCTGCTCGCACGCGTCGCCTGCCGCGACGCGCGGCATCTGTTCGACACCGACGCACGCATCCTGTCGATCGAGGGCGTGGAGCGCACGGAGACCTCGCTGGCGATGGGCGAGGTGATTCCGTTCCGGGTCGCCGGTCTCATCGGCCTCGCGAGACGGGAATCCTGAGGAAGCGGCGGACGGCGCCCGCCGCTTCGGCCGGCGTCTCGTAGTGGATCAGGTGTCCGACGTGGGCGATCTCGACGAGGGTCGCCTCGTCGAAACGGGTGGCCAGCTCACGCTCGACCTCGATCGGGGTGATGTCGTCGCGCTGGGCGGCGATCAGCAGTGTGGGGGTGGCGATCTCCGACGCGAACTCGCTGACGTCGTGCGACACGCTGGTGACGAATGCGTCGCGCAGCACATCGCGGTCGGCGAAGCGTGAGAAGTAGGTGTCGTGCTGGTCGTGGATGAAGCGGCGCAGACCCCGATCCGAGGTCTTCGCCATCGTGACGCTCATCACTCTGACGACTGCCCTGTTGCGCAGCAGCGCGGTGCCCAGCTTCTCCGGAAGCCGCGCACCCAGGGCGTAGTAGAGCACCGCGAGGCGGGTCATGATCCCCTTCGGCCCCTCCAGGGCCGGAGCGCCGATCGGGTTGACCAGGATCAGCTTCGGCGTCTCCAGGCCGCCCGCCACCGCAGCAGCGGCGACGATGGACCCGAAGGAATGGCCGAGGATCACGGCGCCGGGCGCGACCGCGTCCGAGAACTCACGCAGCCATCCGACGTACTCGTCGAGATCGTACGTTCGCCCGCTCACCGGAGCGGTCTCGCCGAACCCCGGGAGATCCGGAGCGATCACACGGACCTCGGGGAGATACGCGAGGACGGGTTCGAGACCGTGGTGCTCCCCGCGGAAGCCGTGCACGGCGATGATCGTCGTCGCGGCGTCGGCAGGACCGTACGTCCAGTAGGCCGTCGTGCCCCCGCGCACCTCCACCTCGTGACGTTCGACCGGAAGTCGGCTGAGGCGGTCGGCATAGGGAGAGGGCACGGGCATGCGTCCAGTGTACGGAGGCCGGGAGCGGCATCCCGTGTCCCTCCGCGCGGATGTCGGAGACCGGATCTACGGTGAAAGCATGCCTCAGGTCTCGTCCCTCCCCCATTGGATCACCCGCGTGGGCGTGTTCGATCTGGAGACGACGGGTGTCGACGTCGAGAACGACAGGGTCGTCACCGCGCACGTCGGCCTCCTCGACGCGGACGGGCGCGAGATCGCCGCGAGGGACTGGCTCGCAGACCCCGGGATCCCCATCCCCGACGGCGCCACCGCCGTCCACGGCGTCACCACCGAGCACGCCCGCCGCCTGGGCAGGCCCGTCGCCGAGGTGGTCGCGCAGGTCACGGGAGCCCTGCGGTCGCTGCTGTCGCAGGGCGTTCCCATCGTCGCCTACAACGCGGCGTACGACTTCTCGCTGCTGGCACACGAGGCCCGTCGACACGGGGTGCTTCCGCTCGAGGACCCCGCACCCGTGATCGACCCGCTCGTCATCGACAAGGCGTACGACAGGTACCGACCGGGCAAGCGCACGCTCGAGGTCGTCGCCGCGCTGTACGCGGTGCCCCTCGACGATGCGCATCAGGCGTCGGCGGATGCGGTCGCCGCGGGTCGCGTCGCCCAGGCTCTGGCCCGCCAGTTCGTCCTCCCCGACACGCTCGACGAGTTGCACACACGACAGATCGGATGGGCGCGCTCCCAGGCCGCGAGCCTCACGGAGTACTTCATCCGGATCGGTCGACTCGATCCTGACGACAGGCTCGACGGCGAGTGGCCCGTGCGGGCACGCCGCGATGCGGAGGAGGTGGATCCGCATGCGCCTGCGCACCGATGACGCCACCCGTGTCGAGAGCACCTGGAAGCAGTACGTCCCGTCAGCCGTGCTCCACGACGTCGACCGTCAGCGCTTCTTCTTCGACTGGCATTCGGCAGATCTGACCGGCGCGAGCGTGGTCCGCTACGACCTCGCCGCGGAGGTGCGCTCGACCGTTCAGCCCGAGAACCAGTTCCTCGTCTGCCGGATCGAGGGCCCTGCCGTGCGCATCCGCTCCGACCGGGCCGACCTCGATGCGAGTCGTCCGTGGATCAGCGACGGCGCCCGAGTCCACTCTCACTGGGAGCGCGGAGCGCGGGTCAGCGCCGTCGTGTTCGAACCCACGTCATTGCAGCGACTCGCCCGCACGATCAGCGGCGACGACACGCTCTCTCTGCACGCATCGGACCTCTCGCCCCGGTCGGCCTCGCTGGCGGCGGCCTGGGATCGTATGTTCACCTACCTCGAGCGCAGCCTGGCGGAGCTCGACGATCACGACGAGCTGCTGCGTGCGGAGCTCGATCGTCACGCGGCCGCGGCGACGCTCGCCACGTTCTCGATCGCTGGTACGCCACGACGTCAGCGGTCGGCGCAGACGTCGCCGGCACCCGTCACGGTGCGTCGTGCGCTCGAGTTCATCGCTGAGAACGCGCACCGACCCATCACCGTCGACGACGTGGCGACGGCGGTGCACATCTCGACGAGGGGACTCCAGTACGCCTTCCGCCGTGCGCTCGACACCACGCCGGCCGAACGCCTGCGCCAGGCGCGTCTCGACGGTGCCCACCGCGAGCTGCGGTCGGGGGCTCCGTCGACCGTGTCCGCGGTCGCCCGTCGATGGGGATTCTCGCACCCGTCGCGCTTCGCCACGGCCTATCGGGAGAGCTTCGGAGTGCTGCCCTCGCAGACGGTCGCCATGCACGGCCGATGACAGTTCGCGCACGACCTGTTCGCGAACCGCGCGCAGGGAGGCGACGTGCCGGGACACTCGAATCGCGGGCGAATAGATTCTCGACCATGGGTTACCTGTACTACGGCGGATCGGACCCGATCCGGATCGACGACCGCCCGCTCGCGCATCTCAAGGTCGTCATCGCGACGAAGCTGCGCCGCAACGAGAGCTTCACCCTCACCTGGCGACACCCCGACGACCAGCCTCAGGGTCGCTCCACGGTGTGGCTGCACCCCTCGATCCCCCTCCGTTTCGTCTTCGACGAGCCGGAGGCCACGTCACTGAGCCGCCGGTGGATCGAGGCACTCGCCCACTCGGCGAACTCGACCGGCGGCGTGATGCTCGTCGACGAGCTGCTCGACCCGCCCGAGGACGCGTTGAGCGTCTGACACACCGGCGTGTGCCGTCACCCTCATCCACTGTCAAGTCCCTCGCCGCGCCGCGGCCACGGTGTCAGACTGTAGGCGATGACAGGACGATCGGTATGACGGGTACCCGAGGGGATGGCGAGGACGTGTGCCGTTCCGACACCGCACGGCACGGGACCGTCACAGTCGCACCGCGAGGCGAGCCGGCCGTCTCGGTGGTCATCCCCGTGAAGGACGATGCGGCGCTGCTGACGCGCTGCCTGTCGGCGCTCGCCGCTCAGGATCGACCGGTCGACGAGATCATCGTCGTCGACAACGGCTCCTCCGACGACTCGGCCGATCGCGCCAGAGCCGCGGGGGCGGGTGTCGTGCGCTGCGATGATCCCGGGATCCCGGCTGCGGCGTCCGCCGGCTACGACGCCGCCCGCGGCGATCTCATCCTCCGTCTCGACGCGGACTGCGTGCCGGAGCCCGGATGGGTGCGAGCGGTCGTCGGCGCGTTCGCCGCGGACGCGGACATCGCCGCGTTCACCGGTCGAGCGCGGTTCACCGACGGGCCGGCCGCGCTTCGCACGCCGTTGGAGCTGCTCTACCTCGGTGCGTATCGCGCGCTGCTGGGCCTCACGCTCGGGCATCCGCCGCTGTTCGGCTCCAACCTGGCATTCCGCCGCGAGGCATGGGAGTCCGTGCGCGGCGAAGTGCATCGCGACGACCCCGAGCTGCACGACGACCTCGACCTCGCTTTCCATCTCGGCAGGGGGCACCGCATCGGCATGCTGCCGGAGGGCCGTATGGGGATGTCGATGCGACCGTTCACCGATGGCCGGTTCGGCCGTCGGGTGCACCGGGGGTATCGCAGCGTCGTCGTGCATTGGCCCCACGACTTCCCTCCGCGACGGTGGCGACGTCTTGTCACGGAGAGTCTGCGCCGACGTGCGGCGCGGCGGGTGCTCGCATGAACACTCCTGCGGTCATGGGGCCCGCGTCGGCTCCGGACCTCCACGTGATGTCCTTCAACATCCGTCGCGCGATGGACGGTCCCCTGGTCCGCCGAGCAGACCGGTGGGGCCGGCGCGCCCCGGCCGTCGCGGCGCTGCTCGGAGCGGAGGCGCCGACGATCCTGGGGCTGCAGGAGGTACGGCCTCGGGCGCTGCGCGTCGTCCGAGAGGCGCTGGGCCCGCGGTACCGGTCGTTCGGTCGAGGTCGCGGGAGACACGGCGACGGCGAGGGCACTCCGATCCTCTACGACACCTTGCGGGTGACGCTGAGGTCGTGGACCCAGCAGGCGCTCTCGGACACGCCCAGCAGGCCGGGATCGATCGGCTGGGGCAACCTGATCCCCCGGATCCTCGTGGCCGCGGAGTTCACGGATGTCGCCACCGGCCGGTCTCTGCTGGTCGTGAACACCCACCTCGATCACCTCTCCCCCGCCTCGCGTGCGCATTCCGCGCGCGCCGTCGTGGCGCTCGTCGCCCGCAGCGCCGCACCGGCCGTCGTGATGGGTGACCTTAACGCCGGGAACGGGTCGACGGCCGTGCGGGCTCTGATCGCGGGAGGGCTGGCGGACAGCTGGAGCGAGGCGGAGACCCGGCTGACCCCCGAGTGGGGCACGTGCCCGGGGTATCGACCTGCCCGCGCCGGAGGACGCCGCATCGACCGGATCCTCGTCACTCCCGGCATCCGCGTGCGGGAGGCCGCCATGAACGACCGATCGTTCGACGGCATCCGCCCCTCGGATCACCTGCCGGTGCAGAGTCTGCTCACGATCGTGGAGGATGGCCGATGACTCTCAGAGACGACTTCCTGCGTCCTCCCCGCACCGCCGCGGAATGGGCGGCGGACGCCCTCCGTGTCATCGGAGTGGTCGCGGTCGGTGTCGCGGCGATCGTGCTCGCGCCGACGGACGTCGGGATCACCGCGCTCGCCCTCCCCGCGCTGATGCTGCCACGGATGCTGGGCCTGCGCGGATGGTTCGATCTGACCACGTGCGTGCTCGTCCTCGCGGCGGCGTGGAGCAACGTGTTCGATCTGTACCGCAGCGTCCCCGGATGGGATCTGCTGCTGCATTTCGCCTGCACCGGCGTGCTCGCGGTCATCGCCGCCGTCGTGCTCACGCGCGCCCGGATCGCGCCGATCACCCGCGGCGACGCGGTGTCGGCTCGTACCCCGCTCGTCCTTCTCCCCCTGATCGCGCTGGCGCTCAGCGCGATGTGGGAGATGGTCGAGTGGCTGGGCCTGACGTATCTGAGCGACGAGATCTTCGTGACGTATCAGGACACGATCGGCGACATGGTCTTCGGCGGTCTCGGTGGTCTGGTCGCGGGCCTCGCACTCGTGTTCGCGCCCGTCGAGCGCGCGGCACGAGAGGCGAGCGATGCAGGCATGGTCGCGTCAGCAGCCGTGCGGGAGTAGGGCGGGCGGGACTTGAACCCGCGATCGTTGGGTTATGAGCCCACTGCCTTAACCAGCTTGGCCACCGCCCCGCGCAGACCAGCCTAGCGGGCTGGCGGAGTCAGACCGGTGTGGCCTCGATGTGCGCGCGCACGTGGCGGAGGTAGGCATCGGCGTTGTCGCGGAGGCCCACCCTCTCGTCGTCGGTGAGGGGTCTGCGCACCGTGGCGGGTATCCCCGCGACCAGGGATCCGTCGGGCACCTGAGTGCCGCCGAGGACGACGGCACCGCCCGCCACGAGGCACCCTGCGCCGATGACCGCGCCACTGAGCACCACGGCGCCCATGCCGACGAGCGAGCCGTCGCCGATCGTGCAGCCGTGCACGACGGCATTGTGTCCGATCGACACGTCCGCTCCCAGGAGCACGGGATGGGCGGCGTCGACGTGGACCGAGACGTTGTCCTGCAGGTTGCTCCGCGCACCGACGGTGATGGAAGCGGAGTCCGCGCGCAGCACGGCGTTGTACCAGACGCTCGAGCCTGCAGCCAGCGAGACCTGTCCGACGATGCGCGCACCGTCGGCGACGAAGACGTCCTGAGCGATCGAGGGCTCCTTTCCCGGAAGTGCGAGAACGGATGCTCCACGTGCGATGACCATGAGGGGAGACTACCCTCACATCCCAGGAATACCGCGTGTTTCCGGGGCACTAAGCCGAGCCTTCGCTTGCTTGCGGAATGTTTTCAGATGAGTAGCGTTGTCTTCATCAGGTACGAGAAGAGCACTTCAGAGGAGCACAGCATGAGCAAGGTACAGACCGTTCCCACCACCGCCAGCGACCCGACCGTGGCAGCCGCAGCGGCTCAGTTCCTCTCCCCCGTCGTCCTGGGACTGCAGGCACTGACGGTCAACGGCAAGCAGGCCCACTGGCACGTTCGCGGCGCGAACTTCGTCGGCGTGCACGAGCTGCTCGACACGATCGTCGCCCACGCCGGTGACTTCGCGGACACCGCGGCCGAGCGGATCGTCGCCCTGGGGCTCCCGATCGACGCCCGCGTCAGCGCCGTCGCCGCCAAGGCCGGAGCCACCTCGGTTCCTGCAGGCTTCACGCAGTCCGACGAGCTCGTGCGCGCCGTCATCGCCGACATCGACGCGATCCTGGTCGATGTCAAGGCCGCGATCGACGGTCTCGACGAGGTCGACCTCACCAGCCAGGACGTCGCGATCGAGGTCATGCGCGGACTCGAGAAGGACCGCTGGTTCCTCGTGTCGCACATCGCCGCCTGATCACCAGACGTATCGAAGAGGGCACCGGGGTCACCCCGGTGCCCTCTTTCGCGTCCGAGTGCGCTCTCTCGTGTCCGGGCGTCTCAGGCGCCGTGCGTGACGCGGCCGGCCACGAGCGTCGCGATGACCGGCATGGCGCGCAGATCCGCACCCGAGGCCTGCAGCGGATCGACGCCGCAGAGGGCGATGTCGGCGAGCTGTCCAGGGCGCAGGGCGGTGCGGACGCTGGCCTGGAGCGCCTGCACACGGGTGAGTCGCTCCTCCGGATGCCACGCGGCGCGATCGTCATCGGTGCGAGTGACCGCAGCGGCGATCGCCTGCCACGGATCCAGCGGGGCGACGGGGGCATCGGATCCGAACCGGAGCTCGACCCCGGCGTCGCGGAGGGCTCTGAGCGGGTAGCCCACGGACGTCTGCCCGGCCCAGTGCGTGCCGACGAGATCTCGGTCGTCGAGAGCGTGCTGAGGCTGCACGCTCGCGATCAGCCCGAGGCGACCGAAGCGGGCGAGATCCGCGTGACGCACGAGCTGTGCATGCTCGATGGTGCCGGCGGCACCGGAGAGGGTGAAGGCGTCGAGGGCTGCGGTGACCGCGCGGTCTCCGATCGCGTGCACGGCGATGCCGAGACCGCCCCCGGTCGCAGCGGTGAGGAGTGCGGTGAGCTCGGCGGGCGGGACCGTGAGCACTCCGAAGTTCTCGGGATCTCCGGGATAGGGGTGCGAACATGCGGCCGTCCGAGTCCCCAGCGATCCGTCGCTGATGACCTTCAGCGGTCCCACGCTGATCAGCCCGCGAGCGGCCTCCGGCGTCTCCGAGTGCTCATGCGGCTCTCCGGATCGCAGTCCCTCGGCGATCGCCCGTGTCAGGTCGGAGGGGTAGATCGCGAATTCCACCCTGTGTGCGGCGAACCCTGCGGCGACGCGCCGTGACCAGGCCTCGGCGTTCCAGGCCATGTCGAAGTCGACGAGCCCGACGACCCCTCGCGATGCCGCGCGCTCACCCGCCGCTCGGACGGCGATGTCGGCGCGAAGCGGCTCGACGGCGTTCAGCCGTCGCGAGATCTCGAACGCGTCCTGCTCGCGCAGCATCCCGTCTGGGCTCGAGAACCCCTCGAGCCGCAGCGCGGCGGAGTTCAGCCAAGTGCTGTGTACATCGGCGTTGATCAGGTACGTCGGCACGGTACCGGTGGCGCGGTCGAGCAGCGCGAGTTCGGGAGCGTCCGGCCACAGCGCATCGCGGAAACCGCTGCCGACCTTGCGACCGTCGGGCAGAGGCGCGGCGGCCGCCATGATCGATGCCGCCTCCGCCGCAGACGATGCCCCTCCGAGCGCGACGCGTTCGGTCGCGAGCGCCCACTGCACCGTGTGCACGTGGTTGTCCCACAGGCCGGGGACCGCCCAAGCCCCGTGTCCGTCGAGGACCTCGCCGGACGGGCCCAGCGCTCCTGCCGGCGCGATGTCCGCGATCAGCCCGTCGTCGAGGAAGATGTCGACCGGCTCGTCGTCGATCAGGAACTCACTGCCCGGGCCCGCGATGCGCACGTTCGCGACGGTGCCGATCCGGGATCCGACGCCGCTCATCCGGCGGCTCCGAGACGGGCCTGATGCGCGCGCCTCATGTCGGCGGCGAGTTCCGGCTGTGCGTACGGCCCATCGCCCTCGAGATGCGCGATCACCGCCTCGATCGTCTCGGCGTCCTTGTTCTGGCTGAGCTTGCGCTTGGCGACGACGCGCGTCGGTGTGAGGCGGAATCCGACGGTGCCGGCGGCCAGCCGCTCGATGAACGCAGGATCGTTCGGCCGCTCCCACATCCGGCGCGGATCCGGCATCCGCGCCTCGAACCGGTCGACGAGCCGGTCCAGCACACGGAGGTTCTCCTCATCGCTCAGGATCTCGGGGACCCCGGCGAGGTGCACGGCGGTGTAATTCCACGTCGGCACGGCCTGGACGTCGCCGTACCACCCCGGCGAGATGTAGCCGTGAGGCCCCTGGAGGACGACGAGCAGTTCGCGCTCTCCCATGCCGTGGATCCGGTCATCGGGGCGTCCGACGTGGCCCACGATCGTGAGATCGTCCCTCCCGTCGTCGAGCAGCACCGCATAGTGCGAAGACACGAGGCCCTCAGGGCCGTCGCTCACGATCGTCGCCCACGGATTGCCATCGATGACACGACGGATCTCCTGAACGTCCGCAAGCGTGAAACTGGGATTCTGACGCATCCTCCCAGCCTACGGTCGACGGCTCACGCCTGGCAGCGCGGACACCAGTAGAGCTTTCGCGCGCCGATCTCCTCGAGTGCGATCTCGGTGCCGCAGATCCGACAGGGCAGGCCCGCCCGGTGGTAGACCCAGTGCCGATCGTCGCGGTTCGCCATCGCTGCGCGATACTGCGCGGCGGAGAGGTCGTCCATGGTCATCATCTGACCCGTCTCGACGCCGATGGCGAGCAGACGCACCCAGTCGTGCCAGAGCGCGCGCACCACGTCCTCCGGAACCTCACGCCCAGGCGTGTGCGGATTCAGTCGCTGACGGAAGAGCATCTCGGCGCGATACACGTTGCCGATGCCGCTGACGACGGCCTGGTCCATCAGGAGCAGCGCTATCGCGGTCGGCTTCCGGCGCACGGCGCGAACGAACCGCTCCTCGTTCTCCACCGGGTCGCCCACGAGCGGATCGGGGCCGAGCTTGGCGACACTCGCCAGCATCTCCTCCGGGGTCTGCAGCACGCACGCCGTGGGTCCGCGCAGGTCGGCCGCGGTGATGTCGGTCATCAGCCGCAGACGCACCTGACCCACCACCGGCGGCGGCCACTCCAGCCCTTCATCGGCGAGTCCCTTGGTCTGCTCCGACATGCGGACGTGCACGCGGGTGCGTCGTGGTGCGCCGATGGATGCGAGCGAGTTCTCGCCCGCCTCGTCGAGGATCGCGTCATCCGACGCCGCACCGTCGACCGGCTCCTCGTCGATGACTGTGCCCCGCTGGTTCGTCTGGCCCATGCGTCCGTTCGCGGCGGCGATGGTCGGATCGACGATGATGTCGCCGGCGAAGTCCCAGGCCCCGTAGAGGCCCAGGTGCACCCGGAGCCACACGTCGCCCTCCGCTTCGAGGAACATCTGCTTGCCGACGGCCTGCACGCTCAGCGCCTCACGCCCGTCGAGGACGGCGGCACCCTCGGCGAACCGCCCCTGGGGGCTCGATGCGCTCAGCGTCTTGCCGACGAAGTTGCGGTCGAACTGCCGCGCGATGCGATGTACGGAATGCCCCTCCGGCATGTCAGGCCCGAGGGTCCGGCAGCAGCGAGCCGTCGCGCTCGAAGTCCGCGATCTGACCGATCCGGCGGACGTGCCGCTCGTCGTGCGAGAAGGGGGTCGCGATGAACGTGTCGATGAACGAGGTGACCTCCTCGAACGTGTGCTGGCGCGCACCGATCGAGATCACGTTCGCATCGTTGTGCTCGCGGGCGAGCTCGGCGGTCGAAGTGTTCCAGACCAGAGCGGCACGCACGCCCGCGACCTTGTTCGCCGCGATCTGCTCCCCGTTGCCCGATCCTCCGAAGACGATCCCGAGGGTCTCGACTCCCGCAGCCTGATCCGCCACGACGGCCTGGGCCGCGCGGATGCAGAACGCGGGGTAGTCGTCGACCGCGTCGTACTCGATCGGACCATGATCGACGACCTCGTGCCCGGCGCCGCGGAGGTGCTCCTGCAGCTGCGTCGAGAAGTCGAGACCGGCGTGATCGGTGGCGATATGGATGCGCATGGCATCCATCCTAGAAGCGCAGCCCCTCAGCGGATGCTCACGGGGCGATGCCGGAGGCGGCCGGCTTGAAACCCGCACGCACGTTCTCACAGCAGCCAGGACGACAGACGTCGAACGCCCCGGGGAGAGAGGTCACGTGCGGTCGCTCCTCGTTGGGGCGCCCCTCGAGGCGCTCCACGATCAGATCGACGATGCCGGTGACGAACGAGGGCGCGACACCCGGCGTCGGGGTGCGTGTGAAGGCGAGCCCCGCCTCTTCGGCGGCCTCGGCCGCCTCGGTGTCGAGATCCCAGAGCACCTCCATGTGATCGCTCATGAAGCCGACCGGGACGACCGCGACGGCCTTGCGCCCGCGTGCGGGGAGCTCGCCGATCACGTCGCACACGTCAGGCTCGAGCCACGGCTGCGATGCGGGGCCGGAACGGGACTGGTACACCAGCTCCCACGACACCTCCGCAGCCTCGGGGATGCTCTCACGGACCCTGTCCATGACCCAGGCGGCGACCGCGAGGTGCTGAGCCGCGTAGGCGCCGCCCTCTCCCCAGTCGATGTCGCGGGCGCCGGAGCGCTCCGCATCGGCGGTCGGGATGCTGTGGGTGGAGAAGAGGATCTGGATCTCGGCGGGCGCGATGCCCTGACTCATGAACGTCTCGACGGCCTCACGCACACCCGTCTCGAAGGACTCCACGAATCCGGGGTGGTCGTAGAACGGACGGATCTTGTCGATCGTCACCGTCTCGCCGAGATTCGTCTCCTCGAGCACACGGGCGAAGTCCTCGCGGTACTGTCGGCAGCTCGAGAAGGAGCTGTAGGCGCTCGTCGCGAAGGCGAGCAGCGTCCGCTTCCCGTCGGACGCGGCCTCGGTCACGACCTCCTCGAGGTACGGGCTCCAGTTGCGGTTGCCCCAGTAGACCGGAAGGTCGATGCCCCGGCGGGCCAGCTCGCCCTCGAGCGCCTCCTTCAGGATGCGGTTCTGTCCGTTGATCGGGCTCACACCGCCGAAGTGGCGGTAGTGGTGCGCGACCTCCTCCAGCCGCTCATCGGGGATGCCGCGTCCGCGCGTGACGTTGCGGAGGAACGGGATGACGTCATCCTGACCCTCCGGCCCGCCGAAGCCGGCGAGGAGGATCCCGTCATAGGCGACGGGGGTCGTCATATAGGGCGCGCCCGTGGAGGCGGCAGCAGAGGAAAAGCGGACGGTGTTCGGCTCGATCGCGGTCACCCCTTCATTCTTTCACCTCCGGAGAGCGTGACAGGCCGCCGTGCTGGCGTAGGCTGTCAGGGTTGCCGTGGGCGCCAACTGCGCTGGGTTGCGGCAGCATCCCCTCACCCCTGGGAGTACCGCTGTGCCTGGAGAGAACCTCACCCGCATCGAAGCGCAGGAGCGCCGTGACGTCGTCGACACCCAGTCGTACGAAGTCTCGCTCGACCTGACGAAGGGCGCCGAGGTCTTCGGATCCCGCAGCGTCGTGCGCTTCACCGCGACGCCGGAGAGCTTCACCTTCATCGACCTGATCGCTCGTGAGGTGCGCGAGATCTCGCTCAACGGCGAGCAGCTCGACCCCGACGAGGTGTTCGAGGACTCGCGGATCGCCCTCTCCGGTCTGCAGGCCGAGAACGTGCTCGTCGTCGACGCGGACTGCGCCTACACCAACACCGGAGAGGGGCTGCATCGCTTCGTCGACCCCGTCGACGACGAGGTCTACCTCTACTCCCAGTTCGAGGTCCCCGACTCGCGTCGCGTCTTCGCCGTGTTCGAGCAGCCCGATCTGAAGGCCACGTTCCAGTTCACGGTGACGGCCCCGTCGTCGTGGAAGGTCGTCTCCAACTCCCCCACGCCCGAGCCGATCGTGCACGACGACGATTCGGTCGCCACGTGGGGCTTCGAGCCCACTCCCCGCATCTCCTCGTACATCACGGCGCTCGTCGCCGGACCCTACGAGTCGACGTTCTCCGAGCTCACCAGCGCCTCGGGTCGCGTGATCCCCCTCGGCGTCTATGGCCGCAAGAGCCTGTGGCAGCACCTCGACGCCGACTACATCTTCGACAAGACACGCGAGGGATTCGCGTACTTCGAGTCCAAGTTCGGCGTTCCGTACCCGTTCGCCAAGTACGACCAGCTCTTCGTCCCCGAGTTCAACGCCGGGGCCATGGAGAACGCCGGAGCGGTCACCTTCACCGAGACCTACGTCTTCCGCAGCAAGGTGACGGATGCCGTCAAGGAACGTCGTGTCGTCACGATCCTGCACGAGCTCGCCCACATGTGGTTCGGCGACCTCGTCACGATGAAGTGGTGGAACGACCTCTGGCTCAACGAGTCCTTCGCCGAGTGGGCCTCCACCATCGCCACCGCCGAGGCCACCGAGTGGACCGAGGCGTGGACCACCTTCAACGCGATGGAGAAGACCTGGGCGTACCGCCAGGATCAGCTGCCCTCGACGCACCCGATCACCGCCGTGATCAACGACCTCGAAGACGTGCAGGTCAACTTCGACGGCATCACGTATGCGAAGGGCGGTTCCGTCCTCAAGCAGCTCGCAGCCTGGGTCGGCATCGAGGAGTTCTTCGCCGGCGTCTCGCAGTACTTCCAGAAGCACTCCTGGGGCAACACCGAGCTCAGCGACCTGCTCACCGAGCTCGAGGCCACCAGCGGTCGCGACCTGACGACCTGGTCGAAGAAGTGGCTGGAGACCGCCGGTGTCAACACGCTCGAGCCGCTCATCGCCGATGACGCCGACGGCACCATCACGCGTTTCGCGGTGACGCAGACGGCCCCCGCCGACTACCCCACGATCCGCCCGCACCGTCTCGGCATCGGCTTCTACACCCTCGAGAACGGCGCTCTCGTGCGCACGCACTACGCGGAGGTCGATGTCGACGGAGACCGCACCGAGGTTCCGGAGCTCCACGGGCTCACGCGTCCCGATCTCGTGCTGCTCAACGACAACGACCTCGCCTACGCGAAGATCCGCCTCGACGAGAAGTCCCTCGCCACCGCGATCGCGCATCTCGCCGACATCAGCGATCCCCTCGCGCGATCGCTCGTCTGGGGGGCCGCCTGGGATCAGACCCGCGACGCCGAGACCGCAGCCTCCGACTACATCGACCTCGTGCTCGGCAACATCGGACGCGAGACCGAGTCGACGACCGTGCGTACCACGCTCGCCCAGCTGCGCACCGCTGCCACCCTGTACGTCACCCCCGAGAAGCGTCTCGCTGCGCGGCAGAAGATCGCCGACGGCATCTGGGCGCTCGCCGAGTCCGCGGAGTCGGGCAGTGACAGCCAGCTCCAGTTCGTGACCGCCTTCGCCGGATCGCTCGTCACCCCGGAGCACGCCGGCATCATCGGCCGTCTGCGATCCGGCGAGGAGACGCTCCCGGGGCTCGAGATCGACGCCGACCTCAACTGGCAGCTGCTCGTCGGTCTCGCCACGATCGGCGCCACCGACGCGGCATCCATCGATGCCGCACTCGCGGCCGACAACACCTCGAAGGGTGGAGAGTTCGCCGCCCAGGCCCGAGCGGCTCTGCCCGACGCCGCAGCCAAGGACGCCGCCTGGGAGTCGCTGATCGAGCGCGGAGATGCGCCGAACACCATCGTCCGCTCTGCGGCGCTCGGCTTCGTGCACCCGGCAGGTGCCGAGGTGCTGCGGCCCTTCGTGCCGAAGTACTTCGACATGCTGATCCCGATCTGGGAGTCGCGCACCTACCAGATCGCCCAGTACCTGATCGTCGGCCTTTTCCCCACCGCGATCGCCGATGCGGAGCTGCGCGACGCGACGAGGACCTGGCTGTCGGAGAACCAGGACGCCGCTCCGGCCCTTCGCCGTCTCGTGCTCGAGAACCTCGCCGACGTCGAGCGCGCGCTGGCCGCGCAGTCCCGCGACGCCGAGGACTGAGAACCGAGGTCCGATCAGGCCTCTGCGCGGTGCGTCCAGCCCGCGCAGAGGCCTGATCGCTACTCTGGAGGTGATGATGCAGCCATTCCAAGTCACCCCCGAACCCGCCCCCGCCGACCTGCCGAAATGGTGGGCCAGCACGCTCGATGTCCTCGGCGTCATCGGCGGCAAGGCCCTCAGCGTCGGCATCATCATCGTGGCGTGCGTGCTCATCGCACTCGTGCTGCGCGTGGTCATCCGCCGGGTCGTGCACCGCATCGTCGACACGGCCAAGACCAAGGCGGACGTCGACGACACGCAAGCACTGGAGCGCTCCCCGCTCGCCGATATGCGTCTCGTGCAGAGGACCCGCACGCTCGGCACCATCCTGCAGAACATCGTCAACGTGATGCTCGTGGTGATCGCACTGGTCCTCATCGTGAATGCGCTCGACAACAGCCTGCTCGGCTCGCTCACGCTGCTGACGGCCGCGGTCGGCGCCGGCCTGGGCTTCGGAGCGCAGAACATCGTCAAGGACGTGCTGAACGGCATCTTCATCGTGGCCGAGGACCAGATCGGCATCGGCGATGTCGTCGACCTCGGGCTCGCCTCGGGCGTCGTCGAGTACGTCAGCGTCCGGATCACCCAGGTGCGTGATGTCAACGGAACGCTCTGGTACGTCCGCAACGGCGAGGTGCTGCGCATCGGCAACATGTCGCAGGGATGGGCGCGGGCGATCATCGACCTCGGCGTCCCCGTGGACTCCGACCTCGACCAGGTCGAGAAGCTCATGCTCGAGACCGCGCAGGGTCTGGCCAAAGACCCGAAGTGGCGCACCCGCATCGTCGAGAAGCCCGAGCTGTGGGGACTCGAGTCGATCGACGGCGATGCCCTGGTCGTGCGGCTCGTGATCAAGGCGCGCGCGAATGCGAAGGACGACGTCGCGCAGGAGCTGCGCAAGCGTCTGCGTACGACCATGCGCGAGCACGCGATCGACTTCCCCAGCATGACGACGGTCGTGCCGACCGGGCTCGACGGTGCGCGCCGGGTGCGCGGGGCCAATCCCCCCAGGACGCGGCCCAATGCCGTCACGGGCGTGCCCGTCATCCCGGATCGCGGCATCTGGCGGCGCAAGAAGACGAACGACGACGGGAGTCCCCAGAAGTGACCTTCTACGACGAGGTGGGCGGTCGAGAGACCTTCGCGAAGATCGTCGCGGTCTTCTACCGGGAGGTCGCACGGGATCCGGTCCTCAAGCCGATGTACCCCGAAGACGACCTCGGGCCGGCGGAAGAGCGTCTGCTGATGTTCCTCGAGCAGTACTGGGGAGGGCCGACCACCTATGGCGAGACTCGGGGGCACCCCCGACTGCGGATGCGGCACATGCCGTTCCACGTCGACCCCGACGCCCGGGACCGGTGGCTTCGACACATGCGGACGGCATTGGACGAGGCACAGTTGTCGCCCCTGCACGAATCCACGCTGTGGGACTATCTCGAGCGCGCGGCATATGCCATGGTGAACACATTCGAGCCGTCAGGCATCGGCGCTCCCGCCGACGGACGATCCCCGCTCGAGACGAGATCACGTCAGGAATCAACGGAGAGCACATGACGACCACGCCCCAGTCCGCCGACGTCCTGGTCATCGGATGGGGGCTCGCCGGTCTCGTGGCCGCGAGCGAGGCGTTGGATGCCGGCCGCCGCGTGATCCTGATCGATCAGGAGCCCCGGACGAACCTCGGCGGCCAGGCATGGTGGTCCTTCGGCGGACTGTTCCTCATCGACTCCCCCGAGCAACGGCGCATGGGCATCCGCGACTCGCTGGCCCTCGCGACGCAGGACTGGCTCGGCACGGCGGCGTTCGACAGGCCCGAGGACGAGTGGCCGCGACGCTGGGCCGAGGCCTACCTCCAGTTCGCCGCCGGCGAGAAGCGGGCCTGGCTGCGCGAGCGGGGCGTGGGCTTCTTCCCGGTGGTCGGCTGGGCGGAGCGCGGCGGCTACGGGGCGCTCGGCCCCGGCAACTCGGTGCCGCGGTTCCACATCACCTGGGGCACCGGGCCCGGGATCGTCGCGCCCTTCGCCGCGGCGGTGGAGGGGGGCGAGCGCGAGGGACACCTCACGATCCTCCCCCGCCACCGCGTGACCGAGCTCGTCGTCACCGACGGAGCGGTCACGGGGGCCAGAGGGCAGATCCTCGAATCGACCCCGACCGCGCGGGGCGTCGAGAGCTCTCGGCGCTCGATCTCCGACTTCGAGATCAGCGCCGGGGCGACGATCGTGGCCTCAGGGGGCATCGGCGGCAACCACGACCTCGTGCGGGCCGCCTGGCCCGAGCGTCTGGGAACGCCACCGGCGCACATGCTGACCGGCGTGCCCGCCTACGTCGACGGTTCGATGCATGCGGTGTCGGAGGCCGCGGGAGCCCGGCTCATCAACGGCGACCGCATGTGGCACTACGTCGAGGGGATCACCAACTGGGATCCGGTGTGGCCGTCGCACGGCATCCGCATCCTTCCCGGTCCGTCGTCTCTGTGGCTCGATGCCACCGGCACCCGCCTGCCGGTGCCGCTGTTCCCCGGATTCGACACGCTGGGAACCCTCGCTCACCTGCGCGCGACCGGCCATGACCACTCCTGGTTCGTGACCTCGCGCCAGATCGTCGAGAAGGAGTTCGCGCTCTCCGGCAGCGAGCAGAATCCCGATCTCACCGGCAAAGACGTGGGACTGCTCCTGAAGTCGCGACTCGCGAAAGGTCCCACCGGCCCCGTGCAGGCGTTCCTGGACGAGGGCGAGGACTTCATCGTCGAGAACGATCTGGAATCGCTCCTCGAGCAGATGGCGGCGCATCCGGGGGGCGAGTTCCTCGACATCGATCACGTCCGCCGCGAGGTCGTCGCCCGGGACCTCGAGATCGAGAACGACTTCACGAAGGATGCGCAGATCGGGATGCTGCGCTCGATGCGCGGCTATCGCGGAGATCGCCTCATCCGTACGGCGGCTCCGCATCGGCTGCAGGATCCCTCAGCCGGCCCACTCGTCGCCGTCAAGCTGCACGTGCTCACCCGGAAGTCGCTCGGCGGGATCACGACCGACCTGGACGGACGCGCCCTCGGACTCGACGGCGAACCGATCGCCGGCCTCTTCGCCGCAGGAGAGGCCAGCGGCTTCGGTGGCGGCGGCGTTCACGGGTACCGGGCGCTCGAGGGGACTTTCCTCGGGGGATGCCTGTTCTCGGGCCGTCAGGCGGGTCGCGCGGCGTCGGCCTGAAGCGGCTGACCGCCTCCGTCGGTCACTCCGCTGCGCCCGTTCCGCGAACGGCCGTGAGTCCGGTCGCCACCGGACCGCGGGCGAGCACGTGGCCGCGGCGGAACGCGAGCCTGGTCCAGCGGCCGGAGCGCATGACGGGCACGTCCTCCTCGCCGGAGATGAACCCGAACGCATCGGCTGCGAACGCGACGCCGCGCGGCAGCCCGCCGAGATCCTCGTCCGGCTCACCCCAGATCGCGGCGCGGAGGGCGCGGACAGCCTCCTCCCCCGACCCCGGAGTCGCCCCGCGGGCGACGGCGCTGATGCCCCACTGAGCACGCTGGGCGATGACGGACGCGGCGAGGTTCGATTCCGCCTTCCACTGGCCGCGCGGCGGGGCGATCCCCGCCCAAGCCGGTGAGAGGCCCGTCTCCGGCAGGACGAGCGCGCGATCGTCCTGCTCGTCTGCCGTGAGCGATGCCACGACCACGTCGCACTCGAGTTCGGGATCCGCCTGCACGATGCGCATGGCGAGAACGGTCGGCGTCTGATCGAACAGTCCGTGCGGCGACAGAGCTGCGCCGGTCAGGGCGAGAACGCCTCCGGCGGCCTGCAGTCGCACCCCCTCGTCGGAGATGCGCGTGGCTCGCCCGATGAAGGTCAGGACGTCCTTCGACGTCTCGGGATCGGCGAGGAGGAACTGGTGCGGCACACCCTCTAAACTATCAAGGTCAGCGGCGGCAGCAGTCGCGGGAAGGACGCCATGACCCCGGACGCACACGCGATCAGCACCGTCGCACAGCTCCTGTCGGTGCTGGACCTCGATTCGACGCAGGCCCGCACGACCGAGGACATCTTCACCGGCTCGTCGCACCCGATGCCCTCGGGACGGATCTACGGCGGCCAGGTTCTCGCCCAGAGTCTTCTCGCTGCGGAGCGCACTCTGCCCGAGGACCGCGCGGTGCATTCGATGCACGGGTACTTCCTTCGACCGGGCGATGCGAGTCAGGGCATCACGATCGCCGTCGACCGGATCCACGACGGTCGTTCGTTCTCCACCCGCCGTTCTCAGGCGTACCAGAACGGTGTGCCGATCTTCTCGATGATCGCGTCGTTCCAGGACGCCGACCCCGGGGTCGAGCACGCCGTCCCGATGCCCGATGACGTGCCGGGGCCGGATACCCTGCGCCCCGACGAGCAGCGTGTCGAAGGACTGCCGGCGGGCGTGGCGCAAATGCTCAGCGACCGTGCGGCGGATGTACGACACATCGATTCGCCGCTGTTCCTGCCGAGCGACGACTCCCGTGTGCCGCAGCAGGGTGTCTGGATGCGCATGAAGGCTCCGCTCCCCGACGACCAGAGGATCCATCGCGCTGCGCTGGCGTACCTGAGCGACATGACGATCCAGGAGTCGATCCTGCGCGCCCACGGGCTGTTCTGGGGACTTCCGGGGTTGAAGGTGGCGAGCCTCGATCACGCGATGTGGTGGCACCGCCCTGCCCGCGTCGACGAGTGGCTGCTGTATCTGCAGGAGTCCCCGAACTCCCGAGGCGGTCGAGGGCTCGCCCAGGGACGCATCTACACCGAGGCCGGCGAACTCGTCGCCTCCGTGGCGCAGGAGATCATGGTGAGGGTGCCGACGGCGGAGTGACGGCCACCCGCCGGGTCCGCGGAGCGCACACTCGTTCCGAGTCAGCGGTGCGTGCACCCCCGCCGGGTCAACGGTGCGCGTACTCGATCGACGGTCCCACGAACGGCTCCCAGGCCTCGCGCATCTCCGGGGTGAGCCGGGTCGGTCTCCCGGTGCCCGCGTCGACCAGCACGATCACGGCCGTCGAGCGTGCGTAGATGGTGCGCGGCTCGGATGCGGGGTCGTTGTGCACCTCATAGCAGACCTCGACGCTCGATCCGCCGAGCTTGCCGAACCACATCTGCACCTCGAGCGGTCGACGCTGGTACGGAACAGGCGCGAGATACTCGATCTCCTGCCGGGCGATCAGGGTGAGCACCCCTTCATCGATACCCGAGTCCAGCACCGCCGTCGACGGCGCCTGCTCACCGGGCCCCGCACGCCAGAACGCACGTACACGCGCCTCCTCGAGCAGTTTGAGCATCGAGGTGTTGTTGACGTGGTTGAACGCATCCAGATCCCCCCAGCGGAGATGGATCGGGATGTGCAGTCGGGGTCCCGGTGTCAGATCGACCATCGATGGCTCAGTCGCGGGTGAGCTTGCGGTGCGTGGAGCGGTGCGGCTTCGCGGCATCCGGGCCGAGGCGCTCGATCTTGTTCTCCTCGTAGGCCTCGAAGTTGCCCTCGAACCAGTACCACTTCGCCGGCTTCTCGTCGGTGCCCTCGTAGGCGAGGATGTGCGTGGCGATCCGGTCGAGGAACCACCGGTCGTGTGTGATCACCACGGCGCAACCGGGGAACTCGAGAAGGGCGTTCTCGAGCGAACCCAGGGTTTCGACGTCCAGGTCGTTGGTCGGCTCGTCGAGGAGCAGCAGGTTGCCACCCTCCTTGAGGGTCAACGCGAGGTTCAGACGGTTCCGCTCACCACCGGAAAGCACGCCCGCCTTCTTCTGCTGGTCCGGACCCTTGAAGCCGAACTTCGAGACGTACGCCCGCGAGGGGATCTCCGTCTTGCCGA
The DNA here is from genome assembly GCF_008369345.1 of Microbacterium sp. ANT_H45B. Lineage (NCBI taxonomy): Bacteria > Bacillati > Actinomycetota > Actinomycetes > Micrococcales > Microbacteriaceae > Microbacterium > Microbacterium sp. ANT_H45B. The sequence continues at coordinate 616,908 of NZ_VOBK01000002.1, forward strand.
CCGTGATGAAGTCGAGTCCATCGGAGACGACCTCCCACAGCGTCTTGTCGGGGTCGATGTTGGACCGCGACTGGTCGACGTAGCTGATCTTGACCGTCTCGCCGATCTTGAGGTCACCGGCGTCGAGCGGCTCGAGACCGACGATCGTCTTGAAGAGCGTGGTCTTGCCGACACCGTTCGGGCCGATGACGCCCACGATGCCGTTCGGCGGCAAGTTGAAGCTGAGCCCGTCGATGAGCATCCGGCCGTCGAAGCCCTTCTCGAGCTTCTTCGCGTCGATGACGATGCTGCCGAGACGGGGACCCGCCGGGATCGAGATCTCCTCGAAGTCCAACTTTCTGGTCCGTTCGGCCTCGTTCGCCATCTCTTCGTAGCGGGCGAGACGAGCCTTCGACTTGGTCTGACGGCCCTTCGCGCTCGAGCGAACCCACTCCAGCTCCTCCTTGAGGCGCTTGGCGAGCTTGGCGTCCTTCTTGCCCTGGATCTCGAGGCGCTCGCCCTTCTTCTCCAGGTAGGTCGAGTAGTTGCCCTCATAGCCGATGAGGCGTCCGCGGTCGACCTCGGCGATCCACTCCGCGACGTGGTCGAGGAAGTACCGGTCGTGGGTGATGGCGATGACGGCGCCCTTGTAGGCCTGCAGGTGCTGTTCGAGCCACAGGACGCTCTCCGCGTCGAGGTGGTTCGTGGGCTCGTCGAGGAGCAGGAGGTCGGGCTTCTGCAGCAGCAGCTTCGCCAGGGCGACACGACGCTTCTCTCCACCGGACAGCGGCGCGATCGCAGCATCGGCCGGGGGCGTACGCAGAGCATCCATCGCCTGCTCGAGCTGGGAATCGAGGTCCCACCCGTCTGCAGAGTCGATCTCCTCCTGCAGCGTGCCCATCTCCGCGAGCAGAGCGTCGAAGTCAGCATCGGGATCCGCCATCAGCATGGAGATCTCGTTGAATCGATCGACCTTCGCCTTGATCGCGATCCCGTCCTGGATGTTCTCCAGCACGGTCTTCGACTCGTCGAGCTCCGGCTCCTGCATGAGGATGCCGACGGAGAATCCGGGCGAGAGCTTGGCCTCGCCGTTCGAGGGCGTGTCGAGACCCGCCATGATCTTGAGGATCGTCGACTTGCCGGCGCCGTTGGGCCCCACCATGCCGATCTTGGCGCCGGGGAGGAACGCCATCGTGACGTCGTCGAGGATGAGCTTCTCGCCCACCGCCTTGCGCGCACGAACCATCGAGTAGATGTACTCAGCCATACCGTTCAAACACCTTTGCTGCTCAGAGACAGGATACGATCGCACCGGTTGAGGGCACGGAAACCAAATACCAGACTACCCTCGCATGGGCCGACAGCTAACTCTCCCGTAGGACTCCCTATGAGGGGTCGACGGCGCTCGGGGTGCTGGCGTCATCGGGGAAACCGAGGCACGAGAGGAACGCCAGCGCACTCTGTCTGTATTCCCCGGCATCGACGTCGCGACGGATAGCTTCGTCCAGTACCGCGCGAAGCGCACCATCAGCAAGGTTCCACTCCTGCACGAGGGCGAGAAGATTCTCGAGCCGACGTCCTCGCGATTTCAAAAGGCCGGATCGATTCAGCCTCAGCTTTCGCTCAGTTAGGCGCCCTCGCGGTCGGTTCAATTTCGGCAAGACCATCGCGCCGACGAAGTCCATGTGATCTAAGGGTTCATCGACAAAGGGGTTAAGCAAACCATCGGTTGGATGATAAAAGTCACCTTTGGCGATATTGCATTTTGGGCATGCCCAGGTGAGATTGCCCCAGGCGTGGGCTAATTCGGGGAACTTGCCTTTGGGCGCAATATGCTCGACGTGTGGATATGCAACATCGTCAATGAGCGACTCGCAGTAGGCGCACCTTTCGCCGGTCTCTTCCCTCAGAGCACGGAGTATTTCCGAGTGTCGCCACCGTTCTGCTTTTCTTGCATCTCCAGTGCGTGCGGCTTCCACATAGTTTTCCGTCCAAATGACCGCATTCACAACCACCACCTCGGGGGCAGGAGACTTGGAGAGCGCGATCACGTTTCATCGCTTGAACTAAGCTCGCGCTGATGCTTAGCCAACATCGCGAGGGTTGGCGCAAACTCTCCCATCAGACCCATCTGTTCGAGCTCGGTCCGCAATTGCTCAACTTTACTAGCATCTAGGTGCGATGAAAGGTATTTTTCCAGAATACGGTCAAGTGTGGATTCCGCCCAACGCGGCATGGTTGAGTCGAGGCCCAGCACTCGCGTGAGTGTTTCTTCCGCGCTCCCTGCCTTATTCGCGTAATCCAATTTTCTGGCAAATACTTGTCGCGCGTCGTCGTAGTCAAGCGCATACACCGCGGAATCCGGCGTGGCCGTGACGACAAACGGGCTGTGAGTCGCGACTATAAACTGAACTGTTGGGAATGCCCGAAGCAGACCAGGCATGATGTCTCGCTGCAAAGTGGGATGCAAGTGATTTTCTGGTTCGTCCAGTAATACTGTGAAGTGTTTGTGACCGAGTGAGCGCAGAAAAATCTGCCAGGACACTTCGACCAGTGCCGTTAACCCGCCCGAAGCTTCATCCAAGAGAAACTCGCCTGTGGAAGTTTCGATTACTACCTCGGGCGTGCGAGCGATAAGGCGCACAAACCCGAGCGTCTCGGGAAATATCGCACGAAGCACGTCCTGAAATTTTGTCCAGATCTCCGCCGCCACCGCGTTCTGGTCCAGGGTGTCGGTCGACGTCTGGCCCCAGGCTGCTGAGGCAAGGAGAGTTTCCTTCAGTACCAGCATCGGCGTCTTCTGTGTCCACTCGCCAGCGAGACGCGACCGGAGTTGCGCGATGAAGGACTCAAGTACCTCATCGGAGGATCCGAAGGATGTAGGCACACTCTCGACACGATTGTAGTTGCCCGATGCGAGTCGATGAGAGGCGAGATAGACTCCGACAACCTCTCGCTGTTCTCTGAGTAGCACATCATATTGCTGCGTGCCAGAGCCAAGCTCGGTCGGAAGCTCGAGCGAACTTGTCGCTCCGTTCCCGTACGTTAGCGAACCAAAGCCAACCCAGCCGTCCTGCATCGCGAGCACAATGTTCGCGCTCCGGTTCGACACGGCGGTCCAGTTGCCATCCCGATCTCGACGACGCAACGGTGAACCCGAGTATCGCCGGTCCCAGCTGAAGTGCCGAGCAAGAAGGCCAAGCAGGGTGCTTTTCCCGGTAGCGTTCGCCCCAGTGAGTATCGTCAGCCGCTTATGGAAGTCGATCTCTAGGTCACCGAACTGGCGCCATCCGGATATCTTGATCTGACTGAAGCCGTGAGTCTCGCTGGGCGGGGTGCCTACGTAGGCCATCAGGGAATCGCCCTCCTCCTGCACGAACGTTCTTCCTCGACACACTAGCGGGATAGGTCGTGGTAGATGTACTCAGCCACCGAAAACCGCTCCTTCTGTTGGCGTCGAAGATCGACACTCCAGCCTACCGGCGATTACAGCCGGGACCACCGAGAGCGCTGTCAGGCGAAGGTCGTCACCAGTCGATGGCACGGGTGGTGCCGATGAGGCACCGCCCCTCGGCCAGCTGCGGCAGCACGACCGTCACCGGGTCGCCGGTGGACGGACCCACCTGACCGACCAGGCACTCCTTCTCGCCCCACCGCACGGAGAACTGCAGACTCTCCGCCGGGTTCCCCACGGTCGTCGAATCCTGCGTCACCTGCATCGCCGAGCGGTCGAAGCCCGCACCGATCAGCGCGTCGATGTACGCCCGGCCCGAGGCCCGCTGATCGGATGCCCAGACCTGGGCCACGATGGCCGAGAAGAGCGGGAGATTGTCATCGGCCGTCCCGTCGGGCACATAGCTCGGTCCCGCCGGCTCTTCGGTGGCGCCGGGGCTCTCCACCGCGGGCGACCGCACGGGATCCGGGGATGGAGTCGGACCGCAGGAGGCCAGAACGAGCATCAGCATCGTCGTGGCGCCGACCACGCCGAGGACGCGGCTTACGTGGGAGTCCGATCGTCGAAGCACGAACCGAGTCTAGGGTGCGCGTCCGCAAGCGTGCGCCGAGCGCGTCACCGTTCAGCCGCCGCCTCCTCCTCGTGTTGGCCGTTCGGGGTGTAGTCGGCATCGTCCGCCGCCCACGGCGTCTGGATCTCGCGTCCCTCGTGCTCGGCGGATCCCTCCCCCGCGACCTCGTCCGCCTGCCCGGCTCCGGCGGTGCCGCGGGAGGCCTGCTCGGGCGACGTGGACCGCGCGCTGCGCCGATAGGCGGTCGTCCCCCAGCGAAGATCGTGCCCGATGACCTCCGCATCGATGTCGACGCTCGTGCCCTGCTTGCCGTTGTTCTCCCATGTGCGGATCTTCATCCGCCCGGTGACGATCACGCTGTCCCCGGAACGGAGCGAGGTCTTCGCGTTCTCCGCGAGCTGCCGGAACGCGGCGACGGAGTACCAGTTCGTCCCCACGTCGATCCACCTCTGCGTCGCCTCGTCGAAGCGTCGATGCGTGCTCGCGAGCCGGAAGTTTGTGACGGGGATGCCGCCTGCCGTCCGCCCCTGCGTGGGGTCCGTCGCGACGTTTCCGACAATGGTGACCGTGTCGTGCATGATGCCTCCTCTGTGGCCCGGGACTGCCCCGGATCGATCCAGAGTGCGTCAGGTCGAGGCAGCGTTCCGCGGTCGAACACACGACGACGGGACAACCTCGTGAACCCATGAATCGTGCAGAAGAGGCGGTCTCGTCCGCCTGCCCGCCGGGCGAGTCGCAATGTCGGTGGTCGATCGTATGTTCGAGGAATGAGAGGAGATTCCATGTCCGACACCCTGACCACGTCCCTGCCCGAGGTTCCCTACGCGACCCCCCGGCTGTCCAGTCCCCGAACGCACCTCGTGCGCGCGTCCGACCACCTCTGGCGTGTGCAGGGCGACGACGGCCGAGTCCTGGGGCATCTGCGCCTCGTGCCGCATCCGCTCGGCATCCGCTATCGCGCGGAGCGTCTGCATCTCGCCACCGCGACGTTCCGTCTGGTGGGCGACTTCTGGAACCCTGATGACGCGGTCGCCGCGCTCCGAGCCGGGTGATGACCGCCGACCGCGCAGCTCACGACCGGGAAACCGCGGAGGAATGGTGCCCCCGGCAGGATTCGAACCTGCGACCAAGAGATTAGAAGGCTCCTGCTCTATCCCCTGAGCTACGGAGGCGCACGCATCCAGCGTACCGTCCCGGGCTGCGATGTCGGAGCCGTCGATAGGATGGCGAAATGGTATCTGCCTCAGAGAACGACCGCCTCGTGTGGATCGACTGCGAGATGACCGGCCTCGATCTCTCCATCGATGAGCTCGTCGAGATCGCGGTGGTCATCACCGATTTCGAACTGCGACCGGTCGACCCGGGTTTCCAGGTGGTGATCCGCCCGAGTGCGGCGTCGCTCGAGAACATGAACGACTTCGTCACGAAGATGCACGAGACCTCGGGACTCATCACCGAGATCCCTGACGGCGTCTCGCTGGCCGAGGCCGAGGAGCAGACCCTCGCCTACATCAAGCGATTCGCGCCCGTGGAGCGCAAGGCACCCCTGGCCGGCAACACGATCGGCACCGACCGCATGTTCCTCGCGAAGTACATGCCGCAGGTCGACAACTGGCTGCATTACCGGAACGTCGACGTCTCGAGCATCAAAGAGCTCTCGCGTCGCTGGTACCCGCGGGTCTTCTTCCAGGCCCCCAGCAAGGACGGCGGGCATCGCGCCCTCGCCGACATCCTCGAGTCCATCCGCGAGCTGCGCTACTACCGCGAGGCGGTGTTCGTCGACGAGCCCGGGCCGTCGAGCGACGACGCCCGCGACATCGCGACACGCACCGTGTCAGAGTTCACTCTCAACATGTAATAGACTCGTCTGGTTGCCAACTCCGGTTGGCGCATGGTGGGTATAGCTCAGCTGGTAGAGCGCTGGCTTGTGGTGCCGGATGTCGCGGGTTCGAGTCCCGTTACTCACCCCACAGCGAGAAGGCCCGGGTCCGAGACCCGGGCCTTCTCTCGTATCACCTCTGATTTCACGTCGCCCGTCGGCGGCACTCCCGAAGCTCGCCCATAGGATTGCCTGATGTCCCTCGCCGTCTGGTTCTCGCTCCTGACAGCGTGCGTGGTGATCAGCTTCACGCCGGGCGCGGGTGCCATAAACACCATGTCCAATGCTCTCAACCAGGGCTGGAGACGTGCGATCTGGGGCATCATCGGGCAGCAGCTCGCCCTCATCGTGCACGCGGCCATCGTCGCCGCAGGTCTCGGGCTCATCGTGTCGCGGTCTGAGGTGCTGTTCACGGTCATCCGCTATGCCGGCGCCGCGTACCTCGTGTTCCTCGGGGTCCGATTGATCCTCGCCAAAGCGAGCACACCGGATGCAGTCGACCAAGAGACGGTCGATCTCCGTGAAGGACACTGGCCGATGATCAGACGAGGCTTCTGGGTGAATCTGCTGAACCCGAAAGCGATCGTGTTCTTCCTCGCGTTCATCCCCCAGTTCATCCGTCTCGATCAGCCGCAGCTCCCCCAGTACCTCGCTCTCATCGCCACCGTGATCGTCGTGGACGTCGCGGTGATGTGGGGCTTCTTCGCCGTCGCAGCGCGGCCGTTCCGCAGGCTCACTCGCACGTCCCGCGGACAGCGCATGCTGAACTCGGTCTTCGGTGTGCTGTTCATCGCCGTCGCCGGGCTCCTCGTCTTCCTGCACTGACGCCGGAGACGCGGGCGACATCGGCGGGCAATAGGCTGAAGACGATGGAGATGGATGCTGCCCCCTTCGAACAACTCGTCGTCGACGAGCTCGATCGTCTGCCCGATGAGATGGTCAACGGCCTCGAGAACGTCGTCTTCGTCGTCGAGGACCGACCGGAGGACGGAAGCCTCGACCTTTTCGGGCTCTATGACGGTCTGGCGCTGACAGAACGGACTCAGTACGGGTCAGGCGAGCTTCCCGACCGGATCGTCGTCTACCGCGAGCCGCACCTCGCGGCCTGCGAGAACGAAGACGAACTCCGCGACGAGGTCCACACCACGCTCGTGCACGAGATCGCGCACTTCTACGGAATCGACGACGACCAGCTGCATGGATTGGGGTGGGCATGACACCGCTCGCCACGCCGGACCTCGACGAGACCACGGATCTGTCCGCGGCACCCCTCGAGCCCTGGGAGGTCGTCGTGTGGAACGACCCGGTCAATCTGATGAGCTATGTCGTCAGGGTGTTCCGCACGTACTTCGGATACTCGGTCGAGCGAGCCACGCAACTGATGCGCTCGGTGCACCATGACGGTCACGCGATCGTCGCGACCGGGCCCCGCGAGACCATGGAAGTTCATGCGCAGGCGATGCACGACTACGGACTCTGGGCGACCGTGAGGAGATCGGCCGCATGACGGGCGACATCGTCCACATCGAGATGGCCAGAGTCGAGGGTGCTCAGCTGGCCCGCCTCGTCGACGACCTCCGCGACCTGGTCGGGGCCGACCGCGACCTCACCGATCCCGCCATCGATCGTCTCGTCCCCGATCCGTACCCCGAAGATGTCGACGCCTCACGCTCGTTCCGAGAGACGACGCGTGACGATCTGCTGGACCGCCGCGCCCTCGACGCCGACACGGTACGCGCCGCCCTCGATGCTCTCCGAGCCGACCTCGATGCGATCACACAGTCCGAAGCATTCGAAGAGCACGTCATCGAGATCCCGGAATCGGACGTCGACGCGTGGATGCGCACTCTCACGGCGCTGCGACTCGTGATCGCCGCGCGATTGGGCATCGAGTCCGACGAAGACCACGATCCGGACGATGCGAGGTTCGGAGTCTACGACTGGCTCGGGTACCGCCTGGAGCTCATCATCGAGGCAGCCGACGAACTGCTCTGACGCGGGCGCGCCCCGGTGTCATGGCACATCGACGACGCGCGTCGCGAGGCCCCGTGGGTCATCGAGGACGATGTGGTCTTGCTCCTGCGCCGCCCAGCGATCCCAGTGCGGGCGATAGGTGTCACCGTCACGTCGCAGCGCCCGTGTCTTGCGTCCGCTCTCCCCCGACTCCAGCCAGATGCCCACGTCGGCGATCGCGGCCGTCGCCGGCGTGAGTATCCCGCTGCCCTCCACGATGACGCCGAGGGCGGGATCGACCGCGTGAGTCTCGGCCTCCGTGCCCGCACCCCAATCCCAGCGCTGCCAGGACCCGAGGCACCCGCGACCGTGCGGCCGGAGAATCCCGTCGAGAGCGCGCGACACGCCCTCCTCCAGCCCATCCCACCCGGGGTAGAGGGAGTCGAGAGCGATCAGCTGCACGCGTCCCGCGATCGGCCACCGCTCGACGAGCGTGCGGGCGAGCGTGGTCTTGCCCGCCCCGCTGCGGCCATCGATCAGGACGACCGGGTTCGACGCGGCGAGGGCGCGCACGTCGGCGATGATCGACGTCGCGGCCAGCTCGAGAGCGGCCGCGACGGGATCGTCACTTCTTGAGGGCACGGATGATGCGAGAGAGAGCGCGTCCTGCGGTCCAGACGAACGGGATGGCGACGACGATCAGAGTGACGATGTTCGGCTCGAACCTGAGTCCTTCCTCACGGCGCACGTAGACGCCGACCGGCACGGACACACCGCCACCGCCGCCACCCTCTGCGCCGTCGCCGCTGCCTCCGCCGAAGCCTGAATACGTGAACGCGACCGGAGTGATGCTCACGCCGTCGACATCCAGCGTCTCGCCGTACGCGCTCTTCACGCCGAACGACGCCGTCTGCTTTCCGAGTTCCAGTGCAATGTTGGGCATTCCCCCACGCTAGCCCAGTCGACGCACGGTCGAGGGATCAATCCACTCCGTGCGCCTTCGGATGCTGAGCAGACCCCCGGCCCTCGCCTCGGCCGATGTGGCGCGCCCGACCGATCATCGCCGACCCGAAGCGAGCTACGGCGTCATCGACCGCCCCCTCGACCCGACGCCAGTCCTCGTCATCGTCCCAGAGACCGAAACCGCCCCCTCCGGCGGGCCGCAGCTTCTCCGCCCGCACACCGACGAGCCGCACAGGGTCACGCCGGTCGATCTGGTCGAAGAGCGCCTGAGCGGCCTCGCCGATCCGCTGACTCACCGCTGTGGGCTCCGGGAGCGTCAGCGAACGGCTGAGCGTGCGGAAGTCGTCGAAGCGCACTTTGATGGCGACGGTCGACGTCTCCCATTCCGCCCTGCGCAGTCGAGCGCCCACCCGATCGGCGAGACGAAGCAGCTCCGCCCGAAGGTACGAGCGATCGGTGACATCGGTGTCGAACGTCTCCTCATGACCGATGCTCTTCTCGATGCGCTCGGTCTCGACGGAGCGAGCGTCTTCGCCGCGGGCGAGTTGCGTCAATCTGGTGGCCAGAGCGGGTCCGACGGCTCGGTCGAGCACGGGGCGCGATGCGGTGCGGATGTCGCGGATCGTGCGGATGCCGCGCCCCTCCAGTGCCTCAGCGGCCTTCGGGCCCACGCCCCACATCGCGCGGACCGAGCGTGGATCGAGGAACGCCTGCGTGTCGGCTGCGGCGACGACGAGCATGCCGTCCGGCTTCGAGACCGTGGAGGCGATCTTGGCCACGTGCTTGGTCGCGGCGACCCCGACGCTGCAGGTGATGCCGACCTCATCGTGCACGCGCTCGCGCACCAGCTGAGCGATCCGGGCGGGACTCCCCCACAGACGGCGCACGCCGCGGACATCCAGAAAAGCCTCGTCGACCGACAGTGGCTCGACGAGAGGGGTGAAGGACTCGAAGATCGCCATCACCTGGCGCGAGACCTCGTGGTATCGAGGGAAGTGCGGGGGCACGATCCTCGCCGAGGGGCACAGGCGCAAGGCCTGAGACACCGGCATGGCGGCGCGAACTCCGTAGCGGCGCGCCTCGTAGGACGCGCTCGAGACCACGGACCGACCATCGGGCGCTCCGATGATCAGCGGCAGCCCACGAAGAGTCGGGTCGTCGAGCACCTCGACCGCGGCGTAGAACGCATCCATGTCGACATGGAGGATGCTCGTACCGGCATCATCGGCGTCGGCGGGCGAGACGATGCGCCCTCTGCCATCACCGTGTCCCATGAGACCATTGTCCCCCGGACCTCCGACATGAGGCCCGGGGGACCCGGTTACTGCGCAGCGCGCTCGAGAACGAGTTCGCGGACGCGCGCGGCGTCGGCCTGGCCCTTCATCGCCTTCATCACGGCGCCGATGACGGCCCCGGCGGCCTGCACCTTGCCGTCCTTGATCTTGGCGAGCACGTCGGGCTGTGCAGCCAGGGCCTGGTCGATGGCGGCGATCAGCGCTCCGTCGTCGGAGACCACGGCCAGACCGCGGCTGTCGACGACCTCTTGCGGCGTGCCCTCGCCGGCGATGACGCCCTCGAGCACCTGGCGTGCGAGCTTGTCGGTGAGGGTCCCCGCATCGACGAGCTTCTGCAGGGCGGCGACATTCTGCGGCGAGATCAGCTGCGCCGCATCCTTCTCCTGCGCGTTCGCGAGGCGGGTGATCTCACCCGTCCACCACTTGCGCGCCGAGGCCGGTGCGGCCCCGGCCGCGATCGTCGCCTCGACGACATCGAGCAGGCCGCCGTTGCGCACATCCTGGAACTCCAGGTCGGTGAACGCCCACTCGGCCATGAGCCGACGGCGACGAGCCACGGGCTGCTCGGGCAGCTGCGCGCGCAGCTCCTCGATCAGCTCGGGCGCCGGCTCCACCGGAACGAGGTCGGGCTCAGGGAAGTAGCGGTAGTCGTCGGCATCCGACTTCGGACGACCGGGCGAGGTGGTGCCGGTGTCCTCGTGCCAGTGACGTGTCTCCTGCGTGATCGTGCCGCCGTCAGCGAGGATCTGCGCCTGGCGCTGGATCTCGTAGCGGACGGCACGCTCGACCGAGCGCATCGAGTTGACGTTCTTCGTCTCGGTGCGGGTCCCGAGCTTCTCCTGTCCGCGCGGGCGCAGCGAGACGTTGGCGTCGCATCGCAGGTTGCCGCGCTCCAGTCGAGCCTCGGAGATCCCCAGGCTGCGCACGATGTCGCGGATCGTCGCGACGTAGGCCTTGGCGACCTCGGGGGCGCGGTGCTCCGCACCGAAGATCACCTTCGTGACGATCTCGACCAGCGGGACACCCGCGCGGTTGTAGTCGACGAGGGAGTACTCGGCGCCCTGGATGCGGCCGGTCGCCCCACCCATGTGCGTGAGCTTGCCGGCGTCCTCCTCCATATGCGCGCGCTCGATCGGGATCTGCACGATCGTGCCGTCTTCGAGCTCGACCTCGACGGATCCCTCGAACGCGATCGGCTCATCGAACTGGGAGATCTGATAGTTCTTGCCGAGATCCGGGTAGAAGTAGTTCTTGCGCGCGAAACGGCTCGACGGAGCGATCGAGCATCCGAGCGCGAGGCCCAGGCTGATCGACGAACGGATCGCCGTCTCGTTCACGACGGGGAGCGCCCCGGGGAGGCCGAGGTCGACGGGAGCGATCAGCGTGTTCGGCTCGGCGGCGTGGTAGAGCTCGTTGGCGGGATTCGGCGCGTCCGAGAACATCTTCGTGTTCGTGTTGAGTTCGACGTGCACCTCGAATCCGAGGACGGGCTCGAACAGTTCGAGGGCCTTGTCGAAGTCCATGAGCTTGGCGGCGGCCATCAGCGGTTCCCTCCTGCGAGCTGGGGTGCACGGGTGAGGAGCGGAGCCCCCCACGAATCGACCAGCAGCGTCTCGACGGCAGCACCGACCCTGTAGAGACGGGCGTCCTGCCGCGCCGGCGCGATGAACTGGATGCCGACGGGCAGACCGTCGTCGGAGGCGAGACCGCTCGGGATCGAGATGCCGGGCACTCCGGCGAGGTTCACCGGGATGGTCGTGATGTCGTTCAGGTACATCTGCAGCGGGTCGTCGATCTTCTCGCCGATCTTGAACGCCGTGGTCGGCGCAGACGGCGTCGCGATCACGTCGACCTCGGCGAATGCGTTGTCGAAGTCCTGCTGGATGAGCGTGCGGACCTTCTGCGCGCTGCCGTAGTACGCGTCGTAGTACCCCGCCGACAGTGCGTACGTGCCCAGGATGATGCGACGCTTGACCTCGTCGCCGAAACCGGCGTCTCGCGTCGCCGACATGACGTCTTCGACGGTGGGGTTGCCGTCAGGAGTGACGCGGAGACCGAAGCGCACGGAGTCGAACTTCGCGAGGTTGCTGGAGGCCTCTGCCGGCAGGATCAGGTAGTACGCGGCCACGCCGTACTCGAAGTGCGGTGCGCCGATCTCGACGATCTCCGCCCCCTGCGCCTCCATGAGGGCGAGTGCGCTGCGGAACGACTCCGCGACGCCGGGCTGGAACCCGCTGTCGGGCAGCTCACGGATCACTCCGACCTTGAGCCCCTTGAGCACGTCTCCACGAGCGCCCTCACGGGCGGCATCCGCGAACGACGGCCACTCCTCGCGCAGCGACGTGGAGTCCTTCGGATCGTGTCCGCCGATCGCGTCGTGCAGCAGGCCCGCGTCGAGCACTGTGCGGGTGACCGGACCGACCTGGTCGAGGCTCGAGGCGAGGGCGATCGCCCCGTAACGGCTGACACCGCCATAGGTGGGCTTCACGCCGACCGTTCCCGTGACGTGTGCAGGCTGACGGATCGAACCGCCCGTGTCGGATCCGAGCGCGAGAGGCGCCTCGAAGGCGGCGACGGCCGCGGCGGACCCGCCGCCGGACCCGCCGGGGATCCGGTCGAGATCCCACGGGTTGCGGGTCGGACCGTACGCCGAGTGCTCCGTCGACGACCCCATGGCGAACTCGTCCATGTTGGTCTTGCCGAGAGGGATGAGTCCGGCCGCACGAGAGCGGGCGACGACGGTGGCGTCGTACGGAGAGCGGTAGCCCTCGAGGATCCGCGACCCGCTGGTGGTCGGCTGGTCGGTCGTGACCAGCACGTCCTTGATGGCGAGGGGGACGCCGGCGATCGGGCCGAGCTGCTCCCCTGCCGCGCGTCGGGCGTCGATGTCGGCCGCCGCGTCGAGTGCGCCCTCGTTGACGTGCAGGAAGGCGTGGACGTCGCCGTCGACGGCCGCGATGCGGTCGAGGTGCGCGCGGGTCGCCTCGACGCTGGAGATCTCGCGGCTCGCGAGCTTGTCGGCGAGTTCGGCCGCGGTCAGACGGATGATGTCGCTCACTGTTCTTCTCCCAGGATCGCGGTGACGCGGAAGCGGCCGTCGGCCTGGTCCGGTGCGTTCTGGAGGACCTGCTCATGCGTCAGGGTCTCGCCGACCACGTCGGGGCGGTAGACGTTGCTCAGCGGGATCGGATGGCTCGTCGCGGCGACCTCGGGGCCTGCCACCTCCGACACCTTCGCGATGTTGTCGACGATGGCGTCGAGCTGGCCCGTGAGCCGGGTCACCTCGTCGTCGTTGAGCTGGATGCGCGCGAGCACGCCGAGATGGCGTACGAGTTCAGGGGTGATTTCAGACACGCTTCCAGTGTAGTCAGCGGTCCTGCCGTCGCCCCGCCGTGAGCACACCCCACCCCTATGCTGAGCTGGTGAGCTCGTTCCAGCCTCCTCGTCCGTGGGTCGACAGCTACGCCGCAGGCGTCCCCGAAGACCTCTCCCCCGTGTCCGGATCGCTGATCGACATCGTCGCGGCGTCGGTCAGGGATTACCCCGACGCCCCGGCGCTGCAGTTCTTCGGGCGGGAGACCACCTACGCGCGGATGCAGGACGCGATCGACCGCGCCGCCGCGGGACTCCGAGATCTCGGTGTGCGTGCGGGCGATCCTGTGGCGATCGTCCTCCCGAACTGCCCTCAGCACATCATCGCGTTCTACGCCGTGCTGCGGCTCGGCGCGGTCGTGGTGGAGCACAACCCGCTCTATACACCGCGCGAGCTGCGCAAGCAGTTCGAGGACCACGGGGCGAAGCACGCGATCGTGTGGAACAAGGTCGTCGCCACCGTCCAGGAGTTCCCGACCGACCTCGCGGTCACGAATCTGATCTCGGTCGATGTGACGCGGGCGATGCCGCTTCTCACCCGCGTCGCACTCCGGCTGCCTGTGGCCAAGGCCCGTGACTCCCGCGCGGCGCTGACCGCGCGCGTCCGCGGCACCGTGGCGTGGGAGACGCTGCTGCGCTCCGCACCGCTCCCCGCCACGCACCCCACTCCCTCGACCGACGACCTGGCGATCATCCAGTACACGTCCGGCACGACGGGCACGCCGAAGGGCGCGGCGCTCACGCATCGCAATCTGCTCGCGAACGCGGCGCAGTCCCGTGCCTGGGTGCCGTCGATCCAGCGCGGCAAGGGCTGCGTCGTGTACGCGGTGCTGCCGATGTTCCATGCGTACGGCCTGACGCTGTGCCTGACCTTCGCGATGTCGATGGGAGCGCGTCTCGTGCTCTTCCCGAAGTTCGACCCCGACCTGGTCCTCGACGTGATGAAGAAGCATCCGGCGACGTTCCTGCCCCTGGTGCCGCCGATCGCCGACCGCCTGCTCGCGGCTGCGACGGAGCAGGGAGTCTCCCTCGACGGCATCGAGGTGGCGATCTCCGGGGCGATGGCACTGCCGCACGATCTGGTGGTGCCGTTCGAGGCCGCCACGCACGGCTTCCTCGTCGAGGGGTACGGGCTGAGCGAGTGCTCCCCGGTGCTGATGGCGAATCCGGTCGCGGACAACCGGGTCCCCGGCACCGTCGGCCTTCCACTCCCCGGCACCGAGTGCCGGGTGGTGGATCCCGAGAACCCGAGCGTCGACGTCGACGAGGGCGCTCCGGGTGAGCTGCTCGTGCGCGGCCCGCAGGTGTTCTCCGGCTACTACGGCAAGCCCGAGGAGACCGAGGCCGTGTTCATCGACGGCTGGTTCCGCACCGGCGACATCGTGACGATCGACCCGGCGGGGTTCATCCGGATCGTCGACCGCATCAAGGAGCTCATCATCACGGGCGGATTCAACGTGGCCCCGACCGAGGTCGAGAACGCTCTTCGACAGCATCCGCTGGTCGTGGATGCGGCGGTGGTGGGCCTCCCCAGCGAGCATTCCGGCGAAGAGGTCGTGGCGGCGATCGTGGTCGACGGAGCGGCGGATGTCGATGTCGAAGCCATCCGCGAGTACGCCCGCAGCATCCTCACTCCGTACAAGGTGCCCCGGCGCGTCTTCATCGTCGACGACCTGCCGAAGTCCCTGATCGGCAAGGTGCTCCGACGCCAGGTCAGAGAGACGCTCCTCGCGCTCAGCGCCCCCTGAGGGCGCCCTCACAGGCGCCGGAACTCGGAAGGCGCTACCCTTGGTCAGTGACTCCTGAAGACGCTGTGCCCACCGACGCCCCCGAGACCCCTGGATTCGAGGAGCTCGGCATCACCGGCCCCGTCCTCAAGGCCATCAAGGACCTCGGCTACGAGACCCCCTCCCCCATCCAGGCCGCGACGATCCCGACTCTCCTGTCCGGACGCGATGTCGTCGGCATGGCGCAGACCGGAACGGGAAAGACCGCGGCCTTCGCGCTCCCCGTTCTGGAGCGCCTCGACGTGTCGCAGAAGACCCCGCAGGCCCTCGTGCTCGCACCGACCCGTGAACTCGCCCTGCAGGTCTGCGAGGCCTTCGAGTCGTACGCCTCGAAGATGAAGGGCGTCCACGTCCTCCCCGTCTACGGCGGACAGGGCTATGGCGTGCAGCTCTCGGCGCTCCGCCGCGGCGTGCACGTGATCGTCGGAACCCCCGGCCGCATCATGGACCACCTCGCCAAGGGGACGCTGGATCTGTCCCAGCTGCAGTACCTTGTGCTCGACGAGGCCGACGAGATGCTGAAGATGGGCTTCGCCGAGGACGTCGAGCAGATCCTCGCGCAGACTCCCGAGGAGAAGCAGGTCGCCCTGTTCTCGGCGACCATGCCCCCGCAGATCCGCCGCCTCGCACAGAAGTACCTGCGCGAGCCGGAAGAGATCAGCATCAAGTCGAAGACCGCGACGGGCACGAACATCACCCAGCGCTACCTCGTGGTGTCGTACGCGCAGAAGGTCGACGCGCTCACCCGCATCCTCGAGGTCGAGAACTTCGACGGGATGATCGTGTTCGTCCGCACCAAGAACGAGACCGAGACGCTGGCCGAGAAGCTCCGCGCCCGCGGATATTCCGCTGCCGCGATCAACGGCGATGTGCCGCAGGTGCAGCGCGAGCGCAGCGTCAACCAGCTCAAGGCGAGCAAGCTCGACATCCTCGTCGCGACCGATGTCGCGGCGCGTGGTCTCGACGTGGAGCGGATCAGCCACGTCGTCAACTTCGACATCCCGACGGACACCGAGTCCTACGTGCACCGCATCGGTCGCACGGGACGCGCCGGCCGCAGCGGAGATGCGATCAGCTTCATCACGCCGCGTGAGCGCTACCTGCTGAAGTCCATCGAGAAGGCCACGCGTCAACAGCCCACGCAGATGCAGCTGCCGACTCTGGACGACGTGAACACCACACGTCTCACCAGGTTCGATGACGCGATCACAGCGGCTCTCGGCGATGCCGCGCGCATCGAGAAGTTCCGCGACGTCATCGATCACTACGTGCGCAATCACGACGTGCCGGAGGCCGATGTGGCTGCCGCTCTCGCGGTCGTCGCGCAGGGCGACACTCCGCTGCTCCTCGACCCCGCCGACGACCCCCTGTCGAAGGCGGTCGAGTACGACAATCGTCCGCCGCGTGAGAACAGCGGCCGCGGCGATCGGCGCGAGACCCGCGAGCCGCGCGAGCGTCGCGGGCGCGGTGACTACGCGCCGTACCGCATCGAGGTCGGACGCCGTCACCGGGTCGAGCCGCGTCAGATCGTCGGCGCGCTCGCGAACGAGGGAGGCCTCGGCCGCGATGACTTCGGAGCGATCAACATCCGCCCGGACTTCACCGTCGTCGAGCTGCCCGCGAACATGGACTCGTCGGTGCTGGAAAAGCTGAAGGACACCCGCATCTCGGGACGCCTCATCGAGATCAAGCCCGACCGCGGGCCCGGGGCGCGACGCACCGACGGCCCTCGTGACGGTGCGCGTGGCGGGTTCGAGCGTCGCGACGAGCGTCCGCGCTACGACCGTGACGAGCGTCCCTCTCGGGGCGACCGCGACGAGAAGCCGTTCCGCAAGCCGCGGCACAAGGCCTGACCGCCTGCCGTAGCCGCTGTGCAGATGACCCTCGGGCTCAGCCCGGGGGTCATCTGCGTGCGAGCTTGGCTGCGACGTCGAGAAGCGATTCCGGGCGTGCGAGCAGCGCGCGCTGCTCGGGATGCGCGATGAGATGCCGAAGCAGTCGGTGCGCCCCGTCGACCGTGGGCGCCCAATAGCCGCCGACATGATGGCGACTGAGTGGCCCTGTGGTCGGCTCGCCCCCTATCGTCACCTCGATCGATCCGTCGTCGGGGTCGAGATCGAGACTGTCGAGAGTCAGGAACGTCAGAGCGCCGATCACGAGGGTGCTGGCGAGGCCGGGCAGCCGGAAGCGTGTGGTCGGCACATCGAGCATCACTCGATCGACCTGCGACCAGGCGACCGTCCCGGTGTCCTCCGTACCCCTCCGGAACAGCACCGCATCCGGCGTGAGCCGGAGGTGGTGCCTGCCGGGATCGCCGATGGCCAGCGCGCCGGGAACGACGATCAGCGGTCCGTAGCGCTTCATCCGAGCGCGTCCGGCCCTTCGGTCACGAGGATGTGGAACTGCGCGGCGTCGAGGATGCGGATGCCGAGCTCCTCTGCTTTGCCGAGCTTCGAGCCGGCCCCCGGCCCAGCCGCCACGAAGTCCGTCTTCTTCGAGACGCTCGACGCGGCCTTACCGCCCGCCTTGATGATGGCCTCCTGCGCGCCGTCGCGGGTGTAGCCGTCGAGCGACCCGGTCGCCACGATGGTGAGTCCCTCGAGCACACCGCCCTCGACGACCGCCGCGCCGGGCCCCGGGTGCCCGGGGGTCGACCACTGCACGCCGGCTTCGGCCCATCGCCGCACGATCTCCTGATGCCAGTCCACGTCGAACCAGGCGAGCAGCGAATCCGCGATGATGCCGCCGACCCCTTCGACCGCCGCGAGATCCTCACGCGACGCCGCACGGATGGCGTCGAGCGAGCCGAACCACTGCGCGAGCGCACGCGCGGCGACGGGGCCGACGTGACGGATGTTCAAGGAGACGAGAAGACGCCAGAGATCCTTCGTCTTGGCCTTCTCGAGCTCCGCCAGCAGCGTGAGCGCCTGGGACGAGGGCTGAGGCCCCTCGAGGCCGGACTTCTTCTCGGCCGCGGTCGGGTTGCGGCGGAACGGCGCCCTGGTCTTCACCAGTCCGTCGTCGTCTTCCTTGGGGAGCCCGGTCTCGGCATCGCGCACGAACAGCTCGATCGGCACGATCTCGTCGAGGGTCAGTGCGAACAGCCCCGCCTCGGTCTCGAGAGGGGGTGTGACGGGTGACGTGGGCTGCGTCAGCGCGGCCGCCGTGACCTCGCCGAGCGCCTCGATGTCGAGAGCGCCGCGCGATCCGATGTGCTCGACGCGCCCGCGCACCTGGGCGGGACATGAGCGCGCGTTCGGGCAGCGCAGATCGATGTCGCCCTCCTTCATCGCACGCAGCGGCGTGCCGCACTCGGGGCAGTCGACCGGCATCACGAACTCCCGTTCGGTGCCGTCGCGCTTCTCGACGACCGGTCCGAGGACCTCGGGGATCACGTCGCCCGCCTTGCGCAGCACGACCGTGTCGCCGATCAGCACGCCCTTCGCCTTCACGACGTCTTTGTTGTGCAGTGTCGCCTGTCTGACGACGGACCCCGCGACGTGCGCGGGAGCCATCACCGCGAAGGGAGTGGCCCGCCCGGTCCGCCCGACGGACACGACGATGTCGAGGAGCTTCGTCTGCACCTCTTCGGGCGGGTACTTGTACGCGATCGCCCAGCGCGGCGCTCGGCTCGTGGCTCCCAGTTCATCGTGCAGGGAGAGTTCGTCGACCTTCACGACGATGCCGTCGAGCTCGTGCTCGATGTCGTGCCGGTGCTCTCCGAAGTACTCGACGAACTCCGCGACCTCGTCGATGCTCGTGCAGACCCTGGTGTGCGGGCTCGTGGGCAGCCCCCACTCGGACAGGGTGTCGTACATCTGGCTCTGCGCGGCCACCGGGGGGTTCTCCCATGCACCGATGCCGTGCACGTAGAGCGCGAGGGATTCGATCCGCAGCATCCCCGCTTCGAGCTCGAGTCCGTCTTTCTTGTCGATCTGCTGACGCAGACCGCCGCTCGCCGCGTTCCTCGGATTCGCGAACGAGGGGAAGCGCCGGGCCGCCGCGGTGCGAGCCTTCTCTTCATCGAACGGCTTCTTCGCCCCGCCCCTGACCTCCCAGCGGGCCCGTGCCTCGGCATACGCCCTGTCGCGGAAGGAGGCCTGAGCGGCGTTGAGCCGCTCGAAGGCGGCCACGGGGATGAACACCTCGCCGCGGACCTCGACGATCTCGGGATGACCGTCTCCGCGGAGTTCCCGGGGGATCTCGGGAAGACGCAGCGCGTTCTCGGTGACGATCTCGCCGACCCGGCCGTCGCCCCGCGTCGCCGCCGACGTCAGGACCCCGTTCTCATAGCGCAGATTGATCGCGAGTCCGTCGATCTTGAGCTCGGTCAGCCAGTCGACATCTCGTCCTGCCGCGGCGCGCGTCTTCGCGGCCCACTCACGGAGCTCGTCGATCGAGAACACGTTGTCGAGGCTCAGCATGCGCTCGGCGTGCTCGATGGTCGCGAGTCCCGTCACCTCGGCTGCGCCGACCATCTGGGTGGGAGAATCCTGGCCCTGCAGCTCCGGATGCAGCCGCTCGAGCTCTTCGAGCCGGTGCATCCAGCCGTCGTAGGTGGCGTCGTCGACCACGGAGGTGTCGCGCCCGTAGTACGCGTCCTTCGCATCGAGGATGCGAGTGGTCAGCTCCTCGGCTTCGATACGGGCGTCTTCCAGCGAGATGTTCTCCGGCACTACCCCAGTCTACGAGCGGCCACCGACATCCCGAGGGAGGCACTACGCGTCGACCGGCACCGCCGAGACCGTGCGGTCGATCGTGAACTGACCGAGCACGCGGGTGCCGACATAGAGCACGGCGGTCTGCCCCGGTGCGACGCCGTTGAGCGGCTGCTCCGGCTCGACGCGCACGCCGTCGGACGACACGAAGGCGCGGGCGGGCTCGGGCTCGGCGTGGGCGCGGATCTGCACCTCGCACTCGAACTCCGACTCCACCGGAGCCGCCCCGGCCCAGCTGAATCGCTCACCGGAGATCTCGCGGATCGCGAGCGCCTCCTTCGGACCGACCACGACCGTGTTCGAGACGGGTCGCACCTCGAGCACGAACCGGGGCTTGCCGTCCGCCGCCGGAACTCCGAGCTTGAGTCCTCGACGCTGACCCACGGTGAACGCATGCGCGCCCTCGTGCGACCCCACGATCTCGCCCGTACGGTCGACGATCTCGCCCGTCGCCGTGCCGACCTTCTCGGCGAGCCAGCCACGGGTGTCGCCGTCGGGGATGAAGCAGATGTCGTGACTGTCGGGCTTCTGCGCGACGGTCAACCCGCGCTCCGCGGCCTCCGCCCTCACGACGGCCTTCGAGGGCGTCGTGCCGAGCGGGAAGTAGGTGTGGGCGAGCTGCTCGGCCGTCAGCACTCCGAGCACGTACGACTGATCCTTCGCGTTGTCGGCCGCGCGGTGCAGCTCGAGGCCGGCGTCCGTCGGGATCAGGGTGGCGTAGTGCCCGGTGCAGACCGCGTCGAAGCCCAGCTCGATCGCGCGCTCGAGCAGCGCGGCGAACTTGATCTTCTCGTTGCAGCGCATGCAGGGATTCGGAGTGCGACCCGCCTGATACTCCGACACGAAGTCGGCGATCACATCGTCGCGGAAGCGCTCGGAGAAGTCCCACACGTAGAACGGGATGCCGAGCAGATCAGCCGCACGACGGGCGTCCAGCGCATCCTCGATCGTGCAGCAGCCCCTGCTTCCGGTGCGCAGCGTGCCGCCGGCACGCGAGAGAGCAAGATGCACGCCGACGACGTCGTGGCCGGCGTCGACGGCGCGGGCGGCCGCGACGGCCGAGTCGACGCCACCGCTCATGGCCGCAAGAATCCTCATGCTGCCAGTCTACGAGCGCTCGGCTGAGCCGGAGCCGGATGCGCGCGAGTACGCATCGGCGATGGCGTCGAGCACCGCATCGATGTCGTCATCGTTCGACGTGCGCCCGAGGGAGAACCTGAGGACGCTGCGCGCGTCCTGTTCGCTGCGCCCCATCGCCATCACCACGTGCGACGGCTCCGCCACTCCCGCCTGGCAGGCGGATCCGGTCGACGCAGCGATGCCGGCCATGTCGAGCAGGAAGAGCAGGCTCTCGCCGACGGCGCCGGGAAAGAGGAGGTGCGCGTTGCCGGGGAGCCTCTCGTGGGGATCGCCCAGGAGCCGCGCCTGCGGCACGCGGTGCAGGATGCCGTCGATCAGACGATCCCGCAACGTCTGCAGTCGCGAATGCTCGGCCTCCCGCTCAGCCTCGGCGAGCTCCAGCGCGACGGCGAACGCAGCGGCACCGGCGACATCCTGGGTCCCCGCACGCAGACCACGCTGCTGCGCGCCTCCGCGCAGGATCGCGGCGAGACGGGCCGTCCGTGCCGCGACGAGCGCGCCCACTCCGGCCGGGGCGCCGATCTTGTGGCCGGCGACACTCATCGCGACGAGACCTGCGGCGTCGGGCGCGTCGCCGCGCAGCCCGCGGAACGAGAGCGGGACGTGCCCGAGCGCGGACACCGCATCGAGGTGCAGCGGGACCCGCGCCGCGGCCGCCGCGGCCGCCAGCGCGGCCGCGTCGTTGATCGTCCCCGCCTCGTTGTTGGCGATCAGCGCTGTGGCCAGTGCCGCGCCGGGCAGCCGAGCGGAGAAGACGCCCAGATCGATCGCGGCCGTGCGATCCACCGGGACGGCGCGCAGGGTCGCCCCCGCCGCGAGCAGCGCCTCGACCGTGTCCACGGTCGCATGGTGCTCGGCATCCGGCATCACGATGGCATCGGTGTCCACGGGGCGCGCATGCCAGAGCCCCTGCACCGCGAGGTTGATCGACTCGGTGCCCCCGGAGGTGAAGACGACCTCGATGGGATCGCAGCCGAGCACTGCCGCCGCACGCTCGCGCGACTCCTCGAGAAGTCGCCGCGCGTCCTGGCCCGCGCCGTGGGTGGACGACGCGTTGCCCACCGTCTCGCTCGCGGCCAGCCATGCGCTCCGCGCCTCGGGGCGCAGCGGTGTGGTCGCCGCGTGGTCGAGATAGTGCTGCATCCCTCCACTCTCCCGCATTTCTGGGGCTCCCGGCTCGCAGGCACCCCGGCGCACCCTGTCCTGGCACCATGGCCCGGACCTCTAAGGTGTACTCATGCCCGCGAACCGAGACTTCACCGTGCCCGGCGGTCCTGTACTCGACGACCTCGGCGTCCGCCTCCACGACGGCGTCGGCACGCTCCGCGTCTGGTCGCAGAACGCCTCGTCGATCGAGCTCGTCGTCTTCGACGCCACGGACCTCGACTGGGTGGTCGATCAGGCGACGCTCGAGCGACTCCCCGGCGGTGTGTGGGAGGTCACGACGGAGCTGCTGCAGCCGGGCACACGCTACGCGATCAGGGTCGGCGGCCCCCACGGCCCCGGGAACACGTTCAACCCCGAGACCCTGCTGCTCGACCCCTACGCCCGGGGTCTCGCCCAGGGAGACGGGTACGAGGAGTGGCGGTCGGTGGTCATCGTCGACGGATTCGACTGGGGGCAGTCGGCGAAGCCGCGCATCCCCCTCGATCGCACGGTGATCTACGAGGGACATCTCAAGGGACTCACCAAGCGGCAGCCCGATGTCCCGCCGGCCCTGCACGGCACCTACGCGGGTCTCGCCCACCCGGCGATGATCGAGTACTTCCACGAGCTGGGCATCACCTCGATCGAGCTGCTCCCGGTGCACGCCTTCGTGCCCGAGCCCCGTCTGCTCGAACGCGGCCTCACGAACTACTGGGGGTACAACACCCTCAACTTCTTCACCCCGCACAACGCCTATGCCACCGAGGATGCCCGCAAGGGCGGCCCCGAAGCCGTCCTCGCCGAGTTCAAGGGCATGGTCAGGCTGCTGCACGAGGCGGGCCTCGAGGTCATCCTCGACGTGGTCTACAACCACACGTCCGAGGAAGGACTCGGCGGACCCCGTTCGAGCTTCCGCGGCATCGACAACGCTGCGTACTACCGGCAGGACGCCTCGGGCGCCTACATCGACACCACCGGATGCGGCAACACGCTCGACACCTCGACCGACGCAGGCGCCCGACTGGTCCTCGACTCGCTGCGCTACTGGGCCGAGGAGATGCAGATCGACGGGTTCCGGTTCGACCTCGCGGCGGCGATCGCCCGTGACTCCGCGCACACGTACACCCCGGATCATCCGCTGCTCACCGCCATCGCGAACGATCCGATCCTGAAAGACACCAAGCTCATCGCCGAGCCGTGGGACGTGGGCATGGGCGGCTGGCAGACGGGGAACTTCCCCCGCGGCTGGATGGAGTGGAACGACCGCTACCGCGATCGCGTGCGGAACTTCTGGCTGAGCGACATCGACTACGCGCGCCGCGCCTCCGCCCCGGTCGGGGTCGGCGGGTTCGCGACCAGACTGGCCGGATCCTCGAACACCTTCGCAGACGAGCGCGGTCCGCTCGCCAGCATCAACTTCGTCACCGCGCACGACGGCTTCACCCTGCACGACCTCGTGTCCTACGACGTGAAGCACAACGAGGCCAACGGCGAGCACAATCGCGACGGCGCTGACATGAACCGCGCGTTCAACCACGGGATCGAGGGCCCGACCGACGATGCGACCATCCTCGCCGCTCGCCGCAAGGCCCTGCGGAACCTGCTGGGAACGCTGCTGCTGTCGGCGGGCATCCCTATGCTCACGGCCGGCGACGAGGTCGGACGCACACAGCGCGGCAACAACAACGCCTATGCGCAGGACTCCGCGATGACCTGGCTGAGCTGGGAACCGGAGCCGTGGCAGGACGACCTGCGCGCGCACGTCGCGCGGCTGATCCGACTGCGATCGGAGAATCCCGCCCTCCGGCCCAGCCGGTACGCGCGTCTGGGCGAGCACATCCCCAACGCCTCCGTCATGGACTGGTTCGACCAGAACGGCGAGACGATGGAGAGCGAGCAGTGGACCGACCCCGGCAACCGCACGCTGCAGTACGTCGCGGCGTCGACGCCCGATCGCGAAGAGGCGAACCGGATCCTGCTGATCGTGCACGGCACGGAGTCCCCGATCGACGTGCGACTGCCGGAAGACCTCGAGGATGCGACGCGCTTCGTGTCGTTGTGGTCGAGCGCCGACGAGCGTCCGAGCACCGTCGAGGAGACCTTCGCCCCCGGGCACATCCTGCCCATCCCCGGCACCTCGATGCGACTGTTCCGGGTGGAGTGACGTGCGGCGCGCCGGAGCCGTCGGCGCGCTACCCGCTGTGCGTCCGGGGCGGTACATTCGGGGAGTGGCCGCACGTACAAGCAGCATCCGTCCGAATGCTCTCCGGAGCCCGTCTCAGATCCCGTTGCGCCCCGTCGGCGCCATATCGGATGGCGAGGGCCTCCGCACGACCAGGATCCCGCTGCTGGATGCCCGCCCCCGCGTCCCCGAGGGATTCCCGCCCAAGGCCGTGGTCGGCGAGGTCGTGCCGTTCAGCGTGGTGTCGTTCCGCGAGGGCCACGACATCATCGGGGTGCACCTGCGTCTTACCGCGCCGGACGGCGACGAGAGTCTGCACCGTCTCACGCCGCTGCTCGACGGCACCGATCGGTGGGCCGCCGACGTCGCCATCGACGTGCAGGGCGACTGGTCCTTCCGCTTCGAGGGATTCGCCGACGACTTCGCGACCTGGGCCCACGCCGCCGAGCTCAAGGTTGCGGCAGGTGTGGATGTGCCGGTGATGGCTGCTCTGGGCGCCCAGCTGCTGTCCCGCGCCGCTGCGGAGAAGGACCGGCCCGCGGCGCAGCGCAAGAGGCTGGCCGGCGTCGCCGCCTCGCTCGCCGACGGAGACGCCGCGACGACCATCGCCGTGTCGACCGACCCGGAGCTCGCGCACATCTTCGCCGACCGGCCGCTGACCTCCCTGCGCTCCGTCTCTGCCCCGCACCGTCTGCTGGTCGAGCGCACCGCGGCGGGCGTGGGTGCCTGGTACGAGTTCTTCCCGCGCTCCGAGGGCGCGCGCCGGCTGAAGGACGGCTCGATCAAGAGCGGCACGTTCCGTACCGCAGCCAAGCGCCTGCCCGCGGTGGCGGCCATGGGCTTCGACGTGATCTACCTCGTTCCGGTGCACCCGATCGGCGTGACCAACCGCAAGGGACGGAACAACACGCTCACCACCGAGCCCGCCGACCCCGGCTCGCCGTATGCGATCGGCGCCGCAGAGGGTGGTCACGACGCCATCCACCCCGACCTGGGCAAGCCCGCCGACTTCCGGGCGTTCGTGCGTGCCGCTCGGGCGGAGGGGCTCGAGGTGGCCCTCGACCTGGCGCTGCAGGCCTCGCCCGACCACCCGTGGGTCGCAGAGCACCCGGAGTGGTTCACGACGCTGCCCGACGGCACGATCGCGTATGCGGAGAACCCTCCGAAGAAGTATCAGGACATCTACCCGCTCAACTTCGACAACGACCCTGAGGGCATCTACCGCGAGATGCTGCGGATCGTCCAGCACTGGGTGCGCGAGGGCGTGAAGATCTTCCGTGTCGACAATCCGCACACCAAGCCGTTGCAGTTCTGGGAGTGGCTGATCGCCACGGTGAACGCCGTGGATCCCGACGTCATCTTCCTCGCCGAGGCATTCACCCGCCCCGCCGTCATGCGGGCGCTGGCCGCCGTCGGGTTCCAGCAGAGCTACAGCTACTTCACGTGGCGGAACACGAAGGCGGAGCTCGAGGAGTTCCTCTCCAGCGTCTCGCACGACACCAGCGACTACATGCGGCCGAACCTGTTCGTCAACACCCACGACATCCTCACCGAGTACCTGCAGTTCGGCGGGAGGGCCGCCTACCGCATCCGCGCGTGCATCGCCGCGACGGCCTCCCCCGTGTACGGCGTGTACGCGGGGTACGAGCTCTTCGAGAACGTCGCCCGCCCGGGCTCCGAGGAGAACATCGACAACGAGAAATACGAGTACAAGGTCAGGGACTGGGAAGGTGCCGAGGCCGCGGGCGACTCACTGGCGCCCCTGCTGCGCCGGCTCAACGAGATCCGGGGTACCCACCCCGCGCTGCGTCAGCTGCGCAACCTCTCGGTGCACTGGAGCGACGACGATGCCGTGCTCGTCTACAGCAAGCATCTGGACGCCACGTTCACCGGGACCGGCTCCCCCGACACGATCCTCGTGATCGCCAACGTCGACCCGCACTCGGTGCGGGAGACCACCGTTCATCTCGACACCACCGTCTGGGGTGTCGAGCCTGGCGAGACCTTCGAGGTCGAGGATCTGCTCACCGGAGCTGTCTGGACCTGGGCCGATCACAACTACGTGCGCCTCGACGCCTTCGCCGAGCCGGTGCACATCCTGAAGGTGAGGAGCCGAGCATGAGCCACGCAGAAGATACGACGACGAGGTCGGAATGGACCGCGGTCGCGGCGGGGAGCCACCACGACCCGCACGCCGTCCTCGGCTCGCACCCGGCCACCGATGCGAGCGGACGCACCGTCACCGTCATCCGCGCGCGGCGGCCGCTGGCCGAGTCCGTCGCAGCGGTGTTCGAGGACGGCTCGCGCCTGCAGCTCGCCCACGTCGCAGAGGGCATCTGGGAGGCTCAGCATGCCGGGGCAGCTGTCGCCTACCGTCTCGCCACGGCCTATGCGGGAGGCGAGGAGACACTCGCCGGAGACCCGTACCGGCACGGACCCACGCTCGGAGAGCTCGATCTGCATCTGATCGCGGAGGGACGCCACGAACGGCTGTGGGACGCACTCGGCGCCCACCCGCGCGTGGTCGACGGAGAGTCCGGTGTGGCGTTCGCCGTCTGGGCTCCGAACGCGACCGCGGTGCGCGTCGTCGGCGACGTCAACGGCTGGAGCGGCGAGTCCCACGCGATGCGCTCGATGGGCGGAAGCGGGATCTGGGAGCTGTTCGTCCCCGACCTCGCTGCGGGCACGACCTACAAGTACGAGATCCGCACCAGAGACGGTTCCTGGATCTTCAAGGCGGACCCGATGGCGCAGGCCGCGCAGGTCCCGCCGGAGACCGCCTCGGTCATCACGCAGTCGACGTACGCCTGGTCGGACGGTGCGTGGATGACGAGGCGTGCGGCGACGCACGCGGTCGCTCAGCCGCTCTCGGTCTACGAGGTGCACCTGGGATCTTGGCGGGGCGGCCTCAGCTACCGTGATGCGGCGGATCCGCTGATCGAGCACGTGACGGAGACCGGCTTCACCCACGTCGAGTTCATGCCTCTGGCGGAGCATCCGTTCGGAGGTTCCTGGGGCTACCAGGTGAGCGGGTACTACGCCGCCACGAGCCGTTTCGGCAGCCCCGACGATCTGCGATACCTGATCGACCGCCTGCATCAGGCGGGCATCGGCGTGATCATGGACTGGGTTCCTGGGCACTTCCCCAAGGATGCCTTCGCACTCGCCCGGTTCGACGGACAGCCCCTGTACGAGCACCCGGATCCGCGCCGCGGCGAGCACCAGGACTGGGGCACGCTCATCTTCGACTACGGCCGCGCCGAGGTGCGGGGCTTCCTGGTCGCGAACGCACTGTTCTGGCTCAGCGAGTTCCATGTCGACGGGCTCCGTGTCGATGCCGTCGCATCGATGCTGTACCTCGACTACTCGCGCAACAACGGTGAATGGGAACCGAACATCCACGGCGGCAGGGAGAATCTCGAGGCCAT
Source organism: Microbacterium sp. ANT_H45B (assembly GCF_008369345.1). Classification (NCBI taxonomy): domain Bacteria; kingdom Bacillati; phylum Actinomycetota; class Actinomycetes; order Micrococcales; family Microbacteriaceae; genus Microbacterium; species Microbacterium sp. ANT_H45B. Next base: position 644,775 of record NZ_VOBK01000002.1, read on the forward strand.
CCGGTTCCTCCAGGAGGTCAACGCCACCGCATACCGCGTGCACCCCGGTGTGCTGATGATCGCGGAGGAGTCCACCAGCTTCCCCGGTGTCACCGCCCCGACCGATCACGCGGGCCTGGGGTTCGGTTTCAAGTGGAACATGGGCTGGATGAACGACTCGCTCCAGTACATCGAGCGCGATCCCATGTACCGGGCGCACCACGAGGGCGAGATGACCTTCTCGTTCGTCTACGCCTTCGGCGAGAACTATCTGCTGCCGATCAGCCACGACGAGGTCGTGCACGGCAAGGGCAGCCTCGTCTCGAAGATGCCGGGCGACCACTGGCACAAGCTCGCGAATGTGCGGGCGTACCTCGGGTACATGTGGGGGCACCCCGGCAAGAAGCTCCTCTTCATGGGTCAGGAGTTCGGGCAGCTCGGCGAATGGTCCGAGTCTCGCGAACTCGACTGGTGGCTGCTCGATCAGCCCTCGCACGCGCAGCTGCAGGGCTTCGTCGGCGAACTCAACCGCGCCTACCGCGCGCAGGCGCCGCTGTGGGAGCGCGACAGCGACGGATCCTCGTTCTCGCGGCTCGGGGCACCGAGCTGGGATCCGAACGTGATCGCGTTCGAGCGCCGCGACGCGCACGGCGGTCGGGTGGCCGTGATCAGCAACTTCGCCGGCCTGGAGCGCAGCGGATACCGCCTGACCCTCCCCGGAGCCGGGGTGTGGCAGGAGATCCTCAACACGGATGCTGCCGCCTACGGCGGACGGGGCTCGGGAAATCTCGGGATGGTCGTCGCTCATGACGACGGCGACGGCGTCGCGTCCGCGACCATGACGCTGCCCGCGCTGTCGACGATCTGGCTGCGCTACGAGGGAGAGCCGCACGTCCCGACGATCACCCACGGGTGACCGTCTGCGCCGCACGGACGCTGATCGGCAGATGCCGAGTGTCGCCCGCGCGGCGGACGCCTCAGAAAAGCAGTGACGTGAGCCTGTTGCGCGCCGTGACGACTCGGGGGTCGGTCACGCCGATGAGCCCGAAGAGCTCGACGAGGCGCTCGCGCACCGGCGTGCGCTCGTCCGACGGCAGCTGAGCGAAGAGGTCCAGCAGCCGACCGAAGGCATCGTCGACGTGTCCGCCGGCGAGATCGAGGTCGGCGACGTCGAACTGCGCCGCGATGTCCAGCGGATCCGCTGCCGCCGCGGCCCGTGCGTCCTGGAGGTCGAGCTTCTGGACGCGCTCCAGCAGACGCACCTGCCCCAGTCCCGCGATGGCATCCTCGTCGCGGGGGTTCTCCGCGAGCGCCTTCTCGTAGGCGACGATCGCGGCCGCGTAATCGCCCATCTCGATCGCGGCGAACGCCTCCGCGTGCAGCGGCGGCATCGGCGGCTCTTCGGGCACGTCAGGCTGCTCGGAGGGCGCTCCCACATCGAGCGAGCCGGTGACGCCGTTCTGGGCCGCGAGCTGCAGAAGCTGCGCGAACACCTCGCGCACCTGCTGCTCCGGCACCGCTCCGGTGAACATGGGGACCGGCTGACCCGCGATCAGCGCGACCACCATGGGGATCGACTGCGCACGGAACCCCTGAGCGAGCTGCGGGTTGGCATCGACATCGACCTTCGCGAGCAGCACCTTGCCGCCGAGCTCGCGCGTGACCTTCTCGATGATGGGGCTGAGCTGCTTGCAGGGTCCGCACCACTCCGCCCAGAGGTCGACGACCACCGGAACGGTGCGCGACAGCTCGAGGATCTGGCCGAACGACTCGTCCGTCGCGTCGACGACCACATCGGCCATGGGCGCCCCTGTCTGAGGCTGCGCGCCGGGCGCGGGAGCCGCGGGACGATTGCGGAGGGAGGAGAGGTCGACAGCATTTCGGAGAGCGGCGGGAGACATTTCGGTCACTTGATCACCTCGACGGAGAGAAGGTCCTGGCGCACGGCGAGAAGCCGGATCTGCTCAGAGGAACCCTGGGCGGGGACGGAGAAGAACAACTGGAATTCGTACTTGGTGGTGACGCCCTTGGCGGACTCGGTCACCCCGGTCAGCGCTTTCGCCTGGGCGTTGTCGCCGAAGCGGATGACCGCATCGGCAGAGGTCGGCGTCACCGACTCGGTGTCGATGAGCGAGACCGCGACGATCGCACCGCTGTCGAGCGTGGCCATCGACACCGGCGCGGGATCCGCGGGCACGATGTCGAACGAGGTCTGGCTGGTCTCGGCCGCGCCGTTGTCCGCCAGGTTCTGAACCACAGACTGTCGGCTGTCGCGGATCGACTGCGCGAGGTTCTGCGAGAGCTCGTCGAACTGTCCGTACGACGCACTCTGCTCGCCCTCGTCGACCGCATCCGCGAACATCGTCGCGAGGTCGGCGGGTCGGATGCTCAGGAATGCGGAGTCGTCGGGGATGAGCGACGTGCCGAGCCAGGCTGCGGCGACCTTCGGGAAGGCGGCGTCCGCCGACATCTCGGCCATGTTGTCGACCTTGTAGTTCGACCACGGGTCCTGCTGCGTCATCGTCAGGATGACCGGCGGGATCGTGTCGTCCCCGCTGCTCTTGGACAGCAGCAGCACGGTGCGCGGCCAGCGGTCGGTCGCCTCGGGGAGCACGACCTCGACCTCATCGGTCGGGATCGCCGCGGGAGGGGTGGTGTCGGGCAGAGCGGTGCGCAGCGCGTACTCGGTCGTGCGAGCAGTCAGCGCCGGTCCGTCGAGCCTCGTGGCCGCCAGATCGATGTCCATCGCGGCATCCGCGTCGGACAGCGTGGCCGAGACCTCCTGCAGGATGCGCTTCGCCTGCGCCTCGGTGACGGCCGGCGGCTTCTGGTTCTCCGGCGCGATGATCGTCGCGGTCGGCGACGGCGACGGGGTGCCCTCACCGAATTGCGGCCAGGACTCGGCCGAGCACCCGGTCGCGATGAGCGCGGTCAGAGCGATCGCCGGGATAGCCAGCAGACGTCGCCGGCGTGCCGGTGCGGATGCGCGTCGCTCCGAGGTGCGGACATCGCTGCCGGACGTGTCGCTGCCGGGCGTGGCCGACGCGTCCGCGGGCTTCCCATCCGGTGCCGGAGCGTCAGTCGCCGAGGTGTCCGGTGCCGGAGCGTCAGTCGCCGAGGTGTCCGGCGCCGAGGTGTCCGGCGCGGGCGCCGACGGCGTCTCCTCGATCGCCGCACGCTCCGCCGGCGGAAGCTGTGCGATGTCGATGGGCTCCGTGGGGGGAAGAGGGCCAGGGCCCTTGCGGCGCGGACCGCGACCGCGGCGCTGATGGCGGATCGCCAGGACGTAGAGGACGAGGCCGACGAGGAGCATCGCGGCTCCGGCGGAGAGCAGCGGCCCCGCGAGCGGCGTCGACGTGTCCAGCGGCCAGGAGACCGCGATGTCCTCGGGTGCGTCTGCGGTGCCGTCGCGCGCGATGATCACGCTCACGCCCTCCGGGAGCTGCATGTCGGCGATGAGCGAATCGGTGTCGGTGAAGGAGTCGAGCCAGAGGTCGGAGCCCACAGGGCTGCGTCCGGTCGTGGTCTCCGCCGCCGGAGCCTCCTCCGCGGGAGCCTCCTCGGTGGTCGGCGTCTCTTCTGCCGCGGGGGTCTCCTCGGTGGCGGGAGTCTCCTCCGTGGCAGCGGACTCCTCGGGTGCGGGAGTCTCCTCCACCGCAGGGGTCTCCTCCGGGGCCGGGGTCTCCCCCGCCGTGTCGCCTCCGTCATCCTCCGGCTCTGCGGCGTCGACGAACGCGACGTCGATGTCGCCGTCCGCGCCGACCGAGGCGTGGTTGTACGACGAACCGGCGAGCCACGCCTCCATGTCGGCGGTCCTGCCATACGCCGCGAAGATGTCGCCGTCACCACGGACGAGGAGGGTCTGAGCGCCCGGGTGCTCACGCAGGACGTCGCCGTCCAGCAGCACATACGGGGCGGGTTCTTCCACGGCGACCGCCGCCTCCTGGATCGACGGACCCATGAAGATGGTTCGCTGGGCTATGCCTGCAGCGATCAGTCCCGCGGCCAGCACGAAGGCCACGACGGCCCATACGAAACGCACGAATAGTCTCCTCACACGACGCGGGCGCACACCCGAGTCGCAACACTCGACGTTTCAGACTAGCGAAAGCTCCTGAGTGTTGCCCACGAGGGCATGCCTCACCCGGTCGCGCGGCACGTCGTGTCGGCGAGTCCCGGTGCGCTCGATAGCCTTGCAGCACCCGTATTCCCGAGGAGCCGCGATGAAGATCCACAACCCGTTCCGCACCGCCCTGGTGGCGACGCTTGGCGTGGGACTCGGCATCCTGCTGATCGGCAGCGTCGAGAGTCTGTCGACCGTGCTGCTCTACGTCGGCACCGCCCTCTTCCTGAGCCTGGGACTCGATCCGCTCGTCTCGTTCCTCGAGCGCAAGAAGCTGCCTCGCTGGGTCGCGGTGCTGATCACGATCCTCGGCGTCCTCAGCATCTTCGCCGGCATCATCCTGATCGTCATCCCGGTGCTGGTCGACCAGATCTCGCAGCTCATCGCCCAGATCACGGCCATCGTGCAGCGCGGCACCTTCCTCGAGGATCTGCGGCAGTGGATGGTCGACACCTTCCCGAACCTGAAGGTCGATGAGGTGTTCGCCTACGTCACGAACTGGCTCGAGACCAACCTCGCGCAGATCGGCGGATCCATCGGCCAGAGCGTTCTCGCGGCGAGCGGCGCCGTGGTCAGCGGGCTCTTCGGCGCGTTCATCGTCCTCATCCTGACGATCTATCTGACCGCCTCCACTCCGTCGCTGAAGCGCGCTGTCTACCAGCTCGCCCCCGCGTCGAAGCGGGAGCGCTTCATCGACCTGGCCGAGCAGATCACGGACTCCGTCGGCTACTACGTCATGGGGCAGGTCACGCAGGGGGTGATCAACGGCATCCTGAGCATGATCTTCCTCACGATCATCGATGCGCCGTTCCCGGCCGTGCTCGCCGTCGTCGCCTTCTTCTTCTCTCTGATCCCGCTCGTGGGAACACTCACGGGTTCGACGATCATCGTGCTCGTGTGCCTGATCCCGGGCCTCGGCTCACCGGCCACCGCGATCGCCGCGGCGGTCTACTACCTCATCTACATGCAGATCGAGGCGTACGTGATCTCGCCGCGCATCATGAGCCGGGCCGTCTCCGTGCCTGGCGCGGTCGTCGTGGTCGCGGCGCTCGCGGGTGGAAGCCTGCTGGGCCTTCTCGGCGCTCTGATCGCCATCCCGGTGGCAGCGAGCATCCTGATCCTCTACCGCCAGGTGCTGATCCCGCGGATGAACGAGCTCTAGGCCGACGGCCACTCGGTCGGCAGCGGAAGCGCCGTCGGATTCACCGCTGCGACGATCTCCGTCAGCACGCGGCGCGTCTGGCTCTCCCCCACCCACAGGTGCTTGCCGCCCTCGACCGCGATCAGTGTCGCGTGCGGGATGGAGGCGAAGCGCTCCCGGGCCTCGGGCGGGCGGAGGTAGTCGTCGAGCTCAGGCACGAGGACGACCACGTCGACGTCCGAATCCGCCCACGCCGCGACCTCTGCGGCTGTCGCACGGTGCAGCGGAGGCGAGAGGAGGATGATGCCCTCCACGTCGTGCTGGCGCCCGTACTTGAGCGCGAGCTCCGTGCCGAACGACCAACCGAGCAACCAGGGACGAGGCAAGCCGCGTTCGCGCACGAAGTCCATCGCGGCGGCCACGTCGAACTGCTCCGCCGCTCCCCCGTCGAACGCCCCGTCGCTGGTGCCTCGCGGCGAGGTGGTGCCCCGGGTGTTGAAGCGCAGCACGGCGAGGTCCGCCAGTGCCGGGAGACGTGCCGCCGCCTTGCGGATGATGTGGGAGTCCATGAAGCCACCGGCGGTGGGCAGCGGATGCAGCGTGACGAGCGTCGCCACCGGGCCCGACGACGATTCCGGCATCGCCAGCTCGCCGACGAGGCTCAGCCCGTCGGCCGTCTCCAGGACGATGTCCTCGCGTCGAGCCGGAAGCTCGAGCGGTCCACGAATCTCGATGCTCATGCGATCCTCCAACAGTGTGTGTGCCAGTGTCGCCGGGAGGCGAGATCTGCCGCGTCGCCCAGTACGCCATCGGCGCGCCAGACGACCAGGTGGGCCGTGCCCGGCGCGACGGTGCGTCCGCACCCCGGGCAGATGTACTCCTTGAGCGCCTGTGCCGCCGACACCGGCTGCACCGTCCACTGCGCGCCGCGGCGCACCTCGGAGCGCTTCCAGGAGGCGAGCAGGCGGTCGAGCGAATCCTCAGCGTCCGGGCGCGACGGACGGCGTCTGCGGGAGCGGGCCATGACGGCCGCTCACCACCAGTGGTTGTTCGTCCAGAACGCGTGCGCGCCGGCCCAGCTGCCGTACCGACCGGTCGCGTATCCCGTCGCCCACCGAAGGTTGTCGACAGGGTCGTAGCCGTTGCCCGGCACCTTGCTGCACGGGAGAGCCTGGACGAGACCGCAGGCACCCGACGACTTGTTCGTCGCGTTCGGGTTCCACCCGCTCTCTCGCGAGACGATGTAGTCGACGTAGCCCCAGTCGGACTCGGCGATTCCGGCCGCAGCCATCCACTCCGCAGGAGCGCCGCCGCCGGTGTAGAAGAGCGGTCCGCCGCCTCCCGAGCCCGAGCCGGAGTCACCGGAGGAGGCGGTCGAGGGGGTGGGCGTCGGGGTCGGCTTCGGTGTGACGTACACCGAGAAGGTGCCGCGCTGGATCGGAGCGATCTCGGCGCCCTCGACCGTCACGGTGAGGTTCTGCGTCTCGGTGAGCGCCGCTGCGTATGCGGATTCCGGCCCCTCGGCCAGGGGCTGCTCAGCCAGCGCCACGCCCGTCGGAGCGACCATGGCGGCGGCGAAACCCACGACCGCCAGAGCGCTGAAGAACCCGACCACACTACGTCGACGACTGCCCGAGCGCGCCGAGAGAGTCGCTGATGCAGGCATCGGCGAGACGTCGTCGCGGAGGGGGGTCATGTCGTTTCGGGAGTTCACGATAGAGGGGAGTCTACCCGGTGCGCTCCGAAGAGGCCACGAGAACGCTCAGCGAACGGCCAGGATCACGTCGACGGCCGCGTCGAGCAGGGCATCGACCTGCTCCTCGCGGTACCCGCCCCGCTGCATCCGGAACGCCGCGGACCGCAGTTGCTCGGCGGTCAGCGGCTCTCCGTCGCGGAGATACCGGGCGATCCGTCCGCTGACGTGGTCGACCTCATCGATCCGGTAGCCGAAGGTGAGCACACCGGTCCGCGCGAAGCGGTGCTTCGCCGGGCGCGCGAGATGATCCAGGATGACCTGAGCCTCGTCTCGGGCCTGCTCCACCCAGGCGCCGGCCCCCGCGGAACGCACTGCGCGTTCGCGTGCGCGTGCTGCAAGAGCGTCCTCCACACGACCGAGAGCGGCGTCGACCTCGGCGACGACGTAGCCGTTCTTGACCAGGGGGAACGAGGCGACGCGCACGTCGGCGGCACTGAGGTCGTCGCCGTCCGCTTCGAACGCCGTCCGCGCTGCGGCGAGGAAGGTGTCGACGGCGGCGCGGTGGTATCCGCGCACTCTGCCGCTCGTCACCGAGAATGCCGGAAGCGCCTGTTCGGCACCGTCAGCGACCCGTTCGACATCGTCAACCATCAGAGCACCGTCCAGGAGGAGAAGAGGAAGTAGAGGCACAGAGCCGGGATCGTCGACGGCAGGATGCTGTCGAGGCGATCCAGCAGTCCGCCGTGGCCGGGGAGCCAGGAACTCATGTCCTTGATCCCGAGATCCCGCTTGAGCATGGACTCGCCGAGGTCGCCCAACGTCGCGGACAGCAGGATCGCCGCGCCGAAGATCACGCCGATCCACCAGGGAAGGTGCAGCAGGAAGAGGGCGAGGAGCACTCCGGCCGCGACCGACGCGACCACGGCACCGGCGAAGCCCTCCCAGGTCTTCTTGGGGCTGATCTTCGGAGCCATCGGATGCCGTCCGAAAGCGAGGCCGGCCGCATACGCGCCCGTGTCCGCGGCCACGGCGATGGCGATGAAGCTCAGCACCCACCACTGCCCGTCCTCCTGCTTGAGGAGGATCAGCGCGATGGCGGCGAGGAACGGGACGTAGATCTGCACGAAGCCGCCGATGACGACGTCGCCGAGCACGTCGCCGTACGTCCGACCGTCCGCGGCGATCATCTGCCCGACCAGGCGCCAGACGATGACGAAGGCGACGGCGAGGAACAGGACGATCCAGACGAGCCACAGATCGAGGAAGAACGCCGACAGCACGATCATCGTCGCTGCCGCGAACTGCGGCGCCACGTCGATCCGACGTCCTGAACCTCGCAGCGCCAACGACAGCTCGTAGACGCCGAGCAGTGCCGCTGCCAGAGCGAAGGGCACGAAGAGCACCTTGATGAAGAGCAGCGATGCGAGCAGCGCGGCACCGAACGCCAGACCGATCAGGATCGCGAGGATCAGGTCGCGGCCCGTGCGCTCCTTGATGCGCTCATTGGCCTGATCGAGCTGACCACGGGCGTTCGACACGTGCGTGCCCAGCTCATCCCTGGCCGCGCGCCACTGCTCCCTGATCGCGTTGTGATCGGCGGTGTCGAGCGAAGACGGGATCGAGGAGGAGGGAGCCGCCGGAGCGGAGACCGCGGGTGCGGGCGGCCGGGGCGGCACCACTGCGGGGTCGAACGCCGGGAACGCCCCGTCCGCGAGGGGTCCGCCGCCACTCGGGGTCGCCGAATCGCGCACCTCGCGGCGCATCGGCGGCGTGTCGGTGTCGTCAGCGGTGGGATCGTCGGACATGCCGCCTACACCTCGAGGAGCTCAGCCTCTTTGCGCTTGAGTGCGTCGTCGATCAGGTCGACGTGCTGGCGCGTGAGGGCATCGAGCTCCTTCTCCCCCCGAGCGATCTCGTCTTCACCGAGTTCGCTCTTGAGAGCATCGAGCTCGTCCTTCGCCTTGCGGCGGATGCCGCGGACGTGGACCTTCGCGTCCTCGCCCTTGGTCTTCACGAGCTTGACGTACTCCTTGCGACGGTCGGCGGTGAGCTCGGGCATGGTCACACGCACGAGGTTGCCGTCGTTCGTCGGGTTCGCACCGAGGTTGGGCATGTCGCGGATCGCCTGCTCGATGCTCTTCAGCGCCGACTTGTCGTACGGCGTGATGATGAGCGTGCGCGCCTCCTGGTTCGCCAGAGAGGCGAGCTGCGAGAGCGGAGTCGGCGTCCCGTAGTAGTCGATGAGCACCTTCTGGAAGAGCTGCGGGTTGGCGCGGCCGGTGCGGACCGTGGAGAAGTCCTCCTTGGCGGCCTCGACGGCGCGCGCCATACGGGAGGTTGTTTCAGCGAGGACATCCGCGATCACGGTGACTCCTATCGTCGGGGTGTTCTGAAATTCTATCGGTCGCGGACGCCGGGCATCCGCAGGCGCTCAGGACGTGACGAGAGTTCCGATGGGCTCTCCGAGCAGTGCGCGCGTGACGTTGCCCGCGGGCTCCATGCCGAAGACGCGCATGTCCATGTTGTTGTCCATGCACAGGCTGAACGCGGTCGAGTCGACGACCTTCAGACCGCGCTGGAGAGCATCACGGTAGGTGACCCGTTCGATGCGCTCGGCATCCGCGTGCTTGTTGGGATCCGCCGTGTAGATCGCGTCGACGCCGTTCTTGGCGACGAGGACCTCCTGCGCACCGATCTCGAGGGCACGCTGCGCGGCGACGGTGTCGGTGGAGAAGTACGGAAGCCCCGCTCCTGCGCCGAAGATCACGACGCGTCCCTTCTCCATGTGGCGCTCGGCGCGGAGAGGGATGTAGGGCTCAGCGACCTGCGTCATCGAGATCGCGGACTGCACGCGCGTCGGCGCACCGGCCTGCTCGAGGAAGTCCTGCAGCGCGAGGGCGTTCATCACGGTCCCGAGCATGCCCATGTAGTCCGCGCGACCGCGGTCCATGCCGCGCTGGCTGAGCTCGGCGCCGCGGAAGAAGTTGCCGCCGCCGACCACGATGGCGATCTCGACACGATCGACCGCCGCGGCGATGTCGCGCGCGATCTGGCTGACGATGTCGGGGTTGACTCCCAGCTGGCCGGCGCCGAACGCCTCGCCGGAGAGCTTCAGAAGTACGCGACGGCGTCCAGTGCCTTCGGTCATGGGGGTGTTCCTCTCGTCCCGATTCAAGATAGTGCCTTGTGGGCATGAAGAAGGGGTTCGGATCTCGTTGATCCGAACCCCTTCGACTCTGCTACGCGCCGACCTTGAAGCGCGCGAAGTCCGTCACGGTGATACCGGCGTCCTTCGCCACCTGGGCGACAGAGAGCTTGTTGTCCTTCGCGTAGTCCTGCTCGAGCAGTGCGACCTGCTTGATGAACGCGGAGACGCGACCCTCGACGATCTTGGGCAGTGCCGCTTCCGGCTTGCCCTCGTTGCGGGAGATCTCGGTGACGATCACGCGTTCCTTCTCCACGGCGTCAGCCGGGACGTCCTCGCGAGACAGGTACGACGGGTTCGCGAACGAGATGTGCTGGGCGATGCTGCGAGCGGTCTCGGCATCGTCACCCGAGTAGGCGACGACGACACCGATCTGCGGCGGCAGGTCCTTGCTGGTGCGGTGCAGGTAGACCTCGACGTGGTCGCCCGAGATGGTGCGCACGCGGCGCAGCTCGACCTTCTCGCCGATGATCGCGGCCTCTTCCGAGATGACCTGCTCGACGCTCTTGTCGCCGGCGGGTGCGGCCAGAGCCGCCTCGACCGAGTCCGCCTTGACGGCGGCGACGGCATCAGCGACCTTCTCGGCGAGCGTGATGAAGCGCTCGTTCTTCGCGACGAAGTCGGTCTCGCAGGCGAGCTCGATGAGCGTCACGGCGCCGTCCTGCTCGCGAGCGACGACGAGTCCCTCGCTGGTGGAACGGTCGGCACGCTTCGCGTTGCCCTTGGCACCCTTGAGACGCAGGATCTCGGTGGCCTTCTCGACGTCTCCGTCAGCCTCCTCGAGTGCCTTCTTGGTGTCGACCATTCCGGTACCGAGCTGCTCACGCAGCGCCTTGAGGTCAGCGATGGTGAAGTTGGCCATGTGTGGTGGCTCCTTGCTTCGTAATGTGTGGTGGTCGCGGGATTACTTGGCGTCTGCGGCCTCGGCGGCGGCGACCTCGGAGGTCTCCTCACCGGAAGCGGCGGCGATCGCCTCGTCGTGAGCCTCGGCACCGGCCGCGTCAGCGGCGGTCTCGTCGGCGGCCGGCGTCTCGACGACGGCAGCCTCATCGGCGGCGGTCTCGACGGTCGCGGCGTCCGCGGACTCCTGGACGGGAGTCTCGAGAAGCTCCTTCTCCCAGTCGGCGAGCGGCTCGGCGTCACCCGTCTCGGGGTTGTGCTTCTGCTGCAGGCCCTCGGCCGCGGCATCCGCGATGATGCGGGTGAGCAGCGAGACGGAGCGGATCGCGTCGTCGTTACCGGGGATCGGGTACTGGAAGTCGTCCGGGTCGGCGTTCGTGTCGAGGATTCCGATCACGGGGATGCCGAGCTTCTTGGCCTCATCGATCGCGAGGTGCTCGCGCTTGGCGTCGACGACCCAGATGGCCGACGGCGTCTTCGTGAGGTTGCGGATTCCGCCGAGCGACTTGTGCAGCTTGTCGAGCTCACGCTTCTTGAGCAGCAGCTCCTTCTTCGTGAAACCACTGTTCGCAGGGGTCTCGTAGTCGAGCTCCTCGAGCTCCTTCATGCGAGCGAGTCGCTTGGAGATCGTCTGGAAGTTGGTGAGGAGGCCACCGAGCCAGCGCTGGTTCACGAAGGGCTGGCCGACGCGGGTCGCCTGCTCTGCGAGGATCTCCTGCGCCTGCTTCTTGGTGCCGACGAAGAGGATCGTGCCGCCGTGGGCGACGGTCTCCTTGACGAAGTCGTAGGCCTTGTCGATGTACCCGAGCGACTGCTGCAGGTCGATGATGTGGATTCCGCTGCGCTCGGTGAGGATGAAGCGCTTCACCTTCGGGTTCCACCGACGGGTCTGGTGTCCGAAGTGCACGCCGCTGTCGAGCAGCTGGCGGATGGTGACCACAGCCATGGTCGTCTCCTTGTTCTGACGCGGTTCTGCGTCGTTGAGGTTGTCAAGTCGATCGGAACGATCGAACTCCCTGGTACCCGGCGCACACCCGCCCGCCGTGAGGCGAGACCTGTGGGAGTGGATGCCACGACCGAAGTCGCTGTGGGCACGCGTAGTCACCTCGAGATCGAGGTGCTCCTCCAGCATACAGGACGCGCGGCCCGCGCACCCGCTCTGCACCGAAGGCGTATCGACCGTATGGCGCACACCTGCCGGGGAGATCACGGGCGACGCGAGGCGCGAGCAGACGGGAGCGCACAGGATGATCCGATGCGAACCCACCCGCCCATGCGCGCGCCGATGATCGTCCTCGCCCTCCTCCTGGTTCTCGTCTCGCTGGGGGGTCGCGCGGATGCGTCCGTGATGACCGCGACGCGGGCGCGCAGCATCGTCGAGGGCGCGGATCCGGCTCCCGACGCCGTCCATCCCCGTTGGGACTGGCCGCTCGAAGGGCCCCGCGACGTGACGTCGCCGTATCGGGCACCCGCCCACGAGTACGGAGCCGGGCACCGTGGCATCGACGCGATGACGTCTGTCGGCGCCGAGGTCAGCGCACCGGCGGAGGGTCGGGTCGCCTTCCGCGGGTCCGTCGTCGACAGGCCGCTGCTCACCATCGAGCATCCCGGCGGCTATGTGTCGACGTTCGAACCGCTGATCTCTACCTGGCAACCCGGCGACACGGTGACCGCCGGCGATGTCATCGGGACCGTCGCCGTCGGCGGCCATGCCGTGGCAGGCACGCTGCATCTCGGGGTCAGATCGCACGGGGCGTACATCGACCCCCTGCTCCTGTTCGGGCCGGTGCCGAGAGCGGTGCTCCTCCCCTGCTGCGACGGGTCGTGACCCGTGGGTGTCACGCGCGGGGGTGCGCCAGGCGGTACGTGGCGGTGAGGCGCTCCGCCGAGACGTGCGTGTAGATCTGCGTGGTCCCCAGGCTCGCGTGTCCGAGGATCTCCTGCACCGCGCGCAGGTCGGCGCCGCCGTCGAGCAGGTGCGTGGCCGCGGTGTGCCGCAATGCGTGGGGCCCCACCGTGTCGGCCCCCACGAAGGGGGCGAGCACCTCGGCGACCAGAGTGTAGACCGCGCGGGGTCCGATGCGGCCCCCACGACTCCCCAGGAACAGCGCGGCGGACGGGTGGGCGGCACGGGCGAGGAGCGCCGGGCGACCCCGGGTGAGATAGGCGCCGATGGCATCACGAGCGGGCACCCCGAACGGGACGACCCGCTCCTTGGCGCCTTTTCCCAGCACCCGTGCAGTGCCACGATCGAGGTCGAGGTCGTCGACGTCCATGCCGCACAGCTCCGAGACGCGGATGCCCGCACCGTAGAGGAGCTCGAGGACACCGTGGTCGCGCAGCGCCGTCGGCTCACCGGACTCCGCCGCCTGCCGCTGGGTCTCGAGGAGTGCCGTCATGGCATCTTTCGAGGCGACGGTCGGCAGCGTCCTCCCCCGCTTGGGGGCGATCAGACGCAGGCTCGGATCATGCGTGAGCACCTCCTGCTCCACCGCCCAGCTGAAGAAGGACCGAGCGGCGGCGGCGCGACGGGAGAGAGTCGAACGGGCGTCTCCTCGCTGCGTGGCCGCCCACAGCCAGTCCCGCAGCGTGTCCAGCGTGATCTGCTCCAGAGAGAGACCGGGCGCGGACGCGCCGAGGTCCCGGAGGTCGGACCGGTAGGCGCGCACGGTCGCCGAGGACAGCCGACGCACTCGCTCGAGATGGTCGGCGAAGGCATCCACTGCCGCCGGGAACTCCATGCGCCCCAGCTTGCCGGACCTCCTGCCGCCATGACGTCAGCCGCGCCGCCCGCGCTCCCCCGCCGAACACGGCCAGTCGGCCGGCACCGCGGGCACTCGACCGCTCATCGCCGATCGCTGTGCCCGCTCAGCCACCCGCCGTCGGTGCGACGGGCATCGCCCTCCAGCTCGAGGAGGCCGAGAAGGGCGCTCACGCGCGTGGGTGCCAGGCCCGAGCGTCGGGCCAACTCGGTGACGGTCGACGGCGTGCGAACACTCAGCGCGTCCTGCAGACGCCGTCGCTCGGGGTCGACGCCCTCACCACCCTGCGCGCCACCCTGCGGTTGACCCGCGACGCCCCACAGCTCGCGGATCTCCTCCGACGTCGTCACGCAGCGCGCATCGTATTCACGGAGCAGCCGGTGGCAGCCCGCCGATGCGGCGGATGTCACCGGCCCCGGCACGGCACCCAGCGGACGCCCCAGTGCGGCGGCGTGTCCGGCGGTGTTGAGCGAGCCGCTGCGCCACCCCGCCTCGACGACGACGGTCGCATCAGCCAGCGCAGCGATGAGCCGATTGCGCGCGAGGAACCGCCACTTCGTCGGCGCCGTGCCGCAGGGGACCTCGCTCACCACGGCCCCCGTCTCGACGATGCGCTGCAGCAGCTGTCGATGCCCCTGCGGATAAGCGCGGTCGACTCCGCCGGCGAGGAATGCGATCGTGCGACCCTCGACGCCGAGGGCAGCCCGATGCGCGGCGCCGTCGATCCCGTACGCGCCCCCGGAGACGATGACCGCGCCGGAGCCGGCCAGCTCGCCGGCGAAATCGCCCGCCAGCATCTCTCCGTAACCGCTCGCGGCGCGCGCCCCGACGATCGCCACGCGAGGTTCGGCGGAGAGCAGCGATGCGTCGCCGCGCACCCAGAGCACCATCGGCGCATGCACGCCGAGATCATCGACGGCCCGCGGCCACTCGGAATCGCCGGGTATCAGCAGTCGGGCCCGCACATCGCCCGCGGCTCCGACGGCATCGGCCACTGCTCGGACCTCTGCGCGCACCCGCCACCGTGCCCGCCCCTCGGCCAGAGCCGAGGCGCCTCGCCCAGGGGTGGGACCCACACCCTCATCGAGAGCGGCCCTCAGCGCCTCCGTGGCCCCCAGCGCCTCCACCAGCGCACCCGCGACCCCGTCGCCCGGCTCTGCGATGACGGACCACGCCACCCTGGCCAGCGCGTCCTCGTCACCGCCCGCGCCGCGGACCGCCGCCATCGCCGAGACGAGTCCCCGGTCGCTTCGCAGTTCGTCGATCATGACCCGAAACCTCGCTTCAGATACAGCGCGCGTCCGACCTCGTCGGGCCCCGGCCGCCCCGCCCCCTCCAGATCCGCCATAGTCCACGCCAGTCTCAGCACGCGGTCATAGCCGCGGAGCGTCAGCGTGCCCCGCTCCAGTGCGCGGTCGAGCGGAGCCCGCGCGGCCGCCGCGATCCTGATGTCGGGCTGGCGCAGGCGCGTGCCCGGCACATCTCCGTTGCGTCGCCACGGCGTCCCGCGCCACCGCTCGGTCGCACACTCCCGCGCCTCCAGAACCCGACGCCTGGCGACCTCGCTGGTCAGAGCCGCCCGATCGCCGGTCATCGCACGGCTCGCGGACACGCGCGCGACGCGCAGTTCGATGTCGATGCGGTCTCGTAGCGGCCCCGACAGCCTCGTCGCATATCGTCGGATCGCGAGCGAGGGACAGAGACATTCGGCACCGCGCACGCCGTAGTTGCCGCACGGGCACGGATTCAGTGCCATGACGAGTTGGAACCGCGCAGGGAACAATGCGGTCATTCCGGATCGGCTCACTTCGATGGCTCCGGTCTCGAGCGGCTGCCTCAGCGCGTCGAGCGCGACCCTCGAGAACTCCGCCGCCTCGTCGAGGAAGAGCACGCCTCTGTGGGCTCGCGAGATCGCCCCGGGCCTCACCACCCTCGACCCGCCGCCGACGAGGGCTCCCACTGACGCACTGTGGTGCGGGGCCTCGAGGGGTGGCATCACGCTGAGGCTCCGCACGGACTCGCCGGAGAGCGAGCGGATCGACGCGACCTCCAACGACTCCTCCTCGGAGAGCGGGGGCAGGATTCCGGGGAGCCTGCGGGCCAGCATGGTCTTTCCCGCCCCCGGGGGCCCGCTGAGGAGCAGGTGATGTCCTCCGGCGGCGGCAGCGACCAGAGCGTTCACCGCGTCCTCCTGCCCCACGACATCGGCGAGGTCGAGGTCAGGCGCCTCTTCGACCACGGGGGCAGCCACGGACACGGGGTCGGCGTCCAGAACCTCGATGTCGGCCCCGTGCCAGACGGCGACCTCCGACAGAGTGCCGGCGGAACGCACCTCCACCCCGGGGACGAGACGGGCCTCAGCCTCGTTGGCGCGAGGAACGATCACGGTCTCGAATCCGGCTCGAGCAGCCGCGAAGACCGCGGGCAGGACGCCGGGCACAGGGCGCAGCCGGCCGTCGAGACCGAGTTCACCGAGGTGCACCGTACCCGCGATCGCACGGGTCGACAGCGCTCCCCCTGCAGCGAGAGCGGACACCGCGATGCTCAGGTCGAATGCCGACCCCTGCTTCGGCAGGCTCGCCGGGGACAGATTCACGGTGAGCCGCCGCCGCGGCAGATCCAGAGCGGAGTTCTTGCACGCGTTGTGCACGCGCTGGACGGCTTCGGCCAGCGACTTGTCGGGCAGCCCGATGATCTTGAAGTCGGGTGTCTGATTCGAGAGGTCGGCCTCGACCTCGACGAGATGTCCGTCCACTCCGGTGAGCGCGACAGCCCAGGTGCGGGCCGTCGTCACGACACATCCTCGAGGTGCTCGATCGTGCCGTCAGCGGGGTCGCCGACGATGCCGATCGCCTCGACGCGTATCGTGCGTCCTCGCGCCGTCTCGGGATGCGCGGCGGCCCAGGCGTGCGCGAGCTGCCAGAGCCTGCGCGCCTTGCGGGCATCGATCGCTTCAAGCGGATGCCCGAAACCGATCGTTCGCCGCGTCTTCACCTCGACGATCGCCAGGATCTCGCCGCGCACAGCGACGATGTCGATCTCTCCCTGTGGACACCGCCAGTTGCGATCGACCACCTCGTAGCCGGCTTCCGTCAGATGATGGACCGCGCGCTGTTCACCGTCTCTGCCGAGTTCGTCTTTCGCTGCCATGAGCACAGCGTCTCGTGCGCGAGGGCCCGTCGACGCTCCCGATCGCTCGATCCCCCGGCCGCTGAGGATAACCCGTCAGGGTGCTGCATCGGGCAGGAGAGATCACTCTCCGTCGAGCGACAGTTCCTGAGGGATCTCGAACTCGCGCCGCTGGAGCTCCTCGACGTTGACGTCCTTGAAGGTGAGCACACGGACGGCTTTCACGAAGCGGTCTGCCCGATAGATGTCCCACACCCAGACGTCGCTCATCGAGATCTCGAAGTAGAAGTCGTGCTCGGTGTCGCGCCGCACCACATTGACCTCATTGGCCAGGTAGAAGCGTCGCTCGGTCTCCACGACGTACTGGAACTGTGCGACAACATCGCGGTACTCGCGGAACAGTGCCAGCTCGAGCTCGCGGTCGTAGTCGTCGAAGGCTTCCTCATCCATGATCACTCCATCCTAGAGTCGGCGGAGGAACCATGACGCACTGCAGCTCAGAACAGGGTCGGCGCATCCGCGATGGCCCAGGACGCCCGGTGGTGCGGAGACAACCCGAGAGTCCGGATCGCATCCCGGTGTTCCAGGCTCGCATACCCCTTGTTGCGGTTCCACTGATAGGCGGGATGGCCGTCGTGGAGCTCCGCCATGTACGTGTCGCGCGCCACCTTCGCGATCACCGACGCCGCCGACACCGAGGCGCAGTCGCGGTCCGCCTTGACCACGGGTCGCACGCTCAGCGGCGCGGGATGCACGGCCGAGAGGTAATCGTGATTGCCGTCGAGCAGCACCAGCGCGCCCTCGGCGGCGATCCCCTGGTCGAGCACGCTCTGCACCGCCCGGGAAGCAGCGAGTCCCAGTGCACGCATGATGCCGACCTGGTCCACTTCCGCGGCGCTGGCCCAGCCCACGCTCGACGCCTGCACCCAGGCGGTCGCCCGCGCGGCGACATCGGGCCGTCGCTTCTCGGTGACGAGCTTCGAATCCCGCAGTCCCTCGGGAACACGCCGACGCGCTCCTGCAGCGTCCATCACCGCCGCACCGACCGCGACGGGACCCGCGAGCGCGCCGCGTCCGACCTCATCGAGGGAGATCACGATCTCGCACTCGCGCAGCAGACGACGCTCGAGAGCGAGCGTGGGAGCCACCATGCTCATTCCGGGTCCGGGACGCCGTTGAAGATGTCATGGTGCCCGTCGATCGGACCGAGGCGGTCGAACGGCCACGTGGTGAGGAACGCCTTGCCGACGACGTTGTCGATCGGCACGAATCCCCCGGACGGCAGATCCTGGTGCGCGCGCGCATCGCGCGACCGATCGCGATTGTCACCGAGGAGCCACAGCGAGCCTGCCGGGACGACGACGTCGAACGGCTCGTTGGAGGCGGCGGTGTCGCCGTCAGGCAGGTTGAGATAGCTGAGCTCGTCGATCGGCGCACCGTTGATCGTGATCTGACCGAGGGCGTTGCAGCATACGACGTGGTCGCCGGGAAGACCGATCACGCGCTTGACGAGATGGTCTTGAGAGTCGGTGGCCGAGATGCCGACGAGCGTGAGCACCCAGTCGACGGCCTCGATCAGCGGAGGTTGCGCGGGCGTCTGCGGCTGGCCGTCGAGCCACCCGCCCGGATCCTTGAACACCACGACGTCGCCCCGCTCATAGGGCGCCCAACGCGGAGTGAGCTCGTCGACGAGGATGCGGTCGTCCACGATGAGCGTGCGCTCCATCGAGGCCGAGGGGATGTAGAACGATCGCACGATGAACGTCTTCACGACGAACGACACGAGCGCGGCGATGACCACGATCACCAGTACGTCGCGCAGGAAGACGAGGAACCCGCGGCGTCGTCCGGTGGACGGCGTGGATGCGGTCGCGGAGTCGTTCGTCATCATGTTCCTTCACTGTCTCGCACCGCTCGGAGACGGCAGTATCAAGGGTCGCACACCCCGGGGAGAACACAGCACCCCGGGACATCGTGTCCCGGGGTGCTGTGGAGAACCTGCGCGTCAGTTGAAGCGCTTCTCCTTGATCTTGGCCTTCTTGCCCCGCAGCTGGCGGAGGTAGTACAGCTTCGCGCGACGCACATCACCGCGGGTGACGACCTCGATGTGGTCGATCACCGGGGAGTGCACCGGGAAGGTACGCTCAACGCCCACCTGGAAGCTGATCTTGCGAACGGTGAAGGTCTCGCGCACGCCATCGCCCTGGCGGCCGATGACGACGCCCTTGAAGACCTGGATACGCGAACGGGTGCCCTCGGTGATGTTCACGTGCACGTTGACCGTGTCACCGGGGTTGAAAACGGGAACGTCGGTACGCAGCGATGCTGCGTCGACGGCGTCGAGGATCTGCATGATCGTCTCTCTCTGCACTCGCCTCAGGTCGGATGCATGATGTAGGAAGGAATAAGAACGATGTGTGCTGAACGGCGCCTAAGCGTCCGCGGGCTCCCCTGGGGCAGAGCCGGTCACGGCACAAACATTCATTCTGCCACGGATGACGCGTGCGACCAAAACGTCGCCGGACCGTCGCCGAGTCGGGGCTCAGGCCCGCTCGTCGCTCTCGCGCACCACGATGACCTCATGCGCTCGGGTCGCCGGTGCCGGTTCGTCCATACCCGGCACGGTCGACCAGGCGATCGTCTCCCGGAAGCGCGCGCCGTTGCCCTTCGCCTCGCTCCACAGCTGCCAGAGCTGCAGCCAGACCAGGCCGATGCCGACCACGACGGCCGCGGCGAGCAACCACCCGAACGCGCCGTCGATGAAGCATCCGACGGCGATGGTCAGTCCGTGCCAGACGGTGAACCCCGCGACGTCCCACCAGGACACCGCGCGCTCGGCGCGCACCGACGGACGCGATCGCGTGAGGAGGGTGAGGAAGAGCTGTCCGACGAACACCGACGGCACCGCGATGAACAGCACCCAGAGGATCGCCCACCCACCCTGGAACACTCCCCAGCCGATGAACAGCCACAGGGGCAGCAGGAAGGCCGAGGGGATCAACCACCGGAAGAACGCCTGACGCAACCTCATGCCTCGATGCTACGACCCACGGGGCGGTCGGCACTCGGTGTTCGCTGAGAGCGGGGCGGGATGCTCGTGCGGCCCCGTCTCGGCGAACGCCGGAACCGCACGGATCGGCGAGAATGGAGGAGACGAGAGGACACCCCCGATGATCGAACTGCGCACACCTGCCGAGATCGACGAGATGCGCGCCGCGGGCCGCTTCGTGGCCGAGACGCTGGCCACCCTGCGCGAGGAGACGAAGGTCGGCACCAATCTGCTGTCGATCGACCGTCGCGCGCACGATCTGATCCGGAAGGCAGGCGCGGAGTCCTGCTACATCGACTATCACCCGTCCTTCGGAGCGAGCCCCTTCGGCAAGGTGATCTGCACGTCGATCAACGACGCCGTGCTGCACGGACTCCCCCACGACTACGTGCTGCGAGACGGCGATCTGGTCTCCCTCGACTTCGCCGTCTCCGTCGACGGCTGGGTCGCGGACTCGGCCGTGTCCTTCGTGGTCGGGACCCCGCGGGACGAGGATCTGCGGATCATCGAGACGACGGAGCGTGCGCTGGACGCCGCCATCGCCGCCGCCGTGGTGGGCAACCGGATCGGTGACATCTCGGCCGCCATCGCCGCGATCTCGCACGGCGAGGGCTATTCCATCAACACCGACTTCGGCGGCCACGGCGTCGGGCGCATCATGCACGGCGATCCGCACGTGCCGAACGACGGCCGCGCCGGCCGGGGATTCCCGCTTCGAGAGGGTCTCGTGTTCGCACTCGAGCCCTGGCTGCTCGAGACGACGGACGAACTCGTCACCGACCCCGACGGCTGGACGCTGCGCAGTGTCGACGGCTCACGCGGAGCGCACTCCGAGCACACGGTCGCCGTGACAGCCGACGGGCCGATCGTCCTCACCGACCGTTCCTTCCTCGGCGTCGACTGAGACGTGCCCGACCCTCTCAGAGGCTCCGGTACAGATAGACGTCGGTGACGACCGGAAGGTCGAACTCCGTGCGGCCGTGCGTCTGCGGGTCGGCATCGAGCACGGCCTCGATCTGCGCGGACATCTCCGCCCTGGTCGCGTCGTCCGCCACCAGGAACGTGCTGACCGTCGACCAGCGCTTCAGGTAGGCGTCACGGCGGATCCTCTCCACCCACCGGATCTGCTCTCGCCGGACGAACTCGAATCCCGGCAGCTCCTCGCCGGCGCTGCTGGTGGTGTCATCCGACGCGGCCACGGCGGGGTGCGCGATCCGGTGCGCCGCTCGATCCCAGGGGCACTCCGGATCCGAGTGGTTCCAGATCAGCCCGAGCGCTCCCCCGCTGACGAGGACCCTGGCGATCTCCGCGCAGGCCGGTTCCCGGTCGAACCAGTGGAAGGCCTGCGCGACGGTGACGAGGTCGATCGATCCCGACTCCACCGGGATCTGCTCGGCGCTGCCGAGCATGGCATCGACGTCCAGGAGCTTGGAACGCAGCACGGAGATCATCGCCGGGGAGGGTTCGACCGCACTGACACGCTCCGCCCTGTCGGCGAGCAGCTCCGTGAACTTGCCGGTGCCGGCACCGAGATCGAGAGCGGCGCGCACGGGGTGGGGACAGAGCACATCGACCGCCGCCGCGGGAAACCCGGGGCGGTACCGGTCGTACTCGGTCCCGATCAGCTCGAAAGACTTCGCCAGCACCTCATCAGCCATGGTGCGACGCTATCAGCGAGAAGGAGCGGACCTCTCTAAGAGGGGTCGTCGGGCAGCAGGTCGGGCCGCCGCCGACGGGTCCGCTCGATCTGCTGGTCTCGGCGCCAGGAGGCGATCACGCCATGGTTGCCGCTGAGCAGGACATCGGGAACCGCTCGCTCCCGCCAGACCGCGGGCTTCGTGTAGGAGGGGTACTCGAGCAGACCGTCCTCGTGGGACTCCTCCACCAGGCTCTCGGGATTACCCACCACGCCGGGTATGAGCCGACCGATCGCCTCGATCATCGCCATGGTGGCGACCTCGCCCCCGTTGAGCACGTAGTCGCCGAGGCTGATCAGGCGCACCTCGCCTCGCGACGCTGCGTACTCGAAGACCCGCTCGTCGATGCCCTCGTAGCGACCGCAGCCGAAGATGAGGTGATCGCGGGTGCTCAGATCGCGGGCCGTCGCCTGGGTGAACACCTCGCCGGCGGGCGAGGGGAAGATGATCGTCGGCGCGGTCGTCCCGACGGACTCCGGCGGCGTCGTCAGCTCGTCGATCGCGAGTCCCCACGGCTCGGGCTTCATGACCATGCCCGCACCGCCGCCGTACGGAGTGTCGTCGACGGTGCGATGGCGGTCCGAGGTCCAGTCGCGCAGATCGCGCACGCGCAGGTCGAGGATGCCGGAGCTCTGCGCCCTGCCCAGCAGCGAGAGAGTCAGACCGTCGAAGTACGACGGGAAGATCGAGAGGACGTCGATGCGCACGGAGGAACCGTACCCGCGGTCACTCGGATGCGTCGGAGCCCTCGGGCTCCCCCGCATCCGCGGTGTCGGGAAGCTCTTCGAAGAGCCCGGGAGGGGGCGTCACGATGACCCGCCCTGCCGCGACATCGACGGTGGGGACGATCGCCTTGACGAACGGGACGAGGATCTCGGCCTCACCGGCACGGACGATCAGCAGATCCTGTGCCGGGAAGTGCTCGACGCGGGCGACCTTGCCGATCACGACCTCGTCACGGACCACGTCGAGCCCGACGAGCTGGTGGTCGAACCATGCGTCGTCCTCGACCTCGTCGACGTCCTGGTCGATCCAGAGGATGGCCCGGACGAGCGTCTCGGCACCCTCTCGGTCGTCGACGTCGTTCAGGAAGACGACAGGATTGCCGTTCATCACGCGGTACTCGCGGACGGTGACGGTCTTGCCGTGCCACGGAGATGCCTCGGGCACCTGCAACGTGAACTCCGCACCCGGCGTGAAGCGTCGCTCCGGGTTGTCGGTGTACAGCTCCAGCTTGAGTGCCCCCTTGAGGCCATGGGCCTTGACGAGACGCCCGACGCGCAGCTGGTTCTTGCCCTGGTTGCGATCCTTCGCAACCACGTCAGTCGTCCGCGACATCGACGCGGACGCGACGCCCATCGGCCAGCGCCGAGATGAGCGTACGCAGTGCCTTCGCGGTGCGGCCGCCGCGCCCGATCACGCGTCCACGGTCATCGGGGTGCACACGCACCTCGAGGATGTCGCCTCGCGGCGATGTGGAGGCGTTGATACGGACATCCTCAGGGTGATCGACGATCCCCTTGACGATGTGTTCGAGCGCGGCGGCGAGCACGACGGATTACTCTGCGTCGGCGGCGGGAGCCTCAGCGGCCTCCGCGTCGGCCTTGGCGGGAGCCTCCTCAGCGGGGGCCTCCACCTTCTTCTCGGCCTTGGGCTTGACGACGGACTTCTTCGACGAGTCGATCTCGAACGGAACCTTGGGCTCCTTGACCTTCAGCGTCGACTTGGCGTTCTTGTCGCCCTTGAACTTGCCCCAGTCGCCCGTGATCTTGAGCAGAGCGGCGACCTGCTCGGTCGGCTGTGCGCCGACGGAGAGCCAGTACTGCGCACGCTCGGAGTCGATCTCGATGAACGAGGGCTCCTCGGTGGGGTGGTACTTGCCGATCTCCTCGATGACGCGACCATCGCGCTTGGTCTTCGAGTCGGCGACGACGATGCGGTAGTAAGGCGCGCGGATCTTGCCCAGGCGCTTGAGACGAATCTTGACAGCCACGATTCTCCTGAATTGTGTGGAAGGTGACGAACCGATCGCCTGGAGCGTGGGGTGCACACCCGGCGGAAGCTCAAATAGGAGGACGAGCGCTGGATAGAGGGTCGAGCACGTCGTCCGACCTTCTATTCTGCCAGATCCCCGGCTCAGGAGCGAAACGCGGCGACACGGCGGGTGCCGTGTCGCCGACGACGCGTGTCAGACTGTGCTCGTGAAGCTCGAATTCGCGCCGTCGGCGCGGTCCACCGTCGGCCTGGAGTGGGAGATCATGCTCGCCGATCCGGTGAGCGGCGATCTGGTCGGACGCGCGCCCGACCTCCTCTCCGCTCTCGAGGCGGAGAGCGCCCACGAGCGCCACACGGTGACCGGCGAGCTTCTCACCAACACGATCGAGGTGACCAGTGGGATCGGCGATTCGGTGGCCCACGCGGTCGACGACATCGCCAACGCGATCGCCGCGGTCCGCTCCGCCACGGATCCCGCCGGGATCGAGCTGCTCTCCGCCGGAAGCCACCCGTTCGCCCAGTGGTTCGATCAGGCGGTCACCGACAAGACGCGCTATCACACGCTGATCGAGCGCACCCAGTGGTGGGGCCGCAACATGATGATCTGGGGCATCCACGTCCACATCGGCGTCGAGGATCAGCGCAAGGTCATCCCGATCATCAACGCCCTCGCCGCCTACCTGCCTCATCTGCAGGCGCTGTCGGCATCCAGCCCGTTCTGGGCGGGCGAGCGCACGGGTTACGCCTCGAACCGCGCGCTGGTGTTCCAGCAGCTCCCGACGGCCGGCCTGCCCTGGCCGCTGCAGGACTGGTCGGAGTACGAGTCGTACCTCGACGATATGGTGCGCACGGGAGTCATGGCCGATGCCACAGAGGTGCGGTGGGACATCCGTCCGGCACCGCGGTGGGGCACGATCGAGGTGCGCGCGTGCGACGGCCTCTCCTCGCTGCCCGAGCTGGCCGCGGTCGCAGCACTCGTACAGGTCCTCGTGGAGCATCTCTCGCGTCAGATCGACGAGGGGCGCTCCCTCTCCCGGATGCCGGCCTGGTTCCACCGCGAGAACAAGTGGCGTGCCGCACGGTACGGACTCGACGCGCGCGTGATCGTGGATGCCGACGGCGCCCAGCGCCCGGTGCGAGAGCATCTCGTCGAGATCCTCGAGGAGCTGGCTCCGATCGCGGTCGAACTCGGGTGCGTCCGGGAGTTCGGCAGCATCGGCACGATCCTGAGCGACGGTGCCAGCTACGAGCGCCAGCTGACCATCGCGAACGCGACCGGCGGCGATCTCCGCGCGGTGGTGCAGCATCTGATCAGAGAGTTCCGCACCGGCCCGGAGTCATCGACGCAGGAGCCGTAGTCCTCAGTCGTCGAGGAGTCGGCGCGCGAGCCCCTCATCGAGGACGACGTCGGTGACGAGCTCGGCCGCGATCGCCGCGCGCAGACTGACGAGCTTGGGCACGCCGGAGACCACGCACACCCGCCGTGGCACGCGGCGGAGCCGGTCGAGTCCCGGGCCCGTCGCCCGGGCATTGACGCGGATGTCCCGCCACGACCCGTCCGCACGGAAGAACACGGTGGCGACGTCGCCGATCGCGTGGTCCTCGCGCAGACTGCGGTAGTCGTCGCGGCTGAGGTAGCCGCCGACATACACGCGGCTCGGCACTTCGGCCGCGGGAGAACCGAGGCTGAACACGGCGATGTCCATCTTGGACTGCAGATCGAGCACCCGACGCGTGCTGCGCTCTCGCCACATCGCCTCCCGGGTCGACGGGTCGTCGAAGAACGCCGGCACCGGGAACTGCTGCACCTGCGCTCCGAAGGCGCTGCCGAATCTCTGCAGGATGTCGCTGGAGTACTCCACGCCGCTGGTCTGCGTGTTGCCCGCGCCGTTGAGCTGCACGAACGTGGTGTTGTGGGTCTCCTTCTGGGTGAGCCCCCTGCTGACCGCGCTGATCGTCGACCCCCAGGCCACACCGACGATCATGTTGGAGTCCACGAACTGCGAGAGCAGGCGCCCCGCCGTCAGGGCGACGCGGTCGAGGCGCTCGACCTCGCTGACGATCTCAGGGATCGGCACGACGTGCGCGACCACGTGATAGCGATCCTTGATGTGCTGCTCCAGCATCCCGAGCCGTTCCAGCGGGGAATTGATGCGGATGTCGACGAGTCCGCTCTCCCGCGCGAAACTGAGCAGCCGCGACACCGAGGATCGCGACGTCTTCAACTCCTTGGCGATGACCTCCATCGTCTTGTCCTGCATGTAATAGAGCTGCGCGGCGGTGAGCGCGGCGATCAGCTTCGCGTCGCGGAATCCCGCGTCGGACTGGCTCATGACGACCTCCTCCCCTCGATACTTGCACATATGTGCAGCTGGCTTGCGCGTAACGGGCGCATGGGTCGAAGCTGGGTGCAAGCAGAGAGAGAAGGGTCAAAGATGATCGAGTCGACACACTCATCACCGGAACGCGCCGAAGTCCGCGCGGTCCGTGAATCCGGACGTACGACCGTCCTTGTCATCGGAGCCGGCATCAACGGCATCTCCACATTCCGAGATCTCGCCCTTCAGGGCGTCGACGTCGTGCTCGTCGAGCGCGGGGATTTCGCCTCGGGTGCGTCCGCCGCGTCGAGCCACATGATCCACGGCGGCATCCGCTACCTGGAGAACGGCGAATTCCGACTCGTCCGCGAGTCGGTCGAGGAGCGCAACGGCCTGCTCAAGATCGCTCCGCACTACGTCAAGCCGCTGCAGACCACGATCCCGATCTACTCCACGTTCTCGGGCATCCTCTCGGCGCCGCTGCGCTTCCTCACGCACAAGAGCGGGAAGCCCCAGGAGCGCGGTGCGTTCCTGATCAAGATCGGTCTCACGATCTACGACACGTTCTCCCGCGATGGCGGCACCGTGCCGCGTCACCGGTTCCTCGGACGCAAGAAGTCGCTCGCCGAGCTTCCCGCGATCGACCCGAACATCAAGTACACGGCGACCTACTACGACGCCTCGATGCACGATCCCGAGCGCCTGGCCCTCGACGTCCTCCAGGACGGACTCGCCGCGCACCCGGGAGCGGTCGCACTGAACTACGTCGAGGCGATCTCGCGCGACGGAGCGAACGTCGTGCTGCGCGACCGCGAGAGCGGCACGGAGTTCCCGATCACCGCCGACGTCGTCGTCAACGCCTCGGGTCCGTGGACCGACCTCACCAACGACGCGCTCGGCACCGACACCCGCTTCATGGGCGGCACCAAGGGCTCGCACATCGTGCTGGATCACCCGGAGCTGCTCGAGGCGACCCGCGGACGCGAGATCTTCTTCGAGCACTCCGACGGACGCATCGTGCTCATCTACCCGCTCAAGGGCCGCGTGCTCGTCGGGACCACCGACATCGACGCCGACCCGCGCGAGGTCCCGGTGTGCACGGAAGAGGAGATCGACTACTTCTTCGACCTCATCCACCATGTGTTCCCCGAGATCGATGTGACGCGCGAGCAGATCGTCTTCAACTTCTCCGGCATCCGCCCGCTTCCTCGCCATGAGGACACCGCACCCGGTTTCGTATCCCGTGACTACCGCATCGAGGTCGACGAGAAGGGCGCCGCCCCGCTCGTCAGCCTCGTCGGAGGAAAGTGGACGACCTTCCGCGCTCTCGGCGAGTCCCTGTCGGACGTGGTCCTTGGACTCCTCGGACGCACCCGCACGGTGTCGACCGCCGGTCGCGCCATCGGTGGCGGCCGAGACTTCCCTCGCACCGAGAAGGCGCGTCGGATCTGGATCCAGGAGAACCTGCCCGGCGCCGGAGATCGCGCCGAGCGTCTTCTCGCCCGGTACGGCACGCGCGCCGCCCAGGTCTGGGCCCACATCGAGCAGGGCGAGGACGCACCCCTCGCCGGCGGCGACCTGTCCACCCGTGAGCTCGCCTGGATGGTCGAGAACGAGATGGTCGCCCGACTGCAGGACGTGATCCTGCGCCGCACCAGCATCGCCTTCACCGGCAATGCAGACGCGGATGTGCTCGAGGAGCTTGCAGACGCGCTCGCTTCTCTGCTCGACTGGGACCGGGCACGGCACGATGCCGAACTCGAGCAGACGCGACTGCTCCTGAACGAACGACATGGACTCCAGATCTCGTCTCGCGCACGCGGCTGACGAGAGATCCGAACGCCGCCCTCCACGCGGTGTAACTCCCAACAAGTGCCGGGGCTATGGGGCCCCGGCACTCAAGAAAGGTCAATGAAGACATGACTGATGTGAATCTCGGTCTCTACTTCCTGTCGGAGTTCGTCGGCACAGCGATGCTGATCCTCCTGGGTTGTGGTGTGGTCGCGAACGTCGCCCTGGCGAAGAACAAGGGCTTCGGCGGCGGCTTCCTGATGGTCAACTGGGGATGGGGCCTCGCGGTCTTCGTCGGTGTCCTCGCCTCCGCGTACTCCGGTGCGATCCTGAACCCCGCCGTCGGCATCGGACTCCTGATCGGCGGGAAGATCGACTTCTCGCAGTTCGCCGTCGCCACCGGCGCCGAGCTCCTCGGTGCCATCGTCGGTGCGATCCTCACCTGGCTCGCCTACAAGCAGCACTTCGACGAGGAGCCCGACGCGGCGAACAAGCTCGGCGTCTTCTCGACCGGTCCCGCGATCCGCTCCTACGGATGGAACCTGGTCACCGAGGTGATCGGCACCTTCGTGCTCGTCTTCGCGGTCTTCGCGTTCGCCGACTACGGCGTCGCGGACATCGGCACCCCCGGAGGCCTCGGACCGCTCAGCGCTCTGCCCGTCGCCCTCGTCGTGGTGGCCATCGGCGCGTCGCTCGGTGGACCGACCGGATACGCCATCAACCCCGCACGTGACCTCGGTCCTCGTATCGCGCACGCCATCCTGCCGATCAAGGGCAAGGGCTCCAGCGACTGGTCCTACTCGTGGGTCCCCGTCGTGGGTCCGCTGATCGGTGGAGCACTCGCCGCTCTCGCCGCCCCGGTCCTGCTGAACCTCGCCTGATCCGAACCTGACTTCAAAGGAGAACACCATGGCTGACTACATCCTCGCCATCGACCAGGGCACCACCTCGAGCCGCGCGATCATCTTCGACAAGAAGGGGAGCATCATCGCGACGGGCCAGAAGGAGCACGAGCAGATCCTGCCCAAGGCCGGGTGGGTCGAGCACGACGCCTCCGAGATCTGGCGCAACGTGCAGGAGGTCATCGGTCTGGCGCTGAGCCGCGCCGACCTGACCCGCCACGACATCGCCGCGGTCGGCATCACCAATCAGCGCGAGACCGCGGTCGTCTGGGACAAGACCACCGGCAAGCCCGCCTACAACGCCATCGTCTGGCAGGACACCCGTACACAGGCGATCGTCGACCGCCTGGCGGCGGACGGCGGCGTCGAGCGCTTCAAGCCCATCGTCGGCCTCCCGCTCGCGACCTACTTCTCGGGAACCAAGATCGCCTGGATCCTCGAGAACGTCGACGGGGCCCGCGAGAAGGCGGAGGCCGGTGACCTGATCTTCGGCACCACCGACAGCTGGGTGCTCTGGAACCTCACCGGCGGCGTCGACGGCGGCGTGCACGTCACGGATGTCACGAACGCCTCTCGCACGATGTTCATGGATCTCGAGACGCTCGAGTGGCGCGACGACATCCTCGAGGCCTTCGGCGTTCCGCGCTCGATGATGCCGGAGATCCGCTCCTCCTCCGAGGTCTACGGCGCCGCAGAGGACTCCTCGCTGCTGCGCGAGACCCCGATCGCGGGCATCCTCGGTGACCAGCAGGCTGCCACCTTCGGCCAGGCCGCATTCCAGCAGGGTGAGAGCAAGAACACCTACGGCACCGGCTGCTTCCTGATCTTCAACACGGGCGAGGAGATCGTCCACTCGAAGAACGGTCTGCTCACCACCGTCGGCTACAAGCTCGGCGACCAGCCCACGCACTACGCGCTCGAAGGCTCGATCGCCGTCACCGGGTCGCTGATCCAGTGGCTGCGCGACCAGCTCGGGATCATCTCGTCCGCTCCCGAGGTCGAGGAGCTGGCCGAGAAGGTCGAGGACAACGGCGGCGTGTACATCGTGCCGGCCTTCTCCGGCCTCTTCGCCCCGTACTGGCGTCCGGACGCGCGCGGTGCGATCGTCGGCCTCACCCGCTATGCGAACAAGAACCACATCGCGCGCGCCGCTCTGGAGGCCGTGGCCTTCCAGACCCGCGACGTGCTCGACGCCGTGAACGCAGATGCGGGTGTGGACCTCACGGAGCTCAAGGTCGACGGCGGCATGGTCGCCAACGATGCGCTCATGCAGTTCCAGGCGGATGTCCTCGGTGTCCCGGTGGTCCGCCCCGTGGTCGCTGAGACCACCGCCCTCGGCGCGGCGTACGCCGCCGGGCTCGCCGTCGGGTTCTGGAACGGTCTCGACGACCTCTCCGCGAACTGGCAGGAAGACCGCCGGTGGGAGCCGTCGCTCGATGCGGCCGAGCGCGATCGCCAGCTGCGTCTGTGGCGCAAGGCCGTCGACAAGTCGATGGACTGGGTCGACGACGACGTGAAGTGACCTCAGTGTCGTGAGGGAGCGGGCTCGGAGGATTCCTCCGGGCCCGCTTCGTCATCCGAGACCCCCGTGCCGCTCCCGGTCCGGGTCGACGTCTCCAGCGCGCGGAGCAGCGCGGATGTGACGCCGCGCGGCGAACGGGCGTCCCACGCCGCGTACTCGATCCGCTCGGGCCCGTCGACCAGCGCGACCGCGACCACCTCGGACGGGGCGGAGGCGACCACTCCCGGCGCCAGCAGCGTCACGGCGACGCCGGCGCTCACGAGGCCGAGGATGAGCGCGGCGGAGTCCGCCTCGAAGGCGACGTCGCGGAGGATCCCCGCCGCGGCGAACGCCGCGTCGCTCTGTGCGCGCCCCGAGGTCCCGGAGGGGAAGTCGGCGAAGGTCTCATCCGCGAGGTCTGCCAGGCGCACGCGCCGACGCGCTGCCAGCCGGTGCCCACTTGGCACCGCAGCCACGAGCCGCTCCCGGGAGAGCTCCCGCACGGCGACCCCCTGCGGCTCCGCGTCCGCTCGCAGACCGAGCAGTGCGGCATCGAGCTCACCCCGACGCAGCGCCTCGACGAGCGCGTCGCTGTTGCCGACGGTGAGCTCGACTCTGGCGTCCGGATGGGCGGAGCGGAATCGCGCGATGAGCACGGGCACATCGAGCGCGGTGACGGTGGGGATGATGCCCAGTCGGAGCGTGCCCACGACCCGCCCGCCTGTCGAGGTCGCCGCTTCCCTGGCCGTGTCGGCCGCGGTGACCGCGGCACGCGCATGTACGAGGAAGGCCTCCCCCGCCTCGGTGACGCGCACGCTGCGACTGGAGCGGACGAACAGCCGTTCTCCGAGCTCGCGCTCGAGGGCTGCGACCTGATGACTGAGTGCGGACTGCGTCACGAAGCACCGCTCCGCCGCGCGGGTGAAGCTCCGCGTCGCCGCGACCTCGATGACGTACCTCAGCTGCTGCAGCTCCATGTGAACATGATCTCTCGTCATGACTGCGGTGACAACCATGCATTGGACTCATTGACGCAGAGATCGCACGCTGGAGGGATGAACCGCACGACGACACTTCTCCTCACCGCGCTGGCGCCTCTCTCCTGGGGCAGCACCTACCTGGTGACGACTGCTCTCCTCCCCGCGGGTCATCCACTTCTGGCGGGTCTGCTGAGATCCCTCCCCGCGGGCCTCATCGCTCTCGCGATAGGAGGGACGCTGCCGCGGCGGGGCTGGTGGGCCAAAGCGCTGATCCTGGGCATCCTCAATATCGGCGCCTTCTTCGCGCTCCTGTTCCTCGCGGCCGAGCGCCTGCCCGGAGGTGTCGCGGCCGCCGTCTCCGGCGTGCAGCCGCTGATCATCCTCGCGTTGGGTGCCCTGGTCGTACAGGAGCGCATCCGCCCGACGACGGCGACCGCCGCCGTGGTGGGCGCGGGCGGCGTGGCTCTGATCGTGCTCGGTCCGGCGGCATCGCTCGACCTGCTCGGCGTGCTCGCGGCGATCGGGGGCGTGACCGCGACCGCGCTCGGAATGGTCCTCACCAAGCGCTGGGGTCGGCCGTCCGGCGTCGGACCGGTCGCGTATGCGGGCTGGCAGCTGACCGCAGGCGGGCTCTTCCTGCTGCCGCTCACCCTCATGTTCGAAGGTCTCCCCCCGGCGATCGACGGCACCGCGGCCCTCGGCTACCTGTGGCTCGGGAGCGTCGGCGGCCTGCTCGCGTACACGCTCTGGTTCCGCGGCATCCAGCAGCTGCCCGTGATCGCACCGGGGTTGCTCGCGCTGCTCTCCCCCGTGGTCGCAGCGATTCTGGGCACACTGGTCGCCGGAGAGAGGTTCACGCCTGTGCAGACGGTCGGCCTCGCGCTGGTCCTGCTGGCTCTCGTCGCGGGACAGCTCGGAGCACTGCGCCGCCCGCGCGCCTGAGCGTCAGCCCTTGCCGAACAGCTTCTGGATCTCGGCGAGGTCGGCTTCGCTGGGCGCCTTCGCACCACCGAGGCCGAAGCCCGATCCCGTCGGGGTCGAGGACGGTGCGATCCCGGCGTTCTCGGCGGCGCGCTTCGCGGGATTGCCCGAGCGGGATGTTGCCGCGGACTTGCCCTTCTTGCCGCGCTTCGACGATGCTCCCGGCTTGCCCATCCCGGGCATCGATCCCATCCCCGGGATGTTCGGGGTGCCGCCGCGGGCGACGGTCTTCATCATCTTGGCCGCCTGGTCGAAGCGCTGCACGAGCTGGTTGACGTCCGTGACCGTCATCCCTGAACCGCGCGCGATGCGCAGTCGACGAGATCCGTTCAGCACCTTCGGGTTGCGGCGCTCGCCGGGCGTCATCGACCGGATGATGGCCTCGGTGCGATCGATCTCACGCTCATCGAAGTCGTCGAGCTGCTGCTTCATCTGCCCCATGCCGGGGAGCATCCCCAGCATCTTCTTCATCGATCCCATCTTCTTCATCTGCTGAAGCTGGTCGAGGAAGTCTTCGAGGGTGAACTGCTCGGTGGCGAGCTTCTCGGCCATCTTGACGGCCTCTTCCTCATCGAAGGCCTGCTGGGCCTGCTCGATGAGGGTGAGGATGTCGCCGAGGTCGAGGATGCGACTCGCCATACGGTCCGGGTAGAAGGGCTCGAGGTCTTCGAGTCGCTCGCCGGTCGACGCGAAGATGATCGGGCGCCCGGTCACCGAGGCGACGGAGAGCGCTGCGCCACCGCGCGCGTCACCGTCGAGCTTGGACAGCACGACGCCGGTGAAGTCCACGCCCTCCTGGAAGGCCTTCGCGGTGTTGACGGCATCCTGACCGATCATGGCGTCGATGACGAAGAGGACCTCGTCGGGATCCGTGGCCTTGCGGATGTCCGAGGCCTGCTTCATCAGCTCGGCATCGACGCCGAGACGACCGGCGGTGTCGATGATGACGACGTCGTGCTGGTGGCGACGCGCGTGCTCGACGCCGTCGCGTGACACACGCACCGGGTCACCGACGCCGTTGCCGGGTTCGGGGGCGTAGATCGTCGCGCCCGCCTGCTCGGCCACGACCTGCAGCTGATTGACGGCGTTCGGACGCTGGAGGTCGGCGGCGACGAGCAGAGGCGTGTGCCCCTCCCCCTCGAGCTGCTTCGCGAGCTTGCCGGCGAAGGTCGTCTTTCCCGAGCCCTGCAGTCCCGCGAGCATGATCACGGTCGGCGCGGTCTTGGCGAACCGCAGGCGGCGCTGCTCGCCACCGAGGATCTGGACCAGCTCCTCATTGACGATCTGCACGACCTGCTGCGCCGGGTTGAGGGCCTTGTTGACCTCATCGCCCAGTGCCCGCTCACGCACCTTCGCGGTGAACTCCTTGACGACGACGAGTGCGACGTCGGCATCGAGCAGTGCGCGACGGATCTCGCGCACGGTGCCGTCGACGTCGGCCGCCGTGAGCTTTCCCTTCGTGCGCAGATTGCGGAAGGTCTCGGTGAGCCGATCGGAGAGCGTGCCAAAGGTAGCCATGGTGACACCGAGTTTACGCGACTCGCAGACACATCACGGCGCGGGATGCGCGCGAACGCGGTCAGCGCGTCGAAGCCCGCCAGGGCAGTGCGTCGACGGCCCGCACCGCGTCGTCGAACCTCTCCGAGACGGTGCCCCGACCGGCCCCGCTCTCCGCCCAGGCCCGCACCGCTGCGAGGACGGCCGCCGACCAGGTCGCAGCGACGATGTCGGCGGAGACCGGAGTGACGCCGGATCGCAGTGCGAGGTCACGCAGCGCCGCAGACAGCCGTGCCTGGCGCACCGCCGCATCCTGCACCAACTCGTCGTCGAGCCCCATCGCCGAGGCGTTCGTCATCGCGAGAGCGAGACTGTCGGGTGCGAAGTCCGCGACCAGCGTCGTGAGGATGCGCCTGACCTCGCTTCCCTGACGATCCTGCGGCACGGCGCTCAGGTCCTCGACGGCTCCGGCGATCCGGTCGTCCAAGCCCGACCACAGCACGTCGCTCTTCGAGGAGAAGTAGTTGAAGAAGCTCGACCGGCTCACTCCCGCCCGCTGGGTGATGTCGGCGACGGACGTCGCGTCGTAGCCGCGCTCGAGGAAGAGCTCACAGGCGGCATCGGCCAGCGTCTCGCGGGACGAGGCCCTCGGGCGTCCGGCGCGGCTCGAGCTGATCATGCTCACACGCTACCGCGCTCCGCGTCGCCGCGACGCGGATCGCAGTGAGGGGTATTGTTAGACGCAATCCATCTATCCCGAGTGGGAGTGACATGACCACGCTCGACATCCTGACTCCGCGCCTCGCGCCCGACTACGTCCCCTATCCCGAGGGATGGGATCTGCAGCGCCGCGTGCATGCCGACGTGGTCGCGGGCGATCGCCCCGACACCCTGATCCTGCTGGAGCACGAGGCCGTGTACACGGCGGGGAAGCGCACGGAACCGCAGGAGAGACCTCACGACGGCACGCCCGTCATCGATGTCGACCGAGGAGGGAAGATCACCTGGCACGGTCCGGGGCAGCTCGTGGGATATCCGATCGTCCGTCTTCCCGAGCCGATGGACGTGGTCGCCCATGTCCGCCGCCTCGAGCGCCTGCTGATCGACGTGCTCCGTCCGCTCGGAGTCGACGGGTATCAGGTCGACGGCCGCAGCGGCGTCTGGGTGCGTCGCCCCCTCTCGGAGGACAAGGTCGCCGCGATCGGCGTGCGCGTGCAGCAGGGCGTCACCATGCACGGCTTCGCGATCAACTGCGACAACAGCCTCGCCGGCTTCGGGGGCATCATCCCCTGCGGCATCACCGACGCAGGCGTCACGACGGTGAGCGAGGTCGTCGGAGCGGACATCTCCCCCGCCGACGTCATCGACGCGGTGTCCACCGCCTTCCTCGCCGAGTACTCGACCCCCCACCACGCAGGAGTTCCCGCATGACCGCCGCACCCGAGGGACGCAAGCTCCTCCGCCTCGAGATCCGCAATGCGGAGACCCCGATCGAGCGCAAGCCCGAGTGGATCAAGACCAAGGCGAAGATGGGACCCGAGTACACGGCTCTGCATTCGCTGGTGAAGAGCGAAGACCTGCACACGGTGTGCCAGGAGGCCGGCTGCCCCAACATCTTCGAGTGCTGGGAGGATCGGGAGGCGACGTTCCTCATCGGCGGTTCGCAGTGCACGAGACGCTGCGACTTCTGCCAGATCGACACGGGGAAGCCGGATGCCTACGACACCGACGAGCCCCGCCGCGTCGCCGAGAGCGTCGCGCGTATGAACCTCCGCTACGCCACCGTGACGAGCGTG
Organism: Microbacterium sp. ANT_H45B; assembly: GCF_008369345.1. Taxonomy (NCBI): domain Bacteria; kingdom Bacillati; phylum Actinomycetota; class Actinomycetes; order Micrococcales; family Microbacteriaceae; genus Microbacterium; species Microbacterium sp. ANT_H45B. The sequence continues at coordinate 680,217 of NZ_VOBK01000002.1, forward strand.
GCCCGCGACGACCTCCCCGACACGGGCGCATGGCTCAACGCCGAGACCGTCCGCAGGATCCACGAGCTCAACCCGAACACCGGTGTCGAGCTGCTCGCCAACGAGCACAATGCCGATCCCGCATTCCTCGGCCAGATCTTCGACGCGCGTCCCGAGGTGTTCGCGCACAATGTCGAGACGGTGCCCCGCATCTTCAAGCGCATCCGTCCGGCGTTCCGTTACGAGCGCTCCCTCGACGTCCTCACGCAGGGACGCAACGCGGGCCTGATCACCAAGTCCAATCTCATCCTCGGCATGGGCGAGGAGCCGGAGGAGGTGGTTCAGGCGCTGCACGACCTGCATGACGCCGGGTGCGACATCATCACCATCACGCAGTACCTGCGCCCGTCGCCCCGGCACCTGCCGGTGTCCCGCTGGGTCAAGCCCGCCGAGTTCGTGGAGTTCAAGGAGGAAGCGGAGCGGATCGGGTTCCTCGGCGTGCTCGCGGGTCCGCTGGTGCGCTCGTCGTACCGCGCGGGCCGCCTGTGGGCTCAGTCGATGGTGTCGAAGGGACGGGAGATCCCCCCGCACCTCGCGCACATCGCAGAGAGCGCCGACCTCGGGTTCGCTCAGGCCGTCTGAGCACCGGCGTCCGCCATACGGAGTCCCGCCGGTGCCGACCTCTCAGTCGGCGCTCATCACCGACTGCACGCTGCCGTCGGAACCGAGGTTCACGAGCAGCACGTCGTCGGTGGTGCCGGCGTCGAGTGCGTACTCGAGCACCGCGAACGGCTCGGATCCCCCGTGCTCGTCAGCCAGGATCGTCATGCTCATCAACCGCAGCGAGCGGATGATGTCGACGGCGGCATCGCCGCTCACATCGACCAGCACCTCCTCCAGCTCGTCGCCGTACGCCTCCTGCTGCTGCAGGATGTACTCGGTCACCTCGCTGGTGCGATCGTCGACCTCTGCGAGCATCCCGCGGCGGGAGGTGTCATCGACGCTCTCCAGCCCGGCGATCAGCGATGCCGCGATGTCCAGGGCGTCGGTGGAGACGTCGTCCTGATCGGGGGCCGTGAGATCGACGGTGACGCTCTGGTCGCCGAGCTCCACGGTCTCCGACCAGAAGATCGAGCCGTCGGGTCCTGACGACAGGAGTCCGAAGTAGTCGTGTTCGATCGCCATAACGCTATGAAACCAGCCTCGTGCTCGCGGCGGTAGTCCCGTCGTCAGCCGACGAGCGACTGGACGAAGACATGGGGGGTGAATCCGGTGAGGTCGTCGATTCCCTCGCCCTGTCCGAGGAGCTTGACCGGGATGCCGGTGCGCTCCTGGACGGCGAGGACGAAGCCCGCTTTGGCGGAGCCGTCGAGCTTCGTGAGGACGAGTCCCGTCACCCCCGCGTGCTCGAGGAACGCCTCGGCCTGCATGACGCCGTTCTGCCCGGTGGTGGCGTCGAGGACGAGCAGGACCTCGCTGATCGGAGCCTGCTTCTCGATCACCCGACGGATCTTGGTGAGCTCGTCCATCAGTCCACCCTTGGTGTGCAGCCGACCGGCAGTGTCGATGATCGCGATCTCGATGCCTTCGCGCTTGGCGTACTCGATGGTCTGGAACGCGACGGATGCCGGATCCTGCCCCTCCTGCTGCGGGCGCACGATAGCCGCGCCGCCACGCTGAGCCCAGGTGGCGAGCTGATCGACCGCGGCCGCGCGGAACGTGTCCGCAGCGCCGACGACCACGCTGCGCTGGAATCCGCGGAGGAACTTGGTGAACTTTCCGATGGTCGTGGTCTTGCCGACCCCGTTCACTCCGACGACGAGCACCACGGCCGGGCGTTCGGTGAGCTTCAGCGTCGTATCGAACTTCGCGAAATGCTCCTCGAGAGTCTCACGGAGCATGCGCTGCAGATCCTGTGGATCGGTCGTGCGGAAGCGCTCGACCTTCTCGCGCAGCTCGTCGACGACGCGCTCGCTGATGTCCGGGCCGAAGTCGGCCGTGATCAGGGCCGTCTCGAGGTCCTCCCACGTCGTCTCATCGATCGTGGGCTTGACGAACATCCCGCGCAGTGCTCGGGTGAGGGACCAGGACTTCTCCGCCATGGGTCCAGCCTACGGGTACCATCCTGAGATGCCTCCCGAACACGTGTTCGTCCATGGCGCCGGACGGCGTGGCACGGACGCATGGCCGAGGATCGACGCCGCGGACGGCGACTTCGTCTCGTTCACCCCCGACAGCGCGATCTCCACGCAGGTGAGCGAGCTCCTGTCGACACGAGCGCACGCTCGAACGCTCTTCGTCGCTCACTCCATCGGCGCGGTGCCGACCGTGCTCGCCGCAGCTCACCTCGACGTGGCCGGGATGGTCCTCGTCGAGCCGGCCCTGTACGACATCTCCCGCGGGCACGCATCCGTCGAACGCCACATCGCGATCGTCACCGAGGCTCGGGCACTGGCCGCAGCCGGTGATCTCCGTGGATTCTGGATGATGCTGCGCCCCGCCATGTTCGGAGGGTCCTTCCGGCCCGAGCAGTGGGACGCCGAGCAGGCCCTCGCCCAGCGCTGGGCTCGGACAGCTCTTCCCTGGGGCCACGGAGTGCGCGAGCGGATGCTGCACGGCATCCCGACCCTGGTCGTGACCGGTGGCTGGAACGACGAGTACGAGCAGATCGCCGCCGACCTCACGCGTGGAGGTGCCGCCCACGAGATCCTGAGCGGTCACGGGCACAGACCGCAGGATGCCCCGGGCTTCCGCGAACTCGTGAGCAGTTTCACTGCAGATCTCCGCGCCTGACGATCCCCCACACCGGCTCCGGCCGCGCCCTGAGCACAACTTCGGATGACGGAGGCGGCGCGCCCGCTATCCGAATCTCCGGCCGGCGTGGCGCGACACGGCATCCGAATCCGTACCCGGGCGGGGCGAATCCACGCCCGAGCGGCAGGCGGAGGTGTGAAGCGGCGTGTCGACCTGAGGATGCCGCGTCAGCCGGCGGCGCGGTCTCCGACACGCTGTCCGACGACGGCGGAGACGCCGTCCTGGCGCATCGAGACGCCGTAGAGCGCATCCGCGATCTCCATCGTGCGCTTCTGGTGCGTGATGACCAGGAGCTGCGAGCTCTCGCGAAGCTGTTCGAACACCGTCAGGAGCCGACCGAGGTTCGCGTCGTCGAGAGCCGCCTCGACCTCGTCGAGGATGTAGAACGGGCTCGGCCGCGCTTTGAAGATGGCGACCAGCAGCGCCACCGCCGCGAGCGAGCGCTCACCACCGGAGAGCAGCGACAGCCGCTCGATCTTCTTGCCGACAGGTCGCACAGAGACCTCGATGCCGGTGGTCAGCATGTTGTCGGGATCGGTGAGCGAGATACTGCCGGAACCACCGGGGAAGAGCAGCGGGAACACTTCGCCGAATGCCCGTTTGGTGTCCTCGAAGGCGCTCGCGAAGATGATCTGCATGCGCTCGTCGAGGTCGGCGATGATGGTCAGCAGGTCCTGGCGGGTCTGGGTCAGATCTGCCAGCTGCTCGGTGAGGAAGGCGTGCCGCTGCTCGAGGGCCGCGAACTCCTCCAGCGCGAGCGGATTGACGCGACCGAGCTGGGCGAGCTTGCGTTCCGCGTCGGCGAGTCGACGCTGCTGGATGCGGCGATCGAACGGGATCGCCGAGTCGTCCGCGTGGTCCTCATCGCTCGGCGCGGCGCCGGGGTCGCGAGGAACGAGCTGGTCCGGACCATATTCCGTAACGAGAATATCTTCGTCGAGCGCGAGCTCCGAGGCGACGCGCTCCAGGAGGCTGTTGAGGTGGAGCTTCTTCTCGTGGATCTGCAGTTCGAGTCCGTGCACGCTCTCGGTGAGCCCGGCGAGACGCTCGCGCAGCGACGACTCCTGCGCACGCAGCGCGGTGAGCTCCTCGTTCTGCGCCGATCGCGCAGCCTCCGCCTCCGCCAGCACGACTCGCGCCTCGGTGACGGAACGATCTATCGAATCCAGGATCCGCGGCAGCTCCGATGCGACACCGGCGGCGGCTTCGCGCTGCGCCCTCCTGATGACCGCACGGCGGGCGGCCTCGGCCGCGGCATCCCGCTCCTGTTCGCGCTGTCGCTCCAGACTCGCGACCCGCGACTGCGCCGAGCGCACGCGCTCTCGCAGCGTCTCGATGTCGAGTCGCGCCCGCACCTCGGCCTCCCGGGCGAGTTCGAGCGTCTCCAGAAGTCCGTCGCGAGCGGATGCATCGAGCACAGGGCGCGGCGCCGATACCGCAGCCTCCAACTCGGCCTTCGTGGACTCCGCCTTCGCCGCGGCGTCTTCGACAGCCGTCTGCGCCTGCTCCATACCGGCCTCGAGGCGCTCGCACTCGGCGACCGCCGACTCATGCGTGACCGTGATGCGGTTCACCTGCTCGGCGTGGCTGGCGAGCGCTGCGTCGTGCTCGCGCAGAGCCCGCAGCGCGTCCTTGGCGTGTCGACGAGAGACCTCGACGGTCTCGTTCGCCTCCTCGCGCGCCTCGCGCAGAGTGTCGACGATCACCTGCACCTCAGCGAGCCGCTCGTTCGCGGCATCACGCTCAGCCGCGAGCTCGAGTCTCGATCGCTCGCCACCCGACCCTGTGCGCAGAGTCTGCGCGGTGACGACATCGCCTCCGGTGGTGACGATCGTCGTGGTGGTGTCTCCGGTGGCATCGAGTGCGGCGCGGGCGCCGCGAGCCGCGTCCAGCCCGTCGGCGATCAGCACGTGCGAGAGGATGCCGAGCACCCCCTCAGGTGCGGTGACCGTGTCGACCGCGGGAGTCACGCCATCGATCTCGGGGAGCTGGACCACAGGCCTCGGAGCATCGGCGACCACGAAGTCGACCACTCCCCTGCGCTGTGTGGCCGCATCGTGGGCGAGGGAGAACGCGTCGGCGGAATCGCCGACCAGCACCCCCTCGGCGAGCGGGCCGAGGACCGCGGCGATGGCCGCTTCGAATCCGGCTCTGACCTGCACGGAATCGCCGACCAGACCACGGATGCCGCGACCGCCGGCCTTGACGATCTCCGCCGCGCCGCCGGAGATGGCCAATGCGCTGCCGAGTGCGGCGGACTTCGCGGTGAGCGCGTCGACTTCGCGCTCCGCCGCGTGCAGCCGCTCCCGCAATGCCTCGCGCTCGGTCTCCGCAGCCGTCGCAGCGCGCTGCGCGGTCTCGTATGCGGCTGAGTGCTCGGCCGCCGTCCCCTCGGGTGCCTCGGTGTCGTCGATCGCCTCGAGCGCCTCCGCGGCCTCGCGTCGCCGGTTCTCGGCGGCCTCGAGCGCGTTCTGCTGGCGGAGCACCGCGCCGCGCACAGCTGCCAGAGCCGATGCCGCAGCATCCGCCGTGCCCCGCAGAGAGCTGATGCGCATGTCGTAGGCCGAGACCAGAGCGCTCTGCTCGGCGATGTCGACGTCGAGGGTGTCGAGTTCGGCCCGCGCCAGCATGACCTCCCTGCTCGCCGCCGTCGCCGATTCCTGGGCATCGCCGAGTCCGGCCGAGATCTCGGTGATCTCGTCCTTCGCCTCATCGATCGTGCTCTGCGTCACGGTGACCGAGGTCACGGCCGCATCGTCCTCCTCGGAACCGAGGAGCGCGAGTCGCTGATTCGCGAGGGTGTACAGCCCTCGCATCCGCTCCTGAACCTGTTCGAGCCCGAAGGCGACCCCGCGTGCCTGGTCGACCGCGACGGAGTTCTGGTCCTGTTCGAGCCGCGCGATGCCGGCTCGAACGGCCTCGGCCTGATCCGAGAGCACCAGACGCTCGGTGTGACGCTCGTGCTCCGTGCGGGTGTGGTCTGCCAGAGCGGTCCGGAGCGCGACGACGTCGTCGGCGAAGATACGGGCTTTGGCGTCGCGGACCACGGCGGCGATCGTCGCAGCTTCTCTGGCCACCTCGGCCTGGCGCCCGAGCGGCTTCAGCTGGCGGCGGATCTCCCCCGCGAGGTCGCTGAGGCGTGTGAGGTTCGTCTCCATCGCATCGAGCTTGCGGAGCGTCTTCTCCTTGCGCCGCCGGTGCTTGAGAATGCCTGCGGCTTCTTCGATGAAGCCGCGTCGGTCCTCGGGGGACGCCTGCAGCACGGTGTCGAGACGACCCTGGCCGACGATGACGTGCATCTCGCGCCCGAGCCCGGAGTCGCTGAGCAGTTCCTGCAGGTCGAGCAGGCGACAGGTCTCCCCGTTGATGGCGTATTCGCTCGAGCCGCTGCGGAACAGGGTCCTGCTGATCGTCACCTCTGCGAACTCGATGGGCAGCGCGCCGTCGCTGTTGTCGATCGTGAGCTGCACCTCGGCACGCCCCAGCGGCCCCCTCGTCGAGGTCCCGGCGAAGATGACGTCCTCCATCTTGCCGCCACGCAGGGTCTTGGCCCCCTGTTCGCCCATGACCCAGGCGAGGGCGTCGACGACGTTGGACTTGCCGGATCCGTTGGGCCCGACGATGCAGGTGACACCCGGTTCGAAGACGAAGCTCGTGGGCTGCGCGAAGGACTTGAACCCCTTGAGGGTCAGGCTCTTCAGATGCATGCGCGTACCGCGCTTCGGGGGTGGATCACGCCCATACGCTACCGGAATCACGCGGCAGGACAGGCATCCCGCGCTGGCCGTCGGTGAACTCGATGCCCTCGCGACACGCCGACCGGACACGCCTGTGCTTGACGGACACGCCCGGGTGTCGCTACCGTAACCTGCGGATCGCCACACGAAAGGAGGTTACCGATGATGATCACAATCACTGCACAGGCCACTGGCCTCGCCGCGCCGTTCGCGCCGCGTCTCGCGCATTCGGTAGCCGCCGGCGTCCACACCAGCTCTCTCTCGTAGAGCCGAGGACCCCGCGCGGCGCCATCCGCTGCGCACCGCCCGTCTCGGGCATCCTCTGACGCGTGTCCGCACGCCCACCCTCTGCTCTGCCTCGGAGCACGGATCCCCGCCGCATCCGGCGGTCGCGCCTTCGGCGCGACCCGGATCGCGCACCGCTGCACCGCGCCCCCGCTCCGCGTCGACGGCGCCCGTGCTGCTCCCCGCACCACACACACTCGAAGGACCATCGTGAACACGACGTTGCACCGCAACCTCACCCACCCGCCCGATACCGAGGACCAGCTGGTCCTCCATCTCCCCGCTCCCGACGAGCTGCGTCGTCTCGCGCTCGCGGATCGTCTGTCACTGCGGATCGGCCTCTGGCTGCTCCAGCGGGCGCAGCGACCGCGTCGCGAGCGGCGTGTCGCACCGCCCGCGGCGTACGACTCGCTGCATCTCGACCGCCGGGAACGACCCCCCGCCGAATCGTTCGCCCTGCTCACCTACGACCTGCAGCGTCAGCTGCGATGACCTGGAGGCCTCAGATGAGCATCTCTCTGATCGAGGACGCGACGCTGCATCCGCTCGTGCTGCCGGCACGGGCGGATGCCGCGGACGCGGCCGAGTTCCGCGAGCTGTCCCGTGTCCGCAACGAGGTGTACCGCGAGTTGACGGGGCGCACCGAGCAGGACCTCACCCCCGAGGCGCTGCTGCCTCTGCTCCGCTCCCGGGCGGAGCGGACCACGGTCGCGTGGATCGTGCGCGACGCCGGCGAGATGGTCGGTCGCGCGGTGGTCGACATCCCTCACGAAGAGGGGTCGAAGGTCGCCATCGCCTCGATCGAACTGCATCCGCGGGTCTGGGGTCGCGGCATCGGGACGGCCGTCCTGCCGCACCTGGAGGCTGTCGTGCGCGCGCACGGTCGCACCGTCATCCAGAACTGGACCGAGCAGCAGGCGAGCGACGGCGCACGGTTGGAGGCGCGCACCGGGTTCGGAAGCGTGCCGGACGACCATGTCGCGCGGTTCCTGCTGCGCCACGGCTTCACCCTCGAGCAGGTGTATCGCGTGAGCCGTCTCGACCTGACGCCGGATGCGCGCGCTCTCGCCGCCTCGCTTCTCGAGGAGGCGAAGGCGCATTCACCGGGCTATCGAGTGCGACAGTGGATGGCGCCCACCCCACCCGAGCACCGGGACGGCTACGCATGGCTCAAGTCGCGTATGTCCACCGACGCCCCGTCGGCGGATCTCGAAGCGGACGAGGAGGCGTGGGATGCGGAGCGCCTGATCGCGGGTGAGGCGCGTCTGGCCGAGATGGGCCAGGAATTCCAGGTCACGGTCGCACAGCACCTCGAGACGGGTGCGCTGGCGGCTTTCACCGAGCTCGGCATCGGCCCCGACCGCACGGGCACGACGCATCAGCACGACACTCTGGTCCTGAAAGAGCACCGTGGCCACCGTCTCGGCCAGCTGGTGAAGTGCGCCGCGATGCTCTCGTGGATCGACATCGCACCGGAGTCGACGGACATCATCACCTACAACGCCGAGGAGAATCGGCCCATGCTCGCCATCAACGAGGCCATGGGCTTCACAGCCATCGCCTATGAGGGCGCCTGGAAGAAAGACCTGACATGACCACCATCGAGATCGCACCGACCATCTCCCCTCTGACCGTTCCGAGCTCGCTCGATGACGAGGATGCCGCGGACTTCCGCGCCTATGCGGACCTGAACCGGCAGATCTGCGACGAGAGCGTCGGTCTCCCGGATCTCGCCCCTGACGCCGCTCAGCTGCTGGCCGGGTGGCAGGACGGGACCGACACCCTCCACACGGGTTTCGTCGCGCGGCGCGGAGACGAGATCGTCGGCATGATCACGATCGACTACGCCCAGGAGGAGGACGCGCACGCCGCGGAGGTCGACCTGATGGTGCCCGAGCGGTACTGGGGGCAGGGGGTCGAAGACGCCCTGCTCTCGCTGGCCGAGACCGAGGCACGCGCCCACGGTCGCTCGCTGGTGCAGATCTGGTCGCTGCACCGCCCCCTCGAGAAGGAGCGCATGCTCGCGCCGCGCACCGGGTGGGGGCGCATCCCGGCGATCCCCCTGTCCGACCTGCTGGAGGCACACGGATACGAACTCGAGCAGGTCGAGCGCAACAGTGAGTTCGACCTCCGCGCGGACCCGGCGCCCCTGCACGCGGCGAGGCTGGCCGCGGAGTCGGCCGCCGGTCAGGATTATCGCGTCCTGCAGTGGATGGCGCCGACTCCCCCGCAGCTCCGCCCCGGGTACGCGGCGATCCTCGCTCGTCTCTCGACGGATGCGCCGAGCGGCGACATGGACTTCGTGGCCGAGGTGTGGGACGCCGACCGGGTGAAGCGCCGGGAGCGACGCCTCACCGGAGCCGGGCAGGCGCTTTCGATCGTGGCCGTGCAGCACATCCCCACGGGCGAGATCGTCGCCTACAACGAGCTGCTCATCGGCGCGGACCGCACCGGAGTGACCCATCAGTTCGGCACACTGGTCTCGAGCGCGCACCGAGGTCACCGTCTGGGCGCACTGGTGAAGACCGTGAACCTCCTGCACTGGCGCGAGGTCATGCCCCGGTCGTCGACGGTCTCGACCTTCAACGCGGAGGAGAACCGTCCGATGCTGAGCATCAACGAAGCCCTCGGCTTCGTCCCGGTCTCGTACTCGGGGGCATGGCAGAAGCGGCTGTGAAGGTCATCCGATCGGTGTACTCGGCGCGAGGCGGATCATCCGCCTGACCGATGCACCGATCGGGTGTCTGCAGCGAGGCTGGACACATGAACAACTCCGTCCTCGACGCGCACGCTCTGACCAAGACCTACGGCGAGACACATGCTCTCGCCGGAGTGGATCTGTCCATCACACGCGGCGAATCCGTCGCGATCATGGGCGCATCCGGCTCGGGTAAATCCACCCTGCTGCACGTGCTCGCCGGCATCATCGTCCCTGACACCGGATCCGTGACGTACCGCCCCGCGACCGGCGCCGCGATCGAGCTGTCCGCTCTCGGCGAGTCCGCACGCTCGCGTCTGAGACGGGAGCGGTTCGGCTTCGTCTTCCAGCAGGGCCTGCTCATCCCCGAGCTCACCGCCGTCGAGAACGTCGCGCTCGCCTCGATGATCAACGGCGTGAAGCGAGCGGATGCCGTGACGCACGCGGCCGCCTGGCTCGCGGCGCTCGGTCTCGCCGGAATGGAGGATCGCCGCATCGGCGAGCTCTCCGGCGGTCAGGCCCAACGCGTCGCGATCGCGCGCGCACAGGCGACCGGCGCCGATCTGGTGTTCGCCGACGAGCCCACCGGCGCCCTGGACTCGCATACCTCGCAGGAGGTGATGGACGCGCTCCTGTGGTCGACGACCGGCCAGGGACGCACCCTGCTCGTCGTCACCCACGACCCTGAGGTCGCCGCACGGTGCTCCCGCATCGTCGCGGTCCGCGATGGCATGGCCGCGTCCTCGGGGGTGTCCGCATGAACCCGAACGTGCTCGCGTTGCTCCTGCGTCCCACGAAGGAGCAGACCGGTGTGGTGGTGCTGCCCATCGTCGCCTTCGGCGTGGTGACCGCCCTCGTGCTCACCGTCGTCGGCGGCGCACAGTCGTTCTGGGGATGGACCGACGACTTCGCCCCGATCTATCAGGCGCTGGCCGCGATCGCTCTCGTACTGCTGGTGGTGCCGCTGACGACCCTCGGCGGCGCCGCGGCCCGACTCTCCGCTCGACGGCGGGACGAGCGGCTCTCCACCCTGCGTCTGCTCGGCGTCACGCCGATGGGTGTGGGGGTCGCCACAGTGATCGAGTCGGTCGTGGTCGCCGCTGCCGGTGCGATCATCGGGGTGCTCGCCTACCTCCTGATCTCACCGCTGATCGGACTGATCCCCTTCCGTGGTGCCTCCCTCGGGCTCGACGCGGTGCTGCTGAACCCGGGGGGCGTCGCAGCGGTCGTCGGCGGCATCCTCGTCGTCGCCGCGGGAAGCTCCGCCCTCGGACTGCGGCGCGTGATCATCTCGCCGCTGGGCGTGCGGTTGCGGGCGACGGCCGCACCCGTGCACTGGATTCGTGCCGTCCTCGGCGTCGCGGCCATCGTGGTCGCATTCGCCGTGGTGAAGGTCTTCCCCACGGTCGCCGGACTCGCCGTCACGATCACCGTGCTCGCGATCACGTTCGCGCTCGCACTCGCGGTGCTCAACGTCATCGGACCATGGGTGCTCAAGATCACCGCATCGCGACACCTGCGTCGAGCGCAGACACCCGAGAGGCTGCTCGCCGCGCGCATGGTGCTCGACGCGCCCAAGGCTGCCTGGCGTCAGGTCAGCGGAATCGCCATGGCCAGCTTCATGGCCGTGTTCGCCGGAACCGGCGTCTCGCTGATCAACGCGATGGGCAGCGAGGCCGCCGCGGCCTCGGACGCCGCGCTCGCCGCCGACATGCGCACGGGGCTCATCATCACACTCGTCGGCTCGTTCCTGATGGTCGCCGCGTCCGTCGGGGTGAACCAGGCGTCCGCTGTTCTCGACCAGAGAGAGCTGCACCAGAGTCTGCACCGACTCGGTGTGCCGGTCTCGACCGTCGACCGTGCCCGTCAGCGTGCGATCATGTCGCCGCTGCTGATCACCGCGCTCGGTTCCGCCCTGTGCGCGGCCGTGCTCGTATTCCCACTGCTCGGCATCGCGCTGATCGTCGCCCCGGAATCCCTGCTCACGATCGGAGGAGTCCTTGCGCTCGGCATCGCGGTGGTGTGGGCCAGCACCCGGGCGACCGCGCCGCTGCTGGGCCGCTCGTTCCGCGCTGTATGACGCCGTGTGCCTCATCCCCCGCAGGACGAGGGCGCAGGTCCGAGGTGCGAGCGAGCGCTCAGCGGCGTCGCTGGCACCTCGGGCAGTAGTGGCTCGAACGGTTCATGAACGCCTCACGGACGATCAGGGTGCCGCATCGGGGGCACGGCTGGCCGCCCCGCCCGTACGCGTTCAGGGAGTGCGCGAAGTAGCCGGCCTGGCCGTTCACGTTCACGTACTGCGAATCGAAGCTCGTCCCGCCCTCGGCGAGTGCCTTCGCCAGCACGATCCTGATCTCGGCGAGCAGCCGCTTCACCGCCGCGGTCGAGATCGCGTCGGCGGGAGTCTCGGGGTGGATGCGCGCCGCCCACAGCGACTCGTCGGCGTAGATGTTCCCCACGCCGCTGATGACCTGCTGGTCGAGCAGCACCCGCTTGACGGCACTGCGGCGGCGTCGCAGCGCGCGCACGAAGTCGGCGTCGTGGAAGAGCGGATCGACGGGGTCCCGCGCGATGTGCACGACCTGGGTGGGGATGCGAGACGGGCCGTCCGGCACCAGACGATCGACGGCGAGCGAGCCGAAGGTGCGCTGGTCGGCGAAGACGATCGCGAGCTCGCCGTGCTGAGGATGCTCGACGAAGATGCGGATCCGCTCATGGCGTTCGGCTGCGGCATCCGGAGCACGCAGGAGCATCTGTCCGCTCATGCCCAGGTGCGCGATCAGTGCATCGTCGTCGGAGTCGAGCGGCAGCCAGAGGAACTTGCCACGCCGCTCGGCTCCGGAGAACGTGCGGCCCTCGAGACGGGACACGAAGTCGGCCGCGCCGGCGAGGTGACGGGTGAGAGCCCTCTCATCGAGGACCGAGACCGCAGTGATCGTCGATCCCGTGGCCGCCGGAGCGAGGCCGGCTCTGACGACTTCTACCTCGGGAAGCTCAGGCACGCTCGTTCAGCAGTCGCCACGCGCTGAGAGCAGCAGCCATCTCGGCGGTCTTCTTGCTGCTGCCCTTGCCGGTCATCGCGACATCGCCGACGACGACGGTCGCGAGGAAGCGACGGTCATGATCGGGACCGCTCGCCTCGACCGAGTACACGGGCGGAGGCGAACCGGCGCGAGCCGCGAGCTCCTGAAGACTCGTCTTCGGGTCCATCGCGGCGCCGTAGCGCTCGGGATCCGCCAGCAGCGGTGCAGTCAGTCGCAGCACGAGCTCGGTCGCGGCGTCGGGCCCTGCTGACAGGTACGTCGCCCCGATCACGGCCTCCATGGTGTCGGCGAGGATCGAGTCCTTGTCGCGTCCGCCGGTCTGCTCCTCGCCCCGACCCAACCGCAGGTGACTGCCGAGCCCGATGGCTCGTGCGACCTCCGCCAGGGCGACGGTCGACACCACGCTGGCGCGCCGCTTGGCGAGCTCCCCCTCGTCGAGCGTGGGGTGCGTGGTGAAGAGCATCACCGTGACGGCCTGGCCGAGAACGGAGTCGCCGAGGAACTCCAGACGCTCATTATGAGGGATGCCCCCATGCTCGTAGGCGTAGGAGCGATGGGTGAGAGCCAACTCCAGAAGCTCCGCGTCGATATCGACGCGGAGCTTCTCTGGGAGAGGTCTCGTCCCCTCAGGGACCTTCGTCACAGTAGTGAAGTCGCGACTCAGACGTCGGCGACCTTGCGACCCTTGTACTCGAGGAACAGCTCGGTGCCCTGCGAGTCGGTGACGACCTTCGCCTGGTGCGGGCGGCTGTAGACGACCTGGCCGTTCTCGATGGTCTTGACGAGCGCGACGGGCGCCGCCTTCCACTGCGCGCGGCGCGAGCGGGTGTTCGAACGGGATACCTTGCGCTTCGGGGGGTTACCAGCCATGACTAGCTCTCTTCTTTCTCGGCGGCACGAGATTCATCCGTGCCGTCTTGGTCTGTGATGTTCTGGAGCGCACTCCATCGAGGATCGATGGGAGCGGCCTGCTCCGTTCCGGTGCTCTCGGTCAGCCTCTCGCCCGTTTCCGGGTCGAGACCCGGGCAATCCGGCTGACACACCGGCTGAAAAGGAAGTGCCAGTACGGCAGCATCCCTGACCAGAGTTTCAAGATCCACGTGGTCGTCTTGAACCTCGAAGTCAGTTTCTTCCTCACCAGGATACGCGAAAAGCTCTTGGAACTCGACTTCGACGGGCCGGGTGATGTCGATGAGGCAGCGACCGCACACACCGGAGTACTCCGCATCGGCGGTTCCGGACACCAGGATACCCTCGTGGACGGACTCCAGACGGACGTCGAGGTCGAGGTCGGACCCGGCCTCGAAGGCCACGATCCCCTCTCCCCAGCCGTCCTTCAGGGTCACCGAGAACTCGTGCTCGCGCATCTCGCCCGGCCTACGGACGATGTCGCGGACGGGCAGGACGAAAGGACCATTCATTCGGGAACGCACCCCGCAATGGTACCGGCTCTCGGGCGGCCGAGGCTGGTTCCGTGCTGAGCGCGACGGCGCCCGGCGATGTCCTAGATGCCGCGGGAGCCGGTGTCGAGGAACGCCGCGACGGCCGGCGGTACGAACGGCGACACGTCGCCGCCGAGACCGGCGACCTGTCTCACCAGCGAGCTCGACACGAGCGCGTGCGCGGGATCGGGCAGCAGGAAGACCGTCTCGATGTCGGCGAGGTGACGGTTCACGATCGCCATGGGCGATTCGTAGGCGACGTCGATCTGCGAACGGATGCCCTTGACCAGCACCCCTGCACCCACGTCACGCGCGTAGTCGACGAGCAGGCCCATGCTCCACGAGCCCACCACGACGTTGTCACCGATGCCCTCGTCGGCAATGGACTGCTCGATCAGCGACATGCGCTGGGCGATCGGGAGCATCGCCTCTTTGCCGGGGTTGTGCACGACCAGCACGTGGAGTTCGTCATACAGCTTCGCCGCGCGACGGATCACATCGAGATGACCCAGGGTCGGCGGATCGAAGGAACCCGGGACGACAGCGATCCGACTGCTCATTCCCCCAGCCTAAAGCACGCGGCGCGGGGGTCAGTTCTTGGCGAGTGCCGCGCGGTCATCGTCGGTCACACGCCGCTCGATCGCCGATCGCAGACCCGAGTTGGCCACGAGATCGGGGTCGACGGCGAGGATGCCCTCGGCGAGCTCCCGCGCCCTGACGATGAGCCCGGAGTCCTTGACGACGCGCAGCAGCTTGAGCGACGAGCGCACACCCGCCTGCGCGGCGCCGAGCACGTCGCCCTCGCCGCGGAGCTCGAGATCCACCTCGGCGAGGGCGAACCCGTCGAGGGTGGCGGCCACCGCATCGACCCGTTCGCGGGCGACCGAGCCGGATTCCGCCTCGGTCACGAGCAGGCAGAGACCGGGAACTCCGCCTCGACCCACGCGGCCACGCAGCTGATGCAGCTGCGACACGCCGAACCGGTCGGCGTCGAGGACGATCATCGTCGACGCGTTCGGCACATCGACGCCGACCTCGATCACGGTGGTCGCCACCAGCAGATCGATCTCTCCGCGGGCGAAGGCCTGCATCACTGCGTCCTTCTCGTCCGAGGGCATGCGTCCGTGCAGCACGGCGCGCCGCACGCTTCCGAGCCGCGGGTGCGTCGCGAGCGCCTCGTCGAGCTGCACCACGCCCCACCGGGGACCTGTGGCCCCCTCCGGTTGCGCGAGCGGCTGCTCGCCGGACTCCGCCGTCTTCTTCGCGGTGTCGATCGCGGCGCAGACCGCGAACACCTGCCGCCCCTGCGCGATCTCCTCGGCAGCCCGGTCCCAGACCCGGTTGAACCACCCCGGGTGCTCCGCGAGCGGTGCGACGAACGACTCGATCCCCGCTCTGCCCTTCGGCATCGTGCGGATCACCGAGGTGTCGAGGTCGCCGAACACCGTCATCGCGACGGTGCGAGGGATGGGCGTCGCCGTGAGCACGAGCGCGTGCGGACTCGATCCCTTCGCGCGGAGCGCCTCGCGCTGCTCCACGCCGAAACGGTGCTGCTCGTCGACGACGACCAGACCGAGATCCGCGAAGGTCGTCTTCTCACCGAGCAGGGCATGCGTGCCGACCACGATCAGCGCCTGACCCGACGCCACCCGCAGTGCCGCCTTGCGGCGCTCCGCCGCCGGCATCTGCCCGGTCAGCAGCGTCGGCATGACCGACGGCGCGAGCTGGGGTCCGAGCATCTTGGCGATCGAGCGCAGGTGCTGCCCGGCGAGCACTTCGGTCGGTGCGATGAGCGCCGCCTGACCACCGGACTCGGCGACCTGGAGCATCGCGCGCAGCGCCACTAGCGTCTTTCCCGAGCCCACCTCGCCCTGCACCAGCCGGTTCATCGGCCAGGAGCCGACGAGGTCGTCGGCGACCTGCGCTCCCACCGTCTGCTGATCGGGGGTGAGGTCGTAGGGCAGGGATGCGTCGAATCGCTCGAGCAGCCCTCCGGGCCTGGCAGGTCGAGCCGTCGCCGAGAGCGACCGCACCGCATCGCGCTGCTGCAGCAGCGCGGTCTGCAGCGTCAGCGCCTCGTGCATGCGCAGGGTGCGCACCGCGGGGTCGATGTCGTTGCGCGTCTTGGGGCGGTGGATCAGTTCGAGCGCCTCGCGAGCCGTCAGCAGCTCCTCCCGCGCCCGCACGTCGTCGGCGAGCGGTTCGGGGACGTCATCGACCGCATCGAGGACACGAGCCACGAACTTCGCGATCTGCCAGGTCTGCAGGGTCGAGGTCGCCGGATAGATCGGGATGAGCACCGCTGCTCTGGCATCGGCGCGGCGCCGCGCGGCGTCTTCATCGTCGAAGAGCTCGTATTCCGGATGCGCGAACTGCGTCATGCCGTTGAACTCGCCCACCTTGCCGGAGAACACGCCACGGCGCCCGACCGCGAGGTCGTCGGAGCGCCATTTCGCCGCCGCCAGGTTCTTCGCGAAGAAGGTCAGCGACATCTTGCCGATGCCGTCGCCGATGACCACGTCGACCATCGCTCCCCGACGGTTGCGCATGGCCCGTGCACTCGAGGACAGCACCTCGGCGACGATCGTCACGGTCTCACCGATCGGGAGTTCCCGGATCGGCGTGAGCTCGCCGGGGTCGGCATACCGTCGCGGATAGTGCGAGAGCAGGTCGCCGACCGTCTTCATGCCGAATGCACGACCGAGGGTCTTCGCCGGTGTCGCGCCGAGCGCGTCCTCCAGCGACGAATCGAGCGTGAGCGACATGCTCCGAGTCTAGGAGGCGGCGCCGACACGACGCGCACCGCGGCTGTCGTATCGTGATCAGGTGACGAGGATCATCGCGGGCAGGGCGGGAGGCGCGCGACTCGACGTGCCCTCGTCGGGAACACGACCGACCAGCGACCGCGTGCGGGAGTCGCTCTTCGGCGGTCTCGACTCGGCCGACGTCATCATCGGCGCACGCGTGCTCGATCTCTACGCCGGCTCCGGGGCGCTGGGACTGGAGACCCTCAGCCGTGGAGCCGCGAGCGCCGACCTCGTCGAGCAGGGCCGGACGGCGGCGGGGCTCATCCGACGGAACGCCGCGACGGTCGCCAAAGCGGGACTCCCCTCGGCCCGCGTGCACCAGAGCAGCGTCCGGGCGTTCCTGCAGCGCGCGACGGGCCCATACGATCTCGTCTTCTCCGACCCTCCCTACGACCTCGACGACGCGGCGATGACCGCCGACCTCGTGGGTCTGGCGCCGCTGCTCGCACCCGACGCGCTGGTGATCGTCGAACGGGCCCGCCGTTCCACGCCGCCGGACCTCGACGCCGCCGGGCTCGAGCTCATCCGCGAGAAGTCGTACGGCGACACCACCCTGTGGTGGGCGCAGCCGGCGGCCCGCGCGGACGCCGCTCAGCCCGACGCCGAGTCCCAGTCTCGGTAGGGATCCCAGCCCGAGACGTCGACAGGGGCGTCGTCGACCAGCAGGTCGTGATCGCCACGCGCACGCACCTCGCCGATGATGCGGAATCCCGCGGGCAGCGCCCCCGGTGGGAACGCGGCCAGCAGGGCATGATCCTCTCCGCCCGCGAGCGCACGCAGAGGATCGTCGCCGAGGGTCGCCGCGTCGAGGGCGATCGTCACCTCGGATGCCGCCGCCATCCGTCGCGCGTCGAGGGCGAGACCGTCCGAGACGTCCATCATCGCGGTGGCGCCGGCGGTCGCCGCGAACGGACCGAGCCCGATCGGCGGGGTCGGCCGGAGCTGCGCCTGCAGCGCCGCTCTCTCTCCGGAGCGGAGGACCGACACGTCGACGGGCACCGGCACCCCCGTGCCCGCCTCGCGGAACCTGCCGAACAGGACCGACAGTCCGCGTGCGGCGTGGCCGAGCTCCCCCGCGATCGCGACGATGTCCCCGATCCGCGCGCCCGCTCTCGTCACCGGCGCACGTCCCTCGAGGTCGCCGAGCGCGGTCACCGCGACCGTGAGCACGTCGGAGACGGTCAGGTCTCCCCCGACCACGGCGCACCCCGGGGCGAGCGCTGCGCAGGCCTCCCGGAAGCCGTCGGCCAGACGCTCCACGAACGACAGCCGCAGGTCGCGTGGGATCGCCAGCGCGACGAGCAGCGCGGTGGGACGGGCTCCCATCGCCGCGACATCGGCGAGGTTGACCGCTGCCGCCTTCCAGCCGAGGTCGTACCCCGACGACCATGCGAGACGGAAGTCCGGGCCGTGCACGAGAGTGTCGGTGGTGGCGACCACAGATCCCGACGGGGCGGCGATGACCGCCGCATCGTCGCCGGGGCCGAGCAGCGTGTGGCTGCCGCGTGCGGTCCGCGACAGGATCGCCCGCAGGATCTCCCCCTCGGAGAGGTCAGCCAGCAGAGGATCGGCGTCGCGAGGTCGGGAGGGCATGGAGTCAAAGGTAGCCTGGACACATGCCCCGATCTCGTCGTCTCGCCGTCGTCGCGGCTTCTGCGGCCCTCGTCGCGGTGCTCTCCGGATGCTCGACCACCGTTCATCTCGAGCCGGCCGACGACGCCGACAACCCCGCCTGCGCAGAGGTGTCGGTGCTCCTTCCCGACGCCGTCGGCGATCTCGACCGCGTGTGGACCGACGCGCAGGCGACCGGCGCCTGGGGTGACCCGACCGTCGTGCTGCGCTGCGGGGTCGAGCCTCCCGCTCCCTCCGCCGAGGTGTGCACCACCATCGGCAACGTCGACTGGCTCGTCCTCGACCAGGAGGAGGAGCGTCAGCGGCTCGTGACCTACGGCCGCGATCCGGCGATAGAGGTCATCATCCGCCGTGGCGAGGAGATCGATTTCCGTACCGTGGTGGAGCGGCTGTCGACCGGCATCCGCGCGGGTCTCGCACCCGCCACGGCACGGTGCACCGACCGCATCCCCACCGACGAACAGAGCGAGCCCGCCCCCGAGGGGTGAGCTCCGACGCTCAGCGGCGCAGGCCCGCCTCGATGAGCTCGGTGATCAGGTCGCCGTAGCTCAGGCCCGAGGCCACCCAGCACTTGGGGAACATCGAGATCGGAGTGAATCCCGGCATGGTGTTCAGCTCGTTGACGATGAGCTCCCCCGATGCGGTGAGGAACATGTCCACCCGCGCGAGCCCACGCCCGTCGACCGCTTCGAAGGCACGGATCGCGGTCTCCTGGATCGACGCGATCTCGGACTGCTCGAGCTCGGCGGGGCAGACCACGTCGACGCCGTCGCCACCAAGGTACTTGCCCTCGAAGTCGTAGAACCCTCGGGAGGTCAGCACGATCTCGCCGGGCAGTGACGCGCGCACGCCCTCGGCCCCTTCGAGCACGGCGACCTCGATCTCGCGACCCACCACGCCCGACTCGATCAGCACCTTGTCGTCTTCGGCGAACGCGATCGCGAGGGCGGCGTCCAGCTCCTGCGCCTGCGTCACCTTCGAGACGCCCACGCTGGAGCCGGCCCGCGCGGGCTTGACGAACAGGGGAAGACCCAGCTCGACCGCCTGCGAGCGGATGCGCTCGGCATCCTGCTGCCACTGACGGGCGCGCACGGTCAGCCCCGGGGCCACCGAGATGCCTGCCGCGCCCAGCGCGATCTTCATGAAGTGCTTGTCCATGCACAGCGCCGAATCCAGAACGCCGCCACCCGCGTAGGGCACCTCGAGGGTGTCGAAGTACCCCTGGATGGTCCCGTCCTCGCCATGCGTCCCGTGCAGGATCGGCAGCACGATGTCGATCTCGCCCAGGTCGTCGGCGGTGCCGTCGGGGCGCACGACGCGCAGAGTGCGGTCTCCCCCCGGCTCCGGCCAGCGCACCCGCGTGCCGTTGTCGGCCACCTCGGGGAGATGCGCGGCATCGAGCGGGAACTTCACCGGATCGTCGTCCTCCAGCACGAAGGCGCCCTCTCGGGTGATCCCCACCGGGATCACGGCGTAGCGGTCGCGATCAATCGCGCCCAGCACCCCTCCCGCCGTTGCGGAACTGATCGAATGCTCGCTGGAGCGCCCTCCGAAGAGCACCACCACCGTCTGCTTGTCCATGGTTGGTCCTCTCACCCTGCGGGGTGTCGTCGTCCGTCGTCAGGTGGGGTGCGATGTCACGCGGGTTCATCTTGCCGTCGAGCACCATCTTCACCTGCTCGACGATGGGCATGTCGACCTCGGATTCGCGGGCCAGCTGCAGCACCGGTGCGACGGAGGCGAGTCCCTCGGCCGTCTGCTGCATCTGCTTGACGACGTCCTGGAAGCTGTATCCCTGGCCGAGCAGGCGCCCGGCCGTGTTGTTGCGGCTCAGCGGCGACTGGCACGTGGCGATCAGATCGCCGAGCCCCGCGAGTCCCTGAAGCGTCTCGGGGTGGGCGCCGTTCGCCACCGCGAAGTCCGTCATCTCGACGAGGCCTCGCGTGATGATCGATGCCTTCGTGTTCTCGCCGTATCCGACGCCGTCGACGATGCCGATGGCCACGGCGATGAGGTTCTTCAGCACACCGCCGAACTCGGTGCCGATGACGTCGGTGTTCACGAACGTCCGGAAGTAGCTGTTGCGGGCAGCCCGCGCGACCTCCTCGGCCGTCTCCCGGCTGCGCGAGGAGATGACGGCGGCGGTGGGCTGCTCCCGTGCGATCTCCAGCGCCAGGTTGGGCCCCGAGGCCACGGCGATGCGGTCGGGGTCGCAGCGCAGCTCCTGCTCGATGACCTGGCTCATGCGCAGTCCGGTCGTGCGCTCGACGCCCTTCATCAGGCTGACGATCTTCGCGTCGTTGTCGGCCAGCAGCGGGCGCAGAGCCTTGAGGTTCTCGCGCAGCGACTGGCTCGGCACCGACAGGTACACCTGATCGACGTCCCGCAGCGCGATCGCCAGCTCGTGCGTGGCCGCCATGGTGCGGGGCAGGTTGATGCCCGGCAGGTAGCGCGAGTTGCGCTTGGCCTCGTCGATCTCGTGCGCGAGCTCGGCGCGCCGGGCCCACATCGTGACCTGGGCACCGCCGTCGGCGAGGATCTTGCCGAACGTGGTGCCCCAGCTCCCGGCACCGATGACGGCGACCCTCGGTCCCGTCGGCACACCGCGTTTAGGAGTCAAGGCGACCCGTCTCCTTCTGTCCGTGCGTCGAGGGGTTCCATCGCTCCGCCGGCGCCTTCTCGTCTCGCAGCTCCTCGAGGAGCACGGTGATCGCGTTCATCAGGCGGGTGGTCGCCTCGTTCAGCGCCGAGGCCTCGCCCGCACGCCCCTGCAGATCCGACACGTCGACCGGATCGCCGATGACCACCTCGACCCGCTTGCGCAGCGGCCACAGGCTCAGGCCCTTCTGGTAGCGGCCCATGATCTCCTGAGCGCCCCAGTGCGCCATCGGGATCAGCGGGATGCCGTCCGTCAGCGCCAGCCGCACCGCACCGGACTTGCCGCGCATCGGCCACAGGTCGGGGTCGCGCGTCAGCGTCCCCTCCGGGTAGACGATCACGCCGCGTCTGTGCTCCACGAGCTCCGCCGACTGCTTGAGCGTCTGCTTCGCCGCCGACGCGGATGACGACCTCGCCACCGGGATCATGCCGGTGGCCCGCAGTGCCGCACCCAGCACCGGGACGCGGAACAGGCTCTCCTTCGCCATGAAACGCGGAGCGCGGCCGATCCGCCACACCGCCACGGCGACGATGAGCGGATCGAACTCCGAGTAGTGATTGGGGGCGAGCACGTACGCGCCGTCCTGCGGAAGCTTCTCACCGCCCCTGATGCGGATCTTCGCGATCAGAGACACGATCGGCACGATGATCGCCGCCAGCGGCCAGAACACGCTGGGCCGCGTGGACTCCGGCGAGCGGGAACCCATCGCGGTCACCGGATGACGTCGAAGTCGGCACCCACGGCGTCGAGCTTGGTGAGGAACTTCTCGTAGCCGCGGCTGAGGATGTCGACGCCGGAGACTCTCGACTCGCCTTCGGCGGTGAGCGCGGCGATCACGTGGCTGTATCCGCCACGGAGGTCGGGGACGACGATGTCTGCGGCGTGCAGCGGCGTCGGTCCGGTGATCACGGCGGCCTGCTCCAGATCACGGCGGGGCACACGACGAGGGCCGTCCTGCAGACCGCGCGGGTGCACGACGATGTCGGCCCCCATCTTGACCAGCGCGTCGGTGAAGCCGAGTCGGTTCTCGTAGACGGTCTCGTGGACCACCGAGCGGCCGTTCGCCTGAGTGAGCGCGACCACGAGAGGCTGCTGCCAGTCGGTCATGAAGCCGGGGTGCACGTCGGTCTCGACGACGACGGGCTTGAGCTCGCCGTCACGACGGAAGAGGATGCCGTCCTCCTGGATGTCGAACCATCCCCCCGCCTTGCGGAACACGTTGAGGAAGGTGAGCATCTCCTGCTGTTTGGCGCCGCCGACGAAGATCTCGCCGTCGGTCGCCAGTGCGGCGGAGGCCCAGGACGCGGCCTCGTTGCGGTCGAAGATCGAGCGGTGGTCGTATCCGCGGAGCTTCTCGACGCCCTCGATGACGATGACGCGGTTGGGCTCGTAGGAGATGATCGCGCCCATCTTCTGCAGCACGGCGATCAGGTCCATGATCTCGGGCTCGATGGCCGCGTTGCGCAGCTCGGTGGTGCCCTCGGCGCGGACGGCCGTCAGCAGGACCTGCTCGGTCGCTCCGACGCTGGGGTACGGCAGGTGGATGTTCGCGCCGTGCAGGCGCGCGCCACCGGTCGACAGGCGGATGCCGCTCGGCAGCTTCTCGACGATCGCACCGAACTTGCGCAGTGCGTCGAGGTGGAAGTCGATGGGGCGGTCACCGATGCGGCAGCCGCCGAGGTCGGGAATGAACGCCTGTCCGAGACGGTGCAGCAGAGGACCGCAGAAGAGGATCGGGATCCGCGACGCACCCGCGTGCGCGTCGATCTCCTCGAAGTGCGCGGATTCGACGTCGCTCGGGTCGAACACCAGCGCGCCGGGCTCATCGCCGTCGGACACCCGTACACCGTGCACCTCGAGCAGCGAGCGCACCACGGCGACATCGCTGATCGCGGGAACATCCCGAAGGGTGCTCACCGTCTCGCCGAGCAGCGAGGCCACCATCGCCTTGGTCGCGAGGTTCTTCGCGCCCTTGACATCGACACGGCCGCGCAGCGGTCGTCCGCCGCGGATCGCGAGGACGTCTCCGGTCAGTGGGGGGACTCCGTCCGCAAGAGCGTCGCGCACAGGTGTGGTCATTCGGAGCCTCACTTCATTCAGGGAATTCGGGGCGGGGTCGCCCTCGGCTCCCCCTGCCCCGCCGTTCACTGAACGGGGAGGGTCCGGGGCCGCCACGACTCGCGACGGGCCTCGAACTGCGCGATCTTGTCTTCGTTGCGCAGCGTGAGCCCGATGTCATCGAGCCCTTCGAGGAGCCGCCATCTAGTGTAATCGTCGATGCCGATCTCAGCCTGGACGTCGCCGATCGACGCGGTGCGCGCCTCGAGGTCCACGGTGATGGATGCCCCGGGATCGCGGTCGATCTCGGCCCAGATGCGCTCGAGATCCTCTTCCGAGATCGTCGCCGCGAGAAGGCCCTGCTTGCCGGAGTTGCCACGGAAGATGTCGGCGAAACGGGGGCTGAGCACGACGGCGAATCCGAAGTCGCGCAGCGCCCACACCGCGTGCTCCCGGCTCGACCCGGTACCGAAGTCCGGACCGGCGACGAGCACGGACGCCCCCTCGAACTGCGGCTGGTTCAGGACGAAGTCGGGATCCTGACGCCATCCGTGGAAGAGGGCGTCCTCGAAGCCGGTCTTGGTGACCCGCTTGAGGAAGACGGCGGGGATGATCTGGTCGGTGTCGACGTTCGAGCGCTTGAGAGGAGCGGCGACGCCGGTGTGCGTGGTGAACTTCTCCATGGTCAGACCTCCGCCATCTCGTGCAGATCGCTGGGACTCGACAGTGTGCCGCGGATCGCCGTCGCCGCGGCGACCAGAGGCGAGACCAGGTGCGTGCGACCGCCCTTGCCCTGCCTGCCCTCGAAGTTGCGGTTCGAGGTCGATGCGCAGCGCTCCCCCGGCGCGAGCTGATCCGGGTTCATCCCGAGGCACATCGAGCAGCCGGCGAACCGCCACTCGGCGCCGAAGTCCGTGATCACCTTGTCCAGGCCCTCGGCTTCCGCCTCGAGACGAACGCGCGCCGAGCCGGGGACGACCATGACGCGCACGCCGTCGGCCTTCTTCCTGCCCTCGACGATGGAGGCGAAGGCGCGCAGGTCCTCGATGCGACTGTTGGTGCAGGAGCCCATGAACACGGCGTCGACGGGAACCTCCTTCAGCGGGGTGCCCGGTGCCAGGTCCATGTACTCCAGCGCGCGCTGGGCCGCGGCGCGCTCGTTCGGGTCCGCGATGTCGGCGGGATCGGGCACGGATGCCGACAGCGAGCTGCCCTGACCGGGGTTGGTGCCCCAGGTCACGAAGGGCTCCAGTTCGTCGGCATCGATGAAGACCTCCGCGTCGAAGGTCGCGCCCTCGTCCGTGGGCAGCGTGCGCCAGTAGGCGACGGCGTCGTCCCAGTCCTGCCCCTTCGGGGCGTGCGGGCGACCCTTGAGGTACTCGAAGGTCGTCTCGTCGGGCGCCACCATGCCGGCGCGGGCACCCGCCTCGATCGACATGTTGCAGATCGTCATGCGCCCTTCCATCGACAGCGCACGGATCGCGCTGCCGCGGAACTCCAGCACGTATCCCTGGCCACCGCCGGTGGTGATCTTCGCGATGACGGCGAGGATGATGTCCTTCGCGGTGACGCCGGGGCGCAGCGTGCCGTCGACGGTGATCGCCATCGTCTTGAACGGCTTCAGCGGGAGCGTCTGTGTCGCCATGACGTGCTCCACCTCGCTGGTGCCGATCCCGAAGGCCATCGCCCCGAAAGCTCCGTGGGTGGAGGTGTGCGAGTCTCCGCAGACGACGGTGATGCCCGGCATGGTGAGCCCGAGCTGCGGCCCGACGACGTGGACGATTCCCTGCTCGGCGTCGCCGAGCGAATGCAGGCGCACGCCGAACTCGGACGCGTTGCGACGGAGGGTCTCGATCTGCGTCCGGCTGGTGAGGTCAGCGATGGGCTTGTCGATGTCCCAGGTCGGGGTGTTGTGATCCTCCGTGGCGATCGTCAGATCGAGCCGCCGGAGGGGACGACCCTCGGCACGCAGGCCGTCGAAGGCCTGCGGACTCGTCACCTCGTGCACGAGGTGCAGATCGATGTAGATGAGGTCCGGCTCGCCGTCCTCGCCCTTCACGACGAGGTGGTCGTCCCAGACCTTCTCGGCGAGGGTTCTCGGGCGGACAGAGGCGGAGTCTGCTGCGGGGCTGTTCATTGCGTTTCTCCTGAAGCTGACGGTTCGGCCCACGATGGACTCCGCGACGAGGAGGGGCTCAGAACGAGTTCTCGTCGCGGCAGCTAAGAAGGAGCACGATCCGCATGACGTCAGATTACCACCGCTTCCGCACCCCGCGTCGCCGCGTGACACCCTACTGACACGAACCTTCGAGAGGCACCAGCATGACCGACGAGTCCACCGGCTTCGCCACCAGAGCCCTCCACTCGGCCAGGAATCAGACGGCCGCGACATCTCGGGCGACCCCGATCTATCTGACCGCGGGTTTCGAGTTCGAGGACTTCGACCACGCGGCCGACCACTTCGGCACCGGCAGCGGATTCGGATACACCCGTACGGGGAATCCCACCATCCGTGCGGTCGAACGTCAGCTCGCGGCCCTCGAGTCCGGCGTCGACGCGGTCCTCGTCGCGAGCGGTCAGGCCGCCGTCGTCACCGCCCTGCTGACGGTCGCCGGGGCGGGCGATCACATCATCTCGTCGACGCACATCTACGAGGGCAGCAGAGGTCTCTTCCTCGACAATCTCGCGCGACTGGGCATCGAGACGACCTTCGTCTACGACATCGGCGACCCGGACGCCTGGCGCGCAGAGATCCGCCCGAACACCCGCGCGCTCTTCGCGGAGTCGATCGCGAACGCCCGCAACGACCTTCTCGACATCGCCGCGATCAGCGCCGTCGCCGACGAGGCGGCGATCCCCCTGATCGTCGACAACACGCTGGCCACCCCGTTCCTCGTGCGTCCGCTGGAGCACGGGGCCTCGATCGTCGTGCACTCGGCGTCGAAATTCCTCGCCGGGCACGGATCGGTGCTCGGCGGCGTCATCGTCGACGACGGACGCTTCGACGCCACCGCAGCCGGGCACAACGCCCCGCACCTCGTGCTCCCCGGTCGCGGCGGATTCCCCAGCGTCGCCAGCCGGCACGGCGGCGCGGCGCGCATCGCCTACGCGAGAGAGTCCGTCGCCCCGCGTTTCGGCGCCTCACCGTCTCCGCTCAACGCCTTCCTGATCGGCCAGGGCGCCGAGACGCTCGGACTCCGGGTCGAGCGTCAGTCGCGGAATGCGCTCGACGTGGCGCGATGGCTCGCCGCCCATGACGAGGTCGAGAGCGTCGACTATCTCGGGCTGGAGGGGCACCCCCATCACGCCCTCGCGGAGAAGTACCTCGTCGGCGGCCACGGCTCGGTGTTCACCTTCACCCTGCGAGGCGGGCTCGACGCGGCGCGCTCGTTCGTCGACGGCGTCGGGGTGTTCACCCACATGACCCACATCGGCGATGTCCGATCGCTGGTGCTGCACCCCGAGACGACCAGTCATTCGCACCGCAGCCGGCAGGAGCGCGATCTGCTGGGCGTGCGACCGGGAACGCTGCGGCTGTCGATCGGCATCGAGGACGTCGCCGACCTGATCGCCGACCTCGATCGCGTGCTCCAGCCGGCGCGGGAGGTCGCGGCATGAGCCGGCTCCAGCACTTCGGCTGGTTCCTCGCCCGCGGCTTCGGACCGCAGGGCTGGGGCCTGCCCTCTCTGGACTGGGATTACGACTGGACGAGACCCGACATCTACCAGGAGGCGGCCCGCACCCTGGAGCAGGCGGGATTCGATCTGGTCATCATCGAGGACGCCCCCTCGCTCGGGTCCCCCTCGACCATCGACCTGCGGGTGCGGCACGCGTTCGGCGGACCCAAGCACGACCCGCTGCTGCTCGCGCCGTACCTGTTCCAGGCCACGCGCCACCTCGGCGTGGTCCCCACCGTGAACCCTGCGGCCTACCTGCCGTACACGGCGGCCAGGCAGTTCGCCACGCTGCAGCATCTCAGCGGCCATCGTCTGGGACTCAACGTCGTCACCGACACCGGGAGCGCGCGTCACTTCTCCGCGGACGCGCAGCTGGGGCACGATGCGGCCTACGACCGTGCCGAGGAGTGGCTGGACGGCATTCGGGCGCTGTGGGGAAGCTGGCAGGAGGGCGCCATCGTCGAGGACCGCGCCACGGAGGTGTTCGCGGACGGATCGAAGCTGCACGCCGTCCGCCACCGCGGCGAGCATTTCGCCTTCGACGGACCGCTGAACGCCGTGCCCTTCACCGACGGCGCGCCGGCGATCGTCTCGCCCGGAGGGTCGGGGCGGGGACTCGGCTTCGCCGGCGCCCACTCCGATGTGCAACTCGCGCTGGCTCCTCTGCACGAGGCCTCAGTCCGCGCCTACCGGGCCAAGATCCACGACGCGGCGATCGCGGCGGGTCGCAGACCCGACGACATCAAGATCCTGTTCGCGATCCAGCCCGTCATCACGGCCTCGGCCGAGGAGGCGGACCGGATCGTCGCGGCCTCCGCGCACCCGGACGACGAGGCGCTGCGGCAGATCGCCCGCAAGCAGTCGAGCGATCTCGAGACCGACCTCACCGCCCTGGATCTCGACCGGCCCCTCGACCCCTCGTTCTTCGGCGAGCACGTCTCACGGGGCAGCATCCAGCGCCTGCTCGGCGACCGCGGCGACGAGGCGCCGCTGCGCGCTCACCTCACTGCTCTCGCCCGCACAGGGCGTCTCTCCGACCGCTCCGGTTTCGTCGGAACCGCCGAGGAGTTCGCCGACCTGGTCGAGGAGCTCGGCGAGTGGGGCAACGACGGCGTTCTGCTGTGGGGCGACTTCCACCCCGTCACCCTGCACCGCACCCTGGACGAGCTGGTGCCGGTGCTGCGCCGACGGGGCCTGCTCCGTCGCGACCACGTCGACGGCGGGCTGCAGGCGAACCTGCAGGCCTTCTGACCGATCTGGCGACCGGCTACCAGCCCATCGAGCCCGGCCCGCCCTTGAACGGACCGACGACGGAGGACGTCACCCAGCCGCCGTAGAACCCGCCCGGCTGCGGGACCACGAGCTCACCGCCCACCGTGCACTCGTCCATCGGCCCCGCGTAGACCGCGACACGATCGCTCAGCGCCTCGAATCCAGGGGTGGGATCCGGGTAGTTCCAGGCGGCGCCCGCGGCCACAAGACCTCCGCCGCGCACGTCGAGGTAGCGCGCGGCCCCCTTGAACTCGCAGAACGACGAACCGGGAGCATCGGCGAGCGCTCCGTCGATGAAATCGGCTATCGGCAGGTAGTACACCGGGGGATGACTCGTCTCGAGCACCCGCATCGCAGCCCGGGTGTCGGCGACGAGCACGCCGCCGAGGCGGATGGTGACACGCTCGTCCACCTTCTCGATCCTCGGAGGTCGCGGATAGTCCCAGACGGATTCCTGGCCGGGAGACGGGACGATGGGACTCGGTCTGCGCATCTTTTCACTGTACGTCTCGCAGTGTTGACTGGGGTCATGGCCGCACTACCGATGTTTCCCCTTGGCTCGGTGCTCTTCCCGTACACCCCGCTTCCGCTCCGCGTGTTCGAGCCGCGCTATCTCACGATGATCGGGCACCTTCTCGACGAGGAGGATCCTCAGTTCGGTGTCGTGCTCATCGAGCGGGGCCAGGAGGTCGGCGGCGGCGACCTGCGCAGCGGCATCGGCACGATGGCGAGGCTCACGAGCGTCTCGGCCGATGCGGACGTGCTGCATATCGTCGCTGTCGGCACCACGCGCTTCTCGATCGACGAGTGGGTCGATGACGCGCCCCATCCCCGCGCGGCCGTGACGCCGCTGCCCGAGCTGACCTGGGACGACGCCCTCACTCCCCTGCGCACCCTGGCCGAGTCGACCGTGCGGCGGGTGCTCGCACGCGCCGACTCGCCCTGGAGTGCCGACACCGACCTCGCCGACGACCCTCTCGCCTCGTCATGGCAGCTCGCCGAGATCGCCCCGTTGGGCGCCTACGACCGTTACACCCTGTTGCGATCTACCTCGCTCGGCGCACTGCTCCGCCAGGTCATCGACCTCACGCTCGAGGCTGAGTCTCTGTGGACAACCGGGTGAGGTGCCGCTGACGCATGGCGAGGAACAGCGGGAACATGAAGGCGAATGCCGTCACCCCTGACGCGACCACGTACAGCCAGCCGTGTCGCATGCCGATCCGTCGTGCCTCGACGATGATGAAGATGCTTCCGGCGATCGCCGCGACCAGGAGGTCGATGGTGATCGACGACACGGCAGGGCCGCTGCCGACGAGGTCACCGATGAAGTCCACCATCTGCGTGATGGCCAGGACGTTGAACGCCCAGGTGCCGACGAGTCCCGCCACCGCCAGGACGAGGTAGACGACGGCCATCGGTGTCCAGTGACGCATCACGATGCCCTCACTCCACCGGCTGGTCGAGCCGCTTCGCCGCCCGCTTCTCGCGAGAGGACGCGATCAGGCTCGCGACCGTCGCGACGGTCATCGCCACGACGATGACCCCGAGCGAGACCATGTTGTCGATGTCGGGCACCCACTCCACATGCTGGCCGCCGTTGATGAAGGGCAGCTCGTTCTCGTGCAGGGCGTGCAGGATCAGCTTGATGCCGATGAATCCGAGGATCACGGCGATGCCGTAGTGCAGGTAGCGAAGGCGGTCGAGCAGATCGCCGAGCAGGAAGTAGAGCTGGCGCAGCCCCATGAGGGCGAAGATGTTGGCTGCGAAGACGAGGAAGCCGTTCGTGGTGATCTCGAAGATCGCCGGGATCGAGTCGATCGCGAAGATGAGGTCTGTCACGCCGATCGTGATGAAGACGATCACCATCGGGGTCCACATGCGCGTGCCGTCGACCGTGGTGCGCAGCTTCGATCCGTCGTACGTCTCGCTGATGTCGATGCGGCGGCGCAGCAGGCGGACGATGAAGTTCTCCCGCTGCACCTCGCCGTCGTGGTCGCCCTCCGGCATGGCCTGCTTGATCGCGGTGTAGATGAGGAACGCACCGAAGATGTAGAAGATCGGCGAGAAGTGCTCGACGATCGTCACGCCGACGAGGATGAACGCGCCGCGGAGGACCAGCGCGATGATGATGCCGACCATCAGCACCTGCTGCTGCAGGCGCCGCGGCACGGCGAACTGCGCCATGATCAGCACGAACACGAAGAGATTGTCGATCGAGAGGCTGTATTCCAGAGCCCAGCCGGTGATGAAGTCGCCCGCATTGCGCCAGCCGCCGACGTTCCCCAGAAGCACCGCGAAGAGCAGCGCGAGTCCGACGTAGAACACCACCCACAGGGTCGACTCCTTCGTCGAGGGGATGTGCGGGCGGAGGCGGATCAGGAGCAGGTCGCCGAGCAGGATGATCGACAGGACGATCATCGAGGTGATCTCGAACCAGAGAGGGATTTCCACGGGCGTGCTTGACCTTTCGGAGGGTCGGGAGTTGATCGAAAGTCTCTCCCACGCACGAAGTGCGTCGCATTACCGGAGCAGCGATGTCGATGCTCGTGATGACGGCGGATGCGCTGACGGGATACTCCCTCTCGCGTCGCCAATGCTAGCCGAGCGCGGAGCGTTCGGTCGCACGCTCTCACAAGATGACGCACCACCGGCAGCCGCGAGGAACATCTCGTCGACCATCTGAGACGATGAGGCATCCGCCGACACTTCCCCGGTGAGAGACACCGAACGGAAACAGGATGCCCGTGCAGACGAGTGATCAGAGATGGGCGGCTCAGGCCGCGGCCGGCGACGAGAGCGCCTTCCGCGAGCTGTACCGCCTGCACGTACGCCCGGTCTACTGGATCGCCCACGGCATCCTCGGCTCCCCCGCCGACGCCGAGGACGTCACCCAGGAGACCTTCGTGACCGCCTGGCGCAAGTTGCCGGACCTCGAGCTGCGGGGAGAGTCGATCCTCCCGTGGCTGGCCACGATCTGCCGGTTCCAGGCCGCGAACCGTCTGCGCCAGCGACTGCGGGATCGGGCGCACACGACAGAGGCCGTCGATGACACCCTCCCCTCCACGATCAGCGTCGAGGAGCAGGTGATCACCGCGGCGATGGCGGCGAGGATCGCGGCCGAGGTCGGAACGATGAGCGACCTCGACCGCGAGATCTTCCGGCTCTGCGCAGCGGAGGGCTACGCGTACCAGGCTGCCGCGGAGGAGCTGGGCGTGAGTCACGCGATCGTCCGGAACCGTCTCTCCCGAGTCCGCACCCGACTGCGCGGTGCCGTGAAGGAAGCGAGCGACGCATGAACGACCACACACCCCACGACGACCTTCCCGAGCTGTCGGATGCCGCGGCTTCGCGCATCGAGGCCGCCGTGTTCGACGAGATCGCCGCCCGGCGTCCCCGGCCGACCCCGGCCGCGGCCCGAGCACGGGCCCGCCGACGCCGATGGCTGACGGGCACCGGGGTGGCCGCCGCCTTCGTGGTGGGCGTCCTCGTCACCCCGCCGATCCTCGGCATCGTCGGCGGCAGCGCGTCCAGCACCGCCGACGGGGGCGGGATGCCCCACGGCGTCGCCGTCGACACCTCCCGCTCCGGCAGCGTCGACCAGAGCGCCTCCGATGCGGCCCCGGAGTCGACAGGGGTGGCGCCCGCTGCCGACGATGCGGTGGACCGCGAGATCATCGCGACGGCCAACGCCACCCTCGAGGTGAAGGACATCGCGGATGCCGGGGCGGCGATCGCCGCCCTCGCGGAGAAGCACGGCGGCTACGTCGAGAGCACCGAGATCGGCAAGAGCGAGGCGACCGACGACACCTCCGCGCCCGCTCCCGTGGATCCGGGCTACGGGTGGGTCAGCATCAGGGTGCCCTCCGCAGACCTCACCACCGTGGTCGACGAGCTCGCGGAGACCGGCGACGTGCTCACGTCGTCGATCTCGAAGCAGGACGTCACCTCCGAGGCGATCGACCTCCGCGCGAGGGTCGACGCGACGTCCGCGTCGGTGCAGCGGCTGACCGAGCTCATGGCGCAGACCGGGACGGTCGCGGAGCTCATCGAGGCCGAGGTCGCGCTCACGGACCGACAGGCGCAGCTCGAGTCCTACCAGCAGCAGCTCACCGCCCTCGAAGATCAGGTCTCCATGTCGACGCTGCAGGTGCAGCTCACCCGCACGGCTCCCGCCACGACCGCCGATCCCGCCGGGTTCGCCGACGGCCTGTTCGCCGGCTGGAACGGCCTCGTGGTGTCGCTGAACGCCCTGGTCATCGCACTCGGCTTCGTCCTCCCCTGGCTCGCACTGGGTGCCGTCGTCCTCCTCGCGATCTGGGTGATCCGACGAGCACGTCGCGCTCGCCGCACGGTCGCGGTGCCTGCCGCCGAGGAGTTCTCGGAGTGAGGCTCCCCGGACCGGGAGCCGTGCACCGCTAGAGTCGTCGGCATGAGCAGCGCCGCCGCAGTCTCGACGCCTCGCACGGCCCCGCAGGGCCGCGACCTCACGCTCGATCTGGCGCGGGTCACGTGCGTGCTGCTGGTCGTGTTCGTGCACATCCTCTTCACCGGGGTGGGGCGCGCGCCCGGCGGATCGCTGCTCATCGAGCGGACGGTCGAGGCGCAGCCGTGGTTCACGGCCGCCTCATGGGTGGCGAACATCATGCCGCTGTTCTTCGTCGTCGGCGGGTACGCGGCACGCGCCGGCTGGCGGTCGGCGGTCGCCCGCGGCGAGTCCGCAGACGTGTTCGTGCGCGTGCGCCTGCTGCGGCTCGCACGCCCCGCGCTCGCACTCTTCGTCTTCCTCACCGCAGCGCTCGGCGCCGCCCGACTGATCGGGCTCGACCCCGCCCTCGTCGACGTGGTCGCCATCGGCATCGGATCGCCGCTCTGGTTCCTGGCGGCGTACATGATCGTCCAGGCCCTGGCCCCGACGATGATGGGCCTGCACGAACGCCACGGCATGCACGTGCTGATCGTCCTTCTCGCGGGCGCCGTGGTCATCGACACGCTCCGCTTCACGGTCGTGGGCGGGATGCTCGCGATCCAGCCGATCGCGGGCACCGGCTACGGCCTCGGTCAGGAACTGTTCGGCATCCCCAACATCGTGTTCGTGTGGCTGTTCGCCCAGCAGCTCGGGTTCTTCCTGTTCGACGGGTGGTTCGCCGCGAGGCGGGGCTGGCAGCTGATGCTGCTCATCGCCGCCGGATACGCCGCGCTCTGGGGCCTGGTGTCGCTCGGCGGCTACTCCTGGAACATGCTCGGCAACCAGTGGCCGCCGACCACGGCGATGGTGATGCTCGCCGTCGTCCAGGCATCCGCTCTGACGCTTCTGCGTCGTCCTCTCACTGCGCTCATGCGGACCAGGGCGGCCCAGGGCGCGGTGTTCCTCATCGGCTCCCGCCTCATGACGATCTACCTGTGGCACCTGCCGGTGATCATGATCCTCATCGGCATCCACCTCCTGTTGCCGCTCCCCCTTCCCGCGCCGGGGAGTCCGGCCTGGTGGTGGACGCGACCGCTGTTCCTGCTCGTCGTCCTCGGAGCCGTGTGGGCGCTCTCGCTGTGGCTGGTGCGGTTCGAGAAGACCCCGCCGGCCGGAGTCGCCCGTCACCCGAGCGCCGGTGCGACCGTCGCCGCCGTGCTGCTCTTCGTCACTCCGGTCGTCGGGATCACCGCGTACGGACTCGACTTCCCGCTCGCGGCGGCGGCGCTGATCGGGACAGCGGCTGCGCTGCGACTGATGTCGACGACCCGCTCAGCCGTGCGCTGACCTACAGAACCGGGTCGGGCCCCGCCCGGAGAACGGAGGGAGACACCCGGAGACGACGAAAGCCCTCGGCGAACCGAGGGCTTTCGTGTGTTGTGTGACCCCAGCGGGATTCGAACCCGCGTTACCGCCGTGAGAGGGCAGCGTACTAGGCCGCTATACGATGGGGCCGTCTGGCGGAACGTTTCCGTGCCGCGACAACTGTTCAAGTATGCCATGACGATTCTCGCGCCGCCAAATCGAGCCGAACTCCATCCGAATCCCGGGCGTGGCGCACGCGCAAGGGGTTTGCCAGCGCCGTCGCGAAGGAGTTGACTCGTCTCATGCGCGTCACCAAATTCGAACATGCCGCTCTCCGCATCCAGCAGGGCGACGACATCCTCCTCATCGATCCGGGCTCGTTCACCGCTCCGCTGAACGACCTCGGCGGGCTGGTCGCCCTCGTCATCACGCACGAGCATCCCGATCATTGGACCCCCGAACACCTCGACCGCATCCTCCGAGCAGCCCCCGGCACGCCGATCTATGCGCCCGCCGGCGTCGCGGCCGCCGCCGGCGGCTACGAGATCTCCGTGGTCGCTCCCGGAGACACGGTGGAGGTCGGTGCGTTCACCCTGCGGTTCTTCGGCGGCACCCACGAGGTGATCCACTCCTCGCTCCCCACGGTCGACAACGTGGGCGTGCTGGTCAACGACACGTTCTACTACCCCGGCGACTCCTACGCGGTACCCGAGGGGGTCGAGGTCGGCACGCTCGCCGCCCCGCTCGGCGCACCCTGGCTGAAGGTCGGCGAGGCGATGGACTACGTGCTCGCGGTCGCGCCCCGTCGTGCATTCGGGACGCACGACATGACGCTGTCGGTCGCGGGAAAGACCATGCACCGCCAGCGCCTGCAGTGGGCCACTGAACAGGGCGGCGGAGAGTTCTCGGTCCTCGAACCGGGCGAGTCGCTCGACATCTGAGCATGGCGGACTCCCCCGCCGCAGAGTATCCGGTCGACGAGGTCGCCGTGCGGGCGCTGCTCCGCACGGCGGCGCCGCGCCTGTCCGAACTCCCCCTCCGGCTCTTCGCCGAGGGCTGGGACAACGCGATGTGGCGGCTCGGCTCCGAGCTGCTCGTGCGCCTGCCGAGACGTGCCCTCGCGGTGCCTCTCATCGCCAACGAGCACCGTGCACTGGCAGAGATCGGGCCGGTGTTGGCGGCGCTCGGCATCCGCACTCCGATCCCGGTGCTCGCCGGCGAGCCGACCGAGGCGTTCCCCCGACCGTGGTCGATCATCCCCTGGATCGATGGCACGACCGCGCTGCGGTCATCACGAACCGTGAATTCCCGCTGGGCACCGCGGCTCGCCGCATCACTTCTCGCCCTCCACGCACCGGCACCCGCCGATGCCCCGCGCAATCCCGTGCGCGGTCGCGTCTTGAGCACACGGGAGAGCGCGATGCGCCCTCGGCTCGACGCGCTCCCGACCCGCTCGGCGCTGCGACAGGCGTGGGCCGATGGCCTCGGGGCGCCGCCGAGCGTCGAGCAGGTCTGGGTGCACGGCGATCTGCACCCCGGCAACCTCCTGGTTCGCGACGGGTCGCTCGCAGCGCTCATCGACTTCGGCGACGTCACATCGGGAGACCCCGCCTACGACCTCGCGTCGGCATGGATGCTCTTCGACGCGCCAGGCCGCGCCGAGTTCCGAGCCTCGACCGGCTCTCGCTACGACGACGCGACCTGGGTGCGCGCGCGAGCCTGGGCCGCGTACATCGCCCTCGTCCTCCTGACGCAGAGCGACGATCGACCGGACCATCTCGCCGTGGGTCAGAGCA
Source organism: Microbacterium sp. ANT_H45B (assembly GCF_008369345.1). Taxonomy (NCBI): domain Bacteria; kingdom Bacillati; phylum Actinomycetota; class Actinomycetes; order Micrococcales; family Microbacteriaceae; genus Microbacterium; species Microbacterium sp. ANT_H45B. The sequence goes on from NZ_VOBK01000002.1 coordinate 715,887, forward strand.
CCGTCGCAGAGCTCGAGGCGGACTGAGCCTGCGCCGCTCGCACACGGATGTCCCGGGCGAGATGATCACGCTGCTCGATGACGATCCGGCGAAGGGCGGCCGGGGCGTCGTGGTGCTCGTCGAGCCACGCGTCGACGCGCTGCAGCGTCGGCATCGCGGGGAAGAGCCCCGCGACCAGGCGTCGCGCCAGCTCGATGCTCCGCGAACGCCACGCGTGCAGGATGCGGTCGAAGTACTCCTCGTCGAAGCCCTCGACGAGATCTCGGCGGCCACCGGCACGGAACCCGGCGATCTCGGCATCGAGGTGATCGTTGCTGAGGCCCTCGTCCGTCCAGGCGGCGTGCCAGGCGGCGGCTCGCACCGTCGCATCTGGTCGCGCGGCGAGGGCCCGACGCGCGGCGGTGCGGCCGCTTCCGGTGTCGTCACGCTGCAGCTCGTGCTCAATCTCGCTCGATCCCGCGTGCCCCGTCGTCGCGAGCGCCGTCAGCAGCTGCCACCGCAGGTCCGGGTCGACGACGAGCCCCTCGGGCACCTGGCCGTCGAGCATCGCGCGGAGATCATCGACACGCACGTCATCGAACGCCGATGCGGCCGCCACCGCACGCGCCCAGGAGAGCTGCGCGTCGCTGCCCGCATCCGCCGCGTGCAGCGCGCTCCAAGCGGCCTCCACCCACTGCCTCTGCTCGTGCTGCCTGTCCTCGTCCGTGACGTAGTGTCTGACGGCGAACAGCGCATTCGCGAGCACACCGCCCAGGAGGCCGATGTTCGTCTCCCCGGGCGCGTGCGCTCGCACGATCGAGGTGTAGCGGGTCGCCGCCAGCTCGCCGTCCCGTGTCGCGTTCCACAGCGACGACCAGATGACCGCGCGCGCGAGCGGATCCTCGACATCGGACAGCAGGTCGTGGACGGTCACCAGTGACGCCTCGTCGAGGCGCACCTTGGCGTAGGTCAGGTCGTCGTCGTTGAGCAGCACGAGATCGGCGTCAGGGAATTCGACCCGAGTGCGCTCGTCGTGGATGTCCAGCGCGATCTGCTCGCGGCGGACGACCCGGCCGTCCACGTGCTCGTAGAACCCCACGCGCAGGCGGTGCGGTCGCGCATCGCTCTGCACGAGCACCGTCGCCTCGTCGGCATCCCGCTCGATCCACAGTGTCGACACGCCGGTCGTCTGCAACCAGGCTCGCGACCACTCCGACATGTCGCGACCGGATACCGCGCTGAGTTCGACGAGGAAGTCCTCGAGCGTCGTGTTGCCGAACGCGTTGGCGGCGAAGTAGCGACGCGCTCCCTCGAAGAACGCCTCATCGCCGACGAACGCGACGAGCTGCTTGAGCACGGCCGCACCCTTCGCGTACGTGATGCCGTCGAAGTTGAGTTTCGCCGCCTCGAGATCGGTGATGTCCGCGACGATCGGATGCGTGGTGGGGAGCTGGTCCTGCTGATAGGCCCACGCCTTGCGGTTCGCGGCGAACTTCACCCATGCGTCGTGGAAGCGGGTCGCGACGGCCGAGGCGTGCGATCCCATGTAGTCGGCGAAGGACTCCTTCAGCCAGAGATCGTCCCACCACTTCATCGTCACGAGGTCGCCGAACCACATGTGTGCCATCTCGTGCAGGATCGTGTTCGCCCGCGCCGCGCGCTGGGCCTGGGTCGCGGCCCCTCGCGAGAGATACGCCTCGGTGAAGGTCACGAGACCCGGATTCTCCATGGCTCCGAGGTTGTACTCGGGAACGAAGATCTGGTCGTACTTGCCCCACGGGTACGGGGAGGCGAACGACTCGTCGAAGAAGTCGAGCCCCTGGCGGGTGACCTCGAGGATCTCATCGGATTCGAGGTACGGCGACAGGGACCGACGGACGAACAGCCCGAGCGGGATGTGCTGCTCGCCGCGCCGCCACTCGCCGTCGACGCGGAGATAGGGGCCGGCCGCGACCGCGGTGATGTAGCTGGAGATGGGGAGCGTCGGGGCGAACTCGACGCGCTGCACGCCGACGCCGACGTCCACGACCGCGGCGGTCTGATTCGACAGCACCTCCCAGCCCGACGGCGCGTCGACCACGAACGTGTAGGGCGCCTTGATGTCGGGCTGCTCGAAGCAGGCCATCACCCGCCGGGAGTCGGCGGGTTCGTACTGCGTGTACAGATACGTCCGGTCGTCGACCGGGTCGTGGAAGCGGTGCAGCCCCTCACCGGAGCGGCTGTACGCGCCGACGGCCTCGACCCGGACGGTGTTGACGCTCGCGAGGCCGCGCAGCGCGATGCGGGCGCCGTCGTAGACGATCTCCTGCTCTGCGCCGTTGACGACGAGGCGCGTCACGCTCTCGCCGATGAAATCGAGCCACGTCGTCTCGACCGTCGAGGCGAACTCCAGCGTCGTCGCCGTCGGGAATCCGCTGCGGGCCCGCTCGGGCGCTCCGGTCAGATCGAGTTCGACGCGGATGCTGCGGACCGAGACCGCAGCGGATCGCGCGGCAGTCTCCTCTCGCGTGAGGTTGGCTGTGTCCATACCCCCATCCTTTCATCTGGCTCCCCAGACGATTCCCCCCGTCACGGATGCGACCAGCACCACGACGAGCACCGCGTACCCGGCGAACGTCAGATACCCCAGCACCAGGCCCGCGATCGCCATGCCGCCGCCGCCCTCATGTCGCGCGCGGATCTGCGCCAGAGCGATGTGACCGAGGATGATCGGGATGATGGCGAAACCGCAGATCCCCAGCACGAGGGTCGCGATGGCGAGACCGTTCGTGCGCGACGGCGGTGCGGGCGAGAGCGGGTGCGGCGGGTACGGAGTGGTCATGCCGTCAGCGTAGGAAGCGGATCGCGGCAGGTGGTCGCCAGGGTGTCGCAAGGCTGTCGCAGTCCTGCGACGCTCTGCGTTGCATTGCGCAACATGAAGGTTTACAGTTGCACTATGCAACAAGAGCACGACGCGGATGCGCGAGGAGCGGACAGTGCGGCGGTGCTGCGATCCCTCCTCGCCATCACCCGCCGAGGACTGGTGGACGCCCGATCCGGCGAGACCCGACTCTCGATCACCGATCAGTCGATCGTGATGGCGATCGCCGACACCCCGGGGATCCGGTCCATCGACATCGCGCAGATGTTCCGGCTCAACCGCTCGACGGTGTCGCGGCAGCTCTCCTCCCTCATCACGCTCGGGCTCGTCCGCGAGGCGCCGGGAACCGCGGGGCGCGGTCGCCCCCTCGAACTCACACCAGACGGCGAAGACGCCTTCCGACGGACGCTCGACACGCTGCAGGACGTGATCGACACCCATCTCGCTCGATGGTCGGATGCCGAGGTCTCGCGCTTCGCGCACGACCTCCAGCGCTTCGACCGCGGCGACGTCACATCGTGACCACGGCCCACAAGGCCCCCACAGAAGGAAGAGAAATGAAGAACATCACCGTTCTCGGCACCGGCGTCCTCGGATCGCAGATCGCGTTCCAGACCGCCTTCCACGGCTTCGACGTCGTGGCGTACGACATCGATCAGGCCGCGCTCGACCGCGCGGCCGAGCGGTTCGACGCACTCGCCGCACGATACGTCGCAGACGGTGTGGAGAATGCCGCAGGCGGCCGAGCGGCGGCGGCCATCGCCCGCATCCGCCTCACCTCCGACCTGACGGATGCCGCTGCCACCGCCGACCTCGTCATCGAGGCGGTCCCCGAGAACCTGGAGCTGAAGCAGAACATCTATCGCACGCTCGCGGACGCTGCGCCGGAGACGACCATCTTCGCGACCAACTCCTCGACTCTGCTCCCCAGCGCACTCGCCGCGTCGACGGGGCGCCCCGATCGGTTCCTCGCCCTGCACTTCGCCAACGAGATCTGGTCGCACAACACCGCCGAGGTGATGGGAACTCCCGAGACCGACCCGTCGGTCTACGACGCGGTCGTCGCGTTCGCGGCGGAGATCGGCATGGTCCCGATCCCGATCAAGAAGGAGAAGGCGGGCTATCTCCTGAACTCCATGCTCGTGCCGTTCCTCGAAGCCGGGGCCGGACTCCTCGTCGATGGCATCGCCGACCCCGAGGCGATCGACGCGACCTGGCGGATCGGCACCGGAGCGCCGGCCGGCCCGTTCGAGATCTACGACATCGTCGGTCTCACCACGGCCTACAACATCTCCCGGATGGGCGGCGAGAAGCAGCAGCGCTTCGCGCAGCTGCTCAAGGAGCAGTACATCGACAAGGGCAAGCTCGGCGTCTCGACGGGCGAAGGCTTCTACACGTACCCGCGCGCGAACTGACCGGAGCGACCGGACGCCGCAGACGGCGTCACCGCGCGAGCAGCTTGCGGATGGCGGTCTCGGGCGACACGGAGAGGTCGAGCAGCCGCCCTCGGGCGTACAGCCGGAACACCTTCGGGTCGATGTAGCTCCCCCTGGCGACCGCGATGGTGTTGCCGAGCGCCGAGGCCGTGGCCTGCACGGCCAGGCGCTCGGCTCGGCGCCGCTCGTTCTTGGTCTCGAGGCGTCCGATACGGGCGAGGGCGTCCGCGGCGAGGATCGTGCCGTGGAGGGTACGGAAGTCCTTCGCCGTGAACGCGGACCCGGCGACCGTGCGCAGGTAGGCGTTGATCTCCCCCGATGTCAGTCGGACTCGACGCCGCCCTTTGCGATACGCCAGAAGCGTCTCCCGGGGCGAGCCCACGGCGAACTCCGACAGGGCCTCTGCGAGCGGACCGTCGGTGATCTCGATCGAGGCGAGCTGCCTGCTCTTGGCCGGGAACTCGAGCGAGACCGTGCTCCCCTCGATGCGCACGTCACGGCGCCGCAGCGTGCTGAGCCCCCGGCTGCCGTGCTTGACGAGGTATCGCTCCGAGCCGATGCGCAGCGCACCGTCGTCGAGCAGGCGGAAAGCCACGGCGAGGGCGCGCTCCTTCGACAGGCCGGGCTCGCCGATGGCACGCGTGACCTTCGCCCGCGCCGCGGGCAGCGCCGCGGCGAGCTTGAGCGCGCGGGCGAACTTGCGCTGATCGCGACCGGTGCGCCACAGCGGGTGGTAGAGGTACTGACGTCGGCCCGCATCGTCGGTGCCGACGGCCTGGATGTGCGCGAGCGGATCGGCCGCGATCCACACGTCGTGCCACCGCGGCGGGATGACGAGATCCTCGATGCGCTCGCGGTCGGCCTCGACGACCGACTGACCCGCGGCGTCGAGATAGCGGAACCCCGACCCCGATCGCACGCGACGGATGCCGGGGGTCTGCCCGGGCACGACTCGGGTGAGTGCCATGGTCTGCTCCTGCCTGCACCGCCGCTGCGGCGCCGTCCTGCGGAATACCGTTATTACGATGCCCGCCCCCGGCGCACCTCGGGAAGGGTGTGGCGCCGACCGCATCCGACCTGCTAGGCGCGATCGCCGGATTGTCGACCGCGGCGCAGGTCTGCCATCCTCTGACTATGACGATGTCGCTCGAGGACTTCCACGCTGCCCTGGTCAGACCCGATCTGAGGGCGACGCTCGGACTTCTGCTCACCGACCTCGAGGCGCAGCAGGTCGCCGGCGACCCCGCATCCACGCAGAGCTGGCACGCGTACTGGCTGTCGATCCAGCCGTCCCCGGCCGCCGCTCCCCCGCCGCCTCCCGCGTACGCCGTGTCCGCGCCGTACGCCCCGCCCGGATCCGAGAGCGCCCCTGACGCGGATTCGCAGCCGACGATCCCGATCCACGACACCGTCCCCGCAGCGCCGGCGGATCAGATGTTCGCGGCACCCGCCGGTCAGGCCTATGCGGCGACGCAGCCATACCCCGGGTACGGGGCGGCTCCCGGATACCCGGGTCATCTGCCCGGTCCCGACGGTCAGCCCGTGAAGAAGAAGCGGGTGGGCCTGTGGGTCACCCTCTCGGTCCTCGGCGCCCTGTTCCTCATCGCGGCGATCGTGGTGGTCTTCGCGTTCACGACGGCACGGCATTGGACCAAGACCGACGTGCCGGAGCAGCCCGAGACCTTCCACAGCGAGGAGTTCGAGACCGGTCGCTACGACGTGGCGATGGATTCGACGAACCCCTGCACCGTCAATCAGGACTGGACCGACTGCACGGACCTCATGGCCGCCACCTACACCGCCTCCTGTGTCGGCGTGGAGCTCACGGAAGCCGCGACCGCCCTCTGCACCGAGTACAGCGGCGCGATCGACGAGATGAGGGCGCAGGACGGCGACGGCTACTACGTGGCCACCCTGGGCACCTACGGCACACTCAGCCGCACGCCCGAGATCGACACGAGGCAGGTGTCCAACGACGACTACCGGCCCGCCGAGACGCACGAGGCCGTCTGCTACCTCGGCTTCCTCGGAGAGTGCGAATAGAAGCCGGGCGCAGAAACGACGAAACCCCCGCCTGAGCGGGGGTTTTCGTCTTGCTGGGGTACCTGGACTCGAACCAAGAACAACGGAACCAGAAACCGCCGTGTTGCCAATTACACCATACCCCAAGGGCGAAACCGGAGCCTCGCACCGAGAGTCAAGCCTACCCGAGCCACGGCTCTAATGCCAAAACGCACCGACCGGGCCGGGCGCGTCGCCCTCCGATCCGTCTCCCGCGCTGTCAGTCCGTCGCGAAGACGGCGAGAGGGCGGGCGCCCGTCGGCACCCGCCCTCTCGGCCATCCGCTCTGCGACTCAGCGGGCGAGGAACGCGGACAGCGCCCGCAGGCGCCGCAGCGACTCGTCCTTGCCCAGCAGCTCCATCGACTCGAACAACGGCGGCGAGACCCGACGACCCGTGATCGCGACGCGCGGGGGTCCGTAGGCGATGCGCGGCTTGAGCTCGAGCTTCTCGACCAGAGCCTCGGCGAGAGCCTCCTGGATCCTGTCCGGGGTGAACTCGTCGACCGGCTCGAGTGCCGTGGCGCACGCCTCGAGCACCTCGGCGGCGTTCGCCGGCAGGCCCTTCAGCGCATCCGCGTCGTACGACACTTCGTCGGTGAACAGGAACCCGACCATACCGGGCACCTCACCCAGCAGCTGCACACGCTCCTGCACCAGCGGCGCGACGCGGAATGCCAGCACCAGCTGCTCGTGCGTCGGCTCGTCGAAGAGCCCGGCGGCGGCGAGGTACGGGATGGTCCGCTCGGCGAAGTCCTTGCCGTCGAGCGCCCTGATGTGGTCGCCGTTGATCGACTCGGCCTTCTTCTGGTCGAAGCGGGCCGGGTTCGGATTGACGTCGACGATGTCGAAGGCGGTGGTGAACTCCTCGAGCGAGAAGATGTCCCGGTCATGGCTGATCGACCAGCCGAGGAGTGCGAGGTAGTTCAGCAGCCCCTCGTGGATGAACCCGCGATCGCGGTGCAGGAACAGGTCGGCCTGCGGGTCGCGCTTGGAGAGCTTCTTGTTGCCCGTCTCCCCCAGCACCAGCGGCATGTGCGCGAAGCGCGGGACGAACGTCGTGACGCCCGCCTCGATCAGCGCGGCGTACAGCGCGAGCTGGCGCGCGGTCGACGGCATCAGGTCCTCGCCGCGCAGCACGTGCGTGATGCCCATCAGCGCATCGTCGACCGGGTTGACGAAGGTGTAGAGCGGGATGCCGTTCGGGCGCACCACCACGAAGTCGGGGAACGATCCCGCGGGGAAGGTCACCTCGCCGCGGATCAGGTCGACGTACGTGAGGTCATCGTCAGGCGCCTGCAGTCGGAGGGCGGGCTGGCGACCCTCCGCACGGAACGCGGCCTTCTGCTCCTCGGTCAGGGTGCGATCGAAGTTGTCGTAGCCGAGCTGCTTCGCGCGACCGTTGGCCTCGTTGCGGGCGTCGATCTCCTCGGCGGTCGAGTAGCTCTCGTAGAGGGCACCGGTCGCGAGCAGCTTGTCGATGACGCCGCGGTAGATCTCGTGACGCTCCGACTGCCGGTACGGCGCGTGCGGGCCACCGACCTCGACACCCTCGTCCCAGTCGATCTTGAGCCAGGTCAGGGCGTCGACGAGCTGGCGGAAGCTCTCCTCGCTGTCGCGCGCGGCGTCGGTGTCTTCGATGCGGAACACCATCTTCCCGCCCGTGTGGCGCGCGTACGCCCAGTTGAACAGGGCCGTGCGGACCATGCCGACATGCGGCAGTCCGGTCGGCGAGGGGCAGAAGCGGACGCGGACGTCGGCGCCACTGGCGGTCGTGGTGAGGGGGTGCGGGGTAGCCATATCCCTCCGATTCTAGTTGCCGCGAGTCGTCGAGACCTGCCCGTCCCCCGGGGTTCGCGAGTGCCCGCCTCCCGTCACGGCGAGTCACAGATGCTCACCCGGCGTCACACCCCCTCACCCGGGGTAACAGCGCTCGGCACAGCGGCATCGTGCTCCTATCGTTGCCGCATCGACCAACCGGAAGGGGACAGACGTGACGATCACGGATGCAGTGACCACAGGGCTCGGCGACCGCTGGCGCGAGAGCGCACGGCCGCAGACCACCGACGAATGGCTCGGCCGCGCTCAGGAGGTGGCCGACATCCTCGCGGTGGATGCCGTCGAGAGGGACCGCGCGAACAGGACGCCCCACGCCGAGGTGCAGCTGCTCAAGGACTCCGGCCTGGTCACGCTGCTCGGCCCTCGAGCGCACGGCGGTGCCGGCGAGACGTGGGAGACGGCCTATCGGGTGATCAGAACGGTCGCTCGCGGGGACGGGTCGATCGGGCAGGTCCTGGGGTACCACTACCTCTGGGCATGGGCCGCGCGGCTCGTGGGGACGGAGGAGCAGATCGCGGCCGTCGAAGAGCTGTACACCTCGAACGCCTTCGTCTTCGGCGGGGCGGTCAATCCGCGCGATTCCGACCTCGTGATCCGAGAGGACGGAGACGACCTCGTCTTCTCGGGGCGCAAGTCGTTCTCCACAGGTGGCCAGATCTCGGATCTCACGGTGCTCGAAGGCGTCCTCGAGGGCACCGACACGCACATCTTCGCCATCGTCCCCACCGCTCAGGACGGCATCGTCTTCGCAGACGACTGGGACAGCCTGGGCCAGCGCCTGACCGAGTCCGGCTCGGTGCAGATCCGCGATGTCCGCGTGCCGTGGGCTGAGGCGGCCGGCTTCGTCGACAGGCAGTTCCGGCCGCTGACCTACAACACCCTCAACGTGCCGACGATCCAGCTCGTGTTCGCGAACTTCTACCTCGGCATCGCGCAGGGAGCGCTCGAGACGGCCTCCGCATACACGCGCACCCGCACGCGCCCCTGGCCGTACGGAGGAGACGACAAGCAGCACGCGACCGACGAGTGGTACCTGCTCGAAGGCTATGGCGAACTGGCGTCGACGCTCTGGGCCGACGAGGCACTGCTGGACGCCGTCGGCGGCGAGATCAGCGCCGTGCTGCACGCCCCACGGGAGGAGCTGACCGCTCGCCGACGCGGTGAGATCGCCGTGCGTGTCGCGGCGGGAAAGCTGCGGGTCGTCGACGACGGGCTGACGGTCGCCACGAAGGTCTACGAGCTCACGGGTGCTCGGGCGTCGGCGAGTTCGGTCGGCCTCGACATCTTTTGGCGCAACCTGCGTACGCACAGCCTGCACGATCCGATCGCGTACAAGAAGCGCGAGGTCGGCACGTTCGTGCTGAAGAACGAGGTACCCGAGCCGACCTGGTACACGTGAGCGACGGTGGGCGCGGTCGCGTCCGCGCCCACCGTGCCCTTCACCGTTTCGCGCGTCCGAGCGGCGAGAGCACGACGATGGCCAGGACGATCACCGATGCGGCGATGCCCAGCCCCGCGTACTGGAAGTTCGAGAGCACGACCCCGGCGAGCACGGCACCTGCTGCCGCCGACAGACTCATCAGGGAGTCGCTGCGCCCCTGCCGTCGCGTGCGGACCTCGGGCGCACTCGACTCGGTGAGCAGCGCCGCTCCCGCGACCGTCGCCGCGCTCCACCCGAGTCCCAGGAGGATCAGCGCGACCATCACGCCCCACTCCTGATCGTTCACGAGCACCGCGAAGGCGAGAGCCCCGCCGAGCAGCAGCTGGCCGAGCAGCACCACACGCAGTCGCCCCCACCGGTCGGCGAGGATGCCGAACAGCGGCGACAGCGCGTACATCCCGCCCACGTGCAGGGCGATGGTGATCCCGACCAGCGCCGAGACATCGGCCGGCGTGGGCGCCATGCCGTGCGCACCATGGGCCATGTGGGCGAGGTGCACCGGCGTCATGGCCATCACCGAGGCCATCACCACGTGCGAGCCCGCGACGGCGAAGATCGCATAGCGAGCGACCACGGGGCGATCGGCGACGGCCACACCGGTCGCCGCGACGGCCGCCGTGGCGAGTCGCTGCGCGGACAGCAGCGGATCCGGACGCAGCGCGACGAGATAGAGCACGAGCGCGGCGCACTGCGCGACGAAGGAGAAGGCGTACGAGCCGGTCTGCGGCGGCATGCCGATCGCCTCGCCGACGATCTCGCCGGGGCCGAGCAGAAGCGGGCCCGCCACACCGCCGATGGTCGTCGCCCACACGACGATCGAGAGATCACGCCCGCGGTGCTTCGCGGCCGCGAGGTCGGTGGCGGCGAAGCGGGACTGCAGGTTGCCGGCGTTGCCGGCGCCGATCATGAGGATGCCGACGAGCAGCAGAGGGAAGACCCGCAGCGATGCGGCCAGGATCACCACGGCGATGCCGACGAGGGCGAACATGTTGCCGAGAGTGAGCGCCCGACGACGCCCGACCCGCGCCGCCAATCGGGCGAGCGGGATCGCGCACAGTGCAGCCCCCAGGGTGACGGATGCCGTCGCGAGGCCCGACAGCGCGTCGTCGCCGGACAGGTCGGCCGCGAGCAGTGCGCCGAGCGAGACCGTCGCACCGAACGCGATCCCCCCGAGCACCTGCCCGATCGACAGGACGAGGACCGTACGCCGCTGGACCGCGGCCTGCTCGGCCACGGTCAGAGCGGCATCGGTCATGACGCGCGTGCGGCGTCGCGCACGGTGTTGCGCAGGATCCCCAGTCCGGTGATCTCGACCTCGACGGTGTCCCCCGCGCCGAACTCGCCGACACCGGCGGGCGTGCCGGTGAGGATGACGTCGCCGGGCAGCAGGGTGAACACCGCCGACGCGTGCTCGATGATCGCCTCGACGGAGTGGATCATGTCCGACAGCGGCGCCTTCTGACGCACCTCGCCGTTGACGCGGGTCTCGATCGTCGCCTCGGCCGGGTCGAAGTCGGTGCTGATGGTCGGCCCGAGCGGGCAGAACGTGTCGAAGCCCTTCGCACGCGCCCACTGGCCGTCCTTGCGCTGCAGGTCGCGGGCGGTGACGTCGTTCGCGATCGTGTAGCCCAGCACATGGTCGAGCGCATCGGCCTGGCTGACGTTCTTCGCGACCTTGCCGATCACCACCGCGAGCTCGCCCTCGTACTCGGTCTGCTCCGAGATCGCCGGGCGCACGATGGCGTCTCCCGGTCCGATCACGGACGTGTTCGGCTTGAGGAAGAGCAGCGGCTCCTCGGGAGCCTCTCCGCCCATCTCGGCCGCGTGGTCATGGTAGTTCTTGCCGACGCACACGATCTTCGAGCGAGGGATCACCGGGGCGAGGATCACCGCATCCGCGATCGGCACGCGGTCTCCCGTGGGCTCGTACCCGGCGAAGAGGGGGTCGCCCGAGAGGACGACGAGGTCGGTGTCGTCGACGATCCCGAACAGGATGGCGTCGTCGTGGCTGAAACGGGCGATCTTCATACGACCAGCCTAGCCAGCCGCACGGACGACGAGACCCCGCCGTGCGCGTGGGGCACGGCGGGGTCTCGGGGATGATGCGGAAGTCAGGCGTCGAGACGCAGAAGCCAGCCGTGGGTGTCGTCGCGGCGACCGTACTGGATGTCGGTGAGCTCCTCGCGAAGCGACAGCGCGAGTTCGCCGAGCGGCTGCGGCTCGTCGAAGCCCTCGCCGACCAGCGCGCCGATCGGCGTCACGACGGCGGCGGTACCGCACGCGAAGACCTCGACGATGTCGCCGGATGCGACGCCTTCGCGCCACTCGTCGATCGAGATGGGTCGTCTCTCGACCGTGTAGCCGCGGTCCTCGGCGAGCTGCAGCAGGGAATCGCGCGTGATCCCGTCGAGGATGCTGTCGGACTCGGGGGTCACGATGCGGCCGTCCTTGAACACGAACACGACGTTCATGCCGCCGAGCTCCTCGACGTTGCGCTTCTCGTCGAGGAACACGACCTGGTCGCAGCCCTTCGCGCTGGCCTCGCTCTGCGCGAGCAGGCTGGAGGCGTAGTTGCCCCCGGTCTTGGCCTTGCCGGTGCCGCCCTTGCCTGCCCGGGCGTAGTCCTCGGAGAGCCAGATGCGCACGGGCTTCACGCCGCCGCTGAAGTACGCGCCCGCCGGACTCGCGATCACGTAGTACGCGACCTTCTGCGCGGCGCGGACACCGAGGAAGGCCTCCTTGGCGAACATGAACGGACGCAGGTAGAGGCTCTGGTCGGCTCCGGAGGGCACCCATCGGCCATCCACCGCGACGAGCTCGCGGAGCGACTGGATGAAGTACTCGGTGGGCAGTTCGGGCAGTGCCAGCCGACGCGCACTGGCCTGCAGACGTGCGGCGTTGCGGTCGGGGCGGAAGGTGTGGATCGAGCCGTCCTCGTGACGGTAGGCCTTGATGCCCTCGAAGATCTCCTGACCGTAGTGCAGCACGGAGGCTGCGGGGTCGAGCGGGATCGGGCCGTACGGCTGCACGCGCGGACGATGCCACCCGCCCTTGACCGACCAGCAGATGTCGACCATGTGATCGGTGAACACCACGCCGAAGCCCGGGTCCTCGTGGACCTCGGCGACGCGTGCGGGCGTGGCCGCGCTCAGATTCTTCCTGACCAGGAACTCCAGCGGAGTCGTGGCGGTCTCGGCATCGATGGTCGTCATCTCGTCATCCATTCCTCGTGCGGCGCGCAACCTCGCGCGGGTCCAGCCTACGCCCGTCGTTCAGAGCAGTGCGGTGATCGCGGAGCCGACGTCCGCCGTGGTGCGCGCACCCGTGCGGGTGGCGATGTCCGTCTCGACGGCGGCGCTCACCCGCGCCGCCTCGGCGGTGAGGCCGAGATGGTCGAGCAGCAGGGCCACCGACAGGATCGCCGCGGTGGGATCCGCCTTCTGCTGACCGGCGATGTCGGGGGCGGAGCCGTGCACCGGTTCGAACATCGACGGGAACGCACCGTCCGGATTGATGTTCCCGGAGGCCGCGAGACCGATCCCCCCGGTGACCGCGCCGGCGAGGTCGGTGAGGATGTCCCCGAACAGGTTGTCGGTCACGATGACGTCGAAACGCGAGGGGTCGGTGACGAGGAAGATGGTCGCGGCATCCACGTGCAGATAGTCGACCGTGACGTCGGGGTGCGCGGCGGCGACCTCGTTCACGATGCGCTGCCAGATCGCCCCGGCGTGCACGAGCACGTTGGTCTTGTGCACGAGCGTGACCTTCTTGCCGCGACGCTCGGCGAGGTCGAACGCGTAGCGGACGACCCGCTCGACCCCGAAGGCCGTGTTGACGGAGGTCTCGTTCGCCACCTCGTGCGGTGTGCCCGTGCGGATCGCCCCGCCGTTGCCGACGTAGGGCCCCTCGGTGCCTTCGCGGACCACGACGAAGTCGATCTCGCCGGGGTTCGACAGCGGTCCCGGCGCGCCCGCGAACAGCTTCGAGGGACGCAGGTTCACGTAGTGGTCGAGTGTGAAACGAAGCTTCAGGAGCAGTCCGCGCTCGATGTTCGCGTCCTTGAGGCGCGGGTCGCCGGGCGTGCCGCCCACCGCACCGAGCAGGATCGCGTCATGACCGGCGATCGCCTGCAGGTCGTCGTCCGTCAGGGTGTCGCCCGTCTCGAGATAGCGGGCAGCGCCCAGCGAGAAGCGGGTCTTGTCGAAGGTGACCTCCGACGACGCGGTCACCGCGTCGAGCACCTTCTCGGCCTCGGCGACGACCTCGGGGCCGATTCCGTCGCCGGGGATGACCGCCAGCTTCACGACACGCGACATGACTCTCCTTGCACCGGGATGGACCGGCTCGCGCGCGGACGGATGCCGAGCGGGCCGGTCCTCCCAGCGTACTGGTCAGTGCGTGGGGGCCTTGCGCAGTGTGACGGCCGCGATCGCGCCGGCCAGCACGACCAGGCCGGCACCGATCAGCGAGGTCACCATCACTCCGGAGCCGAACGCCGCGGATGCCGCCTCCCACAGTGCCGTCCCGAGAGCATCGGGAAGTCCCTGCGCGGCGGTGTACGCCCCGGCCAGTGTCTCCTCGGCGGCGCGCGCGGCGTCGGCGGGCACACCCGCGGGCACGACGAGCGCTCCGCGGTAGAACGCGGTGATCAGACCGCCCAGCACCGCGGTACCGAGGACCGCGCCGAGCTCGTACGCCGTCTCGGACACCGCGCTCGCGGCGCCCGCCTTCTCGGCCGGGGCGCTGGAGAGGATGAGCTCGTTCGAGATCGTCTCCGCGCCGCCGATCCCGATGCCCAGCACGACGAACGCGATGATCAGCGGCGCGACGCCGTGATCGGAGGTCGTGAACGCCACCAGCAGGTATCCGGCCAGCGAGAACACGAGCCCCACCGGCACGAGGATGTGCGGGCGTACCCGCCGCGAGATCGGCACCACCGAGAGCCCCGCCACGATCATCGCCAGCATTCCGGGCACGAGCGCGGCACCCGCGGTCATCGGGGAGAGACCGAGCACGAGCTGCAGATGCTGCGACACGAAGTACAGGAAGCCGACCAGCGCGACCACGCTCAGCAGGTTCACGAGGATCGCTCCGGAGAACGACCCGCGACGGAAGAGGGCCATGTCGAGCATCGGCACGTCGGCGGAGAGCTGACGCCGCACGAAGAGGTAGCCCATCACGACTCCGAGCAGCGCCCAGGCGCCCGCGGTGAGGCTGGGACCGTCGACCGCCAGCGACTTGATCGCGTAGACGATCGGGATCATCGCGGCCATCGACAGCACGATGCTGACGAGGTCGATGCGGCCGGGGTTCGGGTCGCGGCTCTCGGGCACCAGCAGCGGAGCGGTGACGAGCAGCGGGATGAGCACCGGCACGGCGATGAGGAACACGGAGCCCCAGTCGAAGTGCTCGAGCAGGAAACCGCCGACGATCGGGCCGAGGGCCGATCCCGCCGAGAACGCCGAGGCCCAGACCGCGATCGCCAGTCGCCGCTGGTCGCGGTTGCGGAAGATCGACCGCAGCAGCGACAGGGTCGACGGCATGAGCATGGCGCCGAAGAGGCCGAGCAGCGCGCGGGCCGCGATCAGCAGCCCGGCTGTCGGGGCGAAGGCCGCCAGCGCCGACACGGCAGCGAAACCGGTGGCGCCGATGAGGAGCATCCTGCGGCGACCGAAGCGGTCCCCCAGCGTGCCCATCGTGACGAGGAGCCCCGCGAGGACGAGCGGGTACACGTCGATGATCCACAGCTGCTCTGCGCCGGTGGGGGCGAGCGCGAGCGAGATCTCGGGCAGCGCGAAGCTCAGCACCGTGTTGTCGACCGACACGAGGAGCACAGGCAGCATCAGGACGACGAGCGCGGCCCAGCCGCGGGCCCCGACGCGGGGGGCATCCGTCTCTGTCATCGGGATCGACGCAGTGCGGGACATGGAACACCTCTCAGGAACGTGACGGCCCAATTACTAAACCGTCCAGATGGTATAGTAACAGAATCGTCATCTCCGCGCGTTACGGTGAAGGACGACGAACAGAGGACCCCCATGCCCCGACCGCCCCTGGCCCGCGAACGTGTGCTGGACGCATTCGAGTCGATCGTGATCGAAGACGGCGAACGCGCCGCGACGCTCGAGGCCACCGCCCGCGCCGCCGGGGTCTCGAAGGGTGGCCTGCTCTACCATTTCGCCTCGAAGGACGATCTGGCCGCAGGCCTGCTGGAGCGACTCGACGCCCTCACCACCACCGACCTCGAGCGGATGACGACAGCCGAGGAGGGACCCGTCGCGTACTACGTGCGCACGTCCGTGATGGAGGACGACGCACTGGATCGCGCCCTGATCGCCGCGACCAGGCTCGCCCAGGGCGGCTCGGCCCCGGCCGCCGACGCGCTGCGCAGGAATCGCGACCGATGGGAGGACACCATCCGTCCCCATGTGCGGGATGCGGCGAGCCTCGACCTCGTCATGCTGCTGAGCGACGGCCTCTACTTCAACAATTCGCTCGACGTGCACGGACCGGAACGGCTGGTCCCCCGCAGCGACGAGCTCTCCGATCTGATCGCGCTCGTGCTGCGCGCGACGGCCCCCTGACGCACGGCCTCACACGCAGAGAGCGGGAAGGCGCCTCTCGGCCGCCCTCCCGCTCCGCTGATGCAGGGACTCCCCCGCTCAGACCTCGGTGATCTCGATCTGACGGAACAGGTCGGCGTCGATCGAGTCGCGCACGTCGTCGAGCAGCTCGTCCGAGACGGGCGAATCCAGCGTGAGGACGCTGAGCGCCTGGTCTCCCGCACCGAGGCGCGAGATCTGCATGCCGGCGATGTTGATGCCGGCCTCACCGAACTTCTGCCCGTACACGGCGACGATTCCCGGACGATCGGTGTAGAGCATCACGACGTGGTGCTTCTCGATCGGCAGCTCGAGCGCGTGGTCGTTGATGGCGACCAGCTTCTCGGACTGCTTCGGACCTGTCAGGGTGCCGGAGACCGAGAGCTGCGACCCGTCCGACAGCGCTCCGCTGAGGGTGATCACGTTGCGGTACTCGTCGCTCACGTCGTCCTTCAGCAGACGCACGGCGATGCCGCGCTGCTCGGCGAGAAGAGGCGCGTTGACGTACGAGACCGTCTCGCTCACGATGTTCGTGAAGACGCCCTTGAGGGCCGCGAGCTTGAGCACGCTGACGTCGTACTCGTTCAGCTCGCCGTGCACCTCGACGTCGAGGCTCGTGAGCGGCGAGGTCGAGAGGGCGGCGAAGATCTGTCCGAGCTTCTCGACGAGCGAGATGCCGGGGCGGACGTAGGGATCGATCACGCCGCCGGCGACGTTGACGGCATCCGGCACGAGGTCGCCGCCCAGGGCCAGACGCACCGAGCGGGCGACGGACACGCCGGCCTTCTCCTGTGCCTCCTCCGTGCTGGCTCCGAGGTGCGGAGTGACGACCACGTTCGGCAGGTCGAGCAGCGGACGCGCCGTGCCGCCCTCGGCCGGGGGCTCGGAGGTGAACACGTCGAGACCCGCGCCGGCGATCTCGCCCGCGACGAGGGCCGCGTGCAGCGCCTCCTCATCGATCAGCCCGCCGCGAGCGACGTTGACGACGAACGCGGTCGGCTTCATGGCCGCGAACTGCTCGGCACCGATCATGCCGGTGGTCTCGGGGGTCTTCGGCATGTGGATCGTCAGGAAGTCGGACTCGGCGACGAGCTCGTCGAGCGACAGCAGCTGGACACCCAGCTGCTGCGCGCGCGCCGACGTGACGTAGGGGTCGTAGGCGACGACACGCATGTCGAACGCGGCGAGACGGGCCGCGACGAGAGCGCCGATGCGACCGAGGCCGACGATGCCGACGGTCTTCTCGAAGAGCTCGGCGCCCGTGAAGGAGCTGCGCTTCCAGTCGCCGGCCGCGAGCGACGCGTGCGCGGCAGGGATGCGGCGGGCGAGGCTGAGGATGTGTCCCACGGTGAGCTCGGCGGCCGAGACGATGTTGGAGGTCGGGGCGTTGACCACCATGACGCCCGCGGTCGTCGCGGCCTTGATGTCGACGTTGTCGAGGCCGACACCCGCGCGGGCGACGACCTTGAGGTTCGGCGCGTGGGTCAGCGCCTCCTCGTCGATCTGCGTCGCCGACCTGATGAGCACCGCGTGGGCGTCGGCGAGGGCGGCGAACAGCGCCTCGCGGTCGGTGCCGTCGACGTTGCGCACGTCGAAGTCGGGACCGAGGGCCTCGATGGTGGCAGGAGAGAGAACTTCAGCGATGAGCACGACGGGCTTCGGCACAGGGATCCTTCGGGGCAGCGCGACAGGGGGCCGATGCGCCGCACACCATGGGGGCGCGATCACGTCAACTGTACCCGAGGGCTCCGGGCGCTCCGTGCCGTGTGACGGGGGCGGTCAGGGCGCGGCGTTCACCAGATCCGCCATGTTCAGGACGCTGTAGCCGATCAGGCTCAGCCAGAACACCGCCACCACGCCCAGCCCCGCGAGCAGGACGAGACCGAGCTCTGCGGCGCGGCGACGCCTGCCGATCACGTAGGCGAACACGAACACGAGCGCCGGGAAGACCACGCCGAAGCCGAGAGTCACCCAGCCGAGTCCGGTGAGTCCGGTGCCCTGCCCCATGGAGACCATGTGCGCGACGGCATTCCAGATGGCGTACGCGTAGAACAGGCCGGCCAGCCCTAGCACGAGGGCGCTGAGCCACTTCGGCGACGGCGAGGAACGCGGCGCGTCGATCTGCTGCGCGGTCATGATCCGATCACCCCCACGGTCACGAAGGGCCAGGGCACGAGAAGTACGACTCCGAGGAGCAGGAGCGCGACCCGGATCCATCCCGCCCTCGCGCGGGTCAGCACCCACACGGCGAGGAACCAGAGCGCAGGGGCGGCGACGGCGAGCACGAACCACGGCATGTACATGGCATCGGCGACGATCAGGTTGGCGAGAGGCTTGAGCCTCATGCCGCCCACGACCCATCCGATGCTGTAGAGCAGGTAGACGCCGCCGACGACTCCGAGAGTCAGGAGCATCCCCGTGCTGAGCGGTGGACGCTCGTCCTCGTCCTCATCCTCGTTCCGGAGGCGCCCGACGTCGGCGCTCCCCCTGCCGACGGCATTCCATCCCTCGGGCAGGGTGGGGTCGTCGGCGGGGCGCTCGCTCGGCGCAGCCGCAGCAGACCCCGAGGGCGTCCGCGCGGGCTTCTTCCGAACAGGTTCCCCGCGAGCACTGCCCTCATCGCCATCCCAGCTCAGCGCATCGTCGGAATCGGAAGTCATGCCCTCCAGCGTAGAACACGTCGTCCACTATGCTCAGGGCATCCGGGCCACCGGGGCCCGCGTCCGGAGGGATCACCGTGGCCGAGCAGAGCAAGAGGGACGAGTCGTCGGACCCGACCGACCAGGTCCGGGATCCGTCCGCCGGATGGGTGCCGACCGCCGCGGCGCGGTCGACGGCGACCACCTACCGCTGGATCGCCGTCGCGGTCTGGGTTCTCGCGATCGCGGCGGAAGCGGTGGCCATCTTCTGGCTCCTGCGTCAGCGCGAGTTCGTCGGTGCCGACGGGACTCTCGTGCGCGATCCCGACACGGGACTCCTCGAGGCGCAGGGCGCCACCGCGCAGTTCCCGCAGTGGGCCTTCATCGCACTCCTCGTGCTGCTCGTCGTGATCGCCGCACTCGCGATCACCGGCTCGATCCTCTGGAAGAAGGCGAACCGCCTCGACCCTGCGCGTCGGGCGGAGACCCTGCGGTTCTTCGTGCAGAACCAGCTCGGCGCGATCATCGCGATCATCGCCTTCCTGCCGCTGATCATCCTCATCTTCCTGAACAAGGACATGGACAAGGGCCAGAAGGCCACCGCAGGCATCGTCGGCATCGTGCTCGCCGTGATCGCCGCGGTGATCGGCGTCGACTTCTCGCCGCCGTCGGTCGAGAAGTACACGGCCGATCAGTCGGCGGTGATCCAGCTGCTCGGCGAGGACGAGGTGGTCTGGGTCGACGGAGGATCGGTCTACCACGTGTGCGACAGCGTCTCCGACATCCAGACCGGAAGCGAGAAGCGCACCGGAACGACCGCGCAGGCGGTGGAGGCGGGCAAGATCCGCCTGACGCTCAAATTCGCCTCCGAGCTGAAGGCCTGCGGACTCGCCGTGCCGCAGAACGCCGACGAGATCGAAGATGCACTGCGCGAGATCCAGGGCGGGGCGGTGGACACCGTCCTCCCGGCGCCCGTGTGGACGAACGGGGAAGACGCGCCTCCCGTGATCGACGACGCTCCGGCCGAGTAGCACCGCCGGACGCGGTCGTGCGGACGACAGAACGGGCAGCCCCGAAGGGATGCCCGTTCTGTCGTGCGTGAGTCGTCGGATCAGCGTGCGGCGCTGCCGTCGACGTAATCCTCATCCTGCTGCTTCCAGGCGAAGAGCGAGCGGAGCTCCTTGCCGGTGGCCTCGATGGGGTGCGTCTCCTCCTTGGCACGCAGCGCGAGGAACTCCTCAGCGCCGTTGTCCTGGTCGTCGATGAAGCGCTTGGCGAAGGCGCCGTTCTGGATGTCGGCGAGGATCGCCTTCATCGACTCCTTGACCTCGGGGGTGACGACGCGCGGACCGGAGACGTAGTCGCCGTACTCGGCCGTGTCGGAGACCGACCAGCGCTGCTTGGCGATGCCGCCCTCCCACATGAGGTCGACGATGAGCTTCAGCTCGTGCAGCACCTCGAAGTACGCGATCTGCGGCTGGTAGCCCGCCTCGGTCAGCGTCTCGAAGCCGGCCTGCACGAGGTGGCTGACGCCACCGCACAGCACGGCCTGCTCGCCGAACAGGTCGGTCTCGGTCTCTTCGGTGAAGGTGGTCTTGATGACACCCGCACGGGTGCCGCCGATCGCCTTCGCGTACGACAGCGCGGTCGCCCAGGCGTTGCCCGAGGCGTCGCGCTCGACCGCGATGATGTCCGGGATGCCACGGCCGGCGACGAACTCGCGACGCACCGTGTGGCCGGGAGCCTTCGGAGCGACGAGGATCACGTCGACGCCCTCGGGGGCGTCGATGTAGCCGAAGCGGATGTTGAATCCGTGCGCGAACGCGAGGGTCTTGCCCTCGGCCAGGTTCGGGGCGATCGACTCGCTGTAGATCGTGCGCTGGTGCTGGTCGGGCGCGAGGATCATGATGAGGTCGGCCCACTGGGTCGCCTCCGCGACGGTCTTGACCGCGAAACCGGCCTCCTCCGCCTTCGGCGCCGACTTCGAGCCCTCCTTGAGGGCGATCGCGACCTCGACGCCCGAGTCGCGAAGGTTCTGCGCGTGCGCGTGACCCTGCGAGCCGTAGCCGACGATCGCGACCTTCTTGCCCTGGATGATCGACAGATCGGCGTCTGCGTCGTAGAAGATCTCGGTGCTCACTGGTTTCTCTCCTTGATTGGGTGTTCGTGTACGTGTGTGATGTCTGATCAGCCGCGCAGGACGCGCTCGGTGATACTCTTGCCGCCGCGACCGATCGCGAGGAGCCCCGACTGGGCGATCTCCTTGATGCCGAACGGCTCGAGGGCCCGCAGCAGCGCATCGACCTTGCCCCGATCGCCGGTGACCTCGATCACGAGCGCATCGGATGCGTAGTCGACGACGGAGGCGCGGAACAGGTTCGCCACTTCGATGACGTTCGACCGCGTCGCGTTGTCGGTGCGCACCTTGACGAGCATGTGCTCGCGCTGCACGGACGTCGGGAAGTCGAGCTCGACGATCTTGATGACGTTGATCAGCTTGTTGAGCTGCTTGGTCACCTGCTCGAGGGGCAGCTCATCGAGGTCGACGACCACCGTGATGCGCGAGATGCCGGGCACCTCGGTGACGCCCACCGCGAGCGAGTCGATGTTGAAGCCGCGACGGGCGAAGAGCCCTGCGACACGGGTCAGCAGACCCGGGGTGTTCTCCACGAGGAGGCTCAGCACGTGAGTCGACATGGTCAGTCCTCCTCGTCGAAGGCGGGCGCGTGCTCGCGGGCGTACTGGACGTAGCTGTTGCTCACGCCCTGGGGGACCATCGGCCACACCATGGAGTCGGCGCTGACCACGAAGTCGATGACCACCGGACGATCGTTCGTCTCGAGGGCGAGCGTGATCGCGGCGTCCACCTCCTCTTCCTTCTCCACCCGGATCGCGAGGCAGCCGTAGGCCTCGGCCAGCTTCACGAAGTCGGGGATGCGCACGGTGCCGTGGCCCGTGTTCAGATCGGTGTTCGAGTGACGGCCGTCGTAGAACAGCGTCTGCCACTGGCGCACCATGCCCAGCGAGGAGTTGTTGATGATCGCGACCTTGATCGGGATGTTGTTGATCGCGCAGGTCGCGAGTTCCTGATTGGTCATCTGGAAGCATCCGTCGCCGTCGATCGCCCACACCGTGCGGTGGGGCTCGGCGACCTTGGCGCCCATGGCCGCGGGAACCGAGTAGCCCATCGTGCCCGCTCCTCCGGAGTTCAGCCAGGAGTTGGGGCGCTCGTACTTGATGAACTGGGCCGCCCACATCTGGTGCTGACCGACGCCGGCCGCGTAGATGCCCTCGGGCCCCGTGAGCTCTCCGATGCGCTGGATCACGTGCTGGGGTGCCAGCAGACCGTCGGTGGTCGGCGCATACCCGAGCGGGAACTCGGTGCGCAGCCCGTCGAGGTACGACCACCACTCCTCGGTGTCGGGAGTCGTCGTGCTCGTCGCGGTGCGGAAGGCGGACTCGAGGTCGACCATCACGTCGCGGACGTCGCCCACGATCGGGACGTCGGCCATGCGGATCTTCGAGATCTCGGCGGGGTCGATGTCGACGTGCACGACCTTCGCGTTCGGTGCGAACAGCGCGGCCTTGCCCGTCACGCGGTCGTCGAACCGCGCGCCGAGCGACACGATGAGGTCTGCTTCCTGCAGCGCCAGCACGGCCGGGACCGTGCCGTGCATTCCCGGCATGCCGAGGTGCTGCTGGTGGGAGTCCGGGAAGGCGCCGCGGGCCATCAGGGTCGTGACGACCGGTGCGTTGGTCGTCTCGGCCAGCGCGAGCAGCTCCTTCGACGCGCGGCCGCGGATCACACCGCCGCCCACGTAGAGCACGGGCTTCTTGGCGTCGGCGAGAAGAGCGGCCGCGGCCTGGATCTGCTTGCCGTGCGCCTTGGTCACCGGACGGTAGCCGGGCAGGTCGATCTTGGCGGGCCAGATGAACGGCGCGATCGCCTGCTGGGCGTCCTTGGTGATGTCGACCAGAACCGGTCCGGGACGCCCCGTGGAGGCGATCTCGTAGGCGGCCGCGATGGCACCGGGGATCTCGGACGCGTCCTTCACGAGGAAGGAGTGCTTGGTCACCGGCATCGTGATGCCGACGATGTCCGCCTCCTGGAAGGCGTCCGTCCCCATGAGGGTCGAGAACACCTGCCCGGTGATGGCCAGCAACGGCACGGAGTCCATGTACGCGTCGGCGATCGCGGTGACGAGGTTCGTGGCCCCGGGGCCCGAGGTCGCGATGCAGACGCCGACCTTGCCGGAGGAGGAGGCGTACCCCTCTGCGGCGTGCCCGGCTCCCTGCTCGTGGCGGACGAGGATGTGACGGAGGTCCTTCGCGTCCATGAGCGGGTCGTAGACGGGGAGGATGGCGCCGCCGGGAAGCCCGAAGACATCGGTGATGCCGAGGAGCTCGAGCGTACGGACCACGGCCTCGGCGCCGGTGATCTCCGGCGCGGCCGACTTGGGTGCGGGGGGCCTCGGCACAGCCGAGACGGTGTCAGCAGTCATGAGATTCCTTCTGATGGTCTGGTGGCGACGTCGGAAGCCGGAGGCCGACGCGGATCAGCCGGTCGTCGCGCCTTCGGCGGCGGACCGCACGAGGCGCGAGTACTTGGCAAGGACACCACGGGTATAGCGCGGGGGTAGCGGCTCCCAGCCAGAACGGCGGGAGGCGAGCTCCGCCTCGTCGACGAGTAGGTCGAGAGAGCGAGCTGCGATATCGACCCGTATCAGATCACCATCGCGCACGAAGGCGATAGGACCTGCGTCCACCGCTTCGGGTGCTATGTGGCCGATGCACAGGCCGGTTGTGCCGCCTGAGAATCGTCCGTCAGTCAAGAGTAGTACATCTTTTCCGAGCCCTGCGCCCTTGATGGCCGCGGTGATCGCGAGCATCTCGCGCATACCGGGTCCGCCCTTCGGACCCTCGTAACGGATCACGATCACGGTGCCCGCCTCGATCTCGCCGTTCGCCACGGCATCCATCGCCGCGCGCTCGCGCTCGAAGACCCGTGCGGGGCCTTCGAAGACCGCGGCATCGAAGCCCGCGGTCTTGACGACGGCGCCCTCCGGAGCCAGCGAGCCGTGCAGGATCGTCAGGCCGCCGGTCGCGTGGATCGGGTTGTCGAAGGTGTGGATGACCTCGCCGTCGATCGGCTGCGGGTCGAGGTCCGCGAGGTTCTCCGCCAGAGTCTTGCCGGTGACGGTGAGGGCATCGCCGTGCAGCAGCCCCTCGTCGAGCATCGCCTTCATGATCACCGGGATGCCGCCGTGGCGGTCGACGTCGTTCATGACGTACTTCCCGAACGGCTTCATGTCGGCGACGTGCGGCACCTTGTCGCCGATGCGGTTGAAGTCGTGCAGCGAGAGGTCGATCTCCGCCTCACGGGCGATCGCGAGCAGGTGCAGCACCACGTTGGTCGAGCCGCCCAGTGCCATCGCGAGGGCGATCGCGTTCTCGAACGCCTCCTTGGTGAGGATGTCACGGGTCGTGATCCCCTGGCGGAGCAGGTTGACGACGGCTTCGCCCGAGCGGTGCGCGAAGTAGTCGCGACGCCGGTCGGCCGCGGGCGGCGCAGCCGATCCCGGCAGGCTCAGACCGAGCGCTTCGGCGACGGATGCCATCGTGTTGGCGGTGTACATGCCACCGCAGGCGCCCTCGCCGGGGGCGATCGCGCACTCGATGCGCTTGAGGTCCTCTTCGCTCATGAGCCCGGCGCGGCAGGCGCCGACGGCCTCGAACGAGTCGATGATCGTGACGTCCTTCTCGGTGCCGTCGGAGAGCTTGACCCACCCCGGAGCGATCGATCCCGCGTACAGGAACACGCTCGACAGGTCCAGACGGGCGCTGGCCATCAGCATGCCGGGGATCGACTTGTCACAGCCGGCCAGCAGGACGGATCCGTCGAGCCGCTCGGCCATCATCACGGTCTCGACCGAGTCGGCGATGACCTCGCGCGACACGAGGGAGAAGTGCATGCCCTCGTGTCCCATCGAGATGCCGTCCGACACGGAGATGGTGCCGAACTGCAGCGGGTAGCCGCCGCCCGAGTGCACGCCCTCCTTGGCGCCCTGCGCCAGGCGGTCGAGGCTCAGGTTGCAGGGCGTGATCTCGTTCCAGCTGGACGCGATCCCGATCTGCGGCTTGTCCCAGTCCGCGTCTCCCATGCCGACGGCACGGAGCATGCCTCGGGAGGTCGTCGCTTCGATGCCGTCGGTGACGACACGACTGCGGGGCTTGATGTCGATGGGCGCGCTGCTGGAGGGATCATGCGAGGACATGACGGAAGTCTATTCCCGCCGAGAGGCGCGCTCGTCCGCGAGCGCCTCCAGAAGCTGGGCCATCTCTTGTGGATTCCCCACACGAAGCACGGCGGCGCTGTCCCCCGGGCCCACGCGCACGCCGAGATCTCCGGCGGTCAGCACCCGCATCGCGTCCTCGTCGGTGACGTCGTCGCCGGCGAACAGGATGCCGGTCGCATGGAACCGCTCGCGGAGGGCCGCCATCGCGGCATCCTTGCCCTCGGTGCGCGACGAGAACTCGAGCACACGGTGTCCGGCGCGTCGACGCCAGTGCGGGAAGCGTTCGGCGACGAGCGCGTCGATCTCGGCGAACACCTCCTTCTCGACCTCCCCGGTCGCGGTGCGGGTGTGCACGCCCATCCCGAACGTCTTGGGCTCGAACTCGGCGCCCTCGTGACGATCGATGATCGGCCGCGCAGCCGCCCACAGCTCCTCGCGGTCGCCCTCGGCGGTGTCCGGCCCCGTCGCGTCGGCCTCGCCCGTTCCGGGGAACCAGTACTGGGCGCCATGAGAGCCTGCGAGAGCGATGGGCGAGTCGTCGGTGTGCTCCGTGATCTCACGGAGGTCGTGCATGCTGCGCCCCGAGACGTAGGCGACGGTCGTGTCGGGCATCGCCGCGAGTCGCGCGACCTGGGCGGCCACCTCCGGCAGTGCGCGCGCCGCCATGGGGTCGGGGACGAGCGGTGACGCCGTGCCGTCGAAATCGAGGGCGACGACGAGTCGCGGCGTCGCGGCGATCGCGCGAAGCGCCCCATCGGCGGTTCCGGGGGTCCAGGTACGGGTCACAGGGTCTCCAATCGAGGCGGGTCCCTCCAGTATGGGTGCCGGGGTCAGGACCCGCGGACCTCCGCGAGCGCACGCAGGAACGACGAGGACCAGGCGTTCACGTCGTTCTCGAGCACGCGCCGACGCAGCGACCGCATCCGCTTGCCCTGCTCCGACGGAGTCATCTCGACCGCCGTCATGATCGCGTCCTTGAGGCCCGCGATGTCGTGCGGATTGACCCGCACCGCCTGACGCAGCTCGTCCGCGGCACCGGTGAACTCGCTGAGCACGAGCACCCCGCGGTTGTCCGCCCTGGTCGCGACGTACTCCTTCGCGACCAGGTTCATGCCGTCGCGCAGCGCGGTCACGAGCATGACGTCGGCGGCAAGATACAGCGCGACCATCTCCTCACGCGGGTAGCCCTGATGCAGGTAGCGGATGGCGGTGTGGCCCATCGTGTCGTGGTCGCCGTTGATCCGGCCCACCGCGAGCTCGATCTCGTCCCGCAGGTGCACATAGGCGTCCACCCGCTCCCGACTCGGACTGGCGACCTGCACGAAGGTGATGTCCTCGACGCTCAGGATGCCGTCGTCGAGCAGCTCCCCGTAGGCCTTGATGCGGTGCCGGATGCCTTTGGTGTAGTCGAGTCGATCGACGCCGAGCAGGATCTTCTTCGGGTTGCCGAGACTGGCGCGGATCTCGGCCGCTCGAGCCCGCACCTCAGGGCGTGCGGCGAGTTCGAGGTACGGCTCGGTGTCGATGGAGATCGGGAAGGCCTTCGCCAGGGCGGTGCGCGTGCCGCCGTCGGGCGTGGGAACGGCGACCGCGGATCCCTTGACCTCGTGGCGCAGCCGCCGCCGCACGGCGGTGAGGAAGTACGTCGCGTCCTGCGCGCGCTGGAAGCCGATGACGTCGGCGCCCAGCAGACCGGTGAGCACCTGGTCTCGCCACGGCAGCTGCGCGTACAGGCCGTGGGCCGGGAACGGGATGTGGTGGAAGTAGCCGATCGTCACGTCGTCCCGCAGCTCGCGGACCATCTGCGGCACGAGCTGCAGCTGGTAGTCGTGCACCCAGACCGTGGCGTTCGGCGCTGCCACGGAGGCCGCGGCCTCGGCGAAGCGCCGGTTGACCTTGACATAGGCGTCCCACCATTCGCGGTGGTACTGGGGCGGCGCGATCACATCGTGGTACAGCGGCCAGATCGTGTCGTTCGCGAAGCCCTCGTAGTAGTCGGCCACTTCTTCCGCGCTGAGCGCGACGGGCACGAGGTCGATGCCGTTGATCTCGAAGCGGTCGAGGTGCACATCCGGCTGGCCGGGCCATCCCACCCACGCGCCGTGCGCAGTGCGCATCATCGGCTCGAGGGCCGCGACGAGTCCGCCGGGCGACGTCCGCCACTCCTCCACGCCGTCGATGCCCACGACCCGGTCTACGGGCAGTCGGTTGGCGACGACGACGAATTCTGCGTCTGACATGGCGAGATCTCCTGACGCTGGAAGGTGTGCTTCTCAGGCTACCGAAGCTCAGACCGAGGCTACGCGAGGTTCGGCGGCGCTCAGTCGCCAGTTGACAAGCCCCGCCGCGAACGCTACTGACGCGGCGATGATCGGGAGCACGAGCGCACTGGTCGTCCCTGCGCTCTCCGCGAGCTCTCCCGCGACCGCGGCCCCGAGCGACTGGCCGACGACGATGCCGGAGCCGAGCATGGTCATCACCGTCGCGGAGCGACCGAGCGGACTGCGCGCGGCCCCGAAGCTGTACTGGGTGACCAGGGTCGGGCCGATCCCGATCCCCATGATCGCGAGGGCGAGCATCATGAGCTCCGGGGTGTCGACGCGCAGCAGGAGCAGGCTCCCCCCGAGCAGGATGCCGGAGAACGCCAGCCAGCGCGCCCGCAGCGAGAACCGTGCGGGAAGCCAGGCCACGCCGAGCGCGAGGATGGCGGAGCCGACCCCCATGACCCCGTAGAGCAGGCCCGCCTGCTCGGGGGCGCCGCGGTCCGCCATGAAGGAGGTCAGCGCGGTGAGCATCGTCCCGAAGAACATGCCGACGCCGAGGATGCCGACGACGACGATGAGCACGCGCGGAGTGAAGAGCTCCGAGACCGCGGACGGCGCTCGTCCGTCGACGCCACGGTGCACCGAGACCACGCGTGCGCTCGGGTGCAGGGCGAAGGCGCCGACGAACACCACCGTCAGAGCGGCGGCTCCGATGAGCGGCGCCCAGGGCGCGAGCACGGAGGCGAGGATGCCGACGAGGAAAGGTCCGAAGACGAACACGGTCTCGTCGGCCGCGGACTCGTACGCCATGGTTCCCGATACCGTCCGGGGGCGCACGGCCTCCGGCATGCGGTCCGCGATCATCGTCACGAGCCGCGACCGCGACATGGGGGCGACCTGCGGCGCTGTCGCCCCGATGCCGAACGCGGAGACGAGGACCAGCGCGTCGGCCGCGCCCGTGTAGACGACGAGCGTGAAGACCACGAGCATCGCGCCGTTGGCGAGGGCGAGGATCAGCAGCACCGTGCGCTGGCCGAACCGGTCGGCCGCGGCGCCGAGCAGCGGACCGAAGCACGCGGTGCCGAGGCCCACCGCAGCGGAGGTGAGTCCGCCGAGCGACAGGGAGCCTCGCGCCGATACGACGACCGTCAGGACGCCGACGACCATCATCGCGAACGGGAGGCGGGCGATGAACGCGATCAGGAAATAGGGAAGGCCCGCGATGCGGAGCAGTCCCGGCCCCTCTGCGGTCGAACGGGGTGAGTGCTGCGGGGTGGGGGTGACGTGGCTCATCGTGGCTCTCGCGCGTCCGCGGACGCGGGGTCGGGTGCCGCCGCTGTCCGCCGGAGTGCCGGCGGCCGGTAGATACACGGATTGCGGCCGCGGACCAGCCGCGACTCCCCCATGATAGCGCGGCGATCCGAACGACGGCTGGGCGAGCGCTGCCGCATGCCAGGCGCGTCGCCCGGTTGTCAAGCAGGAGCATCGACGGACTCGGCCGGGTAGCGTGAGGGTATGAACTACCTCACGGGTACCGGACTCCTCGGATCTCTCATGACCGGGGCGAACCTGCTCCGCGGCTCTCGCGACACGAAGCTGACGTGGCGGTCCGCTCTCGCCTGGGTGAGCTGGGGCATCACGATGGCCCTCGCGATCGGCGCCGCGATCGATACGCGGCGCGCCAAGCAGGGTCGCCCGGTCTCGCCCGACTCCCCCGTCTACGCGAAGCAGCAGAAGCAGCAGGAGAAGGACGCGAAGAAGGGCATCAAGCCGATCAAGCGCTGATGCTCACCGGGTGAGGATCAGCGCCTCCCCCTGCCCGCCGCCTCCGCACAGAGCGACCGCAGCCGTGCCCGCTCCCCGCCGCGCCAGCACATGGGCGACGTGGACGACCAGTCGCGTCCCCGACGCGCCGATCGGGTGACCGATGGCGATGCCGCCGCCGTGGATGTTCACGATGCCGCTCGACAGCCCGAGTTCCGTCTGCGAACGCGCGACGACCGCCCCGAACGCCTCGTTGATCTCGACGAGGTCGAGATCGGACGGCTCGATCCCCTGTTTCTCGCAGGCCCGCTCGATCGCGCGCGCGGGCTGCGCCTGCAGGGAGTTGTCCGGCCCCGCCGTCTGACCGCTGGCGCCGATGGCCACCAGCACCGGCCATCCGTGTCGGTCCGCCGTCTCCCTGGTGGTCACCACGACCGCGGAGGCCCCGTCGGAGATCTGCGACGAGTTGCCCGCGGTGATGGACCCGCCTTCCGCGAAGGCCGCACGAAGCGTGCCCAGCGACTCGACCGTGGTGTCGGGACGGATGCCCTCGTCCGCCGTGACCGTCAGCGCCTCGCCCCGGCGCTGCGGCACCGAGACGGGAACGATCTCGTCGTCGAAGATCCCGGCGGCCTGCGCGGACGCGGCCCGCTGATGCGACAGCGCGGCGACCTCGTCCTGCGCACGGCGGGTGAGGTCGAAGCGGGCGTTGTGACGCTCGGTCGATGCCCCCATGCTCTCCTGGTCGTAGGCGTCGGTCAGGCCGTCGAACGCCATGTGGTCGAGAACCTCCACGCTGCCGTAGGTCCATCCGTCGCGCGAGCCCATGAGCAGGTGCGGTGCGCGGGTCATCGACTCCATGCCGGCCGCGACCACCACGGTGGCGTCCCCGGTGCGGATCATCCGTGCCGCGTCGATGATCGCCGTCAGCCCTGAGAGGCACACCTTGTTCACCGAGTGCGCGGGGACGTTCCATCCGATGCCCGCGCCGATGGCCGCCTGCCTTGCGGCATTCTGCCCCGAGCCTGCGGCGAGCACCTGCCCCACGATCACGGCGTCGACGGCGTCGGGCGGCACGGATGCCTGCTCCAGCGCACCGCGGATCGCGAGGGCTCCGAGTTGCACCGCCGTGAAGCTCGCCAGCTGTCCCTTGAGGCGCCCCTGAGGGGTGCGGGCGGCGGCGACGATCACGATGTCGTGGTCTGCAGCTGGGGTCGTGGACCGGTCGGTCGATGTCATCTTCAGCTCTCCGTGTTCGTGTTCGTGTTCAGCAGGTCATCGGCGATGATCAGGGGAGGTTCGGTCGCGTCGACGACCTGCTCCACGCTCACGCCCGGTGCGGTCTCGACGAGCACGAGCCCTTCGCCGGTGACGTCGATCACGGCCAGATCGGTGATGATCCGGTCGACGACCCCGCGACCTGTGAGCGGCAGCGAACAGGAGTCGACGATCTTGGCGGATCCGTCCCGCGCCACATGCTCCATGAGGACGATGACGCGAGCGGCACCGTGCACGAGGTCCATCGCACCGCCAGGACCCTTGACCATCTTCCCCGGGATCATCCAGTTCGCGAGGTCGCCCGTCGCCGACACCTGCATCGCCCCGAGGATGGCCGCGTCGATCTTGCCGCCTCGGATCATCCCGAAACTCGTCGCCGAGTCGAAGAACGCCGCCCCCGGACGCACGGTCACGGTCTCCTTACCGGCGTTGATGAGGTCGGGATCCACGGCGTCCTCGCGCGGATACGGGCCGACACCCAGAATGCCGTTCTCGGACTGCAGCACCACGGTGACCGCGTCGGGCACGTGGTTGGGGACCAGCGTCGGCAGTCCGATCCCGAGGTTCACGTACGACCCGTCCTGCAGTTCTGCTGCCGCCCTCGCGGCCATCTCGTCGCGGGTGAGAGCCATGTCAGGATCCTTCCGTGGCGACCGTGCGTCGCTCGATGCGCTTGGGGATGTCGCGGCCCACCTCGACCACGCGGTGCACGAACACACCGGGAAGATGGATGCGATCGGGGTCGAGCTCCCCGGGTTCCACGAGCTCCTCGACCTGTGCGATGCAGATGCGTCCGGCCATCGCGGCGAGCGGGTTGAAGTTGCGTGCAGCTTTGTTGAAGACCAGATTGCCGTGCCGGTCGCCGGCCAGCGCGTGCACGAGCGAGAAGTCCGTCGTGATGGCCTCCTCGAGCACATACTCCCGCGGCCCCTGGCCGTTGTCGAAGGTGCGCACGTCCTTGACGGGCGAAGCGACGGCGACCGACCCGTCGGGTGCGTAGCGTCGAGGCAGCCCGCCCTCGGCGACCTGGGTCCCCACCCCGGTCTGCGTGAAGAAGGCGGCGATACCCGATCCGCCCGCCCGCAGCTTCTCCGCGAGCGTGCCCTGCGGCGTCAGCTCGAGCTCCAGCTCGCCCGAGAGGAACTGCCGCTCGAACTCGCGGTTCTCGCCCACGTACGACGAGGTCATCTTGCGGATGCGCTGGGCGGCGAGCAGCACCCCGAGACCCCAGTCGTCGACCCCGCAGTTGTTGCTCACGACGCTCAGATCCTTCGTCCCCTGTGCGAGGAGCGCCTCGATCAGCGCGATCGGATTGCCGGAGAGCCCGAACCCGCCGACCGCGAGCGAGGAGCCGTCCGAGATGTCGGCGACGGCGTCGGCCGCAGAGGCCCAGTGTTTGTCGATCACGCGTGCTCCTTCGAAGGGTGGCTGTCTCCAGCATCCCTCCGCACCGCGCGATCGGGAAGAGCGCCGCTTGCGATGTGGACGTATCTCCCCGTAGCGTCCATATCATGGACATACCAGCCCAGGTCGTTCCCGGCACGCAGGCGATCGCCCGTGCAGCGAGGCTCCTTCGCGCGGTCACGGCGAGCGGCGCGGACGGCGCCTCGGTGGTGGACCTCGCGCGCGCCGCGGACCTGTCGCGGTCCACCGCGCACCGGCTCCTGTCCGCCCTGCGCGTCGAGGGACTGGTCGACCGCGACGAGGTGAGCGCCCGATGGATGCCCGGTCCCGAGCTGTTCCTGATGGGGTCGGTGGCAGCGACCCGCTACGACGTGACGGGACTGGCGCGTGACATCGTCCGCTCGCTCGCGGTGAAGACCGAGGAGAGCGCGTTCCTCTCGGTGCGCCGCGCGGACGAGACGGTGTGCCTCGTGCGCGAGGAGGGCTCGTTCCCGATCCGCTCCTTCGTGCTGAGCGAGGGCGTGCGGTTCCCCCTCGGCGTGGCCAGCGCCGGACTCGCCATCCTCGCCTTCCTGCCCGACCACGATGTGGACGCATACCTGGAGCGGCATCCGGAGCTGGAGAGCACATGGGGCCGCACGCACGGCACGAGCGCTCTGCGCAGTCGGCTCGCCGAGACGAAGGAGCGCGGATACGCCGTGAACCCCGGGCTGATCGTGGAAGGCAGCTGGGGGCTGGGCGCTGCGGTGTTCGACCGGACGGGTCGCCCGGAATGGGCACTGAGCCTCACGGGCGTCGGCTTCCGGTTCGGACCGGAGCGGATCACCGAGCTCGGACGCATCCTGCTCGCGCACGCGCACCAGCTCTCGGCACGGATCGCCGGCGCGCGACGCTGAACACGGTCACGGCCGAATCCAATTCATACCATCGGGTATATACTTTTTGGTATGCAACGTCAGGATGTCATCCCCTCCCTCGTGCTCTCGGGATACGCACTCGGGCGCATCGCCGCCCAGGACGCGGGAAACGACGCGCCCGCCGCCCAGTGGCGGGTGCTCAATCTGCTGGAGCGATCCGGGCCACGAAGGGTGGGTGAGCTCGCCGCGGCCGCACGCACCACGCAACCGGGCATGACACGACTCGTCGGCGTCCTGGAGCGCGACGGTCTGGTGCTCCGCTCCCCCGTCGCTGAGGACTCGAGAGCGACCGCGGTCGCCATCACCGAGGCGGGATCGGACGCGCTGCAGGCATGGCGCGCAGAATTCCGCGACACGCTGGCCCCGCGCTTCGCCGAGCTGTCAGACGAAGACTGGAGCATTCTCACGCGTGCGGCGGAGATCCTCGCCGCGCACACCACGAACGACCCGACAGGAGCAGCACAGTGAGCACCGCCACCCCCTCCGTATGGAAGCAGCCGGCACAGGTCTGGGCGGTGGCGTTCGCGTGCGTGGTCGCCTTCATGGGCATCGGCCTGGTCGATCCCATCCTCCCGGCGATCGCCGAGTCCCTGCAGGCGAGTCCGTTTGAGACCGAGCTGCTGTTCACCAGCTACCTCGCGGTGACGGGCCTCGCCATGCTGGTCACCAGCTGGATCTCGTCGCGCATCGGCGCGAAGAAGACCCTGCTGATCGGACTCGCTCTGATCGTGGTGTTCGCGCTCTTCTGCGCCCTCAGCGGCAGCGTCGACGCGGTCATCGGATTCCGCGCCGGGTGGGGGCTGGGCAACGCGCTCTTCATCTCCACCGCTCTGGCCACGATCGTCGGGGCTGCGTCCGGCGGCAGCTCGGCGGCGATCATCCTCTACGAGGCCGCCCTGGGCCTCGGCATCGCGATCGGGCCCCTGCTGGGCGGTCTGCTCGGGGAGCAGAGCTGGCGCGCGCCGTTCTTCGGAGTCGTGGTGCTCATGGCGATCGCCTTCCTCGCCGTGCTGGTGCTCCTGCGGGGACCCGGCGAGAAGCGCACCCCCGTCGCCTTCTCCGCGCCCTTCAAAGCCCTCGGGCGTCCCGCCCTCGCGGTGCTCGCCACCGCGGCGTTCTTCTACAACATCGGATTCTTCATCCTGCTGGCATTCTCGCCCTTCCCCCTCGGGTTCGGGGCGATGGGCATCGGCTTCACCTTCTTCGGATGGGGTCTCGCTCTCGCCGTCACCAGCGTCTGGGTCGCCCCGATGCTCATGCGTCGGATGCCGCGCACCCGGGTGATCCTTCTGGTGCTCCCGCTCCTCGCGCTCGATCTCGTCGTCGCCGGCCTCCTCGTCGAGTCCGCGGTCGCGCTGGTCATCTGCATCGTGATCGGCGGCCTGCTGCTCGGAGTGATGAACACCGTGCTGACGGAAGCCGTCATGGAGGCGACGGACCTCCCCCGGTCGGTGGCGTCGTCGGCGTACTCCTCGGTGCGCTTCCTCGGTGGCGCGATCGCCCCGCCGCTCGCAGCGGCACTCTGGCACGCGTTCAGCGCCACCGTCCCCTACCTGGTGGCGGCGATCGCGGTGCTGGTGGCAGCGTTGACGATCCTCCTCGGCAGGAAGACCCTGGCGCACATCGACGACGACCCCGAGGACCCGGCCGCCGAGGATGCCGCGGCCATCCTGGTGGGCGATGCCGCATGAGGCGAGGACGCAGCCTGTCTACTGCTTGACCGTCACGGTGATCTCGGCGCTTCGCCGGTCGCTCTCCTCGTCGGGCACGGCACCGCGGAACCGGTACTCGAACTCGATCACCGTGGTGCCGAGTCCGACCGGAGCGAAGCGATAGCGGAACTCGCTCGGCGCGCCGACCTCCCCGTCCTCACCGAGATAACGCGAGTCGGCGGCACCCGGATCGAGGACGGCGGGATCCGGTTCGCGCGTGATCACCCACTCGTCGCCGACCGTGGGATTGATCTCTCCGAAGTCCACGACCAGCGCCGAACCGGGCACGAGCGTCACGGCTGACGTGGTGTAGTCGACGGTCTCCGAAGAACCAGCGGCGCACCCCGTCAGCACCAGCGCGAGCAGCGCGCAGGCGAACACCGCCCCACCCTCGATAATCCGTCGCCGCATCGCCACCCCTTCGCATGTGCCTCAAGGTAGCGCACGCGTGCGGCTCCGGGCAGCAGCGCCGTGAAAGCAGAAAAGCCCCGATGACTGGCGAGAGTCATCGAGGCTGATCCGTGCACCCCCTCGGACTTGAACCGAGAACCCACTGATTAAGAGTCAGTTGCTCTGCCGATTGAGCTAGAGGTGCGTGGCCCGGTTTCCCCGGCCGAGGAATTACATTACCAGCCGACGGTCGCGGTGCGAAATCGAGCCTCCTCCTCCGGGTCCGCCGCGCGTGTCGCAGCGTGTCGCGCGCTCGCGGTCGCGAAGGGTCGGGCGACTATCCTGGACGGGTGACTGCCTCCCCCAGCGCCGACCGCCGTTCCCTCGACCTCGCCCTCGCGCTCCGCCTCGCCGACGCCGCCGATGCGCAGTCGCTTCCCCGGTTCGACAGCCCCGACCTCGAGGTGTCGACCAAGGCGGACAGCTCCCACGTCACCGACGCCGACCTCGCGACCGAACGCGCCATCCGCGCGATCCTCGCGACCGAGCGACCCGACGACGGGATCTTCGGAGAGGAGTTCGGCGCGGAGGGCAGCACGCACCGCCAATGGATCATCGATCCGATCGACGGGACCGCCAATTTCCTGCGCGGCGTGCCGCTGTGGGGCACCATGATCGCGCTGGCCGTCGACGGCGTGCCGCAGGTCGGTGTCGTCAGCATGCCCGCCCTGGGGCGCCGCTGGTGGGCCTCTGCGGGCGCCGGGGCCTGGACGGCGACGGACGCCGAGCCGCGCCGCATCCGCACCTCCGCCGTGTCGTCTCTCGATGACGCCAGCGTGAGCTTCCAGAGCATCACCCAGTGGGCGCAGTCGGGGCACCTCGACCAGCTGCTGACGCTCGCCGACCGCGTCTGGCGCGACCGCGCCTACGGCGACATCTACGCCTACATGCTGCTGGCTGAGGGTCGTATCGACATGGTCGCCGAGTTCGGCGTCAAGGAGTACGACGTCGCCGCGGCCGTTCCCATCGTGCGCGAAGCCGGCGGGCGGATGACCGGATTCGACGGCACCGAGACGATCTCCGACCTGTCGACACTCGCCACCAACGGCATCCTTCACGATGCCTTCCTCGAGCTGCTGCACGACTGACGAAAGCGCATGATGACGAACCGCAAGATCTCGGCCGCCCTGGGCGCTCTGACACTGGCCGTCGTGCTCGCGGCGTGCGCCGGCGCTCCGGATGCCGCCGCCACTCCGGCGTCGCCGTCGCCGTTGCCCTCCGCCGAGGCGAGCACGGAGCCGAGCCCGACGCCGCCGCCTGCGACACCGACCGCTCCGACGTGTGACACGATCGTCTCCGCCGGCACCGTCCAGGTGCTCACCGACGCCGGATGGACGTTCCAGCAGAAGGAGTTCGTGATCGGCGGTGTGCCCCTGCCCGACGGTCTGCTGTGCTTCTGGGCGGACTACACCGTCGCCTCCGACCACGGCCAGCTCTACGGATGGTCGCCCATCTCGGCGGAGGACGCGACCGAGGCGCAGTCGTCGCTGCTGGCCGCCGGCTGGACCCGCGAGGACGGGGATGACGGCATCTACATCACCGAGAACCCGCAGTACTCGATGGGTACGGACACGGAGGGCTACGGCATGACGTATCTCTTCGGTGACGGATGGGTGAAGTTCGCGGACACCCGGCAGAGCCTCATCCTCATCGAGTGGGCCGGCTGACCGCGACGCCCATCCGGATCGACGGTGCGATCGGCGAGAACGGCCTGCGCACCGTCGTCACCTCTGTGACGTGTCCAGCACCTCGTCGAGCAGCATGATCCCGCCGGTGGAGTTGACCGACTGCATGAGGTCGTCGACCCACTGCGGGTTGAGTTCCGGCTGTTCGGGGTCGTCGAAGGTGAACCGGAGCGGGATCGACGGGTGGATCCAGATGGTGGAGCGTCCGCCGGCATCGCCATCGGGATGCCGCCACGAGAGCGTGAAACTCTCCTGCCGGCGCAGCTTCGTCGCGATGACGATCTTCAAGTGCGCGAGCGCCCGGTCCTCGATGTGGATCGGGACATCGGACGCACCGTAGAACAGCGTGGCCATTCCCCCAGAGTACTGACTGATCGCGGCTCCGAGGACGGTTGCGACCGCCACGTTCCAGCCGCAGGTCCGGTGTATCGTCGCTCGCATGACCTCTGGGTTGTCGGACATCGCGAGAGAGCTCTACGTCACTCCGCTCGCAGAGTTCATCGCCGCACGCAATGCCCGCGCCGCAGACGCGTCGGACTCGACACTCGCCGCCGAGATCCGCGCACTGAAGAAGCCCTCGGTCGCCGCGTGGATCGTCAACGTGTTCGCGCAGGAGCGTGCCTCCCAGCTGGAGGAGGCGCTGCACCTCGCCGACGAGCTGCGGGAGGCTCAGGAGGACCTGGACGCCCGCGCGCTCGCGCAGCTGGGTCGCGACCGACGAGCGTTGACCAACCGGCTCGCCGCGGCCGCGGCAGAGCTCGCCGGGACGCGAGGAGAGCGAGTCACCGCCTCGACCCGTGAGGCGGTGCAGCAGACGATCACGGCCGCGTTCTTCGATCCTGTGGCTGCCGTCGCGGTCGCCTCGGGCCGGCTGATTCGCGAGCTGGAGCCGTCGGGCGTCTTCGACGAGGGCGCGGACGCCCTCGTCGGCGGTGGCGCTCCGGAGCTGCCGGATACCGCTGCCGCACCGCGCGATGAGGTGAAGGCACGCCGCGAACGGCGGGAGGCCGAACGCGCCCTGCGTGCCGCCGAACAGAGCAGGGAGCGAGCGGTGCGCGACGCGGCATCGGCGGACCGCAGCCTGCGCGCCGCGTCTCTGCGCGTCGAGGAACTGGATCGCCGGGAGCGCGAACTCGAGGCAGAGCTCGTCTCCATCCGCCGCGATGCAACGCGAGCCCAAGCCGCGCTCGAGGAGGCGGATGCGGAGCAGGCGGCCCGAGCGCGCTCCGTGGAGGATGCGGAGGCGGCGGTCGAACACGCGCGCCGCGGTATCGAGGATCCGCCTGGAACCTGACCCGCGAGCCTGATCCGGCCGCACGCTCGCCGCGATGCCTCCGCGGACATCGAAAAAGGCCCGCCTCCCTAGTGTTACCAGGGAGGCGGGCCTTCGTGCTTGTGACAGCGACCTGGTGGACCTGGGGGGGAATCGAACTATGCCGCGCCCCGTATGCTCCCGGGACTACCCCGAAAGTGCGCATCTCGCGCACGCGCGCCAGCCGAGCCGGCCTCGAACCGCGGATGCCGCGGAATGGGCGGTCACTGCTGCACGAACGGCTGTGTCAGCTCGTCCTCGAGCCAGCCCTCGCCGAACGAACGCGTGAGCGCTTCGGTGAGGTGGTTGCTGTCGAAATACGCGGGGATTCCGCCGACGACCGGGTAGCAGACGTCGTCGCAGAACACGTCGGAGAAGTCGACGACACTGAAATTCACGTTGTCGATCATCGCCGCGGCGCGGGTCAGCGCCGACTCGGTGTCGACGCTCTCGACGGGTACGGTGCACGAGTCGATGATGCAGTCCACGACGTCGACGGGCAGCACCGGGGGCTCGGCCATCAGGATGACGCGCTTGCCAGAGTCGAGCCACTGGTTCCACGCGTCGGCGTAGCCGGTGCCGGGGTCGGGCTGGCCGTTGACGGTGTACTTTCCCGACCAGGCCGTCGTGATGATGACGTCGATGTCGGGGTCCTCGACCAGCATGTCGATCGTGCCCGTGCGCCAGGCCTGGCAGTCGGCGACGTAGGCGGGATCCGTGCTGATCGTTCCCACCGCGGGGTCGGCGGTCGCCGCGCAGCCTCCCTTGAGGAAGGTGTGGATGCGCGCGTTGTGCACGGGCGCCACGGTGTCGAGCGAGCCGGACCACATCTCGGCGTGTGAGTCTCCGACGATCGCGATATCGAGGTCCTGCGTCCCCTCCGGCGCTCCCCACGAGCAGGTCTTGACGACCCCATCGGCCGTGGTCACCTCTTCACAGATGGTGCCGCCGGTCGTGCTGGTGATGAGGTTGAAGTGGCTCTCGGAGAGCAGGTACCCCTGGTCGCCGAGCTCGCGAGAGTCGGAGCAGTCAGCGGTGCCGAGTTCTGCCTGGGCGCCGAAGCATTCCCCGGGGTCCTTCGACGCGGCGACGAGTGAGGCGGTCGCCGAGACACCGTGGTCCCGCAGCGCGACCACACCGAGCGCGGACGGGACGACGACCACGGCCATCGCGGCCACGGTCATGACGGCGATCCAGCGTGGGCGGGTGCGGGCGAGCGGGCCGAGGCGCACCGGGTCTTCGATGAAACGCTTGGTGAGCAGTGCGAGAACCAGGGTGATGGCGAGGAGAACGAATTTGTCTACTGTGCCGATCGGTCGGGAAAGGATGACGGGGGCGGCGACGATGAGTGGCCAGTGCCAGAGGTACGCCGAGTAGCTCACGTCGCCGATGATCTGCACGGGGCGGAACGAGGTGATCGCTCGCGTCGACCAGGTGTGTTCGGCCTCGCCGATCGCGATGACGAGAACGACGCCGAGGACGGGGATGAGGGCGGCGGGTCCGGGGACGCCGGACTGCGAGTCGAAGAGCACGGCGCTGCCGAGGATGAGCGCCCAGCCGAGCCAGACGAACGCGCTGAGGCGGCGGCGGATCGTCTCGCTGAGGACGGGGAGCAGAGCGACGAGGCCACCTGCGGCGAACTCCCACGCACGTCCCGTGGTC
Source organism: Microbacterium sp. ANT_H45B (assembly GCF_008369345.1). Taxonomy (NCBI): domain Bacteria; kingdom Bacillati; phylum Actinomycetota; class Actinomycetes; order Micrococcales; family Microbacteriaceae; genus Microbacterium; species Microbacterium sp. ANT_H45B. The sequence goes on from NZ_VOBK01000002.1 coordinate 755,487, forward strand.
TGGAAGTACGCGGCCGACGGGGTCTGGGCGGTGGAATAGACGGCCCAGGCGAGCGAGGCGAGCGCGATGACCGCGAAGACAACAGCGGTGACGACGACCTGCGTCCGCTTCGCGCGGCGGAAGGTGAACAAGGCTACGGCCAAGAGGATGATCGGCCAGATGATGTAGAACTGCTCCTCGACTGAGAGTGACCAGTAGTGAGTGACCAGGGTCTGGGCCTCGCCCTGGGCGAAGTAGTCAAGAGAGTTCGAGGCGAGCACCCAGTTGAGTACGTAGACCGCGGCGGCGCCGATCTGGTACAGCTCGTTCTCCCACTGGGGAAGGGGCATCATTACGACGGTGAAGATGCCGCACACCGCGAGTACGAGCAGCGCGGCGGGCAGCAGGCGGCGGGCGCGTCGGGCCCAGAACGCGCCCAGTCGGATCTTGCCGGTGCTCCGCGACTCGCGGAGGAGGTGGGACGTGATGAGGAATCCGCTGATCACGAAGAAGACGTCGACGCCGATGTAGCCGCCGGGAAGGACCCCGGGCCACATGTGGTTGACGATCACGGCGAGCACGGCCACCGCGCGGAGTGCCTGCAGATCAGTGCGGAAGTCCCGCTTTGGTCCAGTCATGTTTCCTTTATCCCGGCCATGACTTGGTCACCCAAGTAGGACGTGAGCGTTCTGAGATTCGTTCCGCTCACGCGATTCGAGCCGACACCGGTTCCCGCGGAGACGTCTGTGGTGCGACGGTCCTCTTCGGGTATTCCAATATTCTAGTTATTCGACCACTGCGCCTTGGAACTGGCGCGGCGCGGAGACGACGGGGAGACAGCGACGCGGGCCGCCGGCGGCCGTAGGCTCGTCGTCTCGGCCGGAGAAGGGACACCCGGCCATGCCCTCACGAGGACTCTCACCCGACACGATGCTCAGCATCACGCTCGACGCGATCTGCTCACGGCCACCGCTACACGCAAGATCCCGAACCCGTCATCGCCGAACTGTACGCGACCGCCGGCGATCGGCTCGACATCCTGACGGAGTCCGTCGGCATCTGGGTCGGGTTCTTCGAGGACGACTACCTGCGCACGCTGTGCACCGCGCTGCGCGCACTCCCTGGGCTCGAACCGTGGATCGTCGAAGAGGCGCGGCGTCGATCGCAGAGGGCTCATTCCACGCCACCGCTCGGCCTCCGCCACACCCTAAGATGACTGCCCCGAATAAGGAGCGCAGCGTCGATATGGTGAGTCCATGAAGCGTGCACGCAAGGGTAGGCCCACCCCACGGCGCCCCGACCACGAAGCAACCGCCCCGCAATTTCAGGAAGCCATCCGAGCCGCGTCCACGGTTCAACTCGTCTGCTGGAAGTGCCGGTATGCCTACGAAGGGATCTCGCCCGTCTACGCGATAAGCACGAACGCCATCGCGCCAGGGGGCAACTTGATCGTGGTCATCCCCTGCCCTATCTGCGGGACGGATAACGAGAAGCGATCGGATTTCCACGCGACCGCCGCCGACGGAACGCAGATGAGTAGCGTCACTCTCGCTGGACTTCGCCTCGGCCTGCAGGACGTCATCGACCGCTTGCAGGCAGGAAAGATTTCCCCTGAAGCGGCAGCCCAGGAAGTTGCGGCGATGCCAGCAATGTCCCGGCTGGGGCAGTGGATGAACCGACACCAAGTGTCGATCGCGATCGTCATGAGCGCGCTCAGTCTCGTGCTCGACGGGATCAGCTTGGCCACTGCCCTTACCCCCTCGGAAGACCCGGCACCTTCCGACCAGTACGTTTCACCCGAGCAAGTCGAAGAGATCATCACTGGCGTTATCGAGCGCCTGGAATCTGACAGTGACACCCAACCGTCACCGACCCCCTCGCCCTCGCCCTCGACGGATCCCGCACCATAACCGACAGAACTCCCCCACCTAGCCCGAAGGCTAGGTGGGGGAGCTTCATCTGATGCGTCGTTGGTGGCCGCGAACGACGCCTCGTGTCACGCGACCGTCGGATCGGCCGCGCGCTCGATTGCGGAAGCCGAGCTGCGGGTGACCAGCGTGTAGGAGGTGCTCACGATGCCGATCGCGATGAGGGCGAACACCCACCAGTCGGGATCGGTTCCTTCGTGATCGCGTAGTAGAAGACCATGACGACCGCGGCGAGCGCGACCGTGACTGTGACTGTGACTGTGACGACCTTCTTCTGCCACGAGGTCTTCACGAACGGCAGAGCACCGTTCAGCGCACCGATCGCGTACGGGGTGAAGAAGCCGAGCAGGGTGAGCACGCCGAGCGGCGCGGCGGGGTTTGCGATGTCCATCAGTTCTCCTAGGTCAGACGGCCCGGCGACGAACCCACGCGGGCGGGATGGCGTCTTCGATCTCCGCGATGTCCGCGGGGTCGAGGTTGGGGGTGTCGTTCCCGGGCCACTGGTCGAACAGTGCCCGGAGGATGCGCGCGACGGCCTGCAGCTTGCGCGTGTCCGCGCGGCGCACTTCTCCGAGTTCCGCGCGCAGCCCGAGGACTTCATCGCGAACGCTCTTCATCTCGTCGCGAAGGTCTCGGTTCTCGTCGACGACTTCCTGCCAGCCGGGGAACTGCTTCTCGTGCCGCGCGGGCTCCGATGCAGCTTCGGCGGCGACCCTGTCGCGACGCTTCCCCGCGAGGAGGAAACATCCGCCGAGAAGGGAGACGATCGTGCCGGGGAGGACGTACTGGAAGATCAGCTCAAGCATCCGAACCCCCTCGACGGATGAGGGTCACGATCCTCGTCGTCGGGAAGACCATGAAGCCGAGCAGGATCACCGAGTACGCGAGCCGCTCGACGTCGCCGCCGAAGATCAGCACGATCGGGGCGAAGGCGTAGACCGCGAGGAGTGCGACGACGCACATGGCGCCGCTGAACTCGATCCGCCACCACTTCTTCCGCGTCGAGCCGATCGTCGCGACAGTTCCGGTCAGCACCATGCCGAGCGCCCAGAAAGACGAGTACGACGCCGAGGTGACCTGATCCAGCGTCGGTGCAGTGGCGATCGCGACCGCAACCCCGAGGAGCGTGGCGAACACGTACTTCGTCACCATCGCCCCCGAGGGATCACGGTCGGTTCGCCTTCCCACCGACAGAGCCGGTCGCGCATCAGCTGCTCGCGGCCTTGATCGCCAGCGCTACCTTCTGCACCTGCTCGAGCGTGGCCTGCGTCTGATCCTGCTCGCCGCGAATAGCGATGCCCTCCGCGGTGAGCCGCGACCAGAAGCGCCCATCTGTGCCCTGAGCAGCGGCCCGCAGGACGGCTTCGACAGACGCCCTCGGGATGTTCTCTGACTGCAGCTGGACGGTGAAGTCGTCGTTGCTGCACTCGATGATTGGCCCATGACGCTTCTCAAGCGTGCCAACCCTCGCGGGGTCATTGACGTAGTAGATCTTCTCGTAGCCGAGGACGAAAACTGCCCCGGTGCTGGCCCAGCGAGTGAGTGCCATCTCGTCCTCCTTGTGGACGTCGGTGGGACGGTTGGTCGTCCCGGGGTTGATCGCGACGGCACCGAAGGTCGGGACCGTCCATGCGGGGTTGAAGTCGCCGACATACCACTGCTCGCGCGGCTTCAGGAAGTCGATGGTCAGGCCGACGATCGTCATGAGCGCGACGAACCGCGACCACGCGAGCGACGGGTTGCCGCGCGCGAGCGCCTGCCAGTTGGCGACGTCGAGCGCGAAGACCTCGCGGCCTTGGTACTTCCCGCCGTGGCTCGACGTGCCGGGAACCGCGGCCATGATGCCGTAGTGCCGCCGATACGCGACCTACGGGTCGTATGGGCGGTAGCCGTTCCACCCGCCGAGACCGTCGATGTCGCCGGTGATGTACAGGCGCACGCCATACTTCTCGACGCCGAGCCTGACCGCCTCATTCCAGCGAGCGTTCAGGCTCGGCGTGAGATAGATGTTGCCGCCGCGGTGCACGAAGGTGTGCAGCGGGTATCGGCCGTTGGCATAAGACATGATGCCCTCCGAGAAATGACGAGCCCAGGAGCTGGGCGGGCGATAAGGTGCGTGAGTGCCCCCGGAAGATCTCGTTCAATCTCTGACCATCGCGACAACCGCTGGCGCTGCAGTGCTTGCCGCGACAACAGGGTTACTCGTCGCATGGATTCAGCGCCGCGGGGCCGTGGCGTCGTGGCGTCGGGAACAACTCGCTGGAAAGTACACAGACCTCGTGGACGCGCTGGTAACCATCGAGAAATTCGTTCGATCGGACGCTGGAGAGCCCTACCAGCGAAACGGAAGCGAGGATGTGAGCCGCGCACTCTTGACTCAGTTCGACGGGCTGCAACAGATACTGGAACAGAAACGCACCGCGGCGCTGCTCGTTTCAGGGAAGCGCGTCACCCGCGCGATCCTCGCGCTTGATTTGCCGCGCGGAGAGTTCTTCCCTTGGGGGTGCGGCCACAGCAGCCATGGAGCTGATCTCGAACGAAAGCTCGCGCTCCACCACTTCGCCCAGGGCAAGGCGAACCTCACCGTGGCTATGCGCGCAGAGCTGGGCGTTCTGAGTCGAAAAGGACGTCGGGAACTAGATCGTCTGCTCGACGAGCGCCCAAAGGAAGTCGAGGTGCGGGCAAGGCGGATTGTGGAGATTCCGGACGACAAGATCGTAGACAGGCTTCATCAATACAACATTCAGCGCATCGACGGATCGGCGATCCCGATGCACCCCTGCGCCTACAACGAGCCCGCTCCGTTCTACATTCATACTTTCCAGCGCACCCACGGCATCGCCGATCACCTGCCCGCGGACGCCATACTCGTTCTCTGGCATGGCAAAGATCCGGGTCTCGCGGTAAGCGGAATGCTCCCCGCCGCCGCTCAGACCCAGATCAACCGCACGGTACTTCGAGCGGTCGTGTCGAGCTACACCGAAGGCCATTGGCGCGACGGGCCCGCCGATAGTCGGGTGATGCTGTGGGCTATGGGTCCCGATGGACCCGTCCTGATCTAGTCACGCACTCACGCCGCATGTACGCTCTGACCATGACCACTGAAACGCTGACGCCGCCCGTCGATCTAGGCGAGCGTCCGGCGTGCCAGGGGTGTGACGGGAACCACTACGACGAGTCCGGGCAGGCATGCACGGTGTGCAGCGGGAACGACCCGTCAATCCTCGTCGGGATCCTGCGGTTCCTCTGCTTCTGGCGGTAGGCCAGGGCCGAGCACCTGTGCCTCGAGCTTCGAGATCGATGCGAGGATCTCGTCAGGGAACGCGGCGAGACCGGAGAGCGTGACGGTCGACGTCTGCACTTCCGGGGCCGGCCTCGCGCCAACGGTTGATGGTGCGGATCGATCGGCGCACTCGCTTCGCGACCTCGCGGTAGGTGCGGTTGGTCATGGTGATAGCCGCGGGCCGCTAGAGTGCGCTCTGTGACTCCATCTCCGACGCCTACGATTGCGGCGTTTACCGCAGCTGCTTCCGACGCCGAATGGTGGATGGTGTGGCTGACAGCGATCGGCATTGTCGCCACACTCCTCATTGCGCTTCTGACGTTTGGCGCCAACCGCAGGGCTGATGCAAGTCGCAAAGTGGCTGAGTCTGCCCAGGTCGAGGCGTTGAAGGCATCAGCTCTTGCATACAACGAGAGCGCTGCTGCCACTCGTGAACAAGTTGCCGCGATCGCCGAGCTGGTAGCCGCGACAAATGACAGGCCCGCTGCGGCCGTCTCCGATGCCGCCGCTTCGTCTGTGCGTTGGACAATCGAGCGCGACCGTTCGGCGAAGAATCGGTGGCGGATACACAACACGGGTAATGCGGTTGCACGACAGGTTACTATCGCAGGCGTCTCGAAGTCCGACCAGGCGGATATCCTTCGACTTACTGACGAAGCTATAGATATCGCGCCTAGCAATTCGCTCAGCTTTGGGATCTGGAAGTCGATCGCGAGCCCTGCAGCGACAACCGTCGAGGTCCGGTGGTTGGATGAAAACGGCGCGGACCGCGTTGAGCGAATGGTCGCCTTCTGAGCCGTCATGTTGTGAGGCCTCCGTCGGGTACGGCGGGAGCTGCAGATGTGTAGGTAGTTCGGCAGATGAGGCAGACCTTGGAGAGCAGCGCTTGGCCGGCAGGGCCGTCGATCCAGTCGACTATCACGCCGTTCTCGCCGCAGCGGGTGCAGAGCTCCGGGCGGACGCGGCGGGCGGAGTGGGTGTCGAGGCGGCTGCGTGCGCGGCGGATGAGGCGGACGAGCTGCTCCTCGAGCTCGTCAAGGTCTGGCCAGGAGCGGATCTCGTAGACGACGTCGGAGAGCCAGGCAAGTGGCTCGACGCTGTCCGAGGCTCCGACTCGATCCGCGCAGTGGCCCGGAAGATCGGCACTACCCACGCGACTCTGAACCGTCAGGCCAACGACGACTCGCTCTCGTTCGAGCTGGTGCGATCGATCTCCTAAGCCTACAAGCGCCCGGTGCTCACAGCCCTCCTCGCAACCGGGCACCTCGCCCCCGAGGACATCGGCATCAGCGACATCGAGAACGCCCTCCACGCTGCGACCGACGAAGCACTCGTGCTCGATGTCGGCCGACGGCTCGGCGTGACCGACACCGGCTCGCTCTTCGACAAGCCGATGAGCGAGGCCGTCACCGAGGCGACCACCCACCAGTTCCCCACTCGCGATGTCAGAGGCTCCGATGAGGATGAGGAACTGCCCGCGGTCGCACGGCCGGCGGAGACGGAACCCACGGACGAGCAATGACCCCCATCGATCAGAGACTCCTCGACTTCGCCGACGCCATTGACGTCCACATCGAATACCGATCGCTCCCCGCCGACCGAGACGGACAGTACGTCCACGCGCGCCGAGTGATCTACCTCCGCCCCGGCATCCACTCACGGCACCACCGCAGCGTCCTCGCGCACGAGCTGGCGCATGCCCTGTGGGGAGACGTCCCGTCGAAGTTCAGGCCGGTCAACGCGAAGCAGGAACGGCGAGCCGAGGAATGGGCTGCGCTCCGCCTCATCGACCTCGACACGTACCGCTACCTCGAGGGAGTACACCACGGCCGCGCAGCCGGCATGGCCGTCGAACTCGGCGTGATGAAGAGCATCGTCCTCGCGTACCAAGGGCTACTGCAGCGCATCGGAGACACCACGTACGTCGACCCGCAGATGGGCGCCGGCCAGTGGCACGAGCGCATCGAGGTCGCCTGACATGGCGGGATCGATCACGCCCTACGAGACAGCGGGCGGGCGGCGTCACCGAGTCCGGTATCGCAAGCCGGATAAGTCGCAAACCGACAAGCGAGGCTTCCGCACCAAGAAGGAAGCCGAGCTCTTCCTTGCCTCGGTGACCGTCTCGAAGGCCACTGGCGAGTACTTCGATCCCAAGACGCGAGCGGGCACTATCTCCGCCGCGCCAAGACGAGCGAAGGCGCAGGCTCCTGGTTCTCGAGAGCGACAGACGAAGCGCGCCTCGAGCGGCTCACGCCTCACGACCTCCGGCACACCGCAGCCTCGCTCGCCATCAGCTCGGGCGTGCATGTGAAGGCCGTGCAGCGAATACTCGGCCATAAGTCCGCGGCTATGACCCTCGACACGTATCCCGACCTCTTCGACGACGACCTCGACGACATCGCGAACCGACTCTACGAACGTGCGACAGCAGCAGATGTGAGCGAAGTGCGGGCAGGGCTCGCCGCCAACGCAAAAAGGCCCGCCTCCCCAGTGGTTGCTGGGGAGGCGGGCCTCTTTCCTGTGACAGCGACCTGGTGGAGCTGGGGGGAATCGAACCCCCGTCCAACGCTGAGACTCCACGTCTTCTCCGGGCGCAGTCTGTGCAGACGTTCTACTCGGCTCCGACCTTTGTCACAGACACCTAAGTCGACAAGCCCAGCCTGGGAAGAGTCCCACGTGACGTCCAGACGCCATCACGCAGCAAGATTCCTAAATGACGCCAGGATCCGTATCGGAATCACATACGGCCTGACGGACTATCGGGCTCGCTTATGCAGCGAGGGCGAAGTCGTTGCGCTTGGTTTCGGCAACTATTTTTTTGCAGAGAGCGTTTACGAGATAACTCTGCATCCTCGGCCCGCTTCTCGTGGATTAACAGGCGCTGTCGAAACCGATCAGCCCCGTGTTCCTTCTCTCGAAGGAGCCGCTGTCACACTGTGGAATTACCTGCTCGGAACCGAAGTGCCCGAGCATCACAGACTACAACGTCCGACCGCGCTCCGCCATTCCACTCGCCGACGAAGCGCTGGCGTAGAGTCGCCCCATGAGTGAAGTCACCGTCACCGTCCGCGGCGAACACGAGATCCGCGTCGCCCCCGAGCGCGCCACGATCCGCGTCAGTGTGCGTTCCGAGGGCCCGGAGCGCGCCTCCGTCGTCGAGCATGCGATGCGCCTCACCGAGCCGGTCCGCGACAGCATCACGGCGCGCAAGGAGTCCGGCGCCGTCGTCGACTGGACGAGCACGCGCCTGTCCGTGCGCGCCGAGCGTCCCTGGAACAACGAGGGCAAGAGGCTCGCTCCGGTGCACTACGCGAGCATCGATCTGACGGCGACCTTCACCGAGGCATCCGAACTCTCCCTCTGGGTCTCGGACGTGTCGCCATGGGACGGCGTCGAGGTCGGGTGGGTGAACTGGCACCTCACTCCCGAGACGAACGCCCGGCTCGAGAGCGAGGTCGCCTCCGAGGCGGTCGGGGTGGCCGTGGCCAGGGCCCGCGCATATGCGACCGCACTCGGACTCCACGACGTCGAGCCCGTCGAGATCGCGGATGTCGGGCTGATCACGCCCACCGCCGCACATCCCGCCGCGGGTATGGCGAAATTCCGTGGCATGGTTCAGGAATCGGGCGATATGACCGGCGCGTCGATGGCCTACGAGCCCGATGAGATCGTCATCACGGCGACCGTCGAGGCGCGGTTCATCGCCCGCTGAGCCGCCCGTCCGGGGCTCGGCCCCGGGCGGACGACGTCAGGCTGCGGCGAACGGAGCCAGGTCGGCGGCGAGCCGCTCCGACACCCGTGCATGGACGACCGTGCCGTCCTCGCTGTGCTCGACCGACAGCAGCATCCCCGTCTCGTGGATCGCCGCGACGAGGTCGCCTCGGTCGTACGGGACGACCGCGTGCACCTCGACCGCGGGCTTCGGCAGCGCTTCTTCGATCGCGGCACGCAGCTCCTCGACGCCTTCGCCCGACCGCGACGAGACGAAGTGCGCCTTGGGCTCGAGGCCCTGCAGCACCAGACGGTCGTCGTCGTCGATGAGGTCGGCCTTGTTGAAGACCACGAGCTCGGGCATGTCGCGCACGCCGACGTCGCCCATCACATCGCGGACCGTCTGCAGCTGGCCCGCCGGGTCGGGGTGGGAACCGTCGACGACGTGCAGCACGACGTCGGCGTCGCCGACCTCCTCGAGGGTGGAACGGAAGGCCTCGACGAGCTGGTGGGGAAGGTTCCGGACGAATCCGACCGTGTCGGTGAGGGTGTAGACGCGGCCGTCCGAGGTCTCGGAACGGCGCACCGTCGCATCCAGCGTCGCGAAAAGCGCGTTCTCCACCAGTACGCCGGCGCTCGTCAGAGCGTTCAGCAGGCTCGACTTGCCGGCGTTCGTGTATCCGGCGATCGCGACGGAGGGGATCGTGTTGCGTTTGCGCTCCGCGCGCTTCGCTTCGCGAGCGGGACCGAAATCGCGGATCTGCTTGCGCAGCAACGCCATCTTCGTGCGGATGCGACGGCGGTCGAGCTCGATCTTCGTCTCACCCGGTCCACGGGATCCCATACCGGCTCCGCCGGCGCCGACCTGGCCACCGGCCTGACGGCTCATGGAGTCACCCCAGCCGCGCAGACGCGGCAGCAGGTACTCGAGCTGCGCGAGTTCGACCTGCGCCTTGCCTTCGCGACTCTTCGCGTGCTGGCTGAAGATGTCGAGGATCACAGTGGTGCGGTCGATGACCTTGACCTTGACGACGTCCTCCAGAGCGCGGCGCTGGCTGGGCGCGAGCTCCGTGTCGGCGATCACCGTGTCGGCACCGGTGGCCGCGACGATGTCCTTGAGCTCCTGCGCCTTGCCACGCCCGATGTAGGTGGCGGCGTCGGGGTGTGGGCGACGCTGCAGCACGCCGTCGAGCACGACGGCGCCGGCGGTCTCTGCGAGAGCCGCGAGCTCGCGGAGCGAGTTCTCGGCATCCTCCTGAGCGCCCTGAGGGTACACGCCCACCAGGACGACGTTCTCGAGCCGCAGCTGGCGGTACTCGACCTCCGTGACGTCTTCGAGCTCGGTCGAGAGCCCGCCGACGCGCCTCAGCGCGTGGCGGTCTTCCAAGTCCCACTGGTCGCCGTCCGACGACGCGTGCGACGCCGTCGATCGGTCCTGCAGCGCCTGTGCGGCGCCGAACACTCGAGCCTCCGTCCGCTTCTCCGCGTTCGCAAGTACCCGATCGACTGCTTCGTCGCCGGTGGAGTGTGAGGTGGTATCCGTCATCCGTTCCTAATCTCTGGGTTTCGTTGCGGTCCTTAACCTTAGCCCGCGGTGTCCGCTACGCTCACGGTATGGGGTCCGACCATTACTTCACTGCGGCCCCGGCAAGCCCCGAGAACCTGCGTCCGATCCGCGTGACGCTCGCAGGCCGAGAGCTGTCCGTCACCACTGCCGGTGGCGTCTTCAGCCCGGATCGGCTGGATGCCGGTACTGCCGTCCTACTCGCGAACATGCCTCCCGTACCGCCGGGAGGTCACCTTCTCGACCTCGGAAGCGGATGGGGTCCCATCACGCTCTCGATGGCCCTCGCCGCTCCGCACTCGACGGTGTGGGCCGTCGATGTGAACGAGCGTGCACTCGATCTCGTTCGTCGGAACGCGGCGGCGCACGGCCTCACCAATGTCAACGCCTCGCTCCCGCAGGATGTTCCCGCAGACGTGACGTTCCGGACGATCCGGTCGAATCCGCCGATCAGGGTCGGCAAGAACGAGCTGCACGGACTGCTGGAGAAGTGGATACCCCGCCTCGACGAGCGCAGCGATGCGTGGCTGGTGGTGCAGCGCAACCTCGGCGCCGATTCGCTGCAGAGGTGGATCGCCGCGACGTTCAGCCCCGGTTACAGCGTCCACCGCACGACGACCTCCAAGGGCTATCGAGTGCTCAAGGTCCGCAAGCACGGCAGTCCCCCGACCGAGCCCATCGCCCTCGTCTGAGTCCGGGCTCGAGGATGTTCACCCGCGCAGCAGTGCGGGCAATCGTCGCATGTCCGAGAACACCGTCGCACCCTCGCGCTCGAGCCACTCTGGCGGGGTGAGACCGCCGGAGTACCCGAAGACCTGCATCCCCGCGGCCCGCGCGGCCTGCACGCCGAACCGGCTGTCCTCCACCACGGCGCAGCGTCCTGGAGCGACTCCGAGGCTGTCCGCCGCATGCAGGAAGAGATCGGGGGCGGGTTTGCCCTCCACGACGTCATCCGCACTGAAGATCCGTCCAGCGAAACGGGAGTGCAGCCCGGTCAGGCCCAGCGTGCGCCGGATCTTCGCGTGAGAGCCGCTGGACGCGACGCAGGTGCGAGTCGGGATCTCATCCAGCGCCGACTCCACACCGGGCACGGCGGTGAGTTCGCGGGAGAAGGCGTCCTCGTACCAGCTCTGATACGGGGCCTCCCAGTCCTCGGAGAGCGAGGTACCGAGGTGGCGCTCGATCTCCGCACGGAAGTGGGCAGCCGACCGTCCGACGAACCGGTGCAGGATCTCGCTGTGCGACAGCGACCATCCGAGGTCTGCCAGGACCCGACGATCCAGCTCGATCGAGAGCTTCTCACTGTCGACGAGGACGCCGTCGCAGTCGAAGATGACGAGGTCGAACGGGCTCGAGAACCGCATCAGATCAAGTCGACCTCGCCGCTGTAGACGAGCTGTGCGGGGCCGGAGAGAGCGACGTGCTCGCCGTCCTCCGCCGGGAACATCCGCACGCCGAGCGTGCCCCCCGGAACCTCGACCCGCCAATGGTTCGGGGCTTTCTCCCCCGCCCAGTGCCTGACCGCGAGAGCGGTGGCCGCGACGCCGGTGCCGCAGCTGAGCGTCTCGCCGACTCCCCGCTCGGACACCCGCATGGTGACATGGCCGATCCCGTCACGCACGAGGGGCTCCCCCGGCACGACGAACTCGACATTCGCTCCGGCAGGCAGGATCGGGTCGAGCGCCGGTGCACGGTGCAGCTCGAGTGAAGCCAGCTCGTCCTCGGAGGCGAGGGCCACGACCACGTGCGGGTTGCCGACGTCGATTCCGAGTCCGGGCCGGGTGACCGACAGCCCCTCCGCGGTCACGAGCGGGTCGTCGCCGGAGAGCTTCCACAGCCCGAGGTCGACCTGGTATCCGGTCTCGCTGCGGGTCACGTCGCGAACCCCCGCCCGCGTGCCGATGGGCAGCGTCGATCCGGGCTCGATGGTCGCGAGCCCCGAGCGGACGAGATAGTGGGCGAAGACCCGGATGCCGTTGCCGCACATCTCGGCGATGGACCCGTCCGCGTTGCGGTAGTCCATGAACCATTCGGCGGCGGGTTCCTCGAGCAACGACGCGCGGCCCTCGTTGATCGCGGCGGAGCGCACGACGCGGAGGATGCCGTCGGCGCCGATACCGAAGTGTCGATCGCACAGGACCGCCACCTGCTCCGAGGTGAGCTCGAGAGCACCCTCGGGATCGGCGATGATGACGAAGTCGTTGCCGGTGCCGTGTCCCTTGGTGAATGCGACCATGTGTCCAGTCTAGAGTCGCCCCTCAGCCCAGACCGATCACCCGTCGACGATCAACCGCTTGCCGAGGTTCGTGACCGAGAAGGGCTCGTAGTCCAGAGCATCGTAGAAGGCGAGGACTCCGTCGTTGCCCTCTCGCACCATGAGCTGGACCTTCGGGCAGCCCATCTCCTCCAGCAGTCGTTCGACCTCGTGCACCAGTGCCCGGGCGATACCGTGGTGACGGTGGGACTCCGCGCTGGCCAGGTAGTAGATCCATCCCCGATGGCCGTCATATCCCGCCATGACCGTGCCGACGATGGCGGACTCGCCGACATCGCCCGAGGTGTCCTCGGCGACGAGGAACAGCTCCGGTTGCACCCGCAGCTTGCGTTCGATGTCGAGTCGCGGATCGTTCCAGGGCCGGGTCAGTCCGGCTTCCGTCCACAGCGCGACCACAGGTTCCGTGTCAGCGCGTTCGAACGCCCGTACCGCCCAGCTCATGGCTCCAGTCTACGATCGGCCCGCTCTCAGCCTCGTCGCACGCGGTACCGACCGCACAGGAAGGCGCGGTTGCGTGCGACCTCGAGGAGTTCGAGGTCCAATGCCCTGGGCAGCAGGGGCGCCCCGGACCCGAGGGTGACCGGGGCGTACTGGACCCAGACCTCGTCGAGCAGCCCGGCGTCGGCAAACTGCCCGGCGAGATCTCCTCCCCCGACGATCCAGATGTCCTTGCCGTCCGCGGCGGCCAGCATGTCGGGGTGCAAGTCCGCCACGTCGCCCTGCACTGCGCGGATATCGGCGCCCGACGGCAGATCGAGCTCTCTGTGGGTGAAGACCCAGGTGGGCTGCGTGTATCCCCAACGCCCTTCTTCGTGCCGCATGACCCACTCGAAGGTCGAGGCCCCCATGGCCAATGCTCCGATGGACTTCTCGAACGCCGCGTACGACATCGACCCCTCGGGGTCGATGTCCTGAGTCAGCAACCAGTCCAGCGAGTGGTCGTCTGTGGCGATGAATCCGTCGAGGCTGCTGGACGTGTAGTAGTGGATGGCCATGCTCCGACCCTTGCACGCGCCACCGACATCAGGAGGGCGTGCGTCAGAGGCGCAGCAGCGTCTTCGCGTCGACCGGAGGCTCGTGCCAGGTCAGTCCCGGGTAGCGCTTGAACCAGGAGACCTGGCGACGCGCGTAGCGGCGGGTGAGCGCCTGTGTCTCGGCGATGGCCTCCGGCTCTGTGAGGCGCCCGTCGAGCTGTCCGAGCGCCTGGGCGTACCCGATCGCGCGAGGGGCGGTCGTCCCCCGTTCGAGCCCCCGCTCGCGCAGCTCGCGCACCTCGTCGATGAGACCTGCGCGCCACATCCCCTCCACTCGAGCATCGAGCCTGTGGACCAGGACGCCGCGATCGACATGGAGTCCGCACAGCCGCGTGTGCTCCTGCCAGAGAGCAGGGGCTTCCGGCAGTGCAGCTCCGTGCGTGCGGCTCCCCTGCTCGATGACTTCGAGAGCACGGATGACCCGTCGATCGTTCCGTGGATCGACCCGCGCCGCCGTCTCGGGTTCGAGCAGGCGGAGCCGATCGAGCAGCACCCCGACGCCCTCGACCGCGAGTTCCTGCTCGAGACGCTCACGGATGACGGGGTCTCGTGGGGGGAAGGCGAAGTCGAACACGACGCTCGAGACATACAGACCGGAGCCGCCGACGAGGATGGCGTCCCCTCCACGCTGCTGGATCTCCGAGACCGCCGCCCGCGCCAGCGGCTGATACCAGGCCACCGCCGCGTCCTCGTCGACGTCACGCACATCGAAGAGATGATGCGGGATACCGCGGCGCTCGTCGAGCGGCAGCTTCGCGGTACCGATGTCCATGCCGCGATAGAGCTGCATCGCGTCGGCGTTCACGATCTCCGCGGGGTTGCCGCGTGCGCGCAGTGCCTCGGCGAGATCGAGAGCGAGATCGCTCTTGCCTGTCCCCGTCGCACCGACGATCGCCCAGAGGCGAGGAGCTCCGAGGTCGCGGGAGGGTGTGGGGTCCGCCGCCTCGTGCGCGGAAGTCACACGCCGACGCGCAGGGTGGGGAGTCCGAGCGAGACCGCCCGCGCCCCGTCACCGGAACTCGGCGCCGGAACGGCACAGGACTCCGCCTGGCCGCGCTCCCATGCGTCCCCGCCGCGAGTGCGACGGATGCGCAGAGGCGCAGCGGAGGGATCGTCGGCGAGCAGGTGGAACGGTGCCGCGTGGGTGATGATCACCGACACCACGTCACCGGGGCGCGGAACGTCCGACCCTGGCGTGATCTCGAAGTGCACCAGCCGGTTGTCCTGAGCGCGCCCGGTGAGCCGGTGCGTCTCGGCATCCTTCTTGCCCTCGCCCGTCGAGACGAGGACCTCGACCTCGCGGCCGACCTGGCGCTGGTTCTCCTCGAGGGAGATCCGCTCCTGAAGCGCGATCAGGCGGTTGTACCGCTCCTGAACGACCGCCTTGGGGACCTGGTCACCCATGGTCGCCGCCGGCGTGCCCTCGCGGATCGAGTACTGGAAGGTGAACGCGCTCGAGAATCGCGCCTTCTCGACGACACGCAGCGTGTCCTCGAAGTCCGCATCGGTCTCCCCCGGGAAACCGACGATGATGTCGGTCGTGATGGCCGCGTGCGGGATGCGCTCCCGCACGCGATCGAGGATGCCGAGGAAGCGATCGCTGCGGTACGAGCGCCGCATCGCCTTGAGGATGCTGTCACTGCCCGACTGCAACGGCATGTGCAGTTGCGGCATGACGCTCGGGGTCTCGGCCATCGCGTCGATCACGTCGTCCGTGAACGCCGCCGGGTGCGGGCTGGTGAAGCGGATGCGCTCGAGGCCCTCGATCTCGCCGGCGGCGCGCAGGAGCTTGCCGAAGGCCTGGCGGTCTCCGAACTCGACGCCGTAGGAGTTGACGTTCTGGCCGAGCAGGGTGACCTCGATCGCCCCGTCATCGACGAGCAGCCGGATCTCGTTGAGGATGTCGCCCGGTCGGCGATCCTTCTCCTTGCCGCGCAGGCTGGGGACGATGCAGAACGTGCAGGTGTTGTTGCATCCGACGGAGATCGACACCCAGCCGCTGTGCGCGGAGTCCCGTTTCGTGGGCAGAGTCGAGGGGAAGACCTCGAGCGATTCCAGGATCTCGAGCTCGGCATCGCCGTTGTGACGCGCACGCTCGAGGAGCCCCGGCAGGGAGCCCATGTTGTGTGTGCCGAAGACGACGTCGACCCACGGTGCCTTGTCGAGTACGGCCTGCTTGTCCATCTGGGCCAGGCAGCCGCCGACGGCTATCTGCATGCCGTCTTTCCGACGCTTGACCGAAGCGAGCTGGCCGAGGGTTCCGTAGAGCTTGCCTGCGGCGTTGTCGCGGACCGCGCAGGTGTTGATGATCACGACGTCGGCTTCGTCGCCCTCGGTGGCGCGGACATACCCGGCGCTCTCCAGAGAGCCGGACAGCCGCTCGGAATCGTGGACGTTCATCTGGCATCCGAAGGTACGCACTTCGTAGGAGCGCTGGCGTCCGTCGAGGTCGATTGTCGCCGACGACGAACTGATGATCGTCGGCTCACTGCGCGGAATAGTCATGGTCCTCCCATTCTACGATCGCCTAATCGCGGATGCCGTGTGCGGGCCGCCGGACCGACGCAACCCTGATGCGCACGCCGCCCTCCCCAAGGCTCCCGCCGACGCAGTCCCGGATGATCCGGCGCGGTCGTACCGTCAGTCGGAGTCGACGAAACGCACACCGGACCGCGGTCCACGGAACGATGACTCCGCGAGTGCCGTCTTGGCGGCGTTCATGGCGACCGAGCCGTTGTACCCGCGCCGCGAGAGCTGACCCACCAGTCGCCGCAGTGCGGTGTCAGCGTCGAGGCGGGACAGGCTCTGCGCCTTGGACCTCGCGAACTCCAGCGCGCGTTCCGCATCGTCGTCGGGCAGTTCGTCGAGCGCCGCGTCGATGATGTCGCGCGGGAGGCCTCTCTGCGAGAGTGCCCGCGAGAGCGCGACCCGGCCCTGCCCCTTGCGTCCGACCCCGGAGGTGACGAGCTGGTCCGCGAGAACGGCGTCGTCGAGATACCCTCGCCGACAGAAGTCATCGATGATGTCGTCGATCACACCGGTCTCGAGCCTGATCCGATCCTGCTCGTACCCCTTCAGCACCATGCGCGATTCGGAGATGGACAGGGAACGGGAGCGGAGCTTGCGTACGAGCACCTGCTCTGCCGCCTCACGCAGTGCATCGGCGTCCGGCGCCTCTCGGCCTCCTGCGGAATCCTCGACTCCTGCAGAGTCCTCGCCCGTGTGCAGCGCCCGCAGCCTGGGAGTCGATCTCGCCGCTGCTCCTCGTGCCGGGTGACGCTCGCTCGGGTCACGCGGACCCGTCGCTGCACCTGCACCTGCCGTTGCACCTGCCGTCGCCGAACCGCCACTCCACGTCGATCGCCACGCACCGATGCCATCGGCAGCGTTGCGCTGGCTGTCGACGCCTGCGCTCCCGGCACCTGCACTCTCGGCGGCACCGTCTGCGGGTTCGGTCGCTGGACGCGCCGGCGTAGAGACGGCATCCGCACTCCCGCTGTCGGCCGGTGTCACACGGGGCGTCCGACCGAACAGCGGAATCACGGGGGCGAGCTGTTCCGGCTCGCCCCCGTGATCACTCATCGCTCACTCCGAGTGAGGAGCTGACGCGGGCCGATGATCACGCCGGTCGGCGCTCGGCGAGCTCATCGGCGGGAGCCTCGGAGGCTCCGCCGATGCCGAGCTTCTGCTTGATCTGCGTCTCGATCGCCAGAGCGATGTCAGGATTCTTGAGGAGGAACGTGCGGGCGTTCTCCTTACCCTGACCGAGCTGATCGCCGTCGTAGGTGTACCACGAGCCGGACTTCTTGACGATCGCGTGCTCGACACCGAAGTCGATCAGGCTGCCCTCACGCGAGATGCCGACTCCGTAGAGGATGTCGAACTCCGCCTGCTTGAACGGAGGGGCCATCTTGTTCTTGACGACCTTGACCCTGGTGCGGTTTCCGACTGCGTCGGTGCCGTCCTTCAGAGTCTCGATACGCCGGATGTCCATGCGGACGGAGGCGTAGAACTTGAGTGCCTTTCCACCGGCGGTGGTCTCGGGCGAACCGAAGAAGACGCCGATCTTCTCACGCAGCTGGTTGATGAAGATCATCGTCGTGTTCGTCTGATTGAGACCACCGGTGAGCTTACGCAGCGCCTGCGACATCAGGCGGGCCTGGAGTCCGACGTGCGAGTCACCCATCTCGCCCTCGATCTCGGCACGCGGCACGAGCGCGGCGACCGAGTCGATGACGATCAGGTCGATGGCTCCCGAGCGCACGAGCATGTCTGCGATCTCGAGTGCCTGCTCACCCGTGTCGGGCTGGGAGACCAGGAGGGCGTCGATGTCGACGCCGAGCTTGGCGGCGTAGTCCGGGTCGAGCGCGTGCTCGGCGTCGATGAAGGCGGCGATGCCGCCGGCGCGCTGCGCGTTGGCGATCGCGTGCAGAGTCAGCGTCGTCTTACCGGAGGATTCCGGTCCATAGATCTCGACGATTCGTCCACGCGGCAGTCCTCCGACGCCGAGCGCGACGTCGAGGGCGATGGAGCCAGTCGGGATGACGGCGACGGGTGCGCGCTCGTCGCTGCCCAGCCGCATGACCGAGCCCTTTCCGAACTGACGATCGATCTGTGCGAGTGCGGTCTCGAGGGACTTCTCGCGGTCAGCGGGTGATGGCATGTCGTGCTCCTAATGCTCGCATGGTGCCGCCTGTAGGCTGTCGCGGTCCTCCCGGCTGGGCGGAACTCTCCGACAAGGCGTATGGCTCTTCGGCTTGTTCCTCACCGTACGAGGCACCTCCGACATTGCGTCGTCGGTACCGAGAATTCGGGAGAACAGTTCCGCTGAACCACTTGTGCAGAACACTACGCCGATATCGAACACATCTTCGACGACACGCCGATTCCACGGCGCGTCCTACCGAACGAATGACGGGTGGGTACGTCAGCGTCCGCGCGGCTCGAGCCGTCCGGCTCCGTGGCGCCGCTCGAGCGGGACATCGGTCTCGACGCAGAGCGCCGACCAGATGTCACGGGGCGGGACGCCGGCCTCGAGAGCCTCGTCGGCCGTACGACCCGAGAGCTGAGGGAGGGAGAGGTCGTTGACGAGAGAGGATGCACGGCCGCCGAACTCGGCATCGACGGCGCGGAGGAATTCGCTACGACGCATGCGAGTCCGGGGATCCGGGCGTCAGTGCAGCGAGAGCTCGGGCTCGACCGATGCGACGAGGTCGTCGGGAACGACATCCGGGAACACCTGGATGCCCTCGAGGACCGAGATCCGGTCTCCCACTTCACGCATGATGATCGAGATCGGAATGTCGAGGGCGTCGGCCACCGATGCGAGGATCTCGCTCGAGGCCTCCTTCTGACCGCGCTCCACCTCACTGAGGTAACCGAGGGCCACAGAAGCCTTGCTCGCAACCTGCCGGAGCGTGCGCCCCTTCTGCAGGCGGAAGTCCCTCAGCACATCGCCGATTTCCTGTCGTACAAGAATCATCGGAACCTCCTCCCAAGTCGTCCGATCGAGGTCTGCCTCGATGAGACCGCCAGTCTAGTCCTACCGAACTTCACAAAATCTACCCTTGCACGCTGTGGTTTCCGTGTGAGCACATTGCAGATAACCGTCGATCGCCCGCTCCTATTCCCTGACCACGCGCAGGAGCAGCGCGAGTGCGGCTTCGACCGTGAGGGCACGGATCTGCGCCCGATCCCCCGAGAACCCGAAGACCTCTGCACTCGCTGCCTCCGGTGTCACGACGGCGATGTGCACGGTTCCGACGGGCTGGCCGTCGGGCGAGTCGGGGCCCGCGATGCCGGTGGTCGACACACCGACATCGGCGTCACGTCCGTGCACCTGCACCGCTCGGCGCACTCCGGAGGCCATCTGCAGAGCGACCTCGGCATGCACGGGTCCCTGGCGCGCCAGCAGCTCTGCATCGACGCCGAGAAGGCTGTGCTTGACAGGCGTCGCATACGCCACGACACCGCCGAGAAGAACGGTCGACGCTCCGGGAACCGCGACGACCTCAGCCGCGAGGGCTCCGCCGGTGAGCGACTCGGCGATTCCCAGCGTCCACCCGCGCGCCGAGAGCGCTGCGACGACCGCGGAGGATGCGGTCACGACGATCGCCGGGACCCTCGTACCTGCGCGACGATGTAATCGATCCCGCTCGCGACGGTGAGGATCAGCACCGCGATCATCAGGATCGCCGTGATGACTATCCACAGCTCTGCACCGATCACCACGTGCAACGGGAGCAGCGCCCAGGAGAGTGCGACGCCCTGCACGGCGGTCTTCACCTTGCCCATCCATGCCGCGGCGACGACGTGCTCCTTCGCGACGACCAGGCGGTGCACCGTGATGCCGACCTCGCGGATCAGGATGACGATCACGAGCCACCACTGCAGTTCGCCGAGAATGGCCAGTCCGACGAAACCGGCCCCGGTGAGGAGCTTGTCCGCGATCGGATCCCACAGCTTGCCGAAGTCGCTGACGATGTCGAAGCGTCGGGCGAGGTAGCCGTCGACCCAGTCAGTCGAGATCGCGACGATGAAGAGTATTCCGGCGACCCATCGCATCGCGAGACTCTCGATGCCGTACGTTCCGCCGAGGAGGAGAACGACGAAGAAGACGATGGCGAGCGGGATCCGAGCGACCGTGATCGCGTTCGGGAGCTGGCGTGGGATGCCCATCAGTCGCGCCCCGTCAATCCCCAGGCGTCTTCATCGCCGTCGTCATCGGACTCCACCACGGGCAGACCCTGGAACTGTGCCTCGACCGGATCGTGCGGCGTGCCAGCGGCCGTGGCTCCGACAGCCGTCGGCGCGGCGTTCGCGGCAGGAGCATCATCACCGCGCAGCTTGGCCATGACCTGGGGAAGCTGCTCGGCCGTGGCCAGCACGTCGCGCGCCTTGGATCCTTCCGAGGGTCCGACGATCTCTCGCGATTCGAGGAGGTCCATGAGGCGTCCGGCCTTCGCGAAACCGACGCGCAGCTTGCGCTGGAGCATCGACGTCGAACCGAACTGCGACGAGACGATGAGCTCGGCGGCCGCGAGAAGGAGCTCGAGGTCGTCGCCGATGTCCTCGTCGACCTCCTTCTTCTTCGTCGGCTCCAGGGCCTCCTGCACGTCGGGCCGGTAGTCCGGGCGGGCCTGACGCGTGACGTGCTTGACGACGGCGTCGATCTCCTTCTCGTCGACCCACGCTCCCTGCAGACGGAACGGCTTGGACGAACCCATCGGAGAGAAGAGCGCGTCGCCCTGTCCGATCAGCTTGTCGGCTCCGGGGCTGTCGAGGATGACCCGGCTGTCGGTGACACTGGTCACCGCGAAGGCGAGCCGGGACGGCACGTTCGCCTTGATCAGGCCGGTCACCACGTCGACGCTCGGACGCTGCGTGGCCAGCACCAGGTGGATGCCGGACGCGCGCGCGAGCTGCGTGATGCGCACGATCGAGTCCTCGACGTCACGCGGGGCGACCATCATCAGGTCGGCGAGCTCGTCGACCACCACGAGCAGGTACGGATACGGCTTGAGCACGCGCTCGCTGCCCACCGGAAGCTGCACCTCGCCGGCGCGGACCGCGCGGTTGAAGTCGTCGATGTGTCGGAAACCGAACGATGCGAGATCGTCGTACCGCATGTCCATCTCCTTCACGACCCACTGCAGCGCTTCGGCCGCCTTCTTCGGATTCGTGATGATGGGCGTGATGAGGTGCGGGACCCCCGCGTAGCTCGTCAGCTCGACGCGCTTCGGGTCGATGAGGACCATCCGCACATCGCTGGGTCGCGCGCGCATCAGCAGGCTCGTGATCATGGAGTTCACGAAGCTCGACTTGCCCGAGCCGGTGGATCCGGCCACGAGCAGGTGGGGCATCTTCGCCAGGTTCGCGATGACGATGTTGCCCCCGACGTCCTTTCCGACGCCGATGGTCATGGGATGCGTGCTCTTGTGCGCCGCGGGCGAGCGGAGCACGTCGCCGAGCGCGACCATCTCCTTGTCGGCGTTGGGGATCTCGATGCCGATGGCGCTCTTGCCGGGGATCGGCGAGAGGATGCGCACATCGTTGGAGGCCACCGCATACGCGAAGTTGTTGCTCAGCTGCAGGATCTTCTCGACCTTGACGCCGTGACCGACCTCGACCTCGTACTGGGTGACCGTCGGACCGCGCGAGAAGCCGGTCACCTTGGCATCGACCTTGAACTGGGTCAGCACGCTGGTGATCTGCTCGATCACCTTGTCCGTCGCCTCGGATCGCATGACCGGAGGCGGCCCTTCGACCAGGAGACCAGGAGAGGGCAGGATGTACGGCGCGACGGGAGCCTGCGGCCCGCGCTCCCCCGGCCCCGCCGTTCCGAAGCCGTCGAGACCGGGAAGCTCGGGGGCCTCGCCGGTGTCGGACCCGTCGTCGAGGAGCGCCGTGGTCTGCTGCCCGGCGAGCGAGTCGGCGACCGCGCGCACCTCCGACAGCACCTCGGTGGCCGCGTCGTAGGGGTCTTCGACGACGACGGCCTGATCGTAGGCGGGCGTCGGCTCAGCGGTCGTCAGCAGGGCCGTGATGTCGTCGGAGCCGAGGGTGCCCTCGTCGGGGTCCTCCTCGCGTCCGGTCTTGTTGCGTCGCCACCACGGCAGCACATCGGGGTCGTCGACCTTGTCGGCGTCGTCGATCGATGCGGCGTCCTTGGCGGGCTTCTCGGTGCGCTCCGCGTCGAACATCCACGCGTACAGGTCGCCGAGGCGCTGGCCGATGCGGTTGGGCGGCGTCTTCGTGAGGATCAGGACGCTGAGGGCGGCGAGGACCGACAGCAGGATGTACGCGCCGATCGGGGTGAGGTAGGACAGCGGTTCCCCGAGCATCCAGCCGAACAGACCGCCTGCCTCGCTGAGAGCGGGCATGCCGTCCTTGGGCTGCGGACGCACGAGGAGACCCGCGGAATCCGCGCGGCCTGCCGCAGTGTGGCAGAACCCCGCGAGAGCGAGGATGAACAGCCCGAACCCGATGCCGATGCGTCCGTTGTCGTGCACGGACGACGGGTGGCGGAACAGCCAGCCGGCGAGCAGGAGGAGCAGGACCGGCATGACGAAGGCCACGCGCCCGACGAGAAGCCCCACCGAGTAGGCACTGATGTTCGCAGCGACCTCGTTGCCGATGAAGAACCACTCATTGACCGCGCCGGCGATCGCCAGCAGCACGAGCAGGAACGGGAAGCCGTCGCGGCGATCGTCCTTCTCGAGGGTCTCGGGCCCGAATGCCCGGAAGAGTCCGCCCACGCCGTGGGCGAGTCCGTTCCACACCCGCACCGCCACCGGAGGCTTGTCGATCTCGTCGATGTACTTCTTGGGCGCCGCCTGAGCCTTCGGAGCGGCCTGCCTCTTCGGGCGAGGCGTGGCGCTCTCGGACGCGCGCGCTGATTTCGTGGTGCTCCTGGCCATGCTCTCACGTTACGGCGAGAGGCCGACATTCCCCGTAATGACGCGGCATTCCGGACGCTTCCGCGCCCCGGCGGCACGGTCAGGACATCCGATTCACCATCGTGTCGCGCGCGGGTCCCGACTCGGTGACGATGAAGCCCTCGGAGCGGTAGAGCGTCTTCGCGAAGTTGTCGTGCTCCACGCTGAGGCTGATCCGGGGATGCCCCTGGCTGCGGGCATGGGCTACCAGCCGTCGCAGGAGCGCCCGACCGACCCCGTGCGCCCGCCATACCTGCCGCACCCCGATGATGAGTTCGGGCACGGCCGTGCCGACGAACCCGAATCCCGGGTCGTCCTGAGCGAGGATCCGGTACCAGGCCGCCCCGATCGGCCCGTCGTCGGAGTCGACAGCCACGAAGCCCGCATCCGCCGGTCGCATCCACCCCGCCACGTAGCGACGGTGCTCGACGGCGGTGAGGATCTCATGTCGCGCGCGGGCTCCCCCCGCACGCCAGTTCGCCGCCTCGACGACCATGTCGCCGAGGAAGCTCCCGTCCGCCTGTGTGGCGGTGCGGATCGAGAAGGCGTCCGGCATGCCTGGAGGGTACGACGCCCGCGTTACAGCCGCATGACGCGCGGCTGTGAACGGGGTCGCGGCCGAGGATCAGGCCTCGATGACGAGCGGGACGATCATCGGACGGCGACGGAGCTTCTGGTTCACCCAGCGACCGATGGTCCTGCGGATCACCTGCGAGAGCGCATGCGTGTCGCGGACTCCGTTGCCGGAGGCCTCCTTCAGCGCGGCGATGATCTTCGGCGTCACGTCGTCGAACACGGAGTCGTCCTCGGCGATGCCGCGGGCGTGGATCTCGGGCCCGGAGATGATCCGGCCGGTGGCGGCGTCGACGACCACGATGACGGAGACGAACCCCTCCTCGGCGAGGATGCGACGGTCCTTGAGGTCGGCATCGGTGATGGCACCGACGGTCGAGCCGTCGACATAGACGAATCCGAGGTCGAGCTGCCCGACCACGCGCGCGTCGCCGTCCTTCAGATCGATCACGGTGCCGTTCGACGCGATGATCGTGCGCTCGGCCTCGACGCCCGTGTCCTGGGCGAGCTTGGCGTTCGCGATCAGGTGCCGGTACTCCCCGTGGACGGGGAGGACGTTCTTGGGCTTGAGGATGTTGTAGCAGTAGATGAGCTCGCCGGCGGCGGCGTGACCGGAGACGTGCACCTTGGCGTTCGCCTTGTGCACGACGTTCGCGCCGAGCTTGGTCAGGCCGTCGATCACGCGGTAGACGGCGTTCTCGTTGCCCGGGATCAGGCTGGACGCGAGGATGACCGTGTCACCGGGTCCCGGCTCGATCGCGTGGTCGAGGTTCGCCATGCGGCTGAGCACGGCCATCGGCTCGCCCTGCGACCCCGTGGACATGTACACGATCTTGTCGTCGGGGAGGTCCTTGGCCTTCTTGTAGTCGATCAGCAGTCCGCTGGGCACCTTCAGGTACCCGAGGTCCTCGGCGATCGTCATGTTGCGCAGCATGCTCCGCCCGAGCAGGGCGACGCGACGGCCGTGCGCGTGGGCGGCGTCGAGGACCTGCTGCACACGGTGGACGTGGCTGGAGAAGCTCGCGACGATGACCCGGCGCGGGGCCTTGCCGATGACCTGATCGAGCACGGGGCCGATCGAGCGCTCCGTGGGGGTGAATCCGGGGACGTCGGCGTTCGTGGAGTCCACGAGGAAGAGATCGACGCCCTCCTCGCCGAGGCGCGCGAAGGCACGCAGATCGGTGATCCGGCCGTCGAGCGGGAGCTGGTCCATCTTGAAGTCGCCGGTGGCGAGGACGAGGCCGGCGGGGGTGCGGATCGCGACCGCGAGAGCATCCGGGATCGAGTGGTTCACGGCGACGAACTCGAGGTCGAAGGGCCCGACCTTCTCGTTCTGCCCCTCCTTCACCGTCAGCGTGTACGCCTTGATGCGGTGTTCCTTGAGCTTCGCCTCGACGAGGGCGAGGGTGAGGCCCGAACCGATCACCGGGATGTCGCTCTTGAGGCGCAGCAGGTAGGGCACGGCGCCGATGTGGTCCTCGTGGCCGTGGGTGAGCACGACACCGACGATGTCGTCGAGGCGGTGCTTGATGGGCTCGAAGTCCGGCAGGATCAGGTCGACGCCCGGCTGGTGCTCCTCGGGGAAGAGCACGCCGCAGTCGACGATCAGGATCTTTCCGTCGAACTCGAAGATCGTCATGTTGCGGCCGATCTCGCCGAGTCCGCCGAGCGGGGTCACTCGGAGGGTTCCCTCGGCGAGGGCAGCGGGTTCTGAGAGCGGAATGGACATGTGGTCTCCTCAGTCGGATGCCCGAGGCATCCGTTCGTTCGTTACGACGCGCCTCGGCGCGTCAGGTGTCAGCGGGTGGTGCCGTGCACTTTCGGCAGGGCGCCGCCCGCGGCCGCGTTGCGGTCGGGGCGGAAGTTGGAGAAGTCGGCACCGGCGAGATCGCTGACGAGGTCGAGCTCGTCCTCGATGAGGGCGGCCTCCCACTCTTCGGGACCGACGAGCGGCAGACGCACGCGGGGGCTCGAGATGCGCCCGAGGCCGTGCAGGATGTACTTCGCCGCGACCGTTCCCGGCACGTGCGTCATGACCGCGCGCACCAGGGGCTCGAGACGCTTGTGCTCGACGGTGGCTGTGGCGAGATCGCCGCGGTTCACCGCGTCGATGATCGTGCGGTACGGGGTGGCGGTGATGTTCGCGGTCACGCCGATCAGGCCGGTGGCGCCGATCGAGAGATGCGGGAGCGCGTTCGCGTCGTCGCCGGAGAAGTACATCAGATCGGTCTGGTTCAGCACGCGGCTGACTTCGGAGAAGTCGCCCTTCGCATCCTTCACCGCGAGGATGTTCGGGTGCTTCGCGAGGCGCAGGATGGTCTCGTACTTGATCGGCACGCCGGTGCGCCCGGGGATGTCGTAGAGGATGACCGGCAGATCGGTGGCGTCAGCCACGAGTCGGAAATGCGTGAGGATCCCCGCCTGCGTGGGCTTGTTGTAATACGGGGTGACGATCATGATGCCGTCCGCCCCGGCCTTCTCGCTGGCCCGATACAGCTCGATCGCGTGCGCGGTCTCGTTCGATCCACCGCCGGTGATGATCTTCGCGCGCCCGGACGAGACGGACTTGCCGACCTCGACGAGCCTGAGCTTCTCGGGGTCGGTGAGCGTGGAGGTCTCCCCCGTCGTCCCCGTCACGACGATGCCGTCGGCACCCGCGGTGATGACGTCGTCGATGTGCTTCTCGACGGCGGGCCAGTCGACTTCGCCGTCGGCCGTCATCGGAGTGACGAGCGCGACGAGGACCTGTCCGAAGGGATTGCCCGAATGCGTCATGCCCCCCAGCGTATCGCTTCGGCTGCTGCTCACGCAGACGGGGCGGGGCGGATGACGTCGCCGCGGGCGACGGCGATCTTCTCGCGGAGTAGAAGACCCACCAACTCACCGACCGTGGCCTCTTTCACATGCTTCCGGAACATCTCGATGCCGGTGATGCGTGTCTGCGCCTGCACGACGCCCTCACGCAGCACCTGGATGTCATCGTCCACCCGCAGCACGCCTGATCTCATCGTGCCCGTGGCGACCATTCCGCGCCCTGTGATCGTGAAGACGTCCTCGACCTGGAACTCCGCCCCGGTCGAGTGCACGGAGAGCATGCCGGATGCCGCAGGGCGCGTCCTGTCGTCGACCGCCGGCTCCGGCGCGGCACCGGAGGTCATCGCCGTGAGTCGCGCGGCCTCGGCCTCGTTGTACCGCCGGAGCACCTCGTTCGCGTCCTCGGCGTCTCGCTTTCTTCCGAACAGCCATCCCATACGGACGATCCTACGGAGCCACCTAGGCTCGACACCATGACATGGGTCACACACGAGTCGTCGACGGTCTACGCGAACCGGTGGATCGAGGTGCGGGAGGACCAGGTCACGGGCCCCGCCGGCGACGGGATCTACGGCGTGGTGACGATGAGGCATCCGGCTGTCTTCGTGATCGCGCTCGACGACGAGGATCGGATCTGCCTCGTCACCCTCGAGCGGTACACGACGGGCGTCTCGATCGAGGTGCCGGCAGGGGGAAGCGACGGCGAGGACCCTCTCGTGGCCGCGAAGCGCGAGCTGCTCGAGGAGACGGGGTTCGTCGCCGCCGACTGGACGCCGCTCGGAACCATGAACGCCCTGAACGGCATCGCGGATGCACCCGAGCACGTGTACCTGGCCCGCAGCCTGACCTCGGCGGACGATTCCACGCGCACGCAGGCGGAGGAGGGCATCGATGCCGTCAGCTGGGTGCCGTTCGCCGAGACGCTGCGCATGATCGCCGACGGGCGCATCACCGACGGGGAGACCGTGGCGGCGCTCGCCTACGCCGGCATCCACCTGCGCAGATTCCGCTGAACGGCGTCGGTGCGCCCGAGGGCGATCGCTCCGAGCACGCGGATCAGACGCGCCCGCGCCTCGCCACACCCGATGTCACGGAGCTCGGGAGCAGGCTCGCGACTGCCACGATCGCCTTGTAGCGCAGCGACGGGACCGAGACGGCCCTGCCTCGCGCCGCATCGCGGAGACCCTCACGGACCACGTCTCGCGCATCGAGCCACAGGAAGGACGGGACGCCCTCGTGACCGGGGGCGAGTCCCATCCGCTCATGGAACGTCGTGTGCGTGAACCCCGGGCAGACCGCCGTCACGCTGACCTTCTCGGACGCGTATTCGACATTCGCCCAGCGACTGAAGCCGATGAGCCAGCTCTTGCACGCCGAGTAGGTGGAGCGAGAGATGAAGCCGGCGACGGAGGCGACGTTGATGATGCGTCCTCCGCGGCCGCGCATCGATCCGAGCGCGGCATGCATGAGGCGCATCGATGCCTCGACATGCACCCGCAGGTGGCGCACCTCGTCGTCGATGTCGTTGTCGGCGAACTGCAGCGGCAGCCCGAAGCCCGCGTTGTTGATCAGGAGGTCCACCGGGTCCGACGCATCGCCGAGACGATCGGCCACGCGCTGCACATCGGCCGTGATCGACAGATCGGCCGCGAGCACCTCCACCGCCACACCGTATTCGCCGCGCAGTTCCGCGGCGACGTCTTCGAGAGCCTCGGTCGTCCGCGCGACGAGGATCAGGTCCGCCCGTCGACGAGCCAGCTCGCGGGCGAACTCGGCGCCGAGTCCGGCGCTCGCGCCCGTGATGAGTGCGGTGGGCATCAGCGCTCGTATCCGAGGAAGCGGTAGCGGATGCCGGAGCGCGACGTCTCCCACTCCGACTCGTCGACCAGCCGCCAGCCGGTCTTGTCGGGCGCGTAGGCGTCGCCGGTGACGTCGAGATCGAGCTCCGTGACCTCCAGGCGGTCCGCATCGGCGATCACCAGGCGGAAGATCTCCGCCCCGCCGATGATCCAGACCCTCTCGTGTCCGCGTACCGCATCGATCACGGTGGCAGCACGGGTGGCGCCCTCCGCGGACCAGTCCTGCTGTCTCGTGACCACGATGTTGTCGCGACCGGGAAGAGGACGGAACCGCGGGGGCAGAGAGTCCCAGGTCTTGCGTCCCATGATCACGGGCGCGCCGAGGGTCGTCTCCTTGAAGTGGGCGAGGTCCTCGGGGACGTTCCAGGGCATGCCGCCTTCGGCGCCGATGACCCCTCCCCTGGCTTCCGCCCAGATGAGGCCGACCCAGGTCATACCGCGACCGCCGCGCGGATCGGGGCGTGGTGCTGGTAGTCGTCGACGACGAAGTCCTCGTACCGGTAGTCGAACACGGACTCCGGGGTGCGGGCGAAGCGCAGCGTCGGATAGGGATACGGCTCCCGGCTCAGCTGCTCGCGCACCTGCTCGACGTGGTTGTCGTAGATGTGGCAGTCGCCACCGGTCCAGACGAAGTCGCCGGGCTCGAGCCCCACCTGCTGCGCGACCATGAGGGTGAGCAGCGCGTAGGAGGCGATGTTGAACGGCACTCCCAGGAAGAGATCGGCGCTGCGCTGGTAGAGCTGGCAGGAGAGCCTGCCGTCGGCGACGTAGAACTGGAAGAGGGCGTGGCAGGGCGCGAGGGCCATGTCCGGGATGTCGGCGGGGTTCCACGCCGACACGATGAGGCGACGAGAGTCGGGCGACTGACGGATCTGCTCGATCACCTCGGCGAGCTGATCGATGCTCCGACCGTCCGGAGTCGGCCACGAGCGCCACTGCACGCCGTACACCGGACCGAGGTCGCCGGTCTCGTCGGCCCATTCATCCCAGATCGTGACCCCGTTGTCCTGCAGCCACCTGACATTCGACTCGCCGCGGAGGAACCAGAGCAGCTCGTAGGCGATCGATTTGAAGTGCACGCGCTTCGTCGTGATCAGGGGGAAGCCCTGGGAGAGATCGAAGCGGATCTGCCGGCCGAAGACGCTGGTGGTCCCGGTGCCGGTGCGATCCGACTTGTGCGTGCCGGACTCCAGCACGTCGCGGAGCAAGTCTTCATACGGCGTCGGGACGGCTGCGCTCATGTCTGCCAGACTACCCGCCCTCGGGGCGCGGATGCCCGATCGTCATGAGCCGACACAACCACCCTCGGCCTGTCATCGGCCCCGTATCCTCGATCCATGTCGCCCGCACTCGCCCTCGCCGCGGCCGTGGCTCTGCTCGCGCTCGCCACCGCCGTCGGCATCGTGCTGCGCGTCCGCGACGGCCGCCGGCGAGCGGGCGGTCGACTGCGTTTCGACCCCGCCGATGCGGGCGTCGGCGCTCTGGGTTCTCAGGCCACCCTGGTGCAGTTCAGCACCGAGATGTGCACGCGCTGCCCGCAGGTGCGACGGATGCTCTCGTCGTACGTCGCCGAGCACGACGGCGTGCACCATGTCGAGGTCGATCTCACCCATCGCCCCGACCTGGCGTCCCGCTATCGGGTGCTCCAGACCCCCACCACCTTCGTCGTCGACGCCTCGGGCGCCGTCGTGGCCCGCTTCCACGGCGTACCGCAGCGCCACGCCCTGACCGACGCCCTCGCCGCCTGACGAGAGATCCTGGAGCAGAGATGACCAGCACCCCCGGTATCGACCCGCGCGGGCCGCGTTTCGCGGCCACGATCACGACAGTGCTCCTGCTGGTGGCCACCTTCCTCGGTCTGATCGGGATCTCGACAGCCCGGACGTTCGGCTGGTTCGCGTACCAGCCGCTCGCGACGGCGGAATTCGGATCCAGCACCTGGGCGGTCGCCTCGGCATCGCTCGCCCAGCGGGCAGTCGACCCGGGCTTCCTCCTCGCCGTCGTGATCGCGCTCCTGTTCCTCTGGGGCGTCGCATGGCCCTCGACCGCACCCTGGGGCGTCGTCTTCCGGCGGTTCGTGCGCCCTCGGCTCTCGCCCCCGACCGAGCTCGAGGACCCGCGTCCGCCGCGCTTCGCACAGGGCGTCGGGCTCTTCGTCGTCACCGTCGGACTCGTCCTGCATCTGGTCGGCGTGCCGTGGGCGCTTCCGATCGCGACCGCCGCGGCCTTCGTCGCCGCGTTCCTGAACGCCGCCTTCTCGGTCTGCCTCGGCTGCCAGCTGTACCTGCTCCTGCAGCGCGCAGGACTCGTCGCGCGCGGCTCCGCCGCGACTTGAGGATAAAGCGCCGCCCGCCCGAGCACTGTTCCCCCGCCTCGCCCCGCTCGGTAGGCTGACAGGACACGCGTCCGCACATCCCGCAGCGCGAGAATCGGAGAGATCATGCCCGTCACCAGCGAAGCCGCCACCACCTGGACCGGATCCCTCGCGGAGGGCTCGGGCACCGTGTCGTTCTCCTCGTCGAAGCTCGGCACCTTCCCCATCAACTGGAAGGCGCGCAGCGAAGGCAGCGACACGACCACCACTCCGGAGGAGCTGATCGCCGCCGCTCACGCCTCGTGCTTCAGCATGGCGCTGTCTCACGCGCTCTCCGAGAACGGCACTCCGCCCGAGCGCGTCGACACCAGCGCCTCGGTCACCTTCAAGCCGGGCGTCGGGATCTCCGGCAGCCACCTCAACGTCAACGCCGTCGTACCAGGGCTGAGCGCCGAGGACTTCCAGCGGATCGCCGCCGACGCCAAGGTCGGCTGCCCGGTCTCCCAGGCTCTCGCGGGCATCGAGATCACGCTCGAGGCCACGCTGGCCTGAGTCGCCTCAGCCTCGCGCCGCGCGGATCGCCGCACGGATGCTCGCGCGGGCGTCCTTGCGGCGCCCTGCGGCGTCCTGCACCACCCCGAGCCGATACCGTGCTCTCCAGTCGCTCGGGGCAGCGTCGGCCTCGGCTGCATACCGCGCGATCAGCGGGTCGGCATCCGCGCGAGCGATACGCCCACTGGGGGTGAGCTCCGACTCCGCCTCCGGCATGCCGCCCTCGGAATCGAGTTCACGGCCCAGACGGTCCGCCGCGAATCCGAACTGCATCTCCCGCACCAGCGCCCAGGCACCGATCGGCGCGAGCACGATCAATGCGACTCCCATACCGATCGACACCGCGGTGCCGACGGCGAAGAACATCACCGCGAGCCAGATCGCGACCGCGAGGTAGACCAGCAGCGCCGCGGCCATGAGGGCGACGCCGATCCTCGACATCATGAGCGGATGCCGATGTCGATCATGCTCTCCAGCCCGACGTGCACGCCGGTGGCCTGCGCGGCGAACGGCACCGCGAGGCGGATTCCGGGCGCGTAGGCGAGAGCGGGCTCGACGGTGTCGTGGGTGAAGGTGAGCGACTCCCCGGGGCCCGCGAGCACGACCTCCTGCTTCGCGATCACGCCTGGACGACGCAGCGAATGGATGGGCACACTGCCCACCTGCTGACCACGGGCACGCTGGTCGGCGTGAGGCGCGCTCACCGGCCCCTGCTCCGCCCTGGCGGCGGCGATCAGCTCGGCCGTCCGCACGGCGGTGCCGCTCGGGGAATCGACCTTCGCCTCGTGGTGCGCCTCGACGATCTCCGCGGACCCGAAGAACGGCGCGGCCGCGGCGGCGAGGGCGGACCCCAGCACGGATCCGAGGGAGAAGTTCGGGATGAACACCGCACCGGTACCCGCATCCTCGACGAGCGGACGCACCAGTGCGAGCCGCTGGGTCGACCAGCCGGAGGTCGCCACGAGCACGTTGATGCGGCGCTCGACCGCCGCGCGCACGACGTCGATGCTCACCTGGGGCGTGGTGGCGTCGATCACGAGTCCGGCGCCGTCCAGCTCGGCGAGATCGCTGCGCGATGTGAGCACGCGGCCCACCTCGAAGCCCTCGAGGTCGTCGATCACCGCGCGGATGATCGAGCCGAGCTTGCCGGTTCCGCCGACGAGTGCTACCTGGATGGTCATGCGCCCAGTCTATTTCGCTGCGGCTCCGTGCCCCGGCGGCGGGCCGAGGGCAGGAGGATCAGACCGGCATCGTGTCGGGGATGCCGGTGCGGAGCTCGACCGGAAGATGGCCGGTGTCGTTGTGCGTGAGCAGCGTCCACGGCCTGCCCTGCTTCTGCGCGATGACCGTGAGTCCGCAGTGCGCCTGGTTGAGGGTCATCCACCGCCACTCCGGAGCTCCGAGCACCTCGCGCACGAACCAGGAGATGACGAAGTTGTGGGTGATGAGGACCTCGTGGACGTCTCCCGGCTTGCGCACCAGGAACTCGTTGACGGCGTCGAACATCTGCGCCCGCCCGGCCTCGAGCTCGGCGTCGGTGACGGCCCCGAAGAACGGCTCGTACGCGGCGGGAGTCTCGTCGGTCATGCCGGTGGGCACGCAGTCGAACAAGAGCGCCGTCGGTGCGGGGTCGACCGACGGCAGGCGCGCGGCGATCGCCCTGGCCGTCTCGTTCGCCCGCAGCAGGGGCGAGTGCCAGACGGCGTCGAGCGGAAGACCCGAGAGGCGGTCGGCGATCAGCTCGGCCTGGCGCTGACCGCGGGGCGACAGGGGTCCGTCGGCGAGGCCGTGCTCGGCGTCCTGATGTTCGCCATGTCTGACCAGATATATGTAATGCGTCACAACTCGCTCGCTTCATCGACAGCGTTTGTCGGTTCCACTCCACCCTATGCCAGGTCTATGACAGCGTCGTGACACCGCTCAGTTGCCGGCGCGCGTGAGCTCTGCGACCTGTGCGCGCGACAGCGTCACACCGGCGCCCTGCATCAGCTCGTCGACGTGCTCGGCGGCGAAGGCGTTCACGATCGGCGCAGCGACCGTGCGCTGGGCGAGCAGCCACGCGATCGACACGGCGGCGACGGGAACCTCGAGCTCGGTGGCGACCTGATCGAGGGCGCGGAGGATCTTGGTGCCGCGGCGGTTCAGATGTCCGCGCAGCTGCTCTCCGCGCACGCCCTTCGAGGCCAGCGCCTTGCTGCGGTGCCGCCCCGACAGGAATCCGTGCTCCAGCGCATGCGACGGGGTCACGGCGAGACTCTGCGCTCCCGCGACGAGTCGCAGATCCCCCTCGAACGGCTGACGCCTGACCAGGTTGTACGGAGAGTCGATGACCTCGATGCGCGGGTATCCGGCCGAGGCGAGGATCCGCGCCTCGACGAGGCGTTCGGGCGCGAAGCCGAAGGCTCCGAGCGCGCCGATCTTGCCGGCGTCGACCATCCATTCGACGGTCGCCAGCGTGTCTTCGAGGTTCGTCGTCCTGTCGAGAGTCGCGTCGAGGTAGAGCACGTCGATCCGCTCGACTCCGAGTCGGGTGAGCGATCCTTCGACGGCGCGAACGAGGTTGACGGATCCGAGACCCGGGTTGTCGGCGTGCGCACCGATGCGCACGCTCACGACGGAGCGTTCCCGCTGACCGCGGGACTGCAGCCACTGGCCGATGATGTGCTCGCTGCGTCCGCCGGAGAAGCCGTCGGCGGTGTGGATCGCATTCCCCCCGAACTCGACGTAGCGATCGAGGATCCCGTGACTGGTCTCCAGGTCGACGTTCCAGCCGAACTCCGCGGCGCCGAGCATGAGCGGGAAGGTCTCGAAACCCGTCTCTCCGAGCGGGACACGGATGCCCTCCCCTATTCCGGGTCCGACGATCGGGATGGGTGCCGACGGATGCTCCGCCACGCCCTCCTGCGCACGGTCGTTCGAGGCTCCTGCGCCTACGCCGAACAACCGCATATCCTCACCCCGCTTCGGCCGTGGACCACGGCCCGCATCACTGCCCGAATACACCCCCCGGTGCGTACTTCGAGAGTAGGCGAGTTCCGCGAACTCCCCGACCAATCCGGGGAACGGCGAGCGAACTTCCCATAACGGTTTGGTCACGTCGGGGACGACGAAGCCCGGGCGTCCTGACGGACGACCGGGCTCCGTGTCGAAGCGCTGGGGATTACTCCGCAGCGGACTCCTCGGCGGCAGCATCCGCAGGAGCCTCGTCGATGACGGGCTCGAGCGACAGCTTGCCGCGGTCGTCGATCTTCGTGATCTTCACGAGGATCTTCTGTCCGACGGAAAGGACGTCGTCGACGTTCTCGACGCGCTTGCCACCGGCGAGCTTGCGCACCTCGGTGACGTGCAGCAGACCGTCCTTGCCCGGAAGCAGCGAGACGAACGCACCGAACGTCGCGATCTTCACGACGGTTCCGAGGAACTGCTCACCCACCTCGGGGTTGGTCGGGTTCGCGATCGCGTTGACCTGGGCGCGCGCGGCCTCGGCCGACGGTCCGTCGGTCGCGCCGATGTAGACGGTGCCGTCCTCCTCGATGGAGATCTGCGCGCCGGTCTCGTCCTGGATCGCGTTGATCGTCTTGCCCTTCGGGCCGATCAGCTCACCGATCTTGTCGACCGGGATCTGCACGCTGATGACGCGAGGCGCGGTGGGCGCCATCTCGTCGGGCGCGTCGATCGCGGCGTTCAGGACGTTGAGGATCGTCAGACGGGCATCGCGAGCCTGCGTGAGCGCACCGGCGAGGACCGAGGTCGGGATGCCGTCGAGCTTCGTGTCGAGCTGGATGGCGGTGATGAACTCACCCGTACCCGCGACCTTGAAGTCCATGTCGCCCAAAGCGTCTTCCGCACCGAGGATGTCGGTCAGCGCCGCGTAGCGGGTCTCACCGTCGACCTCATCGGAGACGAGGCCCATGGCGATGCCGGCGACGGGTGCGCGCAGCGGCACACCGGCGTTCAGCAGCGACAGGGTCGACGCGCAGACCGAGCCCATCGACGTCGAGCCGTTGGAGCTCAGCGCCTCGGACACCTGACGGATCGCGTAGGGGAACTCCTCGCGGCTCGGCAGGACCGGCACGAGCGCGCGCTCGGCGAGGAAGCCGTGCCCGATCTCGCGACGCTTCGGCGAACCGACCCGGCCGGTCTCACCGGTCGAGTAGGGCGGGAAGTTGTAGTGGTGCATGTAGCGCTTGCTCGTGGTGGGCGACAGCGAGTCGATCTGCTGCTCCATCTTGAGCATGTTCAGCGTGGTGACGCCCAGGATCTGGGTCTCACCGCGCTGGAAGATCGCTGATCCGTGCACGCGCGGGATGACCTGCACCTCGGCGTCGAGCGGACGGATGTCGGCGAGGCCACGGCCGTCGATGCGAGCGCCCTCGGTGAGGATGCGGCCGCGCACGATCTTCTTCGTCACGGACTTGTACGCCGCGGAGAACTCCAGCGGGGCGCCGGCCGGGAGCGAACCCGACTCGGTGGCCTCGATGAGCTCTGCCCGGACGCGGTCCTTGATCGCGTCATCCGCAGCCTGACGGTCGGACTTGTCGGCGATCTGGTAGACGCCGACGAGCTCGTCGTAGGAGCGGCCGGCGACGAAGTCGTAGACCTCCTGGCTGTACGCCGGGAAGACCGGGTAGACGCCCGGCTCCTTCGACGAGGTCGCCGCGAGCTCGGCCTGAGCCTTGACGAGCTGGGCGATGAAGGGCTTCGACGCCTCGAGGCCCTGCGCGACGATGGTCTCGTCGGGCTTGGTGGCGCCGGCCTTGATCAGGTTCCAGCTGCCCTCGGTGGCCTCGGCCTCGACCATCATGATCGCGACGTCTTCAGAGCCGTCGGACTTGGTGACGACGCGACCGGCGACGATGAGGTCGAAGACGGCCTCTGCGACCTGCTCGGCATTCGGGAACGCGACCCACTGGTCGGCGTGCTCGCCGTGGCCGGGAACGAACGCGAGGCGCACACCGGCGACGGGACCCGAGAAGGGCAGACCCGAGATCTGCGTCGACGCGGAGGCCGCGTTGATCGCGAGAGCGTCGTAGTACTCGCCGGGAGCGATCGACATCACCGTGATGACGACCTGGACCTCGTTGCGCAGGCCGTCGACGAACGACGGACGCAGCGGACGGTCGATCAGACGGCAGACGAGGATCGCCTCGGTGGAGGGGCGGCCCTCACGACGGAAGAACGAGCCGGGGATCTTGCCGGCGGCGTAGGAGCGCTCCTCGACGTCGACCGTCAGCGGGAAGAAGTCGAAGCCCTCGCGCGGGTGCTTGCCTGCGCTGGTGGCCGAGAGGAGCATGGTCTCGCCGTCGAGGTACGCGGCGACTGCGCCCTGAGCCTGCTGCGCGAGGCGGCCGGTCTCGAAGCGGATGGTGCGGGTGCCGAAGCGGCCGTTGTCGAGAACGGCCTCGGTGGCGGTGATTTCAGGACCTTCCAAGAGGTCTCTCCTTCTTTGTTTAGGCTCGCGTACCCGTATGGCACGCGAGCGTATTCATGAAGGAGCGGATGCGGCAGGATATGGGCGCGCGGGCATTCCCGCGAATGTCACCTGCGCTGGCCACCAGTAGAAAGCCACCCGACGCGACCCGCCGAGGAACCCACCACAGGGGACCAGCTCTCCGCCGATCGCTCCATGAGTCGATATGAAGTTATGCGGTCGACACGCGTCGACCGCCTCCAGCCTATCAGCGGCGGCCCGAAAAGCCCCGTGGGCTCGGCGGCCGGCTGTTCCGACATTCGCCGTCCATGCGACGTTCACCCCTCGGACGCCCTCGCGTGAGGAGCGTCAGGTCTCGTGGGCACATGCGCATGTCAGTGATCGGATGCGGGTACCTCGGTGCCGTGCACGCCGCAGCGATGGCCTCGATCGGACACGATGTCGTCGGTATCGACGTCGACGAGCACAAGGTCGCGGTGCTCGCGGGCGGCACGGCGCCGTTCTTCGAACCACGGCTCGAGGAGCTGCTGCGCGAGGGCCTCTCGTCGGGGCGCCTGCGGTTCAGCAGCGATATGGCGGACGCGAGCGGATCCGACGTGCACTTCCTCGCCGTGGGCACCCCGCAGGTCGCGGGCGGGCATGCGGCCGATCTGCGCTTCGTCGACGCGGCCGTGGAGTCGCTGATCCCCCATCTCCGCCGTGGCGATGTCGTCGCCGGCAAGTCCACGGTGCCGGTCGGCACCGCGGAACGACTGGCCGCGCTTGTCGACGAGACGGGCGCGACACTGGTGTGGAACCCCGAGTTCCTTCGCGAGGGCTGGGCTGTGCACGACACGCTCACACCCGATCGACTCGTCGTCGGCGTGCCCGACGGAGCCGAGGGCGTCAGGGCCGCGACGCTGCTGCGGGAAGCGTACGCCTCCGCCGTGACCGCGGGCAGCCCGTTCCTGGTCACCGATCTCGCGACCGCCGAGCTCGTCAAGGGCGCCGCGAACGCCTTCCTCGCCACCAAGATCTCGTTCATCAACGCGATGGCCGAGATCGCCGAGGCCGCGGGCGCCGACGTCGCACTGCTCGCGGATGCGCTGGGCCACGACACCCGCATCGGCAGACGCTACCTCGGCTCGGGGATCGGCTTCGGCGGCGGGTGCCTGCCCAAGGACATCCGTGCCTTCACGGCACGTGCCGAGGAGCTGGGACGCGGAGAGGCCGTGGGGTTCCTCCGCGAGGTCGACGCGATCAACCTGCGTCGTCGCGACAGGGCGGTGCAGATGGTCGTCGACGCACTGGGCGGGCTCGTGTTCGGTCGACGGGTCGCGGTGCTCGGCGCGGCGTTCAAGCCCTTCAGCGACGACATCCGCGACTCCCCCGCGCTCGACGTCGCTGTGCGGCTGCGAGGGCTGGGCGCCGACGTCGTGGTGACGGATCCGGCGGCGCTCGCCAACGCGGCGGCCGCGCACCCTCAGCTCGGATACGCCGCCGAACGCGACGACGCGCTGCGTGACGCGGACGCCGTCGTGATCGTCACGGAATGGGACGAGTACCGCCGGGACCTCACCCCCGAGCATGCGGGATCGCTGGTCGCCGGGCGCGTGATCATCGACGGCAGGAACTGCCTCGACGCCGATCTCTGGCGCGCGGCCGGCTGGTCGTATCACGGCATGGGTCGCCGCTGACTCGCAGCCGCAGCGACGATCAGCCGACGCTGACCCCTCGCGGCGCTCGCGAGCGCCCGAGGTAGACGTAGTCGTCGTGCTTCGCGACCCGGCCGTCTCCGGCCGCACGGCCGTGCAGGCGTCGCCACACCCAGGGCAGCGCGTGGCGACGCCACCACAGCCCGGCACTGATCGCCTCGTCCTCGTGGAGCGACGCGTCGAGCGCACCGAGCGCATCGGCGTGCGGGACGCCGAGCACCTCCCCCACCCGGTATGCGAGGAAGCGATGACCGCGGCTGCTGAGATGCACGAGGTCCTCACCCCAGTGGGGACGCTCGGGCAGCGTCGGATGCAGATCGGTATCGATCAGGATCGCGCCGGTGCGTGCCGCGATACCGGCCAGTGCGGTGGCGAACGACGCGAAGCGCGCGGCGTAGACGGCTGCCGCACGGCGGTCGGGGAGAAAGGGCGTGACCAGGACCACGTCGGCGCCGATGCCGCGGAGGCGGGCCACGGCGCTCTCGAGCTCTGCGGCGAGCGCGGGCACGTCGACACGGGGTTTCACGAGGTCGTTGGCCCCGATCAGCACCGACACGAGGTCGGGACGAAGCTCGATCGCCCGCGGCAGCTGGATCTCGCAGACATCGCGCACGCGCTTCGAGCGGATGGCGAAGTTGGCATAGTGCAGTCCTCCCCTGGACGCGAGCAGCAGCGCCAGCCGGTCCGCCCAGCCGCGCAGGGTTCCCTCGGGTCCGGGGTCGCACAGCCCCTCGGTGAGCGAGTCCCCCAGCGCGACGTACCGCTGCCAGCGACGGGCGACGATCGGCCGAGACGGCTCGGGTCTGGTCCTGCGGCGAGCACGCGCTCCCGCGTCGACGGCCTGCAGTGCGGTCGCCTCGTCGAAGTGGCCCAGCAGCTGGTCGCAGACGCTGGCCCAGCTGCGTCCCTGCACGGCCTGATGCCCGGCGGCCCCGAACGCTCTGCGCTTTCGGACGTCGCCGGCGAGATCGGCGACGCGCATGCGCAGATCGTCGAGATCTCCGGGGCGGTAGAGCCATCCGTCGATCCCCATCCGCACGAGGTCGAGCGGCCCGCCGCGTCCGGTGGCGACGACAGGCACTCCGCTGGCGTGCGCCTCCTGGAGCGTCTGACCGAAGGTCTCGCTCTCGCCGGGGTGCACGAACACGTCGAAGGACGCCAGCGCGGCGGCGAGCGCATCCCCCTCGAGATGCCCGAGGAACACCGCGCTCGGCATCAGCGCTTCCAGTCGGGGTCGGGTCGGCCCGTCCCCCACGATCACGAGGCGCGCCCCGGGGATGTCCTGCAGCACCGCGAGGTCTTCCACCTGCTTCTCCGGAGCGAGTCGGCCGACGTAGCCGATCACCGTCTCGGCACCCCATTCGGCACGCAGCTGCACACTCCGGCGCATCGGCTGGAAGCGCTCCGCATCGACTCCCCTGCCCCATCGCCTGACCCGATCGACTCCGAGGTCGGCGAGTCGGAGCGCGGCGTCCTCCGAGGGCGCGAGCGTGAGGGTCGCGCGCCGGTGCAGGCGCGCGATGTGGGTGTGGGCGAGCCCCGTGGTCGCCGGGACCCGGTATCTCGCCGCGTACGCCGCGACATCGGTCTGATAGGCCGCCACCGAGGGCACGTCCAGACGCTCTGCGGCGAGCGCACCTCGCCATCCCAGCGCGAACGGCGAGGCGAGGTGCACGACGTCGGGCTCGAACCGTCGGAGGGAGGCCGCCACACGATGCGCAGGCGAGGTCCCCACCCTGACGTTGCGGTAGCCGGGGAGCGCCAGGCTCGGGATGGCTTCGACGGCCGCGCCGGAGATCTCGGTCGGCAGGCCGACGGCATCCGGTGCGAGCACGTGCGCCTCATGGCCCGTGCGCTCGAGGTGCCGGAGGATCTGCAGCACGGATCCGGTGACACCGTTCATGTGCGGAAGGAAGGACTCGGTCACGATCGCGACTCTCACCCGCCCAGGATGCCCGGTGTCGGCCCCGGCTGAGGCGCGAACGGGCTGCTGCCACCAGAAGTTCACCGGATGCTGGAGCGCCGGTCACCGGTTATCCCGACGTTGGTTGCCGTTCACCTCCGGCGCGCACTGTGGAGGGGTGCCGCTCGATCTGCTCACCGGCCCCTGGGCCCTCCCCGTCATGAGCCTCCTCGTCTTCGGCGACGCCTTCCTGGTGGTCGTGCCCGGGGAGATCGCCGTGACCGTCCTCGGCGCGATCGCCTCGTCGTCGGGGTCGCCCTCGCTGTGGGCGGTCATCGGGTGCGCGGGAGCGGCAGCGGCCCTGGGCGACATCGCCTGCTACCTCATCGGGCGCAGCGTGGGTCTCGAGCGCTGGGGGTGGATGCGTCGCCCTCGCATCCGGGCCGCGCTGGACTGGGCAGGGCTCCGGCTCGACAGCGGCATGGCGAGCGTGCTCTTCACGGCGCGTTTCGTCCCCTTCGCGCGGTTGGCGATCAACCTCGTCGCCGGTGCCTCGCGCATCCATCCCGGCCGGTATCTCGGCCTCGTGACGACGGCCGCTCTCGGCTGGGCCGCGTACCAGGCGTCGGTCGGCGCGGTGGTGGCCGCGGTGATCCCCGGGGGTCCGATGGTGGCCGTCGTCGTCTCTGTCGCCGTGGCTCTCGGTCTCGGTGCGGTGATCGACCTCGCGGTGCGACGCGGACGACGCGGATCGTCGGACTCCGCTCGGCCGCCGCGCAGCGACGTGGCCTAGGCTTGCGGGCATGAGCACCGAAGAAGGCGCCTCCTCCACCGAGGACATGAAGCGCAAGTTCAAGGAAGCGCTCGAGAAGAAGAACGCGCACCACCGTCAGGGCGAGTCGCACCTGGATGGCGACTCCGCCGTCCACGGCGCAGCCGCCCCGCAGACGCGGCGCGAGTTCCGACGCAAGAGCGGTTGACCGCACGGATGCGGGAGCCGACGAATCGCCGACTCCCGCATCCCTCTCCTCGGCTCGGGTTCAGCCGCGCACCTCGCGGGCCCGTGCCCGTGCCTGCTTGGCCGCCATCTCATCGAG
This sequence comes from Microbacterium sp. ANT_H45B, assembly GCF_008369345.1. Classification (NCBI taxonomy): domain Bacteria; kingdom Bacillati; phylum Actinomycetota; class Actinomycetes; order Micrococcales; family Microbacteriaceae; genus Microbacterium; species Microbacterium sp. ANT_H45B. The sequence continues at coordinate 796,935 of NZ_VOBK01000002.1, forward strand.
GGCGGACTCCTTGAGCCCCTGCACGTCGACGGCCTTCTCCTCGTCGACCATGCCGTGCTCGTCGACGCCGTCGAGCTGCGACTCCTCGAACGGGATCCGGCCGCTCAGCACCTGCGTCACGCGGTCACGGTCGATCTGACGCGTCCACGTGCCGATGAGCAGGGTGGCGACCGCATTACCGGTGAAGTTGGTGAGCGCACGCCCCTCCGACATGAAGCGGTCGATGCCGACGATGACCCCGACGCCGTCGACCAGGTCGGGGCGGTAGGCCTGCAGGCCGCCGGCGAGAGTCGCGAGCCCTGCACCGGTGACCCCGGCGGCGCCCTTGCTGGCGATGATCATGAACACGAGCAGACCGATCTGCTCACCGATCGTCATCGGCTGGCCCATGCCCGTGGCGATGAACAGCGAGGCCATCGTCAGGTAGATCGCAGTGCCGTCGAGGTTGAACGAGTATCCGGTCGGCACGGTGATGCCGACGACCGGCTTCGAGACGCCGATGTGCTCCATCTTCGCGATCAGTCGGGGCAGTGCGGACTCCGACGACGACGTGCCGACGATCAGGAGGTACTCCCTGGCGAGGTACTTCACGAGGCTGAAGATGTTGACGCGGGTGACCGCGTAGAGCAGCGTCCCCAGCACGACCACGATGAACAGGATGCAGGTGATGTAGAACGCGATCATGAGCACGCCCAGGCTCCAGATCGCAGCCACGCCGGTCTTGCCGACGACCGCGGCGATCGCGCCGAAGGCACCGAGCGGCGCGAGCCAGAGGATCATCCCGAGGATGCGGAACACCAGCTTCTGCAGGTTCTTCACCGCATCCATGATCGGCGCGCCCTTCTCCCCGAGTCCCTGCAGGGCGAAGCCGACCAGGAGGGCGATGAACAGCACCTGGAGGACGCTCTCACCGGTGAACGCGGAGAAGAACGTGGTGGGGATGATGCCGAGGACGAACTCGGTCGTGGTCTTCGCCTCGGTGTCGGTCGCGTCGTAGTTCGAATTGGCCATGTCGAGGCCGGAACCGGGGTGGATGATGTTGCCGACGACGAGGCCGATCGCGAGGGCGAACGTCGACATGACCATGAAGTACAGCAGCGCCAGCCCGCCGATCTTGCCGACGGTGGCGGCCTTGGCGATCGATCCGACGCCCACCACGATCGTGCAGAAGATGATCGGGGCGATCATCATCTTGATGAGCGACACGAACCCCTTGCCGATCGGCTCCAGGCTCTGACCGACCTGCGGCCAGAGCAGACCGACCGCCGCGCCGAGGACGACCGCGATGATCACCGACACGTACAGCCAGGTGTGCCTGTCCCAGGCCTGCTTGCCGCGGCGAGAATTGAAACCGGGAAGGGAGAACCCCGTCGTGATGGCCATGTTTTCCTCCTTGATCATGAACGTCGTCGTCTCATGACCGACGGCGTCGTCGCCTGTCGGTGTCTTCACCGTCGCCGACTTCCCTCCGCGGCACCATTTGTGGTCGTATTGGTCACTACCGGGATCACAGACCCGCGATCACCGCCGATCGGAAGGACCCGATGAGACCCGCGCGCAGCATCGCCTCACGGGTCTTCCTCGTGCTGCTGGTCGCGGCGATCGTCCTCGGAGCGCTGGTCGCGGTGTTCCTGGTGGTGGATGCCCAGCGGGCCACCCATGCCGAGGCCGAACGGGTCACGGCGGCGACGGCGGCGACCGTCGCATCCTCCCCGCTCGTGGTCGACACGCTCGGCGGCGACGATGTCGCGGCGACCAGCGCCGCGCTCGAGCCGTATGCGCTGGACGTCATCGCCGATGCGGGCCTGGACTTCGTGACGATCATGACCCTCGACGGCACGCGCGTGACGCATCCGGATCTCGATCAGATCGGCGCTCGCTACCTCGGCACCATCCCCGATGCGCCGCGCCCGTTGACGGAGGTGTTCACCGGGACGCTGGGCCCGTCCGTGCGCACGATCGTGCCCGTGATCGGGCCCGGCGGCGCCGCGGTGGGCTGGGTCTCCTCCGGCGTGACCATCGAATCGATCTCGGAGACCCTGGTGCGCAGGCTCCCCCTCTCCCTCGGCATCACCGCAGGGCTCGTCGCGTTCGGGGCGCTCGGCGCTCTGGCGGCTCGCCGGTTCACGCGCCGGATCGCCGGGGATCTGCCGCCGGGGCAGGTGCGCGACGCGGTGTCGTCGTACGAGTCCCTGCGCACCCTCGGCGACGCGATCCGGGCGCAGACCCACGAGCACGGGAACCGCATGCACACCGCCGTCGCCCTGCTCGAGCTCGGACGCACGGACGAGGCGATCGAGATCCTGACCGAGACGTCGCGGCAGAGCCAATCCCTGGTCGACCAGGTCACGGCCCGTCGCGCCGGCGACCCTGCGGTGGGCGCGCTGCTGCTCGGCAAAGCGTCGCAGGCCAAGGAGCGTGGCATCGACTGGCGGGTGCGCATAGATCCCGACACGCCGCGGTCGCCGCTGTCGGCGGTCGAGAGCGTCGCCGTGCTCGGCAACCTCATCGACAACGCCATGGATGCGGCGGGCGAGGCCGAGGAACGCTGGGTCGAGGTCGCTCTGCAGACGTCCGCCGACGGGGGCATCCTGCTGGAGGTCTCGGACAGCGGCCACGGCATCCCCGCGCCGCTCCGCGAGCAGATCTTCGTCCAGGGATTCTCGACCAAGCAGACGGACACGCAGGGACGCGGCGTGGGCCTCGCACTGGTCCGCTCGGTGGTGCTCGGGGCCGGGGGCACTGTGGCGGTGTCCGAGGATCCGACGACTTTCCGCGTCGTCCTCCCCCCGACGCGGGGGAAGGCGTCGACGTGATCCGCACCCTGCTCGTCGACGACGACGCCCTGACGATCGAACTGCATCGGTCCTACCTCGACCGGATCGACGGCTTCGTCGTCGCCGGGGAGTGCGCCGGAGCCCGCGCCGCGCTCTCGGCCCTGCTGGCGCAGCCTTCGGATCGGCCGTTCGACCTCGTCCTGCTCGATCTGACCATGCCCGACGGTTCGGGGATCGACGTCCTGCGCGCACTTCGCGCGCGCGGCACGGCGATCGACGTGATCGCGATCACCGGTGTGCGGGACGCCGAGAGCGTTCGGCAGATGGCCGCTCTGGGGGTGTATCAGTACCTGGTCAAGCCGTTCCCGTTCGCGGTCTTCCAGGAGCGTCTGACCGCCTACCGCTCGTATCGCGAGCAGGCGCGATCGACCGACGGCGAGGCCACCCAATCGGAGATCGACGCCCTGCTGGGCCGCGCCACCGGCACCGTCCTCGTCCCCAAGGGGCTCTCCGACGACACCCTGCAGAAGGTCACCGGCGCGCTGCGCGCCGGAGGTGCGATGTCGGCGAGCGAGGCGGCCGAGCGGCTCGGCATGTCCCGCGTCGCGGTGCGCCGGTACCTCGAGCACCTCGCCGCGTCCGGAGTGGTCATCCGCAGTGCACGGTACGGGGCGCGGGGCCGTCCGGAGACCGAGTACGGCTGGAATCGGCGTTCAGACGGTCACGACTGACAGGGCGCGGTCCCGAGACCGCGCGTGCGCCGCTCGATCGTCGTCGAGCGGCGCACGTCGAGGTCACTCTCCGGCGAGACCGCCGAGCATGTGACCGAACGACCGCCCCTCGCCGAGGTAGGTCGCGGGATCGTACGGGTCGAGGACCTCGGTGGTGTCCCGTCGGGCGATGGCCTCGGCGAGCTCACGCGCGCCCTTCTCCACCCTCTTCGCGAGAGGGGCGACGTCGTCGCCCGCCCCGCCCCAGTCGCTGGAGGCCGCGAACACGCCCGTCGAGACGGCATCCGCATGCAGATAGGCGAAGAGCGGGCGGATCGCGTAGTCGATCGCGAGCGAATGCCGGGCCGTGCCGGCGTTCGCGCCGATCAGCACGGGCATCCCGGTGAGGGCGTCGGGGTCGAGCACGTCGATGAACGACTTGAAGAGGCCGTTGTAGCTCGTGGAGAAGATCGGCGTGACCGCGATGAGCGCGTCGGCGGACACCACGGTGTTGATCGCCGTGTCCAGCGCCGGCGGTGCGAACCCCGTGAGCAGGTTGTTCGTGATGTCGTGCGCGTAGTCCCGCAGCTCGACGACGTCGACTGTCGCCTCGATGTCGTGACCGGCGAGTGCCTTGACGGTCTCAGCAGCGAGCCGGTCGGCCAGCATACGCGTGGACGACGGGTTCGAGAGCCCGGCTGAGACGACGGCGATCCGACGGCTGGCCATCTCAGGCACCCTTCCGGCTCAGACCGAAGGCGGAACCGGCGGGAGCGGGCGTGTCCTGGTAGGGCGAGTCTCCCGTGAGATTGTCGCCCCGGTTCGCTCCGGGCCGCGCCTGGCGGGTCGGGCCGTCGCCGAACTCGGCCAGCACCCGCGACGCATGGGTCGGCGCGTCCGGGACGTTCGCCGGACGATCCTTCGCCAGCTCCTTGCGCAGTACCGGCACGACCTCGGAGCCCAGGATGTCGAGCTGCTCGAGCACGGTCTTCAGAGGAAGACCGGCGTGGTCGATGAGGAAGAGCTGCCGCTGGTAGTCCCCGTAGTGCTCGCGCATCGCGGCATAGCGGTCGATCACCTGCTGCGGCGACCCGACAGTGAGCGGGGTCATCTCGGTGAAGTCCTCCATGCTCGGACCGTGCCCGTACACAGGGGCGTTGTCGAAGTACGGGCGGAACCGGTTCACGGCATCCTGCGACTTCGCCGCCATGAACACCTGACCGCCCAGACCGACGATCGCCTGCTCCGGCGCGCCGTGTCCGTAGTGCGCGTAGCGCTGACGGTACAGCTCGATCAGACGCTGGTAGTGCTCCTTGGGCCAGAAGATGTTGTTCGCGAAGAACCCGTCGCCGTAGTAGGCGGCCTGCTCGGCGATCTCGGGTGTACGGATCGAGCCGTGCCAGACGAATGGAGCGACACCGTCGAGGGGACGCGGCGTCGAGGTGAAGCCCTGCAGGGGTGTGCGGAATTTGCCCTCCCAGTCCACGACGTCCTCCCGCCACAGCTTGTGCAGCAGCGCGTAGTTCTCGATCGCGAGCGGAAGACCCTGGCGGATGTCCTGGCCGAACCACGGGTACACCGGTCCAGTGTTGCCGCGACCCAGCATGAGGTCCATGCGGCCGTCCGACACGTGCTGGAGCATCGCGTACTCCTCGGCGATGCGCACCGGGTCGTTCGTGGTGATCAGGGTCGTCGAGGTCGACACGATCAGACGCTCGGTCTGCGCGGCGAGCGCAGCGAGGAACGTGGTGGGGCTGGACGACCAGAACGGCGGGTTGTGGTGCTCGCCGATCGCGAAGACGTCGAGACCGACCTCCTCCGCGTGCGTGGCGATCCGCAGGGTCGCCTTGATGCGCTCCTGCTCGCTCGGCGTGACGCCGGTCGTGGGATCGCGGGTGATGTCGCTGACCGACATGATGCCGAACTGCACCGGGACGCCTGCCTGCTCGCTCATGATTGCTCCGTCTTCTCGAATCGGGTGCCGCGCATCCGGTTCTATTCATGTGAATGTATCTGAGTCAACGCGATGCCAGCAACTTTATTCCCCGAGTAGCCTCGGAGCATGCACAGCACCGGAGCCGACCCGACGAGCCCCGCCACCACGTCCGCCCCGAGACCGCGCAAGAGGGTCCCCTTCTGGGACAACGCGCGGTACGCCTGCATCGTGCTGGTGGTGCTCGGACACGCGATCCAGCGCCTCACGTACGACTCCGACATCGCCCTCGCCGCGTATCTCGCGCTGTACGCGTTCCACATGCCGGCGTTCGCGATCATCTCCGGCTACTTCTCGAAGTCCGGCTCCCCCACGCGGGTGCAGATGGCGAGGGTCATCACCGACATCCTCGTCCCCTACGTCATCTTCGAGTTCCTCTGGACGCTGACGAAGTGGTTCGTCGAAGGTCAGGCGGATCCGAACTTCACCAAGCCGTCGTGGACGCTCTGGTTCCTGCTGGCGCTGGGGATCTTCCGTCTGGTCCTCCCCTATCTCGCCCTGCTGCGCTGGCCGCTGCTGTGGACCGTGATCATCTCGGTGGGCGTGGGCTATCTGCCCAATGTCGACAGCACGTTCTCGCTGTCACGCACCCTCGGGCTGCTGCCGTTCTTCGCGCTGGGATGGTGGCTGCGCGACCGCGACATCGTCACGCGCCTCCGCCTGCTCGACGTGCGACCGTGGTGGGTCAGGGCGACAGCACTGTGCGTGCTCGCGATCGCGGGCTTCGCGGCGTGGAACTGGATCGACGTGTGGAAGCAGGTCGATCTCGGTCGGTGGTTCTTCTATGAGGACGCGTATGCGGATCTCGGCGGCGAGCAGTGGTGGGCGGGCGGCGCGCGCATCGCGTTGATGCTGCTGGCGGTCGTCCTCAGCGCCGCGTTCTTCGCCCTCATCCCTCGCGGCACCCACTGGTGGACGCGGTTCGGCCAGTACACGATGTACGTGTTCCTGCTGCACTCCTTCGTGCTCTACCCGTTCCGAGAGTCCGGAGTGCTGCGCGACCTCGATCCGACCTGGCTGTGGCTGCCGCTCGTGACCCTGCTGTCGGTCGTCCTCGCCCTGGCTCTCGCGACGAAGCCGGTGCGGTCGATCTTCCGCCCCCTCGTCGAGCCCCGGCCGCGCTGGCTGTTCGCCGATCCGGAGCTCACCGGCAGGCAGGGCCACCGCAGCGACCCGACCGGCTCCCGTCGTCCCCGGCAGACCCCGGATGCGAGTGTGAAGCGGTGACCCGAGCCGAGCGGATCCGAGATCTCATCGTCGAGCAGAGCGACGCGACGGGCTTCGTCGCGCACGGACTGCACGTGCGCATCGGCGACGACGTCGCCGAGCACCGGTGGACCGAGGATGTCCGCGAGGAGATCCACTCGGTGGCGAAGGCGGTGTGCGTGCTCGCCGCCGGCATCGCCGCGGACGAGGGACTCGTCTCCCTCGATGCACCCGTCGCCGAGTACGTGCCGGACGTCGTCCTCGGCGACGGTGTCGACGAGGTGACCCTCCGACATCTGCTCACGATGTCGAGCGGAATCGACCTTCCCTACTCGGAGACCCTGATGACCGACTGGCCCGATCTCGCCCGCGAGTTCCTCGGTCGGACGGCGCGCGGACGCGTTTTCCAATACTCCAATGCCAGCAGCTACACCGCGATGGCGGTGCTGGCGTCGCGGACCGGCGACATCCTCGAGTACCTGCGGCCGAGGCTGCTCGACCCGCTGGGTCTCGGCGACATCTCCTGGGAGCGCTGCCCGCGGGGTCGGGTCGTCGCCGGCAGCGGCATCGCTCTGCGCACCGAGGAGATGTCGAGACTCGGACGACTCATCCGCGACCGCGGTGAATGGGAGGGCGTGCGCCTCGTCTCGGCAGAGCTCGTCGACGGGATGCACTCCGACTGGGTCGCCTCAGGCGAGACCCCCGGGTACCAGCGGTATGCGCTCGCGGGCTGGGACGGCCCCGGACGTCAGTGGCGACTGCACGGCGCACACGGTCAGCTGATCCTCTTCGCCGGGGATGCGGTGGTGACCATCAGCGCCGACGACCACTTCGGAGCGGACTCGATCGCGGCCTTCGTCGCCGACCTCCTCGACGCCTGACGCCGGAGAAGGTCAGGCGAAGAGCTCCGCGCCGACGTAGGACCCCTGTCGCGCGCCGCGCGGGACGGCCCAGATACCCGATCCCACGTGTCGGATGTACTCGTTCATGCGATCCGTGGAGAGGGCTCGCTGGAGGCTGATGAACTGCGCGGGATCCCGCTGGTACGAGAGGAAGAACAGCCCCGCGTCGAGGCGCCCGAGGTCGTTGTTGCCGTTGACGTAGTTGAAGCCGCGGCGCAGGATGCGGATGCCTCCGTTCTGCTCCGGGTGCGCGAGCCGCACGTGCGAGTTCGCGTCGATGGCGGACGTGCCGAAGTCGGGCGCGGTGAACTCGTCACCACCGGAGAGAGGAGCCCCCGAGCCCTTGTCCCGCCCGACGATCGTGTCCTGTTCCGACAGGCGCACCCGGTCCCAGGTCTCGATCAGCATCGCGATCCTGCGGGCCACGAGGTACGACCCTCCGGCCAACCAGTCGGGCTCGTCGTCCGCACCGACCCAGACGTGCGCCGCGAGGGCGTCGGCGTCGTCCGCGAGGATGTTGGCCGTACCGTCCTTGTAGCCGAAGAGATTGCGCGGAGTGGCCTGCGCAGAGGTGGTGCGCGACGTCTTGCCGAAGCCGAGCTGCGACCAGCGCAGCCGGGCGCGCCCAAAGGCGATGCGGCTGAGGTTGCGGATCGCGTGCACCGCCACCTGCGGGTCGTCGGCGCAGGCCTGGATGCAGAGGTCGCCGTGGGAGGACTGCGGGTCGAGGTCATCACCCAGGAACGCCGGCAGCCGTTCGAGCCCCTCGGGTCGCCGCACCGCGATGCCGTAGCGATCCCCCTCCTCGTTCTCGAACAGGCTCGGGCCGAAGCCGATCGTGATCGTGAGCGACGCTGCCGGCAGGCCCAGCGCCTCGCCGGTGTCGTCGGGCGGCACCTCGGCGTCCCCGCCGACAGCGCCGGTGGCGCTCACCTCGAGTCCCGCAGCCATCCTGGATGCCGCGTACGACCAGTCCTGCAGCAGCGAGATCAGGTCGTCGCGGTCGGTCCGGGGCATCATGTCGAACGCGGCGAAGTGCAGATGCTCCTGCACGGGCGTGGTGATGCCCGCCTGATGCGCACCGAAGAAGTCGTATGCTCGCTGCGCGTCCTCGACCGCCTCCGCTCTCGCCACCGCGGCGCCACCGACGAAGCCCGCTCCGACGCCTGCCGCGAGGGAGGCGACCCCACCGCCGAGCGCGAGTCCGAGCAGACCTCGCCGGCTCAGACCACCCGACGAGGGTGCCGCGGCCGCAGGCTCCGGCGCGGAGTCCGCGGCTGCGGCGTCCTTCGATCGTTCGTCCACGTGCGAGACCGTACCCTTCGGATCAGTCGAGGACCGTGCCGGTGAGCTGCGACAGCGGCTCCGCGAGGGCGTTGATGAGATCGGTGAACTCGCGCTTGTCGGCATCCGTGAGCTCCGAGTAGCCGACGAATCCGTCGGCGAGGGAGCCATGGGCCGCCAGAGACCCCTCGAGGGCGGTGTATCCGTCCTCGATCTCGGACACCAGCGCGGCGCCGTCGTCGCCCTGCGCCGTCGCGAAGTCCTGGACCAGGGAGAACGCCATCTTCGACCCCTCGACGTTCGCCGCGAAGTCGTAGAGGTCGGTACCGGACCACCAGTCCTCCTCGCCCGAGATCTTGCCCGTCGCGACCTCGTCGAGCAGCGCGATGGCGCCGTTGGAGATACCTCCGATGCCCTGATCGTCCAGCGCCGTGGTGAAGTCATCGGAGTGCACGTAGTCGTACAGCTCCTGCACGTCGGCCATCAGCTGGTCGCCGTAGTCCGCGCGCTCCTGGGGCGTCGACGGCGCCCAGTCCTGCCAGGCCGGCGTCTCGCCGTCGGCGTTGAGGGCATCCTGCGCCGGCACCCACAGGTCCTTCTCGATGCGGTGGAAGCCCGTCCAGTCGAGCCCCTCCGCCACGGCGTCCACCTCGCGGTAGTCGATGCGGGGGTCGAGTGTTCCGAGCGCCTCGGCGACAGGCTCGATGCGCTCGTAGAAGGCGCGCGTCTGCGGGAAGAGCGTGCGCGCGGTCTCGTCGTCGCCCGATTCGTACGCGGCGACGAGTTCCTCCACGGAGGGCACGAGCTGTCCGACCTGATCCTTCACGAAGGCGGCGTAGAGGTCCACTGCCTGCTGCTTCTGCTCGGAGTCCTCACCGGCGACCTCGACCCGGTCTCCGGTGACCGTGAACTCCGACTTGCCGACGCCCTCGCCGATCATGCCCGGCTTGCACAGGGTGAAGTACTTCCCGGGCTGGGCGACGACGGTCAATGTGCGCGACGCGGACGGCGCGATGTTCTCGACCTCGCCGACGATGCGCAGGCCGTCCTCAGCCAGGAGGTAGAACTCGGACGTCTGCCCGCTGTCGTTCTTCACGTCGAAGGTCAGGGTGCCGCTCGCCGCCGTGGCACCGGACACGGCGCACGCGGAATCCGTCGACGACACATCGAACGCCGCACCGGAGGCGACGTCGCTCTTCGCGACGCATCCGCTCAGGACGAGTGCGGCCGCGCCTGCTGCGGCGACGGCACCGAGGATTCGACGAGAGGTGGTCATGCTGCTCCTTGCTGGGTGAGGGTGGCCGTCGCGCCGCTGTCCGAGGACACGGTGGCAGACGGGCGCGGGGTGGCGGGGCGACGGGATCGCAGCCCGCGAATGAAGAAGAATCCGACGATGAGGATGTACACCGACCACGCGGCGACCTGGAGCCAGGTCATGCGGGGCATGAAGCCGACGGTCGCCTGGAGGACGGTCGCCCAGGCGCTGTCCGGAGCGATGACGCTCGTGACGTCGAAGGCCCAGCCGAAGGGGAACGCAGCCCAGCCGAGCGCCACGGCGCCTGTGACCGCGTCGATCGGTGCCGCGGCCGTGAAGGGCCCTGGCAGCGCGCCGGCCTCCTGCAGATCCATGACGGCGTAGGCGAGGACACCGGCCGCGACGATGACGAGGAATCCGCTCGTCCAGGTGAAGAACCGACGGAGGTCGAGTCGCACCGCACCGCGTGCGAGGAGCCAGCCGATCACCACGGCGACGAGCAGACCGAGGACGGCACCGATGAGCGCGGTCGGTGCGTCACCGAACGACTGCACCATCGACCACAGCAGAAGCGTGGTCTCGATGCCCTCGCGTGCGACGGAGACGAACCCGATCGCGATCAGCGCCCAGATGCCGCCCTGGGTGAGCGCCCGGTCGAGCCCGCCCTCGAGGGTCGCCTTCATGGTGCGGCCGGCCTTCTGCATCCAGAAGATCATCCAGGTCACCATGCCCACCGCGAGCAGGGAGAGCAGACCGCCGATCAGCTCCTGCGCTTCGAAGGTGAGCGTGTAGGCGCCGAAGGTGAGGATCGCTCCGATGCCCAGCGCCAGGGCGATGGCGAGTCCGACTCCGATCCAGAGCCTCGGCAGCGCATCGCCGCGTCCGAGCCGACGGAGGTAGGCGACGAGGATGCCGACGACGAGTGCGGCTTCGAGGCCTTCACGGAGGCCGATGAGGAAGGTGGCGAGCACGGAGGAACACTCTCTGACACAAGAAATGAGGTAAGGCATCCCTTACCTCCAGAGACTTTAGCACCACCGCCCATGCGTGTTTCACCACACGCCCACCGGGCCGTCCACGGGTAACGCGACGCAACACAGCGCCACCCGCGACGGGGCCGAATTACGCTCGGGTCATGGCTGATCTCTCGCTCCCCATCCTCGACCTGTCCCAGCTCGACGCCGGCCCCGAGGCCGCGGCGCGGTTCCGTGACGATCTGCGCGCCGCGACCCACGACGTGGGGTTCTTCTACCTGACGGGCACCGGCATCTCCCCCGCTCTCGAGGAACGTCTGCATCGTGCGGCCCTCGACTTCTTCGCGCTCCCGGAGGAGGACAAGCTCGCCATCGAGAACGTGAAGAGTCCGCACTTCCGCGGCTACACGCGCATCGGCGGAGAGCGCACGCAGGGCAAGGTCGATTGGCGGGAGCAGATCGACATCGGCCCCGAGCGCGAGCCCCTCGAGGGAGGCCCGGCCTTCAACCGGCTGACCGGTCCGAACCTGTGGCCCGCCGCGCAGCCCGAGCTCAAGGCCGTCGTCACCGAATGGCACGACACCCTGACCGAGATCGCCCGCAAGCTGCTGCGCGCCTGGGCGCTCACCCTGGGGGCGGACGAGTCCTACTTCGACGAGCCCTTCCACGACCCGTCGACCCTCATCAAGATCGTGCGCTATCCGGGCACGCACGACCCCGAGCCGCAGCAGGGCGTCGGCGCGCACAAGGACTCGGGCGTGCTCACGCTGCTGTGGGTCGAACCGGGAAAGGGCGGTCTCCAGGTGGAGCGCGACGGCGAATGGGTGTCCGCACCGCCGGTCCCCGGCGCCTTCGTCGTCAACATCGGTGAGCTTCTGGAGTACGCCACCGGTGGTTACCTCAAGGCGACCAATCACCGGGTGATCTCGCCTCGCGCCCCCGAGGAGCGCATCTCGATCCCGTTCTTCTTCAACCCCGCGCTGGATCAGCAGCTGCCTCTGCTCGAGCTCCCCGCGGATCTCGCCGCCGAGGCGACCGGGATCACCGAGGACCCGAGCAACCCCATCCACGCGACCTATGGCGAGAACGCGATGAAGTCGCGCCTTCGCGCGCATCCGGATGTCGCGGCGATCCACCACCCCGACCTGGTGTCGCCCCGGGACTGAACCGATCAGAGCGAGGCGCCGCCGCCGAGCGCGACGATCTCCCGCAGCGCCTGGAGGTGGCCGGCGAAAGCCGCGCGACCGGCGGCTGTCGAGTGGACCCACGTGCGTGGGCGATTGCCGAGGCTACCCTTGCGGGCGACGACGTACTCCGCCGCCTGAAGGTGCGAGATGGCCTTGCTCAATGGCGAGTCGCCGCATTGGAGGATCTCGCGCAACGCCGCGAAATCCAGTTCGACGCCGTCGCCGAGCGATGCCAGGAGCGAGAAGCGGATCGGCGAAGCGAAGTTGTCGTCGAGCCTGGTCCGCGGGTGCGGCCGAGATGGACTCTCACTCACGCAGATCACGCCCGGGGACGAACGAGACGGCGATGAACAGCGCGATGATGCCCAGACCGCTCAGCACGCCGACCAGAATCGGAAGGTCATCGACGAGCACCGCCAGCGACAGCACGGAGGCGGATACGGCGAAGGCAGCGAGGTGAGGCCAGCGCCAGGAGGCACCGACGGCCGGGAGCCCCATCTCCGTGCGCGCCGCCATGAGCCAGGCGAACAACATCAGCACGACGAGCAGGAGCAGCGCGCTCGTGAGATTCCCGTCCGACGAGGACCCGAGCATCGCAAGCACACCGACGGCGACGCCGACGCCGATCGTTCCCCACCGCACGCCGCGCGGAAGCGGGGCAGGATGCGACCGTGGAGGGCGACCGTCATCGGCCGCCCGAGCGAGCTGCACCACCCCGTAGCCGCCATACCCGATGAGTACGAGCGCGGCAGGGATCCACATCCCGATCGTCGGAAATCGGGGATCCCAGACCACGAAGCCGAATACGACGAGTGCCGCGACCGTCAACACCGCACCTGAGACCCACAGCAGCCAACGCGACCGCGTCAGGCGCCACTGCATCCCATTGCGCTGCGCGATGCCGCTGGCCAGCTGCCCCCACAGGAGGAACCCGAAGAGCATCACCTGGCTCGCCCCCGCGTGATGGTCGCCACGCAGGGCCGCCGCCATCGCGACGAGGTACACGGCGGTGATGACGGCGTTCGCGATCTGCAACCACGCCAGCCCTCGCCGATCGACGACACGCCCGCGTCGGTGCACCACCGCATCCGCCTCGTCGAGATAGCTCTGGGCGAGCTCCGCGCTCGGCGGTGCGAGCGCCTCCTGTCCCTGGACCGGCTTCTGCTCCATCGTGTGTCCTCCGATCGCTTTCCAGTAGGAAAGCACATTACTTTCCTACTGGAAAGCGACCGAGAGATCAACCCCGGACATGACGAAGGCCGCCCCACACCTGGGACGGCCTTCTCAAGAATGTTTTGCGCGATTGTACGCGCGAGCGCTCTGCGTTATCGGCGGAGACCCAGGCGAGCGATCAGCGAGCGGTAACGCTCGATGTCGACGCTCTGGAGGTAGCCGAGCAGACGACGGCGCTGACCCACGAGCAGGAAGAGGCCACGACGCGAGTGGTGGTCGTGCTTGTGCTCCTTCAGGTGCTCGGTGAGGTCCTTGATGCGCTGCGTCAGCATCGCGGCCTGCACCTCGGGGGATCCGGTGTCACCGGGGTGCGTCGCGTACTCTTCGATGATCGCCTTCTTGACGTCTGCTTCCAGTGCCATAGATTCGATCCCCTCTCTGCTTGTTGCGCGGTGCCCGACGCCTGATGCGTGAGCTCTCTTTATCCGCGGCCGATCAAACGGCAACCTGTCGAGTCTACCAGGCATCCGCCCCGTCGCACGACGCGAGCAGACTCCGAACGCTCAGGCCCCGGATGCAGAGAGGACCCCGAGCCCTCACGGGCCCGGGGTCCTCCGATGCGGTGCGGGATCAGTCCTGCTGCAGAGCCGCCTGCAGGTCGAGGTTGATCGTGACGTCCTTGCCGACGAGCACGCCGCCGGTCTCGAGTGCGGCGTTCCAGGTCAGACCGAAGTCCTCGCGGTTGATGACGGCCTTCGCCGACGCGCCCGCCTTGTAGTTGCCCCACGGGTCGGAGCCGAAGCCGCCGAAGTCGACCTCGAACGTGACGGGCTTGGTGATGCCGCGGATCGTGAGGTCACCGTCGACGAACAGCTCGCCCTTCTCGGCGCGTGCACCGGTGGAGACGAAGTCCATGGTCGGGAAGTTCTCGGTGTCGAAGAACTCGGCCGAGCGGAGGTGCTGGTCGCGGCCCTCGTCCTTCGTGTCGACGGACGTGACGTCGACGCTGGCCTCGACCGTGGTCTCGAGGGGGTTCTCCGGGGCGGTGAGCGTCGCGCTCTTCACACCGAAGGTGCCGCGCACCTTGGAGATCATCATGTGGCGGACGCTGAAGGTGACCTCGCTGTGAGCGGGGTCGAGGACGTAGGTGCCGGGACGGTAGCCCGGGATGTCGATGCTGGTCATGGTTTTCTCCTCGGGAGACGGGGGCCGCGGGTGGCGGCAGGGATGAGGGGCCGTGTTCACGGCGTCACGCGTAACAACTTACATGCGTACGCATATATTCCGCTGTATGCGACGAAAAGTCGTCCGCGTTCGCAGAAGGCGCCGACCCCGACGGGGTGCGGCGCCTTCGTCGCTCGTCGGCGTCAGCCGACCTTCACGAGGTCGATGATGAAGATGAGCGTCTTGCCGGAGAGGAAGTGCCCACCCCCGACGGGACCGTAGGCGAGGTGCGGCGGGATGACGAGCTCACGTCGGCCGCCCTCCTTCATGCCGGGGATTCCGTCCTGCCATCCCTGGATTAGGCCGCGCAGCGGGAACTGGATGGTCTCCCCACGACCCCACGAGGAGTCGAACTCCTCGCCGGACTCGAACTCGACTCCGGCGTAGTGCACGGTGACGGTGTCGCCGGGCTTCGCCTCGGCCCCGTCTCCTTCGATGATGTCGCGGACCACGAGCTCCGCGGGTGCGGGGCCGGTGGGGGCGTCGAACTCAGGCTTTGTGCGATCAGTCATGATGTCCATCCAACCCGAGCACCGGGGGCACGGTCAACGCGACGGCGCCCGCTCACAGCGAACACGTCAGAACCCGCCCGCTCGCCCGGCAGGGCGACCGCCCTCACGAGCGCAGGAGGTCTTGACACCCGTCGATACCGGGTGCACCCTGTTTACAGATCAACTCAGCGCCCGGTAGACATGCAGGCATCGCCGCAGCACCGGGCGCTGAGTCTTTGCCACGACAGACCCGACACACCGCTCGAGGCGATCACTCCCCCGCCGCGGCGATCAGTACGCCAGCAGGGCCGCCCTCGCCGCACGGGTGCGCGCGAGCAGCGCCTGCTCGTCGGCGGGGGCCATCGGGTCGCGGCCGGTGATCGCCCGCTGGCGCACCGAGGCGAGCATCGTCGCGTCCTTGATGAACTGCCGCATGAGGGGGCGTCGGTCGCCGCGCAGCTGCGATGCCCAGGCCAGCCCGGTCTTGCGCCCGGCCGGCGTCGCCAGCATCGTGACCTCCTCGGGGGTGAACCATCCGGCGGAGGCGTAGTCGCCGAGTCGCGCCCTGGTGAGGCGGGACTCCTCCCGCCGCAACGCGATGATGCCGAAGATGAAGCCGACGAACAGCGGAACCTGCAGCACGAAGTACAGCAGGAAGAAGTTCACGAAGGACGATCCGTTCCACAGGCCGTGCAGCACCATCGCGCCGAGCATGCCGAGCACGCCGAATCCGAGCGCCGCGCCGGCGGAGGCGTGGCGCCGGGCCGCGAGGCCGATAGCCAGGCCCGTCAGCGAGGTGAACATCGCGTGCGCGAACGGCGACATGATCGCCCGCAGGATGAAGGTCACGGTGAGCTGCCCGCCGCCGCCCTCGATGAGGCTGATCGCGAAGTACTGGATGTTCTCGGTGAAGGCGAAGCCGGCGCCGACCAGCGCACCGTAGACGACGCCGTCGACCGGACCGTCGAACGACCGGCGCGCGATCAGGAAGATCAGGAAGACGCCGAGGCCCTTCCAGAACTCCTCGACGATCGGGGCCTGGACCACTGCTCCCGCCACCTCGCCGCGGAATCCGAGGACCGCGGTGAGGCCGAGATCGACCAGCAGGGTGAGGCCCACCGCGGCGATGGCTCCCCAAGCGATCGCGAAGAACACCAGCGACTTGGGCTCCGGTTCCCAGCGGTCGATCATGCGCACGACGAAGAAGACGATGGCCAGCGGCACGAGAGCGAGCACCAGGCCGATGACCGACGCCGCCGCTCCGAGGAACAGGCCGAAGTAGGCCACGAGAGCGAGCATCAGCAGACCGAGGAAGCCGAAGAGCGAGTAGAGAGCGATCCGGCCGCCCCGTCGCCCCGGCGGAAGAGGGGGAAGCCCCTGTGCCGGCGACGGCGCGGCAGGAGCCGGCGGCGAGTACGGGGTCGGCTGCGCGAGCACCGATGCGTACACGGGCTGCTGCGCGAACTGCGGCGGCATGTGGTTCGACCGCGCATACTGCTGGGCCGAGTACTGCGGCGGCTGCGCGTACTGCGGCTGCTGTCCCTGGTGCTGCGGCTGTGCGGGCGGCGGCGAGTAGGGCGATGGCTGGGACGGTCCTCCGGAACTCATAGCGAAAGCATATGGCGAACAAGCTCCTCCGCCCGGGTCTGGCGACTTCCTCCAGCCGATCCGGGGCGGCACCGGATAGCGTAGGAGTATGCGGTTCGCTCATCTGCGCCGTGCCGACTCCTCGACTGTGCATCTCGCAGTGGTGGAGGGGGCCGACGCCATCCTCGTCTCCGATCTCCTCACCGACCCTCCTGCGACTCTGCAGCAGCTGATCGAGGGCGGTGAGCCGGCTCTCGCCGCGCTGCGCTCGGCGGTCGCCGACGGCGAGGCGCCCCGGCATCCGCTCGACGGCTGGGACTACGCATCCGCCGTCATCGCTCCCCCGGCGGTGCTCGCCGTGGGACTCAACTACGCCGCGCACTCCAGCGAACTCGGTCTGAAGACCGACGCGGCGCCGACGGTGTTCACGCTGTGGCCGAACTCGCTCACCGGCCATGAGCAGACCACCTCCTGGCCGCGCGCGCTGAGCGAGGCCGTCGACTACGAGGCCGAGCTCGGGGTGCTCATCGGCACCCCGGCGAAGGACGTCGCAGAGGCCGAGGCCCTGTCGCACGTATGGGGCTACACCGTCGTCAACGACATCACGGCGCGCAACGTGCAGTTCTCCGAGGCGCAGTGGTCGCGCTGCAAGTCGTTCGACGGCTTCACCCCGACCGGCCCCTTCGCCGTCACGGCCGAGGAGATCGCGGATCCTCAGGACCTCCACATCTGGGCCGTCGTCGACGGGCAGACCGTGCAGGACGCCAGCACCGACCAGATGGTGCGGTCCGTCGCGAAGCTCATCGCGCACCTCTCGCAGTCGCTGACCCTGCTGCCGGGAACCCTGATCTCCACCGGCAGCCCCGGCGGTGCGGGCTACTCGCGCGATCCGCAGATCTTCCTCCGCGACCGTTCCACCGTCACCGTCGGCATCGACGGCATCGGCGAACTCACGACCCACTGCCGCGTGCAGGACTGACCGCAGACCCCGCATCATCGCGGACGACGAAGGGCCCGGCGACTCCGCCGGGCCCTTCGTCGTGTGCGGAGTCCGCTCAGATCTCGATCAGATCCTCGGAGGCGATGATCGGGATCGCGGCGGTGATCGCCTCAAGACCCGACAGGCGCGCAGGCGACAGCTGCTTGATGACCTCGTCGCGAGACATGAGTCCGGCCTCGACGACCAGATCGGCGACGTTGCGGTTCGTGAGGAGAGCGGTCTTCGCGAGGGCGGCAGCCGCCGCGTAGCCGATGAACGGGGTGAGTGCGGTGATGACGCCGACGGATGCACCGACCATGGCGCCGAGACGGTCACGGTTCGCGGTGATCCCGTCGACGCAGTTCACCCGAAGCGTCCACATGGCCTGACGCATCCAGGTGATCGACTGGAAGATCGAGTGCGCGATCACCGGCTCGAAGGCGTTCAGCTGCAGCTGACCCGCCTCGGCCGCCATCGTCACGGTCATGTCGGCACCCGCGACGGCGAAGGCGACCTGGTTGACGACCTCGGGGATCACCGGGTTGACCTTGCCCGGCATGATGCTGGAACCGGCCTGCATCGCCGGGAGGTTGATCTCGCCGAAACCGGCCTGCGGCCCCGACGACAGCAGCCGCAGATCGTTGCAGATCTTCGACAGCTTCATCGCGTTGCGCTTCAGGGTCGACGAGAACGACATGAACGAACCGGTGTCGCTGGTGGCCTCGACGAGGTCGGCGGAGGTCACGAGGTCGAGAGTGGTGATCTCGCGCAGGTGCTTGAGCACGGCGGGCGCGTAATCGGCGTGCGTGGTGATTCCCGTGCCGATCGCCGTCGCGCCCATGTTGATCTCGAACATCAGCGACGCGTTCTCGGTCAGACGCGTGTGGTCGTAGCCGAGCGTCGAGGCGAAGCCGTGGAACTCCTGGCCGAGGGTCATCGGCACGGCATCCTGCAGCTGCGTGCGACCGACCTTCAACACGTCGTGGAACTCGCGCGACTTGTTGAGGAAGGAGATCCGCAGGAGATCGAGTTCCTCGAGCAGCGAGCGCAGTGTGAGCGAGAGGCCGATCTTCACCGCGGTGGGGTAGACGTCGTTGGTCGACTGGCTGCGGTTGGTGTGATCGATGGGCGACAGGAACGCGTAGTCGCCCTTCTCGCGACCCGCGAGCTCGAGCGCGATGTTGGTGATGACCTCATTCGCGTTCATGTTCGTCGAGGTGCCGGCACCGCCCTGGATGACGCCCACCGTGAACTGGTCGTGGAACTCGCCGTCGATCACCCGCTGTGCCGCACGATCGATCAGATCGGCACGCTCGGCATCGAGGACGCCGATCTGTCGGTTCGCACGGGCGCTCGCCTGCTTGACCATCGCGAGAGCGACCACGAGATCGGGGTAGACCGAGATCGGACGCTTGGTGATCGGGAAGTTCGCATCGGCGCGAGCGGTGTGGATCCCCCAGTACGCGTCGGCGGGAATCTCCATGCTCCCGAGCGAATCGGTCTCGGTGCGGGTACGGGTAGGCGCGGCAGAAGCCATGTCACATCCTTGTGGGTAGTGGCGAGTGTGGAGTGCGGGGGATGACCCAAGTCTACGCCCGAGCACATGCGCACACCGGGATACGTGTCCCGATCAGCGTTTCCGCGAGAAGACCTCGAGCCGCTCCTCGGGGCTGAGCGCGGCCATGCGCTCGACCCACGCCTGCGAGAACACGTCTCCGGTCGGCGCGTCGACGACCGGCACCACGGTGTGCGTGATCGTGTCGGCGCGCACATGCACGATCTGGAACGCCTGCGCCGCATCCATGCCGTTGACGTCGGCCGCGGGACGCGCGACGTTCATGGTGTAGCAGGTGGCCGACGAGACGCTGACGGGCACACCCGCGAAGGTCCCGTGTGCGGAATAGTGCAGGTGCCCGGCGAGGATCCCGCGCACGTCGCTCCCCCGGATCGCCTCGGCCAGCTCGTCCTGATGACGAAGCTCGAGGATGTCGAACAGCGGCAGGTGACTCGGCAGCGGCGGGTGATGCATCGCGAGCAGTGTGCCGTGCGGGGCCGGCTCACTCAGGATCTCTCGCAGCCACGACAGCTGGCCCTCGTCGAGATCGCCGTGATGCCAGCCCGGAACACTCGTGTCGAGGGCGATGAGCCGCAGTCCGTCGAGATCCCAGACCCCCGTCACCGGATCCGAGGTCGGCTCCAGATCCAGCAGCCCCTCGCGCAGCGCCGGGCGCTCATCGTGGTTTCCGGCCACCCACACCACGGTGGTGCTCAGCTCCTCGGCCACCGGCTCGACCGCCGCACGGAGCCGACGATAGGCATCCGGCTCGCCGAGATCGGCGAGATCGCCGGTGACGACGATCGCCGTGGGGTGCGGATGCACGGCGCGGACGGCCTCGAGCGTCCGGGCGAAGTTCGACTCGACGTCGTACCGCCCGCCCAGTCGCGCGCCCTCGGCGAGGAAGTGCGGATCGCTCACGTGGATGATCACGTGGGACGCGGGCTGGTGGCGACCGAAGACGTGCTCGCTCTCGGAATGCGCTGACATGCTCCCAGCCTAGGCCGCGCTCCGACACCGGCCCGGCTCGGCACCACGTCAGGTGTAGTGATCACGATAGGGTTCTCGGATGGCGAAGAACGAGGCACGCAGACGGCTCATCGCGGACGCGGGACTGACGATCCTCGCGACGGAGGGCTCGCGCGGACTCACCCATCGCGGGGTCGACGTGGTCGCAGGACTCCCGGTCGGCACGACGTCGAACTACTTCCGCAGTCGTGACGCCCTCATCGAGGGGCTGGTCGATCGGATCGGGGAGCGTCTGGCGCCGAGCGAGGACGACCTGGCGCGTCGGGCATCGGCGACCCCGAGCGCCGAGCTGTTCGCCGACTACCTGCGTGACATCGTCAGACGGCTCAGCGATGACCGCGACGTGACGGTGGCACTGTTCGAGTTGAGGCTCGAGAGCAGCCGACGCCCCGAGGTCGCCGCGCTGCTCGGTGCCTGGCAGCGGGCGGGGTTCGAGGCCGACGTGGCCTTCAACGCCTCTGCCTCTCTGCCCGGGGGACGGCATGAGATCGCGCTGTTCCACTACGCCATCGACGGTCTCCTGCTCGACCGGCTGACCACGCCGATCGACCCCGACACCTCGACGGACGAGATCATCGACCGACTCGTGGCGGGGCTGCTGCGCTGAGGACGCAGGAGCGGCATCTCAGCGGGTGCTCAGCGCCGGACGATGACTCGGGGCCCGCCGACGATCAGTGCCCGACGACGATGATGAGGATGCCGGCGACGACGGCGACCGCGCACAGCCCGAAGCAGCCGTAGGCGCCGAGCAGTGCGACCCGACGCTGCGCCTCGGTCAGCGGGCTCTTCTTCGCGGCCTTCGCCGCCTGCTTGGCCGCGCGACGCAGCTCTTTCTCGGTGATCACGGTGATGGCATCCGTGAACTCGGCCGGGCTCACGACCGGCGCACGGCCGCTGCGCACCAGCAGGCGCAGACCCAGCGAGTAGAAGGTCACGACGGCGCATGCGCCGATCAGCGCGGCGAGGAAGACCTGGAGGAACGCGCTCCAGTCGATGTCGACACTCACTTCGCCTCCTCGCTGTCCGTCGTCCCGGCATTGTCGATCCTTGTCGCGGCACCGGTGCTCGGTCCGCGCTTGGCAGCTTTGGCCGCGGCCTTCTCCTTGGCCTCGGCCTTCGCCTTCGCCTTGGCCTTCTCCCGCGCGTCGGCACGCGCCTTGGCCTCGGCCTTCGCCTCGATCGCCCGCTGCTGACGGCGGGTGGGCGGCGGCATGTCCGGGTGCTCGACGGCGAGACCGGATTCCGCCACGTCGCTCATCGCGTTCGCAGGCGTCACGGCGTCCTTGCGCGAACGGACGAACAGTCCGATGATGACCACGAGGGCGAGCACCGCATCGATCGCGATGCCCCAGGTGCCGAGCCAGGTGATCAACAGCGCCGCGAGAGCACCGACCGCGCCGGCGGCGGGAAGCGTGAGCAGCCATCCGATCGCGATGCGCCCGGCTGTCCGCCAGCGCACGGTCGAACCGCGACGGCCGAGACCGGAGCCGATGACCGAGCCCGAGGCGACCTGAGTGGTCGACAGCGCGAAGCCGAACGCGCTGGAGGCGAGGATCGTCGCGGCCGTGGAGCTCTCGGCCGAGAACCCCTGCGCCGGCTTGACCTCGGTGAGCCCCTTGCCGAGCGTGCGGATGATGCGCCATCCGCCGAGGTACGTGCCGAGGGCGATCGTGACGGCGCAGGCGATGATGACCCACAGGTGCGGATCCGCCTGCGAGCTGCTCTGCCAGCCGACGGTGATCAGCGCGAGCGTGATGACGCCCATGGTCTTCTGCGCGTCGTTCGTGCCGTGCGCGAGGGCGACGAGCGACGACGTGAAGATCTGTCCCCACCGGAAGCCGTCGCGTCCGTCGGGCTTGCCGTCGTAGCGCCGGGTGATCGAGTAGGCGAGCTTGGTGGCCGCGAAGGCGATGATGCCGGCGGTCAGCGGCGCGATCAGAGCCGGGAGGATGATCTTCGACAGCACCATGCCGAAGTCGATTCCTCCGACGCCGACGCCGACCAGCGTCGCGCCGATCAGTCCGCCGAACAGGGCGTGCGAGGAGCTCGAGGGCAGGCCGAGCAGCCAGGTCAACATGTTCCAGGTGATCGCGCCGATCAGCCCGGCGAAGATCATGGGCAGGAACGCATCGCCCTGGATCGTGTCCTCCCGGATGATGCCGTGCGAGACGGTCTTCGAGACCTCCGTCGAGAGGAAGGCTCCGACGAGATTGAGCACGGCCGCGAGGAGGACCGCGGTCTTGGGCTTGAGGGCGCCGGTCGCGATGGGCGTGGCCATCGCGTTCGCGGTGTCGTGGAACCCGTTGGTGAAGTCGAAGAAGAGTGCCAGCAGGATCACCAGCACGACGATGAGGGCTGCGGTTTCCACCGGTCGCTTTCGGTCGTTGAGGAAGAAGGAGATGTCGACGTGATCGACGTGACGAACGAAGAGTTCACCGTGGGTTTGACTTCCGTTAACCGGCCCCGTTGAATCTTCCCACCCTCCCGAGTGCCGGTCAACTCGACCTGGGCTAGCGTGGATCCCGTGACTGATGCTCCGATCGCAGACCGCCGCTCGACCCTCCGCACTCACCACGGCGACACGTTCGACGATCCGTACGAGTGGCTTCGCGCGAAGGACTCCCCCGAGGTGATCGCGCACCTCGAGGCCGAGAACGCCCACACCGACGCCGAACTCGATCACCTGGCTCCGCTGCGGGAGACGCTGTTCCAGGAGATCAAGGGACGCGTTCAGGAGACGGACCTCTCGGTCCCCACCCGCCGCGGCGACTGGTGGTACTACAGCCGCACCGAGGAGGGCGCCCAGTACGGCATCCACTGCCGCACCGCCGCGGCCGAGGGAGACTGGACTCCTCCTGTCCTCGAACCCGGCGTCCCGGTCCCGGGAGAGACGGTGCTGCTCGACGGCAACGTCGAGGCAGAGGGACACGAGTTCTTCTCGCTCGGCGCCTTCGACACCTCGGACGATGCCACGAAGATGCTCTGGGCCACCGACTTCGAGGGTGACGAGCTGTACACGGTGCACGTTCGAGACCTCGTGACCGGCGAGACCCTCGCCGACGAGATCCCCGACACCGGCGGCGCGTTCTTCACCCCCGACGGCACCGGCATCCTCTACACGACGCGCGACGACGCCTGGCGTCCCGACACCCTCTGGCTGCACCGCCTCGGCACCCCCGTGACGGATGACGTGAAGCTCTTCCACGAGCCCGACGAGAAGTACTGGCTCGGCGCGGGCATCACGCGCAGCCGGAAGTACCTCGTGATCGCCGTCGGCTCCAGCATCACGAGCGAGGAGTACCTCGTCGACCTGTCCGGTGACCTGACCGCGGCGCCGCAGATCGTGTGGCCGCGTCGCGAGGGCGTCGAATACTCGCTCGAGCACGCCGTGGTCGACGGCGAGGACCGGCTCTACATCCTGCACAACGACGGCGCTCTGGACTTCGAGCTCGTCTCGGTGACCGCCGCCGACCCTCTCGGCGAACGGCGTGTGGTGCTCGCGCACGAGCCGGGCCGGCGACTGCTCGGCATGGACGCGTTCCGCGACTTCGCGACCGTGGAGTACCGCAGCGAGGGACTGGAGCGCGTCGGACTCCTCGACTACGCGACGGATGACGTGGAGGATGTCGTCTTCGACGAGCCACTGTACTCGGCGGGAGTCAGCGGCAACCCCGAGTGGCACTCGCCGTTCCTCCGGCTCGGGTACACCTCGTTCGTCACTCCCGGGACGGTCTACGAGCTCGACCTCGCCACCCGTGAGCTCGAGCTGCGCAAGCAGGTGTCGGTGCTGGGCGGCTACGACCCGCTCGACTACGGCCAGGAGCGCGCCTGGGCGACGGCATCCGACGGCACGAGAGTGCCGATCTCACTCGTCTGGAAGCGCTCGTTCGGCACCCCCGGAGCCGAGCCTCGCCCCGTGCACCTCTACGGCTACGGGTCGTACGAGCACTCGATCGACCCGGGCTTCTCGGTCGCACGCCTCTCGGAGCTCGACCGCGGCATCGTCTTCGCCGTCGCGCACGTCCGCGGCGGGGGTGAGATGGGGCGCCAGTGGTACGAGGACGGCAAACTGCTGAACAAGCGCAATACGTTCACCGATTTCGTGGCGTGCGCCAGGCACCTCGTCGACGAGGGGATCACCTCCGCCGAGACGCTGGTCGCCGAGGGCGGCAGCGCGGGTGGACTGCTGATGGGGGCGATCACCAACCTCGCTCCCGAGCTCTTCGCCGGAGTGCTGGCGGCTGTTCCCTTCGTGGACGCCCTCACCACGATCCTCGATCCGTCGCTCCCCCTGACCGTCATCGAATGGGACGAGTGGGGAGACCCGCTGCACGGGGCCGACGTGTACGAGTACATGAAGTCGTACTCGCCCTACGAGAACGTCCGTGACGGCGTCGCCTACCCCCGCATCCTCGCGGTGACCTCACTCAACGACACGCGCGTGCTCTACGTGGAGCCGGCGAAGTGGATCGCCGCGCTGCGCGTCGCCGGTGCCGCGGACGCGCTGCTCAAGTGCGAGATGGTCGCCGGGCACGGCGGCGTCAGCGGCCGCTACAACTCGTGGCGGGAGCGCGCGTTCGAGCTGGCCTGGATCCTCGACACGGTGGGGCTCGCCCGGGAGTGAGACCCGCGGGGTGGGCACCCCGCGGGATCAGTAGCCGAGTCCGAGATCAGCCGAAGAGCGCCGCGGCCTCGTCGTAGCGGCTGCGCGGAACCGTGTTGAGCTCGCCCAGCGCCTCGGCGAACGGGACCCGGACGATGTCGGTGCCCTGCATGGCGACCATCTGCCCCCAGGAGCCCTCGACGATCGCGTCCGCGGCGTGCAGACCGAGGCGCGTGGCGAGCACGCGGTCGAATGCCGACGGGGAGCCGCCGCGCTGGATGTGCCCGAGGATCGTCGCGCGCGTCTCGATGCCGGTGATCCGCTCGATGGCGGGGGCGAGCTGATCGCCGATGCCGCCGAGACGCGGGCGGTTGAAGGCATCCAGGCCCTTGTCGCTGAAGGCCTCGTCCATGCCGAGCAGCTTGAAGCCCTCGGACACCACGACCAGCGGGGCGCGACCGCGATCGTGGGCGCTCGAGACGAGATCGCAGATGTCGTCGATCGACATCGGGACCTCGGGGATGCAGATCGCGTGGGCGCCCGCGGCCATGCCGGCGTGCAGCGCGATCCATCCGACGTGACGTCCCATGACCTCGGCGACCATGCAGCGCTGGTGGGAGTCGCCCGTGGTGCGCAGTCGATCCATGGCGTCCGTGGCGATGTTCACGGCGGTGTCGAAGCCGAAGGAGTAGTCGGTCGCCCGCAGGTCGTTGTCGATCGTCTTGGGCACGCCGATGACGTTGATGCCGTCCTTCGCGAGACGGTCGGCCGCGGCCAGGGTCCCCTCGCCGCCGATCGCGATGATTCCGTCGATCTTGTGGCCGTACAGGGTCTTGGCGATGTTCTCCGCTCCGCCGCGCTCCCCCTCGTACGGGTTCGTCCGGCTCGTGCCGAGGATCGTGCCGCCGACCTTCGAGAGTCCCTTGACCTCGTGACGGGTGAGCGGGAAGAAGTCGCCGTCGACGACTCCGCGCCATCCGTCGCGGATGCCGACGAACTCGAGATCGTACGTGGTGGTGCCCTTGAGCACGATGCCGCGGATGACCGCGTTGAGTCCGGGGCAGTCGCCGCCGCTCGTCAGAATGCCGATCTTCATGCTTGCCTCAGACGGGTTCAGGGGGAAAGGGAACAGGCGACGGTGCCTGCGATCGACACTATCGGTCTGCGACGTGCGGGCGCCATTCGAGAGGAGGAAAACCGCGGATCTTGCCCGAGGTCCGGCCACGATCTCCCGAATATTCGCGATCACGCCCTGTACGGCGCGAAATCGGCGTCAAGAACCGTGGTTCTTGACGCCGATCTCGGAGGACTGCTTCGCTCAGGAGGTGGCGAGCGTCTCCCGGAGCAGGTGCATGAGCGCACCGAGCTGCACGGGCTCGGCCGCAGCCTGGTCCATGGCCTCACCATCGAGTGCACGGGCGGCGAGCCCCTGCTTCTGGTCGATGAGCTCTGCGATCTTCGCGTCGATCGTGTGCGCCGCGATGATCCGCCAGGCGGTCACCGGCTCGTCCTGACCGATTCGGTGCACGCGGTCGATCGCCTGCGTCTGCTCGGCGGCCGTCCACGAGAGCTCCGCGAGCACGACGTTCGATGCGGCCTGCAGGTTGAGGCCCACACCCGCCGCGGTGAGCGAGCAGACGGCGATGCCGACTCCCGGATCGCCGTTGAAGTCATCGATCGCCTGCTGGCGCGTCGTCGTGGTCTGATCTCCACGGATCGACACCGCACGGATCCCGACAGACGCGAAGTGCGCCTCCGCCTGATCCATCACGTCGATGTGCTTCGCGAAGAACACGACCTTGCCGACCGAGCGCTGCAGCTGGGCGGCGTAGTCCGCGGCGAGATGCGCCTTGGCCTGTCCGATCCGGCGGACCATGGTGAAGACGTTGTCGCCCCCGGTTCCCGCGGCCTTGGACTCCTCGAGTTCGTTCTGCGAGACGAGACGCACGATGTCGTCGTCGATCTCCCCCGGCGCGAGCCCGCGGTCGCCGCGGGCCTCGAGGATGCGACGGTAGCGCGCGGCGAGCCGCTCGCCCAGCTCGCGCTCCGCCTGGCGGATGCTGCGCCCGAACTCGTCGTCGAGCTGCACGGGCAGATCGGCGATGAGCTTGTCCGGCAGATCGGCGGCGACGTCCTTCTTCTTCCGACGGACGATCCCCATCGAGATCACCGCTTCACGCGCCTCGGGATAGAAGGCCTTGTCGGCCGGCGTGAACCCGGTCGCGTCGAGCTTCTCCATCAGCTCCGGTCCGGGCTTCTCGCCCGTGGTCCAGCCGAGGAAGCGCCAGATCGCGTCGAAGTCCTCGACGTCGTTGATGAGCGGGGTTCCGGTGAGCGCCAGCATGAGCGGCTTTCCGCCCGGGGTGCGCTCGCGCACCCGGTTGGCGAGCGACAGCACGTTCTGCGAACGCTGCGAGCTGAGGTTCTTGATGAAGTGCGCTTCATCGACGACCATGCCCCGCAGTCCGATCGAGGCGAGCCACGACATGTGCCGGTCGAGGATCTCATAGTTCACGATGAAGATGTCGGCGAAGGCGTCGATGTCCGTTCCGTCGCCCTGGATCACCGTCGCGCGCCGCTGCGGCGTCCACCGCTCGACCTCGCGGGCCCAGTTCATCTTCACGACGTTGGGCACGACGACCAGCAGCGGGTAGGCCCCGGCGACGGAGGCGGCCAGCACCGACTGCGCGGTCTTGCCCAGGCCGGGCTCATCGGCGAGCAGGAAGCTCCGATGGCCCTCTCGCACGGCCTCGAGGAACCGGGACTGGTGCACCATGATCTCGAGCCCCTTGGGCGAGAGGTGGTCGTACTCGGGTGCGGGAGGCAGATCCATGCTGGCCGCCCCTCCCCCGGCTCCCGTCTCGAACGACTTGTACAGCGGGCCCATGAGCTCCCAGCCGTCCAGACGACGGCGGGGCGTGGTGGCCGCGCGAGGCGTGAGGTCGGGCACGAGGAACGGGTTGGCGAGCTGGCGCGCCTCGACGGACGGCGGCGTGACCTGGCGCTCGGCGATCGCCGCGGAGACGACGGGCGTCTGCACCGGAGCGACGTCCGCGATGATCAGTTCCTCGGGCGCGAGCTCCGCACCCGATTCGAGCAGCCAGTCGCGACGCATGCGCTTCGCCACCGGAGACGTCGCCTGATCCGCTTCGAGCAGCTGGATCAGCGAGGTGTCGCGCGCCGCGGTCTTCGCCAGGATCGTCGCCACGCCGTCGAGCCGCTTGAGCAGCTCCGCCCTGGCGGAGTCGACGATCTCGGTGTCCGCCTTCACCCTGGCGCGCTCCTCGCGCACCAGGAAGGCGATCACCTGGAACTTGACCCGATTGGTCGGGCCGAGCTTTCCGCGCTGGGACTTCGCCTCGATCTCGCGCACCTTGCGCGCGAGGATCGGGATGAGTGGTGCCTCGTCATCGCGACGAGACGTCTTCTTGCGCCGCGATGCGGCGGTTGCCGTGGTCGGCATGCTCCTCCTGAGCGTGAAGGCCGAAGCATCCCGGGGATGCAGAGGCCGTTCTCGATGTCCGCGTGTGGCGTGAGCCAGGACCGTACGAACGGTGATTCCGGTGATCGTCGACACGACTGACGCGAGGACCGTGAACCACCGACGCCAATCCTATGCCATCACGCCGGAGGACGCGGAACATCGCAGGAGAGTCGGAATCCCGTCAGTGCGCCCCGGCGAGCACGCGCTCCGCGTCGTCGACGTCGGCGGCCATCTGATCCTTGAGCTTCTCGATGCCCTCGAAGGCCACCATGCCGCGCAGACGGCTCACGAACTCGACGGTCACGTCATGACCGTAGAGATCGAGGTCCGTCTCGCCGATGACGTGGGCCTCGACCTGACGCTCGAGCACGTCGTCGAAGGTGGGGTTGGTGCCCACCGAGATCGCGGAGCGATGACGGATGCCGGTCACGTGATCGATCAGCCACCCCGCGTACACACCGTCCGCCGGCACGAAGGAGTCGACGGATGCCGAGAGGTTGGCGGTCGGGAAGCCCAGCTCTCGGCCGCGCTTGAGACCATGCACGACCTCGCCGCGCACGTCGACGTTGCGATCGAGCACCCGCGCGGCGGCCGTCACGTCGCCGTCCATCAGCAGCTCCCGGATCCAGGTCGAGGACACACGGCGGTCGGAGCCGTCGAGGAAGACGTCGTCGACCACCTCCACCGTGAACCCGTACCGCGGCCCGAGTTCCCGCAGCAGAGCCGGCGTGCCCTCTCCGCCGCGGCCGAATCGGAAATCCTCGCCCACCAGCACGGTCGAGACCCGGAGCGCATCGACGAGGATGCCGGTGACGAAGTCCTCGGCACTGCGGGAGGCGAACTCCGCGTCGAAGGTCAGCAGAAGGGTGGCGTCGAGAGCCAGCTCACCGAGCAGCTCGAGCTTGCGATCGACCGTGACCACGTTCTCGGGGCACCGATCGGGGCGGAGCACCGCGAGCGGGTTGCGGTCGAACGTGACCGCGACGGTGCGCAGACCGGACTCGGCGGCGACCTCCGTCAGACGGCGGATGACCGCGCGGTGTCCCGCGTGCACCCCGTCGAACTTGCCGATCGCGACGGCGGAGGCACCGAAGTCTTTCGGAACCTCGTTCGGGTCGCGGAAGACGATCATGCGCCCACCTCGACGGACGCCCGTGCCGCGGTGCTGTCGACCGGCCGGTGGGTGCGGAGCCACCAGATGCCGAACACCGGCAGGACCAGCGGGATGAACAGGTACCCGCGACCGAACATCGACCACACGGTGTCGTGCGGGAACAGATCGGGAAGGAAGATGCTCAGCGCACCGACCACCAGCACGCCGGTGAGCTCGAACACGATCGCCACCCAGGCCACGACGTACCAGCCGCGACTGCCGGCGAGCACGAGGGCGAGTGTCGCGAGGATGTACACGGCGGCGGCGAGTGCCGAGAGCGCGTACGCCACCGGTGCCTCGTCGAACTGTCGGAAGATCTGCACGAAGCTCCGACCGGTCGCGGCCAGTGCCATCACGGCGTAGATGATCACGAGGACGCGGCCGATGCCGGTCATCCGGGAGGTGGGGACGGTGGTGCTCATAGCGCCACCCATTCTAGTTCCGGGCCGGGGCACGAGATGCGCGCCCCGGCAGCGCCCCAGCGGCTCAGGCGATCTGGATCGTCCAGATGACGTGCATGCGCCACACCATGATCGCGACGGCGAGCCCGGCGACCCCGAGGATGACGGTGCTCCACCGGCTGCGCTCCATGAGAGCCCAGAGCACGGCGCCGATCGGCAGCAGCACGGCCGAGACGAGGTAGACCCAGTATTCGAGCAGATCGCCGGTGGGAGGGTTGCCCGCGAACGGTGCGACGATGGCGACGACCACCTGCACCAGCAGCAGCAGCTCGACGAGGGCGAGAGCACCCACCGTGTAGTCGCTCGGACGCCTGCCTGCGAGCCCGGCGACGAGGCAGAAGAGACCCGCTATGACCGCGACGGCCACCTGCGCGAGAGTCAGCCACAGGATCATCGCTGCACCTCGGGCATGTTCATGACGCTCTTCAGGTCGGTGCCGCGCTTCTCGACCACGCCGACGAGGACGTCCTCCTCATCGATCGCGGCAGCGAGCGCCCCGTTCAGGCGCACGGCCTGCTGTGCGAGCCGTTTGCCGTGCCGGAGGTCGCGTGCCTCGTCGTCCGACACCCGCAGGGCATCGAGCACGCGCACGGCTGCGGCCGCAGGGGTGAGCAGCGCGGACTCCGTCGCCTCCTCGATCTGCACGGCATCCGCGACGTCGAAGTCCCCGACGCGCGTGCGGCGCAGCGCCGTCAGGTGACCGCCGACGCCGAGGTCGGCGCCCAGATCGCGGGCAAGCGAGCGGATGTAGGTGCCCGAGGAGCAGTCGACGACGACATCGAGGTCGAGGAAGCCCTCGCCGCGGCGCTCTGCGAGGACATCGAACCGGGAGACGGTCACCTCGCGCGCCGCGAGGACGACCTCCTCGCCGTCGCGCACACGATCGTAGGCACGACGTCCGTCGACCTTGATCGCGGACACGGAGCTCGGGACCTGGGAGATCGCACCGGTGAGCGATGCGATGCCGGCGGCCACGCGCTCGGGGGTGACCGCGGCCCAGGCCTGCTCGGGGGCGCGGGTCAGGATCTCGCCGTCCGCGTCGTCGGTTCCCGTGGTCTGTCCGAGTCGGATCGTCGCCTCGTACGTCTTGTCCGCACCGACGATGAACGTCAGCAGTCGCGTGGCTCCTTCGACACCGATCACGAGCAGCCCCGTGGCCATCGGATCGAGCGTGCCGGCGTGCCCGACCTTGCGGGTGCCGAGGGCGCGCCGCGTGCGGGCGACGACATCGTGGCTGGTCAGCCCAGCGGGCTTGTCGACGAGGAGGATGCCGGGCGAGACCATTCCTCAAGCCTACGGTGCGGCCGGCGCCGCATCGGCACGGACATCGAGGGTCGTCGGGGCGGTCGCGGCCCGGCACCGTTCGCCTAGGCTGTCGAGGTGCGCTCGACTTCCCCTCCCGCCGATGCCGTGACGATGCCTCTGGCCCGGTGGTACCGCGACGCCGCACGCGACCTCCCGTGGAGACGGTCGGAGTTCCACGACGAGTTCGGCGCCTGGGGAACGCTGGTCAGCGAGTTCATGCTGCAGCAGACACCGGTGAATCGAGTGATCCCGCATCTGGAGGCATGGCTCGCCCGCTGGCCCACACCGTCGGCCCTCGCCGCGGCGACGACGGCCGAGGTCGTGCAGCAGTGGGCCAACCTCGGCTATCCCCGCCGCGCACTCTGGCTGCACCGGGCGGCCGTCGAGATCACGGAACGCCACGACGGCGTCGTGCCGCGCGACGTGGAGGCGTTGCTGAGACTGTCCGGGATCGGCGACTACACGGCACGGGCGGTCGCCGTGTTCGCCTACGCCGACCGTCACCCCGTCGTCGACACGAACACCCGCAGGGTGCTGGCCCGGGCGGTCCTCGGGCAGGCGCAGCCCGGACCTCCGTCCCGCCGAGATCTGGTGCTCATGGAAGAGCTCCTGCCGGAGGACGTCGGAGAATCTGCCGTGTTCAACGCCGCGGCGATGGAGCTCGGCGCGACGGTGTGCACCTCGAGATCGCCCCGGTGCGAGGCCTGCCCCCTCCTCGGGGGCTGCGCCTGGGTCGCCGCCGGTCGGCCGGACACCGGCGATGTCCGGCGCCGTCAGGCGTCGTTCGAAGGCTCGGATCGACAGGCGCGCGGGGCGGTGCTCAAGATCC
Source organism: Microbacterium sp. ANT_H45B (assembly GCF_008369345.1). Classification (NCBI taxonomy): domain Bacteria; kingdom Bacillati; phylum Actinomycetota; class Actinomycetes; order Micrococcales; family Microbacteriaceae; genus Microbacterium; species Microbacterium sp. ANT_H45B. The sequence goes on from NZ_VOBK01000002.1 coordinate 829,096, forward strand.
TCCGCGACGCCGCTCCGGACTCGGTGCCGCTCGAATCCGTGCTGCCCGAATGGCCGGACCCGTTGCAACGACACCGTGCCATCGACTCCCTCATCGCCGACGGGCTGGCCGAGGCCGACGGCGAGCTGATCTCTCTCCCCCGCTGAGCACTCGCCCCTCGCCAGGACGCCGATCCGTGCCGAGCAGTCACGCTACCCACCGATCCGGTGGGCCAGGACCGTGAGCTCGACGCGTGTGCGCACGTCGAGCTTGCCGAAGACCCGCCCGAGGTGCACCTCGACGGTTCGCACGGACACGTGCAGCGCATCGGCGATATCACGGTTCGACGCCCCCTCCACGGCCAGCATGGCCACCTCGAGCTCGCGGGCGGTCAGCTGCGCCTCCCACACCCGCCGCGACGAGGAGAGGGGATCCTTCGCGAGCGGCGCCGTCTCTTCGGCATCCACCCGGTCGATCCGACTCTCCACTGCGCGAGACCAGGCGGTCGCACCCGACACCTCCAGCAGATGCCGGGCGGCCGCAAGGTAGTCGCGGCCGACCGCGACCTCGCCGTCGCGAATCCACCGGATGCCGATCATGGCCTCGACGCGACCGCGGGTGAACGGGGATCGGAGGGTGCGTGCCACCTCGGAGATCGAGGCGCGCTCGGCCCGCCATTCCTGTCCTGGCAGGTTCAGGATGCGGGAGCGAAGCCTGCGGGCAAGGGCGATTTCTGGTGGTTCGATCGGCGCGGACCGCGGCGGGTCTTCGTCGCGCTCGATACTCGCCTCCTCCAGCCCCGGCACCGACAGCGCCGGCCGGGGCGCCCCGCGATCGTGCCACAGTCGCATCAGCGCGATGGCCTCGTCCTCCTCGCCGGACAGGAAGGCCTCTATGCCCCGATCCACCAGCCGATCTATCCGCTGCGGCGTCGGGAGCGCGGCCGTGAGAGCGCGGGCGAAGGGGCCGAGCGTGCCGAGCACGGCGAGGTCGAGACGGCGGGTGATCACCACGCCGAGGCCCGCGAACGGCAGTGCGACGGGCAGCGCGACAGCCGCCCTCATCATCCTGATGCGGGCCGCACCGATATCGCCCCGCCACATCAGCAGCAGCACCTCGACCACCGCGCGGTAGGCGGCGACCAGCGGACTGCGCTCGAACCCGGCGACGAGCGGATCGACCTCCGCGGCCATCCCCGTGTCCCAGGCGGCCAGCAGGCGGAGGCCGAGATCGATGTCCCCCTCCATACCCGCGTGAAGCGCGCCGAGGATGCCACGCGAGAGCGGACCCGTCCCCTGCACGTCGTCGATGTCCCTGTCGCCGAGGACCAACCATGAGAGGGCCACGACGGGGTCGCGCAGGCAGCGGTCCGCGCCCACCTTCGCGCTGCCCTCCCGCATGGCATCGAGCCAGGCACGCATCCCCCGGCGATCGCCGCGCTCGGCGCAGAAGAACGCCGCGAGCGCCGAGGCCCGCGTCCAGGAATACCAGTCGTCGAGGTCGTCGGTCCGCGGCGTGAACGTGTGGGCGTCCAGCTCCGGCACGGCACCCCGGACGCAGGCCTGAGCGACCAGCAGCCCCCCGAGACCCTGCAGGCGGTGGCGCTCGGCGGCATCGGGGTACAGCCCGACGAGCAGTCGCACGGCGTCCACCGCGTGGCCCGCGGCGATCGCCGAGACCCCGGCCACGAGCGTGGCTTCGTCGTGCTCTGCGCCGGACGTGTGGGACGCCGCCTCGCCGGCGATCTGGAACGCCCGCCCGCTCCGCCCGGCCTGCGAGAGGATGCGGGCCGTGCGAATGAGCTCGCTCGCGGCCACGGGGCTCGGAGACGTGGACGACCTCGCCGCATGCCAGTCCGCGCACACCTGCTCCCCGCGGGCCAGGAAGACACGGTGCAGACGCGCGTGCACGGCCACCGTCTGCGAGGCGGGCGTCCCGGCCTGCATCCAGATGGCGAGCCGGGGGTCGATCAGTCGGATCCTTCCGGCGTGCATCTCGATCAGATCCCCGACCGGGCCGGACGCCAGCTCACCGGCAGTGCGCCCGTCGAACGCGAGGATCGGCTCGAGGGAGTCGCTGAAGTGCAGCGCCACCGCGAGGAGCAGATCACGATCGCGCTCGGCGAGCTGCAGGCTCTCGTAGAGGGCGTCGATCTCGGGCACCGAGGGCAACGGTGACGGCAGCGCCCTGAGCCCCTGGCGCTGCGCGAAATCGAGCCTGGCCGCCATGGCCCTGACGGTCGCCGTGTCTCCCGTCACCTCCGACACGAGCCTCGCGACCACGTGCGGAGCACAACTCAGGTCGTCATCCAGCAATGCGGAGACCAGAGCCTCCAGTGAGGCGGGGTCGATCGAGACAGCCCCCCGCGCACTCGATCCGTCGATGCCGAACCCCCCGAGTCCGTACGAGCGTCCGCTCGTTCAGGTGAGGGTAGCAAGCCCTCGCACTCGAAGCGGGGCAGGCACAGGTCAGGAGCGCGAGTCGTCCTCATCCGGATGCAAGTAGGGGTCAGCCTCTCCCGCGTGCGACGCCGACGACGCGAGCGCCGCGACCTCCGCGTCACGCTGCTGCGCCTCGCGGAGCAGCGCGGAGATGTGGTCGGCGTTCTCGGGCAGAGCATCCGGGATGAACTCGAGCGTCGGCACCAGTCGGGTGCTCAGCTGCCGTCCCACCTCGCTGCGCAGCATGCCCGTCGCCGATGCCAGGGCGGCACCGCTGGCGATCCGCTCCTCCTCCGTGCCGAGCACGGTGTAGAAGACGGAGGCGTGCTGCAGATCGCCGCTGACGCGGCAGTCGGTGATGGTCACGAAGCCGAGGCGCGGGTCGCGCAGCCCCTTCTCCAGTCGCTCGGCAAGGATCACTCGGATCCGATCGGCCAGACGGGCCTGACGTTCACCAGCCATTGTTCTCTCTCTCTGAGTACCCTTCGGGCGCCCTTCGTCTCGCTGGCCCGCTGAGGAGCCGGAGCGAAGGACGCCCGAAGATATATCGAACTCGATCAGCCGCGCGGCTTCTCGACCAGTTCCGTCGTCTCGATCTCGTCGCCGATCTGGATGTCGTTGAACTTGCCGAGGCCGATACCGGCCTCGTAGTCCGTGCGCACCTCGGTGACGTCGTCCTTGAAGCGACGCAGCGACTCGATGGCGAGACCATCGGCGATGACGACGCCATCGCGGATGACACGAGCCTTGGCGTTTCGCGTGATCGTTCCCGACCGCACGATGACACCGGCGATGTTGCCGAACTTCGAGGAGCGGAACACCTCGCGGATCTCGGCGACACCCGACTGGATCTCTTCGTACTCCGGCTTGAGCATGCCCTTGAGCGAGCTCTCGATCTCGTCGATCGCGTTGTAGATCACCGAGTAGAACCGGATGTCGACGCCCTCACGCTGAGCGCGCTCGCGCGCCTTCGTGTCGGGACGGACGTTGAAGCCCACGATGATCGCATTGTCGATCGTCGCCAGGTTCACGTCGGACTCCGTGATCGCACCGACACCGCGGTGGATGATGCGGAGCTGCACCGAGTCGTCGACCTCGATCTTGAGCAGCGACTCCTCCAGCGCCTCGACGGCACCGGAGACGTCACCCTTGATGATGAGGTTGAGCGACTCGACCTTGCCGTCCTCGAGAGCGCGTGTGAAGTCCTCGAGCGAGATGCGCTTGCGGGCCTTGGCCAGCTGCGCGTTGCGCTCGACCGCTTCACGCTTCTCAGCGATCTGACGAGCCATACGGTCTTCCTCGGTCACGATGAAGACGTCACCGGCACGAGGCACCGAGTTGAGACCCTGGACCTGCACGGGACGCGACGGGTAGGCCTCGAGGACCTGCTCGCCGTTCTCGTCGGCCATCGCACGAACTCGTCCGTACGCGGTTCCGGCGACGATGGCGTCTCCGATCCGGAGCGTTCCGGACTGGATGAGCACCGTGGCGACCGATCCGCGGCCCTTGTCGAGCTTCGCCTCGATGGCCACACCACGCGCACCCTTGTTCGGGTTCGCGGTGAGGTCGAGACCCGCATCGGCGGTGAGCAGCACCGCGTCCAGGAGTTCCTGGATGCCGGTGTTGGCACGAGCCGACACATCGACGAACAGCACGTCTCCGCCGTACTCCTCAGCGACCAGACCGTACTCGGTCAGCTGCTGACGGACCTTGGCCGGGTTGGCGTCAGGCTTGTCGACCTTGTTCACCGCGACCACGATCGGCACATTGGCCGCCTGGGCGTGGTTGAGGGCCTCGACCGTCTGCGGCATGATGCCGTCGTCGGCCGCGACCACGAGGATCGCGAGGTCGGTCACCTGCGCACCACGGGCACGCATGGCGGTGAACGCCTCGTGACCCGGGGTGTCGATGAAGGTGATGGCCCGCTCGATGCCCTCGTGCTCCGTCCAGACCTGGTACGCACCGATGTGCTGGGTGATGCCACCCGCTTCGCCGTCGATGACGTTGGTCTGACGGATCGCGTCGAGCAGTCGGGTCTTACCGTGGTCGACGTGACCCATTACGGTGACGACCGGGGGACGGATCTCGAGGTCGTCCTCGCTCTCCGCCTCCAGCTCGGCCTCGAGGTCGAGACCGAAGCCCTCGAGGAGCTCCTTGTCCTCGTCCTCGGGCGAGACCATCTGGATCTTGTAGCCGAGCTCCTCGCCGAGCACCTCGAACGTCGCCTCGTCCAGCGACTCGGTGGCCGTGGCCATCTCGCCGAGGTTGAAGAGGATCGTCACGAGGGTTCCGGGCTGGACCGTGTAGCCGGTCAGCGTCTCGATCTTGTCGGCGAAGTCCGCGATGGACGCGCCACGGCGCATGCGGATGACCTCTCCGTTACCGCGGGTGACGTTGACGCCACCGACGACCGGAGCACTCCGCATCTCGAATTCTTGCCGCTTCGCCCGCCGCGACTTGCGCTGCTTGCTCTTGCCGCCGCCCTTGCCGAAGGCACCTGCGGTACCTCCACCGGGACCACGACCACGGCCTCCGCCGCCACCGGGACGACCTGCGAAGCCGCCACCGGGACGTGCGCCGGGGCCACCTGCACCACCGGGTCCACCGGCACCGCCGGGACGACCGGGGCCGCCGGGACGCTGCTGGAACGGTGCGCCGCCGGGACGACCACCCTGACCACCGCGCGGAGCGCCGGGACGGGGGGAACCGGGACGAGGCGCACCCGGACGCGGCGCGCCGGGACGAGGCGCCTGCGGACGCGGGATGTTGCCGGGGGTCGGGCTCGGGCGCTGGCCCATGCCCTGAGCCGACGCGAACGGGTTGTTGCCCGGACGAGGGCCGGCCGGGCGCTGGCCCATGCCCTGAGCCGACGAGAACGGGTTGTTGCCGGGGCGGGGGGCACCGGGCTTCGGCGCTCCACCATCGGCGGGCTTCGCCTCTTCGGACTTCGCCTCGGCGGGTTTCGCCTCGGCGGGTCCGGGGGTCGCCGCTGCGGGTGCAGCCTGCGGAGCCGGAGCCGCCTCGACCGGAGCAGCGGGCTGCTCGGGCGCGGGTGCCGGCTTCGGACCGGGCTTGGGGCCGGGGGTCGGGGCGCCGGGCCGTGCGGCCGCGGGCTTGGCAGCACCGGTCTTGGCGGCACCGGGCTTCGCGGCACCGGGCTTCGCGGCCGACGTGGTGTCTGCGGACGGCTTCAGCGAAGCATCCGCCTCGATCGCCGCGCGCAACTTGCGCGCCACCGGCGGTTCGATGGTCGAAGAGGGGCTCTTGACGAACTCTCCGAGTTCCTTGAGCTTTGCAAGTGCGATCTTGCTGTCGACGCCGAGTTCGGCGGCGATCTCGTGTACGCGTGGTTTACCAGCCACAATTCTCCTGTCTGAGTCGGTCCACCCAGACAGGGCAGACCACTAGTCGCGGACGGGTCTCATTTCGAGCCGTTCACTTTGTTTCCATAGCTGTTCAGCCTTTGTTTCTTGGTGGATGCTGTGCGATGTTCCGCGTGTCCAGTTCGCTGGTCACGCGCAGTGCTCTTCCGAAGGCGCGGCGCCGCAGAGCGGCTTCCATGCATTCCGGTGTCGGATGCACCCACGCGCCGCGCCCCGGCAGGACAGCACTCTCATCGAGGATGAGGATGTCGTTCTGGGACACCACCCTGAGCAGAGTGGAGCGGGGAGCACGCGTGCGACAGCCGACGCACGTTCGTACGGGTTCCATCTTACACCTGAGTTCCCGTACGACTCACGTGAGAGCCGCGAGTCGTACGTGCCGCGTGGTCAGTCGAGGACGCTGTCGGGCTGGATGTCGATCTTCGCACCGGTGAGCTTGGCGGCGAGGCGCGCGTTCTGCCCCTCCTTGCCGATCGCCAGCGAGAGCTGGTAGTCCGGCACGAGTGCGCGCACGGCCTTGGTGTTCGCATCGAGGATGAACGAGCTGGTCACCTTCGCCGGCGACAGCGCGTTGGCCACGAAGGGAGCGAGCTCGGGGTCGTAGTCGACGATGTCGATCTTCTCCCCCGCGAGCTCCTCGGTGACGGCGCGGACGCGTCGCCCCATCTCGCCGATGCAGGCGCCCTTGGCGTTGATCGCGGGGTCGTTCGCCCTGACGGCGATCTTGGTGCGGTGCCCGGCCTCTCGCGCGAGGGACACGATCTCGACGAGCCCGGCGGCGATCTCGGGAACCTCGAGCGCGAACAGCTTGCGGACGAGTCCGGGGTGCGTGCGCGAGACCGTGATCTGCGGGCCCTTGAGTCCCTTGGCGACGCTGGTGACGTACACGCGCAGACGCGAACCGTGCGCGTACACCTCGCCGGGGACCTGCTCCTCGGGCGGCAGGATCGCCTCGACGGCTCCGAGGTCGACGTGGATCATGCGCGGGTTCGGCCCCTGCTGCACGACGCCGGCGACGATGTCGCCTTCCTTGTCCTTGAAGTCGCCGAGCACGACGTCGTCGGCGATGTCGCGAAGACGCTGGCTGATGACCTGCTTCGCGGCGAAAGCGGCGATACGACCGAAGTCACCGGGAGTCGCATCCTCCTCGCCGATGATCGCGCCCTCGTCGTCCTTGACGACCTGCAGCACGGCGACGTGGCCGGTGCGGCGGTCGAGCTCGACGCGCACGCCCTCAGGGGTGGCGCCGTCTTCGGAGACGTGCTTGGAGTAGGCGGTCAGGATGGCCTGTTCGATGATCGAGACGAGTTCGTCGAAGGGAATCGCCTTCTCCTTCTCGATCCCACGCAGCAGACTCAGTTCGATATCCATGACAACTCCCTATTCAGCTCTCGTCGCGCGGGTGTGCACACGCGACATCCGTACCACGATACCCTGTGCCCACCGCCCGTGCCACGAGTGCGGCGCAGCGCAGCCCGGTGACACCCGCAGGAGGATCCAGTGACCACGTACGACACGATCGTGATCGGCGCCGGGATGTCGGGCGTGACCGCGGCGCGGATGCTCGCGGACGCCGGCGAGTCGGTGCTCGTGCTGGAGGGTCGCGACCGCATCGGCGGACGGATGAACACCGACCGCTCCGCGGACTTCCCCGTCGACCTCGGTGCCTCGTGGGTCCACGGGATCGACGACTCGCCGCTCTGGGAACTCGTGCAGGCACTCGGCATCCCCAGCATCGAGTACACGGTCGGCAGCTTCCAGGCCGGCGGCCGACCGATCGAGAACTTCGACGGAGACGGTGCGCGTATGGACGCCGCCACCACCGCTCAGTGGGTCGAGGACGTCGCCGAGGCCGATCGCCTGCTCGTCGAGGAGATCGCGGCCTCCTCTCCCGGCGACACCTATCTCGATGTCACCGAGCGCGCCCTCGACAGATCGGGCCTTGCGCCGGAGCGGATCGACGAGATCCGCGAGTTCTTCCGCCACCGGGTCGAGGAGCAGTGCGGGGCGTGGATCGGCGACCTCGACGCGCACGGGCTCGACGAGGACGAGATCGACGGCGACGAGGTGATCTTCCCCCGTGGGTACGACGAGCTCCCCCGGCGCATCGCTGCCGGCCTCGACATCCGGTTCGACCACGTCGTGACGCGCGTGGCGCGCACCGCGGACGGAGTGACCGTCACGACGGCGGAGGGCGAATTCTCGGCCCGCACCGCGCTGGTCACGGTGCCGCTCGGCGTGCTCAAGGCCGGTTCGATCGACTTCACCCCTCCGCTGCCCGATGCCGTCGCGGGCCCCGTGGAGCGTCTCGGAATGGGCGTCTTCAACAAGATCTTCCTCCAGTTCCCGGTGCGCTTCTGGGACAACGACAGCTATGTGCTACGGGCGCTCGGCGAGGCGGGCGAGCACTGGCACTCCTGGTACGACGTGTCGGCCGTCAGCGGTCTGCCCACCCTCCTCACCTTCGCCGCCGGCCCGTTCGGGAAGCGGATGCAGGAACTCCCCGACGACGAGATCGTCGCAGACGTGCTCGCCGCCCTGCACAGGCTGTACGGCGACGCCGTCGGAGCCCCCACGGCACGGTGGATCACCAGGTGGGGACACGACCCGTTCTCGAACGGGTCGTACTCGCATCTCGCCGTCGGGTCCTCGCACCGCGATCACGACGACCTCGCCGGCCCGGTCGACGGCGTGCTGCACTTCGCGGGCGAGGCCACCTGGGGAGACGAACCCGCCACGGTGGGGGCCGCCTACTATTCGGGGCACCGAGCCGCCGCGCGCATCCTCGGTCGGTCGGTCGACCCCGCCGCCTTCGCGGCAGGCATCAGAGCGCGGGAGCAGACTCCAGCGCGTTGATCGCGCCGATCAGACGGAACAGATTGCCGACCTGTCGCTGGTCCAGGTGGAGCGCGAGCCTCGGCAGATGCAGAACATCGTCGTCGGCGACCTCGGGTGACCGCGGCGCGGACCGCTCGATACGGCCACTGATCAGCATCCCGGCGAACTGCTCGTTGAGTGCCTCGAGCTCGGCATCGGTCGGCTCTGCGCGGAGGCGGAGCACGAGCGTGTCGCCCACCCACCGCAGCGAGTCGTAGTTGCGCCAGAATCCGGCGATCACGCCGGCCGCCGACTGGACCGAGTCCGTGATGACGACGCGGTCGAAGTCGCCCTCGGAGATCACCCCGGTGGGCGCGAGATCTTCATCGATGAACCGCTTGAGCCCGTTCCAGAAGGTGCCGCCCGGTTCGTCGAGCAGCACGATGGGGGTCGGCTCGGCCTTGCCGGTCTGCTGCAGAGTGAGGAGCTCGAACATCTCGTCGAGGGTGCCGAAGCCGCCGGGGAGGCAGATGAATCCGATGGATTCCTTGATCAGCATCAGTTTGCGGGTGAAGAAGTACTTCATCGCGACGACGTGATCGCTCCCCGCGACGAGGCTGTTCGCCTTCTCCTCGAACGGCAGCCGGATCGACACGCCCAGTGAGAGCGCAGGACCCGCACCCTCGGCGGCTGCCTGCATGATGCCGGGGCCGGCGCCGGTCACGACCATCCAGCCGTCCGCGGCGAGGGCCTGGGCGACGTCTCGCGCCTGGACGTAGAGAGGATCGTCCTGCCGCGTACGGGCGGAGCCGAAGACCGTGACCTTGGGCACTCCTTCGAAAGGGGCGAAGAGCCGGAAGGCGTCGCGCATCTCGGCCAGCGCCGCGGACGCGATCTTGAGGTCCAGCCTGTCGGTGCCGTCCTCGCCCAGAAGCAGAGCGGTGCGCATCATGCGCAGGACGAGTCGTCGGTCCGTCGTGACCCCCGCCTCATCGAGCACGGTGTTGATCTCGGCACTCAGCGATTCCGGCAGCACGTCGTCGGTCATGCCTCCAGCCTGTCACACGCGAGCGTCGAGACGCACGAGCCACGGATCGGGATTCGACAGCCCGTGGCGCAGCACGCGCCACGAGACCTGTCAACCCCGTGCGCGTCCGCCCGCGGTGCACCAGCATTGTCGGCATGACAGAGATCACCGGACCTGAGGCACTGGCACGAGTCACCGAGCTCGTGGAGGACATCGACTTCACGATGCTGACGACGATCGACGACGACGGCAATCTGGTCAGCCGCCCGATGTCGACCCGACAGATGGACGAGGCCGGCGACATCTGGTTCTTCACCGCGGAGGACACCGAGAAGGTCGACGAGGTGAAGGAGCACCGCCAGGTGGGGCTCTCCTACTGCGATGCCGGCGGCATGCGCTACGTGTCGGTCGCGGGGAACGCGTCGGTCGTCCGCGACCGGGCGAAGATGGAGGAGCTCTACTCTCCGTCGCTCGACATCTGGTTCGAGGAAGGGCTCGACACCCCCGGCATCGCGCTGCTGAAGGTGACCCCGACGGTGACGGAGTTCTGGGAGCCGTCGAAGGGCAAGATCGCGTTGGCCGCCGGGATGCTCAAGGCTCTGGTCACGCGAGACACCCCTGACGACGACACCATGAACCACGGGCGCATCGTCCGCTGATCGCATCCCTTGACGCAGAACGCCGCGCGCCCCGAGGGACGCGCGGCGTTCTGCATGAGAGATCAGCGCTGCGTGAGCCGCTCCACGGCCTCGACGATCGACACGGCATCCCGGTCTCCTGTGCTGCGGTCCCACAGCTCGACCTGGCCGTCGGCGGCACCACGGCCGACGATGACGATCTTCGGGACGCCGACGAGCTCCGCATCCCCGAACTTCACCCCGGGAGAGACCTTGGGGCGGTCGTCGTAGAGCACGTCGAGTCCGCTCGACTCGAGCTGTGCGGCGAGGTCCGCCGCCACGTCGAACGCGACCTGATCGCGGCCCGCGGCCACGACCTGCACGTCGAACGGAGAGACGGATGCGGGCCAGATGAGCCCCTTCTCATCGTTGTTCAGCTCGGCGATGATGGCGAGGATGCGGGTCACGCCGATCCCGTAGGAGCCCATCGTGACCGTGACGAGCTTGCCGTTCTCGTTCAGCACCTTGAGACCGAGCGCCTCGGCGTACTTGCGCCCCAGCTGGAAGACGTGGCCGATCTCCATGCCGCGGGCGAGTTCCACCGGACCGGAGCCGTCGGGTGCGGGGTCGCCCGCACGGACGTTAGCGATCTCGACGACGCCGTCGGCGAAGAAGTCCCGCCCCGCGACGACCGAGTGGGCGTGCTGCTGGTCGATGTTCGCGCCGGTGATCCACGAGGTGCCCTCGCTCACGCGCGGGTCGACCAGGTAGCGGATGCCGGTGGCCGATTCCTCGCCCAGCACGGCGCCGGTGGTCGACCAGGGGCCGATGTATCCCTTGACAAGCAGCGGGTTGTTCTCGAAGTCGTCGGCCGTGGCGGTGTCGACCTCGGCCGGTGCGAACGCGACCTCGGCGCGCTTCTGGTCGACCTCGCGGTCACCGGGGAGCCCCACGACGACGAGCTCACGGGAGCCGTCGAGGTGGGTGAGCGCGAGCACGACGTTCTTGAGCGTGTGGGCCGCGGTGTACTCGCCGTCGAGATGCGCGTTGACGTGTGCGACCAGGGTCTCGATGGTCGGAGTGTCGGGCGAGTCGAAGATGACGGGCGACGCATCGGCGTCGAAGGACACCGCCTCGGGGACGGCCGTGGTGAACGCCTCGACGTTCGCGGCGTAGCCGCCGGCACTGCGCACGAACGTGTCTTCGCCCACGGGCGTCGGGTGCAGGAACTCCTCGCTGCGCGAGCCTCCCATCGCCCCCGCATCCGCCTGGACGATGACGTACTCGAGTCCGAGGCGCTGGAAGATGCGCTCGTACGCGTCTCGCTGCGCCTGATAGCTGACATCGAGGCCTTCGTCGGACGCGTCGAAGGAGTAGGCGTCCTTCATCGTGAACTCGCGCCCGCGGAGCAGGCCGGCACGGGGACGGGCCTCATCGCGGTACTTGTCCTGGATCTGATAGATCGTCAGGGGCAGGTCCTTGTACGACGAGTAGAGGTCCTTCACCAGCAGCGTGAAGGCCTCCTCGTGCGTCGGCGCGAGCAGGTAGTCACCGCCCTTGCGATCCTGGAGGCGGAACAGCAGGTCGCCGTACTCCTCCCAGCGACCGGTCGCCTCGTAGGACTCACGCGGCATCAGCGCAGGGAAGTGCACCTCCTGGGCACCGGCCGCGGCCATCTCCTCGCGGACGACGGTCTCGATCTTGGCCTTGACCCGCAGACCCAGCGGCAGCCAGGCGAAGATCCCGGCGGCCTGCGGTCGGATGTATCCGGCGCGGATCAGCAGCTTATGGCTCGCGACCTCTGCGCCTGCAGGGTCTTCACGGAGCGTACGGAGGAAGAAGTTCGAAAGACGAGTGACCACGGGGCAAGTCTACTGACCGCGGCCACTCGTCTTCACGGTGCGTCAGTTGAGCGCGGGGAGCCCGTTGGGGATCACTCCGCCCGCGTACAGGCTCGCCGCCAGCTCCTGGGTCGCGGTGAGCGCGACCCGCTGCGGCAGGGGTCCGTACGAGATGCGGGCGACACCGAGCTTCTCGTACTCGGAAGCTGCGAGGGTGCCGGGGAGCCCGATGACACTGAGCTTCCCCTCCCCCAGTCCCTCCACGAGCTGGCGGGTGATGGCGGCGTCGAGCATGCCCGGCACGAACACCGCCGTGGCTCCCGCGTCGAGGAACGCGCGGCCGCGCTGGATCGCGTCGGCGATGCTCTCGGCGACCGGGCGGTGGCCGGCGCGCACGAAGGCGTCCGTGCGGGCGTTGAGAGCGAACGGGACTCCCTCGGCCTCCGCGGCCTTGACGATGGCCTCGACCGCCGCGACGGACTCGTCGAAGGGCTTGAGGCGGTCCTCGATGTTGGCGCCCACGACACCTGCGCCGATCGCGAGGCGGGTCGTCTCGCCGGCGTCGCCGTATCCGTCATCGAGGTCGGCGGTCACGGGCACCGAGACGGCCGCCGCGATGCGTCCGACCATGTCGATCATGATGTCGCGGGTGATGGTGCCGTCTTCGAAACCGAACGATGCGGCGATGCCGTGCCCCGCGGTGGCGATGGCCTTCGTCTCGGGGAGTGCCGCGACGGCGCGGGCGGAGACGACGTCCCACACATTCACGACGCGGAGGATCTCCGGTGCTTCGTAGAGTCCGATCAGGGTCTGGGCTTTCGCAGCAGTGGTCATGCCCCCACGCTAACGCCCAGCATTCCGGTCGGGGCCGGACGAACACGCGAATCACAGGTTCGGGGCAGCGCGCCGACATTCATCGACCCGGCTCTCGCAGCGCTGTTCTGTCTGCGAGCCGTTGTCTCGTTCCGGCATGTCGATGTCCTAGACCTGGGGGCGGGTTTTCGCCCCTGATCTGGGGCAGGAATGTCTATGGTCGGTGGTGTGATGCAGCTATGACGGCATTGATGGATGCGACGGTGGAGCAGGTGGCCGCTGACGCACCACACGCCCAGGCATGTCGAGAGTCTCGGCGACGGCGTCCTCGCTTGGACCAGCCCGACCGGCCGGATATACGTCGACGCACCTCCGGCGCAGAACACCACGACCGCCGAAGACGACACACCACCACCCTTCTGAGGGGTTCCTCCCATTCACGGCGGGCGACATAGTGTGGGGGCATGCCTCAGCGCCGATCCCACGTTGCTCCGTCCGCCGCGCAGACGGAACTCGCCACGGCTCTCGCCGCGCTCAAGGAATCCATGGACGCGCCCGCAGACTTCCCTGCCGCAGTGCTCGCCGAGGCAGCGGCGTCGGAGGCCGTGACGCCCGAACTCGACCTGCGCGACATCGCCTTCGCCACGCTCGATCCCCGCGGGTCGCGTGACCTCGATCAGGCCTTTCACCTCGAACGGCGGGGTTCCGGATACACCGTCCGCTACGCGATCGCCGATGTGCCGGGATTCGTGACGCCCGGCGGCGCGGTGGACGAGGAGGCCCGCCGTCGCGGTCAGACGTTGTATGCGGCCGACGGCACGATCCCGCTGCATCCGAAGGTACTGAGCGAGGATCGCGCCTCGCTGCTGGCGGATGCGGATCGTCCCGCGCTCGTCTGGACCTTCGCCCTCGATTCGGCAGGGGTCGTCGAGGACTTCCGGCTCGAGCGCGCACTGATCCGCTCGCGCGCCCAGCTCGACTACGCCAGCACTCAGGCGGCACTCGACCGGGGCGAGGACGGCCCGGCCGCACTGCTGCCGGAGATCGGAGCTCTGCGGATCGCGCAGGAGAAGCTCCGCGGCGGAGCGAGCTTGAATCTTCCGGACGTAGAGGTCGTGCGCGGCGCCGACGGAAGCTACTCGATCGAGCGACGGCATCCGCTCTCCGTCGAGGAATGGAACGCACAGCTCTCCCTCCTGACGGGCATGGCGGCCGCGTCGCTGATGATCGATGCCGGCATCGGCATCCTGCGAACCATGCCGCAACCCGACGAGAAGGCCTTCGCCGCCTTCCGCCATCAGACCGAGGCGCTCGGCCGCCCCTGGACGACGGGCAGATACGGCGACTACCTGCGCGAACTGGATCGCGCAGACCCCATGACCCTCCCGATCCTCGAGGCGGCGGCGTCGCTCTTCCGCGGAGCGGGGTACGTGACCTTCGACGGCTCGGTGCCGCCCGACACGGAGCAGGCGGCCATCGCCGCTCCGTACGCACACGCCACGGCACCTCTGCGTCGTCTCGTCGATCGGTGGTCGCTCGCGATCTGCCTCGCCGTGTCCGAGGGGCGTGAGGTGCCGGGATGGGTTCGCGAGTCGCTCGCCGATCTCCCCGCCCTGATGCAGGAGTCCGGTCAACGCGCGTCCAGGCTCGATTCCGCGACGATCAACTGCGTCGAGGCCGCACTGATGACTCCCCTGGTCGGTTCCACGGTCGATGCGACCGTGATCGAGATCCGCGGCGAGCGCGCCACGGTCCAGCTCGCCGACCCCGCCGTCACCGCCTCCGCGCCGGTTCCGGACGGCGCTGTCGCCGGAGGTGTCGTACCGCTGCGAGTCGTGAGCGTCGACATCGCCGGAGGCGAGATCGAGTTCTCCATCTGACATACGCTTTGGGGCGTGGACCACCTCGCCGTCGCTGAACGATTCGTCGCCGCCCGCTACCCCGGAGCGGACATCGCCATCGTGGCGGGAAGTACCGCACGCGGCGAGCGCACCCCGACGAGCGACATCGACCTGCTGCTCCTCGGAGACGATCTCTTCGCGGCCGAGGGCCAGAGGAGCGAGGCCTCGACTCATGAGTTCGAGGGCGAGATCTTCGAGGTCTTCGCGTACACACCCGCGGGTTTCGAGGAGTGGGCCGACCGAGGTGTGGCACAGCACAGGCCGGTGACCGTGCACATGCTCGTCGAAGGCACGCCGTTCCGAGACGACGGCCGTCTGGCCTCACTCCGCCGTCGCTGGCAGAGCGTCCTCGACGAGGGCCCCTCACTCAGTGCGGAGGAGTCCGCCTTCCGTCGCTACGTCATCACCGATGTGCTCGACGACCTCAGAGACGCCGCAGACCCCCTCGAGCAGCAGGTCGAGGCCGCCATCCTGTTCGAGCGGATCGCGGAGCTGATGCTGCTCAGCGAGGGGCGCTGGATCGCGACGGGCAAATGGCTCGCCCGGCGGCTCCGGACGCTCAGTCGCGAGCGCGCCGACCGGCTGAGCATCCCGCTGCTCGACCGAGACTACGCCACGTTCGCCGACCGCGTCGACGACGAGCTCGATCGTGCAGGCGGCAGGGTGCAGAGCGGGTTCGTGCGCTGAACCGGGCTCAGGACGCGGGAACGGCCCGCGTCGTCATGACCAGCAGCTGCGGATCGGTCAGGTCGAGCGTCACGGAGATCGAGACGAACTCGTCGAGGGATGCCGCGTGTGTGCCGCCGCACAGGATCTCGGCCGTACCGTCGGGAAGCTCGCACTGCCAGCTGCGCCGGTCCACGATCGTCGGACCTTCCGTGACCACCCGGCTCGATGCATCCGAGTCGACCCAGTCGGCCAGCCGCGCGTTGATCGACGCCTCACGGTCCGCGAGAGTCGCGGCGAACGTCTCGGTGTCGAAGCCGGCCCTACGCAGGCTCTTGCCCAGGCGGTACTCGTCGACGGCACCGTCCGCATGGATGCGGCTCGACTGATTGGCCTTGCCCTCGAAGTTCGGGGCGCCCAGAGCGTCTTCGCCCGGATCCTTGCGCCACAGATCCGCAAGGGCGAGATCGAGTGCCAGAGACGCGAGGTGGCAGGCCGTGTGACCCCGGCTGAGACCGGCCCGCCTGGACGAGTCGACCGAGAGTTCCACGCGTCCGCCCTCGACCAGCCAGGACGGAGCATCACCCTCGAGCGGATGACCGACGAGCCACGTCCATCCCTGCGCGCCGCGCTTCACGGGGATGTCGGAGCCGACCGCGAACCGGCCATCGTCCGACACCGCGGCCATCACGGCTTCCGTGACGCGCACCGCCGACCCGTCGAGCGTGATCTCGCCGCTGTCACCGGGCTGATCCGGCCATGTGTGATCGACCGGATGAAACGGTGTGGCGTCCACGATGACGACGGCGCCCGCGGATGTCGGTTCGACCCGGGTGACGGTGCTCCATCCCGACACATCGCCGCCGGCGAAGGACACGACGGTTGACGAGGGCATGGGGCTCCTTGAGATGCTCAGGACGGGCGCCGCCCCTCGTGGGAGGAGTCGATCGCCCGAATCGGGTGCGGACGAGGTCCGGTCGTGGGACCGAGACGACCTGCGCGATGCCGACGGCGTCGGGACGCGTCCCAGCCGTCAGACCGTGACGACCTGCGCGGTGCCGAGAGGTGCTTCGGGACCCATGTCGGCGGCGATCCGGTTGGCCTCTTCGATCAGCGTGGCGACGATGTCCGCCTCGGGCACGGTCTTGATGACCTCGCCCTTGACGAAGATCTGTCCCTTGCCGTTGCCGGAGGCGACGCCGAGATCAGCCTCGCGCGCCTCGCCCGGCCCGTTCACGACACACCCCATGACCGCGACGCGCAGCGGCACCGTCATGTCCTTGAGTCCCTCGGTCACGTTCTCGGCGAGCGTGTAGACGTCGACCTGCGCGCGCCCGCACGACGGGCACGAGACGATCTCGAGCTTGCGCTCGCGGAGGTTCAGTGACTGCAGGATCTGGTGGCCGACCTTGACCTCTTCGGCGGGCGGCGCAGAGAGCGACACGCGGATGGTGTCGCCGATGCCCTCTCCGAGGAGGATGCCGAACGCCGTGGCGCTCTTGATCGTGCCCTGGAACGCGGGTCCGGCCTCGGTGACGCCGAGGTGCAGCGGCCAGTCTCCCCGCTCGGCGAGCAGACGGTAGGCCTTGACCATGACGATCGGGTCGTTGTGCTTGACCGAGATCTTGAAGTCGTGGAAGTCGTGCTCCTCGAACAGTGACGCCTCCCAGACAGCGCTCTCGACGAGGGCCTCGGCCGTCGCCTTGCCGTATTTGGTGAGGATGCGACGGTCGAGCGATCCGGCGTTCACGCCGATGCGCAGGGAGACGCCCGCGGCCTTCGCCGCCTCGGCGATCTTGCCGACGTTGCCGTCGAACTCGCGGATGTTGCCGGGGTTCACGCGCACGGCGCCGCAACCGGCATCGATCGCCGTGTAGATGTAGCGGGGCTGGAAGTGGATGTCGGCGATCACCGGGATCTGACTCTTCATCGCGATGATCTTCAGCGCATCGGCGTCGTCCTGATGCGGCACGGCCACGCGCACGATCTCGCAGCCGGATGCGGTGAGCTCGGCGATCTGCTGAAGCGTCCCGTTGATGTCGGTCGTCTTCGTCGTGGTCATCGACTGGACGCTCACGGGGGCGTCGCCGCCGACGAGCACCTTGCCCACCTTGATCTGGCGGGTCTTGCGACGTGGGGCGAGGACTTCGGGGATCTTCGGCATCCCGAGATTGACTGCTGGCACGCCTCCAGCCTACGCCGCTCTGATGCACGCAGGCTGGAAGCGGGACCACTCTCCACCTCCGTCACGCGAACGGGGACGCGGTCGGTGGTGTGATAGTTTTCAGCCCATGCTCGCGAACCTCACCTGGTGGCCCGCCTCCTAGGCGGTGTGTTCGCGTTCCCACGAATCCAGACCGCCTCCGGGGCGGTCTTTTCGTTGAGCCGAGCCGGAGCCACGCACAGGAGACATCGATGACCCTCTCACGTCTTTCCGAGCTCACCGCGGATCCCGCGGCATCGTTCGTGCTCATCGCGCGCGACGGCGTCGAATCCGTCGAGCTGCTCACCGGCGACGTCCTGGATGTCGACCTCCTCGCCGACATCCCCCTCACGATCGACGGCACCGACCGGGAGATCTTCGCGATGGTGCCCTACCGCCAGGTGCGGGAGCGCGGATTCGTCGCCCAGGACGACGGCGCCCCGCTACGCTGCCTGGTCGTCGAGGAGCACCTGCATCTTCCGACCGCCGAGCTGCTCACCGCACTGCCGGCCGAACCTGTTCCGCTGCGAGACGGCGGTTTCGACATCGCCGACGAGGAGTACGCGGCGATCGTCGAGACGGTGATCGCCGACGAGATCGGACGCGGTGAGGGCGCGAACTTCGTGATCCGCCGGGACTTCACGGCGGACATCGACGTCGACGACCGCACGGCCGCACTCACCTGGTTCCGTGCTCTGCTCACCCACGAACGCGGCGCGTACTGGACGTTCGCCGTCGTCACCCCCGACCACATCGCCGTCGGGGCCAGCCCCGAGGCTCACGTCGTGGCGCGGGGCGGGGTCGTGACGATGAACCCGATCTCGGGCACGTTCCGTCACCCGGCGGGCGGTGCCACGAAGGACACCCTGGTCGATTTCCTCTCCTCCACCAAGGAGACCGAGGAGCTGTTCATGGTGGTCGACGAAGAGCTCAAGATGATGAGCGCGGTGTGCTCCGATGGCGGGCGCATCACCGGCCCGCACCTCAAGGAGATGTCGCGGCTCACGCACACCGAGTACATGCTCCGCGGACGCAGCGCGCTGGATCCCCGTGACATCCTCCGCGAGACGATGTTCGCGCCGACCGTGACCGGCTCCCCCATGCAGAACGCCTGCGCGGTCATCCGCCGTCACGAGCGCAAGCCGCGCGGGTACTACTCCGGCGTCGCCGCCCTGTTCACCCCCAACGCCGAGGGCGGACACGATCTCGACGCCCCGATCCTCATCCGCACCGTCTACGTGCAGGACGGCGCGCTCAGCGTGCCGGTCGGTGCCACCCTCGTCCGCCACTCGGATCCGCACGGCGAGGTGTCCGAGACCCACGGCAAGGCGGCAGGGGTGCTCGGAGCGATCGGCGCGATCGACAGGGACGGTGCGGCCGAGGCGCGCGAGGATGCCGACGCCCCGGGCGAGCCGCGATCCCTCGCTGCCGACCCGACGATCGAGTCTCTGCTCGCCTCGCGCAACGCCCGACTCGCGGATTTCTGGCTCAACCCGCAGGGCGACGACCTCTCCGGTCCTTTCCGCGGCACCTCGGCCGTCGTCGTGGACGCCGAGGACCGGTTCACCACGATGCTGGCGCATCAGCTGCGGCATCTCGGCCTCGACGTGACAAACCGCCCCTGGAGCGAGGTGACGGACGACGAGCTCGCCGCCGCCGACCTCGTCGTCGCCGGACCCGGCCCCGGCGATCCGCGCGACCTGGACAGCCCGCGGATCGCCCGCATGCGCGAGGTCGTCTCGCGTCGGGTCGACACCGGCTCCCCGCTGCTCGCGGTCTGTCTGAGCCATCAGATCCTCAGCGACGGCCTCGGCCTCGCCCTGGTACCCCTCGACGCCCCGCACCAGGGACTCCAGAAGGCGGTGCCGGTGTTCGGCGAGGACGCATCGATCGGCTTCTACAACACGTTCACCGCCAGGGTGACACCCGGAACAACGTCGGCGGGGTCCGCCGAAGTGTCAGCGGACCCCGCGACGGGCGATGTCTACGCGCTGCGGGGGCCGCACTTCGCGTCCGTGCAGGGGCACCTCGAATCGATCCTGTCGCGCGACGGCATCCGCACCCTCGAGCGTCTCGTCTCGCACGCCCTGTCCTGAACGCGGGTCGCCGTGAGCCTCGCCCACGGAGACAGGGCGGCGATCAGCCGCCGAAGAGCTTCACGGGGTTGAACACGTCGGCGAGCAGCAGAACCGCGCCCATCGCGATGAGCAGCGTCGCGACGACCACGGTGAGGGGCACGAGGCGCGTGGCGTCGACCGGCGCGGGCGGCGGACGACGGAGCAGCGTCGCCCAGGCGCGGCGGATGCCGTCCCACAGCGCCACCACGACGTGGCCTCCGTCCAGCGGCAGCAGCGGGATCAGGTTGAACACGAACAGCGCCACGTTCAGCGAGCCCAGCAGGCTGAGCAGCACCGAGAAGCGGTTGAGGACCGGGGCGTCCGTGGCGGCGACCTCACCGGCGAGGCGACCGACACCCACCACGCTCAGCGGTCCGTTCGGATCCCGCTCGCCTCCTGTCACCAGCGAGACTCCCACGTCCCAGATGCGCACGGGCAGTGTCAGGATCATCGACCCGACGCGGGCGACGGTGTCGCCCGCCATCTGCGGTCCCGCCGAGAGGGGCTGCTGCACGAAGCCCATCTGGGCGGCCATGCCGACGTAGCCGACGTCTTTGACGACAGGGTCGCCGTCGTCCCCGAGCACCGGCTGGCCGCTGGCATCCGTGATCGTCCGCTCGGCCTCGACGGGAGTGATGCGCAGTGTCTTCTCCGCGCCGTCGCGACGGACCACGAGATCGAGGGCCTTGCCGGGTGCCGCCTGCACGATGGCGGTGGCCTCGGCGAACGTCGAGACGGCCTGACCGCCCACCGACACGAGGACGTCTCCCGGCCGGATGCCCGCCTCGGCGGCCGGCGTCGCGGGGTCGTCCGCCGCACACTCGGTCGCGGTCGATCCGGCAGGGAGCACGCACTCGTTCACCGAGGCGATCGTCGTCGTACCCTGCTGCACGCCGATGCCCGAGACCAGCACGGTGAAGATCACGACGGCGAGGATGAGGTTCATCAGCGGACCGCCCAGCATGACGATCACGCGCTTCCACACCGGCAGACGGTAGAACACCCGGTCCTCGGCGCCTGCGGCGATCGTCTCGTCATTCGCCGACCGCGCGTCCTGCACCAGGGCGCGGAAGAGTCCCTTGGCGGGACCTGCGGCCGTGGAGGCCGGGTACATGCCCGACATCGAGATGAAGCCGCCCAGCGGCAGCAGCTTGAAGCCGTACTCCGTCTCCCCGATGCGCTTCGACCACAGCCGGGGCCCGAAGCCGATCATGTATTGGCCGACGCGCACGCCGAAGAGCTTCGCAGGCAGGAGGTGACCGACCTCGTGCAGACCGATCGAGAGGCCGAGGCCGATCAGCATGAACACGATGCCACCCAGATAGAGCAGGACATCCACGTGATCACGTTAGTGCGCGCAGCCTAGGAATGAGCCCCACGAGTCTCCGAGGCCACGACGCGCCGCACCGCGGCGTGCGGGCGGACGTGCCGCACCCGGAGATCACACCGCCGCCGTGAGATCATGGAGAGGACATGTCGATTGAACAACAACCGAGCCTGCCTCCCGTGCTCCGCCCCGCGAACCCGCCCCGGCGTGAGCTGTCCGAACTCGCCTCCCGATTCGCCCGAGAGGTGCGCGGCGAGGTGACCGGTGTCACCCTGTCGGGGATCACCCTCGCCACCGCCGACCTCCGCACCGGCGAAGCCTTCGTCGCGATCCGGGGGGTGAACCGCCATGGCGCCGAGTTCGCCGCAGCCGCCGCCGGCAAGGGCGCCGTCGCGATCATCACCGACGATGCCGGTGCCGAGATCGCCGCCTCCGCGGGGCTCCCGATCCTCGTGGTCGACGATCCGCGCGCCGTGCTCGGAGCCCTGAGCGCGTGGGTCTACGGCACCGGAGCGGGCGACCCCCTGCCGCTGCTGTTCGCGACCACCGGCACGAACGGCAAGACCAGCGTCTCGCACCTGCTCGAGGGCATCCTCGACCAGCTCGGCGTCGTCACCGGTCTCTCCTCGACCGCCGAACGTCACATCGCCGGCGAGGTGATCGTGTCGCGACTCACGACGCCCGAGGCCTCCGAGATGCACGCGCTGCTCGCCCTCATGCGTGAGCGCGAGGTCGAGGCGGTGGCCGTCGAGGTCAGCGCTCAGGCCCTCTCCCGACACCGTGTCGACGGCATCCGCTTCGATGTCGCCGGCTTCACGAACCTCAGCCACGATCACCTCGACGACTACGCCGACATGGACGAGTACTTCGAGGCGAAGCTTCCCCTGTTCCGTCCCGACCGTGCGGTCCGGGGCGTGGTGTGCCTCGATTCCCTCAACGGCGCGGTCGTGGTGGAGCGGGCCGAGATCCCCGTGGTCACCGTCGGCACCCCCACGATCGCCGCAGATCCGGAGGCCGCCTCCGCCGCAGACTGGGTGGTCGTGATCGACGACGAGCGCGCCTCCGGCACGACGTTCACGCTGACCGGCCCCGCGGGTGCGCTGACGACGACCGTGCCGGTGATCGGGCCGCACATGGCCGCGAACGCCGCCCTGGCCATCGTCATGCTCCTCGAGGGCGGCTACGCCTGGGATCGCATCGTCGAGGCGCTCGACGGCGGACTCATCGACGCGCACCTGCCAGGACGCACCCAGCTCGTCTCGGGCGATGAGGGTCCCGTCGTGTTCGTGGACTTCGGGCACTCCCCCGACGCCTTCGAGAAGACGCTCGCGGCCGTCCGCCGGGTCACCCCGGGTCGGGTGCTGATGCTCTTCGGCGCCGATGGCGACCGAGACGCCAGCAAGCGCTATGACATGGCGCGCACCGCGGTCGAGGGCAGCGACATCCTCGTGGTCACCGACCACCATCCGCGTTTCGAGGATCCGGATTCGATCCGGGCGACTCTCGTCGCCGGTGCGCGCGCCGCCCGCCCGGACGCGGAGATCCACGAGTACTCGCCACCGGAGGCGGCGATCATCGCCGCCGTCGGCATGGTCGGTGACGGCGACTCCATCCTGTGGGCAGGGCCCGGACATCAGGACTACCGCGACATCCGAGGCGTGCGCACTCCGTACTCGGCACGGGAGTTGGCGCGTCGCGCGCTGCGCGCCGCCGGGTGGCCCGTCCCCGACTCGCACTGGCCCGTTCCGTACGCCGACGAGGACTGAGAGTCCTCGGGATCGGCCCGCCCCGCCAGGTCGGGCTGATCCGCGTGATCCGGCTTGTCCGCCTGATCTGCCTGATCCGCGTGATCCGCGTGATCCGTGTGATCCGTGTGATCCGTCGGCGGGATCAGCCCTTCGCGATCAGCCGGTCGGCGGTGCGGCGCGCCCAGGCCTCGGCCTCGGCGAGCGACTCGACCGTCAGGGTGTCGGGAGGCTCGTGCGCGTCGACGACCCGCGAGATCGTGTCGACGATGCCGAGGAACGGCAGCCGCCCCTCGTGGAACGCGTCGACGGCCTGCTCGTTGGCCGCATTGTAGACCGCGGGGAAGGTGGCCCCGGCACGACCGACCGCCTTGGCGAGAGCCACCGCGGGAAAAGCTCCGTCGTCGAGCGGTTCGAAGGTCCAGGACGTCGCACTGGTCCAGTCGAGCGGACGTCCGACGCCGCCGATGCGGTTCGGCCAGTCGAGACCGAGCGAGATCGGCAGACGCATGTCCGGCGGCGATGCCTGGGCGATCGTGGAGCCGTCGATGAACTCCACCATGGAGTGCACGATGGACTGAGGATGCACGACGACGTCGATGTCGTCGTAGGCGACGTCGAACAGGAGATGGGCCTCGATGACCTCGAGCCCCTTGTTCACGAGCGTCGCGGAGTTCGTGGTCACCATCCGACCCATGTCCCACGTCGGATGCGCGAGCGCCTGCTGCGGGGTGACCTCGCGCAGCTCGTCACGCGAGCGTCCGCGGAACGGGCCGCCGGATGCCGTGACGACCAGCCGGCGGACCTCCGAGTGGGAACCGCTGCGCAGGGCCTGGGCGATCGCCGAATGCTCCGAGTCGACGGGGACGATCTGATCGGGTGCGGCCGCGGCGAGCACGAGCTCCCCACCGACGATGAGCGACTCCTTGTTGGCCAGAGCCAGCGTGCGCCCGGCCGTCAGCGCGGCGAGAGTGGATCCGAGGCCGATGGAGCCCGTGATCGCGTTGAGCACGACATCGGCCTCGACATCGCGCACGAGCTGCTCGGCCTCGGCGGCGCCCAGCGCCGTGCTCTCGACCTGAAAGGCCGCCGCCTGCTCGGCCAGCATCTCGGCGTTGGAGCCGGCAGCGAGGCCGACGAGCTCGAAACGCCGAGGATTGGCACGGATGACGTCGAGCGCCTGGGTGCCGATGGAGCCGGTGGAGCCGAGGACGATGATGCGACGCATGCCGCCAGCCTATGGCACGCCCTCGGCTCCCGCCGTGCTTACGGAGCCTGCTCGATGGGGGTCGTCGCGAGGATGTCGACGACGAACACCAGGGTCTCGCCGGTGAGGTCGTTCGCGTTGATCTCGCCCTCGCCGTAGCCATCCTTCGGCGGCATGGTCACGACGACCTGGGAGCCGACCTTCTGGCCCTCGAGCGCCATCTTGAAGCCGGGCACGACACTGGTGGTCTGGAACTGCGTCGGGGCCGCATCGCGGCTCCAGCTCGAGTCGAACTCGGTGCCGTCCGACCACTTGACCCCGCGGTACTGCACCGTGACGAGGTCGCCCGAGGCGACCACGGCGCCATCGCCCTGCTTGAGCTCGGCGACCTCGGTTTCGGTGGGAGCGTCGGTGTCGGGGAGCGTGATGGTCGGCGAGCCCGCGTCGTCGAGCTCGACCTTCGGCATCCCCTCGGTCGCATCGACGTCGGACCCGGATGCGATGGTGGGCAGCTCCTCGATGGTCTCGATGTACAGCACGCTGGGGTTGGATCCCTCCTGCGCGGCGGGGAGCGTCAGCACCACGCTGGATCCGATCGGAACGCACTCCGCAGCGACCGTGAAGACGGTGGACTGGGTGGGATCGACCATCTGCTGCGGCTGCTGCACCGCGAGAAGGGCCGAGAGCACGCCGTCGGGGCCGCGCTCGGACGTGCTGAGCACCTCGTTCGTCTTGGCGTCGACGAGCTGATAGCGCAGCGAGATGAGGTCGCCGGGCTTGACGTCTTCGCCATCGCCCTCGACGACCACGGATCGCTGGGCCTCGGTCAGGTCGGCGTCGGCCGGCACCGTGACCTTGGCATCAGCGCCGGAGCCCTCGACCGACACCGCATCGGATCCGGCACCGGACTTCAGGTCGGCCAGGCACGAGCCCTGAGCGGAGGCGTCCGGCGTCGCGGTCGACTCCGGATCCGCACCTCCCGAGCACCCGGCAAGGAGAAGGGTCGCCGCAGCGACGGTGGACAGGATGATGAGCGGACGCTTGCGCACGATGAGACCTCGGGTTCGCGGGAGGGACACCCCATCATGGCGCACGCCCCTTGGCCGAGGCTGGGAGGCGCGCGCCGGGGCTTCATTCCCACGGCGGCATGGATCCGGGGGTAATCTGCTCTGATGACGTCAGAGCAGTCGGTGGAGCCCGCAACATCGCCCGCAGAGACGCAGGGACCCCGTCACGCGGGATTCGCCTACCGGCTGGGTCGCGGTCTCATCACCCCGCTCGCGCGCACCATCTACCGGCCCCGCATCGAGGGGCGCGAGAACGTCCCGAAGGACGGCCCGGTCATCTTCGCCAGCAACCACCTCTCGTTCATCGACTCGATCGCGATCCCGGTGGCCGCACCTCGTCCGGTGCATTTCCTCGCGAAGTCCACGTACTTCGAGGGCACCGGCATGAAGGGTTGGCTCAGCAAGACCTTCTTCGAATCGATCGGCGCCATCTCCGTGCGCCGGGGCGCCGGCAAGGCCGCGCTCGACGCGCTCGACGTGCAGCGTCAGCTCCTCGACGAAGGACTCGCGGTCGCGCTCTACCCGGAGGGGACGCGTTCCACCGACGGTCGTCTGTACAAGGGCCGCACCGGCGTGGCGTTCCTCGCTCTGCAGACGGGGGCCCCCGTCGTGCCGGTCGGCCTGATCGGGACCGACAAGGTGATGCCCGTCGGAGCGAAGGTGCCGACCCTCTCGGAGCGCATCACCGTGCGGTTCGGGGAGCCGCTCGACCTCTCGCCGCACGGCCCGGCCACGAGCGGGCGTGCCCGCCGACTCGCGACAGACGAGATCATGGCGGCGATCCACGCGCTCTCCGGCCAGGAACTCGCCGACGCGTTCAACGAGGCTCCCGCTCAGGGCGCGATCGAGAAGATCAAGCAGGCACTGCCGCACGAACGTCGCTGACCGCGCGCCCGCCCGCGAGGTGGCGTCCGATCGCGCCGAGCGACTCAGTCCTGCGCTGCGCGGACCGTCGCCTCGTGCCGCACCGGGAAGTTCATCGAGTTCGCGATGAAGCACCACTCGTGCGCCTGTGTGTGCGCGCGCTCGGCGGCGTCGATCATCGACGCCTCCGCCACCACGACCTCCGGGCGCAGCATCACCTCGACGAAGGCCCCGCCGCCGGCACCGTCCTCGCGCATGGTTCCCGATGCGCTGTCGCGATATGAGACCACGACCACTCCCGCGGTGACGCACGCATGCAGGTACGAGAGCAGGTGGCACTCGGACAGCGAGGCGAGCAGCAGATCCTCGGGATTCCAGCGGGCGGGATCGCCACGGAAGGGCTTGTCGGCCGACGCGAGCAGATCGGGCTTGCCCGCGACCTCGATCGTCACGTCGCGTCGATAGTCGCGGTAGCCGCTCGTGCCGGTGCCGGCGTTCCCGGTCCAGGTGGCGGTGAGTGCGTAACGGTGCTCGCCGAAAGGCGTCAGACGGTCTGCCATGACGTCAGTCTGCCACCCGCCCCGGGCATGCGGCGCGGCATCGTTGGCGCGGTGGGACGCCGACCGACGATATCCTGAGGGGGTGCTGGAGACTCTGACCGTTCAGGATGCCGTGGAACTCGCCGTCGTCGAACGGAGCGGCTTCATCGAATCGCGACACGCAGGGGCGGCGGTGGTGCTCTCGCCCGAGGGCGACGTCGTCGTTCGACACGGCAACCCCGATGCGCTGGTGCTCCCCCGCTCGAGCCTCAAGCCGCTGCAGGCTGTGGCGTGCGTCACCGCGGGCGCAGCGCTCGAGGGCGAACAGCTCGCGATGTCGACCGCGAGCCACAGCGGCACCGACCGCCACGCCGCGCTGGTCCGGAACATCCTCACGGAGGGCGGACTCAACGAGGACGACCTCGCGTGTCCTCCCGCCTGGCCCTCCGACACCGCCGCGCGCGACGAACTGGTGCGCGAGCACGGTGCGCAGACCCGGATCCGGATGAACTGCTCGGGCAAGCACGCGGCGATGCTGCGGGCCTGCGTCGCCACGGGGTGGCCGACCGACGGCTACCTCGAGCCCGCGCATCCGCTGCAGGTGCACATCCGTGATGTCATCGAGCGGCTCACCGGCGAGAAGGTCGCCCACACGGCGATCGACGGATGCGGCGCGCCCGTCTACGCGCTCACGCTCACGGGCCTCGCCCGATCGATCCACCGCATCGGCACCGCATCGGACCGCTCCCCGTTCGCGCTGCATCGCGTCGCCGGGTCACTCGTGCGCGCGGTCCGCGAGCATCCCTGGACCATCGACGGCCCTGGTCGCCCCGACACCGTCGCCATCGAGAAGCTCGGTGTGTTCGCCAAGAGCGGCGCCGAGGGCGTGATCGTGATGGTCGCCCCGAACGGCACGACTGCCGCGGTGAAGATGCTCGACGGCGGCGCGCGAGCGAGCACCATCGTCGCCGCCACTCTGCTCGCGCGCGCGGGAGGGCTGACCGACGCGGACGTCGCGACCCTGCAGGCGGTGCTCCCGCTCGAGGTGCTCGGCGGCGGACAGAACGTCGGAAGCATCCGCCCCGGCTCCGCCCTCTGAGCGCCGTCCGCGGCGGACAGGTCATCGTCGCGGCGCGAGAGCCGGGATCGAGACCCGTCTGGGTGCGGAGTCCGCCACCATCGACCACGCTCGACCGGCGTGCTGTCGTGCGAACGGCGGCAGGTCGCGCACACCGGCCAGCTGACGCAGCTCGACGGCGTTCTCGGCTCTGACCAGCAGCTCGCCGTCTCGGCGAATCCGCTGCCACAGCGACCAGTCGCGCTGCCACGCCTCGGGCTCGCCGATCAGGATCGCCGGGCGTTCGGAGAGCGCGACGCCGCCGGGTGCGGCTGACAGGCAGAGGACGTCGCACTCCGCGAAGACAGCGGACAGCGCCTCGGCGACCGCAGGGGCTCCGGCGGTGACCAGGCCGGTGAGCGGGAGCCGGGGTGCCCACCCGTCGCTCGCCCGACGCCGCGGCGTCGTGTGCCGGGCGCTCACGCCGCCGGGCCTGCCCGTGCGCTCCGCCACCGCATCCTCCGCGCCCGTCCCGGGCACCTGCGCAGCCGTGTCCGGCACCCAGACGACCTGGATCTCGCGATCTCCGATCCGCATGCGTCCCGTCGGACGCTCCGCCTCGAACCCGCGCGCATCGCCGCCGGCCGCCAGGTGATCGACCCTGCTCCGCAACCGCAGCAGACCACGACGCGGCAGGATGTCGAGCACGCGCCCCACAGCCCCGCCCGCACGTGCGGAGGTCAGCACGAAGGTCGTGTCCGTGTTGTTCCGCAGGATCTGCTCCCACAGATGCAGCACGTGCTGCGCGTACTCTGCGGGGAGGCTGTCGATCCTGACGTCGATATCGTCGCAGAGCACGAGGCGGGGCGGCCTGACGCGGCCCGAGGAGAGCGCCACGGCGATGTCCCAGGCCTCCTCCGGGTCGCTCGGAATCCACAGTGCCTCATCGTCCTGCGCCGCGAGAGCGCGCAGGACGGACGTCCGGCCCGAGCCGGGAGCACCGACCACGCTCAGACCGCGGTCCGACCCGACCGCCATCGAGTCGAGCGGCTGACGCTGGTGCTCCGGGTCGTCGACCCGCCCGAGGATCACACGACCTGCACTCTGCTCTCCACGGACCTCGCCCCACGGGATCCGTCGCTCCAGAGCGGGAAGCCAGGGGCTCCGCGGCGTCTCGGCATCGGCCCACAGGGCCGCGACGGCACGGATGTCCGCCGCGCCCGTCAGAGCGACGCGCATCACCCGCGCCTGCTCGTCCTGCGGTCTTCGTACCAGCGCGACGCCGCGGGCCGCGACTCCCCCCGGCAGTTCGGCGGCGGCGTCCGTGCCGATCACGGCTCGGCTGTCGGCGGAGTCCGACACCCGGAGGCTGACCCGAAGCGGGCAGTTCGACGCCAGGGCATCACGGATCACCCCGGACGCCCTCTGCGTGCCGAGGATCAGATGCATCCCCAGCGCCCGTCCTCTCGCGGCGATGTCGGTGAACACGATCCCCAGATCCGCATGTTCCTGCAGGAGAGCCGCGAACTCGTCGACCACGATGACGAGCCGAGGCATGTCGACCTCTCGCACATCGCGGGCTCCGGCCGCGGCGAGCACCGACTCCCGACGCCGCAGCTCTGCGGTCAGGCTGGTCACTCCGCGCCGGGCCCCCTCCTCATCGAGATCCGTGATGACGGCAGCCACCTGCGGCAGCTCCCTGAGCGGGTCGAACGCCGTCCCGCCCTTGAAGTCCGCGAGCACGAACACCACACGGTCGGGACCGTGCGCGGTCGCGATCGCGGTCACCCACGACACCAGCAGCTCGCTCTTGCCAGTGCCCGTGGTGCCGGTGACGATCGCGTGCGGTCCGTCTTCGACGATGTCGAGCCCGACGTCATCGCGCTCACCGCGGCCGATCATCGCGGGGAGGCCGCTCGGAGACCCCTGCTGGCGGAGGTCTCCGAGAGCGACCTCCGCGGGAAGGGTATCGACCTCCTCCGCGTCCCCCACTCGGGACACGGCGATGGCGGCGGCCTGATCGTGCGACAGGCCCTCGACGGACACCCGGACGACGCCCTGCGGCGTACGCACGAACGCCCGGCCCGGCTCGTCGATGTCGATCACCGTGGTGATGCCCTCGGCGACGTCGTCGTCGCGGTGCAGCATCCAGATCACGCTGTCGCAATCCGGACGCCGCGAACCCGCCAGAGCGACCCCGAGGCGGAAGGCGCCGCGACGGTCCCCCTTCGCCTGAGGGAGGTGGGCGAGCCCCCAGTCGTCGAGCCGGTCGCCGCAGATCATCAGCTGCGCGGCACCGAATCTCAGGGCCAGCTGGAGGACGAGCGCCCGCGCCACCGATTCCACCAGCGGCAATCCGCCCCGCAGAGCCACGCCTCCTCCGAGGGGCACGGTGACGGGGACGTCGTCGAGCCGAGCGCACCGCTCGCGGAACGCACGCTCGCGCTCGCCATCACCGCCGGATGCGCGCACGGCGCTCACGCCCACCCCGCTGCCCACCGCGATCTCGGTGCGCGGATCCACAGGGTCGGATCCCCGCAGCGGAGGCTGATCGAGGCACGCCGCGGCATCGGGATGGCGATGCCAGCGTCCCCGGCGCTCCTCGTCATGCTGAGCGGTCAGCTGCTCCTCGACGCGCGTCCACGCCCGCTCATTCTCCACCGCACCCTCTCGACGAGACCGGCGGCGGGAGCGGGCACCGTCGACGAGCGAGGCGAGGATCATCAGCGGCCCCAGGGCCGCGAAGCAGAGCGAGAACAGCGAGCCGGTGACCGCCCACAGCACGACGCCCGCCGCGACCGGCACGAGAGCGGCGACGAAGGGCGTCGGAGGGCGCCGCGCGGGAACCGGCGCGGGCGGGATGACTATCGGGAGGGATTCCATCCCTCCAGTGCACTCCGGTTCACGAGAGCCCGGGTATCGTCCCCAGGCCCCGGAGCGCTAGTCGGCCGGACGCTCTTCCGTGGAGGAGACGTCGACGACCGAGGCCGTCGGCGCGTCGGACGACGGAGAGTCGGCGGACGCGGACTCGTCGGAGACCTGGACGACGACCAGCGTGACGTTGTCGCGTCCGCCGTTCTCGAGGGCGGCCGCCAGCATCGCATCGACGGCGGCTGCGGGGTCGGCGTTCGCGCGCAGGAAGTGCTGGATGCCGTAATCCGTCAGCTCCTTGGTGAGCCCGTCGGAGCAGATCACGAACCGGTCGCCGGCCCGCACGTCGAGAGTCACGTAATCGGGCGCCGTGAGCTCGCTCGCCCCGACCGCGCGCGTGATCACGTTGCTGTACGGATGGCCCTCGGCTTCCTCGGGGCTGATCTTGCCGGCAGCGATGAGCTCCTGGACGACGGAGTGGTCGGTGGTCACCTGCACGAGCCGGTCGTCGCGCAGCAGATATACCCGGGAGTCTCCGATGTTCAGCGCCGCCCAGTGCGGCTCCTCGTCGTCGAACTCGAGGAACACTCCGGTGAGAGTGGTGCCGGTGCCCTCGTCGGTGGCCTCAGGGTGATCGGCGATGTCCGCCACGGCGAGCTCGAGAGCCCCCTCGATCGACGCACGCGCCACGGATCCGGACGTCGCCACCGCCTGTAGGCGAGTGACCGTGCTGCGACTGGCGATCTCGCCGCCCGCGTGACCGCCCATGCCGTCCGCGACGATGAACAACGGATAGTCCGCGAAGAACGCGTCCTGGTTGGTCTCGCGGCGCCGTCCCACGTCGGTGACCCCCGCCCAGGACAGCAGGAGGGGGCGGTCGGCGACCGTCACGCGTCGCGTGCTCGTCGTCGTGTCAGACACTCGTCGCCTCCGAAAGTCCTGCGGGTCGGGCCGCGCCGGGATACTCACACATCGTAGTGGACAGCATTACTCCACGTTATCGCCTCGCGACGACACCACTGCAATCGCGGAGCGCGGCCGGGACAGCACAGAGCCCCCGACCGGAGTCGGGGGCTCTGTGTCACGAGGTCACGCAGGAGGCTGCGTGGGGTCCGTCGGGGGTGCCGGCGGAGCCGCGGGCGGAGCCGTCGGAGGAGCCGGCGGACCTGCGGGCGGTGCCGACGGAGCTGCCGGCGGGACGCCGGGAGCAGACGGGTTCGACGGTGCGGGCGGGTTCGACGGTGCGGGCGGGGGCGCATAGCCGGGCTGCGCGGGCGGCGTGTACCCGGGCTGAGCCGGAGGCGTGTAGCCCTGCGGTGCGGGCGGTGCGTACCCCTGCGGAGCGCCGTATCCCTGCGGTGCACCGTAGCCGGGGCCTGCCGCCGGACGCGGCTGCACGGGCACGCCCTGCCAGACGGTGTTGTCGGCGAGGAAGCCGTTACCGGCCCACGGGGCCGGTGCGATGTTCGGGTTCCAGCGCGACTTGTCGAACGCGTTGATGCCGTACCAGACGATCGACAGCAGCACGTAGAGGACGACCCAGACGGCATCCTTCTGCAGCTTGAGACCCACACGCCAGGCCGCGAGGGCCAGGACCACTGCGAGAGCGATGCTGGTGAGGAAGTTGAGGTAGGGGATGCAGGTGAGCCCGATGCCGATGAGCACCACCCACGGCGAGACGTCGCCGAGCTTCGCGAACACCATCATGTTGTAGACGGGCACCCACGCACGCCACTTGCCCTCGACTCCGGCCTTCTCGAAGATCTTCATGAGGAAGATGGCCGAGATCACGTAGAACGCCGCAGCGAAGAGCAGAGCGATGAGGAGCACAGCGAAGAGACCGGCGAGAGCCGCCCCGTTGTCGTAATAGTCGTTGTACATGAATCCCTCCGGATCCGATGGAGCGGACGCCGTGCGCGCCGCGACACCAACCATATCGGTGCGCCGATATACGGGGCAACGACACACGCGGGCGGAGCCGCGCGACGGTCATTCGGCGACGACGAGCTCCACGATCCCCTGGTCATCGGTGTCGCGGAGCACGACTCCCCGCGGCTCCGCCCAGCGGCGCAGACCCCGCAGCGATCCGATGCGGGGTCGATCCTCCGCCAGCGCCCGCACGAGCAGTCCTTTGGACTTCTTGTTGAAGTGGTTGAGCGCCCGCCCGTGCTCCGTCACCACGCGCACGTACACCGAGGCGACGGAGTGCGGAACCGGCCCGAGTGCGACATACGCCTCACTGCGGAGGTCGAGGACGAAGGGGGGTTGCTCCCCCGCGATCGCCGCGGTCGTCGGAGCCGCCCAGTGCCGCCGAAGCGCAGGCAGGCCGGGCACCGACACGCCCGCTGCCAGCCGGTACTGCGGGATCGGATCGAGAGCGCCGATCGGCCCGAGGGGCGCCGAATGGATCCACACGTGCGCACCGAGCCATCGTCGGGATGCCGACGAGAGCGACGCCGCATCGAGCGCGTCGTACAGCACTCCCGTGTACCGGTCGACCGCCGGCATCGTGGCTCCGGAGCGCAGCATCCGATTGTGCAGGACGTCTCCCCCCTGCTTCGCGCTGAGCTTGAGCGCCGCACGAGCGGCATCCTCGTCGGCGGACAGAGCGACCAGAGCGTCGACGACGGCCAGCCGCTCGTCGCGCAGCGACGGCAGCGCCAGCGCGTCGACATCGAGCGGTGCGCCGTCACCGCCAGGACGCTTGGTCTCGGACGGCGGGAGCAGGATCTTCATGAAACCTCGGGGATGCAGACGCGTCCGCCCCGGGACCCACGAGGGGTGCCGGGGCGGACGCGATGTACGGACTGCTACGCGATGAGGGCCGCGTTGCCCGCCACGATCGTCAGGACGTCGCTCTCCATGGAGAGGAAGCCGTCCTGCGCGTTGGCGAGCACCTTCGTGCCGTCGGTCTGCGTGATACGGACCTCGCCCTGAGCGAGGATCGCCAGAACCGGCTCGTGGCCGCTCATGAAGCCGATCTCGCCCTCGACGGTCTTGGCGACGACGAGGCTCGCCTCTCCCGTCCAGACCTCCGCGTCCGCGGAGACGAGGCTGACGTGCAGTGCCATGGTCAGCCGTTCTCCTTCTGGATCTTCGCCCACTGCTCTTCGACGTCGGAGATGCCACCGACGTTGAAGAAGGCCTGCTCGGCCACGTGGTCGAAGTCACCGCGGGTGATCGCATCGAACGACTCGATGGTCTCCTTGAGCGGCACGGTCGAACCCTCGACACCCGTGAACTTCTTCGCCATGTAGGTGTTCTGCGAGAGGAACTGCTGGATGCGGCGTGCACGCGACACGACGATCTTGTCCTCTTCGGAGAGCTCGTCGACACCGAGGATCGCGATGATCTCCTGCAGTTCCTTGTTCTTCTGCAGGATCTGCTTGACCGTCGTCGCGACGCGGTAGTGGTCCTCGCCCAAGTAGCGGGGGTCCATGATGCGCGACGTCGAGGTCAGCGGGTCGATGGCCGGGTACAGACCCTTCGACGCGATCTCACGCGAGAGCTCCGTGGTGGCGTCGAGGTGGGCGAACGTGGTCGCCGGAGCCGGGTCGGTGTAGTCATCGGCCGGCACGTAGATCGCCTGCAGCGAGGTGATCGAGTGACCGCGAGTCGAGGTGATGCGCTCCTGGAGGAGGCCCATCTCGTCGGCCAGGTTCGGCTGGTATCCCACGGCCGAGGGCATGCGGCCCAGCAGCGTGGAGACCTCGGAACCGGCCTGCGTGAAGCGGAAGATGTTGTCGATGAAGAGCAGCACGTCCTGCTTCTGCACGTCACGGAAGTACTCCGCCATCGTCAGAGCCGACAGGGCGACGCGCAGACGCGTTCCCGGCGGCTCGTCCATCTGGCCGAAGACGAGGGCGGTCTTGTCGAAGACACCCGCCTCTTCCATCTCGTGGATCAGGTCGTTGCCCTCACGGGTGCGCTCGCCGACACCGGCGAACACCGACACACCACCGTGGTCCTGCGCGACGCGCTGGATCATCTCCTGGATGAGGACCGTCTTGCCGACACCGGCGCCACCGAACAGACCGATCTTTCCACCCAGAACGTACGGGGTGAGGAGGTCGATCGACTTGATGCCGGTCTCGAACATGGTCGTCTTCGACTCGAGCTGGTCGAAGTTCGGAGCCTTGCGGTGGATCGGCCAGCGCTCGGTGACCTCGATGGTCTCGCCGGGCTCGAGGTTCAGGACCTCGCCGATCACGTTGAAGACCTTGCCCTTGGTGACGTCGCCGACGGGGACCGAGATGGCCTCACCGGAGTCGCGCACCTCCTGGCCGCGGACGATGCCGTCGGTCGGCTTCAGAGCGATGGCGCGAACGAGGTCGTCGCCGAGGTGCTGAGCGACCTCGAGGGTGATCTCGACCGACGAGTCGCCGATCGTGATCGTGGTCTTCAGCGCGTTGTAGATGTCGGGGATCGAGTCGTGCGGGAACTCGATGTCGACAACCGGACCGTTGACGCGTGCGACGCGCCCGACGACCGCGGTCGCCGGCTGGTCAGCCGTGGCGGTGGTGGTCATTTTCGTCTCTTTCCTGATGGTCTATTTGCTCGACGAGAGTGCGTCGGCGCCGCCGACGATCTCCGCGATCTGCTGCGTGATCTCCGCCTGACGCGCGTTGTTGCGCAGACGGGTGTAGTCGGTGATGAGCTTGTCGGCGTTGTCGCTGGCCGACTTCATCGCCTTCTGCGTCGCAGCCTGCTTGGCAGCAGACGACTGCAGGAGAGCGTTGAAGACACGGCTCTGGATGTACACCGGCAGGATCGCGTCGAGGACTGTCTCGGCATCCGGCTCGAACTCGTACAGCGGGTAGACGGCGCTTCCCGCTTCGGAGTCATCGGCTTCCGCGATCTCCAGCGGAAGCAGACGCACGGATTCCGGCGACTGCGTCATCATGCTGACGAAGCGGTTGTACACGAGGTGGATCTCGTCGACGCCGCCCTCGTCCGCACCGCGGGAGAAGTCCTCGAGCAGCGTGGCCGAGATCTCCTCCGCCGTGTGGAACGACGGGGTGTCGGTGTCGCCGGTCCACTCCGCGGCCGCCGCGATGCGACGGAACTGGAAGTAGCCGACGGCCTTGCGACCGACGAGGTAGAACACCGGCTCCTTGCCCTGACTGCGCAGGAGCTCCGCCACCTCGAGACCCTCTCGGAGGATCTGCGAGTTGAAGGCTCCGGCAAGGCCCCGGTCCGACGAGAAGATCACGACCGCGGAGCGGCGGATCGTCTCGGGCTCGCGGGTGAGCGGGTGGTCGACGTTCGAGTGCGTCGCGACGGCGGACACGGCCCTCGTCACGGCACGCGCGAAGGGGCTGGACGCTTTGACACGTCCCATCGCCTTCTGGATGCGCGAAGCCGCGATGAGTTCCATCGCCTTCGTGATCTTCTTGGTCGTCTGAGCAGAAGAGATCTTCTGCTTGTAGACCCTGAGTTGAGCGCCCATGAAATCAGTTCCTCACGCGGTTACGCGCGACGACCCTTGACGATCTTCTCCTGGTTGACGTCGTCGGCCTCGGCCGCACCGTGCTCCTCGTGGCCGGGAGCTCCGATCGCCTGACCCTTGCCGCCCTGGAACTCCAGGAGGAAAGCATCCGTGTGCTTCTCGAGCTCGGCGACCGTGTCGTCATCGAGGACGTTGGTCTCGCGCAGGGTGTCGAGCACCTTGGTGTTGCGACGAAGGTAGTCGAGGAGCTCGCGCTCGAAGCGGAGCACATCCGCGACCTCGATCGTGTCGAGCTTGCCCTTGGTTCCGGCCCAGATCGAGACGACCTGCTCCTCGACGGGGTACGGCGAGTACTGCGGCTGCTTGAGCAGCTCGGTCAGACGCGCACCACGGGAGAGCTGACGACGCGACGCCTGGTCGAGGTCGGATGCGAACATCGCGAAGGCCTCGAGCGAGCGGTACTGAGCGAGCTCGAGCTTGAGCGTTCCCGAGACCTTCTTGATCGACTTGACCTGAGCGTCACCACCGACTCGCGACACCGAGATACCCACGTCGACCGCAGGACGCTGGTTGGCGTTGAAGAGGTCGGACTGCAGGAAGATCTGGCCGTCCGTGATCGAGATCACGTTGGTCGGGATGTACGCCGAGACATCGTTGGCCTTGGTCTCGATGATCGGGAGACCCGTCATCGAACCCGCACCGAGCTCGTCGGACAGCTTCGCGCAACGCTCCAGCAGACGGGAGTGCAGGTAGAAGACGTCACCCGGGTATGCCTCGCGGCCCGGCGGACGACGCAGCAGCAGCGACACGGCGCGGTACGCCTCGGCCTGCTTCGACAGGTCGTCGAAGATGATCAGGACGTGCTTGCCGCCGTACATCCAGTGCTGGCCGATGGCCGAACCGGTGTAGGGAGCGAGGTACTTGAAGCCGGCGGGGTCGGAGGCCGGAGCTGCCACGATCGTGGTGTACTCCAGGGCGCCGGCCTCTTCGAGCGCGCCCTTCACCGAGGCGATGGTCGAGCCCTTCTGGCCGATCGCGACGTAGATGCAGCGCACCTGCTTGTTGACGTCGCCCGACTCCCAGTTGGCCTTCTGGTTGATGATCGTGTCGATCGCGATCGCGGTCTTGCCGGTCTGGCGGTCGCCGATGATCAGCTGACGCTGGCCGCGGCCGACGGGGATCATGGCGTCGATCGCCTTGATGCCGGTCTGCATCGGCTCGTGCACCGACTTGCGCTGCATGACGCCCGGCGCCTGCAGCTCGAGCTCACGCGAGCCCTCGGTGGCGATCGAGCCGAGGCCGTCGATCGGGTTTCCGAGCGGGTCGACGACGCGACCCAGGTAGCCGTCGCCGACGGGCACGGAGAGGACCTCACCCGTGCGGGTGACTTCCTGTCCTGCTTCGACACCGGTGAAGTCGCCGAGGACGACCACACCGATCTGGTCCTGGTCGAGGCTCAGCGCGAGGCCCTTGGTGCCGTTCGCGAAGGCCACGAGCTCGTTGGCCATGACGCCGGGCAGGCCCTCGACGTGCGCGATTCCATCCGCTGCGTCGATGACGGTGCCGACCTCGGTCGCCGCTGCCCCGGTGGGCTCGTAGGCGGCGGCGAAGTCCTTCAGCGCGTCACGGATGACGTCGGGGCTGATCGATAGTTCTGCCATTGTCTTCCCTTTGTATCTGGGTGCGCGGTTCCCCGCGCGAAGTCGTGTTAGCCGACGTGGGTATTAGCTGACGAGCTTCTGGCGAAGGTCGGCGAGTCGAGCGGAGATGCTGCCGTCGATGACGTCATCGGCGATCTGCACGCGCAGACCTCCGACGACGGCGGGGTCGAAGACCTCGTTGAGGGATACGTTGCCGTCGTAGCGGCGCGAGAGTGCCGCGCTCAGGCGGGTGCGCTGCGCGTCGGTCAGCGGCTTCGCGGTGTGCACCGTCGCCACCACCCGATCGCCCTGGTCAGCGACGATGCGCGTCGCCCGCGCCAGCATCTGCCGGATGCGACGCTCCCGCGGCTGGCGGACCAGCGACGACACGATCAGCGCGGCGGCGTCGCTGACGCCCCCGGCCAGAAGCCTGTCGACGAGAGCGCCCTTGGCGTCCTCTCCCCCGAGGCGGGTTCCGAGCGCGAGCTCGAGATCCGCGTTCGCGGCGATGACGCGGGAGAAGCCGAAGAGCTCTCCTCCGATGTCGGCCTGGGGAGTGGAGATCGCCGCGGCACGGATGGCCAGCTCCTCGACGCCGTCGACGAGCTGCGACGACGAGGACCAGCGCTGGGCCACGACGGTCCTCAGGACGTTCTGCACGTCCGAAGAGAATCCGCCGAAGACCGCCGACACGACGTTCTGTCGCGCCTCGGCCGGAGCCGAGGGATCAGTGAGCGCGCCGCTCAGCTGAGACGACTCCGCCACGGTCCTGGCAGCTGCGAACAGCTCCCTGGCCGAGTCGAGAGTGACGTCCTTCGCTGCGGCAAGCGCCTGAGTGGATGCCGCGAGTGCCTGAGTGGTCGCGCTGCCCATTACTGAGCCGCCTTCTCGGATGCTTCGAGGTCGGCGAGGAAGCGGTCGACGACCGCCGTCGCGCGAGCATCGTCCGAGAGCGTCTCGCCGACCACGCCACCGGCGAGGTCGATGGCGAGCGAGCCCACCTCGCTGCGCAGCGACACGAGAGCGGTCTGACGCTCCGCCTCGATCTGCGTGTGCGCGGTCGCCGTGATGCGAGCGGCCTCGCTCGACGCGGTGTCCTTGGCTTCGGCGACGATCTTCTTGCCGTCCTCACGGGCGGCCTCACGGATCTCACCGGCCTCGGTGCGCGCCTCGGCGAGCTGCCGGGTGTACTCCTCGAGCGCGGCCTCAGCCTGCTTCTGGGCCTCGTCGGCCTTGGCGATGTTGCCCTCGATGGCGGCGGACCGCTTGTCGAGCATCGCCGTGAACTTCGGAAGGGCGACCTTCCACACGACGATGAGGATGACGAGGAACCACAGACCCGACCAGATGATGTCGTACCACGCAGGGATCAGCGGGTTGTGCGCTTCACCCTCTGCTGCGAGGTTCGTGACAAGAGCGTTCAGCATCCTGTCTCCTTCAGAAGTCGGTAGAGATTACGGGAAGGGGATGAATCCGACGGCGATGCCGACGAATGCAAGCGCCTCGGTGAAGGCGATACCGATCCACATGAGGACCTGGAGGCGGCCGGCCAGCTCGGGCTGACGAGCGACACCCTCGATGGTCTTGCCGACGACGATGCCCACACCGATGGCCGGGCCGATAGCGGCGAGGCCGTAGCCGACCGAAGCGAGGTGACCGTTGATGTCTGCGAGAACCGTAGTAGCGTCCACGGGTTTTTCCTTTCGTTGGGTGGGCCGGCAGGTGCCGACCCGCTCAGTGCCTAGTGGGCTTAGTGCTCTTCTGCGACCGCGAGCTGGATGTAGACCGCGGTGAGGACGGTGAAGACGTATGCCTGGAGGACGGCGACCAGGATCTCGAAGAGAGTGAAGGCGCCGCCGAAGGCGAGGGTTCCGACACCGAGAGCGGCCCAGCCGCCACCTGCGGTGAAGAAGAAGAACTGGGTGGCTGCGAAGCACAGCACCAGGAGCATGTGACCGACGACC
This sequence comes from Microbacterium sp. ANT_H45B, assembly GCF_008369345.1. Taxonomy (NCBI): domain Bacteria; kingdom Bacillati; phylum Actinomycetota; class Actinomycetes; order Micrococcales; family Microbacteriaceae; genus Microbacterium; species Microbacterium sp. ANT_H45B. The sequence continues at coordinate 868,631 of NZ_VOBK01000002.1, forward strand.
ATGTTCATCAGCAGTCGGAGCATCAGGGTGACGGGCCGGATGATGAAGGTCGAGAGGAACTCGATCGGCGTCACGATGATGTAGACCGGCCACGGCACTCCCGACGGGAACAGCGCGTTCTTGAAGAAGCCGAGCGGGCTCTTCTTGATGCCGGCGTAGATGAAGGTGATGTAGCTCACGAGGGCGAGCGTCAGCGGCACGGCCGCGATGCTCGTTCCCGCGATGTTCAGGAACGGGATGATTCCCGTGATGTTCATGAACAGCACCATGAAGAAGATCGTGGTGAGGATCGGCAGGAATCGGTTGCCGTCCTTGCGACCGAGCAGGTCGTGCGCGATGTTGCCGCGGACGAAGTCCAGCCCCATCTCGACGACGCTCTGGAAGCGTCCCGGGACGACCTTCATCCGACGGGTGCCGAGCACCAGGATGAGGACCACCGCCACGACGGCGATGAACTGGACCAGGTGGATCCGGTGGACGGGGATGCCCGCCACGTTGAAGAGGATCTCCGGGAAGAACTCGTCGATCGAAGGTCCGTGGAACTCGCCGTCAGTGGCGAGTCGGGGCGTCAGGTTCGCAGCAAGATTGAACAGCGCGTGCTCCAGCTTCGGGGCACCGGAAAAAACCGGGGCGACGATGGTCGGTGTGCTTCAAGCGCAAGCGCTCGCGGGCGAGCGGCGGGCACTCGTCAACTCTATCAGAGTATGAGGGTTCCCTAAGACCGCGGGCCGTCCTCGGCCGGGGCATCCGTGACCGGGGAGTCCTGGATGAGATTGTGCCGCCCGGGAGCGCGATCCTCCGGCACGACGGTCGGCAGCTGCACGCCCGGGGCCTGGTCGGTCGGGGCCTCCGAGGGCAGCGACGCGTCGGACACGTGCGGAAGGCGCATGCGCGTGATCACGATCACGTCGATCACGAGCGTCGCGACGACGCCGGTGACGATCGACAGGAAGAACACCATGGGGCTCACCCACGGCTGCCCGCTCAGCACGATCATGATGACGACGAACAGGCCGAGCTTGAGCAGCCAGCCGCCCAGCACGATCGCGAAGAAGAGCTGGACGTAGAGCGGATCCCCGAACCAGCGGTTGGCGATCAGGATGCTCAGGGCGGTGATGCCGAGGAACAGCATCGCCAGGACGACACCGAGGAGACCGCTGACCAGCCCCTCTCCCCCGTCGACGAGCAGGCCGATGCCGCCGGCGACGATCGCGAGGACGATCATCGACACGGCGGACCACAGCAGGGTCCTGCGCAGGATCGGGTTGCTGGATACGGGGTTCGGGCTCACGGGGACTCCACGGGTGTCGGGTCGGTGTCGGCGGTCGCCGCGGTCGTGCGCCGGCGAGTGGGAAGAAGGGTGATGACGAGGCAGGCGGCGATGCCGACCACGCCGAACAGCACACCGGGGAGATACTGGCCGGGCCAGTCCTCGCGCGCGCCGACGTACATCAGCAGCACCGCGAGCGAGATCACGGCCGTCCAGGCGTAGAAGATCAGCACGGCATCGCGATCACGGTGCCCGAGGTCGAGCATGCGGTGGTGCAGATGCTTGCGGTCCGGCGAGAACGGCGACTTGCCGGCGTGCACGCGGCGAAGCACCGCGAGGCCGAAGTCGAGGAGCGGGAGCAGCACGACCAGCAGGGGCAGCAGGATCGGGATGAACGCACCCAGCAGCTGGGAGCGCCCGAGCCGCTCGGGATCGAGAGCGGAGGGCTCGAGCTGGCCGGTCACGGCGATGGCGGACGTCGCCATCAGCAGCCCCAGCACCAGAGCACCGGAGTCGCCCATGAAGAGCTTCGCCGGACTCCAGTTGAACGGCAGGAAGCCGATGCAGGCGCCGATGAGGACGGCGGCGAGGAAGGAGGCGAGGTTGAAGTAGCTGGACGCGCCGGTGTCGCGGGTGAGGATGTAGGAGTACGCGAAGAAGACGCCGTTCGCGATCAGGCAGACCCCGGCGACGAGACCGTCGAGCCCGTCGATGAAGTTGACCGCGTTCATCACGATCACGATCGCGAACATCGTGATCGTGATGCTCAGCCAGCTGGAGAACACGATCAGGTCGCCGAAGGGCAGCGACAGGATCTGCAGTCCCCCACCCACCGTGATGATCCCTGCGGCGAGGAACTGCGCGCCGAGCTTGATCATCCAGTCGAGGTCCCAGAGGTCGTCGACGACGCCGATGATCGCGATGAGCAGCGCGGCGGCGAGGATGGACCACATGGTCTGCGGCGGCATCCACATGTTCGCGAAGAACGGATTCAGCGCCGAGAAGCCGATGGCCGCGGCGATGCCGAGGAAGATCGCCACCCCGCCGAGCCGCGGCGTGGGCGTGGTGTGCACGTCGCGCTCACGGATGCCGGGGTACAGCTTGTAGCGCAGACTCAGCTTCCAGACCGCCCAGGTGAGCGCGAAGGTGATCGCGGCGGTCACGAGGATCGTGAGGAGGTACTGGCTCACGACTCCGCGTCCGCTGCCGACTCCGCGTCCGCTGCCGATTCCGCGGGTTCGAGCAGGTCTCCGAGGACCTCTTCGAGCCGTTCGCGGCTGACCGCGCCGTCGCGGAGGATGCGCACTCCGCCCGTCGTCGGCTCGGCCCCGCGCGGCACGAGCGAGGTGGCATCGACGATCGTCGACGCGATCCCGTCACGGCTGAGTCCGTCGGCGAGGTAGACCGACACGCTGTCGCCCAGCATCCGCTCGGCGTCGAGCGCCGAGATCGCCGCGTCGCGGCCGGTGAGGTTGGCGCTGGAGACCGCGAGCGGCCCGGTCTCGGCGAGCAGTTCGAGGGCGACCCGACCCTCCGGCATCCGGATCGCGACCGTCCCCTCGGTGTCGCCGAGATCCCACACGAGGGAGGGCTGGGCGGGCAGGACGATGGTCAGCCCACCGGGCCAGAAGGCGTCGATGAGGCGCTGCACGGGCTCGGGCACGGACTCCGCGAGCGCGTGCACGACCTCCTTCGAGCCGACGAGCACGGGCGGGGGCTGGTTGCGGCCGCGGCCCTTGGCATCGAGCAGCCGCTGCACCGCCGCCGGCGAGAAGGCGTCGGCCGCGACCCCGTAGACGGTGTCGGTGGGCATCACGATGAGCTCGCCGCGGCTGATCGCCTGACGTGCGTGGCGCATCCCGGCGAGAAGCTGGGCCTCGTCGCCGCAATCGAAGATGGAGGACATGACGTTCCGATTCTAGCCGGGGTGCCTGGGGGATTCGTGTCCGCGATCAGGGGCGCAGAGCGGTCGTCGCCCTGTCGCGGAGGGTGAGGTCGCGATGCGTCGCGGCAGCGCGCCATCCGTCTCGGGTCAGGATGCCGCGGATCTCCTCGCCCTGCAGCTCGCCGTGCTCGATCACGAGGAGCCCGCCGGGGTGCAGCAGCTCCGCCGCCCGAACGCTCAGCACCCGCACCAGGTCGAGGCCGTCCGCGCCCCCGTACAGCGCCATCGACGGGTCGAACAGGCGCACCTCGGGATCACGCGGGATCGCCGCATCCGGCACGTACGGCGGGTTGGAGATGACCACGGATGCGGTGCCGTCGAGCTCGCGGAACGCATCAGCGAGATCGTCGTTGACGAGCGTGAGGTTCTCGACGCCTGCCGTGTTGCGCACGGCCCACGGGTACGCGTCCGGAGAGAGCTCCGCGGCGAACACACGCGCATGCGGGACCTCGGTGGCCATCGCGAGCGCGATCGCACCGCTGCCGGTGCCGAGATCGACGGCGATGGGGGCGGGGAGCGCGGAGCCGAGCAGCGCGTCGATCGCGTACTGCACGACCGTCTCGGTCTCGGGGCGAGGCACGAAGACCCCGGGGCCGACGGCGAGTTCGAGGTGTCGGAACGGAGCGACCCCGGTGATGTGCTGCAGCGGTTCCCGTGCCGCCCTCCGGGCGACCAGGGCATCCAGCGCACTCTCGATCTCAGCGCTCAGGGCGTCGCCGCGGATGAGGGCGGCCTGCACCTCTCCGCGCCGCAGCCCCAGGAGATGTCCGGCCAGGAGCTCGGCGTCGACGAGGGGATCGGGCACGCCGGCCTCCGCGAGGCGGGCGGTGGCCGTGCGCACCGCCGAGGCGAGGGAGATGTCGGGCATGGGTCAAGCGTAGAGCGCGGAAAGGCGTCATACTGCCCGACCCCCGGGGCCGCTCGCCTAGGCTGGAGGCGCAGTCACCCCGCACAGGAAGGCTCCTCCATGCCCGGTATCCACTCCGACATCACGTCCGCGTTCGGCAACACCCCCCTGGTACGCCTGAACCGCGTCACCGAGGGCCTCGGTGCGACCGTGCTCGCGAAGCTCGAGTTCTACAACCCGGCCTCCAGCGTCAAGGACCGCCTCGGCATCGCGATCGTCGATGCCGCGGAGGCCTCGGGCGAGTTGAAGCCCGGGGGCACGATCGTGGAGGCGACCAGCGGCAACACCGGCATCGCGCTCGCGATGGTCGGCGCCGCGCGCGGCTACTCGGTGATCCTCACGATGCCCGCGTCGATGTCGAAGGAGCGGCGCATGCTGCTGAAGGCCTTCGGCGCCGAGCTCGTCCTCACCGACCCCACCAAGGGGATGACGCATGCGATCGCCGAGGCGGAGGCCATCGCCGCCCGCACACCGGGTGCCGTGCTGGCGAAGCAGTTCGCCAACGAGGCGAACCCCGCGATCCACCGTCGCACCACGGCCGAGGAGATCCTGCGCGACACGGACGGCTCCGTCGACTACCTCGTCGCCGGCATCGGCACCGGCGGAACGATCACCGGCGTCGGCCAGGTGCTCAAGGAGCGCGTCCCGGGCGTGCAGATCGTCGCCGTCGAGCCCAAGGACTCCCCCATCCTCACCGAGGGACACCCCGGACCGCACAAGATCCAGGGGATCGGACCGAACTTCGTGCCGCCCATCCTCGACCGCGACATCCTCGACGAGGTCATCGACGTCACCTTCGACGACGCCATCCGCGTCGCACGCGAGACCGCGAGCAGAGAGGGCATCCTGGTCGGCATGTCGAGCGGTGCCGCGATCTGGGCCGCTCTGCAGGTCGCGCAGCGCCCCGAGGCCGCGGGCAAGACCATCGTCGTCATCATCCCCTCGTTCGGCGAGCGGTACCTCTCGACCGCCCTGTACGAGAACCTTCTCGAGTCCTGACCCGCTCGATGAGCATGATCGGTCGAATGCGCGAGGACGTCGCGGCGGCACGTCTCCGCGACCCCGCGGCACGCAGCGCCGCCGAGGTGGCGCTGCTGTATCCGGGTCTGCACGCGATCTGGGCGCACCGGGTCTCGCACCGCCTGTGGCGACGCGGACTGCGTCTGCCCGCCCGGGCGATCTCGCAGGTCTCGCGGTGGCTCACCGGCATCGAGATCCACCCGGGCGCGCGCATCGGCCGACGGTTCTTCATCGACCACGGCATGGGCGTCGTCATCGGCGAGACCGCCGAGGTGGGTGACGACGTCATGCTCTATCACGGGGTGACGCTGGGCGGTCGCACCCGCGACGCGGGCAAACGGCATCCCACTCTCGGCGACGGGGTCGCGGTCGGCGCCGGCGCGAAGATCCTCGGACCCGTCACGATCGGCGAGGGATCGGTGGTGGGGGCCAACGCCGTCGTCACCCGCGATGCACCGGCCGACAGCGTCCTGGTCGGAGTGCCGGCCAAACCTCGCGCTCGACTGCGCGGCGAAGACACCCGCGCCATGCTCACCGCTCCCGAGTACTCGATCTGAGTCGGCGCCCGGGATCGCATCCCGGCAGCGCCGATGAACGCCGCGCGGCGACCGTGGATCACGGTCGTCACGCGGCGTCGCAGACCCCTCGAGTGCGCCCGTCAGTGCGTCCGCGGGCCCGGCGTCACTGAGCCACGAAGAACGGGATCGCTCCGGACACGATGCCGATCGCCAGCATCACCAGAGACACGATCGTCGCGCGCCAGAGCACCTTGCGGTGGTGGTCGCCGAGGTTCACCCCGGCCAGCGAGACGAGCAGCAGGATGGCCGGGACGAGCGGGCTCTGCAGGTGCACCGGCTGCCCGATGATCGATGCGCGGGCCATCTCCACCGGGTCGATCCCGTATGCCGCCGCACTCTGCGAGAGCACGGGCAGGATGCCGTAGTAGAACGCGTCGTTCGACATGAAGAACGTGAACGGGATCGACAGCACCCCTGTGATCGGCGCGAGGAACGGTCCGAGCGAGGGAGGCAGGACGTCGGTGATCCACGTCGCCATCGCATCGACCATGCCCGTGCCCGACAGCACGCCGACCAGCACGCCGGCCGCGATGACCATCGACACGACGCCGACGATGCTCGGAGCATGGGCGACGATCTCGGATGCCTGATCCTTGATGCCGCGGAAGTTCACGAGCAGAGCGATTCCCGCACCGACCATGAACACGTACGGGAGGGGCATGATGTCGAGGATCAGCAGCACCATCACCGCGAGCGTCAGCACCAGGTTGAACCAGATCAGCTTCGGACGCAGGGTCGGCCGCGCGGGGTCGAGCATGGTGTCCGCCATCGCGGTGTCCGCAGGGTCGACGCTTGCGGCGGGCACGGGGGCGCGACCGCCGGCAACCACGACGATGTTGCCGGTGCGCAGCGCCGCTCGGGCGCCGGGCTTCGCGTCGGATCCGCGGAAGATCTTCGGGACGGTCGACAGCGCACCGCCCTCGCCTCCCGTGAGCAGCCCGGCGGAGTCGAGACGGCCGAGGCGGCGGCGCTCCCCCAGCCCGAGCAACCAGGCGAAGCTCAACGTCACCAGGATGCCGACGCCCAGGGCCGGAAGCATCGGGACGAAGATGTCGGTCGGCTGCAGACCGAGCGCTGTCGCCGCCCGCACGGTGGGGCCGCCCCAGGGCACGATGTTCAGCGTGCCGTTCATCAGGCCCGCGACGCAGGTGAGGACCACGGGGCTCATGCCGAGTCGCAGGTAGATGGGCAGCATGGCCGAGGTGGTGATGATGAAGGTCGTCGACCCGTCGCCGTCCAGCGACACCGCACCCGCCAGGATCGCGGTGCCCAGCACGACCTTCGCCGGGTCGTCGCCGAGCAGCCGCGTGATCAGGCGGATCAGCGGGTCGAACAGTCCGACGTCGATCATGATCCCGAAGAACATGATGGCGAACATGAGCAGCGCCGCGGTCGGCGCCATCGTGGAGATCGAGTCGAGGATCATGTCGCCGAGCCCGAGCCCGGCGCCCGCGAACAGACCGAACACGGTGGGAACGAGGATCAGGGCGACCATCGGGGTCAGTCTTTTGGTCATGATGAGCGTCATGAACGCCAGCACCATGGTGAATCCGAGCAGGACCAGGACCCACTCCGGCGGCACGAACGCCACGTCATACGTGGGCGCCTCGTCGGCGGCCGCGAACAGGCCGGTGAGTGCATCGGGCATACGGTGACTCCTTCGTCGGGTCCGTCCACTTCGACGGATCCTGACGAGAGTAGGCAATCCGGCGCGTCCGAGTGCGGTATCCCGCATTCCCGGGCGTTATGCGCGTAGCGTGACTTCTGCGCATATTGCGCGAAGGGAGCCCCCGTGTCGAAGACGCCGACCAGATGGCGGTTCGCGACCCGCGCGCTGCTGCTGCAGCTCGCGGCCGTCGCGCTCGTCGTCGCCCTGTGCACGGGTGTGTACCTCGCCCTCGCCGTGCAGCAGCTGCGTGCCGAGGCGCAGTCCACCGCCCTCGGCATCGCCAGGACCCTCGCCGAGGACCCGCAGGTGCGCACCGAAGTCGCTCGCGTCTCCGCGTCGAGCGAGCCACCGGATGCCGAGAGCCTGAGGAACGGCGACCTGCAGCGCACTGCTCTCGATGTCGCGGCCCGCACCGGAGCGCTCTTCGTCGTGATCACGGACGAAGACGGCATCCGTCTCGCGCATCCCACCAGCGCGCGCATCGGCGAGGTCGTGAGCACACCGTTCGCCGATGTGCTCGCCGGCAACGAGGTCGTCGAGTGGCAGACCGGCACGCTCGGCGAATCGGCGCGCGCCAAGGTGCCCGTGCGGGATGCCCACGGCACCCCCGTCGGAGAGATCAGCGTCGGCTTCGAGCGCACCGGCGTGTTCGACGACCTGCCCCCGCTGCTCGGCGTCATCGGACTCACCGCGGCGGGCGCCCTGACCCTCTCTGTGCTCGCGTTCCTGCTCCTGCGCCGACGTTGGGAGCGGTTGACGTTCGGCGTGCAGCCGGAAGAGCTCGTCGCGCTCGTGCAGAACCAGACCGCGGTGCTGGACGGCGTGGACGACGGCGTGCTCGCGGTCGACACCGAGGGCATCGTGCGAGTGAGCAACGCCGCCGCCGACCGGATGCTGGGCATCCACACCCCGGTGGGTCGCCCGCTCGTCGAGCTGGGGCTGCCACCTGTGCTCCTCGAGACGGCATCGGGCACCGTGGCGCGTTCCAGCGCCGTGATCGACGAGCGCGTGCTCTATCTGGATTCACGGCCCGTCGAGCGCGCCGGCCGCCGACTCGGCGACGTGCTGATCATCCGTGATCGCACCGACCTGATCGCCCTGACGGAGAGGCTGGAGAGCGTGCGCGCCGTGACCGCGGCTTTGCGAGTGCAGCGACACGAGTTCGCCAATCGCATGCACGTGGCGGCCGGCCTCCTCGACGCCCACCGCATCCCCGACGCGCGGGCCTTCCTCGGCGAGCTCGTGGAGCGCGGCTCCGTGGCGTTCCCCGTCGTCGGACTCGATCTGCTCGGCGACGCCTTCCTGCACTCCTTCCTCGGCGCCAAGGGCCTCGAGGCGGGTGAACGCGGTGTGGCGCTGCGCATCGCGGACGACACGCAGCTGATCGGCGACATCGTCGAGCCCGAAGACGTCGCCGCCGTCCTGGGCAATCTGGTCGACAACGCCGTGACCGCGGCGGTGGCCGGCGACCGCGAACCCCGGTGGGTCGAAGTCGCGGTGCTCGGCGACGGCGACGCACTCGTGCTCACGGTCGCCGACTCCGGGCCGGGGCTGGGCAGCACCGAACCGATGTCACCCCACTCCCCCGGCGACGACAGCGCCGACCGCGTGCACGGTCACGGACTCGGCCTCCCGCTCGCCCGGGAGATCGCCCGCCGCAGCGGTGGGGACCTCTGGATCATCGATCCGGGCGGCCCCGTGCACGGCGCCGTGTTCGCCGCACGCCTCGGCGGTGCCGTGTCCGCCGCTCCGACAGTTCACAGGGAGACCCCATGACCGATCCCCTCCGCGTCCTGATCCTCGACGACGACTTCCGCGTCGGCGAGCTGCATCGGGGCATCGTCGACGAGCAGCCCGGCTATACCGCCCTCGACCCGGTGCGCTCGATCGCAGAGGCACAGGACGGCCTCCGGGCGTCACGTCCCGATCTGCTCCTCGCCGACGTCTATCTTCCCGACGGCGATGGCATCGCCCTGGTGCGGGAGACGGGGGTCGACGCCATCCTGATCTCCGCCGCCGACGACGGCCCCACGGTGCGCAGGGCGCTGCGCTCGGGCGCCGTCGGTTACCTGCGCAAGCCCTTCGAGCGACGAGCCCTCACGGGACTGCTCGATCGGTACGCACGCTATCGGAACCTCCTCGCCGGCGACCGCCCCCTGCCGCAGGAGGACGTGGACCGGGCGCTGGCGATCCTGCACGGCTCCGGCGAACCCGTGACCGTCTCGCGCTCCGCGACCGAACAGCTGGTGCTCGCGGCGCTCGGCGACGGCGAGGCATCGGCCGCCGAGGTGGGCGAGCGGGTCGGCATCTCGCGCGCCACCGCACAACGCCATCTGGCGGCGCTCGCGGCACGCACCGTCGTGGAGGTGCGCCTGCGATACGGAGCAACGGGACGACCGGAGCACCGCTACGCGGCGCGCACCTGAGACCCGAGTCGGCCAGTCGCGCACCTGAGACCCGAGTCCGCGCGGTCGCGCGCCTCGGGCACCCGTGAGAGGCCCGTGATCAGCGAGAGGTGCGGGATCAGCGAGAGGTCCGTGATCAGCGAGAGGTGCGACTCAGCGAGAGGTACGGCTCAGGAGTCGGAGCCGACAGCCGCGAGCCGCGCCTCTTCGTCGGCCTGGATCGCACTCTCGATGATGGGCTCGAGAGCCCCGTCCATCACCTGGTCCAGGTTGTACGCCTTGAAGCCCGTGCGATGGTCCGCGATGCGGTTCTCCGGGAAGTTGTACGTCCTGATGCGCTCCGAGCGGTCCATGCCGCGGATCTGCGACTTGCGCGCGTCCGAGGCCGCGGCGTCCAGCTCCTCCTGCTGCTTCGCGAGCAGTCGGGCGCGGAGCACGCGCATGGCGGCCTCGCGGTTCTGCAGCTGGGACTTCTCGTTCTGCATCGAGACGACGATCCCGCTGGGCAGGTGCGTGATGCGCACCGCGGAGTCGGTCGTGTTGACGGACTGACCGCCGGGTCCGGACGAGCGGAAGACATCGATCTTGAGGTCGTTCTGGTTGATCGCGATCTCGTCGGGTTCGTCGACCTCGGGGAACACCAGCACACCGGTGGTCGAGGTGTGGATACGACCCTGCGACTCGGTCGCGGGCACGCGCTGCACCCGGTGCACCCCGCCCTCGTACTTGAGATGCGCCCAGACGCCCTGGGCAGGGTCGGTGGAGGATCCCTTGATGGCGACCTGGACGTCCTTGTAACCCCCGAGATCGGACTCGTTGCGCTCCAGCAGCTCGGTCTTCCAGCCCTTGGAGGCCGCGTACTGGATGTACATCCGCAGCAGGTCCGCGGCGAACAGCGCCGACTCGGCACCGCCCTCCCCCGCCTTGATCTCCATGATCACGTCACGCGCATCGTCGGGATCGCGAGGGATCAGCAGCCGCCGAAGCCTCTCCTGCGCCGCCTGCAGTCCCTCTTCGAGAGCCGGGATCTCGGCGGCGAACGCGTCGTCTTCGCGTGCCAGCTCACGGGCGGCGTCGAGATCGTCGGATGCCGCCACCCATGCCTCATGGGCGGTGACGATCCGCGACAGCTCGGCGTAGCGGCGATTGACCCGCTTCGCCCGCGCGGCGTCGGCGTGCACCGCCGGGTCGGAGAGCTCCTCCTGCACCCGGCGATGCTCGTCGATCAGAGTCTGGACGGACTCGAACACTCCGGCTCCGCTCAGCGGATGTTGTTGTCGTGCCCGTGCGCGCCCGAAGGCAGCGTCGGGATCGACTTCTGCATCTGCACGAGGAACTCGACGTTCGAGTGGGTCTCCTTGAGCTTGCCGAGGACGACCTCGAGCGCCTGCTGCTGGTCGAGACCCGCGAGGGCACGGCGCAGCTTCCAGGTGATCTTGACCTCGTCGGCCGAGAGCAGCATCTCCTCGCGACGGGTGCTCGACGCGTTGACGTCGACGGCGGGGAAGATCCGCTTGTCGGCGAGCTGACGCGACAGGCGCAGCTCGCTGTTGCCGGTGCCCTTGAACTCCTCGAAGATGACCTCGTCCATCTTGGAGCCGGTCTCGACGAGAGCCGTGGCGAGGATCGTCAGGGATCCGCCGTTCTCGATGTTGCGCGCGGCGCCGAAGAAGCGCTTGGGCGGGTACAGCGCCGAGGCGTCGACACCGCCCGAGAGCACGCGTCCCGAGGCCGGGGCCGCGAGGTTGTAGGCACGACCGAGACGCGTGATCGAGTCGAGCAGCACGACGACGTCGCGGCCCAGCTCGACGAGGCGCTTGGCGCGCTCGATGGCGAGCTCGGCGACCGTGGTGTGATCCTCGGCGGGGCGGTCGAAGGTGGAGGCGATGACCTCGCCCTTCACCGTGCGCTGCATGTCGGTGACCTCTTCGGGGCGCTCGTCGACGAGCACGACCATGAGGTGGACCTCGGGGTTGTTCTGCGCGATCGCGTTGGCGATCTGCTGCAGCACGATCGTCTTGCCCGCCTTGGGCGGCGCGACGATGAGCCCGCGCTGTCCCTTTCCGATCGGGGCGACGAGGTCGATGATCCGCTGGGTCAGCTTCTCGGGAGCGGTCTCGAGACGGAGACGCTCCTGCGGGTACAGCGGGGTGAGCTTGCCGAACTCGACGCGCGTCGCCGCGTCATCGACGGACAGGCCGTTGATCGAGTCGACCTTGACCAGGGCGTTGTACTTCTGACGTCCCTGCTGCTCGCCCTCACGGGGCTGCTTGATCGATCCGACGATCGCGTCGCCCTTGCGCAGGTTGTACTTCTTGACCTGGCCGAGCGAGACGTAGACGTCGCTGGGGCCGGCGAGGTAGCCGGTGGTGCGGACGAACGCGTAGTTGTCGAGCACGTCGAGGATGCCCGCGATCGGGATCAGGACGTCGTCCTCGCCGATCTCCGTATCGAATTCGTCGGTCGGGGCGCCGCCGCGACGCTTGTTGCGCTGACGGTTGCGGGCGTTTCCGCCGTCGTCGTCGGTCGGCGCGCTCTGCTGCTGCGTCTGCTGCGACTGCTGCGAGTCGCCCTGGCCGTTGCCGTTCTGGCCGCGACCGCGGTTGCGGCTGCGGTTGCGGTTGCGTCCACGACCGCCCTGCTCGTCGCCGCCGTCGGCGGAGTCGGAGCCGGAATCGTTCGAGGAGGGGGTCTCCGTCGCAGGAGCCTCGGCGGGCTTCTCGGCGGCGGGAGCCTCGGCATCGGCCGCCGGCTTCTTGGCGGTGCGGCGACCGCGACCGGTGGTCTTCTTCGGCTCGTCGGTCGCGTCGGAGGATCCGGCGTCGGCGGACGGTGCGGACTCGGCCGGTGCCGCATCCGCGGTGGGGGCCTCGGCGGCGGGAGCCTGCGCGGACGGCGCGGACGCCTCGGTCTCGGCATCGGCCTTCTTCGCCCGGCTGCGGCGCGGGGCCTTCGCCTTCGGTGCGGCCTCGGCCGGAGCCTCGGCGGCGGGTGCGGCAGCGGATGCAGCGGCGGGTACGGCATCGGCGGCGGGCGCCTCAGCAGCGGCCGCCGCGGCCTTCTCGGCCTTCGCTGCAGCGGTCGCGGTGCTCGCACGTCGCGGTGCGCGCTTGCGCGCAGGGGCCACTTCGGTCGCGGATGCGGTCGCGGCGTCGGACGCCGTCGCCGGAGCCTCGGCGGCAGGTGCCGCCTTGTCGTTCTGGGTCTCGGAGAAATTCTCCACGAGTACTCCCTCTTCAGTCTGGGGAACACGAGCGGTACGCGCACAACGGGTGCTGAGCGCGGTCGCACGGGCTGACGCTCGGCGTCAGCCGGCCTCGTCACTGGGTTCTCGAAGAGAACCGGGTTCTCGCTGAGAGCAGTGATACAGGGATTTGCGTGCGGGACTTGCAGAGTTGCAATGGGGCCAGATTCACGCAGTTGCGTGGAGCCCTCCGCTCGATTCCCCCACTGTACCACCACGCACGTCGACGGCGAGCAGCAGCGCATCCCACGGGGTGTCGGTGGTGGATTCGGCGAGTTCCACGGCATCCTGGCGGCGCCCGGGGCCGTCGGCGAGCACCAGCACGCTGGGTCCGGCGCCCGAGACGACGGCCGCGAAGCCTGCGCTGCGCAGCGCCTGCACGAGTCGCTGTGTCTCGGGCATCGCCTCGGCACGGTAGTCCTGGTGCAGCCGGTCGGCCGTGGCATCGAGCAGCAGTTCGGGGCTCTGGGTGAGAGCCGCGATCAGCAGGGCCGAGCGCGACAGGTTGAACACCGCATCCGCGGTCGAGACGTGGGGCGGCTGCAGCGAGCGCGCGGCCGACGTGGACATCGTGTACGAGGGCACCAGCACGAGAGGAGAGACTCCGCGATGCACGAGCAGCTTCTTGTGTCGGGCGCCGTGCTCCCCCATCCAGGCGATCGTGAGTCCGCCGAAGAGCGCCGGAGCGACGTTGTCGGGATGCCCTTCGATCTCCGTGGCGAGGCGGAGCATGTCGGCGTCGTCGATCTCGACGTCGCCCTCGAGCAGCCCCTTGGCCGCGAGGATGCCCGCGGCGACCGCGGCTCCCGACGAGCCGAGGCCGCGTCCGTGCGGCACGCCGTTCTCGGCCTGGATGCGCAGACCCGGAAAGGGGCGATCCACATCGGCGTACACGTGCGCGACGGTGCGGACGATCAGGTTCGACGCGTCGCGCGGAATCTCCTGGGCGCCGGATCCGGTGACCTCGATCTCCAGCTCCCCGGCCGCGAGCTCGGTGACGAGGAGCGTGTCGTAGACACTGAGCGCGAGCCCGAGCGTGTCGAAGCCGGGGCCGAGGTTGGCGCTGGTCGCCGGGACCGTGACCTCGACCGTGCGTCCTGCCGCCACGGTCACTCGCCTTCCACGCGCAGCACCGAGACCACGCGCTCGACGACGGAGCTCTCCGACAGCGCGGTCACGGTGGCACTGAGCGCCGCGTCCGTCGCCCGATGTGTGCCGATCACGAGGCGAGCGGTGGGTTCCGCCTCCCCCTCGACGGTCTGGACCACGGTGGCGACCGAGACGTCGCCGTCGCTGAGGATCCCGGCGACCGTGGCGAGCACGCCCGGAGCATCCGAGACCTCGAGCGTGATCTGGTAGCGCGTGGTGACGTGTCCGATCGCGACGACGGGCAGGTTCGCCCTGGTCGATTCGCCGACACCGACTCCGCCCGCGATGTGCCGCCGTGCCGCCGAGACGACGTCGCCGAGAACGGCGGATGCGGTCTGCACACCGCCGGCTCCCGCCCCGTAGAACATCAGCGAGCCGGCGGCCTCGGCCTCGACGAAGACGGCGTTGTTCGCACCGTGCACCGAGGCGAGCGGGTGCGACTGGGGCACCAATGCGGGGTACACGCGGACCGAGATCGACTCGGCGCCGTTCGCCTCGAGGCGCTCGCAGACCGCGAGCAGCTTGATGACGAATCCGGCGGCGCGGGCCTCGTCGATCATCGAGGCCGTGATCGAGGAGATCCCCTCGCGATGCACCGCATCCAGCGGGACCGCGGTGTGGAAGGCGAGGCTCGCGAGGATCGCGGCCTTCTGCGCGGCGTCGTAGCCCTCGACGTCGGCCGTCGGATCGGCCTCGGCGTATCCGAGGCGCTGGGCGTCGGCGAGCACATCGGCGAAGTCGGCGCCCTCCGTCTCCATCCGGTCGAGGATGTAGTTGGTGGTGCCGTTCACGATGCCCATGATGCGCACGACCCGGTCGCCCGCGAGCGAATCGCGCAGCGGGCGGATGATGGGGATCGCCCCTGCCGCGGCGGCCTCGTAGTACACCGAGGCGCCCACGCGATCGGCGGCTTCGAAGAGCTCGGGACCGTGGGTGGCGAGCAGCGCCTTGTTCGCGGTCACGACATCGGCTCCGGAGCCGATGGCCTGGAGGATGTTCGTGCGAGCCGGCTCGATCCCGCCGATCAGCTCGATGACGATGTCGGCCCCGAGGATCAGGGACTCCGCGTCGGTCGTGAACAGCTCCGCAGGCAGGTCGGCGTCGCGCGGGGCGTCGAGGTTGCGCACGGCGATGCCGGACAGCTCGAGAGCGGCGCCCGCACGATCGGCGAGCTCGTCACCGTGCCGCAGCAGCAGGTCGGCCACCTGGGAGCCGACCGCGCCGGCGCCCAGCAGCGCCACCCGAAGTCGTCGGTACTCAGTCGTCATTGCTTCTCCTTCGGAGGGTGGATCTGTCGTACGTCGTCGGATGCCGCGTCACGGGGAGCGCGGGTCACCGAGGATTCTCGGATGACTCGATACCGGCGTCCCGTGACAGGACGTCGTCGATGGTCTCGCCGCGGACGATGACGGTCGACCGCCCGTCGCGCACCGCGACGATCGGCGGACGGGGCACGTGGTTGTAGTTGCTCGCGAGCGGGGCGCAGTACGCGCCGGTCGCCGGCACCGCGAGCAGATCGCCCGGCGCGACATCGGCCGGCAGGAACTCGTGGTCGACGACGATGTCGCCGGATTCGCAGTGCTTGCCGACCACGCGGCTGAGCTGCGCTTCTCCGGTGCCCGCGCGCGACGCCAGGCGAGCCGAGAACTGCGCGCCGTAGAGGGCGGGGCGGGCGTTGTCGCTCATACCCCCGTCGACACTGACGTAGCGACGGGTCGCACCGGAGTCGAGGGCGACGTCCTTCGTGGTGCCCACCTCGTACAGGGTCACCCCCGCGGTGCCGACGATCGCGCGTCCCGGTTCGAACGACAGGGCAGGAACCGCGATGCCGCGCGCTGCGCAGCCCTCGGCCACGGCAGCGACGATCTCGCCCGCAAGCGTCTCGATCGGAGTGGGGTCGTCGAGGCGTGTGTACGCGATGCCGAAGCCGCCGCCGAGGTTGAGCTGCGGCACCGGGCCCCCCTCGAGCAGCGCGGCATGCAGCTCGAGCACCCGCGACGCCGACTCGCGGAAGCCGGCGACCCCGAAGATCTGCGATCCGATGTGGCAGTGCAGCCCGGCGAACTCGAGACCGGGGATCTCGCGGATGCGGGCCACGGCCTGCTCGGCCTCGGGCAGCGGGAATCCGAACTTCTGGTCCTCATGCGCCGTGGCGAGGAAGTCATGGGTCTCGGCGTGCACACCGCTGATGACCCGCACCAGCACCCGCTGCGTGGCGCCGGTCCGCGCGGTGATGGCCGCGAGCCGCTCCACCTCGATCGCGCTGTCGACGATGATCGTGCCGACGCCCACCTCGACGGCGCGCTCGAGCTCGGCGACGGACTTGTTGTTGCCGTGGAAGCCGAGGGATGCCGGGGCGACCCCCGCTGCGAGCGCGACCGCGAGCTCTCCCCCGGTGCAGACATCGACCCTGAGCCCCTCGTCGACCACCCAGCGGGCGATCACGGTGGTCAGCAGCGCCTTGCCCGCGTAGTACACCTGCGCGGTGGTGCCGTGGTCGGCGGCCGCGCGGTCGAACGCGACGCGGAAGCTGCGGGCACGGGCACGCACTTCGTCCTCGTCGATCACCAGCAGCGGCGTCCCGTGGGTCTGGGCCAGCGCGGTGGCGGAGACACCGGCCAGCTGCACGACCCCGTCAGCGTCGCGATGCGCAGATGCGGGCCAGACGGCGGCGGCGAGATCGTTCACGTCGTCGGGGACGACGAGCCATTCCGGGGCGAGCGAGTCGGCAGGGGAAAGCAAGGAACACCAATCGTGGGACGGGTCTCGGGCGAACACGCGCACTGCGAGGTCGCCCCCGATTCTAGGGCACCCGTCATGCCGCATCCGCCATGGTGACCCTCCGCGTCAACCCCCTCAGCGCGGTCCGCAGCGGCTCCTAGACTGTTCGCGATGAGCACCGAATCCGCAGCCCCAGAAGCCGATCGTCCCGGCCTGATCCCGCGTGTCAGCGCCGCGGCGATCCGATGGGCACTCCGACAGCGCGTGGTCAGGGCGTTCCTGCTCTACTCGGAGCGACGCGGACCGATGCTGGCCGACAGCGTGACCTATCGCGCTCTCTTCAGCGTGTTCTCCGCCGTGCTCCTCGGCTTCTCGATCGCGGCGCTCTGGCTGGCCGGCAACCCGGCTGCGTGGGACGCGATCATCGACGCGGTGCAGTCCGTGGTGCCAGGGCTCATCGGCGAGGGCGCGATCATCGACCCGTCCGACCTGCAGGCGCCGATCTCCCTGTCCGTCGCCGGCGCCGTCTCGGTGATCACTCTCACCGGTTCCGCCCTCGCCGCCGTCGGATCGTTGCGCTCGGCCGTGCGGATCCTCGCGGGCACCGCGCAGGGCGACGTCCTCTTCATCTGGGTGATGCTGCGCAACCTGCTCCTGGCCATCGGCATCGGCCTCTCGTTCGTCGCAGCCGCGGCGATCACCTTCATCGGCCGGATCGGCATCACCTGGATCGCGGGGCTGCTGGGCATCGCCGACGACTCCGCGATCGCGATCTGGAGCATCCGGATCGCATCGCTGCTCGTCGTGCTCGCCCTGGACACCGCGCTGATCGCGGGCGTGTTCCGCGTGCTCTCGGGCACCATTCCCTCGGCGCGCTCCCTGTGGAGCGGTGCGCTGCTCGGCGGCGTCGGGCTCCTGGTGCTGCAGGAGCTGTCAGGGTTGTTCATCGGCGGGGCGACGAGCAACCCGCTGCTCGCCTCGTTCGCCTCGCTGCTCGCGCTGCTGATCTGGCTCAACCTGTCGACCCAGGTGATCCTGATCTCCTCCGCCTTCATCGTCACCTCCGAGGAGGAGCGCCACGACCGCGTGCACGCCCGCTTCGGCGCGTCGACGTTCCCGCAGCGACGGGTGCAGCGCGCCGAAGCCGAGGTCACGCTCGCGACCGCCGAGCTGCGCGCCGCGCAGAAGGCCGAGCGTGAGATGCGTGAAGGCTCGGCGACCGAGACGCCGGCAGGCTGAGACCTCAGCCCCGCGGGCAGGTGCCCTTCTCGAGCAGGCTCGCATCGGTCGCGATGGCCCCGTCGACGGCCACGTCGATCACGGCCTCGCTGCCCACGACCTTCAGCCCGACGAGGGTGATGCCCGCGGGGAGCTGGTCGGCGATGCACACGCGCTGCGTCTCGGTGAGCCGGGTTCCCAGCGCCCCCAGCGACGAGCCGACCTGATCGGCGTCGACCTCGAGTCCGCCGATGGCGGCCCCCACCGGAGTGAGTTCGAGGTCGCCGTCGGCGACGCCCGGCAGCACGGTGAGCGACAGCGGGATCGAGAGTCCGAGCACCGTCACGGATCCGGAGACCGTCGCGTTGGGCTCCTCGAGCGTCACGGACTCCACGGGAAGATCGGTGTCGGCGAGGAGGCTGCCGAACTGCGACTCGTCGATGCGGATCGTGCCGGACGCGCCGCGGAGATCGCCCCCGCGCAGCGGCACTCCGGTGACGGTCGCGTCGACGGCTCCGGTGATGCCCTGCAGCGTGACGGAATCCGTCGACAGGTGCAGCGTGTCGAGCGAGCCGCCGATCAGCTGCGGCAGCAGGATGCCGTCGGCCTCCACCTCGAGCTGCTGGTCGGCGGGCAGGTCGAGCTGCTCGATCACCATTCCCCGGACGATCCCGGGCAGAACGGCGCGCACGATGAGCTCCGCCGCCACGACGAGCAGGGCCAGCACGACGAGGACGATGGCCAGCACCCATAGCCGGCGCTTGCGACGGCGGGGCGTCGGTGCGGCCTCGGCGGCATCCGCCTCGTCTGCACCGCCGGGGATCACGAGTGTCGGATGCTCGGAGTCTCGCGCCGGGTAGGGACGCGTGTGGTTGTCGTCGCTCATGCTGTCATCCCCCTGTCGGCGTCGCGGACGCCGGTCACATGCGCTCGGGCGCGGAGACGCCGAGCAGGTCCAGCCCGTTGCGGAAGACCTGACCCGCGGCGTCGTTGAGCCACAGACGCGTGCGGTGCACGGTCTCGATGGGATCGTCGCCCTGCGGGATCACGCGGCAATTGTCGTACCAACGGTGGTACAGGCCGGCGAGCTCCTCGAGGTAGCGGGCGACCCGGTGCGGCTCGCGCACCTCGGCGGCGAAGGCCACCATGCGCGGGAACTCCTGCAACGCTCCGAGCAGCGCGCTCTCGGTCTCGTGCGTGAGCGTCTCGGGGGCGAACTCCGAACGGTCGACGCCCGAGTCCGCGGCGTTGCGAGCCACGTTGTGTGTCCGCGCGTGGGCGTACTGCACATAGAAGACGGGGTTGTCGTTCGTCCGCTTCTGCAGCAGCTCGGGGTCGAGGGCGAGCGGCGAGTCCGCAGGAGAGCGCTCCAGCGAGTACCGCAGCGCATCGGTGCCGAGCCATTCGCGCAGGTCATCCATCTCGATGATGTTGCCGGCGCGCTTGCTGAGGCGCGCTCCACCGACCGAGACGAGCTGGCCGATCAGCACCTCGACGTTCTTCTCAGGGTCCTCCCCCGCCGCTCCCGCGATGGCCTTGAGACGATGCACGTACCCGTGGTGGTCGGCTCCCAGCAGGTACAGCTTGTATTCGAACCCGCGATCGCCCTTGTTCAGGTAGTACGCGGCGTCGGCGGCGAAGTAGGTGTACTCGCCGTTCGAGCGGCGGATCACACGATCCTTGTCGTCGCCGAAGTCGGTCGTGCGCACCCAGACCGCGCCCTCGTCGTCGAAGACGTGCCCCTGCTCGCGCAGGCGGTCGACGGCCTGGTCGACGAAGCTCGTGCCGTCGGCGCCCTTGGCGTGCAGCGTGCGCTCGGAGAACCACACGTCGAAGTCGACGTTGAACTTCGACAGCGACTGCTTCTGCTCGTCGAGCTGGAACCCGTAGGCGAGTTCGCGCGCGACGGCGACCTGCTCCTCCGCCTCGAGATCGAGCAGATCGGGGCGGGCCTCGATCACTCGGGCAGCGAGGTCGGCGATGTAGCTTCCGGCATATCCGCCCTCCGGCGTCGGCTCGCCCTTCACGGCGGCGAGCACGGAGTTCGCGAACCGCTCCATCTGCACACCGGCGTCGTTGATGTAGTACTCCCGCGCGACGGTGGCACCGGATGCCGCGAGCACGCGGGCGATCGCGTCGCCGAGAGCGGCCCAGCGCGTGTGGCCGATGTGCAGCGGGCCGGTCGGGTTCGCGCTCACGAACTCGATGTTGATCGACTTGCCGGCCTGGGTGTCGTTGCGTCCGTACGCGACACCGGCGTCGACGATGACCTTCGCCAGAGCGCCGGCGGCGGCGGCATCCAGGCGGATGTTGATGAAACCAGGACCCGCGACCTCGGCGCTCTCGATGCCGTCGACCTGCGCCAGACCGTCGGCGATCTGCTGAGCGAGTTCCCGCGGGTTGGTGCCGAACGGCTTCGCCAGACGCATCGCGATGTTCGAGGCCCAGTCGCCGTGCTCGCGGTTGCGCGGGCGGTCGAGCACGATGTCGGATGCGGCGAGCTCGAACGGCTCGCCGGGACGTCGTTCCTCGGCGATCGGTGCGAGGACGGCGAGGAGGGCTTCGGCGAGTGTGTCAGGGTTCATAGCCGTCCCAGTTTACGGCGCGGTGAGCCCCCGAATTTGCGGGAGCGGGAACGTGATCTACAGTCATGCCATGAAGGCCGCCTCCACCCGTCACCGTCTGCCCCTCGCGGGCCTCGTCATCGCGGTGATCCTGGCGGTGGCCGCCGTGGCCCTCGGGGTCTGGCGCCCCTGGGTCTGGGTGCCCTCGACACCTCCCGCGGGAGCTGCGGCCGGCGGTGAGTCGGTGACCGTCGCACCCGTCCCGCTGCTGCTGCCCGAGCACCCGACCGTGCTCGTCTTCGGCGACTCGTGGACCTACGGCTCCGCCGCGACCGAGCCCACCCTCGGCTACGCCTACGTGCTCGCCGAGCTGCTCGACGGCGAGACGATCGTCGACGGCGTCCGCGGCAGCGGGTACCTCAAGCCGGGGATCGACGGCCCCGCCTTCGGCGAGCGGATCGCCGCTCTCGATCCGACCCTCACGCCCGACCTCGTCATCCTGCAGGGATCCATCAACGACCGCGCTCAGGGCGCGGCGGGGTATCGCGAAGCCGTGACCGCCGCGTGGGACGCGATGGCGGCGAAGTACCCGGAGGCGACGATCGTCGTCCTCGGCCCCGCGCCGCACGAGCTGCCCGTCGGCACCGAGACGGCGCGGATCGACACCGACCTCGGCGATCTCGCCGCGGCCCGCGGCTGGTGGTACATCTCCCCCATCGCGCAGAACTGGATCACCGCGCAGAACTACCTGTCGGTCATCGACGTGGAGGTCGGGCGCAAGCATCCCTCCACCGACGGCCACCGCTACCTGGCCGAGAAGCTCGCCGCGGCTCTCGCCGAACTGGGCAACGCGCCGGTGACGGAGGCCGGTGGGTCGGAGACCACTCCCGAGCAGTGATATCGTCGTTCGGTACGCCTCCGTAGCTCAGTGGATAGAGCGCCGGTTTCCGGTACCGTAGGTCGCAGGTTCGACTCCTGTCGGGGGCACACACACGCTGGAGCCAGAGAACCCCCGCCCATCACGGGCGGGGGTTCTCCGCGTCTGGAGTCCACCGCTCACCACGACCGCACCTCGGTCAGTTCGAGGGCCCGCCCTCCGCAGCGCCGCCCGCCGGTCGGGATTCAGAGTCCGCCTCTCCGTCGCCCATGCTCCGTGCTCCGGAGCCGAGGGAGATCGTCGACAGCAGGCCGAGGGCGAGGAACCCGGCCGCGGTCCACGCCGCGAAACGCGTTCCGTCCGAGAAGGCGGCCTTGGCGTCGTCGGCGATGGCCGCGGTGTCGGGCTGCACCTCGAGTCCGCTGATCGCGGCACCGGCGCTGTCGACGACCGACGACACGACCTGATCGCGCTGATCGGCGGGCACTCCCCTGGCCTCCAGCGAGGAATCGAGGATCCCGGCCGTGCTGGTGAAGAGCACGGTGCCCAGAACCGCGACGCCGAGAGCGGCACCGAGCTGCCGCGATGTCGACTGCGTGCCTGATGCGGCACCGCTGTCCGCCACCGGGACATCGGCGAGAACGACGCCGGTCAGCTGGGCCGTCGCGAGCCCCACGCCGAGTCCGTAGACGAACAGGAACGGGATGAGCGGCACCCACGACGCATCCGGTGCGATCACGAAGCCGACACCCGCCACTCCGACGATCTCGGCCAGCAGCCCCGCACGGACGACCCAGACGGGCGGCACCTTGCCGCTCGCGGCACCGGCTGCACCGCTGGCGACGAATGATCCGCCGGCGAGAGCCAGCAGCAGCAGCCCCGTCTGCAGCGCGTCGAAGCCCAGCACGAACTGCAGCCAGAGCGGCAGCGCGAGGATGATCCCGAACTCCCCCAGCGAGACCACCGTGGCCGCGATGTTGCCGTTGCGGAACGACGGGATCGCGAACAGACGCAGTGCCAAGAGGGTCGAGGTGCCGCGACGCTCGCGGTGCACCCCCCACAGGATGAAGGCGACGAGGGCGATCAGAGCGAGCGCGAACGCGAACGGGATCGGCGACAGATCGAGCGGCCAGGTCCAGTCGCCGATCTGCGGACGCTGGTCGACGAGCCACCAGCCGTAGGTGCGCCCCTCGATGAGCCCGAACACGAGGCTTCCCATCGTGAGCACCGACAGGAGCGCTCCGATGACATCGATGCGGGAGGTGCGATCACTGCGAGACTCGGCGACGGTCAGAAGCACGCCGATGACGATGATGACGCCGAGGGGGATGTTGATGCCGAAGGCCCAGCGCCACGAGAACGCGGTCGTGAGCCATCCGCCGAGGAGCGGGCCGACGGCGGCCATTCCGCCGATCGTCGATCCCCACACGGCGAAGGCGATGCCCCGCTCACGGCCGCGGAAGGTGGCGTTGATGATCGACAGCGTCGTCGGCAGGATCATCGAGCCTCCCACTCCCTGCGCCAGGCGCGCGAGGATCAGCATCCCGCCGTCCGGTGCGAAGGAGGCGAGCACGGATGAGGCGGCGAAGACGACGACTCCGATGAGCATCATGCGTCGCCGGCCGAACCGATCGGCGAGACTCCCGAACACGAGCAGCAGCGCGGCGAACACCAGCGTGTAGGCCTCCTGCACCCACTGCACCTCGGTGGACGTGATGCCGAGATCGTCGACGATCGCAGGGATCGCGACGTTGACGATCGTCGAGTCGACGATGATCAGCGAGACCGCGATGCTGATGAAGACCAGGCCCGCCCAGCGCAGCCGTGAGTACCGTTCCATGATCGCTAGTTTAGCTAGTAGTCATACAGGGTGGAAGTCACATATGGGAACTAAATCCCGATCATTTAGTTGTGCACAACTTAATCGTGTGCAATACTCGTCGAATGGCCGTGACCGATGAGATGGTGTGCTTCTCGCTCTACTCCGCCGCCCGTGCGACGACGCAGGCGTACCGCACCCTGCTCGCTCCCTGGGGCCTGACGTACCCGCAGTACCTCGTGCTCGCAATCCTCTGGATGGAGGGCGAGCAGACGATCGGGTCGCTCGGCGACGCCATGCAGCTCGACTCCGGCACGCTCTCCCCCCTCGTGCGCCGCCTGGAGCAGGCAGGCTACGTCTCCAAGTCGCGCAGCGCCACCGACGAGCGCGTCGTCACCGTCGGCCTCACCGAGGCGGGCACCGCTCTGCGATCCGAGGTCGCGCCCGTGCACTCCGCCGTCGCCGCACTCGCCGGCATGCAGGACGACGATCAGCGCCACCGCCTCATCGCCGAGCTCCAGGAGCTCACGGCCCGACTGCAGAAGACCCCGTAGACCCTCACTCCCGCGCTTCACGCGCCGACAGACCCCAACCGGAAGGAAATCCACACGATGGACGCTCTCTACACCGCCGAAGCACTCGCCACCGGAGCAGGACGCGACGGACGTGTCGCCACGGGCGACGGACGCCTCGAGCTGAACCTCGCCATCCCCAAGGAGATGGGCGGCAGCGGCGACGGCGCGAACCCCGAGCAGCTCTTCGCCGCCGGCTACGCGGCATGCTTCCACTCCGCGCTGCAGAGCGTCGCCCGCGCGCAGAAGATCAAGATCACCGACTCGTCCGTCGGAGCGCGCGTGCAGATCGGCTCGAACGGCGAGGGCGGATTCGGCCTCGCCGTGCAGCTCGAGGTCGTCATCCCCGACCTCCCCCACGACCAGGCTCAGGCCCTCGCCGACGCCGCGCACCAGGTGTGCCCGTACTCCAACGCGACCCGCGGCAACATCGACGTGGCGATCACCGTCTCCGACGACTGATCACCCGCCGACCACCCCCACGACAGATCCCACAAGGAGAACATCATGCGCACACTCACGCACCGCACATTCGGCGAGCCCGAAGACGTCCTCGAGGTCACCGAGCGCCCGACGCCGGAGCCCGGCCCCGGCCAGGTCCGCCTTCGCGTCGTCCTCTCACCGATCCACAACCACGACCTGTGGACGATCCGCGGCACCTACGGATTCAAGCCCGAGCTCCCCGCCGCATCCGGCACCGAGGCGCTCGGCGTCGTCGATGCACTCGGCGAGGGTGTGGAGAACCTGACCGTCGGACAGCGCGTCGCCACCGGCGGCACGTTCGGCGCCTGGTCGGAGTTCATCGTCGCCGACGCGGCGGGCCTCATTCCGGTTCCTGAGTCCCTCGAGGACGAGAGCGCCGCACAGCTGGTCTCGATGCCGTTCAGCACGATCAGCCTGCTGCAGTTCCTCGGCGCCGAGAAGGGCGACTGGATCGTTCAGAACGCGGCGAACGGCGCCGTCGGACGCATGCTCGCCCAGCTCGGGGCCGCACGCGGCATCAACGTCATCGGCCTGGTGCGACGCACCGCCGGCGTCGACGAGCTTCGCGAGCAGGGCATCGAGAACGTCGTCGCCACCGATCAGGACGACTGGCGCGAGCAGGTCGCGCGCCTCACCGACGGCGCGCACGTCGCGTTCGGCGTCGACTCCGTCGGCGGATCCTCCGCAGGCGATGTGCTCTCCCTGCTCGGAGAGGGCGGCACCCTGGTGGCGTTCGGTGCGATGAACTCGCCCGTCATGGAGATCCGCTCCGGCGATGTGATCTTCAAGCAGGCCACGGTCAAGGGCTTCTGGGGCAGCAAGGTCATCCAGACCATGGACGCCGCCACCCGCGGCGCCCTCTTCGGCGAGCTGATCCAGCGCGTCACCGAAGGCACGCTCACGCTCCCTGTGGCCGGCGTCTTCGACGCTGCGGATGCCGCAGACGCCGTGCGCGCCAGCAACACGGCCGGACGCGTCGGCAAGGTGCTCTTCAAGTTCTGACTTCGCGTGTCGGGGTGGGCCACCGGCCCGCCCCGACAGGTCTGCTCAGCTCCAGACCGCTCAGATCCTGCCGCGAACCGGCGTGCGCTCTGTCGACCCATCGACCTCGGGCATCGTCATCTCGGCGCGCACGCCGAGAAGTCTCACCTCCCGCTGCGGATCCATCGTGGCTGCGAGGGCGAGGGCTGCCGCGATCACGTCGTCTCGCCGTGTCGTCGGCGCGTCGAGCTTGTGCCCGAACGTCCTGGTCTCGAACGGGGCGTAGCGCACCTTGATGTGCACGCGCACCACCGGTCGACCTTCGGCAGCACAGTCGTCGAAAGCATGTCCGGCCAGCTCCGTCAGCGCGTCGCGGACCTGCTCGGAGGTGGTCAGGTTCTGCTGATACGTCGTCTCGCGGCTGTGGCTCCGAGCCGCCCAGGGCGTCGGGTCGACCACGCGCGGCCCGAGTCCCGAGCCGAGTCCGTGGTACCAGACTCCCATCCGCGGCCCGAACTCCGAGACGAGCAGCTCCTCGTCGGCATCCGCGAGTTCTCGTACCGTCCGGATGCCGTGGGCGCCCAGACGCTTCTGCACCTTCGGACCGACGCCCCAGAGATCACGCGTGGGCTTGTCCCCCATCACCGCGAACCAGTTCTCGCCGGTGAGGCGGAAGACACCGCGGGGCTTGCCGAACTCGGTGGCGATCTTGGCGCGCACCCTGTTGTCCCCGATGCCGACCGAACAGTGCAACCCCGTCGCGTCGAGCACCGCCGCCTGCGCCCCGCGGGCGGTCTTCTCCGGGTCGTCGGTGGTCACCCCGAGAAAGCACTCGTCCCAGCCGATGACCTCGAGCACCACGCCGGGCAGCGTGCGCAGCGCCGCCATCACCTCGGCGGATGACGCTTCGTAGGCGTCGTGGTCGACCGGGAGGAACACCGCATCCTCCGGCGCCTTGCGGGCCGCGATCTTGAGCGGCATACCCGAGCCGATCCCGAACGCCCTGGCCTCGTACGACGCCGTCGACACGACGGCTCGTTCTGTCGGGTCCCCCCGTCCGCCGACGATCAGCGGCAGCCCCGCGAGCTCGGGCCGGCGCAGCACCTCGACCGCGGCGATGAACTGATCCATGTCGACGTGCAGCACCCAATCGGCCATGCACCGAGTGTGGCCCGACGCGATCGGGTTGTCACCCCTCGCGAGCGCTCAGCAGCGGATCAGCCGATCGCCACGGCGATCGCGGTCACGATCACCGCGAGCAGCGGGAGGGTCCCCTGCATGATCGCCGCGCGCGCTTTCGTGCGGTCCGAGAGGATGAGCACGAGGGCCGCGGCCAGCATCATCCCGGTGCCGGCGAACACGAGCGTCAGACCGACCGTGGTGAGGCCGATGATCACGAAGCCGACCCCGAGCAGAGCGGCGAGTGCCAGGAACAGGTTGTAGAACCCCTGGTTGAACGCAAGTGCCTTCGTCGTCTGCGCGTCCGCCTCGCTGGCGACGCCGAAGATCTTCCGCGTCTCGGGCTCCGTCCACCGCAGCGACTCGAGCGCGAAGATGAAGACGTGGAACGCGGCAGCGGCCGCGGCGAAGACGAGTCCGACGATGAGCATGAGTAGATCGTATCCGCCCGCGCCCTCCTAGAGCAGGAAGATCGGCAGCAGCCCGGGGTTGTGGGCATGCACCAGCACGGCGAAGACGACCGCGTCGAAGAGCAGATGCACCGTCACCACGTAGGCGAGCGAGTGCGTGCGCACGAAGATGAAGCCCTGCAGCAGGGCGAACGGGATCGTCAGCAGCGGCCCCCACTCGCGGTACCCGAGCTCCCACAGGAACGACACGAAGACGATCATCTGCAGCACGTTCGCGAGAGCATCGGGGAAATGCCGCCGCAGCAGTGCGAACACCGTGCAGATGAAGAAGAGCTCATCCCAGATCCCCACGGCACCGACACCGACGAACAGGCGCGCGATGAGGTCGGGCGTGTCGACGACCGGCCAGTTCTGGTACACGCCGCTGCTGATGAAGTAGAACGGCAGGATCAGCCACCCCAGCACCAGCACGGCGACCAGCCACCCCCACTGCAGCCGACCCCACCGGCGACGCGCGCGCCAGGGGAAGCTGATCGCCCTGTCGCGGTAGACGAAGCGCGACACCGCGTAGGGAACCGCCACCGCACCTCCGAGTGCGAGCGTGAAGCGCAGCATGGCGAGGTTGTCGAGCTCGGCGGCGAGCGGGATCACGCTCACGATCAGCATGCCCAGCGCGATCAGTGAGAGGTCCCGGGTGAGGGAGGGAGTGCGGGCGACGCCGATCGTGCGGGCGGTCTCCCGCCGCGCGCCGACGCTCACGGTCCGGTCCGGGGTCCCGGGCCTGCGGCGCTCGACGAGCCAGGCGCCGAAGACGCCGAGCGCGAGCAGCGTCCAGCCGAGCCAGACGATCTGTGCGACGAAGAAGGCGGGAGCCGCCGCGCAGACGACCAGCGCGGGGACCGCGCCGGTCCAGTCCGTCTGCGCGCGCTGCACAGAGGTCACGTGCGGGACCGGCGGCGGTACACGAGATCGCGGATGTCCCGACCCTTGGCGATGCCCTTGCGCTCGAACGCGGTCATCACCCGACCGTCGAAGCGGTCGGCCCACTCGCCGTCGAAAGCCCGCTCGAACAGCGGGTCCGCGTCGAGCACCTCGCGCATCTGCAGCGCGTAGTCCTCCCAGTCCGTGGCGAGGCGCAACAGGCCGCCGTCCCGGAGCGCGCGTGCGGCGGTGTCGCCGAATCCCTGACGCACGAGGCGGCGCTTGGTGTGCTTCTTCTTGTGCCACGGATCGGGGAAGAAGATCCACACCTCGGCCGCCGCGGACTCGGGCAGGTACGACGAGAGCACCTCCGGCGCATTGGCCTCGACGACCCGGATGTTGCGGGCGCCCTCCCGGTCCGCGTCGAGCATCGTGCGGGCGAGGCCGGCACGGAAGACCTCGACCGCGAGGAAGTCGTCGTCCGGCCGCGACGACGCGGCCGCGACGATCGCGTGTCCCTGACCCGAACCGATCTCCACGTACAGGTCGGCGTCACGCCCGTATTCGTCTGCGAGATCGAGCCGTGCCTCGGGGTGCACCGATGTCCACGCGACGTCGCGCGGCACGTCGAGGAGGTAGTGCGGCCCGAGCTCCTCGAATGCGCGTTCCTGGGCGTCGGACATGCGGCCGCTGCGGCGTACGAAGGACACCGGTTCGTCACGGAACGTACGGGGTTCGACCATGTTCCCAGGGTAGTCGGCGGCATCCGACCTTGCCGACCGGCGCTCAGTGCGCGGGAGCGGTCACGAAGTCGATGAGCTCCTCGACCCGACCGAGCAGCGCGGGCTCGAGGTCGCGGTAGGTGTGCACTTTCGACAGGATGTGCTGCCAGGCCCGCCCGGTGTCGCCCTGCGTCTCGTGCGGCCAGCCGAACGCCCGGCAGATCCCGGTCTTCCAATCGGTGCCGCGCGGGATCTCCGGCCACTTGGCGATCCCCAGCGCCCGCGGGGTCACGCACTGCCACACGTCGACGAAGGGGTGGCCGACGATGCGGACGTGCCTGCCGTGCGGGCCTCGGGCGACGGCATCCGCGATGCGCGACTCCTTCGATCCGGGCACGAGGTGATCGACGAGCACGCCGTACCGACGGGACGCGCTGGGCGGTTCGGCGGCGAGCAGCTCGTCGAGCAGGTCGACACCCTGCAGGAACTCCACGACGACGCCCTCGACCCGCAGATCCGCGCCCCACACCTTCTCGACGAGCTCGGCATCGTGCTTGCCCTCGACGAGGATCCGACTGGGGAGCGCGATCCTGGCGCGCTGGTCGGAGACCACGAACGAGCCGGATGCCGTTCGGCGCGCGCCCTGCTCTTTCGGCGCGGGCGGCCCCAGGCGCACCGGCGAGCCGT
Source organism: Microbacterium sp. ANT_H45B (assembly GCF_008369345.1). Lineage (NCBI taxonomy): Bacteria > Bacillati > Actinomycetota > Actinomycetes > Micrococcales > Microbacteriaceae > Microbacterium > Microbacterium sp. ANT_H45B. The sequence continues at coordinate 897,972 of NZ_VOBK01000002.1, forward strand.
CGATCAGGAACCCGCCGCCGAGAGGGAACAGCCGTCTGCGACCGAGTCGGTCCTCGAGCTCGACGTTGCCGCCCTGCACCCGCGTGACCGCGCCGCAGTAGCCGTCGTCGGCCACCTCCACGACGAGATCGAGCTCGGCGGGCACCTGCGGCACCGGCTTCGCCGCGCGCTCCCGCCATCCCGACGCGAGCACATCCGATCCGTACCTGTCGTCCATGCCCTCCAGCGTATGTGTCTCCGCTGAGGGCGAACGGTCATCCCCCGTCGGAAGGTGTCGCGTGTCGACCTCTGTGCATAGACTCTTTCGCATGGGGCTCGGCTGCCGGTCGGAGGGAACACGATGAAGACACGGTGGCTGACGCTGGCCGCACTGACCGTGGCTGCGGCGGCCGGAGCGCTCTCCGCATCCGCCGCATCGGCGACCGATCCGCTCACCTTGGACTCCGGCTACGTCACGGACGAGGCGGGGGTGCTCACCCCGAGCGAGGAGGCGTCGGTCGAGGCCCGGCTGCAGACTCTCAGCGAGAACTCCTCGGCAGATCTCTTCGTCGTCTTCGTCGACGACTTCACCTCCCCCTCGGACGACGCCCAGTGGGCGGATGCGGTGGCACAGAGCAACAACCTCGGCTCGGAGCAGTATCTGCTCGCGATCGCCGTCGAGGGCCGGAGCTACTACATCTCAGCCGCGCCGGACGGCCCGCTCAGTGACAGCACGCTCGACGGTGTGGAGGACAAGATCCTCCCGCTCGCCTCCCAGAACGACTGGGAGGGAGCGATCACCCTGGCCGCCGACGAGATCCAGGGCGACGGGGGCGCCGGCGCGCTGCGCACGACGCTGATCGTGGTCGGCGTCATCGCACTGGCCCTAGTCATCTGGCTGGTCGTCGCGCTCGTGCGGCGCTCACGTCGCGCGGCCGCCGTGCGCCGGCGGGGCGCCATGCCCGAGCGGCCAGACCCGAACGATCCGTTCTCCACCCTCACCGACGAGCAGGTGCAGACCCAGGCCGGAGCGGCGCTGGTGCAGGCCGACGACGCGATCACCTCGAGCCGTGAGGAGCTCGGCTTCGCGGTGGCGCAGTTCGGCGAGGCCGCGACCGCGACGTTCAGCGGAGCGATCGAGACCGCCAGAGCCAAGATGTCCGAGGCGTTCGACCTGAAGCAGAAGCTCGACGACGAGATCGAGGACACCGTCCAGGACCGACGCGCGTGGCACATCCGCATCATCAGGATCTGCGACGAGATCGACGACATGCTCGATGCGAACACCGAGGCCTTCGATGCGCTGCGCAAGCTCGAGCAGAACGCGCCGCAGGAACTCGAACGCGTCCGTGCCCAGAGAGCGTCCGTGCAGTCGCTCCTCGCGAGCGCCGCACCCGCGCTCGCGACGCTGACGGCGACCTACGACGCGGCCTCGATCGCGACCGTCGCCGACAACCCCGCGCAGGCGCAGGAGCGCATCGAGCTCGCAGATCGTTCGATCGCCGCCGCCGCCGAAGCCATCTCCGCGGGCCAGACGGGTACCGCGGCGTTCGCGATCCGCACCGCCGAGCAGTCGACCGCGCAGGCCGGGCAGCTGGCACAGGCGGTCACCACGCTCGGCACCGAGCTGGGCGAGATCGAGGCGACGGCGCAGGCTCTGGTCACCGAGCTGCAGGGCGACATCGCCACCGCGCAGCAGCTTCCCGACCCGTCCGGCGCGATCGCCGCTGCGGCGTCCGCGACGCAGGCCGAGCTGCAGCGTGCGCAGGACCACCTCACCGGCTCGGCGCGGAGCCCTCAGGCGGTGCTCGCCGCGTTGACGGCCGCGAACACGCAGATCGATGCCGCGATCGCCCAGGGGCGCGAGAGCGTCGCCCGCGCACAGCGGGCGGTGCAGATGCTCGAGCAGACGCTCGCGCAGGCCGGCTCCGAGATCCGCTCGACGCGCGAGTTCATCGAGACCCGCCGTGGCACCGTCGGATCGACCGCGCGCACGCGACTGTCGCAGGCCGAGCTCGGGCTGACGCGAGCCCTCGATCTGCGCGCCACGAACACCGAGGCCGCCCTCACCGAGGCGACACACGCTCTCGATCTCGCTCGTCAGGCCGCGGCCTCCGCGCAGTCCGATCTGCAGGCCTACTCCTCGGAGCGCTACGACAGCGGGTGGAGCGGGGGCGGCGGCCTCTTCGGAGGCGGCGGCAACTCGGGCGGCAGCGGACTCGGCGGCGACATCCTCGGCGGCATCATCGGCGGCCTGATCTCGGGCGGCGGGAGCAGCGGCGGTTCCTCGCGCCGCAGCAGCTGGCGCTCCGGCGGCGGAGGCGGCGGCTTCCGCAGCTCCGGATTCGGGGGCGGCGGAAGCCGATCCTCCGGCCGCAGCGGCCGCTCGGGAGGACGACGCTTCTGATCATCCCCACAACCACTTCGGACATCGAGCACGACCCTCTGAAAGGAAACACGCATGACCAAGCAGTCCATCTTCGGACGTATCTCCACCCTCGTCCGCGCGAACATCAACTCGCTCCTGGACTCTGCGGAAGACCCGCAGAAGATGATCGACCAGCTCGTCCGCGACTACACCAACAGCATCGCTGACGCCGAGTCGGCGATCGCCGAGACGATCGGCAACCTGCGCCTCCTCGAGCGCGACCACGAGGAAGACGTGCAGGCAGCGACCGAGTGGGGCAACAAGGCTCTGGCCGCGAGCCGCAAGGCCGACGAGATGCGCACCAAGGGCGACGCGGCGGATGCCGACAAGTTCGACAACCTCGCCAAGATCGCGCTCCAGCGTCAGATCAGCGCCGAGCGCGAGGCCACCAGCGCCGAGCCGACCATCGCCACGCAGACCGAGATCGTCGACAAGCTCAAGTCCGGCCTCAACGGCATGAAGGACAAGCTCGGCGAGCTGAAGAACAAGCGCAGCGAGCTGCTCGCCCGCGCCAAGGTCGCCGAGGCGCAGACCAAGGTGCAGGATGCGGTCGGCTCGATCAGCGTGCTCGACCCGACCAGCGAGCTCGGCCGCTTCGAAGACAAGGTCCGCCGCCAGGAGGCGCTCGCGCAGGGCAAGATCGAGCTCGCCGCGTCGAGCCTCGACGCTCAGTTCGAGAGCCTCGACGACATCGGCGAGCTCACCGAGGTCGAGGCCCGTCTCGCCGAGCTGAAGGCCGGCGGAAGCGCACCTCGTCAGGCGATCGAAGGCTCCTGACACCCCTCGGATGCCCTGGACCTCCGTGTCCGGGGCATCCGCTCTTTCCACGGAGGCATTCATGGTGCGATTCCTCGTCGTCCCGCAGTGGCAGGGTTCCCCTGCCCCGCGCGCGATGCTGCTCGTCGACGGCGCGTCGGCGATAGCAGGCGATCTTCCCCGCGCGACGACCACGGTGCTCGATGTCCCCGTCGAGGCCGGCGAGTCACTCGGCACCGGCGTGCGCCGACTCAGCGCCCTGCTGCGGGCGCGCGAGCTGGTCAGCGACGCGATGACCGCAGAGACGGTGGTGATCGGCGGCGATTGCAGCGTGACCGTCGCTGCTCTCGCCGCCCTCCCCGGCGGCACCGACGACCTCGCCGTCGTCTGGTGCGACGCGCACGCCGACCTGCACACCCCGGAGTCCTCGCCCTCGGGGGCCTTCTCCGGCATGGCGCTGCGGGCCGTGCTCGGCGAGGGCGAGGCCCAGCTCGTCCTCGACCCCGCGGTCCGGCGCGACCGCGTCGTCACGGTGGGCATGCGCAACCTCGACGACGCGGAGATCGCGCCCCTCGACGGCCTGCGTCAGCTCTCCGTCGCGGACCTCGACGACGTCGACGCCCTCGCGGATGCCGTCGCCGCCACCGGTGCGCAGCGGGTGTGGGTGCACATCGACGTCGACGTGCTCGACCCGGCCGAGATCGCCGGAGTGTCCTCCCCCGCGCCGTTCGGTCTGGCACCGGCCGCGCTGAGCGCGGCCATCCGCGCGCTGAGGACCCGCGTGCCGCTCGCCGGCGCGACGATCGCGGGATTCGCTCCACGCTCTCCCGCCGACGCCGTCGAGGATCTCGGTGCCCTGTTGCGCCTGGTGGGTGCTGTCGCATGACCGAGGACTGGCGCCCCGCCGCAGAGCACGCTCTCGCTCGAGGACGACGCCTCGATCGACGGATCCCCTCGTTCCTCCTGCGCTCCCCCCTCAGCCGGATCGGCTACTGGTGGGGCACCGCCGTCGGCTGGGTCTGGGGATCACTCTGGAGCACCGGCCCCGTGGAGCGCCGTGCAGGACTCTGGGTGTTCCGAGGCATGCCGCAATGGACCTTCAACCGCGGAGGCGTCTGCGTCGGCGGCTGCTTCCTCACCGGAGACACGCGTCCGAGCGACGCGGTACTGCGCCACGAGGCCGTGCACAAGGCGCAGTGGCTGCGCTACGGCATGCTGCTGCCGGTGCTCTACCTGTTCGCGGGGCGGGATCCGCTGCGCAATCGGTTCGAGATCGAGGCGGGGCTCGAAGACGGCAACTACGTGCGTCGCAGCGCTGCTCAGCGGTCGACGGGAAGAAGCCCGAACCGCTCCGGCGCGTAGATCTGACCGGGCTGGATCTCGAGCGCTCCGGTCAGGTGCTCGACGATGTCCGCTGAGCCCAGGTAGCCGCCCAGCAGCGTGACGCGCGTCTCGAACTCGTCGTCGCAGAGCATCTCGTCGGCCCACGCGCAGGTCGCGCGCGCGAGCGCCTGCCCCGGCGCGCAGGCCCGACCTGTGCCGGGCGTGCCGGAGCGCTGAGCCCGAGCGAGCCACGTGACCGTCATGCGTCCCGGTGCATCGATCACTCCGATGTCGGAGGCGTCGGCCACCTCGATGAAGATCCGTCCGGACGCGCACAGCGGCAGCGTCGCCAGGAACACCTCGAGCTCGCCGAGCGAATGCTCGTCGGCCGTCACGAGGTGATGCGCACGGCGCCGCGCTTCACGGCGTGCGGCGCGCGTGCTGCGGGTCTCGAGGAAGGTCTCCATGATGCATCAATCGTACACCAGGTGAAGGGTTGCCTAACCTTGCTCGGCATCCGATTCCACGAGGGCCGCGCGCAGGCGCTCGAGTTCGGCCTCCGTCATGCCGTTGGCGCGCAGGTACTCGGCCGCGGAGCCCCACCGCTCGTCGACCTTCTGCAGCAGTGCGCGCATGACCGGCGCGGGCGACTGCGTGGCCAGAGCCGCGGCGTGCACCGCCTCGGGATGCTGCGACCGCAGATAGGCCACGATGCGCCGCGACCGCTCCTCGGGGAGCTGCGACTCCGTGAGCGCGTAGTCCGCGATGATCGCGTCGCGGTCGGCACCCACTGCGGCCAGAGCGAGAGCCACCGTCACGCCCGTGCGATCCTTGCCCACCGTGCAGTGCACCAGTGTGGGCTCGCCCGCCGCGATGATGCGGATCGCGTCCACCAGTCTCGAGCCGCTCTCCTCGAGGAGATGCAGATAGAGGTCGTCCAGACTCGTGTCGGTCTCGAAGAACGAACGCACGGAGCCGAGGAACAGCGGCAGGTGCGTGGTGTCGGGTCCGTCGATCTCGGTCGGCTCGGCCGCGACCTCCTCGCCGTCGCGCAGGTCGACGATGTGCGCGACGCGGCGTCGCACCTCGTTCGCTCCGGCCGTGGTCGCGCCCGAGAGCTGTCCCGAGCGCAGCAGGACGCCCGCGCGGATCCGGCCACCGGCAGCGGGCATCCCCCCGACGTCCCGGACGTTGGTGACGCCGTCGACGTCGAGGACCGTCATGCCTGTGCCTGCGGCTGGGTTGGCGCCTCGGCCGGTGCCTGCGGCTGGGCCTCTGCCTGCGGCTGTGCCTGTCGGGGCGGCACCGGGTACCGCCCCGCGATCACGACGCGGTTGAAGGCGTTGATCGAGACGCACGCCCAGCTGAGCGCGGCGTACTCCTTCTCGGTGAAGACGCCGCCCACCCGGTCGTAGACCTCGTCGGAGATGCCGTCCTCCGCGATGAAGGTGAACGCCTCGGCGAGTTCGAGCGCGGCCTCCTCGCGGTCGCTGAAGACATCGCTCTCGCGCCAGGTGGCTATCTGCATGAGGGTGTCGGTGTCGAGGCCGGCCTTGAGAGCCCTGTCGACATGCAGACGTGTGCAGAAGCTGCACCCGTTCAGCTGGGAGCTGTGGATCATCACGATCTCTTTGAGACGATCGTCGATGCCGTTCGCCGCGCAGATCTCACCGACGGTGCGGGCGAACGCATCGAGCGCCTGGTAGGCGGCGGGCTCGGTCTTGGAGAGGTGCACTCGCTTCTCGCTCATGAGTCCAATGATATTCCCGCGGCGCGACGTCGCGCCGCGTCTCGTGGCCTACCCGCCCGGACATATCGCCAATCAGCACGAGCTAAACGATCATGTAATGAGAGGTAACAACCGGTCACGGCTTGACATATTGCTCCCGCATTTCTCGCGACCCCGCAGGACGGAGCAGAATATGCAGGTGGCGATCGACATCAGCGAGTTCAGCTATCTTCCCGCACAGGCCCAGGCTCTCGGCGTCGCCGCTCCCCCGGTCGAGCGACTGACCCTGCCGCTCGCCGGCGGTCGACAGGTCAGCGCTCTGCGATACGGAGCGGGCGCTCCCGAGGTCACGCTGCTGCACGGGGCCGGCCTCAACGCGCACACCTGGGACACGACGGTGCTCTCGCTGCAGCGACCGGTGCTGGTGCTCGACCTCGCGGGCCACGGCGACTCGTCGTGGCGGGATGACCTCGACTACACGCCGCGCACCCTCGCCGTCGACGTCGCCGCAGCGCTCGATGCGTGGACCGACCGCCCGCAGCTGGTCGTCGGGCAGTCGCTCGGCGGACTCACCGGTGCCGCTCTCGCGTCCGCACGCCCCGACCTCATCTCCGCGCTGATCGTCGTCGACATCACACCCGGCATCGACACCTCGGCGGGCCCTGCCGCCCTGCGCGAGTTCTACGCCGGCCCCACCGACTTCGCCAGCCGGGACGAACTCGTCGACCGGGCCATCGCGTTCGGATTCGGCGGCTCCCGCCCCGACACGGAACGCGGCGTCCTGCTCAACACCCGCGTGCGGGATGACGGCCGGGTCGAATGGAAGCATCATTTCGCCCATCTGGCCGCGCAGGCGCTCGACGCCCACGCCCCGGGAGACGAGTCCGCTCCCTCCCTGCTCAGCGATGCGGGGTGGGAGGACCTCGCACGGACCACCGCACCGATCACGCTCGTGCGGGCCACGGACGGGTTCGTGAGCGCCTCCGATGCGGACGACTTCGCGCGACGGCTGCCGCACGCGCGCGTCGTCACCGTGACGGCGACCCACAACGCGCAGGAGAGCGCACCGTCGGAGCTCGCGGCGCTGATCACCTCGACCCTTCCCTCCGCCGATTTGTGACCTCCCGTTCCACATCCGGCCCGCACCCACCCGACACATCCCTAGGCTCGACCCACCGGCACACAGCACATGCCGCACCGAGAGGAAACACCCCATGTTCCGACGTACGCGACGACTCGCGCTGATCTCCGCGATCGCGGCGAGCGCCATCGTCCTCACCGCCTGCGCAGGCGCAGCCGACCCCGAGCCCTCCGCTCCGGTCGGCGAACCGGATCCTGACGCGACCCTGCAGGTGGGTCTCGTGCTCGAGCCGACGAACCTCGACATCCGTCACACCAGCGGTGCGGCACTCGAGCAGATCCTGATCGACAACATCTACGAGGGCCTCGTCACCCGGTCGCAGGACAACGAGATCGAACCGCGCCTCGCGTCGGACTACGAGGTCTCCACCGACGGCCTCACCTACACATTCACGCTCAATGACGGCATCGCCTTCCACAGCGGCACCGCACTGACCTCGGCCGACGTGGTGGCCTCGTACGAAGCCGTCCGCACCGACGCCACGCTGCAGGGCAACGCCGAGTTCGCGTCGATCGCCTCGATCACCGCGCCCGACCCGACCACGGTGCAGATCGTACTCAGCGCGCCGAACCAGAACTTCCTCTTCTCGCTCACCGGGCCCGCCGGGCTCGTCTTCCAGACCGGTGACACCACGGATCTCAAGACCGCCGAGAACGGCACCGGACCTTTCACGCTGACGCGCTGGAACAAGGGCAGCGCGATCACCTTCGCCCGCAACGAGGCCTACTGGGGTGAGCCGGCCGGTGTCGCCGAGGTCGAGTTCCAGTACATCCCCGACTTCACGGCCGGAGTGAACACCGCTCTCGACGGCGGCGTGCAGGTGCTCACCGCCGTGGACCCGAACCTGGCCCCGCAGCTGGAGGACTCCGGCGACTTCACGCTGACCACCGGCCGCACCACCGACAAGGCGACGCTGGCGTTCAACAATGCGAAGGCGCCGCTCGATGACGTCAGGGTTCGCGAGGCGCTCCGCCTCGCGATCGACCATGACGCCCTCGTCGCGGCCGTCGGCGCGGGATCCACGCTCTACGGTCCGATCCCCGAGCTCGACCCGGGCTACGAAGACCTCTCCGACGTCGTGTCCTACGACCCGGAGAAGGCCAAGGAGCTGCTGGCAGAGGCCGGCCAGGAGGATCTGGAGCTCACCCTCACGATCCCGAGCTTCTACGGCACCACCGTGCCGAAGGTGCTGATCTCCGACTTCCAGAAGGTCGGTGTGACCCTCGACGTCGACTCCGTGGAGTTCCCGACGTGGCTCGAGGACGTGTACACCAACCGCGACTTCGACCTCAGCTTCGTGCTGCACGTCGAGCCGCGCGACTTCGGCAACTTCGCGAACCCCGACTACTACTTCGGCTACGACAACGCCGAGGTGCAGAGCCTGTACGCCCAGGCGCTCGCCGAGGTCGATCCCGACGCGTCCGCAGAGCTGCTTGCGAAGGCGGCCCGCATCGTCTCCGAGGACCACGCGGCGGACTGGCTCTACAACGGCGCGACCATCACGGCGGTGAGCCCGCTCGTCACCGGCTTCCCGGAGGACTCGATCAACTCCCGCATCAACCTGTCCGGCGTGACCGTGGCCGCCCCCCAGTGATGACGCGCACCCCGTGATCCGCTACGCGCTCGTCCGAGGAGCCCTGCTCATCGCAGGGCTCCTCGTGTCGAGCGCCGTGATCTTCCTGACGCTGCGCGTGCTGCCCGGAGACGTCGCACAGCTCATCGCCGGGACCCAGGCATCGCCCGCGGAGGTCCAGGCCCTGCGCGAATCGCTCGGCCTCGACCGTCCGCTCCCCGTGCAGTACGCCGAGTGGATCGGTGGACTGTTCCGCGGAGATCTGGGCACCTCTCTGCTCTCCGGCGCATCGGTCGGCGAGGAGCTGCTGCTGAAATCGCAGGTCACGGTGCCGCTCGGCATCATGGCCCTCCTCATCGCCGTGCTCATCGCCGTGCCGTTCGGCATCCTCGCGGCACTGCGTCGGAACGCGCGGGGTGGCACCGCGCTCAGCGTCGGTGCTCAGGCCCTCGCCGCCGTGCCGGTCGTGTGGGCCGGGATGATGCTGATCGTGGTCTTCTCGGTGTGGCTGGGCTGGCTCCCCCCGCAGGGGTTCCCGCGCACCGGATGGAGCACACCGGGGAAGGCGATCGAGTCACTGCTGCTCCCGGCCCTCACCATCGGCATCGTCGAAGGGGCCATGCTGATGCGCTTCGTCCGCAGCGCCACTCTGCAGGCCGCCGGCCAGGACTTCGTCCGCACCGCCGCCGCCAAGGGCCTCACGCGCACCCGCGCCCTGATCTCGCACGGCATCCCCGCGGTCGGCCTGTCGATCATCACCGTCCTCGGCCTGCAGATCGCCGGGATCATCGTCGGCTCGGTGGTGATCGAGCAGCTGTTCACCCTGCCGGGGATCGGACGGATGCTCGTGGCCGACGTCGGCACCCGCGACCTCGTCAAGGTCCAGAGCGAGCTCCTCGTCCTCACCGGCTTCGTGCTCGTCGTCGGATTCGTCGTCGATCTGGTCCACCGGGCGATCGACCCGCGACAGAGGGAGGCCTGATGCCCGGCTGGCTCCCACGACTGCTGCGCACCGCCACAGGGCGGTTCGGTCTGATCGTCATCGCGCTCGTCGCCCTCACGGCGCTGGTCTCACTGCTGTGGACGCCGTTCGACCCGCAGACGTCCGACATCGGCGCGCGCTGGGCGGTGCCGAGCTGGCCGCATCTGCTCGGCACCGACGACACCGGCCGTGACATCCTGAGCCTGCTCATGGCGGGAGCCCGCACGACGGTCTTCGTGAGCGTCGGCGCCGGGATCGTCGCGACCCTCGTCGGCATCGCGCTCGCCGCGCTCGGCGCACTGACCGCCCGGTGGCTCCGCGAGACGGTCGCGGTGCTCGTCGACATCCTCATCGCCTTCCCCGTCCTGCTGATCGCGATGATGATCTCCTCGGTGTGGGGCGGGTCGCTGTGGGTGGTGATCTGGGCGGTCGGCATCGGTTTCGGCGTGAACATCGCCCGTGTCACCCGGCCCGAACTCCGCCGTGTGCAGCAGAGCGACTTCGTGCTCGCCGCGCGGGCCTCCGGTCTCACCGCCGGGCAGAGCCTGATCCGGCATCTGCTGCCGAACGTCGCCCCGGTGTTCATCGTGCAGCTCTCGTGGTCGATGGCGGTCGCGGTGCTCGCCGAGGCCGGGTTGTCGTACCTGGGGTTCGGCGCCGCGGTCACCGACCCGAGCTGGGGTCTGCTCCTGTCCGATCTGCAGCGCTACATCGGCGTGCACCCGCTCTCGGTCATCTGGCCGGGCCTCGCGATCACGATCACCGTGCTCGCTCTCAACCTGCTCGGAGACGCCCTGCGCGAGGCCACCGACCCGACGCTGCGTCACCGCGCGGCGGAGATCCACACCCCGGCGGTGGTCGCATGAGTCTCATCGTGGAGGACCTGGTCGTCCGCATCGACGGTCGCCCCGTCGTCGACGGCGTCTCGTTCGAGGTGCCGGACAGCACCCGACTCGGTCTCATCGGAGAGTCAGGGTCGGGCAAGTCGCTCACCGCGCTCGCCGTGCTCGGCCTGCTGCCCGACGGCGCGTCGGCGAGCGGCAGCATCCGCTGGAACGGCACCGAGCTGATCGGCATGCCCGACAGGGAGCTGGCGCGGCTGCGCGGCGACGAGATCGGCATCGTGTTCCAGGAGCCCCGCACGGCGCTGAACCCGATCCGCACCGTGGGCAGGCAGATCGCCGAGTCGATACGCATCCACGAGGGCATCGGCCGCCGCGACGCACGTGATCGCGCGATCCAGGAGGCGGCGCGGGTGCGCCTTCCCGATCCCGAGGCGATCGTCGACCGCTACCCGCATCAGCTCTCGGGCGGTCAGCGACAGCGTGTGGCGATCGCGATGGCGCTCGCCTGCCGCCCGCGCCTGCTCATCGCCGACGAGCCGACCACGGCTCTCGACGTCACCATCCAGGCGGAGATCCTCGCCCTGCTGCTGGGTCTCGCCGAGGAGCAGGGCATGTCCCTGGTGTTCATCACCCACGACCTCGCGGTGCTCGCACAGGTCGCCACGCACGGAGTCGTGCTCGAAGACGGCCGCGTCGTCGAGACCGCACCGGTCAGCACCCTGCTGAGCGCGCCCGCGTCGAGCGTGACGAAGGGGCTGCTGCGCGATGCCACCGCGACGCTGTGGCGGCCGGACGGAGGCATCCGATGAGCCTGATCGAGGCGCGAGGACTGCAGCGCGACTATGCGGTCCCGCGACGTTCGACGCTCGCACGGCCTCGCACGCAGACTGCTCTGGCCGCCACGGATCTCGACATCGTCGAGGGGTCCTCCCTCGGCATCATCGGAGAATCCGGATCGGGCAAGTCCACCCTGGTGCGTCTGCTCCTCGGGCTCGACCGCCCGACGGCGGGCACGGTGCGGGTCGACGGCAGGACGGTGGACGCCGCGGCATCCGCCCGATCGCTGCACTGGCTGCGCCGACAGACGGGGCTCGTGTTCCAGGATCCCTACGCCTCCCTGGACCCGCGGATGACGGCCGCGCAGATCATCCGCGAACCTCTGTGGGCTCTCGCGATCGACGGCGACCACCGCGCCCGCGTCCGCGAGGTGCTGGAGCAGGTCGGTCTCGAGCCCGAGATGGCCGAACGTTACCCGCACGAGTTCTCCGGCGGACAGCGGCAACGCATCGCCCTGGCCAGGGCGATCGTGCACCGACCCCGCATCCTCGTCGGAGACGAGCCGCTCTCGGCTCTCGACGTCACCGTGCGGGCGCAGATCCTCGAGCTCCTGATCGAGCTGCGACGCACCACCGATCTGACCCTCGTCCTCGTCTCACACGACATCGGCGTGGTGCAGAACCTCTGCGACACCGTCGTGGTGATGAAGGACGGGAGCATCGTCGAGCGCGGTGCCACCACCGACGTCCTGCTGCACCCGCGACACGACTACACGAGGACTCTGCTCGCAGCGATCCCGGTCATCCCCGCCCCCGGGGAATGATCGAGGGCTCACCGCGCCGAGATCGCTCCGAAGAGGCGACGACGCCGGCTCGGCCGCAGCGCACGACGCATGTAGACCGTGCCGAGGTCGCGGCCGAACTTGTGACCGACGCGGCCCATCCGGCCCGCCTCGACGAAGCCGAGCTTCGCATGGAGTCTGATCGACGCCTCGGCCTTCGTGTCGCTGATCACGGCGACCATCTCGCGGATGCCGAGATGCTCGCAGGCGTCGATGAGGGCCTGCAGCAGGGCGACGCCGAGACCCTTGCCTCCGGCACCCGGCCCCAGGTAGATCGAGTCCTCGACGGTGTAGCGGTAGGCGTTCTTGCCCGCCCACGGCTGGGCGAGCGCGTAGCCGATCACGACGCCCGCCGGCGACACCGCCACGAGGAAGGGCAGTCCGAGCTTGCTCAGCAAGGCGAACTTCTCGCGCCAGTACGGGATGCTGCTGCGCCGCTCATCGAGGGTGACCACCGAGTTGCTCACGAAGTGGTTGTAGATCTCGCGCACATACGGGAGGTCGCCGGCCCTGGCGGGGCGGATCGAGAACGAGAAGACGTCGGGAGCGGGCTGGGGACGCAGATGGCGCGGCAGCACGCGACGACGGTCACCGGGCTCGAACTGCATGGGTTCAGCTTAGGCGCGGCGCCCCGTCGATGCGCCAGTCCACGGGTGCCGCTCCGAGGGACTCGAGCAGGTCGTTGGCCCGCGAGAACGGACGTGAGCCGAAGAACCCCCGTCGCGCGGAGAGCGGCGACGGGTGAGCGGATGCGATGACCGGGGTGTCGCCCAGGATCGGCTGCAGCTGAGCGGCGTCCTTTCCCCAGAGAATCGCGACGAGAGGGTGGTCTCGAGCGACGAGAGCGCGGATCGCGAGCTCGGTCACCTGCTCCCATCCCCACCGACGATGGGATCCGGCCTCACCCGGTCTCACGGTGAGCACCCTGTTCAGCAGCAGCACGCCCTGGTCGCTCCACGCCGTGAGGTCGCCGTGCGGCGCGGGCGGGATGCCCAGATCGCTCTCGAGTTCGCGATAGATGTTGCCGAGGCTGCGCGGCAGCGGACGCACGTCGCGATCGACGGCGAACGACAGGCCGATCGGATGCCCGGGGGTCGGATAGGGGTCCTGTCCGGTGATGAGCACCCGCACGTCTGCCAGGGGTCGTCGGAACGCCCGCAGCACGTGGTCGCCTGCCGGGAGATAGCCGCGACCCGCGGCCTGCTCCTCGCGCAGCCGATGCCCGATGGCCGTGATGGTCTCCTGCGCGGGCGCGAGCGCGTCGGCCCACCCCGGATCGATCAGACCGTCGGCGGCCAGTTCGGCGAGAGTGCGGCTCGGCATCGCTCAGCCGACGGGACGCACACGCAGCGGTCCGCGCGCGAGCAGGTGGTTCGCGGACTGGGCCACGGGGCGCATCGTGATGAGATCGAGGTTCACGTGCCCCGGTGCGTCGAGCGCGTAGGCGATGACGTCCGCGACGTCCTCGGCACGCAGCGGCGCCTCGACATCCGCGTAGACGGACTCGGCGGCGACCGCATCCCCGCCGAGACGATTGAGCGTGAACTCCTCGGTGTGCACCATCCCGGGCGCGATCTCGGCGACCCGGATCGGTTCGCCGTTGAGCTCGAGTCGCAGGGCATGCACGAGCATGGACTGCGCGGCCTTCGCCGCGTTGTATCCGCCGCCTCCGGCGTACGCCACCTGCGCCGCGGTGGAGGTGACGAACAGCGTGTCGGCGTGACCGTCCGCCGCGGCGGCCCGACGCAGCAGCGGCAGCAGCCCGGCCACCAGACGCTGACTCGAGAGCACGTTCGCGTCGTACATCCACTGCCAGTCGTCTGTCGACGCGTTCTCGACGCGATCGGTGCCTCTGGCCCCTCCCGCCACCTGCACGAGAGCATGCACCGGCCCCGAGGCCCCGAGCTCTTCGACTAGGGCCGCGACGGCGTCGGGGTTCGTCAGATCGCATGCGATCGCCGATGCCCCGGTCTCGGCGGCGAGCGCCGCCAGCCGGTCCTCACGGCGCGCGACGCCGACCACTCCCCACCCGCGGGCGCGCAGTGCGCGCACCGTCGCCCGTCCGATACCCGAGCTCGCACCGGTCACCACTGCACGCCTGTTCACCATGCTCTCCACCGTACGATGTTCCGCCCGGATTCCCGGGTGCGCAGCAGCACGCCGTGTCACTCCGCGTGCGCATCCTCTCTTCTCGAGCGCGCGTCCCCGACCAGGACGAGCGCGACCCCGGCCGCGCACAGCGCGAATCCGCCGACGGTGACCGGCGTCATCGGCTCGCCCAGCAGAATGCTCCCCGCGAGCGAGGTCGTCGGGGCGATCAGGAAGAGCAGCGCCTGCAGGCCGGTGATCCCGATGCGTCGCAGCAGCCACCAGTAGAGCCCGTACGCGGCGAGCGTCGGGAACACGGCGGTCAGGGCGACGGCGGTCCAGAAGGGCCAGGATGCCGGCGGGACGAGCGATCCCGTCATCGTCGCGAGCACGAGCAGCAGGACCGCGGTCACCGACACGTGCACAGTGAGGGTGACGAGCACTCCGGTGCGCACGGGTGTTCTGCGCTGCAACAGTGTGCCGATGATGAGGGCCACCATCGCCAGTGCCGGAAACGCGTAGGCCCAGGGCGGCGCTGCCGTGTCGCCGAGCTGCGAGCGCACCACCAGGAGGACCCCGACCGCGCCGATCCCCAGACCGAGCCACTGCGCTCCCCGGACCCGCAGGCCCAGCACCGGCCCCACGAGCACCGCCACGACGAGCGGCTGGATCGCGTCGATCAACGCGACCGTTCCGGTGGCGACCCCGGCGGCGACCGCCGCGTAGACGGCGAGACAGTACCCGAACTGCGCGAACACGCCGATCGCGGACTGCATGCGCAGATCACGGGCGGGAATACCCCTCGCCGCCCCCGTCAGATGCACGAGCACGAGGAGCATGCACGCCAGCGGGACGAAACGCCAGACGAGGAGCGTCAACGGCGAGACGTCGACGGTGGCGAACGCCGGGATGATGAACCCCGAACTCCAGGTGACCACGAAGACCGCGGATGCCGTGACGGTGACCACCCGGCCAAGTATACCGATCTGTCTACTCATGACATTGACTATACAGACTGGTATATTCGAGCCATGACGCAGCCGGTCCCGGACCTCGCCCCCCTGACCCCCGGCGGACGCCGGGTGCTCGACGCGGCATCGCGGCTCTTCTACGAGCGCGGCATCCACGCCGTCGGCGTCGACACGATCGCGGAGGCGGCCGGCGTCACCAAGAAGACCCTCTACGACCGGTTCGGGTCGAAGGAGGCCCTCGTGGTCTCGTACCTGCAGCACCGCGATGCCCGATGGCGCGCGCATGTCGCCGCGCAGCTCGAGCGAGTTCCCGAGCCCGGCCCCGCGCGGATCCTCTCGATCTTCGATGCCGCGATCTCGTGGTCCGATGAGAACAGCCCGAAGGGATGCAGTGCGATCAACGCCCGTGCCGAGCTCGGCGACGGCGCCGACGGCCATCCCGTGTTCCCCGAGGTGTCGCGCCAGAAGGTCTGGCTGCTCGATCTGTTCGAGGAGCTGTGCACGTCCGGCGGGGTGCGTGATCCCCGGGCGATGGCGCAGGCGATGATGCTGCTCTACGAGGGGGCGATCGTCACGGTGGGGATGGCCACCTTCGCCGAGCCGTTCCGGATTGCCCGCACCTGGGCGGATGCGCTGCTCACGCGGGATCGATCGAGTTGATTACGTCGCATGTCCCGACGACTGTCGGCGACTGACGATTTTCCGTACGCTCGCAGCAACGGCATCAGCCGAACCGATTTCCAACAGTTCCAGGGGGAACACATGTCCGCACCCGAGACCTGGCGTTTCGAGACCAAGCAGATCCACTCCGGCGCTGCTCCCGACCCCGTGACCAAGGCCAGGGCCACGCCTATCTACCAGACCACGTCGTACGTGTTCGACAGCGCGGACCACGCGGCGAACCTGTTCGCCCTCGCGGAGTTCGGCAACATCTACACCCGCATCCAGAACCCCACGCAGGACGTGCTCGAACAGCGCCTCGCCGCACTGGAGGGGGGCACCGGCGCCCTCGTCCTCGCCAGCGGCCAGGCGGCGTCGACGTTCGCTGTGCTCAACATCGCCGAGGCGGGCGACCACATCGTGTCGTCCAGCTCGATCTACGGCGGCACGTACAACCTCTTCAAGTACACGCTCGCGAAGCTCGGCATCGAGGTCACGTTCGTCGAGAACCAGGACGACGCCGAGGAATGGCGCCGCGCCGTCCGCCCGAACACCAAGCTGTTCTTCGCGGAGACCATCGGCAACCCGCAGATCAACATCCTCGACATCCGCACCGTCGCCGACGTCGCGCACGAGGGCGGCGTGCCGCTGATCGTCGACAACACGATCGCCACCCCGTACCTCATCCGCCCGTTCGAGCACGGCGCCGACATCGTGGTGCACTCCGTGACCAAGTTCCTCGGCGGCCACGGGACGACTATCGGCGGCGCCATCATCGACGGCGGCACGTTCGAGTGGTCCAAGAACGTCGAACGATTCCCCGGTCTCACCGAGCCCGACCCCTCGTACCACGGCGCCAGCTACACCGCTGCGGTGGGTGACCCGCTCGCGTACATCATCAAGGCCCGCGTGCAGCTTCTCCGCGACCTGGGCTCGGCCATCGCCCCGCAGAGCGCCTGGAACCTCATCCAGGGCATCGAGACGCTCTCGCTGCGCATCGAGCGTCACGTGCAGAACGCCCAGGAGATCGCCGAGTGGCTCGACGGCCGCGACGATGTCGCCTCGGTGAACTACTCGGGTCTGCCCTCTTCGCCCTGGTACGCCAAGGCCAACGAGTACGCCCCCAAGGGTGTCGGAGCGGTCCTGTCGTTCGAGCTCAAGGGCGGCGTCGAGGCCGGCCGCGAGTTCGTGAACAGCCTGTCGCTCTTCAGCCACCTCGCCAACATCGGCGACGTGCGCTCGCTGGTGATCCACCCGGCGTCGACCACGCACGCCCAGCTCACCCCCGAGCAGCAGCTCACGGCCGGCGTCACGCCCGGACTCGTGCGTCTGTCTGTCGGCATCGAGAACATCGACGACCTCAAGGCGGACCTCGACGAGGCCCTCGCCGCGGCGCGCCGCGTGTCGGAGGCCGCACGCGCCTGATCCGACGATCGCACGACGGATGCCCCGGGCCTCGGTCCGGGGCATCCGTCGTCTCCCGTGTGCGGCGGCTGCACAGTCGGCGGCGTCGAGAATGGGAAGCCCGCACCGAGGAGCATCCCATCGCCGTCACCACACCCCCGCCGCCTGGCCGTCGCTCGACCGTCCGCGCCGGACGGGTCATCGCCGTCGCCGGACTCGTGATGCTGGCACTCGCCGTGGGCATCTGGATACCCGGCGTCATCGGCACCGTGGCCGCGGCTCTGCTGCCGTGGTGCGGCCTCGCCCTGCTCGCCCTCGCGGTGTGCGCCCTCGTCCGGGCCCGGCGGGTACTCCTCGTGCTGATCGCACCCGCTCTCGTCTGGATGCTCGCCATCGCCCCCTCCGCGCCCGGTCTCGCCGCGCCCGGTCTCGCCGCGGTCGGCGCCGACCCGACCGCATCCTTCGAGATCGTCAGCCAGAACGTGCGCGCGCACTCCGGAGGAGCTGCGGCCTCCGCTGCGGAGATCGCCGCATCCGGCGCCGACGTCATCGCCCTGACCGAACTGGACGAAGGCAGCCTGGCGGCCGCACGCGACACGCTGGCCGCCGACTACCCGCACACCTACGCGATCGGGACCGTCGCCGTGTGGAGTCGCTTCCCCATCCTCGAGGCGGAGGCCCTCTCACTCGGGCTCGACTGGAAACGCGCGCTGCGGGTGGTCGTGGCCGCCCCCCACGCCGACGTCGCGGTCTACGTGATGCATGCCGCCTCCGTGCGTCCCGGTGTGCAGGAGGAGCGCGACACCATGCTCACCGGCATCGCGGATGCCGTGGCCGCCGACCAGGGTGACGCGATCGTCGTGGTGGGCGACTTCAACGCCGCATCCGCGGATCCGGCGCTCGGCGCCATCCGGTCGCAGCTCGACTGGGTCAGACCGACCGACGGCTCGCTCGGATTCACCTGGCCCTCGACTGTGCCGTTGACCCGGATCGACCACGTGTTCGTGCGGGGACTGGACGTGCTCGCGTCCACCACGATGCGGGCAGGGACCAGCGACCACCTCGCGACCGTGACCACGCTGGCGACGACGACCCGCTGAGCGCGCACCACCCCCACCACCCCACGACCCTCATGAGCATCGCGACGCTCACGACCACCGCGACGCACCCGGCACCGTAACGTTCGTTCCTTCGTCGGCCCGCCAGGCGAGAATGGAGGAATGGACTGGCAGACGACCTCTGAAGACACGGTGCCCTCGGCGCCCGTGAGCGAGGCCGACGTGCGCCTGCTGCGCGCGCGCCCCCCGGCGACCGGCGCCTGGCGCGACGGCGACCCCGTCGGCGGTCGTCACTTCGCATCGTTCGGCTCCTTCCCGACCGAGAGCGGAGCAGAGCTCCCTGCCATCCGACTCGCCTACGAGAGCTGGGGGGAGCTGAACGCGGCCCGCGACAATGCGATCCTCGTGCTGCACGCCCTCACCGGCGACAGCCACATCCGCGGCGACGCGGGTGCGGGGCATCCGACCGCCGGCTGGTGGGAGAGCATCACCGGACCCGGTGCCGCTCTCGACACGGATCGCTGGTTCGTTATCGCCCCGAACATGCTCGGCGGATGCCAGGGGTCGACAGGTCCCGCGAGCATCGCGCCGTCGGGGTACGAGTGGGCGTCCCGCTTCCCGTATCTGACCATCCGCGATCAGGTCGCCGCCCAGGTGCGGCTCGCCGACGCCCTGGGGATCGACGCGTGGGCGGCGGTGATCGGCGGATCGATGGGCGGAATGCACGCTCTGGAATGGGCGGTCACGCACCCCGAGCGGGTCGAGCGGCTCGGAGTGCTCTCGTCACCGCCGGCGACCACCGCCGACCAGATCGCGCTGAACACCGTGCAGCTCGAGACGATCCGGATGGATCCGCGGTTCCAGGGAGGCGAGTACTACGACCTGGCCGACGGCGACGGCCCGCATCGCGGCCTCGCTCTGGCGCGTCGCATGGCGCTGCTGAACTACCGCAGCCCGATCGAGCTCAACCAGCGATTCCAGCGCTCCTGGCAGTCGGGTGTGTCGCCGCTCGGCCACGGCGGGCGCTTCGCCGTGGAGTCGTACCTCGACTTCCACGGCAACAAGTTCACGCGCCGCTTCGACGCGAACAGCTACATCACGCTCGTCGAGGCGATGAACTCCCATGACGTCGGACGCGACCGCGGGGGCGTCGAGGAGGCGCTGCGAGGCGTCACCGCCACCACGCTCGTGCTCGGGATCGACAGCGACCGGCTCTTCCCGGTCGACGGACAGCATCGCATCGCACGCAGCATCCCCCGCACCCTCGACGGAGACGAGGCGGTGGTGCTGACCAGCGACTTCGGACACGACGGCTTCCTCATCGAGACGGAGGCCGTCGGCGCCCACCTGCGCCGACTGCTCGCGACCTAGCCGGCCACGAGGTTCCAGGGCAGCGATCTGGTCTCCAGCCGCATCCCGTCCCACTCGAACACGGTGCCCGCCGGCGTCTCGATCACCCGCGTCGTGAAGTTCCGCGCGGTGCCGGCGGCTTCGAGCGCCTCGTCGACGGTCTGCATGCCGCACAGACCGTGCAGCGTCATCCAGGTGGGCGGGAAGAGCGTCCACTCCCCCGCCGCGTGCCGTGACAGCGCCCTTTCCGGGCTGGTCCACACCGCGTCCACGACCTCGTCGGCCGAGAGGTCGAGCGCAGCCTCGGGCGCCCTGGACAGGAAGAACCAGGTGCGGATGCGCACGGGAGCCTGCGCCGGCGGCTGCCACAGCGACAGGGCGACCGGATCGGCGATGACCAGGCCGACCTCCTCCCGCGTCTCGCGCACCGCCGCGTGTCGCGCATCGTCCTGTTCGCCGTCCCCGTCCAGGCGATCGCCTGTCTCCACCTTGCCTCCGGGGAAGACCCACGCGCCGGCGAACGATCCGCGATCAGGTCGCCGCATCAGCAGCACCTCGATGCCGCCGGTCGCGGGACGCAGCAGCACGGCCGTGCCGGCGACGGGGAGATCGTCGGGCTCGCTCACGCGCTCACTCTACCCGCGGCCATGAACCGGACGGCGGGCTCACGCGGCGGCGGGCACCGGCTTCCTGGCTTCGACGCGATACGACAGGAGCGCGATCACCAGACCGGCGATGGCGAGCGCCGCCCCGGTCCAGGACGGGGCGGTGAAGCCCCACCCCGCAGCGATCACCGCACCGCCGAGGAACGCACCGAGACTGTTGCCGATGTTGAGCGCGGAGTGGTTCATGGCGGCGGCGATCGACTGGTTGTCCCCCGCGACATCCATCAGCCGCGTCTGGATCGTCGGGCTGAGCACCGACGACACGAAGCCCACGACGAGCACGAGCAGCGCGAGTGTGACGATCCAGAATGCGAGCACCGCCAGCAGCGCGAACACCACCGCCATCGCCACGAGCCCGAAAAGCAGCGTGCGCCGCAGGTCGATGTCGGCGAGATGACCGCCGACGAGGTTCCCCGCGGTCATCCCGAGGCCCATCAGCACGAGCACGATCGGCACGACCCACTCGGGGGACCCGGCGACCTCCGTCACCAGCGGGGCGATGTAGCTGTAGACCGCGAAGAAGCCACCGAAGCCGATGGCTCCGACACCGAGCGTGGACCAGACCTGCGGGATGCGGAAGACGCCCAGCTCCTCGCGCATGGTGCGCCCGGGAGACCCGGGGTGCTTCGGCACGAAGAGGACGATGCAGGCCGTCGCGAGCGCGAAGACCAGCGCGACCACCGCGAACGCGACCCGCCACCCCCACAGCTGACCGAGGAACGTGCCCAGCGGCACGCCGACCACGTTCGCGACCGTGAGCCCGGTGAGGATGAACGCGACGCCCTTCGCGCGATTGCCGGGCCCCATGACGTCGGCGGCCACCAGCGCGCCGATGCCGAAGTACGCCCCGTGCGGAAGCCCTGCGAGGAAGCGGGAGGCGCCGACGAGCTCGAACGTGGGCAGGAAGACCGTCAGGGCGTTGAACACGGTCAAGGCGAGCGCGAGGCCGATCATGACGCGATGCCGCGGGAAGCGCGCGACGAAACCCGCGATCGTCGGCGCTCCGACGACGACGCCCAGCGCGTACAGCGAGATCAGCCAGCCGGCCTGGCTCAGCGCGTCCTCAGGGCTGCGCGCCCACAGTGTGGGCAGCAGCTCGTCGGCGATGTTGGGCAGCAGACCCATGACGACGAACTCGGTCATGCCGATGCCGAAGCTGCCGATGGCGAGGGAGAGGAGCGCCCACTTCGCCGCACCCCTCGATTCAGTCGAGGGATTCACCCGTCAATGCTACCGGCTGTCGGACTCGTCGATGGCCGCCTCGAGCCGCTCGATCTTCGCGTCGAGCTCTCCCGAGTACCCGGGCCGGATGTCGGCCTTCAGCACGAGCGACACCCTCGAGCCGAACGGCATCACGGCCTCCGTGGCGCGCTTGACGACGTCCATCACCGTGTCCCAGTCCGGGCCTTCGATCTCGGTGAACATGCTGGTCGTGCGATGCGGCAGACCCGACTCGCGCACCACGCGCACGGCCGCGGCCACCGCGTCGTGCACGGAGGCGTCGGAGCGCTCCGATCCATCGGAGGGCGTGCCGCTCGGGGCGACGGAGAAGGCGATCAGCATGGTTCTTCACTCCCGGTTCGTGGTGTGGAGGTGGGCGGGGACCCGCACGAGGGCGCGGATGCCGACGATCAGGATCACGACGAGCAGCGCATTGCGCAGCGTCAGCGTCAGCACGGGAAGCATCTCGGCGCGCAGCAGTGCGTCGTAGGTCAGCGGGTAGATGAGGCAGGTGAGAGCGCACAGCACGAGCACCAGCGCCGCAGGCACGGCGGCGCGCGTGCGGTCGAGCACCAGCCAGAGCACGACGGGTGCGATCAGCCACGTCTGGAACTGCGGCGAGCCGACCTTGTTCAGCACGATCAGGGCGGCGCCGAGCGACAGCGCGAGCGGAGGGAAGAGACGGGCGAAGGACGCTCCCCGCGTCGCCTTGACGGCGCCGAGGATCGTGATGACGACGACCAGCACCGCCATCACAGGCGTCAGAGCCGCGCTGACGGCATCCGCTCCCGGCGCCGCGATCTGGAAGGTGAGGATCTCGTAGCTGTACTCGATGCGCGCCGAGCCGGCGACCGCGAGCCAGAGGAAGGGCGTCGCGGCGACCGCCTCGATCTGCAGGCCACGGCCGGTCTGCTCGGTGAGGAAGCCGAGGATCTCGGAATCGGCGCCGAGTGCGAGCAGGAGCACGATCACGCCGGCGGTCACCGCAGCCGCCGTGAGCAGCATCCGCATCCTGCTGCGCGCCGCGACCAGGGCGGCGAGCAGCAGCGCGCCAGGCCAGATCTTGATCCAGGCTCCGATCGTCAGCAGCGCGGACGCGAGGGCGGGGCGACGAGTGAGCCAGAGTCCGCCGATCACGGCGAGCGGCACCGTGACGGCGTCGATCCGATACATCGCTATGGGGCCGAGCAGCAGCACCGCGGCCACCCAGAACCAGGCGGCGAGGCGGCGCGGACGCGAGGGCGAACGACCGAGCAGCACGGCGAACGCGATCGCGTCGAGCACCGTGACCATGACGGCCCAGGCGATCAGATAGGCGCCGGAGACCCCCATCGCGGCGACCAGGGGGACGGAGAGGATCTTGGCGACGAGCATCGGCACCAGAGCGAGCTGCGGGTACACCCAGGTCTCGGTGACGCCGACGATCGGTCCGCCCGAGAGCGCGGCGGCCGACCACGGCTCGTAGACGAGCACCACATCGCCCATCGGCTGGCTCGGGAGCACCCAGCCCGACACCGCGACGATCACATGCACGAGCAGGAACGCGCACCAGGACGCGACGACGCCCATGGCCGAGCGACGACTCACGCGAGGACGTCCACGATCGCGCGCGGCAGCGCCTCCGCCACATCCAGAGCGACGATCGGATGCCCGTGCTCCCCGCCGTCCGCCCCGACCCCGGCGGCGAGCCGACCGGCGTGACCGTGCAGCCACGCTCCCGCCGCCGCGATCTCGGCGATGGACGCATCCGTGCCCGAGTTCGCGGCGAGGAGCGTGCCGAGCACCCCACCGAGCACGTCACCGGTACCGGCCGTCGCCAACCACCCCGTGCCGGCCTCGACGGTGATCAACGTCCCGTCGGGGTCGGCGATGAGCGTGCGCGCCCCCTTGAGCAGAACGGTCGCGCCGAGTTCCTGCGCGACCCGGCGGGCGCCGACGGCACGGTCGTCGCCCGGTTCCGCGCCGAGCTGGCGCGCAAGACGGGCGAATTCCCCGCCGTGGGGGGTCAGGAGCAGCGGTGCGCGCCGTCCGGGCGCGAGGTCCAGAGCGCCGGCGTCGACGACCACGGGCACCGATCCGTCGAGCAGCGCACGCAGCTCCTGCTCCGCCTCGGGGCTGCGACTCGCGGCATCCGTCCCCGATCCGATCACCCAGGCGCCCACCCGCGCTCCGGCCGCGTGCGCGCTCACCACCGTCTCGGGGCGGCGGGCGATCACGGCATCTGCCGCGCGTCCCTCCCCGATGTAGCGCACGAAGCCGGCACCGGAGCGCCAGGCGGCCTCGACCCCGAGCACGGCCGCGCCGGGATAGGCCGGCGATCCCGTGCGGAGACCGACGACTCCGCGGGAGTACTTGTCGTCCTCCGGCCCCGGCACCCGCACCAGACGTGCCGTGTCTTCTCGGGACCACTCGCGCGCATCGGGCATGAGTCCACGTTAGTCCGACGACCCCTCCCCCTCGAGACGGCGCTAGCGTCGAGGGGTGAGCATCCTCTTCTCCCCTCTCAGCATCCGATCCGTCACCTTCCGCAACCGTCTCTGGGTGTCCCCCATGTGCATGTACAGCGCGATCGACGGCGTCGTGCAGGAATGGCACCACACGCACCTCGCCCAGTTCGCCTCGGGCGGCGCCGGGCTCATCGTGGCCGAGGCGGCCGGTGTCGTGCCGGAGGGACGCATCTCGCCGCAGGACGTCGGGCTCTGGAACGACGAGCAGCGCGACGCCTGGACGCCGATCGTCGCCGCGATCCATGCGCGCGGCGCGAAGGCCGGCATCCAGCTCGCCCACGCAGGTCGCAAGGCCTCGACCTGGTGGCCGTGGGCCGAGCACCAGGGCTCGGTGCCGCAGTCAGAGGGCGGCTGGACCACGACCGCCCCCTCCGCGATCGCTTACGAGGGCTTCGCAGAGCCCGTCGCGCTCGACGCCGACGGGATCGAGGCGATCGTGACCGGGTTCGCCTCCGCCGCGCGCCGGGCGATCGAGGCGGGCTTCGACGTGCTCGAGATCCACGGCGCGCACGGCTACCTGCTGCACCAGTTCCTGTCGCCGCTGTCCAACCTGCGCGACGACGACTACGGCGGCTCGCTCGAGAACCGGGCGCGACTCCTCCTCCGCGTGGTCGAGGCCGTGCGCGAGGCCGCGGGCGACGGCGTGCCGCTGTTCGTGCGCATCTCCGCGACCGATCATGCCGACGGCGGCTTCACCCCCGATGAGGCCGCGACCGTCGGTGCGTGGGCCACCGACCGCGGCGCCGACCTGATCGACGTCTCGAGCGGTGGTCTGGTCGCGCACCAGCAGATCAGCGTCTTCCCCGGATACCAGGTGCCGCTCGCCGAGACCGTCCGTCAGGGCGGGCGCATCCCGGTCTCCGCGGTCGGACTGATCACCGCCGCCGAGCAGGCTGAGCAGGTGCTCGCCGAGGGCGCGGCGGACGCGATCTTCGCCGGCCGCGAGTGGTTGCGCGACCCGCACTTCGCGCTCCGCGCCGCCCACGAGCTCGGTGCCGACATCGCCTGGCCGCCGCAGTACGAGCGCGCGCACTGGCGCTGAGCCCCCGCATTCACCGCCGACAGCGAGAAGCCCCTCCGATCCCTGTGGATCGGAGGGGCTTCTCGCTCGGCGATGGTCAGTGCCCGCGGATGCGACGCGTCGCGTCCTGCACCTCTCCGACGAGCTCCTCGAGGATGTCCTCGAGGAACAGGACGGCGGTCGTACGGCCCTGCGCGTCGCGCACCTTCGCGAGGTGTCGACCGGCGCGCCGCATGACGGCGAGCGCGTCCTCGAGGTCCGTGTCCTCCTGCACCGG
Source organism: Microbacterium sp. ANT_H45B (assembly GCF_008369345.1). Taxonomy (NCBI): domain Bacteria; kingdom Bacillati; phylum Actinomycetota; class Actinomycetes; order Micrococcales; family Microbacteriaceae; genus Microbacterium; species Microbacterium sp. ANT_H45B. Next base: position 923,568 of record NZ_VOBK01000002.1, read on the forward strand.
CACCATGTGGTTGATCCGCTTCGACGGCAGCGGCTCGACGAGCTTGGCGTCGGCATCGGGGCCGTCCGCCGCACGGAGGATGTCCTTGAGGTGGACGTAGCCGACGGGCACCCCCTCGTCATCGACGATCACGTAACGCGAGAACCCGTATCGGGCCACCGCCTTCTCGATGTCGTCCGGCGTGGTCGTCAGCGGCAGCGTGACCAGATCGCTCAGCGGCACGGCCACGTCGCGAGCCTTCTTGTCGGTGAACTCGACGGCGGCGGCGACGGTTCCTGCGGTGTCGGTGAGCACGCCCTCGCGCCGCGACTGATCGACGATCGTCGCGACCTCGTCGAGGGTGAACGTCGACGCGGCCTCGTTCTTCGGCTCGACCCGGAAGAGTCGGAGCACGCCGTTCGCCGCGGCGTTGAGCACCCAGATCACGGGCATGAAGATCTTCGACACCAGCACGAGGGGCGGCGCGAGGATCAGCACGGCCCGCTCAGGAACCGAGAACGCCAGGTTCTTCGGGACCATCTCGCCGAACACGACATGCAGGAACGACACGATCAGCAGAGCGATCGTGAACGACACGGCGTCGACGACCGCATCCGACCAGCCGATCTCGTGCAGCGGCACGGCGAGCAGATGGTGGATGGCGGGCTCGGAGACGTTCAGGATCAGCAGCGAGCAGATGGTGATGCCGAGCTGCGAGGTCGCGAGCATCAGGGTCGCGTGCTCCATCGCGTAGAGCGCGGTCTTGGCGGCGCGCGATCCGCGATCGGCCTTCGGCTCGATCTGCGAGCGGCGCGCGGAGATCACCGCGAACTCGGCGCCGACGAAGAACGCGTTGGCCACGAGCAGCACGACCAGCCAGGCCAGTCCTCCCCAGTCGCTCATCGGGCCACCACCTCCGCGGTCAGATCAGGATGCGGCGCATAGCGGATGCGGTCAACGCGGCGTCCGTCCATGCGGACGACTCTCAGCGTCCCGCTCTCGAGATCGACCTCGTCACCCACGGCCGGGACGCGCTCCAGAACGCTCATGACGTATCCGGCCACCGTGTCGTAGACGTCCCCCTCGGGAACCTCCACACCGGCTCTGCGCCGCAGCTCGTCGGGCCGCAGCTCACCCGGGAACGTGATCCCGTCCCGTCCGCGCACGACACCGGCCCTCGTGCGATCGTGCTCGTCCGACACCTCGCCCACCAGCTCCTCGACCAGATCCTCCAGGGTGACGAGCCCGGCGGTGCCGCCGTACTCGTCGACGACGACGGCCAGCTGGTAGCCGCGGGCACGGAGCTCCGAGATCAGAGCATCGACGTGCACGGTCTCCGGCACGCGCAGCGGGTCGGTGGAGATCGCCCCCACCGGCACCTCGGCACGGCGATCACGCGGAACGGAGATCGCCGCCTTCAGATGCACCACACCGGTGATGTCGTCGAGGTCGTCGTCGTAGACCGGGAAGCGACTGTGCCCGGTGCGTCGCGCGAGCTGGATGACCTCGTCGGCGGAGTCGCCGGCGGCGAGCGCGTGCATGCTCGGTCGCGCCGTCATCACGTCGGCGGCGGTCAGCCGCGAGAACGTCAGCGTCCGGTCCAGCAGACTCGCCGTATCGGCCTCCAGAAGACCCGCACTGGCCGAGCGCCGCACGAGGGACGACAGCTCCTCGGCACTGCGGGCGCCCGAGAGCTCCTCCTTGGGCTCGATGCCGATGCCGCGCAGCACGCCGTTGGCGCTGCCGTTGAGCACGACGACGGCGGGCTTGAACACGGTCGTGAACGCGACCTGGAACGGCATGACCAGCTTCGCGGTCGCCAGCGGCAGCGCGAGGGCGAAGTTCTTGGGCACCAGCTCGCCGAGGATCATCGAGAGCACGGTCGCGACGAGCATCGCGACGACGGTCGCGATGGGGGCGACGGCCCCCTCGGGGATGTTCCAGGCCACGAGGGTCGGTCGCAGCAGATTGGAGAGCGCCGGCTCCATCGTGTACCCGGTGAGCAGCGTCGTCAGGGTGATGCCGAGCTGGGCCGACGACAGATGGGTCGATGTGTGCTTCAGCGCGCTGATCGTGAGCGAGACCCGGGATTCTCCGCGTGCCTGACGCGCCTCGAGATCGGCACGGTCGAGATTGACCAGAGCGAACTCGCTCGCGACGAAGAGTCCGGTGCCGACGGTGAGCAGGAGCCCCACGCCCAGCAGGATGTAGTCCATCAGAGGTTCCCCTCGTCACCGAGGGGCGGGCAATGGGGCGATGTACTGCAACTGGGAGGGTCGTCCATGGTGACCATGATTCTACGGGATCGCCGTGGTGGCGGGCATGTCCGGCACCACCCTCGTCGTCACCAGCTGACCGGCAGCGCCTTGCCCTCTTCGTACCCCGCGGCGGATTGCAGCCCGACGAGAGCGCGGTCGTGGAATTCCGGCACGGAGGACGCACCGGCGTAGGTGAACGACGACCGTACCCCCGACGTGATCATGTCGAGCAGGTCCTCGAGACCGGGGCGGAGCGGGTCGAGATAGATCTTCGACGAGGAGATCCCCTCCGCGAAGAGTTCCTTGCGCGCGCGCTCGTACGCGTCGAGGCGTCCGAATCGCGCCTGCACGGCCTTGGTCGACGCCATGCCCCAGGATTCCTTGTAGATGCGCCCGTCGGCGTCGGTCTGCAGCTCACCTGGCGCCTCGATCGTGCCCGCGAACCAGGATCCGACCATGACGGACGCCGCTCCGGCGGCGAGCGCGAGCGCGACGTCCCGGGGGTAGCGCACTCCCCCGTCCGCCCACACGTGCGCGCCGAGCTCGCGCGCCGCCTCGGCCGTCTCGAGCACGGCGGAGAACTGCGGACGCCCGACGGCGGTCATCATCCTCGTGGTGCACATCGCTCCGGGTCCGACGCCGACCTTGAGGATCGACGCGCCGGCCGCGACCAGGTCGTGCACCCCGTCCGCCGTGACGATGTTGCCGGCGACGAGCGGGATGCCAAGACCGAGATCGGCGACGGCGCGCAGCGCGCCGAGCATCCCCTCCTGGTGTCCGTGGGCGGTGTCGACGACCAGCACGTCGACACCGGCCGCGGCGAGCGCTCTCGCCTTCGATGCGACGTCGCCGTTGATCCCGACGGCCGCCGCGACCGCCAGTCGTCCGTCCGCATCGAGGGCGGGCCGATAGAGGGTCGAGCGCAGGGCGCTGCGTGCGCTGAGCGTGCCGACCAGGTGCCCGTGACGGACGATCGTGACGATCTCCGCCCCCGCCTCGGTGATCACGTCGAACGCGTGGCGTTCCGACCCGATGTCCTCGGCATCGAGCGAGGGGGTGCCGCCGTGCACGAGGTCGCCCAGCTGCGCGTCGGGCAGAGCGGTCGCGAGGCGCGAGGCGGGAAGGACGCCGAGGATCCGCTCGACGTGGTGCGGTGCCCCTCCCGAGGCCACGACGATGCCGTGGCCCGCGGTGGCGGGCATCAGACGCAGGGCCTCGGTCACGGAGGCCTCGGGAGGGAGGACGACCGGGGTGTCCCACAGCACGGGCTGCGCCTTGACGTCGCGGATCGCGGCATCGAGGTCCTGCAGCGGCATGTCCTGCGGCAGCACGCCCAGACCCCCGCGCCTGGCGAGCACCGCGGCGAGTCGCGGACCCGTCACCGAGTTCATGTTCGAGGCGACCAGCGGCAGCGTCGCGGGCGTGCCGTCCTGCGGGGCGAGATCGACCTGCAGACGGCTGGTGACCGCGGAGCGGCGCGGCACGAGGAAGACATCGGAATAGGTCAGATCGACTGCGGGCGACTCGCCGGAGAACTCCATACCCCCACGCTACTCAGATCGGGGCGACAGGGGCGCTCGCCTTCGACGATCGTCCCGCGAAACACGTTAGGCTTGGTGTTCGAGAGAGTGCGGGCCCCGACGCATCCTGCGTCCTGGTGTGCACATATGGACTTCAGTGATGAAAGAGGGCGATCGAGCGTGTCGAACCAGGTGACCGGCGTCGGGGGCGACGGGGGGTTCGGAGCCAATTCGTGGCTCGTCGAAGAGCTCTACGAACAGTTCAAGGTGAACCGCGACTCCGTCGACAAGGAGTGGTGGCCGATCCTGGAGAAGTACCAGTCGGAGGCGGCCTCCGGAACGTCGGCGCCCGCCGCGTCGGCAGAGCAGACCGCGCACCCCGTGACCGCCCCCATCCCCGTCATCGGCGCCCAGCCCGTCGCACGGACGACGACGAAGCCCGCGGCCGCAGCCCCCATTCCCGCGCAGGCTCCGAAACCCGCCCCCAAGGCCGAGACCGCAGAGTCGGCTGCCGCCGCTGAAGAGGACAAGGTCACGCCGCTCCGTGGTCTGCCCAAGACCCTCGCGGCGAACATGGACGAGTCGTTGACCGTCCCCACCGCGACGAGTGTGCGCACGATCCCGGCGAAGCTGATGATCGACAACCGCATCGTCATCAACAACCACATGGCCCGCACGCGCGGCGGCAAGATCAGCTTCACCCACCTCATCGGCTGGGCGCTCATCCGCACTCTCGACGAGTTCCGCAGCCAGAACGTGTTCTACGCCGAGATCGACGGCAAGCCCTCCGTCGTCGCCCCGGCGCACGTCAACCTCGGCATCGCGATCGACCTTCCCAAGCCCGACGGCACGCGTGCCCTCATGGTCCCGAGCATCAAGCGGGCCGACACACTCTCGTTCAGCGAGTACCTCGTGGCCTACGAGGACCTCGTCTCGCGGGCCCGCAACAACAAGCTCACCGCCGCCGACTTCCAGGGCACCACCGTGTCGCTGACGAACCCCGGCGGCATCGGCACGGTGCACTCCGTCCCGCGACTGATGAAGGGTCAGGGCTGCATCATCGGCGCGGGAGCGCTCGAGTACCCCGCCGAGTTCCAGGGAGCCAGCGGAAGAACGCTCAACGAGCTCGCGATCGGCAAGACGATCACGCTCACCAGCACCTACGACCACCGCGTCATCCAGGGCGCGGGCTCCGGCGAGTTCCTCAAGAAGGTGCACGAGCTGCTGATCGGTCAGCGCGGCTTCTACGACGACATCTTCGCGGCGCTGCGCATCCCCTACGCTCCGATCCGCTGGAACCCCGACATCGCGGTCGACCTCGCCGAGCGCGTCGACAAGCAGTCCCGCGTGCAGGAGCTGATCAACTCCTTCCGCGTCCGCGGTCACCTGATGGCCGACATCGATCCGCTGGAATACGTGCAGCGGTCGCACCCCGACCTCGAGATCGAGAGCCACGGGCTCACCTTCTGGGATCTCGACCGCGAATTCGTCACCGGCGGATTCGGCGGACGCCGCGTCGCGAAGCTCCGCGACATCCTCGGTGTGCTCCGCGACTCGTACTGCCGCACGCTCGGCATCGAGTACATGCACATCCAGGACCCGGAGCAGCGCCGCTGGTTCCAGGAGAAGGTCGAGGTCAAGTACCAGAAGCCCGGCCACGACGAGCAGCTGCGCGTGCTGCGCAAGCTCAACGAGGCAGAGGCGTTCGAGACGTTCCTGCAGACGAAGTTCGTCGGCCAGAAGCGTTTCTCGCTCGAGGGCGGCGAGTCGCTCGTCCCCCTGCTCGACGAGATCCTGCAGGGCGCTGCCACCGCAGGACTCGAGGGTGCGGCGATCGGCATGGCCCACCGCGGCCGTCTGAACGTGCTCACCAACATCGCCGGCAAGACCTACGGTCATGTGTTCCAGGAGTTCGAGGGCACCCAGACCACCGGGAACCGACGCGGCTCCGGCGACGTGAAGTACCACCTCGGCACCGAGGGCACCTTCGTCGCCGACGACGGGTCCGAGCTGCCGGTCTACCTCGCGGCGAACCCCTCGCACCTCGAGACCGTCGACGGCGTGCTCGAGGGCATCGTCCGCGCCAAGCAGGACCGCAAGCCGATCGGCACGTTCGCCTGGCTGCCCATCCTCGTGCACGGCGATGCCGCGTTCGCGGGACAGGGCGTGGTCGTCGAGACCCTGCAGATGTCGCAGCTGCGCGGCTACCGGACCGGTGGCACCATCCACGTCGTCGTCAACAACCAGGTCGGCTTCACGACCCTGCCGGACGACTCGCGCACCTCGGTGTACGCGACCGACGTCGCCAAGACGATCCAGGCGCCGGTGCTCCACGTGAACGGCGACGACCCCGAGGCCGTCATCCACGTCGCGCAGCTCGCGTTCGAGTACCGCGAGCGGTTCCACCGCGACGTGGTGATCGATCTCGTCTGCTACCGCCGCCGCGGTCACAACGAGGGCGACGACCCGTCGATGACGCAGCCCCTGATGACCGACCTGATCCAGGCCAAGCGCTCCGTGCGCAAGCTCTACACGGAGTCGCTCGTCGGACGAGGCGACATCACCGAAGAGGAGTACGACGAGGCCAAGGCCGACTTCCAGAACCGTCTGGAGATCGCGTTCGCCGAGACGCACGCCGCGGAGACCGGAACCAACCCGGTCGTCCAGGACCTCCCTCCCGCCGAGGAGCAGGTCGGCGCCCCCGAGATCACCGGCGTCTCGAGCGAAGTCATCCAGCTCATCGGAGACGCGTTCGTGAACAAGCCCGAGGGCTTCACGGTGCACCCCAAGCTGCAGCAGCAGCTCGAGAAGCGTCTGGACATGAGCCGCAACGGCAACATCGACTGGGGCTTCGGCGAGCTGCTCGCCTTCGGGTCGCTGCTGGTCGAGGGCACCCCGGTCCGGCTCGCCGGTCAGGACTCGCGACGCGGCACGTTCGTGCAGCGTCATGCGACCCTGCACGACCGCGCGAACGGACAGGAATGGCTCCCGCTGTCCAACCTGTCCGACTCGCAGGGCCGGTTCTTCGTCTACGACTCCCTGTTGAGCGAGTACGCCGCCCTCGGCTTCGAGTACGGCTATTCCGTCGAGGCCCGCGAATCCCTGGTGCTGTGGGAGGCGCAGTTCGGCGACTTCGTCAACGGCGCCCAGTCCGTCATCGACGAGTACATCTCTTCTGCCGAGCAGAAGTGGGGACAGCAGTCGAGCGTGACCCTGCTGCTCCCGCACGGCTACGAGGGCCAGGGGCCCGACCACTCCTCGGCTCGCATCGAGCGTTTCCTGCAGATGTGCGCGCAGGACAACATGATCGTCGCCCGCCCGTCGACGCCCGCGTCGTACTTCCACCTGCTGCGCCGTCAGGCCTACGCACGTCCGCGCAAGCCGCTGATCGTGTTCACGCCCAAGGCGATGCTCCGTCTGCGCGGCGCGACCAGCCCGGTCGAGGCGTTCACGCAGGGTCGCTTCGAGCCCGTGATCGACGACGCCCGCGAGCTCGACCGCAATGCGGTCACCCGCGTGCTCGTGCACTCGGGCAAGGTCCACTGGGATCTGAAGTCCGAGCTCGAGAAGAACCCGAACCCCCAGGTCGCCCTGGTCCGGCTCGAGCAGCTGTACCCGACGCCCATCGAGGGTCTCAAGGCGATCACCGACTCCTACCCCAACGCCGAGCTCGTCTGGGTGCAGGAGGAGCCGGAGAACCAGGGAGCCTGGCCGTTCCTCGCTCTCGCGTTCGCGGCGGTCCCCGGCGATCGCCGGTTCCGCCCGGTGTGCCGACCGGCATCCGCGTCTCCCGCGACGGGCTCGTCGAAGGTGCACGCCGCCGAGCAGGCCACGCTCCTGCGCGAGGCGCTGACCGGGAGCTGACCCGAGCCGCCTACGGAAAAGGGAGCCCCGACGAACTGTCGGGGCTCCCTTTTCGCATCCGTACCCGGCGGCGTGGATCAGTACCAGATGTCGAGAGCGGGAGCCGGGAACGCGACGAAGGCACGGTCCAGCGCCTCGACGGTGTCGGCATCCGCATCGATCCGACCTGCGCCGTGCAGCGAGGAGGCTCTCACTCCCCCGGCGAAGAGGATCGACAGCGTGGCGACGTCGAGCGTCGCATCCACCGCCCTCGTCCCGTCGCCCGCCGCCTCGACCACGGCCGCGTCGGAGCCGTCCACCCGCAGTCGCCAGTCTCCCTCGGCGAAGCCGAGCGGATCGGTGACGCGGAGCACGAGATCGACGGGGGCGGAGTAGGTGCGCGCGGCGAGCGTCGTCGGGAGATCGAGGATGCGCAGCCAGCCGTGATCGTGAACCGTCTGCACGACGCCACGCGGGTCGCGCACGAGCCAGGGCAGCGCGTCGTCGAGCGGACGCAGGTCGGCCGTGACCTCGTCGACGAGGTCGTGCTGCAGGGCGAACCGCCAGAGTGCGGCCGTGGCTTCGGGCGTCTCGGCCACGAGCAGACGGATGTCGAGCGTGAAGCGGAACGATCCGCTCCTCTCGCCGAGTGTGAAGGCCATCGCTCCGCGCAGGTCGCCGGCGCCGTCGAGGTATCGGACGCCTCGCACCTTGTCACGATCGGTGTCACTCGGCGACAGCCCGGCGATGCCCGTCCAGCGCGAGTCCCACCCGGGGATCTGGCCGGAACGCGACGAGCGTGCGCGGTCGTGGACGCGGCCGAGCTCGGCGGCCAGTGTCTCCCTGTCGACGTACTCGATGCGCCCGGCGATGTCACCGCCGACCCATCCGGCGCGGCGGGTGTCGACCGCGAAGCGCGACATGGGCAGCGCCGAGCCGAAGCCGTACCGGCCGTAGATCGTGGCCTCCGACACGGTGAGCCCGGCGATCGGCACGCCCGCGGAGACGGCCGCCCTGAGCTCGCCCTCCAGCAGCGCTCTGGCGATTCCTCGGCGCCGGTGCGTCGCCGAGACGGTCACCCCGCTGATCGCCCACATCGGCAGTGCGGAGCCGCCGGGAACGGTGACGGGGGTCGTCCACGAGTCGATGGTGGCCACCGGCTGCCCCTCGGGCACGCGCTCGTCATAGACGCCGATGTTGCGTCGCGATTCGAACGTCGTGCGCCCGAAGGCCAACGCCTCGGTCGAGGGCTCCGCGCCGAGGAAGCCCCGCGACGTCGCACGCTGAAATCTCTCCGATGCCGCCTCATCGGCGGTGTCGACGACGCGATAGCTCAGTGACTCGGCGGCGAGGCGCTCCGTGGACGTGGGGTCGGCGGGGACGGATCTCGAGTCGATGTCGGTCATGCCTTCCACCCTACGGGCGAACGCCTACGTCGACCTCCGCTGCCCGCCGCCCCTGTCGGGACGTCAGTGCTGCGCGGCCTGCACCTCGCGCAGGCGCGCGAACACCTGGTCGCGCAGTTCCTCGGGAGCCGTCTCCTTGCACGCGCGGGCCACGACCTCGGTGAGGGTGGTCGCCACGAGCGCTTCGTCCCGACACGACGGGCAGTTCTCGAGATGCTCGCGGATCTCGGTGTGCTCGGTGTTGCACACCTCGTTGCGGAGGTACTCCTCCAGATCCTTGCGCGCCTTGTCGCAGCCGCAGTCGGTCATTTCGTGCTCCTCGGTTCTGCCGCGGAGATTCCCCGCTCCGCGGCGTAGTCGGCCAGCAGCTCCCGCAGCATCCGCCTGCCCCTGTGCAGACGGCTCATCACGGTGCCGATGGGTGTCTTCATGATGTCCGCGATCTCCTGATAGGCGAAGCCCTCGACGTCGGCGAGGTACACCGCCAGCCGGAAGTCCTCGGGGACCGCCTGCAGCGCGTCCTTGACGACGGATGCGGGCATGTGGTCGATGGCCTCGGCCTCCGCCGATCGTCCGTGCGAGGCGGTCGTCGACTCGGCACCGCCGAGCTGCCAGTCCTCGAGTTCGTCGATCGTGCCCTGGTAGGGCTCGCGCTGCTTCTTGCGGTAGATGTTGATGTACGTGTTCGTCAGGATGCGGTAGAGCCACGCCTTCAGATTCGTGCCCTGCGAGAACGTCGCCCACGAGCCGTACGCCTTCACGAACGTCTCCTGGACCAGGTCGGCGGCGTCCGCCGGATTGCGCGTCATCCGCATCGCGGCAGCGTAGAGCTGATCCATGAAGGGGATCGCCTGATCCTCGAATTCACGCCGAGGGTCGCTGACCTTTTCTGCCGTCTCCGTGTCATCCATCACCGGCCAGTCTAGGCCGCTGAGGTCCACGAACTCGCGTTCCAGAGTTGCGAGCATCCTGTCTCCTTGTCGCCGGGCTTCCGTGATCCGATCGGGCGGACTCCCGTATTCACTAAGGTTGAAACCGATGAGCGCCAACGGGTATTCCCCCTCCCCTGTCCAGGGCGTCTATGCAGCGCCCACGGCCCCGGATCCCGTCCACGCGACGGTGACGATCCCCGGGTCGAAATCGCTGACGAATCGCGAGCTCATCATCGCCGCGATCGCCGACGGACCCGGCCGACTGACAGCCCCGCTGCACTCGGACGACTCGCGACGGATGATCGAGGCTCTGCGTGCGCTCGGCGTCGGCATCGAAGAGGTCGAGGGAGCCGGAGAGTTCGGCCCCGACCTCGTTGTCACCCCCGGCAAGCTCGTCGGCGGCGCCACCGTCGACTGCGGCCAGGCGGGGACCGTCATGAGGTTCATCGCCCCGCTCGCCGGACTCGCCCATGAAGACGTGCATCTCACCGCGCACGAGACCGCACTGCACAGGCCCATGGGCGGGCTCATCAGCGCCCTGCGCGACCTCGGCGTCGACATCGACGACGAGGGCACCTGGGCGCTGCCGTTCACGATCCGCGGCCACGGCCACATCCGCGGCGGACGGGTCGAGATCGACGCCTCCGCGTCGAGCCAGTTCGTGTCCGGCCTGCTGCTCGCCGCACCGCGGTTCGACGTCGGACTCCACCTCGTGCACACCGGCGAACACCTGCCGAGCCTGCCCCACATCGACATGACGATCGAGGCGCTGAGCCGACGCGGTGTCCGCATCGAGCGACCGGCCACCGGCGAGTGGCTCGTCGAGGCCGGCGTGCCGCGCGCCAAGGAGATCGCGATCGAGCCGGATCTCTCCAACGCCGCGCCGTTCCTGGCCGCCGCCCTCGTGACGGGGGGCTCCGTGTCCGTGACCGGCTGGCCCGTGCACTCCACGCAGCCCGGCGCCCTGCTGCCCGAGATCCTGCAGGCTCTGGGCGCTCACGTCCACCGACACAGCGGCACCCTGACGGTGAAGGCCGGAACCGAGATCCGAGGACTCGACCTCGACCTGTCCGCGGCGAGCGAGCTGACGCCGACGCTGGTCGGACTCGCCGCCTTCGCGACCGGTCCGACGACGTTCCGCGGGATCGGTCACATCAGACTGCACGAGACGGACCGCATCGCGGCGCTGATCGGCAACATCCGCGCCCTGGGTGGCGAGGCGGAGGAGCTGCCCGACGGGCTGCGCATCATTCCCCGGACGCTGCGCGGCGGCGCATGGGCGGCCCACCACGACCATCGGATGGCGACGACCGGCGCCCTCATCGGACTGCGCGTCCCCGGAGTGCAGGTCGACGACATCGGCACGACGGCGAAGACGCTTCCCGAGTTCACACTGCTCTGGGAGCGGATGCTGCGGGGCGCGTCCGCGTGAGCTGGCTCGACGACACGAACGACCTCGAGGACGGCTTCGAGGACTACGACGAGAGCAGCATCCGCACTCGTCCCAACCCCAAGGCCAACCGCCCCCGCACCAAGCGACGTCCCGCCCACGACGACGCGAAGGTCGGCCGCGTGCTCGGGGTGGACCGCGGACGCTATACGGTCCTGCTCGATGAGGGCGGACCCGACGAGCGCCTGCTGACGGCGGCTCGTGCCCGCGAGCTGCGACGCAACCCGATCGTCACCGGAGATCAGGCGAAGGTCGTGGGCGACACCACCGGCGAAGACGGCACGCTCGCGCGCATCATCGGCATCGTCGATCGGACCTCTCTTCTCCGGCGCAGCGCCGACGACACCGATCAGGTCGAGCGCGTCATCGTGGCGAACGCCGATCAGATGCTCATCGTGGTCGCCGCGGCCGACCCCGAGCCCCGGGCGCGACTGGTGGATCGCTACCTCGTCGCGGCGCTGGACGCCGGCATCCGCCCGCTCCTGGTCGTCACCAAGACCGACCTCGCCGACCCCTCCGCCTTCCTCGCGCACTTCGACGGCCTCGACCTCCGCGTCTTCACCAGCGCGCAGGAGGAGATGCCGGTCGACGAGATCGGCGCCGCGCTCGTGGGTCACTCCACGGTCTTCGTCGGACACTCAGGTGTGGGCAAGTCGACGCTCGTCAACGCGCTCGTGCCGAGTGCGCTGCGTGCGACGGGCCATGTGAACCAGGTGACGGGACGAGGGCGCCACACCTCGTCGTCCACGGTCTCGCTGCGCTACTCCGGCCCGGCCGGCTCGGGCTGGGTCATCGACACCCCCGGAGTCCGCTCGTTCGGGCTCGGCCACGTGGAACCCTCGAACATCCTCGCGGCGTTCACCGAGTTGGCGGAGATCGCCGAGAACTGCCCACGCGGATGCACCCATCTCGTGGACGCGCCGGACTGCGCACTCATCGAGGCCGCCGAACGAGGCGAGCTCAGCGACACGGGACGCGCGCGTCTGGACTCCCTGCAGCGACTGCTGCAGACCTTCGCCGACAAGGCGGAGCAGACTCCCGGCCGGTAGGCTGAGTGCGTGACTGTGCGCCTCGAACCCGGAACCGCTGCTCCCGACTTCGCCCTGCTCGACCAGGACGGCAAGACCGTCCGGCTCGCAGACCTGCGAGGCGAGAAGACCGTGCTGTACTTCTACCCCGCGGCGATGACTCCGGGATGCACGACCCAGGCGTGCGACTTCCGCGACAGCATCTCCTCACTCCAGGGCGCCGGGTATCGCGTCATCGGCATCTCCCGTGACGAGCCGGCCACGCTCGCCACGTTCCGGGAACGCGACGGACTCACCTTCACGCTGCTCAGCGACCCCGACCACGCCGTGCACACGGCCTACGGCGTCTGGGGCGAGAAGATGAACTACGGCAAGGTCGTCGAGGGTGTGATCAGGTCCACCTTCGTGCTCGACGACGAGGGCACGATCACGCTGGCCCAGTACAACGTCAAGGCCACCGGGCACGTCGCCCGCCTGCGCAAGCTGCTCGGCATCGACGCCTGAGCGTCACTCGGCCGGGCGCTCGTTCTCGGCGCGCGTGGTCGCGATCAACAGGGCGAAACCCAGCACGGCGGGGATGCCCACGCCGACAGTGAATCCCCACACGACCGGCTGGATCGTCAGGGACGCCAGGGCCAGGGCCACGCCGAGCACCTGGAAGACGATGCCGCCGGAACGCGCCCAGGAGTGCCCGGAGCGGGTCCCGATCGCGAAGGCGATCAGCGCGCCCGCCCCGATGAGCGTCAGCACGATGAGAGCGAGGGCGGTCGGCAGCGAGGACGCATCTCCCGCACCGAGGCCGACGAGCTCGATCAGCGCGAAGACGAGGAGGGCTGCGCCTTCCGCGGCGAGGACTACCGCTGCGGCGAGAGCGAGGGCGGGTGAGCGCACGATGTGTCTCCTGAGAATCGAATGAGAACAAGCGAAACCCTTGATTTCGCCGGTTTCATGTAACAGAATAGACAGCGTCATGTGCTCCCACAGCGGCGTGGGGCGGGCTCCGAGCCCGCATCACAATTCGCGGGCATCCGTCCGTATCTCAACAGGGTAGCTGAACCCGAACTGCACCCGAAATCAGAGTCGTCGCGTTGCGCCGATTCAGGAAAATCCACACCGAGGAGCCCCCATGGACTGGCGCGACAAGGCCGCCTGCTTGACCGTCGATCCCGAGCTGTTCTTCCCCGTAGGGAACACCGGCCCGGCTGTCGATCAGATCGAGAAGGCCAAGACGGTCTGCGCCACCTGCACGGTGACCGAGATCTGCCTGCAGTACGCCCTCGAGTCCAGCCAGGACTCGGGCGTGTGGGGCGGTCTCTCCGAAGACGAGCGTCGCGCGCTCAAGCGCCGCGCCGCGCGCGCACGACGCGCCTCCTGAACATCCGCGAAAGCGGCCCGGGACCTGGTCTCGGGCCGCTTTCGCGTACTCGGGCGGCTTTCTCCCGCACCGCGTACTCGGGCGGCTACTTCGTCAGCCAGCGCAGCGGGATGTCGATGACGACCTCGGTCCCGCCGCCCTCACTCCCCCGCCATTCGATGGATCCGCCGAGCTCGCCCTGGATGAGGGTCCGGATGATCTGCGTGCCGAGTCCCTGACCGATGCGACCCTCGGGAAGCCCGCTCCCGGTGTCGCGCACCAGGACGCGCAGGTTCTCCTCCGTGCGCGCGGCGTCGATCGTGACCATGCCCTCCTGCCCGGCGAGGCCGTGCTCGACGGCGTTGGTGACGACCTCGGTCAGCGCGAGCGCCAGCGGCGTCGCGTACTCGCTCGGCAGCACCCCGAAGCGACCGGTCGAGTGCGTGCGCGCCCGGGTGTTGGGGGCCGACGCGACCTCGGCCACGAGCTTGAGCACGCGATGGAAGACCTCGTCGAAATCCACCTTCTGCGTGAGCCCCTGTGCGAGGGTGTCGTGCACGACCGCGATCGAGTCGACGCGCCGCATCGCCTGGGTCAGAGCGTCCCTCGCCTCGTCGGAGTGCGTACGACGCGCCTGGATCCGCAGCAGCGACGCCACCGTCTGCAGGTTGTTCTTGACCCGGTGGTGGATCTCGCGGATCGTGGCGTCCTTGGTGATGAGCTCCTGCTCCTGGTGACGCAGCTCAGACACGTCGCGGCAGAGCAGGATCGCGCCGATGCGCGTGCCGTGGTCCTTGAGCGGTATCGCCCGAAGCGACACGGTGACCCCGCGCGCCTCGATGTCGGTGCGCCACGGCGCACGGCCGGTGACCACCACCGGCAGCGACTCGTCGACCTGGCGGGACGGCGGGACGAGCCGCGTGGTGACCTCGGCCAGCGACTCCCCCTCGAGCTCGTCGTCGAAGCCCATGCGATTGAAGGCGGAAAGCGCGTTCGGACTGGCGAACGTGGTGATGCCGTCGACATCGATGCGGATCAGCCCGTCAGACGCACGAGGCGCTCCGCGCCGCGGTGAGGTCGGCGCGGCCGGATCCGGGAAGCTGCCGTCCGCGATCATCCGGAAGATGTCGTTCGCACACTCGTCGAACGTGATCTGCTGTCGGGACGGAGTGCGCGCCTCACCCAGGTTCGTGTGCCGGGTGACGACGCCGATGACACCGGCCTCCCCGTGTCCGCTGCGTCGATCGTTGACGATCGGAACAGCCCGGACCCGCGTCGGCGTCTCCTCGAACCAGTCCGGCGACGAGGAATCGACGATCGCCGCGGAGTCGAACGCCCCCTGCACCTGGGTCCGCCACTGCGGACGCACCCGCTCCCCCACGATGTCGCGGTAGAACAGCGTCGCCGCACCGCTGGGCCGCGCGTGCGCGACGGCGATGAACGAGCCGTCCTCGGTCTGGACCCAGACCACGATGTCGGCGGACGAGAGGTCCGCGAGGAGCTGCCCGTCGCCGGCGAGGCGGTGCAGCCACTCGACGTCGACGTCGGTCAGGCGGCCCTGGGCATTGGCGAGATCACTGAGGGTTGACACCCCTCAAGCCTACGGTGCGGGAGATCAGAGCACGGCCAGCGACGAGGCCCGCCAGCGCCGGTCGAGGCCTTCGAGACGGATCGCCACCGCTCGAGTCCGACCGGGGCCCGCCACGACGACCACCGCCTCGACCTTGCCGTCGACCGGCTCGGTGACTCGGATGGACAGGATCTCGAAAGTCGGGCGCGCAGGCGAGACCCCCCTCGCGCTGCGCGCCCTCGCCGACAGATTCGCCCGCGTCACCAAACTCCGGTACGCATCTTCGCTGAACCAGCGGGCCAACTGATCGACTTCTCTGACCCCGGCGAGGACCTCGAGCACGCCCTGCGTGAGACTGCGCAGCAGCGGCTGCGGATCCGGAAGCTCGGCGCGCGGCGTCGGCTGCGGGGCGAAATACTCGTTCATCGTCATCTGCGGCACTCTCCATCGGGGAAGACTGCGCCAAGTAGAGCATGCGTGGAAGAGCCGTTCCGGCCGAATCCGAGATCTATGTGGATAACTCGTACATGGGCCCGATGCGATCGCCTACGGTGGTCCGCGTGCACTGGGATCGACTGTTCGAGGACCTCGAGGGCCAGCTCGCCGCAGAGTGGGAGAGCGAGCGAGCCGTGCTCGACGCCGAGTCGGAGCGGCTGCGCATCTCCCGTCTGGACATGCGCAGCCGACTCCGGGTGCTGTGCGCGGCATCGGCCCTCGCGACCGTCGATCTCCCCGGCGGAGCACGCATGCGCGTGCGACTTCAGGCCCTCGGCGCGGACTGGGTCGCGGCGGCGATCCTCGACGCTGCGGAGTCACCGCCGCGTCGGTCCACCTGCATACTCCCGTTCCACGCGGTGCACGGGCTCAGCGTGGATCACGGACTGCTGCTCACGAGCCTGGACGGAGAGGAGGCGGCCGCACCGATCCTCCGCGAGCGGATGTCCCTGGGGTTCATCCTGCGGGACCTCGCGCGCCGCCGTGTGCCCGTGAACATCCTGAGCATCGACGGAAGAGACCTCCATGGGACGATAGACAGAGCCGGTGCGGATCACCTGGATCTCGCGCTGCACGACGCCGGCGCGGCCAGGACCGCGGCAGCCGTGCGGGGATTCCAGATGATCCCGTTCCACGCGGTGGCGTCGGTGCAGACCTTCGGGGGTCAGCTTCCGTGACCGAACGGCGCGCCCCACACCTCGGGGAAGCTGGCCTCGTTCGCCTGACGCCACAACGCCATGCGACGCGCCTCTTCCGACTGCTCCGCGAGGTAGTCGGCGAGGCTCGTCTCCTCGATGCGCCATCGAGCGGGCGACCCGAGCTTGGATCCGCTGAGCCGTCCTTGATAGACGAGCTCGATGACCTCGTCCACCTCGATGCTCAGGAGTTCGGCCACCTGCGCGGGCGCGAGGAAGCGCCTCACGGACGGGGTCGAGTCGGGCATGTCCCCATTCTGCCCCCACCGGCGGGTTTCACCTGCACCCCCGTGCCGCTGTGGATAAGTCCCGAGCCTCCGCGACGATTTCTGTGAGCATGTGGCGATGCACAGATTCGTTCGTCCACGCCGCGCCGTCTGGGGCGACGCGCGCTTCCTGATCGGCATCGCCCTCGTCCTCCTGTCGATCGGCGGCGTCTGGGCGGTCGTCTCGTCGGCGGGTGCGACGACGCCGATCCTCCAGGCGAACCGCACGATCGTCAGAGGCGAGGCGCTCACCTCCGACGACTTCCAGGTCGTGGAGGTGGGGCTCGGCGGCGTCACGTCCCGCTACGTGGCGCCTCAGGATCTGCAGCCGGGCCGGATCGCGTCGAAGACCGTGAGCGCGGGCGAACTCCTGGCCCATGCGGCCGTCGAAGACGTCGATGCCGGACGGACCACGACCGTGGTCGTCGAGAGCGGCACGGGGATTCCCGCGGATGTCGGGGCCGGCAGCGACGTGGAGCTCTGGGCCGCACCCCCGAGCGACGACGGATCGGTGCAGGAGCCGCCGCGGATCCTCGTGGCCGACGCGACCGTCACCTCGGTGACGAAGAGCGCGTCCGTCCTGGCTTCGGGGGGAAGCACGGTCGAAGTCGTGATAAAGAGGGCCGACGTCGCGGCGGTGCTGGGGGCGATCACCGGAGGATCGGTCCTCGCCGTCGTCCCGATCGGCGCGACCCCGTGACGTCCGTCGTGTTGGCCGTGCCGGAGTCCCGTGCGGCCGGCCTCGCGGATGAGCTCGAGGTCGAGGGCATCCGCGTCGTCGCCGTGGTGGCTCCGGGAAGACTGCTTCCCCTCCCTCCCGGCATCGACGCCGTCGTCGTCGCCGCGACGCGCGGCGCGCTGACCCCCGAAGTCGTCACGGCCTGCGATCGGGCGGGTGTGCGGCTGGTGCCCCTCGGCGACGGTGAGGCGAGGGTGCTCGCTCGCTACGGTCTCGCGGCCCCGCTGCCGGCCGACGCCACCGGGTGGGAGGTGGCGACCGCACTGGCCGCGGATCATCCGGAGACCACCGAGCCGGAGTCCTCGCCGCCGCACCGTGTCACCGTCGTCTGGGGTCCCGCCGGAGCTCCCGGGCGATCCACCGTGGCGATCCAGCTCGCTGTCGAGCTGACGCGGGTGGGCCGTCGCACGGCACTCATCGACGCGGACACGGTCGCCCCTTCCTTGGCTCTGCTGCTCGGACTCGGCGACGACGCTCCGGGAATCGCCGCCGCCTGCCGTCGCGCCGACCTGGGGTCGCTCGACGCCGACGAGCTCACCCGGCTCTCCGCGGTCCTGGAGACGAGTGCCGGCGAGGTGGAGGTGCTCGGCGGCATCAATCGTCCGAGCCGTTGGCCGGAACTCGGCGCCGACCGTCTGCGCGCGACACTCCGGGTATGCCGCACATGGAGCGAGGAGACCGTGGTCGATGTCGCGAGCGCTTTCGACGCCGATGACGAGGCGACCTTCGACCTCGCCGGCCCACGGCGGCACGCCGCCACAGTGGCCGCGCTGCAGGAGGCGGACACGATCGTCGCCGTCGCCTCCGCCGATCCCCTCGGCATCAGCCGGTTCATCCGCGAGCATGCGGAGCTGCGCCGTCTCACCGATCCTGTCCCGGTCAGCGTCGTGGTGAACCGTGTGCGCCCCGGCCCCTTGGGCATCGACGCCCGCGGTCAGGTGCGCCGGACCCTCGAGAGGTTGGCGGGCATCACCGCGGTCGAGTTCCTGCCGTTCGATCAGCGCGCCGCAGACGCAGCCCTGCTCCATGCCCGCCCGATGGCCGACCTCACGCCACGGTCCGCCCTGGTCTCCGGCATCCGTCGACTGGTCGCATCACGTCTGCCTCTGCCGGTGACGACGTCCCCGCCGGCCGCACCGGCGACGCCTACTGGCGGTAGCTCGAGAGGAAGTTCCCGAGGCGCTCGACGGCCTCGGCCAGCACGCGAGGCTCGGGAAGGGTGACCAGACGAAGGTGGTCCGGTGTCGGCCAGTTGAAGCCGGTTCCCTGCACCAGCAGAATGTGCTCCGAGACGAGCAGGTCGTAGACGAGCTTCGCGTCGTCCCTGATCTCGTGCACGTTCGGATCCAGGCGCGGGAACGCATAGAGGGCGCCGGCCGGCTTCACGCACGAGACTCCGGGGATCGATTCGAGTCCTTCCCAGGCGATGTCGCGCTGCTCGTGCAGCCGCCCGGTCGGCGCGATCAGCGCGTCGATCGACTGGACACCGCCGAGTGCCGCCTGCACCGCGTACTGCGCGGGGACGTTCGGGCACAGACGAGTGGAGGCGAGCAGGTTGATCCCCTCGAGGAAGCCCTTCGCATGCGACTGCGGCCCCGTGATGACGAGCCATCCCGAGCGGAATCCGGCGACGCGGTAGGTCTTGGACAAGCCGTTGAAGGTGAGGCAGAGCAGATCGGGCGCCAGGGTGGCCGTCGGGATGTGCACGGCGTCGTCGAAGAGGATGCGGTCGTAGATCTCGTCCGAGAGCAGCAGCAGCTGGTTCTCGCGGGCGATCTGCACCATCCCCTCGAGGATCTCGCGCGAGTAGACGACTCCGGTGGGGTTGTTCGGATTGATGATCACGAGGGCCTTGGTGCGCGGCGTGATCTTCGACCGGATGTCTTCGAGATCGGGCTGCCACCCGGAGTCCTCGTCGCAGAGGTAGTGCACCGGCGTGCCGTCCGCCAGGCTCGTCATGGCCGTCCACAACGGGTAGTCCGGCGCGGGGATCAGCACCTCGTCGCCCTCGTCGAGCAGCGCCTGCATCGTCATGGTGATGAGTTCCGAGACGCCGTTGCCGAGGAAGACGTCCTCCGGACCGAAACGCGGGAAGCCCTCGATCTCCTCGTACCGGCTCACGACGGCGCGACGCGCCGAGACGATGCCCTTGCTGTCGCTGTAGCCGTGCGCGGTCGGAAGCGCGGCGAGCATGTCGTGCACGATCTGGTGAGGGGCTTCGAAGCCGAAGATCGCAGGATTGCCGGTGTTGAGCTTGAGGATCCGATGTCCTTCGGCCTCGAGACGCGCCGCCTCGACGAGCGTGTTCCCACGGATCTCGTACAGGACGTTCTTGAGCTTCGACGACTGGTCGAAGTGGCGCGTTGGTGTCATTGCGCAAGCCTACAATGACGCGCAGAGGGGCCGATCCACCCGGATCGGCCCCTCTGTGCTCGTGCAGTCGTGCGCTCGCGCTGCTACTTCTTCTTCTTGCCCTGGGCGCGGCGCTGCTCGCGGTTGCCAGCGGCGGGTGCTGCCGCATCGGTGCGCTGTCCGAACGCCCCGCGTTCGGCCGGTGCCGCGTCGGGCTGATCCGCGGGGGCCTGACGAGCCGCGGCCGCCTGGCGCATCTTGTCGGTGGCGGCCTGCTGCACCTGCCCCCGGTCGTCGCGCACCTCGACCTCGCCCGCATCGTTCGCCGCCGAGTACTCGAGACGCTGCTCGCCGCCGCCCTCGGACAGTCCCTTGGCCTCGACCTCGGCGGTCTGCGAGTCTGCGGCACGCCGCACCTCGACCTCGAGGTTGTAGAGGTAGCCGACGGACTCCTCCTTGATCTGGCCCATCATCGACTGGAACATCGCGTAGCCCTCGCGCTGATACTCGATCAGCGGGTCGCGCTGCGCCATCGCCCGCAGGCCGATGCCGTCTTTGAGGTAGTCCATCTCGTACAGGTGATCGCGCCAGCGGCGGTCGAGCACCTGCAGCACCACGCGACGTTCGAGCTCACGGGTCGCCGCCTCGCCGAGGGACTCCTCACGCGTCTCGTAGGCGATCTTCGCATCCGAGAGCAGCTCGCGAGTGAGACCGTCCGCCGTGATGCCGCCCTTGCGGTCCGCGGCCTCGGAGACGACCTCGTCGATCGTGACACTGACCGGATAGAGGGTCTTGAGCTCGGTCCAGAGCGCGTCGAAGTCCCAGCTCTCGTTGTGCCCCTCGCCCGTGTGGTCGCGCACGACGCCGCTGATCGCGTCTTCGATGAAGTGCTGCACCCGGTCGGCGATGTCGTCGCCCTGCAGGATGTGGCGGCGATCGGCGTAGATGGCCTCGCGCTGGCGGTTGAGGACGTCGTCGTACTTGAGGACGTTCTTGCGCATCTCGGCGTTGCGAGACTCGACCTGCGACTGCGCGCTGCGGATCGCGCGGGAGACGAGACCCGACTCGATCGGCACGTCGTCGGGGAAGTTCGTGCGAGCCAGGATCGCCTCGGCGGCACCCGACTGGAACAGGCGCATCAGATCGTCGGTGAGGCTGAGGTAGAAACGGCTCTCGCCGGGATCGCCCTGACGACCGGAACGGCCACGGAGCTGGTTGTCGATCCGTCGGGACTCGTGGCGCTCGGTGCCGAGCACGTACAGTCCCCCGGCCTCGATGACCTTCTCGGCCTCCTCGGCGACGACGGCCTTCTTCTCCTCGTAGGCCTCGTCCCAGGCGACCTCGTACTCCTCCGGCGTCTCGACCGGGTCGAGCCCGCGGCCCTTCAGATCCTGCACGGCGAGGAACTCGGCGTTTCCACCGAGCATGATGTCGGTTCCACGACCGGCCATGTTGGTCGCGACCGTCACGGCACCGAGCCGACCGGCGCGGGCGACGATCTCCGCCTCCCGCGCGTGGTTCTTGGCGTTCAGGACCTCGTGCTTGACGCCCTTCTTCGCGAGGAGACGAGAGAGGTACTCGCTCTTCTCGACGCTCACCGTTCCCACCAGCACCGGCTGGCCGTTGGCGTGACGCTCGGCGATGTCCTCCACGACCTGGGCGAACTTCGCCGCCTCGTTCTTGTAGACGAGGTCGGACTGGTCCTTGCGCACCATCGGCCGGTTGGTCGGGATCGGGATGACGCCGAGCTTGTAGGTGGACATGAACTCGGCCGCCTCGGTCTCGGCGGTACCGGTCATACCGGCGAGCTTGTCGTAGAGACGGAAGTAGTTCTGCAGGGTGACCGTCGCGAGGGTCTGGTTCTCGGCCTTGACCGGAACCGCCTCCTTCGCCTCGATCGCCTGGTGGATGCCCTCGTTGTAGCGACGACCGACCAGGATGCGGCCCGTGTGCTCATCGACGATCATGACCTCGTCGTTCATGACGACGTAGTCGGTGTCCTTCTTGAACAGCGCGAGCGCCTTGATCGAGTTGTTCAGGAACGAGATCAGCGGGGTGTTCGCGGACTCGTACAGGTTGTCGATGCCGAGGTAGTCCTCGACCTTCTCGATACCGGGCTCGAGCACGCCGACGGTGCGCTTCTTCTCGTCGACCTCGTAGTCCACGCCCGCCTCGAGGGTGCGCGCGATCTTGGCGAACTCGGCGAACCAGCGGTTGGCCTCACCCGACGAGGGACCCGAGATGATCAGCGGGGTGCGCGCCTCGTCGATGAGGATCGAGTCGACCTCGTCGACGATGGCGAAGTAGTGCTCACGCTGCACGAGGTCGTCCTTGCGCCACGCCATGTTGTCGCGCAGGTAGTCGAACCCGAACTCGTTGTTCGTGCCGTACGTGATGTCGCACGCGTACTGCTCACGGCGGACCGCCGGGGTCTGACCCGAGACGATGATGCCGGTCGTCATGCCCAGCGCGCGGTACACGCGACCCATGAGCTCGGCCTGGTAGCTCGCGAGGAAGTCATTGACCGTGATCACGTGGACGCCCTCACCCGCGATCGCGTTGAGGTAGGCGGGGAACGTGGCGACGAGCGTCTTGCCCTCACCGGTCTTCATCTCGGCGATATTGCCGAGGTGGAGCGCCGCGCCGCCCATGATCTGCACGTCGTAGGCGCGCATGCCCAGGGTGCGCTTCGCCGCCTCACGCACGGCGGCGAAGGCCTCCGGCATCAGCTGGTCGAGCGTCTCGCCCTTGGCGAACCGCTCCCGCAGCTCGACGGTCTCGTTGCGCAGTTCGTCATCCGTGAGCTTGGAGATGTCCTCTTCCAGCGCGTTCACGGCCTTGACCACCTGGTTCAGGCGGCGGATGACCCGCCCTTCGCCCGCGCGCAGCAGCTTCTCAAGAGGATTGGCCACAGATGTCATCTCCCTGTCGGATGGTTCCGGCGGCGCCGCGTGTCGAGCGCCGACCGGACATACCTTGCCATGTTACCGGTCCGTGACCTGCGCGTCGTCTGCATGGCGCGGGGTCGTCGGATTTCCCGGTATGTATATTTGTGCACGACACCCGGGAGGTCCACATGTCGGTGAGACAGAGTCTGCTCGCGATCCTCGCGCAGGGCCCCTGCTACGGCTACCAGCTGCGCCACGAGTTCGATCGCCGCACCGGCTCCGTCTGGCCGCTCAACGTGGGACAGATCTACAACACGCTCGAGCGCCTGGAGCGCGACGGCCTCGTCGCCAGAGGCGCCGCTGATGCCCAGGGCCACGTCTACTGGGAGATCACCGATGCCGGGGCGGATGACGTCGACCGCTGGCTGGCCTCGCCGATCGAGCGCGGGCGGACCACGCGCGACGAACTCGCGATCAAGCTGGCCGTGGCGGCGACGCTTCCCGGCGCCGACGCCGCCGAGGTCATCGCGATCCAACGGGCCGCGGCCGAGCAGCACCACGCGACGCTCGTGAACGTGCGCGACTCCCGCGAGGACCACACCCCCGAAGGACTGGCGTGGTCGCTCGTGGTCGACTCGATGATCTTCACCGCCGACGCCGAGCTGCGCTGGCTCGATCATGTCGAGGCGCGCCTCGCCCGGCATCCGCGTCACGCGCTCACGATCGAGCTGACGGCCGACCGCCCTCGACGCGGCCGGCCGGCCAGGGTCGAGGCGGTCGCGCTCGTCTGAACCGCGTTCGCCTCAAGCGGATGCACAGCCAGGGTCGGCGCTCGGGAAACTAGGATCGGTCCTATGGCTGGAATATGGGGCAGGCGCAAGCGCGAACAGGAAGAGCTGGCCGCACAGGATGCCGATCTGGCACGCCGTGCCGAGCAGTCGCTGGTCGCGGCCGACGAGCGGATCCGCAGCACCTCGGACGAGCTCTCCTTCGCCGAGGCCGAGCTCGGCGGCCAGCTCACCGGAGACCTGAAGAAGGCGCTGAGCGCCGTGCGCACGCACCTGCGCGAGGCCTTCCAACTCCACCAGCTGAATCACGATGAGATCCCGGACACCCCGGAGGAGCTCCGCACCCGCAACGCGAGGATCGTGCAGCTGTGCGACTGGGCGCAGGACCTCCTCGACGAGAAGACGTCCGCCCTCGCCGAATCGATCGCGAAGGTCCGTCGCGCTCCCGAGGTCATCGCGAAGGTGCGCGCGGATGCCGCCGAGCTGAGCACCCGGATCCCGCAGACGAACGAGACCGTCGCACGCCTGTCGTCGCGATACGCCGAGTCGGCCATGCACCAGATCACCGCCAGTGCGGCGGAGGCCGAGCAGCTCATCGCGTTCGCGACCCACGGGGCCTCGGTCTCGGAACGTCGCCGGGCCGCGAAGCAGAACGAAGAGGCCAACCTCGCTCTCGAGACGGCGACCGAAGCCACGCGCCGTGCTTCGGCACTGCTCGACGCCGTGGAGGACTTCGAGATCGAGGCACTGCGCGCCGAGTCGACGCTCGCCGAGGTCGTGGCCGATTCGCGGAGCGACCTCATCGCGGCGCGGACCGCTCCGCAGGTGCCGGCTGTCGCCGCCGCGGTGACCGCGCTGCAGAACGCCCTGAGCGCCCTCTCCCCCGCAGGCACCCCCGGCGACCCCTTCGCCGAGCTCTCCCAGCTCCGCGCCGCGAACACCGCCCTCGACGACGCGATCGCCACGGCGCGGCACCGCGAGGCGCATCCGCTGCCCAGCCTGCAGCAGGTGCAGCACGCCATCGACGACGCGGACAGGCAGCTGGGCGTCGCCCGCGGACTCATCGCCGGACACCGCGGCTGGATCGGGGCGGACGCCCGCACCCGGCTCGCGGAGGCCGAGCGCCTGCGGGTCGACCTCTCCGACCTCCTCCCGGCCGAGGAGACGCGCGATCAGGCGCTCGCCGGCGCCCGCCGGGTGGCTCACCTCGCCTCCGAGGCTCTGCAGCTCGCCCAGCGCGACATCGACTCGTCCCGCCCCCAGGACCAGGGCTGGGGCGGCGGAGGCGACGGCTGGGGCGGTGGCGGCTGGAGCGGCGGCGGTCGCCGCGGTGGCGGCGGAGACATCGCGTCCGGAATCCTCGGCGGCCTCGTGATCGGCAGCATCCTCGACGGCATCTTCGACTGAGCATCCCGCGAACGGACGAACGAACGGCCCGGCCCCTCGAAGGGGCCGGGCCGTTCTCATGTCCTTCTCAGGAGGCGAGCGCCTCGGCGGGCGGAGCCTGCGTCTCGAGTGCGATGACACCGTAGTCCCAGCCCTTGCGGCGGTAGACCACGCTCGGGTGGTCGGTGCGCACGTCGACGAACAGGAAGAAGTCGTGGCCGACCAGCTCCATGCGATCGACCGCCTCCTCGACGGTCATCCACTCCGCATCGAAGCTCTTGGTGCGGATGACGACGGGCGAGTAGACCTCGTCCTCCTCGTTCTGGATCGGCACGGTGCCCGTCGCGACGGCGCGAAGGACCTCGACGGATGCGGGCTGGACGTCGATGCCCTCCAGGGCGCCGCTCTCCTTCTCGAAATGCGCGCCGCGCGGGTGCTGACGTCCGTCGACCCGCTTCTCCTTGGCTCGACGGAGCTGCTCCGCCATCTTGTCCACCGCCAGGTCGAGGGCGACGAATTTGTCGCCGTCGGTGGCCTCGGCCCGCACGACCGGTCCCTTGCTCACGAGCGTGAGTTCGACGGTCTCATCGGGCACACGGCCGTTGCGATACACCCGGTGGGTGACCTTCACGTCCAATCGCTGCGCACGTGACGCGAACGTCTGGATCTTGGCGATCTTCTCTTCGACAACGGTTCTGAAGCGGTCGGTGATTCCCACCCCGACGCCAACGATGCTCGTTTCCATTGCTGCCTCCTTGTCCCGGTCCTCCCGGCCAAGGGCGGACCGTGGTCGCCTTGTGTCCCCCCACGCTAGTCGGCACGACGACGGATGTCACGGGTCATTTCCTGCGTGTCTCCGATGCGTACGCATTCCGTTCACTGTGACGTGGCGTGGCGGCCAGTACGACCGCGGACAGGACGTCCGCCCCGGCGACCCGCAGCGCCCGCGCCGCCTCATCGAGGGTGGCGCCCGTGGTCATGACGTCGTCGACGAGCACCACGGCGAGCCCGCCACTGCCCTTCGCGCACATGCTCCCGTGCACGTTGCGCGAGCGACTCTCGACGTCGAGCCCTCGTTGATCCGCCGTCGGACGGCGGGTGGAGAGAAGGCGACGGGGTGTGTACCCCGCGCGACGGATCAGGAGGTCCGGGACCCGGTAGCCTCGGCGACGGAAGGCCGCTCGTGAGCTCGGAACCGGCACCACCGCGACCTCACCTGCGGGTCGGGCCTCGAGCACGCCCCGCAGCACCTCGCCCAGCGCAGCCCCCAACGGGTGCGCGAGCCGGGTCTCGCCCTCGTCCTTGAGCCGCCGCACGCAGCGCGCGGGCACCGACTCGAACGGCATCGCGGCACGGACGAGGAGTCCGGCTGTCGTGCCGGTGACGACCGACCGCGCCCGGATGCGCTGCCGGCAGGACGCACAGAGCAGCGTCTCCGGCGCATCGCACCCGGCGCACGTGGCCGCGAGCAGCAGCGCGAGGACGTCGGCACCGATGGCACGGACGGCGGGGGCGGCGGCGGATGACAGCATCCGCCGATCCTGCCGTGGATCCGCGCGTGATGCGCTCGCGGTCGACTTCGCGCACGGGCGCTGTCAGAAGTCCGCGCGGATCACTGCCGGTGCAGGAGCGGTGCGCTCGCGGTCAGTGCCCGGCCCGCGTGGCGAGGAGCGCGACGCCGCTGATCGACTCGCTCCACGCCGAACCGGTGCGGGCGAAGACGGCCCCGCCGGCACCGAGAACCCGCAGCCCCGACGCGCTGCGAGCCCCCGCGAGCGACACGGCATCCGTGGGCGCGACCTCCGACGTGCCGGTACCACCGACGATCTGCGTGATCACCGTGCGGTCCTCGAGGTCGGCGAGCACCCCCAGGCGATCGGGACCGAGCCACACGAGAGCGGTCGCCGAACCTCCCAGCTGCGCGAGAGGTTCGATCGGTCCCAGCTCGGTGGGCATACCCGTCTCGTCGCGGATCACCGACGACACGACGATCCACCGTTCACCGCCGACCACGACGACGGCGGCGATCCGCGCGCCGTCGACGGAGACACGGATGGCGGAGACGGAGGAGGCGTCGGGCCACGCGCCGGAGATCGCGTTCGGGGCCACCTCGCTGCCGATCGCCTGCAGCGCGGCCGGGGCGTTCGAGGGCACCGACCAGGTGTAGCCGTACGGGTCCATCGACGGACGCACGAGGTTCGCGCGCTCATCCAGTTCGTCGAACTGTCCCTCGCCCGCGAGATACACGTGGCCGTCCGCGAGTTTCACCGCCGCACGCGTGCCGTCGAGCGCCACGTCGATCGCCGAGATCGGCTGCGTCACGGCGAGGATCTCCTCCGTGACGCCGGCGATGGGAGTGATCTCGCTGCCCACGAGGGTTCCGAACTCGCCGTCCCGCAGCACGATGCTCCCGGTGTCGGCGGGGTCCTCCACGAGCTTGACGACCCCGGCTTCGAGGGTGCGCCCGTCGACGGTGAAGCGCACCTGGCTGATCTGCACGCCGGCCGCGGCGAACGTGCTCTGCAGCTGCGTGCGCATCCGGGCGAGGGTCTTCGGATCCAGACTCAGCGCTTCGCGATTCAGTGCAACGTCCGCGACCTGGTCCGAATCGATCGGCACGGCGTCCCGTGCGAGCTGCACGCCCTGCGGGAACGCGCTCTGCACCGCCGGGTCGAGCCAGGGGCTGGGGGCGCCGCCGATCAGAGACTGCGCGATCGTCGTGGCGACCGTGGCACGACGGGGGAACCAGCGCACGTCGGGCACCAGGCGCTCCCAGGTCTGGTCGTAGTACTGCAGAGCGAAGTCGTCGTAGACGCGCGAGAACCGGGACTCGTCGATCACGACGCCGTCGGGCGCCTCGGAGATCCGCCACTGCCCGTCGTCGAACACCACCACGAAGGCGGAGTTCGACGCTCCGAACGACTCCGAGTAGGCGCCGGTCGCATCGACGCTGGCCAGCTGATCGAAGGTGACGCGCACGTCGGCGGTGTCGCCGGCGGCGGGCTCGTCGTCCTCCTCGATGCTCGAGGTGAACAGGCGCGTCGACGCGCTCACGTCGATCGAGACGCCGGTGTTCGGGCGCCAGGTCGACGCGAGATCGGGGGTGAGGAACTTGCGCGCGGTGTCCCAGTTGTCCGCCGGTGTGATCGCCGCCTCCATGAAGCCCTCGACGATCGCGGCCGGAGCGGCGCCGTCGGCAGGGCCCGAGGCGAGAGGGAGGAAGTCGGGGTCCTCCGGGGACGCCCCGAGGGCGAGCCCGGGCTGGGCGTCGCCGGACGTGGGCAGCCCCGTGCACGCGGTCAGCATCAGCGCGGTCGTCGCGATGGCGAGGCCGCGCAGGATACGGCGGGTCCGACGCATCATTCGATGCTCCCTCGGTCGAAGAGCTCGGCCGGGATGTCGGCGAGATGGATCGGCTGGGTCGCGTCGCCGATCTCGGACAGCGAATCCTGCGGCTCCGTCGAGATCGGCGACGGCCCTTCTGACGCGTCGCCGCGGCGCGGCAGCGTGAGCACGAAGTTCGTGCCGGCCCCGAGCTCGGACCACACCGCGAGACTGCCACCGTGCAGGGTCGCGTCGCCGAGCGCGATGGAGAGCCCGAGACCCGTGCCGCCGATCGTACGCTGACGCGAGGGATCCGCCCGCCAGAAGCGGTCGAACACCCGCTCGGCATCCGCCGGGTCCATGCCGAGCCCGAAGTCGCGCACCCCTGCGGCGACGGCGTGCTGGTTGCTGTCGACGGTCACCACGACCGGGCGCCCCTCGCCGTGCTCGATCGCGTTGCCGATCAGATTGCGCAGCACCCGGCGCACGCGACGCGGATCCATGTCCACCGGAGAGTAGCCGCCAGGCGCGACCAGACGCAGCTCGGTGCCGCGTCCGTCCGCGAGCGGCTGCATCTGCTCGATGATGTCCTCCGCGAGATGCGCGAGGCTCGTGGCCTCGAGCTCCAACTGCACGGACCCGGCGTCGTAGCGGCTGATCTCCAGCAGGTCGGACAGCA
Source organism: Microbacterium sp. ANT_H45B (assembly GCF_008369345.1). Taxonomy (NCBI): domain Bacteria; kingdom Bacillati; phylum Actinomycetota; class Actinomycetes; order Micrococcales; family Microbacteriaceae; genus Microbacterium; species Microbacterium sp. ANT_H45B. Next base: position 952,520 of record NZ_VOBK01000002.1, read on the forward strand.
GCGTCTCGAAACGCTGCACCTGGGTGTGCAGCAGCTCGGTCGTCCTGGCGGTGGTCGGATCGAACGCCCCGCGCTGGTCGTTCAGCATGTCGGCCGCGAGCCGGATCGTCGTGAGCGGCGTCCGCAGCTCGTGCGAGACGTCGGACACGAATCGCTGCTGCACGAGCGAGAGCTCGCCGAGCTCCTTGATCTGGGACTCGATGCTGTCGGCCATCGCGTTGAACGACCGACCGAGGGTCGCGATCTCGTCTTCTCCGTGCACGTCGATGCGCACCGCCAGGTCGCCCGATGCGAGTCGGGCGCTGGTCTCGGCGGCCTCGACGATCGGGGTCGACACGGCGCGCAGCACGATGAACGAGATCGCTGCGACGATGGCGACGAGTCCGATCCCGGCGATCCACAGCGTCCGCTGCACGAAGGTGAGGGTGTTGTCGGCATCGGCGAGGTCGTACGCGAAGTAGAGCTGGAAGGATCCCGCCTCGGGCACCTGCAGCTGCTGGCCGACGATGATTCCCGGGACGACCCGGCCGGCGACATCGAGCCCCACCGACTGCCAGGATTGGCGGTCGTCGAACTGCACGACCCTGTTGCTCAGACCCGTGCTGATGATGTTGGCGCTCAACCCCGCCGAGAACCCGTTCAGTACGACGGCATCGGGGTCGTCGTTCATCCGGATGCCGGCGAAGCCCTCTGCCGTCGAGTAGCGCCGGAGATCTGCCTGCACGCTGTCCCAGAGTTCCTGCAGCGCGGCGGGCTCATCGCCGAGGGCTGCGGAGTCCAGGGTCACCTGCGCCAGGTTCACGGCGCGGGCCGCGTCTTCGAGCGCCTCCGTCTTGCGGGACTCGAAGAGATCGTTCTGGATGACCAGGGCCATGGTGACGCAGGTGATCAGGATCGCCGTGGACGTGAGGAGCAGAGTGACCGTCAGCGTGCGGAATCGCAGCGAACTCCGCCACAGCGCGCTGAAGACGGACGGCCAGCCTCGCCAGTCGCGGATGACAGCGACCGCCGTGGTGGTCGCTGTGGGCGCGGCCATCGTCGTCCTATCCCGCACTCCCGGCGCGGTAACCCACGCCGCGCACCGTCATGACGATCTTGGGATTGTCGGGATCGAGCTCGACCTTGGCCCTCAGACGCTGGACGTGCACGTTGACCAGGCGCGTGTCCGCCTTGTAGTGGTAGCCCCACACCTGCTCGAGGAGCATCTCGCGGGAGAAGACCTGCTGCGGCTTGGACGCGAGGGCGACGAGCAGCTGGAACTCCAGCGGGGTCAGAGCGATCGGCGCCGTGCCGCGCCGCACCTCGTGCGCATCGACGTCGACGGTGAGATCGCCCACGCGCAGCTGTTCGCCGACCGTCTGCGGAGTGGGACGGAGCCTGGTGCGGATGCGGGCGACGAGCTCCTTCGGATTGAAGGGCTTCACGATGTAGTCATCGGCCCCGACCTCCAGGCCGCGCACCACGTCGGCGGTGTCGCTGCGGGCGGTGAGCATGATGACGGGGACTCCGGATTCGGCCCGGATCCGCGTGCAGATCTCGATGCCGTCCATGCCGGGGAGCATCAGGTCGAGCAGCACGAGGTCGGGACGCTGCGTGCGCCACTCCTCGACGGCCCGCGCTCCGTCGGCGCAGAACACCGGCTCGAAGCCCTCCGTGCGCAGCACGATGCCGATCATCTCGGCGAGCGCGGTGTCATCGTCGACCACAAGAATGCGTGAGGTCATAACTGTTACCTTATGGCACTCAGTCCCACCGACCTCCGTCTGCGCGTCCGACGGCGGGTGTGACACGATGGGAGCGCACGACGGAGGGAGTGCCGGTGACCGGCCAGACGTGGACCCCTGCCCCGAAGAGGGGCATCATCCCCCTGCATCCGCTGACCTTCGGGATGCTGCTGAGCAGGTCGTTCGCGGCGCTGCGCCACAACCCGAAGGTGCTCTTCGGCTTCGGGGTCGTGATCCAGCTCGCGGTCGTGGCGCTCAGCGCCACCGTGATGGGGTTCGTGTTCGTCACGACCTTCACTCGCCTGGAGTCCCTCTCCCCCTCCTCCGCGGATTTCGAGGCCGTGCTCGCGGGGACCATCGCGATGAATCTCGTGGCCGGGCTCGCCGTGGGCATCGCCTCCATCGCCTTCACCGCTCTCATGCAGGGAGTGGTGGCCGCCGAGATCGGCTTCGCCGCGATCGGGGTGAAGGCCGGGCTCGGCACGCTCTGGCGACGGATGATCCCGTCGTTCTGGCGGCTGGCCGGTTTCGCATCCCTCTCGGTCGTCTTCGTCTTCGGCGTGATCGTGATCGTGTTCCTCATCATCGCCGGATTCGTCGCCGGGGGTCTGGGGAACTCGGTCGAGGCGATCGGCGGCATCGTCATCCTGGTGGTCGTGCTGATCCTCGCGACCATCCCGCTGGTGGTGTGGCTCACGACCAAGCTGCTGCTCGTGCCCTCGGTCCTGGTGCTCGAGCGGGCGACGTTCCGCGAGGCGTTCGTGCGATCCTGGCGCCTCACCCGCGGCCGGTTCTGGACCGCCTGGGGCGTCACCTTCCTGATCGGCGCGATCATGGGCGTCGCGATGCAGCTAGTGAACCTGCCGGCGACGCTGCTGGGCTCGATGTTCAGCACCGTGATCGCTCCGACCGGATCCTCCGACACCGGAGCGATCATGGGGTTCGTCTTCGCCCTGCTCGCCCCGCAGATCCTTCTGCTGGTCCTGCAGGCGATCACGCTCGTCGTGCAGAGCACCGCAGGCACGCTCGTCTACCTCGACAGCCGGATGCGATACGAGGGCCTCGACCAGGCCCTGATCGGCCACGTCGAGCGCCGCGATCTCGGGTGGACCGAGGAGCAGCTGGGCGATCCGTTCGTGATCGACCCGTCGAAGGCCGTGACGAGCGCGCCCCCGCCGAAGCAGGTGCCGGAGTGGGCGATGATGAGCGCCGGTTACGGGGCGCAGGGGTACCCGGGTGAGCCTTACCCTGCGCAGCAGCAGTACCCGGCACAGCAGCAATACCCGGCACAGCAGCAGTACCCGGCGCAGCCCTATCCGGCACAGCCCTATCCGGCACAGCAGCAGTACCCCGCGCAGCCGTACCCCGCGCAGCAGCCGCAGCAATACCCGGCACAGCAGCAGTACCCCGCACAGCAGCCGCGGCAGTACCCGGCACAGCCGCCGTACTCCACGCCGTCCACTCCCCCTCCCGCTCCCGCCGCGCCGCCGGCCCCGCCCGCGGCGAGCGCGGAGCCGACCTGGGCGGCCCCCGGCACCGGAGGTGAGGGTCCGGCATGATCCGCCTCCTCGACGATGTGCGCGTGCCGGACGGCGACGAGGCGCGGCGGTGGGCCGAGCAGGAGCTCGCGGATCCCCGCTACGCGGACGCGAAGCCGACCTGGTTCGATCTCATCGCCCGGGACATCGGCCGGTTCCTGGCCGATCTCTTCAGCGCCGACAACGGCGCGAGCGTCGGACCCTCGGCTCTGATCATCGTCAGCATCATCGTCTTCGGCGCGCTCGTCGCCGCTCTGATCATCTGGGGCCGCCCACGGCGCTCGCAGTCTGTCCGCGCGCTCCGGGGCGGTCTGCTCGGCGCCGAGGACGATCGGTCGGCGGCCCAGCTCCGCACCGACGCCGACCGCGCCGCCCGCGCCCAGGACTGGGACGAGGCGACCATCCTCCGATTCCGCGCGCTGGCGAGAGGTCTGCTGGAGCGCGACCTCATCGACCCGTCTCCCGGTGCCACGGCCCAGGCCATCGCCCGGGAGGTCGCCTCCGTCTTCCCGCTCGAGACCGATCCGGTGCGTCGCGCCGCGGTCTCGTTCGACGATGTGCGGTATCTGCGGCATCCGGCGACCGCCGAGCGCTACGCCGAGCTCGCCGCGACCGATGAGCGGCTCAGCTCCCTGCGCCCCGACCTGGTGCCCGCATGAGCGTGATCGACCACAGCGTGGTCACCGAGCGGGATGCGAGCGGCCCGGAGGTCGCCGATTCGTCGACGGCCGAGCAGCCGCACCGCCGTCGACGCCTGAAATCGCTGGTCGGATGGCTGATCGTCGCCGCCCTCGTCCTCGGCGGCGTCTTCGTCGCGATCCAGGTCGGAGTCCGGATGCCGGACCAGCGCGGCGCCCTCGACCCCGAGAGCGTAGGAGACTCGGGTGCCATGGCCCTCGCGCAGATCCTCGAGCAGCAGGGTGTGGAGGTGTCGGTCTTCCGCTCGAGGACCGAGGCACGTGCCGCGCTCGACGCCGACACCACTCTGGTGATGGCCAATCCGTACACGCTGAGCGACGAGGGGATCGCCGACCTCGTCGAGCCCGCAGGCCGCGTGGTCTTCCTCTCCAGCAGCACGCACCTGCTGAACCTGTTCGAACTCGGAGAGAACGCCACCCCCGACTCCGCGCCCGTGGCGGCGGGGTGCGATGCCGCCGAGTTCGCGGATGTCGGCACGATCCGCCCCGATCGGCTGTTCACCCCCGCCGACGGTGTCGAAGGGTGCTTCGGAACCGTCGCGTCCGCTGTGCTCATCGACGACGATGCCGATGCGACGCGGATCCTCGTCGAGGGCGCCCGACTGTTCAGCAACGCCTATCTCGCCGACGACGGCAACGCCGCCCTCGGGGTCGCTCTTCTGGGACAGACCGATCGCGTCGTCTGGTACGTGCCGAGCTTCGGCGACACGGACATCGAGGGCGAGACGCCCGACACGCTCGGCTCGCTCACGCCGGGATGGGTGACGCCCGCCATCCTCCTGCTGATGATCGCCGGCCTCGCCGCCGCAGTGTGGCGCGGCCAGCGCTTCGGTCCGCTCGTGTCGGAGACGCTGCCGGTCACGGTGCGCGCCTCCGAGACGATGCACGGGCGCGCGCGGCTGACCGCGAAGGCGGGCGATGCCGCGCACGCCTCCGAGGCGATCCGCGACGGCAGCAGGCGCAGGCTCGCACGACGACTCGGGCTGGCCGTGACCGCGACGCCCGAGGAGATCGCCGACGCGGCATCCGACCGACTCCGCATCCCGCGCGGCTCGCTGCACGAGCTGCTCGCGGGTCCGCTGCCCGCCGATGATCCCACCCTGATCGACCTGGCTCGGCGCCTGGCCGAGCTGGAGCAGGCCGTCGACGCCTCCACCCTCATCGAGCGGAGGGACGAGTGAGCGCTCGAACCCCCGTGACCGCCATCCCTTCACCGCTACGGAAGCCGAGGACACCACGTGACCGCTGAGAACTCCACCGACGTCGAACTGCGTCAGGCCATGCACCGCGTGCGCATCGAGGTCGACAAGGCCGTGGTCGGCCAGGCGGGCACCGTCACCGGACTGCTGGTCTCGCTGCTCGCTCGCGGTCACGTCCTGCTCGAGGGCGTGCCCGGTGTCGCCAAGACCCTCGTGGTCCGATCGTTCGCCCGGGCCCTCGGCCTCGACACCAAGCGCGTGCAGTTCACCCCCGACCTCATGCCGGGCGACGTCACCGGCTCGCTCGTGTACGACGCCCGCACCGGCGAGTTCGACTTCCGCGCGGGGCCCGTGTTCACCAACATCCTGCTCGCCGACGAGATCAACCGCACACCCCCGAAGACGCAGGCAGCGCTGCTGGAGGCGATGGAGGAGCGGCAGGTCTCGGCGGACGGCATGAGCCGTCCGCTGCCCGATCCCTTCCTCGTCGCCGCGACCCAGAACCCGATCGAGCACGAGGGCACCTACTCCCTGCCCGAGGCGCAGCTGGACCGCTTCCTGATGAAGCTCGTCGTCGGGATGCCGGAGCGCGACGCCGAGGTCTCCGTGCTGCGCAAGCACGCCTCCGGGTTCTCGCCCCGCGAGCTGACGGGTGTCGAGGCCACGGTGTCGGCGGACGAGATCCGTGCCGCACAGGCCGCCGCGGGCAGGGTCGAGGTGACCGACGATGTGCTCGGATACGTCGTCGACCTCGCCAGAGCCACGCGGCAGTCGCCGTCGGTCGAGCTGGGCGCGAGCCCGCGCGCGTCGACCGGCCTGCTCGCAGCCGCGAAGGCCTGGGCCTGGCTCAACGCCTCGTCGGCGGTCACCCCCGACCACGTGCAGACGATGCTGGTGCCGGTCTGGCGTCATCGACTGCAGCTGCGGCCGGATGCGCAGATGGAGGGCGTGTCGGCGGATGCCGTGCTGACCTCGGTCGTGCAGCAGACGAGGGTGCCGATCTAGGTGTTCGTCACCGGTCGTCTCGCGCTCGCCGTCGCCGTCGGCATCGTTCCCGTCGTGCTCGCCGGGCTCGCGGGCTATCCCGCATACGCCGCTCTCGGCATCTGGGTGGGGCTGTGCATCCTGCTGCTGGTCGTGGACGTGCTCACAGCGCCCAGCCCGCGCACGGTCGTCGTGACCAGACGCGTACCGACGCGTACGCGACTCGGCGAGCCGGTGCCGGTGAGCGTCGCTCTGCAGAACCTCGGCTCCCGCACCCTGCATGCACTGATCCGCGACGCGTGGCAGCCCACGGCCGGCGCAGACGAGGGCCGACAGCGGCTCATCGTGCCGCCGGGGGAACGACGTCGCGTCGCGATCCCGCTCCTCCCCCGCCGTCGTGGCGAGCTGTCCAGCGAGTTCGTGATGATCCGCTCGCAGGGACCGCTCGGGCTCGCCGGCCGACAGGCCCGCCACCGAGTGCGCGGCACGATCCGGGTGCTGCCGGCCTTCACCTCGCGCAAGCACCTGCCGTCGCGTCTGGCCCGTCTGCGCGAGCTCGACGGCAACACGAGCATCCAGGTGCGCGGCCAGGGCACGGAGTTCGATTCGCTGCGTGAGTACGTGCGCGGCGACGACGTGCGCTCGATCGACTGGCGAGCGACCGCACGGGCCGGGACCACGATGCTGCGCACCTGGCGTCCTGAGCGCGACCGACACGTGGTGATCATCATCGACACCGGACGCACGGCCGCGGCCCGCGTGGGCGACGGGACGAGGGTCGACGCGGCGCTGGAGGCGTCGCTGCTGCTCGCGGCCCTCGCGGCACGTGCCGGTGACCACGTGCACCTGCTGATGTACGACCGTGTGGTCCGCGCGCGCGTCACCGGCGTCGACGGCTCGGCGCTGCTTCCTGCACTCACCGACGCCATGGCCCCCGTGCACGCGCGTCTGGTCGACACCGACTGGCCCGGCGCGTTCGCGGCCGTGCGCACTCTCACCACCCGCCCCGCGCTGATCGTCGTGCTCACCGCACAGGACGCCGCGGAGTCGGCACGCGGGTTCCTCGGGGCCTTCCCCGATGCCACGAGGGCCACCTCCATCCTCGTCGGATCCGTGACGGACGACGGCATCGCCGACCTCGCGCAGAGACGCGGCTCCCGTGAGGAGATCTACCTCGCGGCCGCGGCCGAGCGCACGATGCGCGATGCCGAGAACGTGGCGGATGCCGTGCGTCGCGCCGGTGGCGAGGCGATCGCCGCCGACCCCGAGACCCTGCCTCCGAGGATCGCCGACCGCTACCTGGAGCTCAAGGCCGCCGGGCGTCTGTGAGCACGGTCCCGTCTGTGATCACGGTGTCTTCTGTGAGCACGGACTGACGCGGGGTCCGCGCGCTCAGCCCGCGAGCAGTCGGGGCGTCCCCGCCTCGTACTCGATGAGGTCGCCCGTCTCGCCGCGGCGGTGCGCACGACCTCCGATGACGACCATGTAGATCAGGAAGGCACCGAGCGCCGCGGCCCCGATGCCGATCTTGAGCGGCCAGGGCAGGGCCCACCCGGTGATGAAACCCTCGATCAGTCCGGATGCGAACAACGAGAACACCAACCCGATCGCGACCGTCGCCAGTGCGCGTCCCTCTGCAGCCAGCGACTCGCCCCGGGAACGGTGCCCCGGCGCCACCCAGGACCAGAACAGATGCAGTCCTGCAGCCGCTGCGACGAAGATCGACGTCATCTCGAGGAGCCCGTGCGGGAGGATGTAGAGGATCATCACGTCGACCTTGTCGTGGGCGACCATGACGGCTCCCGAGACCCCGAGGCCCATCGCGTTCTGCACGAGCACCTGGATCGGCCACAGCCCGGTGATCCCGAACAGCACGCACTGCAGGGCGATCCAGGCGTTGTTCGTCCAGACCATCCCCATGAACACGGCGGCCGGGTTATCGGTGTAGTAGCCGGTGAAGCTCTCGTCGGCGTACTGCTGGAGCATGTCGGGCGGCCCGAGGGTCGCGATGAGGGCGGGGTCGGAGGATATCCAGGCGGCCGTGCCGACGACGACGGCGATGAAGGACACCGCGATGATCAGAGTGGTCCAGCGCAGCCGGTACAGCGCCGCCGGCAGCTGCGACGAGAAGAAGCGGGCGGTCTGGGTGAGGATGCTGTCGGAGGCGCCGGTGAGGCGCAGACGCGCCCGCACCAGGATCGTCGACAGGTACGCGCCCTGCGGCGACTCTCCCACCGAGGTCTTGAGCTCGGCGAGATCAGCGGATGCCGCGCGGTAGCGCACGATCAGCTCATCGACGCCGGCTCCGTCGAGGCGCGCGCGGCTCAGTTGCTCCAGCCGCTCCCACTCGGCGCGGCGTGCATCTGTCAGCGCATCGGCATCCACCTGATTTACTGTACTCATGTCTGCCCCGCTCGATGCCTCCGACGAGGTGCTCTCCGGCGAAGCCGTCGCGATCGACGTGCAGCCGGTGGGCTTCGTCCTGAGGGCGGCCGGAGCGATCATCGACCTGCTCCTCGGACTCGGAGTCTTTCTCCTGACCGTGTTCCTGCGGATCTGGCTGCTCAATCTGGGGCTGCTGGACGAGGCGACGGATCGCATCGCGACGGTCGTGTCGATCGTGATCAGCTTCGTCGTCCTGCCGATCACCATGGAGGTCGCCCTCAAGGGCCGCAGCCTCGGCAAGCTCGCGGTGGGCGGGCGGATCGTGCGCATCGACGGCGGGGCGACCGGGTTCCGCCACGCGTTCATCCGTGCGCTCCTCGGCGTGCTGGAGATCTATCTGACCCTGGGAAGCGTCGCCGTCCTGGCGGGGGCGTTCAGCGCTCGATCGCAGCGGCTGGGCGACATGGTCGCGGGCACGTACAGCCAGCGGGTGCGCACGCCCACGCTCGTCGCGAGCGTTCCCGTACTTCCGCCGATGCTGGCAGGGTGGGCGCAGATCGCCGACGTGGCGAGGCTCCCCGACCGGCTCGCCCGGCGCATCTCGCAGTTCCTGCAGAGCGCACCCCGTATGGTCCCCGCGGCCCGCACACGCGTCGCGCAGGACCTGCTCACCGAGGCCGCACCGTTCGTCTCCCCCCTGCCCCCGGAGGCGCCGGAGATCGTGCTGGTCGGGATCACGGTCCTCCGTAGGGAGCGCGAGGGCCGCGCCCTGCAGAACGCCGACCGTCGAGCCGAGAAGCTCACAGGACGGCGCGTGGGCGTCTGAGGAGGCCTCTCCCGACCGCAGCGCGGAGTCGTGTCCGGCGCGCCCGGATCGGCCCCGGACGCGTCCAGGAGGATCAGGCCCGCAGAGCCTCGTGCCGCACGACGATCCAGCCGGAGGGCACCGAGAGGCGATCGGCATGGGGAGCGCAGAGATCGTGCGAGTGCGGATGCCCCGCGAGCCCCAGAGGGCCGAGCGCGGCCATCTGGTCGCCGTAGTCGTAGGTGATCGTCGCCACGGCTTCTCGCGCGCAGCCGACCTTCGAGCAGAGTCGTCCGTTCATCTCCGCCAGGCTACGTCGCCGAACGGAGCTCGTCCGGATGCCGCGCCGCCGCCGCTGGCAGACTCGGCTTAGACTTTCGCTATGCCCCGTCGCCCCCGCACCTCCGACTCGCCGCGCCGTGGGGCTCGGCACGGACGGCACGGCCGCATGGGCCGCAGCGAGGCCGTGCGCCCTCCCCTCGCCCCGCTCGACGGCCGCATCGATCGCTTCGACCTCACGGTTGGCACCGCGGTGGAGTTCCTGCGAGGAACCTGGCCCGAGCTTCAGGAAGTGAGATTCGAGATCGGCGGGATGCCGGACTTCGACGCGACCGACGAGGTGCCCCGCTGGCACCTGGATCATCAGCAGCAGCGGATCGTGCTGTTCCGACTGCCGATCGAACGCCTGCTGCCTCCCGGCCACGACGACGTCGCGCACCGCAAGATGGCGATCGAGAGCGCTGTGTTCCGCGCCGCGGCGGAGTACGTGGGCCGCGAACCCTGGGACTTCGGCGGCCACGACCACTGATGCGCCGCCGAGGCGCCGCCCGGCGTCAGGGATAGACGGTGATGCTCTGCTGCGTGCCCGCCGCCGGCCAGAGCGGCCAGACCGCGAGCGCCCCGGTGTCGGTCATCGTCACGGAGGCATGGATCGGGCCGGACCCGGTCAGCGAGTACACCGTGCGCGGACGCACCTCGATCGACGACGACGAACCGGCCGGGACCTCGACCGCGACGGGCTCGCCGCCGGCGACGGGTTCGACCTGGACCGTCGCGTCGACGTCCTCGGTGTTCACGAGCACCAGCCGGGGAGCGGGCCCCAGCGGGATGGCCGCGAGCACCTCGTCATCGATCTCCGGTGCGGGCAGCACCCAGGCGAAGTCGTCCTGCGGGCCACCGCCCTCCTGCTGGCGGACCCCGGAGAGCACCGGAGTGTCGGAGTCGACCCGCACCGTGTACTCCCCCGGCGACAACGCGGACAGGGAGAGTTCGGTCGGCGCGCCCGCCGTCAGGGGTACGTCGAACGTCCCGGCCGTCGCCGCGGACCCGAGAGCATTCACGGTCACGACCGCCTGCGCATCGGCGTCGGGAGACATCAGGCGCACGACCGTCGAGTCCCCGCTATCGCCCTGGGTCTCGAAGAGCCGGACCCCCGGGAGCACCGCGTGCTGCTGCGGGGCGGCCACGGCATCCTGCAGGTCGACACCCGCGGGATCGAGCGTGCGGGTGAGCGAGGACTGGAGAACGGCGCGCACCGGCGAGCCGGTGGCGGTGACATGCACCATCGGCAGATCCGATCCCGCGGCGAGCGAGGTCAGCGGCACGGCCGACTGCGACTCGGCCGGCACGATGACGGTGCGCGACGCCCGGACGGAACCGTGGGCGACAAGGGTGACGGTCGAGGGCACGACTCCGGGGTTCGTGAGCACGATGAGGTCCTCCGTGCCCGTCTGCACCGAGCCGCCGACGATCCAGGAGTCCTGGCTCGCGGGACGGCAGGGCGCGGCGGCCAGACCCGAGAGATCCTCGGCGGCGAGCGAGATCGACTCGGTGGCGGCCAGCAGCGGCGCCACACGTCCCTCCACCGCTCCGACCAGACGCTGCGCGGAGCCCCCCTCGGCGAGGTCGTCGGCGACGAGCGGGGTGGTCTCGGCCGACCCCGAGGATCCGGCGGCCGAGAGGGCCGGCGACCCGGCCGTCACCATCTGGAAGGGGTTCGCGGGGTCACGGCCGATGGCCCGGAAATCGCCGTTGCACACGAGCACCGTGTCGCCGGGCAGCGGCGTCACCTCCGCGCTCGCGGGCTCGTGCTGAACCGACGGCCAGGGCGCGGTGACCCCGAGCACCACCGCGACCACGCATGCGCCTGCGACGACCGCGCCGGTCAGCAGGCGGGCACCGGTCGCAGCCGCTCGGAATGCGCGCGTACCGCTCATGACCGCTCTCCCTCATGCGTCGTCGAACCGGGTTCATCGGCATCGGAACCGGACTCCCCGTCGGCGGAGACCGCCTCGGGTGCCGGGGCACCGCCCGTGCCCTCTGCCTCGGCGGCATCGGCCGGGGCGGCATCGGCCACCACGGTCCCATCAGCCACCGCGGTCCCGTCTGCCCCGACGGGGCCCTGCGGCATCCCTCGTCCTTCGACCGACTCCGCGACCGCGGCGGGCACGACGGGGATGTCGTCGTCCCGATCCTCCGGGTGCCGGGGAAGGACCAGAGGCTCCTCGGGCGCGCGGCCCACGATTCGCGAGGTGGCACGGGCCGCGCGACGCGACGCACGCGTCGGCACCGAGAGCAGCAGGGCGGCGAAGAGCATCACGAACTGCAGCGTGACCACGAGGCGCGACGTCGCCTGCTCGCCGCCGGAGAGCGACGCTCGCGGAGATGCCTCGGACTCGAGACGGTAGAGGACTCCGCGATCCGTGGACCCGGCCGGCACGAATCCGGCCCGCTGGTCGAGGGAGCTCTCGGCCGATGTGCCCAGTGCACGGGCTTGATCGGACTGCTCGTCCGACGCGCTGGACAGCAGGACATAGGAGATGCCGGCATCCCCCAGCTCCCCTGCGGCATCGAAGTCCCGCGCCGAGAGGAGGTCGACGGCGAGTGTGGTCAGATCGGTACCGCGCAGCTCCGTGGCCGTCGACAGGATCGTCGCCTGGGCCCCCAGCGTCTCGCTCCCGCCCCAGACGACCTCGGTCGCGAGCCCGCCGTCGTTCTGCGGGGTGAGGACGAGAGTGCCGACGGGGCGGTCGGCCCCCGCCTGCGCAGCCACATAGGCGGGGAGCGTCGAGACGGGACCGTCACGGAGTGCGGATTCGTCGGAGTGGGTGGCGGCGAGCGCGGGAGCAGCGCACACGGCGATCGCGAGACCGGCCACGGCAGCGCTCACGAGGCGCGCGCGCGGCGCGGTCAACGCGGTGTCGAGGGCGACCACCGCGGCACCGGTGAGACCGATCCAGGCGAGGCTCAATCCGGCGCCGGGCCAGATGGCCACCGGCGTACCCTGCGCGAACGAGACCGAGATGCCGACGGCCAGGAAGGCCGTGGCGAGACCCGACAGGGCGACGACGAGCAGCGTGATGCCCGCACGCCATCGTGGCGCGACGGCGGACACGAGCGCGAGCACGGCGAGCGGGGCGAGCAGAAGCCCCGCCCAGGGCGCCAGGTCCGTACCGAGCCAGCCGGCCCACCCGGCGATTCCGCCCGTGGGGAAGCCCGAGGCGAGTGCGAGGCGACCGGCGGCGTCCGCCGCGACCTGAGGCCCCACCCAGATCGATCCGGGGTCCGCGAGCACGGCGAGCAGAGTCCCGTGCCGCACCTGCCAGATCGCGAGCGGCGCGAACAGCGCGATCGCGGGAACCGGCAGCCACAGCAGCCGGACAGCCCCACGGAAGCGGGCGGAGGCGAGGGTGATCCCCAGAGCGACGACCCACAGGAACAGGAGCGCGGGCGCCAGCGAGGGTGCACAGGCGAGGACCGCGGCGAACAGGAGGGATGCCGCGCCCGACGCCCCCCAGGAGCGATGCGTCACGACGGCGGCGTGGAAGAGCCAGGGCAGAAGCAGATGCACGAGCACCGCGGTCGGGCGGCCGTCGACCAAGGCCGTGAGGAAGGTCGGCGCGAGCGCCCAGACGACACCCGTGAAGATGCGGAGGCCCGAGCGGTCGGTGACGCGAGTGGCGGCGAACCATCCGCCGAGGACGGCGAGCGGCAGCGCCAGGATCCACAGCAGCACGAGCGAGAACGACGGCGATCCCGGCCACAGCGACCCCAGGACCGCGACGACCGCGGCGAACGGATCGGCCGGGCCGACGACATCGGCACCGAGACCGCGCAGCCCCCAGGCCGCGTCGTCCCAGAGCGCCCCGACCGTCGCGCGCAGAGGAAGCAGGCCGCCGCCGCCGAGCACAGGCCAGGCGAGAACGGTGGTGAACGTCGCCAGACTCACGACGAGAGCCGCGAGCACGGCCCAGGCGCCGCCGCCCGAGAAGAACCGCAGCTCGCTCACGGCTCCGCCTTCGCTCCCGTGCCCGTCGTCGAGACGACGCCGCAGGTCGCCTCCGCTGACCCGCAGGGGGGCTATGCTCGCCCAGCTCGAGGTGCGGAACGAGCGGATCCGCCGGCGTGATCGTGCGATCGCACCGAGCCGGACCATCGCGGTCGCGGCGGCACCCCACTCGGGAGCGACGGCCTCGGGGCGCTTGCCGACGAGATGGGTGATCGATCGCCAGAGAGCGAGCGGGAGCAGCGCGAGCCAGTGCAGAGGCACCGCGAAAGCGGGCGCGTAGGCGAGTCTGCGATGCAGTTGGGCGAGACGCGTGACGAACGCGCGCCTGCTCCGCCCTGTCGGCAGCGCGGCGGGACCATCCGGCGAGACGGACACGCGCGCGGCCGGTGCGAGCACGACACGACCGCCGCCGAGGCGTGCGCGCACGCCGAGGTCGAGCCCCTGGTCGGCCCCGGCGAGTGCGGCATCGGGGCGCAGCGCGTCGCGCACCTCGCCGCGGATCAGCATTCCGCGGATGTCGGCTCCGAGGGCGTCGTCGCTCCCGTCGTGCTGACCCTGATCGAGCTCTCCCGCGGCCAGCTCGACCGAGCGCCCGAGAGTCGTCATGCTGACGCCGAGCGAGACGATCTCACGATCGTTGTCGGTGTGCACGAGCTTCGGGGCGACGATCGCCGCAGACGGCGAGCGCTCGAGCATGCCGACGAGTCGCTCCAGGGCGCGACGGTGAGGCGCGGTGTCGTGCGCGAGCAGCCAGACGGCGCTCCCCTCGGCGATCCGCGGGCGGGCCAGCTCGACGGCATCCGCGAAGGAGGTGGTGCCGCGCGCCTCGATGATGCCCTCGACGGCCGCCGCGACGGCTGCGCTCTCCCGGGCGGATGCGGCATCACCGCACATCACCAGAGTGACGGCCGCAGGCGGGGTGGTCTGCGCACGCAGCGCGTCGAGCGTGCGGAGCAGCTGCGCACGGGCGGAAGATCCTGGGCGCGCGACGATGATGGCGTGAACTCGGGCTGGCATGACGTCGTCAGCCTAGGCGTGCCCCGGGCCTGCGCTGGACAGGGCACCCGGCGTGGCCGCGAAGCGGTGCGCGTGGATGACGGCGGTCGCCGACGGCGACCGGACGTGGTGTCAGCTGGCGCGGCGCTTCAGCTTGCGGCGCTCGCGCTCGGAGAGACCGCCCCAGATACCGAAGCGCTCATCGTTGTTGAGCGCGTACTCGAGGCATTCGCCGCGCACATCACAGGAGGTGCAGATGCGCTTGGCATCGCGGGTCGAGCCGCCCTTCTCGGGGAAGAACGCCTCTGGATCGGTCTGCGAGCACAGCGCGTCGGCCTGCCAGGCCAGGGCGCTGTCATCCTCGGCGTCTGTCTTCCGGACCCCGGGGACACCGAGGTTGATCGGATCGACGAACCAGTTCTCCGGTACGTCTGAACGGTAACCCGTCATCTCGCTCTCCAACCCCTGAATATCCGCCCCCTCGGCGGGCCGCGCAGAACTAATTACACCCGTGTCATTCCCATCGGTCAAGTCGTGGATCGTAAACCCTCAATCCGATCTTGAAGGTTCTTGAGCCTCGCACGGCGTGTCGCGCGGCGGGTCGAGGTCAGTCCGTGCGTGATCCGGGAGACGCCACGAAGGCCTCCCCCGCGCCGACGACGGTGAGGCGTTCCTCGTCGGCGGTCGCGAAGGCCGCGGTGCCGATCGGGACGTCCCGCGTCTCGCCGTCCGCGCCGCGCACCTGCACCCGTCCGGCGGTCGCGAGCACCATGGTCGGTCCGTCCACCTCGACGTCCACGTCGGCGCCGTCGAGCGCGATCCGTCGCAGCGCGAAGTCGGCGACCGGGACCGGATACTCGGTGACCGCGCCGACCGCGTCGGGGCGGAGCACCGGGACCTCCCCGGTCGTGGTGTCCAGGATCCCGAGGAGCTCGGGCACGTCGATGCGCTTGGGTGTGAGACCGCCCCGGAGCACGTTGTCGCTCGCGGCCATGATCTCGACGCCGAGACCTGCGATGTACGCGTGCAGCAGTCCTGCCCGGAGGAACACGGCCTCACCCCGCTGGAGCACCACATGATTCATCAGCAGTGCGACCACGACGCCCGGGTCACCGGGGTAGGTGCGCGAGATGTCCGCCACCGCACGCAGCGCGACGCTCCACTCCCCCGCATCGGACGCGGTCACGGACCGCACCGCGTCGATCACGTCGTCGACGGCGGCCTGCGCCTGCCCGGAGAGGAGCCAGCCGATCGTGTCACGCAGGACGTCCCCTTCTCCGCGAAGACGCGCGGCGAGAGCGCCGACACCGGCACCCGTGCCGAGCACGTCCAGCAGGCGCAGTGTGTCGTCGACCGGACGAAGACCGCTGAGCGACTCGAAGCGCTCGCTGAGCGCCACGATCAGCTCGGGCTTGTGGTTGTCGTCGCGGTAGTTGCGCGTCGGGTCGTCGGAGGCGAGAGCGGCCTCCCGCTCCCATCCCGCCCTGGCCTGCTCGATCGTCGGGTGCACCTGGATCGACAGCGGCGAGGCTGCCGCGAGGAGCTTCAGCAGGTAGGGAAGCGAGCCGCCGGTGACGGCATCGAGCGTGGATCCGCCCTCCACGTCGGCCGGATCGCCAGGATGGTCGCCGAACCACACCTCCGCCTCCGGAGCGTCCGCGGCGGGGCGGCCCTCGAGTTCGGCGAGGAGCGTCTGCGACCCCCAGGCGTAGTCGCGGGGAACATTCGAGAGACTCAGCAGCATGTCACCAGAGTATTGCCACGGATGCCGACGGGCCGCGAGCGCCACCCACAGGTGCGGCGCGAGTCGCGCGCGGTAGCCTGAACGCGATGGCGCATTACACGAAGCATCCGGTCGCGGCCCCGCCCCGCGCGCCCGAGCGCGAATCGACGGGGCATCTGGTGCTGCGCGGATACGTGATCATGATGATGCTCGCCGCCTTCGCGCACTCGGCGATCTACAACGTCGTCGGCGAGATCGGCGCGTTCATCACCCTGATCGCCTTCCTCATCGCCACCCTCGCCATCGGCATCCCGATGATCGCCCGCCGCCGACCGAGCGCCTTCCCCTGGCGCCGCCTCCCCTGGGCGGCCGTGGGCTACACGGCGCTCGCACTGCTCTCGGTCGCCTGGTCGCAGTGGCGTGGCGCCACCGTCATCACCTGGGTGCTGCTCGCGACGGTGACCGTCGGCGCACTGTTCATCGTGCAGGTGCTGACCTGGCACGAGATCGTGCGCGCGCTCGCCTCGACGTTCAAGTGGATCCTCGGCCTCTCGCTCGCGATCGAGCTCTGGGTCGCTCTCGTGGTGCACGAGCCGATCCTGCCGAACTTCTTCGTACGCCCCGAGGGCGACCTCGACCCGCACTGGTACTGGGTGCGCGGGAACCTCCTCGACGGAGGCCGTATCCAGGGCATCGTCGGCAACTCGAACATCATGGCGATCATCTGCCTGTTCGCGCTGCTCACGTTCGGAGTGCTGTTCGCGGCGCGCACGCGGTGGCGCACGACTCTCGCGCTGTGGTCTCTGCTCGCGGCCTACTTCCTGCTCCGCGCAGGGTCTGCCACCGCCTACGCGTGCGCCGCGGCCGCGGGTCTCGTGCTGGTGGTCGCCCTGCTGATGCGCCGCGCCCGCACCCCGGGCGCACGCACGCGGCTGTACGTGCTCTTCATCGGCGGCACGGCCGTGCTGGGCGGGGCGCTGTGGCTGCTGCGCGAGCCCCTCTTCGCACTGCTCGGTCGGAGCGCCGACCTCACGGGTCGATCCGACCGGATCTGGAGCGCGGTCCTGGGGCGGGTCGCGCAGCATCCGCTCTTCGGCAACGGATTCTCCAGTCCCTGGGTGCCCTTCGACCCGGCATTCCAGGGCTGGATCGAGGATCACGGCATCACGGTCTTCCACGCGCACAACATGTGGCTCGACGTGCTCATGCAGCTCGGAGTGCTCGGCGTCATCCTGATGGCCTTCGCCTACCTCAGCCTGCTGTGGAGGTCGTGGTTCTTCGCGATCGACCGGCCACGGTGGGACCTGGGTGCCGATCGCCCGTACTCGGCCCTCACGCTGCTGCCGAGCCTCTTCACCGCCGTGCTGCTCGTGCAGGGACTGACCGAATCGACCCCGATCATGCTGTGGGGCTGGATGCTCCTGGTCATGTTCTCGTTCAAGATCAAGGTCGTCCCCCTGGTCGGCATCGGCGAACGCGAGCGTGTGATCGAACGCGGCGAGAGAACCCGGCGGGTGCCGTGACCTCGACGCGCCGACTGCCGGACCTGCTCGGCTCCGCAGAATTCGCCCGCGCCTACACGATCGCGGTCCTGACCGCGGTCTTCGCCTCCTTCACGATCGAGCGGGCGGCGTCCGCGGTGACCCTGGGGACGGTGATCGCCGCTCTGTGCGCCCTGGGGGCCGCGATCCTCTGGGTGCGGCGGGAGGAGCTCTCGCTCCTGCGCATCGCACCGTCATCACTTCTCGCCTTCCTGGCCTGGGCGGCGATCAGCCTCGCGTGGAGCACGGACAAGTCCGACACGATCCTCGGGTGGCTGGAGCTGGTCGGCTTCGCCTTCCTCGCCATCACGGTCGGCCACATCCGCGACACCCTGCAGACCGTGCGCGCGCTCGGCGACACGCTCCGGCTCCTCCTGGTCGTCTCGCTCGGGCTGGAGATCCTCTCCGGCGTGCTGCTCGACACTCCCTTCACCTTTCTGGGGATCCAGGGCCTGCTCGCCGACGGGGGGCCCGTGCAGGGCATCTTCGGCAGCCGCAACATGCTCGGCTTCGTCACGGTGATCGCGCTCATCACGTTCGTGATCGAGTGGCGCTCGCAGTCCCTCACGCCGCGCATCGCCGTCCCGTCGATCGGGCTGGCGGCGATGCTGGCCTTCTTCTCCTCATCCCCGACCGTGCTGGTGCTGGCGGCGGCCGTCGGGGTCGTCGCCGTCGCCCTCACCATCGTCCGGCACACGCCCACCGAACGGCGCACCCTCGTGCAATGGGTGCTCGGAGTCCTGGTCGCCCTGGCACTCGCCGCGGCGTTCGCTCTGCGGCATGTGATCATCGCGCTGCTGGATGCCGGTTCGGACTTCTCCATCAGGGCGACCCTGTGGAACACCATCCTCGACTTCGCGGCACTCAAGCCCGTCGAAGGCTGGGGGTGGTTCGGGTCCTGGGCGCGCGGCGAGTTCCCCTTCACGTACATCAACTTCCTGCTCGACGACCGTCATCAGAGCGCGCTCAACGCCTACTTCGACGTCCTGCTGCAGCTGGGCACGGCCGGGCTCCTGCTCTTCCTCCTGTTCGGGGGCATCGCGACCGTGCGCTCGTGGCTCGTGGCGAGCATCCGACGATCGGTCGTGTACGCCTGGACCCCGCTCATGCTCGTCGCCCTCGCGGTGGAGTCGATGTTCGAGAGCTTCACGCTGGTCGGCGCGGGCTGGTTCATGCTCGTCCTGTGCGCGCTGCGTGCGGGGCAATCCCGCTCCTGGCGCGAGAACATCGACGCCGCGCACACGGGTGCGATCCCGACGTTGCGCTCGGAGCGCTGACGCGCTCGAGTCCGCGCCGGGGTTTCCGAGGTCGTCCGGGTAGGCTGTTGTGTGCCCGCGGCGTCCCGCGGACTCGAGCTTCCGGAGATCTCACCTCGTGACACATGTCCCCTTCGACCCGGCGTCCGCGACGATCGTCATCGTCACGTTCAACCGCTCCCACCTGCTGACGGGCCTTCTCGAGAGCATCGCCTCGATGGAACCGAAGCCGGGCCACGTCGTGATCATCGACAACGCGTCGTCCGACGACACCACCGAGGTCGTCGATTCCTTCCGCGCACGCCTGGGCACCGAGCTCGTCTACCGGCGCCTCGAGACGAACACCGGCGGGTCCGGCGGGTTCAGCGAGGGCATGCGCACGGCGTACGAGCTGGGATCCGAGTGGATCTGGATGATGGACGACGACGTCGAGGTCGTCCCCGACGGTCTCGCCAAGATGGGAAAGTGGACGCCCCGCTTCAAGAGCATCCAGGGCCGACGCTACGACTACGACGGCAGCGAGTTCTACTGGCAGTACCGCATCGCCGAGCGCATGGGCATCCCGATCCCGTTCGCCCCGTCCGGCTTCGACTCCTCCGGCTACAAGGAGATGAACAGCGGATGCTTCGAGGGCATGTTCATCCACCGCTCGATCGTGACGCAGATCGGCCTGCCCGACCCCAGATTTTTCATCTACTGGGACGACCAGATGTACGGCTGGCTCGCCTCGCGCAGGACCACCGCCGTCATCGTCGACGAGTTCGTGCTGCGGCGCACCCGTGAGATCAAGCAGTGGGACATGGGCATCCGCCACATGAACGCGTCCAGCAACGCCTACCGCTTCTACATCATGCGCAATCGCGCGTACATCAAGCAGTACTACCGCGTGCACGGCACCTACAACCCGGTCCTGTTCGGGCTCGGCACGTCGATGACCTTCGCCAAGGAACTCATCCGGCTGCTGTTCGTGGAGCGCACCGTGCGCGGCACCAGCAATCTGTTCCGCGGACTCAGAGAGGGCGGCGTGCTCGGACGCGACCGCTCATGGACGCCGATGCCACCCCTGGAGGGCTGACCGACATGACCGACGAACAGCAGCCGGACGTCCGTTGGGCGCCCATGGAGCCCACCCCGAGCAACCGCGGCCGCATCGCGCTCATCGTGGGGCTCGTCGTCGCGGTCCTCGTCGTCGTGGGGGTCCTGCTGTTCTTCCTCCTCCCCCGGGGCGAGGCGCCGACCCCGGGCGCGAGCGGGTCGCCGTCGCCGTCCGCGTCCGCGTCCCCCACGGCATCCGCGTCCGCGACCGCGACCCCCGTGCCGACCACCGAGCCCGAGCCCACCACGACGCCCGATCCGGACCCGACGGCACCCGTCACGGAACCTCCGACCGCTCCCGACCCGTCGCTCGGATCCTTCCGCGACAGCGTCAGGACCTGGCTCGACGACTCGCTGACCGGGCTCGACATCGTCGGCGAGACCAGCGGCCAGGAGTCCCTCTCGGTGCTCAACACCCTGCAGGCCGACGCGCAGCGTCTTGCGGAGTCCGCCGCTCCTGGGTCGATCGCGACGGAGTGGAGCGACGGCGTCGCCGCCTATCAGCAGGCCCTCACCGACCTGCGCTCGAGCGCATCAGCAGGAACCCCGTCGTCCGACGTGCTCACGCGGGCCCGCCAAGCCGTGGAGGACCTGCGGACGCTCGTCGAGCTCTGACGCGCGACGCGCCCGCCCGCTCGGGCGTCTAGTCCCGCTCGGGAGACGCGTACAGCTCGGGCGTCTAGTCCCGCCCGGGAGACGCGTACAGCCGTGCGGCGAGCTGTGCCTTCTCCTCGCCCAGCAGGCGCGCATGAGCCGGGAAGTCGGCCGCCGACGTGGCGCGCAGCTCTGCGGCGTCGACGTCGTCGCGCAGGGTCCATCCGGTGCCGAGCGTGATCAGCGAACCGTGCTTGACGTCGTAGTACCCCGAACGCGCGTTCACGACGGTGCCCCTCGCACCGGCCGCCGCCGCGAGGAGGTGGAAGTGGAAGCGGGAGGTCAGCCAGTCCTGCCCCGCCTTGGCCGGGAAGCCGTGGTCCCACATGCGGACGAAGGGGAAGAACGGCGCCCCCTCGTCGACGTGCTCCGCGGCGTACTTCGAGTCGTCCGGCGGGATCGCCTCGGCGAAGCCGACTCCCGAGCCACCGTGCTGCGCCCTGAACGCCTCCACCAGATCGCGCAGGTCGGAGTCGTCCTCATCGTCGAACATGTCGCCCTGGACCAGGACCATCGCGTCGGGGACGTCCTCCTCGGCCGCGTAGAGTTCGCGGCTGTTCGCGAACGCGAGGAAGGCATCGTCGACCCCGGCACGCACTCCGACGGCGTCCGCACTGTCGGCGTCACGCGCCTCCGCGTAGTCGAACTGCGCGAACTGCTCCGCGAGGCGCTCGCGCAGGTCGCCGCTGACCGGCATGAATCCCTGACCGGTGGCGTAGATCCTGATGCCGAAGTCCGCCTTGAGCGTGGTCATCGCCGCGATCACGCCGAAGTTCTCGGGCCAGATCTCGTTCATGTATCCGCCACCGAGCAGATGCACCGACTCCATCCGGCGCAGCTCCCTGAGTCCGAGGTCGTACCGTGGGGATCCGAGGTCGCGCAGCAACGTGCCGGCCCGCTCGCCGGCGGGTTCCGGGTCCGCCGGGCCCGTGTGCGCCATGTGCCACAGCGTGTTCGTCGTCCGCAGGCGCGGGTGGGTGTCGTGGAACAGGTGAGCGGCGCGCCCGGGCTCGATGGTGTCGAGCCATACCTCGCGGTCGGGATGATGCTCGGCGAGCCAGTCGAGCCAGGAGCGAGTGATGAACTCGTCGCCGAAGTTCGGCTGTCCCCCCGCCGAGACCAGATAGACCGGGCCCTGCGGCGCTGAGAAGAGTCGGGAGGCGGCGCGACGCAGATTCGTCGCCGCGCGCGCAGCAGAGAGAGCCATGGGTGGGACCGCCTCGGGTAGGCCGTGTCGGCGAGAGCGGGGGTACTCGCGCCGTTCCCCCGAGCCTACCGACGATCACCGCACGAGGCTCCGGACGCTCTCAGGTCGCGATGTCCGCGTTGTACCGGTCGAGCACCTCGGCGATGGAGGCATCCATCACCAGTGCGCCCCCGTCGAGGTACAGACCTCGCGTGCAGAAACGGCGGAGGTCGCGCTCGTTGTGGCTGACGAAGAACAGGGTGCGACCGTCGGCGAGGAGTTCGTCGATCCGCCGATAGCACTTGTCTCGGAACGCCTTGTCGCCGACGGCGAGCACCTCGTCGACGAGCAGGATGGGCTCGTCGAGCTGAGACACCACCGAGAACGCGAGACGCACCTTCATGCCGTTCGACAGGTGCTTGTAGGGGGTGTCCTCGAAACCGTCGAGCTCGGCGAAGGCGATGATCCCGTCGTAGCGACGCGACACCTCGTCTTTCGACATCCCGTGCAGGCCGGAGGTGAGCCGGACGTTCTCTCGCACCGTCAGATCGCCCACGAAGCCTCCGGTGATCTCGATCAGCGGTGCGACACCTCCGTTGACGGCCACCGTCCCCTCGTCTGCGAGCAGAACCTTGGCGACGAGGCGCAGCAGGGTCGACTTGCCCTGCCCGTTGCGACCGACGACGCCGATCGACTCCCCCTGCTGCACCGAGAAGCTGACGTCCCGCAGTGCCCAGAACTCTCCAGGGCGCGAACGTCGGGCCGCACCGGCGAAGAGATCCTTGAACGTGCGGCCGCCTCGACGGTTGCGCCGGAAGCGCACCCCGAGTCCCGACACTTCGATGGCGACCGGCATCACAGCTCCTTCAGCACGGGGCGCTCGAGGGCGCGGAAGGTCCAGATGCCCAGTGCGAGGATCGCCACGCACATCACCGCGCTGACGATCACGGGCATCGGCTCCCACAGCTCGGGGAAGAACCCGACACGATACAGGGTGAAGATGCCGGCGAGCGGGTTGAAGGCTCCGATCGTGTGGAAGGGAGCCGGAAGATCGCGGAAGCTGTAGATCACCGGAGAGGCGTAGAAGAGCGCCCGCAGGATCAGCGCCGTCGTGCGCTCGAGGTCGACGTAGAGCACGCACAGCGGCGCCACGAGCAGCCCCAGGCCGACGAGCAGGACGACCTGCATGATCATGGCCACGGGGAACCACAGCAGCGACCAGCTGACGGTCGCCCCGCTGAACACCGCGAACAGCACGAGGACCGGCAGAGACAGGAGGAACTCGATGCCCTTGCTGAGCACGATCCGGTTCACCCAGATCGACCGCGGGATCGCGGTGGATCTGACGAGCCTCGAATCCTTGCGGAAGGCACGTGTGAAGTCCGAGACCGACGAGTTGAACCAGACCCACGGCAGCAGTGCCACGATGAGGAACACGATGTACGGGTCCTCACCGACGCTGCGGTGGAAGATCTGGGTGAAGACGAACCAGTAGATCGCGCTCATCACGAGCGGATCGAGCACCGACCACAGGTAGCCGAGCGAACTCGTCGCGTAGCGCACCTTGAGATCGCGCGCCGACAGCAGCCACAGCGAATGCAGGTACCGTCGAGGCGTGCCGGGCGCCCCGACGGTCGACTTGCTCATGTGACTCCTGTGCTCAGGCCGCCCGAGAGGGCGCGAGGTGCGTTCAGTCCTTCTGCACCTTATCGAACGTCGCCCGCCACTGATCGGGCGAGGTGACCTTCGTGGTGCCCTTCGCGAACTCCTCGGACAGCACCTTCCAGCGCCGCGCCAGAGCGAGGTTGAGCCGGATGCTGCGGAGGAGGAAGCGGTGCATCGTCGAGCGATCACGCTGGTACCAGGCGACGCCGAGCCCGTCGGGCGAGGTCACGAGCGCGGAATCGATGTCGGCGAACCGCCACCAGTTGATGTCCTGCGCCGAGATGATCCGCTCGGGGTTGAGGCGGCTGCCTGGCGACTGCTTGATCAGGAGCTGACGCGCTCCGACCCTGGCGGCGAGCACGAGCGCCGCGATCGGGTTCGTCGGCTTGCGCACGCCGCCGAGGATCGCGAACGAGGAGCGTCGGACGGGCGGGAGCGCGGAGAGGTCTTCGACGACCTTCGAGTCGATGTACGCCGTGCGCATCTCGCGGATCTCCGCCTGCTTGCCCGGGAGCAGATCGGGCAGCACGGCGGGGCCGCGCATGACGTCGCGCAGGGCCTCGTGCCGCAGGCGCACCGCCGAATACTGCAGCATGAACAGCAGCTTGATGTCACCGAGGAAGGAGTGCAGCGGAAGGAACCCGCCGTTGCGGACATGCGAGTGGAGGAGACCGGTGATCACCCGGTTGCGGTGGATGAAGTACTCCTCCCACGTGCGAGTGGGGTCCTTGTCGTGCCAGGCCATGTGCCACACGGCGACTCCGGGCAGGCAGACGGTCGGGTATCCGTGATCGCGCGCACGCAGCGAGTACTCGATGTCGTCGAACTTGAGGAACACCGGCAGCGACAGACCGATCTCGCGGAGGATCGCGGTCGGGATGAGGCACATCCACCACCCGTTGAAGTCCGCGCCGAGGTGGCGGTGCAGCCCCGGGGTCTCGCGCAGGGTCTCTTCCGCGAAGTCGTGGTCGTACTCGCTGGCGCCGGAGGGGCGCATCCAGGACTTGCGCTGATCCCACACCTCGCCCTGTGTGTACAGGACGGAGCGGTCGTCGAGGTGCAGCATGCCGCCGCCGACGATGGTCGGGGTGATCGCGAAGTCCGCGAAGCGCACGGCCCGCACGATGGCCTCCGGCTCGGAGATCGCGTCGTCGTCGAGCAGCAGCACGTACCGGCTCTCCTCGGAGCCCAGCGACTCGAGCATGGCCCGCGAGAATCCGCCGGAGCCACCGAGGTTCGGCTGACGCAGGACCTCCAGCTTGTCGCCGAGCGCCGCGGCGGCGTCGTCGAAACCCGGCTGATCCGAGACGAGATCGGTGCCCTGGTCCACCACGATCACGCGATCGAGGACATCGTGCACGTGCTCGTTCTGCCCCACCGCGATGATCTGGTTCAGGCAGTACGACGGGCGGTTGAAGGTGGTGATGCCCACCGTCGTCTTGCCGGGCGTCCAGCCCTCGGGAGCCGCGACCTGCCACTCGGCGGAGACGAGCGTCGCATCGGAGTTCCCGGCCGCGATGTCGAACCAGTAGGAGCCGCCGTCGATGAACGAGGTGATCGGGAGGTCGAAGGTGACCGTCTCGTCGGAGAACGACTTCGAGGCGAGCGCCGATGCGCGTCCACGGGCGCTCGACTTGTACACCGAGATCAGTCCCTTGCCCTCGACCGATGCGACGAGACGGACCGAACGGACGTTCGTCGAGTGCTGCCAGTAGCTGGCCGGGAACGCGTTGAAGTAGGTGCTCAGCGAGACGCGGCGGTGCGCGTACACACGGATGCTGCGACGCCCGACGATCTCGTACGCCTCTCCGGGCTGGGAGCCGTCTCCGGAGCCGGTGTCGACGTAGAGGGCCGAGACCTCGGCCACGCCCTCGGTGGGGAAGACCGTGTGATTGACGGCGACGAAGTCGGTGTTCGTTCTCGTGTTCTCAGTCATGGGGAGTCCCGTCAGGCCAGCTCGTTGTTCCACATCGACAGCGCAGACCCGATGGCCATGTGCATGTCGAGGTACTGGTAGGTGCCGAGACGTCCGCCGAAGTGGACGTCGTTCTCACCCTTGGTCAGTTCACGGTATGCCAGGAGGCCCGAGCGGTCCGTCGGGGTGTTGACGGGGTAGTACGGCTCGTCGTCGCGCGTCGCGAAGCGGGAGAACTCCCGCATGATCACCGTCTTGTCCTTGGGGTAGCGGTCCTCCCGCTCCGGGTGGAAGTGGCGGAACTCGTGGATGCGGGTGTAGGGGACGCCCGCATCGGCGTAGTTCATCACGGGCGTTCCCTGGAAGTCGCCGGTCTGGAGCACTTCCTCCTCGAAGTCGAGCGTGCGCCAGGACAGCTCCCCCTCCGCGTAGTCGAAGTAGCGGTCGACCGGACCCGTGTAGACGATCGGCACCTGCCCGACGGTGGCCTTCTTGTTGAGCGGCTGCGACTCGTCGAAGAAGTCGACCTCGAGCTTGACCTCGATGTTCTCGTGGTCGGCCATGCGCTCGATCCACGCGGTGTAGCCGTCGGTCGGCAGTCCCTCCCACGTGTCGTTGAAGTAGCGGTTGTCGTAGGTGTAGCGCACGGGGAGTCGGCTGATGATCTCGGCCGGGAGGTCGCGCGGGTCGGTCTGCCACTGCTTGGCCGTGTAGTCCCGGATGAACGCCTCGTAGAGCGGGCGTCCGATGAGTCCGATCCCGCGCTCCTCGAGGTTCTGCGCGGACTTCGGGTCGAACTCCCCCGCCAGCTCGGTGATCAGCGCGCGCGCCTCGTCCGGCGTGTGCGCGGCGTTGAAGAACTGGTTGATCGTGCCGAGGTTGATGGGCAGCGGGAACACGATGCCGTTGTGGTTCGTGTAGACGCGATGCACGTAGTTCGTGAACGTCGTGAAGCGGTTGACGTACTCCCAGACGGTCGGGTTGGAGGTGTGGAAGAGGTGTGCGCCGTAACGGTGCACCTCGATCCCGGTCTCCGGCTCGTTCTCGCTGTAGGCGTTGCCGCCGATGTGGTGACGGCGGTCGATGACCGTGACCTTCCGGCCGGCGGCGGCTGCGCGTTCAGCGATGGTGAGTCCGAAGAAGCCAGACCCGACGACGAGGAGATCCATTGATGCAACTTTCCTGATGCTGACCGACGTGACGAGGTTCGCGGGCCGTGACGGGCACGCGTTCACACATTTTAGCTGGCGCTCGGTGCGATCAAGCTGAGGGCGGCGGCAGGTGGCCCGAATCCGCGAGAATTCGTTCGAGGAACGGCGAGAGGGTGCGCGCGTAGCTGCGGGACAGGTGGTTGTCGTCGATGTACACCGCGATGTTGCCGATCGCCGCCTGGCAGACGTCCCAGGGGCACAGCCACGGCGTGAAATCCACCGTCGTGACGGCGTCCGCGAACACGGACGAGGGATTCTCCTCGGCGAGCACGAGCTCCCTCGGCACCTCGCAGCCGCGCGACTCGTCGATCGCGCACTCGTACATGTCGAAGTCGAACCGCGGGTTGTCGCGGACGCCGATCACCGGGATGTCCGCCGCGCGCAGTTCGTCGACCGCCTCCTCGACGCCGTGCAGAAGGCGCTCGGGCTCCTGGGCGTCCGCTCTCGTCACCACGAGGTACACCGCGTCAGGCGAGATGGCCTTCGCATAGTCGAGAGCGGCACGGGCCCACGGCTCGCACGACGCCTCGGTGGGGCTGCGGGATTCCTCCGCGAGGCCCGCCGTGCAGCCGCCGCGCAGCATCGTGATGATCGCCAGATCCCGGTCCTCGGAGAGGGCGATCAGCGGGGCGGAGAGCTGCTGTGCGTGAGAGTCGCCTATCACCAGGATCCGCATCGCCGCGTCCGCCGCGTCCTCGCTCTGGTTGCACGTTCCCTCGAGCACGGCGTCTCTCGGTGCGAATCTGCCGGTGCACGCGGGTCCCACCGCCGCCCACTCGGCGTTCAGCTCCGTCGGGGTCGGGATCATCGGCGCATCGAGGTCGGCGATCTCGAACGCCACCTCGACCTGCGACGCCCCGGGGTAGTCGGAATCGGCGGCCGCGGCCGCGAACTCGGCGGTGCGCGTCTGCTCCATCCACCGCCACCCCGCGGTCGCCCCCGTGACGACCACGACCGATGCCGCGATCACGGCGACACCGCGGATGACGGTCGGGCGGTCGGTGCGGGAGGGCCCGCGAAGGGGCCTCTCGACCCCCCGGGACAGCAGCCGAGCGGCGATGAGCGACATCCCGATGATGATCGCCCCCTCGACGAGGCCGACACGGTCGGTCTCCGCGACGACCATCCACATCACGAGGATCGGCCAGTGCACGAGGTAGAGCGCGTAGGCGTCCGATGAGAGCGATGACAGCGGTCGCGACCCGAGCAGTGCCGCGGGTCCGCCGCGCTGCTCCCCCGCGCCCGCGACGATGACGGCGGCGGTGCACAGGACGGGCCAGAGCGCGAGGTATCCGGGGAATCCCCCGCGCACGTCCAGGACGATGCCGCAGAGCACGATGCCCGCGAGCCCGGCCCAGCCCAGCACCGCCCGCGCTGCCGCCGGCATGCGGATCAGCGGCAGCAGCAGAGCGAGGAGCGACCCGGCCGCGAACTCCCAGAGCCGTGTCCGCGTGTCGAAATAGGCGAACGCCTGCGCGTCGCGCGTCTCGATGACGGAGAACCACAGCGACCAGACGAAGATCACCAGGAACACCGCGACGAGCACCGCCCGGATGAGATCGCGACGCCGGCGCAGCAGCAGCGCCACCACACCTATCAGCACCGGCCAGAGCAGGAACACCTGCCCCTGCACCGACAGCGACCAGAAATGCTGCAGCGGGCTGGTCTCGGCGCTGTCACGGGCGTAGTAGTCGACCTCGGAGAACGCCAGCTGCCAGTTCTGCACGTAGAACAGGCTCGCGAGGCTCTCGTTCCAGATCCGCGACCACTGCGAGGGAGGCATGAACGCGTACGCGGCTCCGAGAACCGCCAGCAGCGTCACCGCCGCAGCGGGCACGATGCGCCGGAAGCGGCGGGTCCAGAAGGCGCCGAGAGCGAGGGGCGCACCGGTGATGGCACGACGGGCCAGCGATCCGGTGAGCAGGAACGCCGACACCATGAGGAAGACGTCGACTCCCCCGGACACCCGCCCGAGCCACACGTGATAGACGACGACGAGGATGATGGCCAGCGTCCGCAGCCCGTCGATGTCCGCACGGTGCGAAGGCACCGCCGACGTCGTCTCGGGTCGCATGGAGGCACTCCTGCCGGCTCGCTCGGCCGCTGCGTGGATTCTCCGCCGCTTCGGGTGACGGAGACGGGTTCCCTCGAGACTATCGCAGAGGGGCGGCCACCCGATCGGTCAGGGCTGCGCGCCGGGCGACGCCTCGAGGGCGTCGTCGACGACGTCGCGCAGAGCGTCGCTGAGCGTGGATGCGTACACGCTGCTCAGGTGGTCGGCATCATAGAAGACCGGTTCGCCGCCGACCGCCGCGAAGCAGTCGGTCTCGTCGCAGAGCAGGGAGGTGAGATCGGCCGACCAGAGACCTGCCAGCGGGTCCTTCGCCGCGAGGGAGACGGGATCGGGGGGCATAGCCGCTGCGCGCGGAACGGCGCACGCGTCCGGCGACTGCGGATTCAGCAGGAGGCAGTCGAGATCGCGGACGTCCCCGTTGAGCGGGGTGTCCGCGATGGCGACGACGGCGCTGCCCGACTCGGTCCAGCGACTCCACGTACGCCGGAGCCCCTCCGCGAACTGCTCCTGCATCGGGCGTCCGCTCCCGTCATCGATCAGCTGCTGGCGTGCGGCCATCGAGGTGATGACGAGGTCCGGTCTCTCGGCGGCCACCTCGTCGGACAGGGCCGCCGACCAGTCGCGGCACCTCAGGTAGTCGGCCGGGCCCCAGGCGGAGTCGAAACCGACGAACGCCACATCCGCCGGCGGACAGCCGGGGAAGGAGCTGATGGTCAGCTGCCATCCTTCTGCGCGGGCGATGGGGAAGACGGCCGCCTGCCACTGCTCCGCGTGCGAATCCCCGACCAGCCATACCCGGGGACCCGCTCCGCCGTCCGAGAAATCGCACTCGCGCGTCGTCTGCCGTCCGTCGAACACGAGATCGTCGCCGAGGTCTCCGCACTCCGGCGCGAGGGCGAAATAGGCATCCGCCTGGGTCACGACCGGGTCGAGGACGGGCGCGGAAGGATCGCACCGCGCCTGATCGGCGAGTGCCGCCGCTCCGACGCAGGCACCTCCGGGGTCCTGCGCGGCCTCGGCCGTCGCCGTGCGGGACGCCGCCCCGCCCAGGAGCAGGAGCGCGACGAGCGACACCACCGCCATCATCGCCCCCGCGCCCGCGAAGGCGCGTCCGGTGCCACGCCACCACCTCGCGCGCTGCGCGGGGACCTCGATCCAGCGCCGGCTCCCCCAGGCCAGGACGAGCGCGACGGCGAGGATGCCGATCCTCGACCACAGCGACAGGGGCGCGCCGATCACGAAGGGCGTCAGGACGATCAAGGGCCAGTGCCACAGGTACAGCGAGTACGAGACCTCTCCCACCCACTGCACCGGCCTGGCGTCGGTCAGCCGCGCGATTCCCCAGAGCGGGGCTCGACGACCGGTACCCGCGACGATCACGGCGACGGTCGCGAGCACGGGGAGCAGAGCGGCGACGCCCGGGTACGGGGTCTCCGGCCCGAAGACGAACGCGGCGACCGCGATGCCGGCGAAACCGGCGACGGCGAGCATCGCTGCGGCGACGGCATTGAGCCGGCCGAGGACACCCCACGGCAGGAGGGCGATCGCCGCTCCGGCAGCGAACTGCCATGCGCGCGTGAACGTCACGAAGTACGCCTGCGCCGGCGATCCCGCGGTGTAGGCGACCGCCGCGGCGAAGGAGAGGGCGGCGACCGTCGCCACGACGATCAACAGCAGACGTCGGCGACCGCTCTCTCTGCCCGCGCGCACGGCGGCCGCGGAGGCCGCGAGCACGAGCAGAGGCCAGACGAGGTAGAACTGCTCCTCGACCGACAGCGACCAGTAGTGCTGCACCGCGCTGGAGGCGGCATTGTGGGCCGAGTAGTCGACCGAGAGCGCGGCGAGGGTCCAGTTCTCCACATAGAAGACGCTGGCCAGCGCCTGCACCGCGTTGTCGGTCCACCGGGTGAAGGGCAGCAGCAGCCAGACGCCGAGAAGAGTCACGAACACGACGGTGAGCGCGGCGGGCAGCAGACGCCTGATGCGGCGTGCGTAGAACGCCGCGAGACGCACCCGACCCGTGCTCTCGGTCTCGGAGAGCAGATGGCCGGTGATGAGGAATCCGGATATGACGAAGAAGACGTCGACGCCCACGTATCCGCCGGGCACGCGATCGGGCCAGAGGTGGTTGAGCACCACCAGACCGATCGCGACAGCCCGCAGAGCCTGGATGTCGGTGCGGAATCTGCGCGTGCGCGCAGACGCTCGGGAGGTCGCGACCGCCGTGGCGGACGCGCTCACGACGCCAGGTACTCCTTCAGCTGCTCGCCCGCGTCACGCGGGACGAAGCCTGTGGCCTCGAGCTTCGAGAGATCCAGGACGCTGTTGAGCGGCCTCGGCGCCACGGGCCCGGTCGCACCGGCGAAGTACGTCTCGGTGCTGACCCCGGAGACCCGCGCACGATCCGCTCCGGTGAGCGCGAAGATGTCGCCCGCGAGCTCGGCCCACGTGCGGGGCTCCCCCGACCCGGTGACGTTGTACGTGCCGTACGGCGCGCGCGTGCGGAGGAGATGCGCGATCGCGCGGGCGATCTCCGAGGCGAATGTGAGGCGCCCGCGCTGGTCGTCCACGACGCTCGGGTCGATCCCCCGTTCGGCGAGCGATGCCATCGTCCTGACGAAGTTCTTGCCGTCGCCGATGACCCACGAGGTGCGCAGGATGTAGTGGCGCGGCGCCGTGGCCACGGCGAGATCCCCTGCCGCCTTCGACTGCCCGTACACACCGAGCGGGCAGAGCACGTCGTCCTCGAGATAGGGGCGGGTCGAGGTGCCGTCGAACACGTAGTCGCTCGAGACATGCACCAGCGTGACGCCGTACTCGGCGGCGATCGCGGCCAGACGCGCCGGTCCCGAGGCGTTGGCCGCCCATGCGTCACGGCGCCCCTCCGCGGTCTCGGCGAGATCGACGGCCGTGTACGCTCCCGCGTTCACGATCGCGTCATAGTCCCGCCACCGCCGCGCGGTGCGCAGCTCGGAATCGCCGAGGTCGAACTCCGCACGGGTGGTCCATTCGATGTGGTCGGCGGCGCCGAACTCGTCGCGCAGCGCGCGCCCGAGCTGCCCGCCGGAGCCCACCACGAGGATCTTCTTCGCGCTGATCGGGGTGACATCCGCCAGACGCGGATGCGCGAGGTCCTTCTCCGAGATCTCGACGTCCGCGAGATCGATCGGCCAGGCGATCGCGGCGGTCTCGTCGGCGAGGTTGAGGAAGGAGTACGACGCCTCCGGCGACCAGTGGTCGTTCACGAGATACGCGTAGGCGGTGTCGGGCTCGAGCGTCTGGTAGGAGTTGCCCACTCCGCGCGGCACGAAGATCGCCTTCGAGGGGTCGATCTCGGCGGTGAAGACCGCGCCGAACGTCGGGCCCTCGCGGAGATCCACCCAGGCCCCGAAGATCCGCCCGGTCGCGACCGAGACCCACTTGTCCCAGGGCTCCGCATGGATGCCGCGGGTGGTGCCGACAGCGTCGTTGAACGAGATGTTGTTCTGCACGGGGCCGAAGTCGTCGAGTCCGAGTGCGGTCATCTTCTCGCGCTGCCAGTTCTCCTTGAACCAGCCGCGCGAGTCGCCGTGCACCGGGAGGTCGAAGACGACGAGTCCGGGGATTCCGGTCTCCACGATGCCCAGCTTCTTGCCGAACGCGATCTCACCCACGGTCGGTCACTGTCCCTTCGACGCGTAGAAGGCCTCGGTCGCGTCCTTCGCAGGAGCCCACCATGCCTCGTTGTCGCGATACCACTGGATGGTCGCGGCGAGTCCCGACTCGAAGTCAGCGAACTCCGGTGCCCAGCCGAGCTCCGTGCGCAGCTTGGTCGAGTCGATCGCGTAGCGGAGGTCGTGCCCTGCGCGATCGGTGACGTGGTCGTACGCGTCGCGCGGCTGACCCATCTCCTCGAGGATCAGCTCGACGACATCCTTGTTGTTGCGCTCGCCGTCCGCACCGATGAGGTACGTATCGCCGATCCGGCCCTTCTCGAGGATCGTGAGCACCGCGGAGGAGTGGTCGTTCGCGTGGATCCAGTCACGGACGTTCTCGCCCGCGCCGTAGAGCTTGGGGCGGATGCCACGGATCACATTGGTGATCTGCCGCGGGATGAACTTCTCCACGTGCTGGTAGGGCCCGTAGTTGTTCGAGCAGTTCGAGATCGTCGCCTGCACCCCGAACGAGCGCACCCAGGCGCGCACGAGCAGATCGCTGCCGGCCTTGGTCGACGAGTACGGCGACGAGGGGTTGTACGGAGTCTGCTCGGTGAAGCGCTCGGGGTCGTCGAGCTCGAGATCGCCGTACACCTCGTCGGTCGAGATGTGGTGGAAGCGGGTCTCGTGCTTGCGTGCGGCCTCGAGCAGCGTGTAGGTGCCGACGATGTTCGTGTCGAGGAACGGGCGGGGGCTGTGCAGCGAGTTGTCATTGTGCGACTCCGCGGCGTAGTGCACCACCGCGTCCGCCTCGCCGGTCAGGCGGTCGACGAGCTCGGCGTCCGTGATGTCACCCTGCACGAAGCGCACTCTGTCCTCGGGCAGTCCCGCGAGCGATGCGCGGTTGCCGGCGTAGGTGAGCGCGTCGAGGACCGTGACGGTGTGCTCGGTGTTCTCCACGGCGTAGTGGACGAAGTTGGAGCCGATGAAGCCGGCCCCTCCGGTGACGAGGATGTTCGACATCAGCGACCTCTTTCCAGGGTGTCGAGCAGGTAGGTGCCGTAGCCGGACTTCACGAGCTTCTGCGCGCGTTCACGCAGTTCGTCGTCGTTGAGGAAGCCCTGCCGCCAGGCGACCTCCTCCGGCACGCCGATGCGCAGACCCGTGCGGCGCTCCATCGTGCGCACGTAGTCTCCGGCGTCGGACATCTGGTCGAATGTCCCGGTGTCGAGCCAGGCCGTGCCACGGGGCAGCACCTCGACCTGGAGCGTCCCGCGCTCGAGGTAGGCGCGGTTGACGTCGGTGATCTCGTACTCGCCGCGCGCGCTCGGCTCGAGGTTGCGGGCGATCTCGACCACGTCGTTGTCGTAGAAGTAGAGACCGGGCACGGCGTAGTTGCTCTTCGGCTGCTCGGGCTTCTCCTCGAGCGAGACCGCGCGTCCGTCCGCGTCGAACTCGACGACGCCGTAGGCGCTGGGCTCGGCCACCCAGTAGGCGAACACGGCACCACCCTCGACGTCGGTGTAGCGCTTGAGCTGCGTTCCGAGTCCCGGGCCGTAGAGGAGGTTGTCGCCGAGGACGAGGGCTACCTTGTCGTCGCCGATGAAGTCGGCGCCGATCACGAAGGCCTGCGCGAGTCCGTCCGGGGAGGGCTGCTGCGCGAACGTGAGGTTCACCCCGAACTGCGAGCCGTCGCCGAGCAGACGTTCGAACTGCTCCGCGTCGTGCGGCGTGGTGATGATCAGGATGTCCCGGATCCCTGCCAGCATCAGCGTCGACAGCGGGTAGTAGACCATGGGCTTGTCGTACACGGGGATGAGCTGCTTGGAGATGCCGATCGTGATCGGGTGCAGCCTGGTACCGGAACCGCCAGCGAGAATTATGCCTTTCACCCCCATATCGTGCCACATCCTGCCCGAGAGGTTGGGATCCACGGCATGTTGACTTGCGTCACACGAATCACAGTGGCAACATCTGTACATTTCCGCCACAATGAGCAAGTGACCGGCTCAATCTTCCCCCACCTGCGCGCCCTCATCGCGAGCGCGGCGGCTGTCGTCGTCGCCGCTTCCCTTCTCGTGGCTGCTCCCGCCGGCGCCGCCACGGCACCGCTCTCCGGCGGAGTGGCGGCAGTGGCAGCGTCGCAGGCACCGGCGTCGAGCACCGCCGGGGTGGTCGACTCGTCCATCCGCAAGACCGCGGACCTCTCGAAGTTCCGCCCGGGGAACATCATCGCCGACGAGGTCTTCTTCGACAGCTCGACGATGACGGTCTCGGACATCAACACCTTCCTCGACTCGAAGGTGAAGGTGTGCAGGTCGAGCTACGCCTGCCTGAAGAGCTACTCGCAGCACACGCCGAACAGGAAGGCGGACGCGTACTGCAACGGCTACACGGCCGGGTACAGCGAATACGCGTCGAGCATCATCTACAAGGTCGCGCAGTCGTGCGGCATCAATCCGCAGGTCCTTCTCACGATGCTCGAGAAGGAGCAGAGCCTGGTGACCAGCGCCTACCCGAGCGAGGCCAGGTTCCGTACGGCCATGGGTCAGGGATGCCCTGACACGGCCGGGTGCGATCCGGCCTACGCCGGATTCTTCTACCAGGTGTACGGCGCCGCACGTCAGATGAAGATCTACGCCGAGGGTCGGTACTTCACCTACTACGCCCCCGGCAAGACCTGGAACATCCTCTACAACCCTCAGGCGAGCTGCGGCCGAGGCCCCGTCTACATCGAGAACGTCGCGACCTCGGCGCTCTACTACTACACGCCGTACCAGCCGAACCGCGCCGCGCTGGCCGCAGGCTACGGCGAGGGCGACGCGTGCTCCGCGCACGGGAACCGCAACTTCTACCAGTACTTCACCGACTGGTTCGGGTCGACGCAGGTGCCCACGATCCGACTCGTGAAGGCGAGCAACGCCAACGAGATCTACCTCGTGACGGGCACGCGCAAGTACCACATCACCACCAGCACGGATCTGCAGGCGTACATGGCCGTTCTCGGCTGGTACCACACCAGCGATCCGGGCAGGGTCGCGGCCCTCACCAACGCGGGGACGGCGACCCGCTTCGTCCGAGATGCCAGGGACGGCGGGATGTACCTGCTCGAACCGGACGGGTCGAAGCACCACTTCACCGCCGCGGACCATGTGACAAGGCTCGGCTTCAACATGGCCGTGTACACCTCGCTCGGGGCGTCGCTCATCGACTCCTTCCGCACCGGAGCCGCCGTCGGCACGTCTTTCAAGGCCGAAGGAGACGATAAGTACTTCCGCTGGGAGAACGGCACAAAGCGCCACATCGTCAACCCGTACGCATGGGCGCAGCAGAGCGCCGCGGACCGCGCGTACGTCGCCACCATCCCGGCGGCGAACGCCGCCGCGATCCCGGCAGGAGTCGCCGTCCTCCCCGCCGGCATGACCGTGCGCGAATACGGCTCCCCCGACGTCTACATCGCCGGCACCGGTGCCGAGATCATCCACCTCCCCACCTGGGGACTCGCTCGCGATGCCGGGATCCGGGATGCGGGTGTCGTGCCCAGCGGGACCCTCGCGAAGAACGCCCCCGTCGGTGCGAAGTTCTCCGCAGTGGTCGCGTGCGGCGACGTGAAGTATGTCGTGGACGGCGGAGGTCTGACACGTGTGCAGACCGCGCCGGCTGGAACGACGATCACCCCGCTGCCCGCCTCCCTGTGCTCCTCGATCCCGAAGACGGGGCGCGCGGTCGGCGAGGCCGTGCTGGTGAAGACTCCCGGCGCGGACGCCGTCTACCTCCTCCAGGGGAACCAGCTGCGGCACCTCCGCAGCCAGCAGCGGCTGCAGGAGGCCAACGGCAACCGCCCCCTCTACTTCTTCTCCTGGAGCACGGACACGAGGAGCGGTTTCGCAGTCGGAGCACCGCTGCTCGCGGACCGCACCTTCGTGACGCTGGGCTCTCCCGAGACGTATTTCGTCGACAAGGGCGTGCTGCGGCATGTGCAGTCCTCCGCCAGTCTCCTCAGGCTCGCCGCTCCCCAGTGGCCGACAGTCGTGGATCTGCCCGCTGCCTACCGGAGCAGCTACCAGTTCGGCACGCCGATCCCTTGAGCCGAGCGACCGGGGGCGGGAGCGCCGATGCCCTTAGAATGGACGCCATGGGCTCGGCTAGTGAACGACTGATCATCATCGTGCCCGCCTGGAACGAGGAGAACAACGTCGGCACCACGGTGACGGAGATCAGGTCCACCCTTCCCGGCGCCGATATCGTCGTGGTCGACGACGGATCGACCGATGCCACCGGTATGGTCGCGCGGGCCGCCGGAGCAGACGTGCTGACGCTCCCCTACAACATGGGGGTCGGCGGCGCGATGCGCACGGGCTACGCGTACGCGCAGCGTCACGGGTACGACAGGGCGATCCAGGTCGACGCTGACGGTCAGCACAATCCCGAGGACATCACCAGAATCCTGGAGGGGTTGTCCTCTGCGGACATCTCCATCGGCGCGCGCTTCGCCGACGTCGGGTCGTATCAGGCGAGGGGTCCCCGGCGATGGGCCATGGTGTTCCTCGCCGGAGCGATCTCGCGGATCGCCGGCACGAAGCTCACCGACGTCACCAGTGGATTCCGAGCGGCGAACAGGCGCGCCATCGATCAGTACGTCTCCTATTTCCCCGCGGAGTATCTGGGCGACACGATCGACAGCCTCGTCGCTGCGCTCCATGCGGACCTCACCGTCACACAGGTCCCCGTGGCCATGCGTCCGCGGATGTCGGGAAACCCCAGCCAAGGGTTCGTGGGGTCGGCGATCTACCTCGCACGTTCCATCTTCGCGATGACCCTCGCGGTCGTCCGCCGTCCGATGCGGGGTCGCGCATGATCTCTTTCGGAGCGCTCGCGCTCGGCCTCATCATCGTCGTCAGCGTCACGGCCATGCTCCTGCGACGCCAGTTGCGCGAGAAGTACGCCGTCCTCTGGCTGGCGATCGGCCTCGCGGCGCTGCTGCTGGGGATCTTCCCCGCAGCCCTGCAATGGCTCACGATCGCTCTCGGCTTCCAGCTTCCCGCGAACCTCATCTTCACCCTCGCGATCGCCCTTCTCCTCGCCGTCTCGCTCCACCTCTCGTGGGAGCTGACGCGAAGCGAGGAACGCCTGCGCCGGTTGGCAGAGGAGGCGGCGATCGCCCGTCTCGCGCAGGACCGGCTGGAGGCCGATGTCGCCGAGCTTCGCGCGCTGGTCGTCGACCGCCCTCAGAGCCGCGACGATGAGTGAGCCGACTCTCGTATTCAGCACGTTCACTCCCCCGATCGCCCTGATCGAGACGGTGCGCCGATTCATCTCCCGGCATCCCGTGGTCGTCGTCGACGACGGCGGATCGGATCCTCACGAGGTGTTCCCCGCGCTGCTCGACCTCGGAGCGACGGTGATCCGCCGTCCGACGAACGACGGGATCGCTGCCGCTCTCAATGCGGCGATGACCGTCGCCTACGACGCCGGCGCGGAGACCGTCGTGACATTCGATCAGGATTCCACGCCGACGTCCGACACCATCGACATCCTTCGCGACACGTGGGAGCGGGTCTCGACCGCTCAGCCTCGGGTCTCGGCGGTCGTTCCCGCGGAGTTCGCCCAGGTCAGGCAAGCACGCTCGGACGAGGCGCTCGCACCTGCTCATCGGGTCATCCAGTCGGGGATGCTCATCCCGCGCGCAGCATTCGAGTCGCTGGGTCCCTTCGACGAATCGCTGTTCATCGATCTCGTCGACACGGATTTCGAACTGCGTTCACTCTCTCGCGGACTCCGGATCATCGCCGCGCCCACGCGCATCGACCACGAGTTGGGAAGCCCGGTGGCTCTCGCACCGTTCCCGCTTCTCCCGCTGACCATCACGACGATGGTCAGCACGCCGTTCCGTTATTACTACCGGATGCGCAACCGACTGATCCTCACGCGCCGGTATCTCCGGTCGGCACCGGGCCGGATGCTCGCGGACCTGGCCGTCGATCTCGCGTATTTCGCGGTGGTCGCCGCCTCCGCTCGGCCTCGTCGGCGGATGCTGGCGGTGCTCTGGCGTGGGGTCGCAGACGGTTTCCGCGGCCGTGGAGGTCGAGCTCCGGCGACGGTCCAGGCCGCCGCGCAGCAGATCAGCTGGTCCACGCGGACGACGCGCCGCCGCTAGAACTGCAGGGCTGCCCCTCAGGCCCTCGTGCGCGAGCGCCCGCCGATCAGGACCCCCGCGACCCAGCTCGCGAGATACTCCGCGACGAATCGAGGGGCCACGTGTCCGTTGCTCCGTGCTCGCCGCAGCAGTCGCACCGTCGGCCAGAATCGACGCTCGCTGCCGAAGCCTCTGATCTGCGTGGACGGATCGCCCGTGCGCGCCGCGACCGTCTCGGCGACCAGCTGTCGCCATCCGACATACACCCGGAAGAGCATCCTGAGCATCGCCACGGGGTCGGATGACCCCTCGTAA
Organism: Microbacterium sp. ANT_H45B; assembly: GCF_008369345.1. NCBI lineage: Bacteria > Bacillati > Actinomycetota > Actinomycetes > Micrococcales > Microbacteriaceae > Microbacterium > Microbacterium sp. ANT_H45B. The sequence goes on from NZ_VOBK01000002.1 coordinate 991,543, forward strand.
CGTTCGGTGAAGGCACGCGCACTGCGCCACGCGGTGGCGATCGCCGCGAGAGGAGAGCCCGATCCCAGCCGGCTCGGATCCCCGAAGACGTTGTTGTCGTGCTGGACGTAGTCCTGGACCACCGCATCGACGATCCGCGTACCCCCTGTGACGCTGGCGAGAGCTGCGATCCAATGGTCGTGTGCTGCAGCCCTGGTCGACATGCGGGGGAAAGGAAGCGACGGTGCGACCAGGTCGCCGCGAAGGATGCAGAGCGACCCGGTGAACTGGTTGTTGAGCAGAGTCATGGCCGGCCCCAGATCCCGTCGATCGGTCCGACCTGTGACGTCCTCTCCGGGATAGGTCACCAATCGCGCCTGCCCCGAGACCAGAGCCGCTCCCGCGAGATGAGGAAGCAGGAGCTCGAGCTTCTCGGGGTACCAGAAGTCGTCCTGATCGCACAGGGCCACCCACGAGACGCCCGGGTCGACCGCGCGCAGTCCGCGCTCGAAGTTGAGGTAGAAGCCGAGCCGCTCGCCGTCCGCGAGGACGCGGAATCGATCGTCGCCGCCTGCGGTGTCCTTGAGCACCCGCCGCACGGTCGCATCGTCTCCGTCGACCGTGATGACGCACTCCCAGTTCGTGACGGTCTGGGATCTGAGCGACCCGATCTGCCGAGCGAAGAGCTCAGGGTCGGGATCGTATGCCGCGAGCACAATCGCTCCACGACCGGGCGTGTACACCATCGTTCCTCACAGGAGCTCGTCGGATCGCTTCAAGTCTAGGCGACCCGTGCCGGTGGGCCGTGCGTGCACGGCTCCCCCGAGGACCGGCTCTCAGCGTGCGGTCCACGCGAGGCCATAGGATGATTGCATGCCCCGGGCCCTCCCTCAGCCGTGCTCGATCGAGGCGACCGCCCAGTCAGCGCTCCCGCCAATCGGCTCTCTGCGATGACGCGCGAACGCACCACACGCCCGTCGCCCGCGGGCACCCTCGCGCGTCGACTGCTCGGCTTCTCGACCCTGCCGTTCCTCGCATCGGTGCTGCCGCTCATCGCGCTGCCCTTCATGTCCCGCGCATCCACCACCGACGACTGGACCGCTCTCAACATCGGCCTCGGCGTCGGGACGTTCGCCGGCGCCATCGGCCTGGTCGGATGGAACATCCTCGGAACGCCTCTCGTCGCGATGGCGGAGTCGGACGACGAACGCAGAGAGCTGTACGGACGGTCGTTCTACATCCGCGCTGCGGTGGTGGTGGTCGCTTCGCTGCTCAGCGCCGTGATCGCATCGCTCATCTCGCCCTCGTCGTCGTGGTCGGTGGCGGCCGCCTTCGCCGTCGCCGGTGCCCTCAACGGCATCGGACTCAGCTGGTACGCGGTCGGGGTCTCGTCACCGAGCATCGCGCTCTGGTACGAAGTGGTTCCCCGAGGCATCGCGACCGCTGTGGCGATCGCCGTCGTGCTGATCACTCAGGACGTCCTCTGGTACGGCATCCTGCTCAGCCTGTCGATCGTGCTCGGGACTCTCGCGTTCCACCGCCGCGTGCTGAGGCGCCTCTGGCCTCCGTGGCCCGGCCTCGCACGGCTCGGCTCCGACGTCGGCGACATGAAAGCGGCATGGGGCGTCGAGTCGATCGGGAGCCTGTACCAGAACGCCCCCGTGCCGGTCGCGGGTCTCATCGCCTCTCCCGTCGACGTCGCCGCCTACGCGTCGAGCGATCGCATCTACCGCTACGGCACCCTCGGCGTCTCCGCGGCGGGCAACGCACTGCAGGGGTGGGTGCTCGAGACGACGGACGCCGGCAGCCGAAGGGCCCGAAACCTCGCCTCCTTCGCGGTGATGGGTGTCATCGCCGCCATCGGGTGGGTGGTCCTCGCCGTCTTCGGGCCTCTGCTCAGCGGCGTGCTCTTCGGTGCCGACAAGCAGGGCGATCCCACTGCCTTCCAGTTCCTCGGCATCGCCTTCATCTCCGTGACGATGTCGACGCCGCTGATCCGCAACATTCTCATCCCGGCACGGCGTGACGGCTTCGTGCTCGCGGTCAGCATGGTCGCCGCCGTCGTCGGCGTCGCCATGATGGTCGTTCTCGGTTCGACCCTCGGGACCACCGGGGTCGCGATCGGATTCGCCGTGAGCGAGACGGCGACGCTCCTCGGATGCATCGCTCTCGCCAGCAGGGTCGGCCTCTCTCCTCCGCGGGCCTCGACTGCGACGACTGGCACCCCCTCCGACCCCGAAGGAGACATCCGATCATGAGCGCGTCCCGCGTCAGCGTCTGCATGGCGACGTACAACGGATCGCGATACGTCGTCGCACAGCTCTCATCGATCCTCGCTCAGCTGGGTCCCGACGATGAGATCGTCGTCGTCGACGACGCGAGCGCGGACGCGACCGTCGACGAGATCGAAGCCATCGGGGATCCGCGGATCGTGGTGCACCGCAACCAGGCCAATCGCGGGTACGTGAGATCGTTCGAGCGAGCGATCGGACTCGCGACCGGCGACGTCGTCCTGCTCTCGGACCAGGACGACCTGTGGACGGACGGGCGCCTCGAGGCCCTCGTCGCGGCGACGGATGCTCACGCGGTCGTGGCCTCCAACCTCCTGCTGCTCGACTCGGGGGAACCCCTGCGTTCGCCGCTCACCGGACGCCCCTGGCTGCTCTCCCACTCCGACAACGGCAGGCGCGTTCGCAACGAGCTGCGGATCCTCGCCGGAGACGCCCCGTACTTCGGGTGCGCGATGGCTCTGCGCCGCGATGCGCTCGCCCTCGTGCTGCCCTTCCCCGCGTACCTCCGCGAATCACACGACCTGTGGATCGCGACGGCGGCGAACACGGCCGGTCTTCTCGGGCATGTCGAGAAGGTGAGCGTGCTGCGGCGGGTTCACGATGCCAACGCGTCGTCGTCACGGCCTCGAGGTGTCGGTGCGGCGCTGCGCTCGCGCCTCCTGCTCATCCGGCTGTGGCGGGAGGCGCGTCGGCGGACGGCGCAGCGGCGCCGGCGGGCGTGAGCACCGCCTTCTCGGACTTCTGAGAGCCACGCGCGAAGCGGATGAAGTGGCGCTCGACGAGCATCCAGCTCAGCCAGCCCAGGGCGAACGTCACCACGGTCGTGATGCCCGTGTAGACCGCGATCCCGAGACCCGCTCCGCCGAGGATCACCACGAGCTGCTGCACCGGCCAGGCGTAGATGTAGAAGCCGTACGAGACGTCGTTGCGCGCGATCCATGTCGGCTGCGGGATCACCGTCGACAGGTAGAGCAACGCGTAGCCGATGAGGGGCGCGGCGATCGGTCCGCCTGCGACGGGGACGAACACCATCAGCACGGCAGCGAGCGGGATGCTGATCATCCCCACCAACGGCACCAGACCCCATCGCTGCACGACCAGGTAGATCAGCGACCCGCCCAGGAAGTAGGGCAGCAGGCGGCTGAAGAGGCCGAAGTTGCCGTCGAGGCCCCCGGTCACGCCCATGGCGTAGCAGACACGCACGATCACGGACGCCGCCCAGAGACCCGCGACGACGGAGATGGACCGCCGGAACACGGCGAGACCGCCCAGCACCCAGACGCTCAGGTAGCAGAGGAACTCGAAGTAGAGGGTCCACAGCGAGCCGTTCCAGGCGTTCGGATACGGCACGTCGGAAAGCGACGTGCCGATCTGATAGTGCTCGATGCGGAGGAAGAGGTTGCCCCAGACATACTCGAGCGGAGTCGGGTCCGTCGTGAAGTAGCCGGCGAGGCTCCCGTGCGTGAGGAGCTGTGCGATCGGGCCGAACACGAGCGCCGTGACCAGCAGGCACACCACGAACGCCGGCATGATGCGCGCGATCCGGTGCAGCAGGAAGGTGCCCGGATCGGTGCGCATCCTCGAACGCGTGATCAGGAACCCGCTGAGCACGAAGAACCCGATGACCGCCCATCCGCCGAGGTTCTCTCCGTTGAAGCCCGGGCTGTCCGTGCGGCCGACGACGTAGTAGCCGTGTGCCAGCAGCACCAGGAACGCGAGCACGAGACGGAACAGGTTGAGACTGTTCTTCCGATAGGGGAACTCCCGGGCCCGCAGCAGCGAGTGCGTCACTTCAGGAGGTTCCGCTTGCTCATCTCGTCGAGCGATCGCTGATATCCGTCTGCCTCGATCGGCTCGGTGAGCACCCATTCGACGAAGGTCCTGACGCCCTCGCGGAAGGGCACCTGCGGCGTGAACCCGAGGGTCTCCCTCAGCCGAGTGGTGTCTGCGACGTTGTGCCGGATGTCGCCCAGCCGGTAGTTGCCCGAGATCCGTGTGGGAACCTCGCGTCCGAACGCGTCGAACAGCGCGGCGACGACCTCGTTCACCGTGGTCGCCACACCGGAGCCGACGTTGAAGGTCTCCCCCGCCGCGCGCGGGTCGGTGGCGGCGAGGAAGGTCGCCTCGACCACGTCGTCGATGTAGACGAAGTCGCGGCTCTCCTCGCCGTCCTCGAAGATGTTGATCTCCTTGCCCTGACGGATGAGCGTCGAGAAGATCGAGAGGATCCCGGTGTACGGGTTCTTGAGCGACTGGCCGGGGCCGTACACGTTCTGATACCGGACCGACGTGCCCTCGATCCCGATCGTCGGCGCGACCGTCATCACCAGCGACTCCTGCATCTGCTTGGTGATGCCGTACACGGAGGACGGATGCAGCAGCGCGCTCTCGTCCGTCGGGACGAGGCTGATCGGCCCCTCCCCCGCCGCATGCACGTCGAAGTCGCCCGCCGACATGTCGGCGTCCGCTCGGTGCGGAGGGTGGACGCGACGACCGTCTCCGGTGACGTAGGTGCCTTCGCCGTAGATCGACCGGGAGGAGGCGATAACGATGCGGCGCACTCCGTGGTCCTCGTTGGCGAGCAGGTCGAGCAGCTTGGCCGTGCCCCCGACGTTCGCGTCGACGTAGCGGTCGATCTCGTACATCGACTGCCCCGTGCCGGTCTCGGCCGCGAGGTGGATGACGATGGTCGCCCCCTCGAGGGCGGTGCGCAGGTCGTCCGTCGAGGTGACCGTGCCGACGACGACGTCGGCGATGCCGTCCAGCGACCGCAGCAGCGGCGACGTGGTTTCGGGATCATTCCCATGCACCTGCGGGCTCAACGAGTCCAGCACAGTCACCCGGTGTCCGTCGCGAGCGAACCGGGCCGCGAGCCGGGTGCCGATGAAACCGGCCCCGCCGGTGATGAGCACGTGTTCGGACATACGAAGCCTCCTGCAGGGTGTGTCGACCAGGCGATCCGGCGCGCCTGCTCGCCACTCAGACGGCGAAGATGTGCGCCAGCGTCGATTGTATCCCAGCGCGATCGCCGTGCCGGATGACACCGGGGAGCTCGCTCACGGCGTGCAGCCGCGACATGATCCGGGCACGGGCGACGGCACTCGTGCGACGCCACCCCTTCTCCCGCGCCAGATCCCGGGCGATCGCGAAGTAGGCGCGCTCGTCGCGGAAGCGTCGGCCGTCGAGCAGCGTCTTCTGGGATGCGCTCGAGCCGTGGCGGCGATACGAGAAGGCGAGTTCGGGAACGTACGCGAGCGTCCCCCCGTCGAAGGCCACGTCCATGAGCAGAGCGAGGTCCTGGATGATGGGCAGGCCGTCGCGGAAGTCTATGCGCTGCAGGGTCTCGGTACGGAAGGTGAGCGAGGGCCAGTACAGCCAATCGCCCCGGATGAGGCTGGTGGCCATGCGCTCGCCCGAGAGCAGAGCGATGCCCTCGCCACCCCGAGGGGCGAGCATCCCCTGCTTGACGCGGTCGACGAGCGGTCGGATCACCCGCCCCGTCTCATCGATCACCTCGACTCCCGGCTGGATGACGTCGACCTCGGGACGCTGACGGATCACCCGTTTGACGACCTGCACGTAGTTCGGATGCAGCAGGTCGTCGCAGCCGAGGATCGTGATGTGCGACGTCGTCGCGCGGCGGATCGCCTCGCGATAGTTCTCGGTGATGCCCAGGTTCGTCTCGTTGCGCACGTACGTGATGCGCTCGTCGTCGATCTCCGCGAAGTACGCGGGCACGGAGTCATCGGGATAGCAGTCGTCGATGACGATCAGGTGCCAGTCCTCGTCGCGTTGGGCGCGAACGGAGTCGACCGTCTCACGCAGCAGTCCGGGATCGCCCCAGAAGGGCACGAAGATCTCCAGAGTCATCTGATTCCTTCCCTCGTACGATGACCGCGGCATCCGCGATCGTCGGTCGCGCTCATCCGCAGAGCACGACCTTGTACAGCACGGCGTCGCCGACCTGGTCGACCTTCTCGACGGACTTCGACGTGCGCAGTCGATCGAGTCCCTTGTAGGGGTGCTCGCCGTCGTTGATCTCCTGGGTTCCGAAGTCGAGCACGTACTCCACGTCGAGGGCGTCGATCGCCGAGCACACCTCCTCCGATCCCGGGCGCGCGCTGTCGAGCCGATCGAGCAGCACGGACATCTCCTCGGTGATGTCCATCAGGGTGTGCGGCATCACGACCTCGCGATCAGCGATCGCGTAGGCCAGTGCCGTACCCGTCCACGGGCTGCCGAGGATGACGGCGTCTTCGGGGACCTCGTCGTCGAGCCTCTCGATCAGCGCGAGCTCATCGGACGTCAGGAGCGGCGACTCGTCCGTCGTCGCGAAGGCGCCGTGCGCGGAAGCGACCGCCTGGCGCATGCTCCCCGCCTGCGGCAGGAGCACGAGCACGACGACGGCGACCGCGGCGAGGGCCAGGCGTCGAACTCGCGCGGACCGCACCTTCGCGCTCCAGCGCCTCAGAACGCCCCAGAGGGCGTGTCCACCGATCGCTGCGACAGGAACCCAGGCGATCGCGAGCAGCGCGGCGAGGCGAGGGGCGTTGTTGTACCAGGCTCCCGTCAGCAGGTCGCGCTGCACGAGATACGGCAGACCCGAGACCACGATGTAGAGCCCTGCCGCCGCGGCGAAGAAGCCGACCGCGATCCAGTCCGTCACGGAGCCGCGGCGAAGGCAGACGACGAGTCCGGCGATGACGAGGGCGGCCACCACCACGTTGACGGGAGCGGACCAGACCGATGCCGTCAGGACTTCGCCGACGGCCTGCCCGACGGTCTCGGTCGGCAACCACGAGCGTGCGTCGATCGGCGGACGCAGCACGTACCACGCTGCCAGCACCACGACCGCATAGGCCGCGGCGCACGCCGTCGAGACGACCTTGGCTCGCGCGGTCGGGCGCGAGAGCAGCAGCCGCACCCAGAGCACCAGCAGCACGACCGTCGTGAAGACGAGAAGGGCGACGAGGCCGCCGGGGTGTGCGATCGCGACGGCGGGGACCGAGCCGAGCGCACCCACCGCGAAGGGCCATCGTTCGCTCCAGGACCGACGCGCGCTCGCGGCGACGATGAGCGCCAACGGCACGCCGATCATGCTCAGGGACATCATGTACGGGAAGAGGACGCCGTAGTCGACGAGCAGCAGCGGGAACGCCGGGATCGCCACGCTGATCGCGGCGGCCACCACCATGACGGGGGTCGACGAGCCGGCGAGCACCCGGGTCAGCAGCAGGATCGTCACCGGCCACGCGAAGGCGGCGAAGAAGATCATCACGGCGTTCGACGCGACCGGGATGCTCACCCCCGCCAGCTGCACGACCAGCGAGGCGACCGCGTGCCAGCCGGACGGATAGAACGGCAGCCCGCCGGTCGCGGCGCTCGTCATCGAGCCGATCGTCAGAGGCGAGACGGAGCCGGTGTCGAGGGCGTAGCGGATGGCATTGAGATGGAAGATGTTGTCGAACGTCTGCGAGATGTTCTCGGGGGTGCCGATGACGAGGATCAGCTGTGCGACCACGACGAGGATCGCACCGACGACGGACAGCAGCGCCGCACGTCCGAGGCGGACGTCGAGGCGCAGGGCGGAGACGGAGAACCAGGGCGCGAACCGGAGGACGGCCGCGATGGCCGCGATCACCGCGGTCACGGCGAGAACCGGAAGGATCCCCCATTCCCAGCCGACGAGGGGCGCGCCGAGCGCGGCGAGGACGATGACCGTGACACCGGCGGGGACGGCCAGCGCCCACGCGACATGACCGCGAGCGCCGAGCAGCGATGAGACGGCGAACCCCGGGACGAGGACGAGGCCGGCGGTGACCAGCACGGCCAGACCCAGGTCGAACCATCCCATGTGCGCAGCGCCTTTCTCGTACCTGACCGGACGTCGGCCACCGGCGTCGATCCTATCGAGGTTCGTCTGGGGGACCACCGACACACCGCTCGAGCGCCCCCTGACGGAGCGCACGATTCGGAGAACCTATGATTGACGAGGCGTTCCCCCCGAACCGGACGTCTGACGGAGGTGACGAGGACGCCATGTCGCAAACATCTGTGCCCGCCGAGCTGCGACTGACGCAACCCGGATCGAGCACTGGACTGCTCGACGTGTTCCGTCGTCGTTACCTGCTCAGCCTGATCGTCCGCAAAGAGGTCGGCATCCGCTACCGCGGCTCCGTGCTCGGGTGGCTGTGGTCGTACGTCAAGCCGCTGATCCAGTTCCTCGTCTTCTACTTCGCACTGGGTGTCTTCCTGCGACTGAATGACAGCATCGAGTACTACCCGATCTACCTCCTGTCGGGCATCACCGCGGTGACGTTCTTCAACGAGTCTTTCGCGAACGCCACGAAGTCCCTCGTCGAGAACGCCGCGCTGATCAAGAAGATCTATTTCCCGCGGCAGATGTTCCCGGTCGCGAGCACGATGGTCGCGGCCATCAACACGGTCCCGCAGATCATCGTGGTGCTGGTGATCGCCCTCTTCTTCGGATGGTCTCCGAGCCTCGTCGGCGTCGCCGCGCTCGTGCTCGGTCTCGTCATCATCTCGCTGCTCGCGACGGGCCTCGGACTGCTCTTCGGCGCGATCAACGTCACCTTCCGCGACGCACAGAGCTTCGTGGAGATCATCGTCATGATCTCGGTCTGGGCATCGCCCGTGATGTACCAGTGGCAGATGGTGGCGACGAAGGTCCCCGAGTGGCTGTTCCAGCTGTACGCGCTGAACCCGATCACCGGTGCCGTCGAGCTCTTCCACTACGGCATCTGGCACGCGCTGAATCCCGCGAACGCCGAGCCGCTGCCGTCGATGTGGTTCCACGCGGTGATCGCTCTCGCCGTCTCCATCGTCATCCTGATCATCGGCGAGATCGTCTTCCGCCGTCTGGAGGGTCGCTTTGCCCAGGATCTCTGATGCTCCCCGCATCCTCGTCGAGGATGTGCACAAGCACTTCAAGCTGCGCCACACGCACTCCATGAAGGAGACCTTCGTCGCCGCGATGCGCCGCAAGCCCCTCACCTCGGAGTTCCAGGCGCTCGACGGCATCTCCTTCGAGATCGGCGAGGGCGAGGCCGTCGCGCTGCTCGGCTTCAACGGCTCGGGCAAGTCGACGATGCTCAAGCTCATCTCCGGCGTGCTGCGCCCCGACGAGGGACAGGTGCGCACCCGGGGTCGGGTCGCGGGACTGATCGAGGTCGGCGCCGGATTCCACCCGGACCTGTCGGGTCGCGAGAACGTCTACCTGAACGCGGCCATCCTCGGCATGTCGAAGAAGGAGACGAAGGAGCAGTTCGACTCCATCGTCGAGTTCAGCGAGATCGAGAAGTTCATCGACACCGAGGTCAAGCACTACTCCTCCGGGATGTTCCTGCGCCTGGCGTTCTCGGTCGCGATCCACACGCATCTGGACGTGCTCCTGATCGACGAGATCCTCTCTGTCGGCGACGAGCCCTTCCAGAAGAAGTGCCTCGCTCGCGTGCGCGAGCTCCACGCCCAGGGCAAGACCCTGGTGGTGGTGAGCCACGATCTGAACATGGTCTCGCACCTGTGCGAGCGCGGCATCCTGCTGCAGGACGGCAAGGTGCGCTTCGACGGCCCCAGTGCGGATGCCGTCGAGCTCATGCGCTCCTGACGGGCCCGGCACCCGCTCTGACGGGCCAGGCACCCATTCAGAGATCGGCGTGCAGGCCCCACACCCGTTCGGCGGCACCGAGCCAGGAGAACGACCTCGAGCGGTCCGCACCGAGGACGCTGAGCCTTCTCGCGCCGTCGCCGACGGCGTCGACGGCGGCGTCCGGAGCATCCGCGGCGTCGACGATCATGCCGCCGTCCGCGATCACGTCGTGGTGCACACCGCTCTCGACGGCGACCACGGGGACGCCGAGGGTCATCGCCTCGACCGCACGCCAGGGCCACCCGGCTCCGGCATCCGTGGCGACCATCGCGGCGGCGGCGGCGAAGACGGCGGCGCGGTCCTCCGTCGACAGCACTCCGCGGATGTGCGCGCGGGCCTCGGGCAGACCGACCGCCGCGGCGATCTCGGCGAGGGCCGGCTCTCCGCCCTCCGGGGCGTCGAGGACGACGGCATCCCGGCCCGTCGCGAGAGCCGCGCGGAATCCGGTCTCGAGAGAGTCGGCGGCGCCGGTGACGACGACGTAGGACGCGGGAAGCGACAGAGCGGTGCGGCGCTCGGCGGCGTCGAACGGCACGACGAACGATGACGGGACCGCACCGGAGATCACGCGGATCCGGTCGCCCAGCTTCGTGATCTCTCCGAGTCGGGCCGCGATCGCGTGCGAGGGCACCACGACGGCGTCCGCATGCTTGACGGCTCTCTTGAGCATCGCGCGCTGCCAGGACACCGTCGACTTGGACAGCAGCTGCGGGGCGTCCCACGCGCGCAGGTCCCAGAGAGTGACGGTCGTCTGGTCGTGATCGTGCACCCGGTCGTGCCGCACGAGCGGCGCCATCAGCGTCGCGGAGTGGATGAGGCCGTCACCCGCGCCGGCCGGGATCCCCAGCTGCCACGAGGCGGCGAGCTCTCGACGCGCGAGCGAGAGCCTGCGCACGTCCGAGATCCCCGGGATCGACACCTCGGCGCCCGCCGGGACGATCGCCTCGACCTCGCAGCCTGACGGTGCGGTGGCGATCAGCGCCGCGGCGAGATCCGATGCCGCGAACGCGTGGTCCGCATCGACGACATGCGCCAGCTGATCCAGAACAACACGCAGCCGAGCACCCATGCGACAACAGTAGCCGTCCGCAGCTGGAGAACCCCGGAGCACGGCCGCGTGGGGCGCACGCGCTCCGCCGTACCGGCGATATCCCGCTTCGTGCTTGAATGCAGGAGTGAGTGACGGACGCCTTCCTGTACGTCGTCGGTGGTTGCGGTGGACCCTCGGCGTGATCCTGACGATTCTCGTGCTCGCGATCGGGTGGGTGACGGTGCGCGGCATCGGTGCCGTGAACGACCTGCAGCAGGTGGCGACGTCGTCGTCGACGCTCAAGGAGGCTGTCGGACAGGGCGACCTCGAGAAGGCCGCCTCTCTCTCGTCCCGCATCGCGCATCATGCCGGGTCCGCGCACGACCTCACCTCCGATCCCGTCTGGCACGCCTTCGGCATCCTCCCCTGGCTCGGACCGAACTTCGCGGCCGTGAGCGACGTCGCCGAGATCGCCGACGACGTCGCCTCCGATGCGCTCGTGCCGGTGCTCGACGCCGCCGGCGCTCTGAACCTCGCCAGCCTCGGCCTGTCGAACGGCGCCGTCGACCTCGCCCCTTTCGCCGCCATCGAGCCGTCGCTCGCGAACGCGAGCACGACGCTGAGCGCGGCGCAGGACCGCGCTCTCCGGATCGATGCGGATGCGACACTCCCCCCGCTCGCCGATGCGGTGCGCGAGATGCGCTCGACCGTCACCCAGGCAGCGACCGTGGTCGGATCGCTGCACGGTGCGGCCGCGCTGCTGCCGAGCATGCTGGGTGCGGACGGCCCCCGCAACTACGTCCTGGCGATGCAGAACAACGCGGAGCTGCGCTCTTCCGGAGGCATCATCGGAGCCATCGCGCTGCTGCACGCGGAGAACGGACGGGTCACCCTCGTGCAGCAGGCATCGGTACCCGACTTCCCGAAGCTCGACGACCCCCTCCCGCTCAGCGAGTCGACCGTCGCGCTGTTCGAAGACCGCCCCGGCCGGTACATGCAGAACCTGACGAGCATTCCCGACTTCACCGAGGCGGGCCCCGCGATAGCGGCCCGCTGGCAGAACCGGTTCGGCCAGCCGATCGACGGCGTCGTCGCCGTGGACGCGGTCATGACCGAGAGCCTCCTGAAGGCGACGGGCCCGCTCACGTTCGGACCGTTCAGCGTCACGCACGAGACGGTGGTGAACTTCCTGCTCTCGGAGATCTACGCCGCGGTCCCCGATCCTGCGGCCCAGGACGAGGTCTTCTCGCAGGCGGCGGGAGCACTGCTGTCGGCGGCGCTGTCGACCGCCGATCCGAAGGACCTCGTGGCCGCGCTGGCCGATTCGGCCGAGCAGCACCGGATCCGCATCTGGAGCGCGCACGAAGGCGAGCAGAAGATGCTTGCCGCGTCGTCGCTCGGCGGCGCTCTCCCCGTCGACGACACGGAGACGCATGTGGGCGTGCTGGTGAACGATACCACCGGCGGCAAGATGGACTACTACACGGATGCCTCCATCACCACCTCGGTGGGGGTCTGCGACGGCGAACCGACCACCCAGGTGCGGGTCACCTGGACGAACGACGCGCCGGCGGATGCGGGCACCACCCTGCCGCCGTACGTCACGGCGAACGGGTTCTACGGAGTCCCGCCCGGATCCGTCCGGACTCTGATCACGGTGTACGGGCCCGAAGGCGCCACCGCGTCGCACATCGACCGCGACGGCGAGCAGGAGAGCGTCCAGACGGCCCTCCTCGGCACACGCGCCGCCGTGCAGCACGAGGTCCTGCTCGCTCCCGGCGAGTCGTCCACGATCACCCTCGAGTACCAGGGCACCGGCGCCGGCGAGCGACTCACCGTGGTCGATCACACGCCGATGATCAGCGACCCCGAGATCTCCCGAGAAGAACTGAAGTGCGCCTCGTGACTTTCCCGATCCGATGATGTAGTGTCGGTCTCACTGGGGAATATCTGGGTGCAATTCTGTCGTGGGGACAGGGTCATCCACGCAATCGGACGCAGGGGTGTGTCCGGATGCGATTCCGCGTGAATTTCTGGGGAGAATCATGCTGAAGAAACTGGCTGCCATCAGCCTTGCCGCTGGCGCGATCGTGTTGATGGCTCCTGCCGTCGCCACTGCTGCGCCGTTGACCGTTCCGTCCGAGTCCGACACGTACTCCGGCACGCCTGGCGTGGGGGTCGACGATCCGATCATCGGCATCTGCGATGTGTCCACCGTCACCTTCGGCGCGGGGTACTTCCTGCCGTCCGAGACGGTCGGTGTCTCCGTGTCGGGTCACAACGCCGGAGAATCGGCGGTCTCGGGGAACACGGCGGCTGCCGACGGCAGCCTGGTCGTGACCTTCCGTCCGCCTGCCGACGGTGAGGGATCCTACGCGCTCACGTTCTCGGGATCTCGTTCCTACACGGCGACCATCACGGTCTCGCACGGGCACGATGAAGCCGTGCGCTGCGACCACGACCCGGGCGTCGCGGCGTCCGGCACGGAGATGCCCCTGACCGGAGGCGGGCTCGAGCTCGCCCTCACCGGTGGCAGCGTGTCGCCCTGGGTCGTCGGCGGTGGCGCTGCGGCTCTTCTGGCCGGTGGAGCGCTCGTCGCCACCGGTGTCGTGCGCCGCAAGCGCGCCTAGATCGGACCCCGCTTCGGCGGGTGTCGGCTGGACGGCGGTGGTCCCTCCCCCTCCGATCACCGTCGTTCAGTGAATCCGGCCCGAACCGGAGGCCCACGGCCGCTACCTTAACTCTCAGGTGGCGGCCGTGGGTTCGTTAACGGGCCGGTTCATCGACCTGCCGGTTCCGTCCGATGCTCACCGGCGAGCCGGCCCCTCCGGTCCGGCCCCACCCGGCACCGCTCAGGGCGTGGGTGTCGGGGTCTCCGTCGGCGGGTGCAGGGTCTGCTGCATCAGCTGGTGGATGTAGTCGTAGTTCGGCGAGTGCTCGTCGACCCCGTTGTCGGGGGTGAGCTCGACCGTCGTGACCGGCTGCTCTCGGGCCTTCGTCATGAGATCGAAGAACTCGGGGAGCTTGTCCTGAGGGAGATCCGTGCTGATGAGCGCGGTACCCGCCGCAGCGACCTCGTTGAATCGCGTCAGCACGGTCTGCGGAGTGAACTGCGCGAGGATCGCCTCCTGCAGCTCACGCTGGCGCTTCATCCGGTCCCAATCGCTCGTGGTGTACCGCGAGCGCGCGTACCACTGGGCGGTGTCGCCGTCCATGTGCTGCTGACCGACCTCGATCCATCCCGACGCCCAGGCGTCGACGTCGTGGGGGTCCACGCCCTCGGGCGGACCACCCTTCGGGAGCCGTTCCGTGACGTTGATGTCCACGCCGCCGAGCGCATCGACGAGGGCCGCGAAGCCGTGCATGTCGACGAACACGTAGTAGGGGATCTCGATGCCGAGGACGCCTTCGGCGGCATCCTTCGTGGCCTCGATCCCGGGGTCGGAGCCGTGCGAGGCGGCGTCGGGATAGAGCCCTGCGCCGTCGTCGTCGCGGCAGACCTCGGCGGCGTTGCGAACGTGGTTCATCCAGCCGTTCCAGCCGCAGGAGCTCGAATTATGCCCTTCGAACCCGTTCGGGTACAGCGCCTGCATCGGGCTGCCCTCGCTGAACGGCGCGTGCGGGAGCTCTCGCGGAATGCCCGTGATGGTCACGGCGCCGCTGGTCGCGTTCACGGAGACCACGGAGATGCTGTCGTACCGCATCGAGTCCCGACCGTCGCCACTGTCGGCTCCGAGCAGGAGGATGTTGTAGTAGCCCTCGCTCGGCGGCAGGCTCGGACCACTCTCGCCGAAGATCGTGTTGATCGTTCCGCGGGCGGTTCCGACGTACGACGCCGCGTACCCGGTTCCCGTTCCCACCAATCCGAGCAGCAGCAGGGCGACGAGCGGGATCGCGAACTTCGAGGGACCCGGCACTTTCACGAGGCGCACGAGGCGCAGCGCGTCGAAGGTGAGGACGATCCACAGCACGAGGTAGCCGATGAGCAGGACCTGGACGAGGGTCAGGACGACCGCGGAGAACCACCCTCCGCCCACGGTCAGCCACAGCAGCACCGGGCGGGCGAAGAGTGCGAGACCGGCGCCGACGATCACGAGGAACCAGGCGAGCAGTGTGGCTCCGAGCCCGAAGCGACCGAGTCGTCGGTCACCGGCGAGCACCTGCGCCGAACCCGGCACGAAGAGGTTGAGCACCACCAGCCACCAGGCGCGCTTGGTCATCGACCCGGCGTCGGCGGTGTTCGGGTGCCGTAGCGGACGGGTCTCGATCAGAGGGCGCGCCGAGCCTCGCGGTGGCGCAAGGGTCACAGCGAGCCCTTCAGCCGCTCGTTCTTCTCCTCGACCTGAGCCTCGAGATCGAGGGCGTAGGCCTCGACGCGATCGGCGAGGTCGTCGTCGGACGTGCCGAGGATGCGGGCGGCGAGGATGCCGGCGTTGCGCGCTCCCCCGATCGAGACCGTGGCGACCGGGATGCCTGCCGGCATCTGCACGATGGAGAGGAGCGAGTCCATGCCGTCGAGGAAGGCGAGCGGGACCGGCACGCCGATGACCGGCAGCGCCGTCATCGAGGCGAGCATGCCCGGCAGGTGCGCGGCGCCCCCGGCGCCGGCGATGATCACGCGGATGCCGCGAGAGCGCGCCTCGCGCGCGTACTTCATCAGCTTGTCGGGGGTTCGGTGCGCCGAGACGACCTCCACCTCGTGCGGGATCCCGAAGTCCGTCAGCGACTGTGAGGCGTCGCTCATCACTCGCCAGTCGGAGTCGGATCCCATGACGACGCCGACCAGGGGCGCGGTGGAGGAATGAAGAGGCTCGGTCACTCCCCCAGGCTACGGTCTGCTACTGGGAGAATCCCCGAACGGCACGCCCCTTGTGCCCCTCAGTCGAAATGCGCGGCAGCCGCCCTCGCGACGTACACCGCATCGTCGAGATCCGCACCCGACACGTTCACGTGACCGACCTTGCGTCCGGGACGGGGCGCCTTGCCGTACGTGTGGATCTTGGCTGTCGGATATCCGGCCATCGCCGCGGCGAAACGGTCGCCGAGCGTGCCGTCTTGCGGCCCACCGAGGATGTTGATCATCACCGACCAGGGGGCGCGCGGCGTCGCGTCGCCGAGAGGGAGATCGGCCACCGCCCGGAGGTGCTGTTCGAACTGCCCGGTCACCGCGCCGTCCTGGCTCCAGTGCCCGCTGTTGTGGGGGCGCATCGCCAGTTCGTTGACGAGGATGCGCTCGTCGTCCGTCTCGAAGAGCTCGACCGCCAGCATGCCGGTGACACCGAGCCCCTCGGCGATCGAGCGGCCGATCTCCTCCGCCAGCCGGACGAGCCGCTCCGACGCCTGAGGCGCGGGAGCGAGCACCTCGGCGCATACGCCGTCGCGCTGCACGGTCTCGACGACGGGGTAGGCCACGATCTGCCCGCCGGGACGACGCGCCACCTGCTGCGCGAGCTCGCGCACGAAGCCGACGAGCTCTTCGACGAGGAGCGCATCACCGTCGGCGAGCGCGTCGAACCAGTCGCCGGCATCGCTGCCGGAGCGGACCACTCGCACGCCCTTGCCGTCGTACCCGCCGCGCGGCGTCTTCACCACCGCTCTGCCGCCGTGGTCGTCGAGGAACGCCTGCAGCTCCTCGGCGTCTCGCACCGGGGCCCACTCGGGCTGCGGCACACCGAGCTCGGCGAGGCGCGCACGCATGAGCAGCTTGTCCTGGGCGAACTGCAGGGCATCCGGTCCGGGATGCACCGCCACGCCGTCGGCGACCAGCGCTCGGAGGATGTCCTGCGGGACGTGCTCGTGGTCGAAGGTGACGACGTCGACGTCCTGCACGAACGCGCGGACGACATCGAGGTCGTGATAGTCGCCGACCGCGGTCGCGGCGAGACCGGCCGACATCCCCTCGTCTTCGGCCAGCACCCGCAGGTCGAGTCCGAGCTCTACCGCCGGAGCGATCATCATCCTGGCCAGCTGGCCACCACCGATCACACCCACACGCAACGCCATGTGTCGTCTCCCATCGTCCTGACCATTCTCGCGCATCACCGCAGCGATCGAACACACACTCCTCGCGCGGCCAGGCCACGCGGCGACCTCAGAACGAGGCGGTGTCGGACCCGGACTGCGCGTCGCGGTGCGCGAGGATCTGACTGACCTCGATCTGGTCGGCGAGGGTCTCGTGAACCAGGGTGACGTTGGGTACGTTGGCCAGTCGCAGCGGCGCATCGACGCCGTTGGAGAGCGAGATCGTCCCGGTACCCCACATCCGCTGCAGGACGCCTCGACGCACGCCGATCGTGTAGCCCCTGGCATGGGACATCTCCCGACGGCTCTGCGCGCCGACGCCGTGGCGCACGATCACCCGCCGCGTCGTGACCGTCACGGAGCGCGAGTACCAGACGATGTACGGCACGACCACGAGGAGGAGCACGAGTCCGCCGGCGGCGCTCAGGAGCATCCAGTTCTCGAACGGGGCCGGAAGATTGTCGTAGAAGTAGGCGGTGGCCCCGAACACGGCGATCAGCACGAGCGCCGACCAGAAAAGCCGTCGGGCGTGGCCACGGAACCGCGCGATCAGCAGCTCTTCAGAGGGCACACCGGGAGGTGGCATCGTCGGCCGTCCGCCGAGGGTCACTGGCTGCGTCACTTCTCCATTGTGCCTGGAACCGCCGACATCGGCCCGCGCGCCCCGGGCGTGTCAAACTCGGGCGTGTCGAACTCAGGCCGGCCGGACATGCACCACGTCGCCGGCCGAGACGGCGACGTGCTCGCCGGCTGAGAGCACCACGAGCCGACCCGAGGGGTCCAGTGCGACAGCGGTGCCCGCCAGCGCACGTTCCCCGGGGAGCGTCACCCGCACATCGAGTCCGATCGTCGCGCACCGCTCCGAGACGGCGGCGTGCAGCCCGCCGGCCACGGCGTCTCCGGACTCCGCGAGGTCGGAGATCCGCGAGTCGAGCTGCCGCAGATAGACCGAGAGCAGCCGATCCGCATCGGCGCGGACACCGAGCGCGGAGAACGATGTCGCCGTGGGCACCGGGAGCTCCGCGGTGGTCATCGCGGTGTTGACGCCGGTGCCGACGATCACGGCATCGGATGTCGCCTGCGCCAGGATGCCGCAGATCTTGCGCCCCTCCACGAGGACGTCGTTCGGCCACTTGACCGCCACCCGGTGCTCGGGCAGCTGCTCCGCGATCGCCTCCGACATCGCGAGACCCGCTGCGAGGGGGATCCAGGCGCGCACATCGGGGTCGGCCGGAAGCCGGCGAAGCAGCACCGACACCGCGAGGGAGGATCCGGGAGGCGCCGTCCACGAGCGGTCGAGCCGTCCACGCCCCGACGTCTGAGTGTCGGTGAGGAGCACCGAGAGATGCGGCCACTCCCGGACATCGGCCGCCCGCTCGGAGAGCTCCGTGTTCGTGGAGCCGATGGCGGGCAGGACTTCGAGCCGGGAGGCCACTCCCCTGGTCGCGGTGAGGTCCATCAGACCTCCTCCTCGTCGGCCTCTTCGTCGTCGTCATCCTCGTCGGGGCGCACGGCACCGATCTCGTGGGCCTGCCAGCGGTCCCACCGGCGCATGAGCTCCTCGATCGCACCGTGGAACTTGGCGGTGGCGACTCCGGGTGTCGTGTCGCCGAAGTAGTGCTGCACCCACATCCGCAACCGGGCGATGGCCCCCTCGTCCGCGCGCACGCGCTCGACCTCCGCGATGATGCCGGAGGCGGCATCCGCCTCGAGCCATTCGCAGTCCGAGAGGTAGCCGTTCGTGTCGATCGACGCGCGGTCGTCGACCGGGCGGGTGATCATCAGAGGCTTGCCGACGGCGAGGCGGTCGTAGACCATGGCCGAGATGTCGACGATCGCGACATCGGCGGCGGCCAGCTGCCAGCCCAGGTCCGGACCGTTGTCGTACACGTGCTGCGCTGCGGGATCGGCGGCGTTCGCCGCGGAGATCGCCGCGACGATCCGCCGGTGCGCGGCGCCATAGGCGTCGTCGACCACGCCGCTGCGAGGATGCGGCCGGTAGACGACGCGATGCGCGGACGACGCGAGGAGCGCACCCACCAGTGCCTCGCCGTGCGAGGCGATCGATCCGTAGTGCGCGCTCGGCCGGTCGCCCTCCCACGTCGGCGCATACAGCACGACCGTGCGGTCATCCGGGGTGTACGGGAGCGTGCCCGAATAGTGGTCGGCCTGGGGGCGGCCGATCTCGAGGGTGCGGCGCTCGATGTCCCAGTCCCAGAGCGTGCGTGAGAGGCGGTCCCGCGCCGCCTGCCCCGCGACCAGCGCGTAGTCGTAGGCCTTGTACTGGTTCGTCGTCATGTACATCTTGTCGGACTCGCCGTGGTTGATGAACACGTGCCACCGGCGGCCGTAGCGGAACATCTGGAAGTTGCGGGTGTTCTGATTCACGTACAGGACGATGCGGATGTCCTGCGAGGCGACGAACTGCTCCAGGTCGCGCACGGTCGGGACGAAGGCGACCGGAGGGCCGTCCTCATCGATGAGCCTGTCCGCGCCCGTGGCCGAGCGCGCCAGCACGACGACCGGCCAGCGCTTCGCGAGCTCCGCCAGCGGACGGTACCACTGCCGCATCTGGTACATGTTCACCGCGCCGTCGGCGAAGTAGACCGCGATCTGGTACCGCCCTGACGGATGCGGTTCCCGGTCGGCCAGCCTGCGGCGGACCCGTTGCACCGCGGTACGCGAGGCAAGAGCCCTCTTCAGCAGACGGTAGGCCTTCTTCGCATCGGACACAGCACCCATCCCTCCAGGATACCGAGTGGGACCCGCGGTTCTCAGCCGATCCCGGGCGGCCGGCGCCCGCATCAGCGAACGTCCGAGAGCACATGCCATGATCGTCATGTGCCTGACAACGAGATCGACGCCCCCGACCACGGGGTGTCCTTCGTCATGCCCGTTCTGAACGAGCGCGCCTACCTCGAGCACGCCGTCCGTTCCGTGCTCGCGCAGGAGCTGACGGTGCCCGCCGAACTCGTGCTGGCCCTCGGACCGTCGACCGACGGCACCACCGCCCTCGCGCAGCGCCTCGCCGCCGACGACGAGAGGATCCGGCTCGTCGAGAACCCGGCCGCGCACATCCCCGTCGGACTGAACGCGGCGATCCGAGCGAGCCGATACGCCACGATCGTGCGGGTCGACGCCCACTCCGAGCTCTCCCCCGGCTACGCCGCGCGCGCCCTCGAGACACTCCGGCGCACCGGCGCCGCGAACGTCGGCGGCGTGATGCATGCAGACGGCAGGACGCCGTTCCAGCGAGCCGTCGCACGGTTGTACAACTCCCCTGTCGGACTCGGCGGAGGCGCGTACCACGGAGGGACGCACGAGGGCGAGGCCGAATCCGCCTACCTGGGCGTCATGCGCCGCGAGGTGCTCGAGGAGGTCGGGCTCTTCGACGAGTCGATCCGCCGCGGCGAGGACTGGGAGCTCAACCTCCGCATCCGCCAGGCCGGACATCGGGTGTGGTTCGATCCGAGCCTCTCAGTCACGTACTGGCCGCGGGAGAGCTGGCTGCGTCTGGCCCGGCAGTTCCGGGCGACCGGAGCGTGGAGAGGCGAGCTCGTGCGTCGGTACGGGCGCCGCAACGGCATCCGCTTCTTCGCACCGCCCGCGCTCGTCGCGCTGCTCGCCACCGCCGTGCTGCTCGGCGTCACGCAGCTCGTCGGCGCCGTGACCGGGGTCCTCGCGACGATCCTCTCCGCGGTGATCTACCTGCCGTTGCTCGCCTATGTGCTCCTCGTGATCGTCGTGGCCGCACTGCCCGGCGGTGGCGGCCCGCGCCAACGGCTGTGGACGGCCGCCGTGCTGCCGACGATGCACCTCTCATGGGGCTTCGGGTTCCTGGGCGGCGTGCTCCGCGGAGCCCGTGACACTGTCGACGCGTCGAGGCTCGGCACCCGCAACACCCCGCTCCCCTGAACGGGGGGCGGGGGTCAGCGGGTGACGTACCCCTGGTCGAGGATGCGTGCGACCACCCGCTCCGCCGCGTGGCCGTCGTCACGGGCGTTGAACTGCGCCCGCCACGCCGCGTAGCGCGCGGCGAAGGCCTCCGTGAGCGTGGAATCGGCGAGCGCGGCGACGAGCTCCTCCTGCGTGCGGACCAGAGGCCCGGGGGCCCGGCTCTCGAGGTCGAAGTAGAAACCGCGCAGCTGCCCGCGGTAGTGGTCGAGGTCGGGTACGAGGAAGAACATCGGCTTGCCCGTGACGCTGAAGTCGAACATCACCGAGGAGTAGTCCGTGATCAGCGCGTCGGCGGCGAGCAGCAGCTTCGAGGTCTCCGGGTACCCGGTCACGTCGATCACACGGGCGCCGGCACGGTCGCGATCGGTGTCGATCGTGCGGGAATGACCGCGTACGAGCACGACGGAGTCCGTCTGCCGGGCGAGCGCCTCCGCGTCGACGAAGTCGACCATCCCGGCACGGTCGTCGCGCCACGTGGGTGCGTAGAGCAGCACGCGCTCCTCGGCTCCGATCCCGAGATCGGCGCGGATCGTGGCCGCGTCTCCCGTCATCAGCACGTCATCGCGCGGGTACCCCTCGACCCAGATGGGGCGCCCGAAGAAGGCATATGCCTTGCGGAGAATGCGCTCCGAATACGTGTTCTGGGCCAGCAGAACGTCCCAGCGACGGGATTCCTTCACGACCGCGGCCATACGGCGCAGGTCGAATCCCGGCCGATGCAGGGCGAGTCGCTTCAGCGGCGTGCCGTGCCAGGTCTGCAGGACCTTCTGGCCCGGTTTGCGGACGAAGCGCCGACGCAGCCAGTCGTTGACGACGAGGAGCCTGGCGTCCGCACGAGCGCGCCACCATTCCGGGCTGCCCTCGACGACCGCGATGGCGCCGTCGGGGACCGCCACCGAGAGATCGGCGACGCTCCAATAGCGCACGACCGCCGGCGCCGCCACGGCGAGTGCTCGATCGATGGCCTGCGGGTTGCACCCGACGGTGCGCCCGTAGAAGCTCTCGAAGAACACCGCGTTCTCCGTTCCGCCGGTGTGCGCCAGGTAGCGTCCCTCGAGGGTCGCCTGCCCCTCGGGCGTCTCGTAGGCGGGATCGATGGGCGCCGCGATGGCGGCCGTGGCACCGCGGACCGCGATGCGCACTCCGGACAGCACCTCCGGGGCGACGGCGAGACCCGCGAGGTCGACGCCGGGGATGCGGATCTCGTAGTCTCCGGCCGGGAGCGGCAGCTCGGCCCCACCCCATCGCGACGCACGAAGGGGGACAGTCGCCTTCCACGTCTTGCCTCCGCCGGTGATCCGAGCGGTGACCCTGGCGCGCGGCCCGATCAGCTCGGCGGTGGAGGGACGCGGACCGGTCCCTGCGATGACGAGCGTCTCCGCCGCATCATCGATCCGGGCCGTGGTCATACTGCTCCCTTCGGCGCGGCGACACCGCGCGCGCGAATCTTCTCGTACACCCGCTGGGTGTTGCGCCCATCGCGGAACGCATGCATCTCCGCGCTGAGCGTAGCGGAACGCCCGGCGGCGGCGGCGAACACGTCGTCGTCCTCCAGCAGCACCGCCAGCTGCGCCACCAGGGCATCCCAGTCGGCCGCCCACTCGTCGCCCGCCACGTCCCGGAACCGCCCGTAGAATCCGCGGGCACGGCCGTACTCGACGACGTCGGGGGCGAGATAGAGCACGGGCATCGCCAGCAACCCGACGTCGTACGCGAGCGACGAGTAGTCGGTGATCAGCACGTCCACCGCCGGCAGTACCGGGGTCACGTCGGCGAGCACCCCGGATCCGAGCATCTTCACCCGCGCGGTCGGCAGCGGAGGGGCGTACCCGCCCTCACCGAGCGGGTGCGAACGGACGAGGAGCACGGCATCGTGCTCCTCCAGCATGCGGATGATCCGCACCCACTGCGCCGCATCCGGTATCGCGGGGTCGGGTGCGCCGTCGCGCCAGGTCGGCGCATAGAGGATCGTGCGGGAGGATCTCCGCGGTTCCCCGAGTGCACGGTCGAGGGCGACGGATGCCGCCGCCCGCCGCGCCTCGGGCTCCCCCGCGGAGAGCACGTCGACGCGTGGCTCGCCGGTCACGACCACCCGATCGTCGCCGAGGCCGAATGCCGACTCGAGGCGCCCGCGGGATCGATGCGACGCCGCCGGGAGCACGCGGATGCGCTGTGCGGCCCGACGGTAGAGGAACTCGACGAGGCGTCGGAGCACAGGCGCGCCCGGAACGTCGGGGACCTGCGTCGTGGCGGGCGAGTCCAGGCCGATGCGCTTGAGGGGGATGCCGTGCCAGAGCTGCACGACGAAGGCGCCGGCGATCGCGTAGCGGTTCGCGTCCCCGAGCCCGTGGGTCACCACGACGACACCGGCCCGCGCGGTCGCCCACCACCCGCGCAGCCCGTGCTTGCGCACGGTGCGCAGGCCCAGAGCAGCGGCGTCGGCATCCTCACGATCCGAGGACGTGAGCCAGAGCGTCTCGTGGCCCTGGGACGCAGCGTGCCGCTGCAGCGCGAGCGCGCCGTCCCCGATGCCGGCTCCGCACCCGAACACCCAGCGTGAGCCGCGCGGTACGAGGGATGTGCCGACGCGACCGGCGAGGTAGACCGGGATCCGCAGCAGCTTGGCCGCATTGCCGGAGCCGAAAGAGAAGGACGCCACTCCGCGAGCCTATCGCGGGGTGGCGTCCTTCTCGGTGACCGGGTGGTCTGGGTGATCAGCCGGCGAGAGCTCCCAAGGTGACGTCGCTCTCGAACTGCTTGCCTCCGCGGATGTAGGTGACCTTGGCATCGCTGCCGCCTGCGGCCGCGCGCACCTGGGCGGTCAGATCCGTGGCGCTCGTGATCGGGACGCCGTTGAAGGCGGTGACCACATCGCCCTTCTTGAGTCCACCGGTGGCGGCGGCGCCTCCACCGGACACATCGGCGATCAGCGCACCGGCGACCGCGGCGTTCTCCGCGCTGGCGGCATCCTGCACCGAGGCACCGAGCAGACCGTGCGTCGCCGCACCGTCGGCGATGATCTCCTTCGAGACGCGCTCGGCGATGTTCGAGGGAATCGCGAAGCCGATGCCGATGGATCCGCCCTCCTCGGAGTTGCCCGAGCTCGCGATGGCCACGTTGATGCCGATCAGCTCGCCCTTGCTGTTGACGAGCGCGCCACCCGAGTTGCCGTGATTGATCGCGGCGTCCGTCTGGATGACGGCGATCGAGATCGAGTCGGAACTCTGCTGGGAGGTGTTCCCCGGCAGATCGAACTGGAACGGCCCCTGCCCCTGACCCTCCGGCGGCGTCTCCTCCTGCTGGGGGGCGTCTTCCGACGACGAGTCGGGCAGCGCGGACGAGGCGATCTGGATGCTGCGGTTCAGGGCGCTGACGATTCCGGTGGTGACCGAGTTCGACAGACCGAGCGGCGCACCGAGCGCCACCGCCGTGTCTCCCACGTTGAGCGATGAGGAGTCGGCGAACTCGATCGGGGTGAGGTCTTTCGCGTCGGTCAGCTTGATGACGGCGAGATCGTAGATCGGGTCGGTGCCGACCACGGTCGCCGCGTAGATGCGGCCATCCGACGTCGTGACCCGGATGGTCGGATCGGCGACCGCACCGCCGAGGGTCACGACGTGGGTGTTCGTGAGCACATAGCCGTCGTCGCTGATGATGACGCCCGAACCGCTGCCGCCCTGGTCCGAGCCCGCAACCTCGATCGTGACGACGGACGGCAGCGCCTCCGTGGCGACGGCGGTGGTCTCGTTGACGGAACCCGGATTGTTCACCGTCACGGTGTCGGGTCCCTGCGCGACCCCGGTCGAGGTCTGGTTGGAGATCCCGTTGAGGATCGCTCCCCCGCCGAATCCGGCGACACCGCCGACGAGCGCGGCGGCGACCACGATGGCGGCGAACTTCACACCGGCACGGGGCTTCTCCTTGGCCTTCACCGGACCGGCGAACGGCTCGCCCTGCCCGGGCTGGGCCGCGGAGTGGATGCCGAACGCCGCGCCGGGCGCCGTCGAGGTGGGGGCGCCGGGGTGCGCCGGAGCCGATCCGTATGCCGATGCGTCCGGGGCACCGACACCGCTCGGAGCGGCGAACGCCGCGGGCTGCTGCGGCACGGGTGCGGCGTGGGGCGCGGTGAACGCGGGAGCGACACCCGGTGCGGGATTCTGCGGCGCCGCAGGCGTCTGCGGCGGAGTGACCGCGGCAGGCGCCGAGGTGAACGTCTGCGGCATCTCGTGTCCCTGGCCGACGGGCGCGGGGGCGGGGAGGTCGGTACGGGTCTCAGCGGCGCCGTTCGTCGTCGAATGGTCGACGGCCCCTGGCACCTCGGTGGACGGCACGGCGTCGTTCGACGCGGGTGACGTGTGGTCGTGGGTGTTGTCTTCGTTCATGGTGTGTGCTCCTTCAACAACGCCCCTTCAGAATGACGACTCTGTCTGTGCGTTTCGTATGGTGCAGATGAGTTTCCGCTATGGCCTTAGCCTGTTCTCCATGAATGAGATCCCCGGCGCCTGGCGGCGTACGGCAGCGGGAGCCGGCCTGCTCGCAGCCGACGGAACCGTCGCACCCACCATCTTCGCAGAGATGTCCGCCGCGGCGGCCAGAACCGGGGCGATCAACCTCGGGCAGGGCTTCCCCGACGAGGACGGCCCCAGGGAGGTGCTCGAGGCCGCCCGTGAGGCGATCTCCCGGGGCGTCAACCAGTACCCGCCCGGTCGGGGCGCGCCCGACCTGCTCGCCGCCATCAGCGAGCACCAGCAGCGGTTCTACGGACTGGAGGTCGACACGGCGAGCGAGGTGATCGTGACCGCCGGTGCGACGGAGGCGCTGACCGCCGCTCTGCTCGCGCTGATCGACGGACCGGACGACGAGGTGGTCGTCTTCGAGCCGTACTACGACTCGTACGCGGCGGCGGTCGCGCTGGCGGGCGCACGGTTGCGGACGGTCCCCCTGCGCGCTCCGGACTTCCGACCGGATCTGGATCTGCTCGCTGAGACCGTCACCGACCGCACCCGGATCATCCTCGTCAACGACCCGCACAATCCGACCGGTGCGGTGTTCGACCGGGAGGTGCTCGACGAGGTCATCCGGCTCGCCGAGCGGCACGACGCGACCATCGTCACCGACGAGGTCTACGAGCACCTGTCGTTCCACTCCCCGCACACTCCGATCGCCGCGCTGCCCGGTGGTGCGGCGCGCACGCTGACGATATCTTCGGCGGGCAAGACGTTCTCGGCCACGGGCTGGAAGATCGGCTGGGTGCACGGCCCCGCCGCGCTGATCACCGCCGTCCTGACCGTGAAGCAGTACCTGACCTACGTGAACGGCTCGCCCTTCCAGCCCGCTGTGGCCGTCGGTCTGCGCCTCGGCGACGACTACTTCACGGGGGCGGCGGCGGCACTGGCGCACAAACACAAGATCCTCGGCGCCGGGCTGAGGGCCGCCGGGTTCGTCGTCCATGCGCCACAGGGGGGCTATTTCACCGTCGCCGATGCGTCGGGGCTCGGCGGTGCGGATGCGGCGCAGTTCTGCCGCGAGCTGCCGGAGCGGGCCGGGGTCGTGGCGATTCCCCTCAGCGCCTTCGTGTCGGCGGAGCGGCGAGACGAGTACGCCGGGCTCGTGCGGTTCGCCGCGTGCAAGCGCATCGACGTGCTGCAGGAGGCCGCCGCGCGGCTCAGCGCCGCCGACTTCTGATCGACGGAGCGGCTCCCGCGGTCAGCGCGGGCTGACCCGGTACCGTCTGAGCTGCAAGGCGGGGTTGCTCTCGCGAACCCGCTCGATCACGGCGCGCTCCACGGTTGCGACGGCGATGCCCTCGCTCACTCCGACTCCGGCGAGGACGACACCCTGCGGGTCGATGATCTGCGAGTGTCCCACCCCGACCGGGGTCGGGTGATCGGCCGCAACCACGTAGACGGTGTTCTCGATCGCGCGCGCCGCGAGCAATGTGGTCCAGTGATGCTCTTTGAGGGGGCCGCGCACCCATTCGGCGGGGACGACGAGCGCGTCGGCGCCGGCATCGACGAGCGTGCGTGCGACCTCGGGGAAGCGCAGGTCATAGCAGGTCATGAGGCCGAAGCGCATGCCGGCGACCTCGAAGGTCGGCGCCGTGAGCTCGCCCGCCTCGATCCAGTCGGACTCCTTCTGTCCGAAGGCGTCGTACAGGTGCTGCTTGCGGTACACGCCGAGGATGCCGTCGCCGCGGACGGCGACGACGGTGTTGTGCACGTGCGCGGCGTCGGAGGCGCGCTCGACCAGGCCCGCGACGATCACGACGCCGTGGTCTGCCGCCAGGGCCCGCAGCGTCGTGACGAAGTCGCCCTCCAGCGTCTCCGCATTCGCGGCGAGCGTGTCGTCCATGGGATCGACGAAGTAGCTCGAGTACTCGGGGAAGACGATCAGTCGCGCGCCTCGGGCAGCGGCAGCGACGACGAGCTCGGCGAGGCGCTCACGGTTGCTTTCGCGGGAGCCCGTCGGAGCGAACTGGCAGACGGCGACGGGCACGGCGGCGGATGCGGGCATGCTCACATCCTCCCCCATCGCGGCGGGGCCGACCTCGATTCGCGAGCCCTCAGAATCCGTGTTAGGCTGTAACTCGTGCCGCGGGGTGGAGCAGTTCGGTAGCTCGCCGGGCTCATAACCCGGAGGTCGCAGGTTCAAATCCTGTCCCCGCAACGAGAATGCGACACAAGAAAGGCCCCTGATCAGGAGAAATCCTGATCAGGGGCCTTTTGCTTTCCTGCCTCATGACGTGCTGTCCACGACACGCGAACCGGAACGCGGTCATGGTGGCTAGGCTCCTGCACACCGCTGCTGACAGTCACCGAGCGTCATGGACGCGTCGAAGTGGTCGTCACTGGACCCGCCGGTCACCGATACGGAAAGTCGGTACCCGCCGGACGATACCGGGATGAGGTGGATCGACGCACGAAACCGGAATGGGCGCCCCCGGAGGGGCGCCCATTCTGTATCTCTCACTGCGGGATCACTCCCCCGACGTCGACTCCAGTCCGAGCAGCGTGTTGACGGCGTCCGTGAGACGCTTGTCCGCCTCGGCGAACTTCGTCAGGTCGCCGGACTTGAGCGCGGCGTCACGGTCGGTGAGCGCCTGACGCGCAGCGTCGAGCGCCTCGGCCTGTGCATCGGTGGGCGTCGTCGGTTCGGTCGGTACCTCGCCGGTGTCCGGATCGGGCTGCGTCGGCTCGACCTGGTCGTCACCGCCGGTCGCGCCCGAGTCTCCCCCGAAGAGCGTGTCGAGGGCTGCGGTCAGGGTGTCCTCGAACGCCACCTTGTCGCCGAAGGCCACGAGGACCTTCTGCAGACGCGGCAGCTTGGTGCCCTCCGACGACTGCACGTAGACCGGCTGCACGTAGAGCAGACCGCCTCCGACGGGCAGCGTCAGAAGATTGCCGTAGAGGACCTCGGACTCACCCTGCTGCAGCAGGTTCAGCTGCGGCACCACGGCGGTGTCGGAGTTGTAGGTGTTCTGCACCTGTCCCGGTCCCGGCACGGTCGTGTCGGTATCGATCTCGAGCATCCTGAGCTGTCCGTAGCCCTCGCCCTTGACGCCGGCCTCGGAGCCGGCATCCGAATCGACCGCGAGGTAGCCCATCAGGACGTCGCGGTTGCCGCCGCTCCCGGTCGCCGACGGGATAAACGTCGAGAACATCGAGAACCGCGGGGAATCCTGGCCGGGCATCTGCATGGTCAGGTAATACGGGGGCTGCAGCACCTGATCGCTGCGAGGGTCGTTCGGCGTCTGCCAGCGGTTGTCCTGCTGCGCGAACGAGCCTGCGGTGTCGATGTGGTAGATCCCGAGGATGTCGCGCTGCACCTTGAAGAGATCGGTCGGGTACCGCACGTGGCTCATCAGGTCGGACGACATCTCGCTGACCGGCTTGAGCGTCGACGGGTAGATGTTCTGCCATGTCTGCAGCACCGGGTCCTTGTCGTCCCAGGCATACAGGGTCACCGATCCGTCGTAGGCGTCGACCGTGGCCTTCACCGAGTTGCGGATGTAGTTGATGTCATCGATCGCGAGGGTCGGAGACGGCAGGTTCGAGTCGGCGATCGCCTCGGAGAGGCTCACGTTCGTCGAGTACGGATACGTGGCGCTGGTCGTGTAACCGTCGACGATCCAGACGATCCTCCCGTCGACCACGCTCGGGTAGGGGTCGCTGTCGAGTTCCAGGTACGGTGCGACCTTCTGCACCCGCGTCGTGGGATCGCGGTCGTACAGGATCTGGGAGTCGTCGTTCACCAGGTTGGAGAAGAGGATCTGCTCGGACTGGAACTTCAGTGCGTAGAGCAGCTTCGTGAAGGTATTGCCGATCTTCGGCCCACCGTCGCCCTCGAACGTGGTCTTGGTCTCGTTCGAGCCGTCCTTGCCACGCGGGTAGTCGATCTCGACCGGGTCAGAGCCGTCAGGCGATCCGACGATCGAGTACTCGGGCGAGTTCTCGCCGAAGTACACGCGAGGCTCGAAGTTCTCCTGGTCGGTGAGGAATCCCGCGGACGGGATGCCGCGCTCGAGGAAGACCGGCTCCCCGTCGCTCGTGCGCTGGTTGCCTGCCGCGACCACGAGACCGTAGCCGTGGGTGTAGACCGCCGCACGGTTGTTCCAGTTGCTGACGTCGACGCCCTCCATGTCGAGGTCTCGCACCGACACCACGGTGTCCTGCATCTTCCCGTCGATCTCGTAGCGATCGACGTCGAGGTTCTGCTGGAACTGGTAGTACCCGCGGTACTGCTCGAGCTGGCGCACCGCGGGGCTGATGACCGCCGGATCGACGATGCGGATGGATGCCGTCGTCTCGGCGTCCGCGCGCAGCTGACCCGCCTCGGCATCGGTCTCGGCCTCGAACGGCGTCGTCTCGAGATCGGCGACCCCGTACGCCTCCTTCGTGCCGTCGATGTTCCGCTGGTAGAACTCCGCCTGGTAGGCGTTCTGGTTCGGTCGCACCTGGAAGGTCGTGACCGCCCACGGGAAGCCGACGCCGACGACGAGCGAGGCGACGATCAGCAGCGCGGTCGCGGCCAGCGGGAAGCGCCAGCGACCGATGACGGCCGTGACGAAGAAGAGGATCGCGACGATCGCCGCGATGATGGTGAGGATCGCGAGACCGGGGATCGTCGCGTTCACGCCGGTGTAGGCGGGGCCGACGATGCGATCGTCCTGGGCGACCAGGGTCTTGAACCGGTCGAGCCACAGGCTCGCCGCCTGCACCAGCAGGTAGAGACCTGCGAGGATCGCGAGCTGGATGCGCGCGGGCTTGGAGATGCGCAGCTCACCCTGGCCGATGCGCACCGACCCGTAGAGGTACGACACGAGTGCGGTCACGACGAGCGTCAGCAACAGCACGGCCGACACGAACGCGAGCAGGATCGAATAGAACGGCATTGCGAACATGTAGAAGCCGGTGTCGACGCCGAACTGCGGGTCGGTGGTGTCGGTGGTGACGCCGTTGGCCCACAGCCACACGGTCTTCCACTGGCTGGCGGCCGAGAAGCCGGCGAACAGGCCGAAGAAGATGGGCATGCCCCACATCGCGAGGCGACGGAGCGGCTCGATGACCTCCTGGTACCTGTCCAGCTGCGAGCTGAGGCGCACGTAGACGGGCCGCAGACGGTAGGCCAGCTGGATCGCGACGAACAGCGGCACCGCCATGCCGAGGAAGCCGATGACGAACATCACCGCCGTGGCGAACCATTGAGTGGTGAGCACTCCGGTGAAGCCCACCTGGTCGAACCAGAGGTATTCGGTGTAGAACGACGCGAAGAGGAAGAAGGCGGCGATCAGCGCGGCGATGATCGCCAGCGAGATCCCGAAGATTCTTCGCGAAGTTCGAGGAGTGGCCGGGTTCGGTGCGGAAGTCGAGGTCACCCTCCCATCCTAGGCTCGCCTCACTGTACGGCGGCTGTCCACCCTGTCACGGGGAGGTCACGACATCGCAGGTCGGGAGCGCGGCCACATCGCCGCCGTCGGCGATCACGTCGAGCGCAGCGAGAGATTCCTTGAGGGTGGAGGTGCTGATCACCGTGAGCCCGTCGGGCACATGCCCGGTCACCTCGTCGCAATTGGACGACGGCGCGAGGAAGTACTCGGCGCCCGCGTCTCGCGCCCCGTAGAGCTTCTGACGGATGCCGCCGATCGGCCCCACCGTCCCGTCGGCCTCAATGGTGCCGGTGCCGGCGACGTTCTCCCCGCCGTTGAGCTCGCCCTCGGTGAGCGTGTCGATGATCCCGAGCGCGAACATCATGCCCGCGCTCGGACCGCCGACGTTGTCGAGCTGCAGCGTGACGTCGACCGCGAAGTCGTAGTCGGTGCGCAGCGAGACGCCGATGAGCCAGGTGGTGACATCCCCCTGGGTCTGCGCCTCAGGCGTGACCTCGACGACGCGCTCGTCACCCGCACGCTGCACGGTGAGCGCGACGGGAGCTCCGCCGGCGTCCTGGATCGCCTGCTTCAGCTGCTTCGCGGAGCTCACTGCGGTGCCGTCCACGGCGGTGATGACGTCCTCCGCCTCGAGGCTCCCCTCGGCGGGCGCGTCGTCGATGACCTCCTGCACCACGACCTCGGCGCCGGTGTCGTATCCGAGCTCATCGAGCGCAGCGGCCGTGGCCTCGTGCTGCGAGTCGACCATCAGCGTCGCGTTCTGCTCGTCGCGCTGCTCGGTGGTCACGCCCTCGGGGAACACCGAGTCGATCGGGACGACGGCGCGCGAGGAGTCCGTCCACGCGAGAGCGAGTTCGAACCAGCTCGGCGTGCGCTCGCGGTTCCCGACGACCTGCACGGTCGTGAGGTCGAGCGTTCCCGCCGTCTCGTACGTCTCCGCACCGTCGATCTGGATCAGCGGGATCTGCTCGCCGTCGGCGCCGGCGGCGGTTCCGAGGGTGTCGTACACCGGCCCAGGGCGCTGGATCACGTAGGGCGTCGGGAGGAAAGTGAGCACGACGAGCGCGATCAGAGCGACGATCAGCGCCCAGACGCCCAGCCCGAGTTTCACAGACCGGGTTCGATCCACAGTTTTCCTCCGTCGTTCGCGGGCGGCGTACAGCGATCTGCCCGCGTCGGGGTCTGGCGGCCACTCCTGTGACTAGCGTAGATGCCACGGCTTCAGACGTGCTGAGAGGCGAGCGACATGCCAGACAACGACCCCACCCCCGAGGATTTCGAAGAGTTCCTCCGACGAATGATGGCCGGCCAGGGCGGCGGTGACATCGACCCCGAAGCGCTGCGGAACGCCTTCTCCGGCATGGACGGCATCCAGCTCGATCCCGCCATGATGCAGACCATCATGTCGCAGCTGCAGGGCGCCTTCGGCGGCGACGCATGGGAGAACGCGCTGCGTCAGGCGCTGCACATCGCGAACCGCGACGGGCTCGGCATCACCGAGGGATCGCGCACCTCGCTCGTCGACTCGTTCGCCCTCGCCGATCTGTGGCTGAGTGAGGCGACGACCATCTCCGAGCTCGCCGAGCGACCCAGGGCGATGACCCGCGGCGAGTGGGTCGAGGCCACCCTCCCGGTGTGGAAGGAGATCGCCGAGCCGGTGTCCACGAGCATCGCGGATGCGCTCACGAGCGCCCTCGACACCCAGGTGCCCGAGGAGATGCGCGAGGTCGTGCAGGGGGCCGGCAAGCTCATGCGGGGCCTCGGAGGGTCGGTGTTCGCGGCCCAGTTCGGACAGGTGCTCGGCAAGCTCGCCCTCGAGGTGGTGTCCGGCGGCGATGTCGGCATCCCCGTGCTCCCGGCAGGGACCGCGGCGGTGATCCCGCAGAACCTCAGCGACTTCGGCGACGGACTCGAGATCCCCGAAGACCAGATCATCCTCTACCTCGCCACGCGCGAGCTGGCCTACGCCCGGCTGTACCGCCACGCGAAGTGGCTGCACCTGCACGTGATGGCGCAGATCACCGACTTCGCACGCGGCGTCACGGTCGACGTCGACGCACTGGAGGACGTCGCGAGCCGTCTCGACCCCTCGAACCCCGAGGAGCTGCGGTCGGCGATCGAGGGCGGCGCGCTGCTGCCCTCGCAGACGGAGGCGCAGAGCGAGGCTCTGGCACGGCTCGAGAACCTGGTCGCGACGATCGACGGATGGGTCGACGTCGTCACCGCTCAGGCCACCTCCCGGCTTCCCGACGGCGCGCGCATCGCCGAGGCCGCACGACGACGCCGCGCGGTCGGCGGCCCGGCGGAGGACGCCCTCGGCGCTCTCGTCGGACTCAAGCTCCGCCCGCGCCGCCTGCGCGAGGCGTCGGCCATGTGGCAGGCCGTCACCGACGCGGTCGGCGCCGCGGGGCGCGACGCCCTGTGGGACTACCCCGACCTGATGCCCACCTCGGAGGACATCGACGACCCCTCCGCGCTGGTGGCGCGGCTGCAGGCGACGGCCCGTGGCGAGCAGCCGGCGGCCGACGAGTTCGACGAGGCCCTCGCGCGCCTGCTCGACGGCGACGATTTCTCCGCCGAGAGGAACGGAGAGACGGATGACGCCTCTTCCGGATCCGACGGCGAGGAGAGCGACGACGAGGAGCCGGGCGACGGGACCGGGGGCGAGCGACCGGTCTGACCCGGCCGTCGGTCCGGTCTGGAACCGTGGCCGGGTCAGGTGCCCGGACCAGGGCCGACACCTCTCCTGCACAGACCGCGAGGGCGCCCGATCTTCTCCACCGATCGTCCTCCCGGCACCCCGCGCCACGTGATCATCCCCAGAATCGAGGGATGCCTCCGCTGAGTCCGCAGATCACGACCCGCCTCGACCCCGCCGTCCCGTTGCTGTGGCGCGATGGCGACACCCTGCAGATCGGCATCGAGGGAACTCTGCGGATCCCCGCCTCCGAACCGTGGGTGGAACGCCTCGTCGCCCGCATGGCGGCGGGTTTCCGCCGCTCGACGTTCGACGTCCTCGCCCACGCCGCGGGCGCACCGCGTGCCGACGCACGCCGGCTGCTCGCGCGGCTCGAGCCGTTGCTGGTCGACGATGTCGCCTCTCCCCCGGCCGCGTGGGTCGAGAGCATCGACGTCCTCGACGGCCGGTGCGAGTACCGGATGCGGGAGGCCCTGGTCGACGAGGGCGTGGCTGACGGTGTGCGCGGGGATCCTCGACACGTCGGTGTCGTTCTCGTGGAGGGCGCGGCGGCCGCGCTGCAGTTCGCACGCTACCTGCGCGACGACCTCGCCCACCTGCCGGTGTCGTGGGAGCGCGGGCGGACGACCGTCGGCCCCGTGATCGTCCCCGGCATCTCACCGTGTCTGAGCTGCCGCGACGGGCACGAGCGCGCGAAGGATCCGGCATGGCCGCGGCTGCACGCGCAGCTCGTCGCTCGCCCCGCCGGTCCTCTCAGCGCGGCACGCGTCGCCGACGCGGCCACCCTCGTCGCACGGCTGCTGGCGGCATCCGCGTCACCGGGCGAGTATGCGGTGATCAGCGACGACGGTCGGCGCGAGTGGCGTTCGGTGACATTTCACGAAGAATGCCGGTGCCGCGTGCCGTCGTCCCCATCTCTGCCAGGAACCGCGACGGCGCTCGTTCCCCTCGCCCCGCGGATCGAGACCAGGAGAGCGCCAGCGTACGCGCGGCTCGCGTGACACCGACATACGCGAGACGTCGCTCTTCGTCGATGGCCTCGAATCCGGTGGCATACGAGATGGGCAGCGCCCCCTCGGCCCACCCTGCGAGGTGCACGTGCGGCCATTCGAGACCCTTCGCGGCGTGCAGGGTCGACAGCGTGACGGTGCGCAGCGTCGGCTCATGCTGGTCCTTGGCGCGAGCCATCAGCGAGTCGCTGAACGTGCGGAGGTTCTCGTCGGGTCCGGCGTCCTCCGCGAGCCTGAGGATCGCGCGCCGCGCCTCCCAGCCGTCGCGCTGCGCGCCACCCGCGGCCGGGGGCTCGTCGCTCAGACCGAGCTCGCGCAGGACGCGCTGGACACCCGGGAGGAATCCCTGTTCGGTGGGAGCGACCGCCGCTGCTCGCAACGCGAGGATCGCCTGCCGCACCTCGGGCATCGCGAAGAACCGCGTGCCGCCCAGCACCGAGGTCGCGACGCCCTCGGCGGCGAGCGCCTGCTGCAGCGCGGCGGACTGCGCGTGCGCGCGGTAGAGCACGGCGATGTCGGCGGGAGACGTCCCCGCGGCGATGCGGGCCGAGACGGCCGCGGCGATGCCTTCGGCCTCCTCGCGCTCGGAGTCGTACGCGGTGACGGTGGGGGCATCCGCGTGGAAGGTCTCGCGCGCCGGGACGAGCTCGAGCGCACCCGGCCTGCCCTTCATGAGCGCGTTCGCCGCTTCGAGGATCGGGGCCTGCGACCGGTAGTTGGTCTCGAGGCGGACGACCGTCGCATCGGGATGCCGTCGTTCGAACTCCAAGAGGAAGCGCTGCTCGGCGCCCGCGAACGAGTAGATGGTCTGGCTGGCGTCGCCCACGACGCAGATGTCGCGCCGGTCACCCAGCCAGAGCTCGAGCAGACGGTTCTGCAACGGCGACACGTCCTGATACTCGTCGACCGTGAAATGCCGATACTGCTCGTGCACCGACGCCGCCACACGGGACTCCGCCTCCAGCATCCCCGCGCACGCCAGCAGGACGTCTTCGAAGTCCAGCTGATGCCGTTCGTCCTTCAGGGCCTCGTAGCGCTGCTGCAGCTCCACCAGCTGCTGCGTGTCGACACCGCTCACCGACCGCCCGAGGGCCGCGTGCGCGTCGACCGAGAGCATCGACACCTTGCGCCACTCGATCTCGGAGGCGATGTCGCGCAGCGTGGCGGTGCTCGGGCGCAGGCGCATGGCGTCGGCGGCCTGCCCCAGCATCCGCACTTTGTTGTCGATGATCGACGGAGCGGGAGCGCCCGCAAGGGTCGGCCAGAAGAAGTTCAGCTGCGCCAGAGCGGCCGCATGGAAGGTCCGCGCGGCGACGCCCTCGACGCCCAGCGCCCGCAGGCGCCCCCGCAGCTCTCCCGCCGCCTTGGCGGTGAACGTCACCGCCATCACGCGCGAGGGCGAGTACGCTCCGGTGTCCACGCCGTGGGCGATCCGGTGGGTGATCACGCGGGTCTTTCCCGTGCCGGCACCCGCGAGCACCGCGACGGGTCCACGCAGCACGGATGCCGCCTCCCGCTGCCGTTCGTCGAGTGCGTCGAGCGCGCTCACGCGCGCTCCTCGAACCACGACACGATCAGGGCACGGGCGATGGACGACGGGCCAGGGAGGCCGACGGGTCCGTCACCGGCGAGAGCGGAACCGATCTCCGCCCGAGTGAACCACCGCGCGTCGATGATCTCCTCGCCGTCCGGGCGCACATCGCCCTCGTCGAGGACGACCGCGCGGAAGCCCAGCATCAGCGAGCGCGGGAACGGCCACGGCTGCGAGGAGACGTAGCGCAGAGAGGCCAGTCGGACGCCGGACTCCTCTTCGAGCTCGCGGTGCACGGTGGCCTCGAGCGACTCCCCCGCCTCCGTGAATCCCGCGAAGCAGGAGTACATGCGGCCTCCCCAGTTCGCGTTGGCACCGAGCAGCAGACGCTCGCCGTCGGCGCTCTCCACGGCAACGATGACCGCGGGGTCCGTGCGCGGGAAGTGCTCGCGCCCGCAGACGAGGCAGTGCCTCGACCACCCCGCCTGTCGGAGCTCGGTACCTCCGCCGCACGACGGGCAGAACGGCGCATCCCGCAGCCAGCCGCCCAGGGCGAGAGCCTCGATGAGCAGCTCGGTCTCGTCGGCGGCGAGGCGGGCACCCAGATCGCGCAGACCCAGCCACATCTCATCCGGGGCCGTATCGACGCTCTCGGTCTCGGGCTCAGGCGGCAGGACGGCCAACAGGATGGCATGGCCGTCGGTGTCACGACCCAGCAGAGCCCAGGTGGCGTCGACGATCTCCTCTGCGGGAACCCGCAGGAGCGCGGCATGATCGACGTCGCCGTCCGCGATGCGTACCCGACCGCCGCGCGTGGCGATCACCCGGGTCGTGCGGTCGGCGCGGAGCCGGTCGATGAGTCCTGGCTCGCCCCTCAGGTCCGCGGCGCGGTCGAGAGACGTGGTCTTCATGGTCATCGGCTCCCTCTCTCACGGGCGTGGCGGAAGCGGGACCGCCCCTGCGTCCACCTACCCTGGGGGTATGCGACGCTCTCCTTTCACTCTAGCCGCGGCGGTGACTGCCGCACTGCCGGGCGCGGAGGTGACCGGAGCCCGGGCGCTGAGCGCCGACGGCGACGGACGCTTCGATTCCGCCGTCGCCACGCTCGCCGACGGACGCGAACTCGCGATCCGCGTCGCGGACGACGACGAGACCGCCCGTGAACTCGCCGCAGAGGCGCTCGCGCTGCGCGCGCTCACGGCCGGTGCGCGCGCGATGCTGCCCTTCCGCGCGCCCGAGTACATCGGCGAGACCCGTCTGGGCGACTCCCGTGCGCTCGTGACCGAGCTGCTGCCCGGATTCCAGATCGAGGCGGCCATGGTCCCGGCGGGACGCGGCGCGGCCGAATCGATGGGCACCGCGATCGCCGCCGTGCACACCCTGCCGACGTCGGTCGTACGCGGAGCCGGCCTCGCCACCCGCTCGGCGCAGGAGAGCCGCGACGAGCTCATCCGCCTCGTCGATGCCGCGGCATCCACCGGTCGCGTCCCGGCCCGCCTGACGATCCGCTGGCGCGACGCCGTCGCGGACGACGACCTGTGGCGTTACGAGTCGACCGTGGTGCTCGGAGGCGTCCAATCCACCTCCTTCCTCTTCCGCGACGACCCGGATCTCGGCCCCGAGGTCACCGGTCTCCTCGGCTGGCACTCGCTGTCCGTCGGCGACCCCGCCATCGACCTCTCGTGGCTCTCGGCGGCCCCCGACGCGGCGGATGACGTGCATGCGGCGTACGCCAGGGCCGCCGACCGCGGCACCGACGCCGCCCTCGAGGTCCGTGCGCGGTTGCACGCCGAGCTGGAGTTCGCCCGCTGGCTCGTGCACGGCGACTCGCTGCGTCGGCAGGACATCGTCGATGACGCCGCCGCGCTGCTCGAGTCGCTCGCCGACGGCCTGCACGACGACGACCTCGGCGTGATCGCCTCGCGACGTGACGGTGTCGACTCGGCACTCGACGCATTGGACCGGGTGCCTGCCGCCGCCGTCGCGGACGTGGACACGTCGATGCAGACCGATGCGTACAACCCGAACGAGCTGTGGCACGACGAAGACGCCACCGGAGACATGTCCGATGCCGCGGCAGAGGCCGCGCGCCGTATGCAGGTGGGCAGCCTCGCGACCGAGGACCTCTCGTCCGTGCGCGCGGACGAGCACCGGGATCAGGCACCGGGACGCCCGGGTGACGCGCCGCGCCGCGACGACGCCGTCGATGCGCGCCCGTCGGGTGACACCGCCGACGGATCGGACGAGTCGTCCCCCGAGGACGAGGCTCAGCGCGCGGCGCGTGCTGCGCTCCAACGCTGGAAGAGCTCGGACTCGGAGTAGATCCGATCACCGCGGATGGTCAGGTCGTCGGCGACGTAGTAGAGCGCCACGTCGATCTCCTCGAGCGGCACCCCGAAACGGCGATGGTAGGCGAGCCGGTAGAGCGCGAGCTGCAGCATCCGCTCTTCTCTCTCCTGCGCCGTGCGCGGGGCCTTTCCCGTCTTCCAGTCGACGATCTCGATACGACCACCGCGGTCCTCCCGGCGGTACACGGCGTCGAGCTTGCAGATCACGATGTGGCCGTCGTCGCCCGAGGCCGCGCCTCCCCCGAGTGCGAAGTCGATCTCGATCTCGACGGCGAGGGGCTGACGCCCCGCCCATTCACTGCGCTCGAAGATCTCCTGGAGCGTCTCGAGATCGGCCGCATCCGCCGGCGAGACCACCGCGCCTCCGATGTCCTGCCCGAAGGGGGTGTCGTCTTCGTCGTCGATCTCCCAGAGGGCCTCGTCGACGCGCCGCCCCACTCCGACGAGTTCGCTCCGACGCTCCACCCAGGCATGGAAGAGCGTGCCCAGACGGGTCTGGCGATAGGGCCGCTCCGGCATGGGACGGACGATCGATGACAGCGTGCCCCCGAAGTCCGTCACGTAGTCCTTGAAGCGAGAGGCAGGGACGCGGGTGGGCGGCGGTGCGTCGGTTCCTCGCATGCGCGCGGCCCGTTCGGCCAGGAGCCTCGACAGTTCGGGAGAGGCGGCCGGCTCGCTCTCTGCGGCCGTCCGAACCGCCGATGCCGCGGCCTCCACGACCCGTCGCCGCGCGCCGAGGGGATCGAGCGGCCAGGTCAGCGTCGCCCCCGGCCCCTCGTAGGGGTTCTCGTCGGGGTCGACCGGATCCACCGGTTCGAGGCCGAGGATCTCCATCGCCTCGACGAGATAGGCGCTCGGCACCCGCGGCGACTTCTGTCCGGCCCAGTGCGAGCCGCTCAGGAGCAGATCCGTGCGGGCGCGCGTCACGGCGACGTACGCGAGCCGTCGCTCCTCCTGCTGCTGATAATCGCGGTACGCGTTCTTGAAGCGGCGAAGCGCCCCACCCTGAGGCTGCGCCTTGGATATCCCGCCCGACAGCGACGACTGGGCGAGCGCCTGGCGCCTCTTCGGATCGGTCTCGTCGCCGACGGCGGACTCCGGGTCCCAGTCGAAACGCGGCAGCGCATCGCGGTCGCCGCGCAGCGCGAACGGCACGACACCGAATCCGAACCATCCCGACGTGTCCGAGACGCGGCCGGGGAGCTCGTCGGCCACCAGCCTCACGACCGCGACCGAATCCCATTCCAGCCCCTTCGAGCCGTGGATGGTCAGCAGCTGCACCACTCCCGGCTCCGGGGGTTCGGGGCGCGGCATCAGCTCGTCGGTGCTCTCGGCCTTGTCGAGCCAGGCGAGCAGGCTGCCGATCGTGCCTCGCTCGTCGGCCGACAGGAATGCGCGCACCTCGTCGGAGAACGCGCGCAGCTGCGTGGCCGCGACCCGTGCGGGACCGCGGGTCTCGTTCGCCGCGAGTTCGATGTCGAGTCGCAGCTCGAGCTCGATCAGACGGATCAGCTCGGGGATCGGCTGGGAGGTGGCTCGACGCAGTCGCTCGAGCATCTCTCCGGCGGCGCGGATGCGTGAGCGCCCCGTCGCGCTGATGCCCTCGAGCAGTCGGTAGTCGTCGCGCACGGCGCGGACGATGTCGACCGCATCGACGATCGACACGGCTTCATCCGCCCCGCGGGACGAGCGCAGTCGCACGCGCACCTCTTCGGGCAGGGGCATCATCGCGGTGTCGCGTTCGGCGAGCGTGCGCCCGAGATCGTAGAGCGCCGCCATGTCGGCCACCCCCACCGCGAAGCGCGGTCCGGTGAGCAGCCGTATCAGCGCCGATCCCGCGGTCGGGTCGTGCACGACCCGCAGCGTCGAGACCACGTCGACCACCTCGGGCGTGGTCAGCAGCCCGCCGAGGCCGAGGATGCGGTGCGGTATCCCCCGCGCCGCGAGGGCGGCCGCGAACGTCTGCATGTGGCGCTTCGACCGGAACAGGATGGCACCGGTGTGCGGTGAGCCCGATACCGCGGCGTGCGCGACACGGCGATCGGCGAACCAGTCCGCGACCTGCTCCGCCTCGTCATCGACGGTGAAGGGGAACCGCACGTCCACCGCCCCCGCTCCCGCGCCGGGGCGAGGCTCGAGCGGTGGCACGTCGAGCGCGGGACGCCGCAGCGGCTCGAGAACGCGGTTCGCGACGTCGAGGATGCGGGTGTCGTTGCGCCAGCTCGTCATCAGACTGTAGGTCTGCGCGTCCTGCGAGGCACTCGAGAAGGTGCGGGAGAACG
Organism: Microbacterium sp. ANT_H45B; assembly: GCF_008369345.1. NCBI lineage: Bacteria > Bacillati > Actinomycetota > Actinomycetes > Micrococcales > Microbacteriaceae > Microbacterium > Microbacterium sp. ANT_H45B. Next base: position 1,032,245 of record NZ_VOBK01000002.1, read on the forward strand.
CGTAGAGGTTGTCGGCGCTCGCACCTCGCCAGCCGTAGATCGACTGGTGCGGGTCGCCCACAGCCATGACCGCGGAGTCGCGGAACAGCTCGGCGAGGAACCGCGTCTGGATGACGGAGGTGTCCTGGTATTCGTCGAGCAGCACCACGCGATGCTGCTCGCGCAGGGCGGCACGCACATCCGGTGCCGACTCGACGATGTCGTAGGCGCCGCCGACCTGGTCGGCGAAGTCCAGCACCCCCCGGCGCTCCTTCTCGGCGATGTACTCCCGCACGAGTTCGGCGAGGGCTTCCAGGCTCCGGAGGTTGCTCGCCGCCTTCTCGACGTCGGCATTGCCGCGGTAGGGCTCGAACTGCCCGGCCTGCTCTCGGGCGAGGGCGACGGCGCGATCGAGGTCGACCCTGTGGTCGAGCACGTCGCCGGCCAGGCGCTGCACGGCGTCGATCACCGTGCCGAGCGCGAAGTCGATGTCCTCCAGCTCGGGCAGGTCGGAGCGGAGCACGACCTCGCGCGCGAGCATCCAGGACGCCGCCTGGCTGAGCATCGCGACGTCCGTGTCACGACCGATGCGAGCGGCATGCTCCCGCACGATGCCGTCGGCGAAGGCGTTGTAGGTCGACACCGTGGGCCGGATCATCAGCTCCTCGGCGGCGCGCGGCGTGGCCGGATCCCAGCCCGTGCCGTGCTGCGCCGCGAGCTCGTCGAGCACGTGCAGACGCACCAGCTCACGCTGCCGTCCCGGTGCCGCGTCGTCGACGCGTCGGAGTGCGCCGGACGACACGATCTCGGGCAGGAACGGCAGCAGTCCGCGCCGTCCGTACTCATCGATGACGGCCAGCCGTGCGCCGATGCGCTCAGCCAGCTCGCCGGCGGCCTTGCGTGTGAAGGTGAGTCCGAGGACCTCGTCTCGACGCACGTGACCGTTCGCGACGAGCCACACGACACGACCCGACATCGTCTCGGTCTTCCCGCTGCCCGCGCCCGCGACGACGAGAGCGGGCGTCGGCGGCGCTTCGATCACACGCTGCTGCGCGGGAGTGGGGGGCGGCTGCCCGAGCGCGGCCGCGACGTCCGTCGCGGAGATCCCTCGCGTGCCTGTCCAGTGTCCGATCTCCGCGGCGGCGGGCACCGGCGCCGCATCGAGGCTCACGAGCTCACCGCCGGCACCGTATGGATGCGGCACGGATTCACCCGACGCTGCGTGTCGGCGCAGTGCGACTCGACCTGCGCGGTGAAGCTCGACGCCGACATCCCCCTCGCCGCCTCGCCGACGCGCCGGAGGAACGCTTCTCTGGCCTCATCGCCCAGGGTGTGCTGGTGAGCCACCCGGTAGTCGCTCTTCGCCAGCGTCTTCGAGACGATCACGAGGCGGGCCCCCGCGAGCGCATCTGCGGGCGCGCCCTCGATGAGTCCCTGCTGCACGGCGACCTGATACGCCGCGAGCTGCGCGTGCTCGGTCACGGCAGGGTCTGACTCGGGATCGCTTCGCCCGGTCTTGAGATCGACGACGACCACCCGCTCGCGACCCGCGTCGCCCTCGATGGGCTGCCACTTCTGACCTCGCGCATGAGGATGATCACCCGCCCCCTGCGGGTACAGCTCGACACGGTCGATGTAGCCGTGGATGACGGCCCGGTTCGCGGCGTCTTCTCCGACGGGGTGCACGCCCGGCGGGGCGTCGGTGTCGCCGGCGACGTCGACCGCGAACCGGAACTCCACCTCGCTGGCGAGCTCCCGGCCGCCGTCGCGGCGCACATCACCGAGATAGGTGTGCAGGCGATCGACGAGGATGTCGGCACGTCGGCGCTCCTTGCGTCCGATCCACGCGGTCTCGAAGTCGAGCTCCGGCCAGTGCTCGGCCACGACCTCCCGCATCCGCTCGAGGTCACCGTCGGGCACCTTCTCCATCGCCTCGTGGATGATCGTGCCGATGCCCGCGGTCGGAGGCATCACCGTGTCGCCGCCCAGCGCGGAGACCGCCCAGTTCAGACCGCACTCCTCGTACGACTCCATCCTCGACGGCGACACGCGGGCGCCCTCCGTCGCGAGGTCTCGCAGCGCGCTGACCGTCGACGGCGCCGCGATGCCGTACCAGTCGGCCGGGTCTGCTCCGGGGACGCCCTCCCTCGCCAGCACGGCGAGCTGACCTGCGGCCTCGCGTCGATCCGCCGCCGACGCGGAGGAGGTCAGCACCCGTCGGTGACGGGCGACGAGTCCGCGCAGGGTGAGCGGATGCTCGGCGGAGGCGTGCAGGCCCGGGGGCTCGGGTGGCGGGAGGAAGGCGAAGAACGGGCTGGGGGTCAGATCGTCATCGTCGACCGCGGTGATGAGGAGCCGCCGCTGTGCCCGCGAGATGGCGCGCACGAAGAGTCGCAGCTCGTCGTGGAGTGCGGTGCGGCGGCGGTCGAGGGCACCCGGCGCGTGCTCCGCCGTCCCGGTCCTCGCCGCGAGGAGCGCATCCGCCAGACGCCAGGTCTGCAGCAGTCCGCCCCGCAGACGCACGTTCGGCCAGATGCCGTCCTGCACCCCGGCGACCACGACGGCGTCGTATTCGGTGCCGAGCGCCGTGGCGGGCGTGAGCAGGGTCACCCTGCCCGGCCGGTCGGGGCTCGAGAGGGAATCCTCGGGGACCTCGCTGTCGAGCACGTCGCGCACGAACACCTCCGCCCTCTCGTTCGGGGTGCGCTCGACGAAGCGCTTGGCGGCGCCGAACAGGGCGACGAGCGCGTCGAGGGCGCGTGCGGTCTCGGCACCGCTCGCTTGCAGCGACATCTCGCGCCAGGCGATCTGCAGCTTGCGCCCGTCGACCGCGCGTGCGGCGTCCCAGACCCGCCAGAGCAGGTCGTGGATCGTCTCGCCCGCCGCGGCCCCCGCCGACACCTCGGCGACGGTCTGCGCGAAGCGCGACGCCGTGCGGGACTCCTGGGCGTCGATCAGCTCGAGGTGCGCCGGTGCCGTCAGCGCCTGCACCAGCAGTTCGCGCGCCGGAGTAGACCCGCCGTGCCCGAGCTCGAGATGCCGCAGCCGCGCGCGCAGCCGCCGGAGCCCGATCGCGTCCATCCCGCCGAACGGCGTGCGCAGTGCCTCCTCCCAGTCCTGCGCGGTGCGCTCGTCGGGAGGAATGAGCGCCAGGCGGACGACCCCCACGATGTCGCGCACGACCGACTCGCTGCCGAGCGGTCGCTGCACCCCCGCCGCCCTGGTCGGGATCTCCCGTGCGGCGAGCTCGGCCTCGAGCTCGCTCACCTGGCGGGTGTCGTGGGCGATCACCGCCATCCGGTCCCAGGGCACGTCGTCGCTCAGATGCCATCCGCGCATGACCCCCGCGATGCGGTCGAGCTCCTCGTAGGGAGAGGGAGCCACGAATGTCGCGACCGTGGTGGGCGCCTCCGTCGCATCCGGCGGCAGCGGCGCTCGGCGGTGCTCGACGCGCCCCGAGACGCCGATCGCCTGGGTGACCGTGCGCGTGAGCGCGGTGAGTGCGGGCTCCTGACGGTGGGGGTCGTCGAGCACGTGCACCGCGCCGAGTTCCGCGGCGAGGTCAGCGAAGAGCTCGGGACTCGCGCCGCGGAACGCCCCCGAGGAGATGTCGGGGTCGCCGAAGGCGAACACCGCGATCCCGCGTCGCCGCAGGGCCTGCACGACGGCCACGCCCCCGCGCGTGAGCTCCTGAGCGTCGTCGATCAGCACCGCGGCCAGGTCGGAGAGCGGTCCGAGAGCCGCCGCGTCGGCGGTCTGCAGGATCGTGCTGGCCTCGGCGAGAAGATCGGCCGCGTCGCGATGGGAGGCGCGCGCCATGTCGAGCACCGCCCGGTACTCGACGAGGAAGTCGGCGGCCGCCGTCCAGACCGGATCGCCCGTCGCCCGCAGTTCGGCGGGCCGGGCGCCGAGCTCGACGCAGGCGTCGATGAACGCCCGCAGCTCCGAACGGAACCCCTTCGACGCCCGGACGGAGGGACTCAGGGCCTCGGGCCAGTCGATGTGCGCGTCTTCGGTGTCGCCTGCGAGCAGCTCGGAGATCAGCCTGTCCTGATCGGCACCGGTCAGCAGCGCCGGCGGCTCCGCTCCGGCGCGGACCATCGCTCCGCGCACGATCTGGAAGGCGAAGGAGCCGAGCGACCGGGCCAGCGGTCCGGGGGTGGCCTGGGCGATGCGCACACCGATCCGGTCGCGCAGTGCGGTGGCGGCCTGTCTGCTGGGCGTGAGCACGAGAACCTGCTCGGGACGCATCCCGACCGTGTCGAGGAGCCGCACCACGCGCTCGGTGAGCGCGCGGGTCTTGCCCGTGCCCGGCGCACCGATGACGACCGCGGATGCCGTCGCATCGGCGCCGATCACGGCGTTCTGCGCGGCATCCTCTGTCATGTCCTCCACGCTACTGGGGCCCGGGGACATCGTCGGCTCCGGCGATCCGGCACCCCTGTGCGCTCAGGGCGAAACCGGGCGTGCGGAGGATCCCCGCCGGTCCGCGCCCGGTAGAGTTGGGCGCAGTCGTCGACCTCCGTGGTCGACTCGACCGCAGCATCGTCGACTGGAAAACAGGAGTACGCGTGGAAATCCGCATCGGCATCACCAACACCGGCCGCGAGCTCAGCTTCGAGACCGCTTCGAGCGCGGACGAGGTCCGCAGCCAGGTCTCCTCGGCTCTCGAGCAGAACACCGCCCACCTGAGCTTCTCCGACGTCAAGGGCAACTCGTACCTGGTCCCGACCGCGAACCTCGCGTACATCGAGCTCGGCACCGAGGAGTCCCGTCGCGTCGGCTTCTTCGCCTGACACCGCGATGTACATCCTGCTCGCGCTCATCGGGGCGTGCGTACTCGGCGTCGCCGCCCATTTCCTGATCGGCGGGCGGGAGCTCCGAGGAGTCGCCCTGACTCCGGCGATCGCCACAGCTCTGTCCGCTGTCGTCTACACCGGGCTGCAGTGGCTCGGCGTCGGCGAGGACAACGTCTGGCTGTGGGTCGCGAGCGTGCTCGGCTCCGTCGTGGTCGCCGCGGCGCTGACGATCGCCATCGTCGCGGCACGCACCCGAGCGGATGCCGCGAACAAGGCCGCCCTCGGCATCTGATCCCAGCGCGACCGCCCAGCCCGGGAGTCGATCAGGACGCGAGTCCCATCGCGTCCATCCGCCGGGCGTGAGCGCCCATGAGCTCGGTGTAGACCAGTTCGACCCTGTCCTCGCTCATCGCCGCGAGCTCGGGCTGACGCAGAGCCGACCGGCACACGAGGATCGTGTCGCCGACCAGGCGGCGCGCCCACATCGACAGCAGCGAGCGCCATTCCCCGTCTCCGTCGATCGTCTCCTGGATGATCGCGACGATCTCGTGCCTGGCGTCGTCCTCGCCGAGGATCGCGGCGACCCGCTCTCCCGTCTCGCCGTAGCTCGAGGCGAGTGCGAAGTAGAAGTCGTCGAGCATCCCCGCCGTGATGTAGACGGCCAGGAGCGTCTCGCGCGGCCGTGCGCCGATCGTCTTGCGTCGGAACGCGTCGAGGTTCTCGCGGAACGGCAGCATGAGCTGCGTCGGGTCGTCGCCGCGCGCGGCGATGAGGTCGACGATGGCCCGGTGCTTGGTCAGGGCGGCGCCCGCCGCTCGGGAGAGGGACTCCTTCTCGCTCAGTTCGGGGGTCGCTCTGATCAAGCGGGTGAGCGTCTCGAAATAGCCGAGCTGCAGATAGGCGGCCTGCCCGAGGAATCGCGGCAGCTCGGGGGCGAGCTCTGCGAAGTCGACGCGGGTCGCCGCGCCCTGATCACCGCGACTGCGCAACGTCATCGTGCGTCGGGGCGCCCTACGCCTCCAGAACCAGTTCACCACGCGCTTCACATTACTCGGACGACGCGCACTTCCTGTCCGAGCGACCCCCTCGGGTAGGCTGTCGTTGTCCCCGCCGTCGGAGCGGGGCCCGCGCCTGTGGCACAAGAGACGGCGTGGATCCGTGAACATGGCGATCTTCGCAGGTCGCCGGACAGGCATCTGAACATTGACTACCTTCGCTGATCTCGGAATCGATCCGGACATCGTCGACGCACTCGCCGCCAAGGGCATCGTCGACGCCTTCCCGATCCAGGAGCAGACCATCCCCCTCGGCCTTCCCGGCCAGGACATCATCGGCCAGGCAAAGACCGGAACCGGCAAGACCTTCGGTTTCGGCATCCCCGTCGTCCAGCGACTGGGGCTGAACCCCGAGCACGGCGTCAAGGCCCTCATCGTGGTGCCGACCCGTGAGCTCGCGGTGCAGGTGTACGAGGACATCGACCTGCTGACCAGCAACCGCTCGACCAGCGTCGTCGCCATCTACGGCGGCAAGGCCTACGAGGGCCAGATCGACCAGCTCAAGGCCGGAGCGCAGATCGTCGTCGGCACCCCCGGTCGACTCATCGACCTCGCGGGTCAGCGACTGCTCGACCTCTCGAACGCGACCGAGGTCGTTCTCGACGAGGCCGACAAGATGCTCGACCTCGGCTTCCTCGCCGACATCGAGAAGATCTTCCAGAAGGTCCCCGCGGTGCGTCACACCCAGCTGTTCTCGGCGACCATGCCCGGACCGATCGTGGCGCTCGCGCGCCGGTTCATGACGAACCCGATCCACATCCGCGCGAACGACCCCGACGAGGGCCTCACGCAGGCCAACATCAAGCACCTCGTCTACCGCGCGCACTCGCTCGACAAGGATGAGATCATCGCCCGCATCCTGCAGGCGGAAGGTCGCGGCAAGACCGTGATCTTCACCCGCACGAAGCGTGCGGCGCAGCGCCTCGTCGACGAGCTCGGAGATCGCGGCTTCAACGTCGGCGGCGTGCACGGCGACATGGGTCAGGATCAGCGCGAGCGCTCGATGGCCGCGTTCAAGGCCGGCAAGCGCGACGTGCTCGTCGCGACCGATGTCGCGGCCCGCGGTATCGACGTCGACGACGTGACCCACGTCATCAACCACACGATCCCCGACGAGGACAAGACGTACCTGCACCGCGCCGGCCGGACCGGTCGCGCCGGCAAGACCGGCATCGCGGTGACCTTCGTCGACTGGGAGGACCTGCACAAGTGGGCGCTGATCAACCGCGCCCTCGAGTTCGGTCAGCCCGAGCCGGTCGAGACCTACTCGTCGAGCCCGCACCTGTTCGAGGAGCTGAACATCCCGGCGGGCACCAAGGGCCGCCTGGTATCCGCACCCAAGACGCAGTCGGTGAAGACCGAGCGGGCGCCGCGCCCCGAGCGCGCCGCCGTCGTAGCAGCCGAGGGCACGGACGAGGGCGGAACCCGCCGTCGTCGGCGTCGCCGCGGCGGCGCGAACCCGGTGGGTTCGACGTTCGCGGAGGGCGCGGAGACGTCGACCTCGACGGACTCGCCGTCCGACTCGTCGGCCGACCGCAGCACCGAGGGCGCCGGAACGCACGACGGCGCCGGCAAGGAGCACCACGACGGAAAGCCCGCTCCGGCTCGTCGCCGTCGCCGCCGCCGCGGTGGCTCGAGCGGCGCGGGAGCAGCTCCGGTCGTCGGCGCCTGAGCGCCACTCCGACGGATCGATGAGAGGGGCGGATGTCGCAGACGCGGCATCCGCCCCTTCGTCTTCCCCTCAGGGATACCGCGGCGACGACCCGGAGGCCCGCTCGATCAACCGCTCCACCATGGCATCCGCTGTCGTGTTCTCGCCCGGGAGATTCGGCTTGCCGGTGCCGTGGTAGTCGCTGGAGCCAGTGACGATCAGGTCATGCGCGGCGACGACCGCGCGCAGCGTCCTCTTGCCTGCTTCGGTGTTCTCGCGGTGGTCTATCTCGAATCCGCCGAGGCCCGCGGCGATCAGCGTCTCGAGGAACGACACCGGCATCATACGGTCGCGTCCGACGGTGACCGGGTGCGCGATGATCGCGACTCCCCCGGCGTCCGTGATCAGCCGCACCGCGGTCAGCGGATCGGGGGCGTAGTGCGGCTCGTAGTATCCCTCACGCGGATGCAGGATGCCGTCGAACGCCTCTGTGCGGTCCTTGACGATCCCGCGGGCGACGAGCGCATCGGCGATGTGCGGCCGGCCGACGGTGGCATCCCGCGTCGTCTGGGCGAGGACGTCGTCCCAGTCGAGGTCGTAGTCGCGCCCGATGCTGCGGACGATGCGCTCCGCGCGCCCGATGCGGTCGTCGCGGATCCGATCGGTCTCGGCCCGCAGCGCCGGATCGAGCGGATCGAACAGGTAGCCGAGCACGTGCACGCTGCGCCATTCGTGCTTCGCGGAGAGCTCCATGCCGGGGATGAACGTCATGCCCAGCTCGGCCGTCGCCGCGGCGGCCTCGTCCCACCCGGTGGTGCGGTCGTGGTCGGTCAGCGCCATCGTCCGCACTCCGAATCGCTGCGCCTGGCGCACCACCTCCGCCGGCGGTTCCGTGCCGTCGGAGTGGTTGGAATGCATGTGCAGGTCGGCGGGACCGGCGAAGCGGGCGGAACGAGCGAGAGCCATCCTCCGAGCGTACCGACGACAGCGCGGCCCGGGGCTCCGTGCTCACCGCGGCAGGGTCTTCACAGCGACGCCTTCTAGGCTGGAGCGGATGCTTCGACTACTGGGGATTCTCGTCACGGTGCTGCTCGCGATCGCGACGGCGATCGCGGTATGGCCGCAGTTCTTCCACCTCGAGCAGACCTACCCGTTCGCGCAGATCGTCGCGGCCAGGGGCGTCCTGCTCGCGGCCTTCCTCGTGGCCGCGGTGGCCGCTCTGCTGCTCCTGCTCGCCAGGCCGCTGCGCGGCTTCGCGGCGTCCGTGCTGATCATCGCGCTGATCGGCGCCGGTGCGACGGGACTCATCGGGCTTCAGCGCGGATTCGGCGGCGACACGCTCCCGGCGGCGACCGACACGAGCATCCGCGTGCTCACCTGGAACACCGCGGGCGACGAGGTCTCGGCCGACGAGGTGGCGGGGCAGATCCTCGAGCGCGGCGCCGACATCGTCGCCCTCCCCGAGACCACGGAGGAGGTCGGCGAGCAGATCGCCGTGTCGCTGCGGGATCAGGGGCATCCGATGTGGGTGCACCACGTGCAGTTCCAGCCGGATGTCGTCGACGGTCCAAAGTCGTGGCACACCACGGTCCTCGTCTCCCCCGACCTCGGCGAGTACTCGGTGATCCCGTCGTCGGAGGACGGCTCGAACAACACCGGCTCCGTCCCCAGCGTGGTGCTGATGCCGGTCGACGCGAACGCCGGAGGACCGGCGATCGTCGCCGTGCACGCCGTGGCACCGCGCATGGAGGACATGGCGCAGTGGCAGAGCGATCTGCGCTGGATCGCCGATCAGTGCCCGACGGGCGACTTCATCCTCGCCGGCGATTTCAACGCCACGATCGACCACATGGCGGGTCTCGGCGTCGACGGCGGCGACATGGGCTACTGCAGGGATGCCGCCTCGCGCACCGGGAACGGCTACAGCGGAACCTGGCCGAGCTCGCTCCCGGCGCTGCTGAGCACCCCCATCGACCACGTGATGGCATCACCGAACTGGGTGCCCACCGGGTCCGTGGTGATCGACGACGCCACCGGAAGCGACCACCGAGGACTCGTGGTGCAGCTCGAGCCCGCGGGCTGAGATCCCGCGCGCTCCGCGCAGGTGACAGACTGGAGCGATGAGCACCGCAGAACGCGACACGATCGCAGAGCCCACGACAGAGACCCCCGTCGAAGCGACGACCACGAACCGCAAGCAGCCGTTCCCCCGCGGCTTCCTCGACACGATCTCGACCGGATGGGCCGAGCGCCCGGAGTCGGTTCCGGCTCCCCGACCGCAGGCGTCGTTCGCCGCGACGCGTCGCGCCGCCGTCTCCGCAGCCTTCCCCGGCCGGCGTCTGGTCATCCCCGCAGGCTCGCTCAAGCAGCGCAGCAACGACACCGACTACCCGTACCGCGCGCACTCCGCGTTCGCACACCTCACCGGCTGGGCGGCAGACGCCGAGCCCGACTCGGTGCTCGTGTTCGAGCCGACCGACGGCGGACACGACGTCACTCTGTACTTCCGCGAGCGCGCCGACCGCACGACGACCGAGTTCTATGCCGACGCGACCGTCGGCGAGTTCTGGATCGGCCCCCGCCCCTCGCTCGCGGGCGTCGCCGCCGACCTCGACATCGCCACCGAGCACCTCGACCGCTACGCCGGCGTCGACGGCGAGCTGGTGCTGGAGGAGGACGACGACCTCACTCGTTTCGTCTCCGAGCTGCGTCTGATCAAGGACGAGTTCGAGATCGCCGAGATGCGCCGCGCCGTCGACATCACCGCCCAGGGGTTCGACGACGTCATCCGCTCTCTTCCCGACGCGATCGCGCACGCCCGCGGCGAGCGCGTCGTCGAGGGCGTCTTCCATCGCCGCGCCCGCGAGGACGGGAACGGCGAGGGCTACGACACCATCGCCGCATCGGGCCCGCACGCCTGCTACCTGCACTGGACGCGCAACGACGGCACCGTGGTGCCCGGCGACCTGATCCTCGTGGATGCCGGCGTCGAGGCCGACAGCCTCTACACCGCCGACATCACCCGCACCCTTCCGGTCTCGGGCACGTTCACCGACGTCCAGCGCCGCGTGTACGAGACCGTGCGCGAGGCGGCGGACGCCGCCTTCGCCGCCGCACGCATCGGGGTGCGCTTCCGCGAGGTGCACGAAGCCGCGATGCGCGTGATCGCCGAGCGCGTGGCCGAGTGGGGTCTGCTCCCCGTCACCGCCCAGGAGGCGCTCGACGGCGACTCCGGCGGACACCACCGTCGGTACATGGTCCACGGCACGTCGCACCACCTCGGCATCGACGTGCACGACTGCGCGCAGGCCCGGCGCGAGATGTACTACGACGGGATCCTGGCACCGGGGATGGTGTTCACGATCGAGCCCGGCCTGTACTTCCAGATCGACGACCTCACCGTTCCGGTCGAGTACCGCGGCATCGGCGTGCGGATCGAGGACGACATCCTGATGACGGAGGACGGACCGGTCAACCTCTCGGCGGACATCCCCCGCACCGCCGACGAGGTCGAGGCCTGGATCGCTCGGGTCCAGGGCTGACCTCGAGGATGCATGAGGGCGAGCTCGAGCTCGCCGATGACGCCGCCGCGCGGCTGATCATCGGAAGATTCCCCGAGTTCGCCCTCCTTCCGCTCCGACCCGTGCACGCCTCGGGGACCGTGAACCGGATCATCCGCATCGGCGATGAGCTGTCGGCGCGGTTCCCGCTGCTGCCCGCGACGGAGACGGCGCTGGCCGCGGAGGCCGAGGCCATGTCCGAGTTCGCGCAGACCTGCACCGTGGCGGCACCGCAGCCCGTCGGCATCGGCGAGGCGACCTCCGAGTATCCGTCAGCGTGGGCCGTGCAGACCTGGGTGCCCGGAGAGACCGCGAGTCACGATCACCACGAGGCGTCCGATTCGTTGGCGGTCGACGTCGCCGGGCTGATCGTGTCGCTGCGGACAGCGGATGCGCGCGGACGTGTCTTCGACGGGCAGGGTCGCGGTGGCGTCCTCACCGACCACGACGAGTGGATCGGGCTGTGCGTGGCGCGGAGCGGTCACCTGCTCGACGCCCCTCGCGTGCAGCGGCTGTGGCGCGCACTGCGTTCCGTTCCCCCCTCCGGCCCCGATGTCATGAGCCACCGGGACCTCACTCCGTTCAACCTCCTGGTGTCGGGCGATCGCCTGGTCGGCGTCCTCGACAGCGGCGGCTTCGGCCCTGCAGACCCTGCGCTCGACCTCGTCGTCGCCTGGCATCTGTTCGATGGGCCACGCCGTCGGATCATCCGCGACCACCTGGATTCCGGCGATGTCGACTGGCTGCGCGGCGCGGCCTGGGCGCTGCAGCAGGCGATGGGGCTGGTCTGGTACTACGAGGACTCGAACCCGGACATGAGCGCTCTCGGACTCTCCACGATGCATCGGCTGCTCGCCGACGCCGACCTCGCGTCGCTACTCTGACGTCGGGTCTGCGACGATCTCGACTTTGAAGCCCTGGGCGTTCTCCGCCCACCCGGCGTAGTGGTCCGGTCCCCCGGCATGCGGGTATCTCTCCTGATACAGCGGACGCCACCCGTGGGCGTCCGCATCCGCCAGCACGGCATCGACCTCGGCGCGCGTGCCGCCCCAGAACGCCAGGTGGTTCACGCCCGCACGACGCCGATCGTGTGCGGAGGACGTGAGGTTCGGGGAGGCCGTGACCGTCACGTAGGCGCCCCCTGCGGTCCAGGTGCGGCCGTCCGCCCACTCCCCGGTGAGCTCGAACCCGAGTCGCGCGAGCATCCAGCTCCAGCTCTCGACGACCTCGTCGAGGCGCGGCACCCAGATCTCGACGTGATGCAGGCCTCTCACGACTGGCGGCCGCGGAACACGGCGGTGCGGAGCTCGATCGACCACACGTCGGTCGTCGGCATGTCGAGCGACTGGGCGACGGCGATCTCCGCCTCGATGTCGTACGGCACCCGCACGAACTGCACGGCGAAGGGGTCGTCGGACGACGACCCTCCTTCGAGGACCACGTACGACGACACGGGCGTGTCGAGCGGGTTTCCGACGCTGCCGACGTTGAACAGCGTGCGTCCGTCGTTCGTCTCGATGTAGGCGTCGTGGATGTCCGCATAGCCGACCACCTCCGGCAGCGGTCCGTCGCCGGTCATCTTCGTCGCCTCGAACATCGCCGAGAACTGCTCGGGCGTGTGGTGGTGGTGCACCCTGACGTGCGGACTCTGCGCCGATGCGTGGAACAGGCGGATCCGCCGGCCGCTGAGCGCGATGTCGACGCTCAGCGGAAGCGCACCGAGCCATGCCCTGCTGGAGGGCGACAGCTCGTCACGCCACCAGAGCATCTCGGGCGGCCCATCGTCGGGGATCGAGGGAAGGAAGTCGTCCCAGTTGCCGCGGACGCTCACCTCGCACGCCGCACGGCAGCGCTGCACCGCAGCCTCCCCGCGCGGCCCCTTGCCGGCCGTGTCGCCGAGGTTGACGATGCGGGTGATCCCCCGCTGCCGGATGTCGGCGAGCACCGCGTCGAGTGCGGTCAGGTTGCCATGCACATCCGCGATCAGGGCGATTCGTTCGAGACTCACCCCACCATGCTCTCAGGGCCGCGCGAACTGCGCGACGATCGGCGCGAGAGACGCGCCGATCTCGGATGCCGGGAGCTTTCGCCCCTTCACCTCGAAGGTGTGGCCGCCGCCGTCGATCCAGACCACCCTGGCGTTCTGGCAGGTGGCGACGACGTCGTCGAATTGCGCGAGGGGCTGGATGAAGGGATCGTTCGTCCCCTCGACGAACAACTGCGGAACAGCGATGTCCGCCAGGTGCTCCGCACGTGGCTTCTCCGGCTTCCCGGGCGCATGCAGCGGATACCCGAGGTACGCGAGCCCGTCGACGACGAGGCCCTCGGCGACCGCCATCGACGCCATGCGCCCGCCGTACGACTTGCCCGTGGCCCACACCGCCGCCTGCGGATCCTGCGCGCGTGCGAACGCCACGACGGCCTTCCACGTCGCGATCGCGTGCGTGGCCGGTCCCGGCATCCGTCGCCCCTGCTCGACGTACGGGAAGTTGAACCGCAGGGTCGAGAACCCGAGTGCGCCGAGCGCGTCCGCGTACCCCTGGAGGAACGGATGGTCCTTGCCCGTGCCCGCGCCGTGCGCGACGACGACGGTCGAGCCGTTCGTCCCGGCGACCCAGTCGGCCGAGACCGTCGTCTCCCCGGCGGGCAGATCGACCGATACGGAGGACATCAGGCGCGCAGGTAGGGAATCGCGAACGGCACGTGCATGATCTTGCCTCCCGAAGCCCGCACCATGCCCATGATGACGAGCACCAGGTGGAAGACCGACACGGCGAAGTACAGCGTGATCGGGATCCCGATCGGGTAGAAGCCCGAGGCGGGGGAATCCGCGGTGAGGGTGGACAGGATGACGAAATGCGACACCAGCAGCACCGTCGAGACGAGGAGATACGTGAGGCCCCAGTTAAGCGCGGCGCGCGCGTTCTCCCGTGCCGCACCGCCGAATCGGCGTGAGGCTCCCCCGCTCACCGCCATCGCGATGCCCGAGGCGATCCCACCCACGAAGGGGAACGGGATCAGGATCAGCAGACCGAGCGCCCACGGCAGGAGACCACGGGGCGGGACAGCGGCGGGGTACGCACCCGCCGGGTATCCGCCCACGGGGTACCCTTGTGCGGCCGGTGGCGCATAGCCCGGAGCGGCCGGTGGCGCATAGCCCTGAACGGCCGGTGGCGCATAGCCCTGAACGGCCGGTGGCGCATAGCCCGGCGCCTGCGGCGGTGCATACCCCGGTGCGGGCGGCGGCGACGCGTATCCCGGAGGGGGCGGCGGCGACGCACTGTCCGGTGCCTGCGGCGGCTCGTAGCCCTGGCCTTCCGCCATCAGGCGGTCTCCGGCGAGCGCGGCGGCACGCCGGGTGCCGACGGGTCCGACGCGCCGGTGCCGTCGGCGGGAGGTGCGGGATCGGCGGGAGGTGCGGGATCGGCGGGCCGGGGCGGGATGCTCGGCTCCTCAGGCGTTCCCTGCGGCCCGCCCAGCGGCGGAGTCGCCTCGCTGCCGGGCGCCGGCTGCTCGGGCGCGGCGGGAGGGGTGGGCGCGGCGGTGCCGCCGGGGGTGATCCGCTCTCCGTACCGGGGCGGCTCGCTCAGATCCACCGGAGCACGCACGGCGGTCGGCGTCGGTGCCCCCAGCGCCAGGCGCGCCTTGGCGAGTGACGTCGCCTGCACCCGCACCTCGTAGTGATCGGCGGCGAACTGCGTGACGCTGGCGAAGTCGCGGCGGCGACGGACGATCGCATAGGTGACGAGGCTCAGCAGCATGCCGAGTGCGACACCGATGAACACGAAGCCGACGAAGAGCTGCATCGGCACCTCGGGGTTCCCGATCACGAGGATCGCGGAGAGGAACAGGCCGATGAGGATGCCGTTGACGGCGCCGGACCGCGCCGCGGCGGCGTATCCGAGCCGTCCGGTGATCCGCTCGACGGTGCGCACGCTCTGCCCGATGATCGCGATGTCGCGCGCGGGCACCTCTTGGGCGATCAGTTTCGACACCGTCTTCTGGGCGTTCTCGTAATCGCGGGTGGACGCGACGATCTCGCCCTCATCGCGGCTGTCAGCTGGACGGTTCAGCATGCTCATGCCGCCATTCTCCCATGCCCGCCACGGGGCGGAGCGGGACGCGTCGGTGGGCGACGACCCCGACACGACGACAGCGGCATCCGTCCAGGCCCGCGCACTACGCTGGACGGGTGAGCACACAACGGGTATTCGCCGCGCGCCTTGCAGGCTGCGCCGTCTTCGACCCCGTGGGCGACCGGCTCGGCAAAGTCCGTGATGTCGTCATCGTGTACCGAAGTACCGCGGCGCCCCGGGTCATCGGGCTCGTGGTCGAGATCCCCGGTCGACGGCATGTGTTCCTCTCGATCGGGCGCGTCACCTCGATCCGCGCAGGACAGGTCATCACGACCGGTCTCATCAACGTGCGGCGGTTCTCCCCGCGCGCCGGTGAGGTGCGCGTCCTGGCGGAGTTGCTCGGCCGCCGGGTCAGCCTCGTCGAGGGCGGCGGATCCGCCGTGATCGAAGACGTGGCGATCGAGCCGAACCGTCTCGGGGAGTGGGCGATCAGCCAGCTCTTCCTGCGACGGCCGAAGACCAGCGCATCGCCGTTCGCCAAGGGACCGACGACCTTCGCGGCGTGGAGCGAGGTCGCCGAGCAGCGCTCCCCCGGCGAGTCGCAGTCCGCCGAGCAGCTCGTCGCGTCCTACTCCGAACTGCACGCCGCCGACCTCGCGAACACCCTCCTCGACCTGCCCCAGCAGCGCATGATCGAGGTCGCCGAAGAGCTGTCCGACGACCGCCTCGCCGACGCCCTCGAGGAGATGCCCGAAGACGAGCAGGTGCACATCCTCGACCGCCTCGGCGACGAGCGCGCCGCCGACATCCTCGACCAGATGGAGCCCGACGACGCGGCCGACCTCCTCGCCCAGCTTCCGCCGAACCGTCTGGAGCAGCTCCTCGAACTCATGGAGCCCGAGGAGGCCGAAGACGTCAGGATGCTGCTGCGCTACGGCCCCGACACCGCGGGTGGACTGATGACGCCCGAGCCGATCATCCTCTCCGCCGACGCCACGGTCGCCGAGGCGCTGGCGCTGATCCGTCGGCACGAGCTCCACCCCGCCCTCGCCGCGGCCGTGTTCGTGACGCTCCCGCCCTTCGAGACTCCGACCGGCCGCCTGCTCGGCATGGTGCACTTCCAGCGGATGCTGCGGTATCCGCCGCACGAGCGCCTCGGCGCGATCATGGACGACAGCCTCGACCCCGTCAGGGTGACGGCATCCGCCGCCGAAGTCGCGAGGATGCTGGCCAGCTACGACCTCGTGTCGCTTCCGGTCGTCGACGCCGCGCACCGCCTCGTCGGAGCCATCAGCATCGACGACGTGCTCGACTACCTCCTGCCCGACGACTGGCGCACGCATGACAGCGACGAGCCCAGCGTGCCGAAGGAGGTGCGCTGATGGCCCGGTCGCGCTCGCCGCGCCTCGACGCACCCCTCGGCCGGGGCACGGTTCGATCGCGCCCCACGTCACGCGACCGCTTCGGACGGTTCACCGAATGGGTCGCACGCGCCATGGGGACGCCGGCGTTCCTGCTCATGCTGACGCTGTTCTGCGTCGCCTGGATCTGCTGGAACACCCTGCTGCCCGACAGCCTGCGCTTCGACGACGCCGCACTCGGATTCACGGCCCTCACCCTGATGCTGTCGCTGCAGGCGTCGTACGCGGCGCCCCTGATCCTTCTCGCGCAGAACCGTCAGGACGATCGCGACCGGGTGCAGATCGAGCAGGATCGCCAGCGCGCCGAGCGCAACCTCGCCGACACCGAGTACCTCGCCAGGGAGATCGTCGCCCTGCGGATGGCGCTCGAGGAGAAGAACAATC
The DNA here is from genome assembly GCF_008369345.1 of Microbacterium sp. ANT_H45B. Lineage (NCBI taxonomy): Bacteria > Bacillati > Actinomycetota > Actinomycetes > Micrococcales > Microbacteriaceae > Microbacterium > Microbacterium sp. ANT_H45B. The sequence continues at coordinate 1,049,170 of NZ_VOBK01000002.1, forward strand.
AGGTGGTCACGCGTGATGTGCTGCGTCAGGAGCTGAAGGCGATGCTCGCCGAGCTGGGCGATGCCGACGACGCCCCCGGTGACACGCGCACCGGCGGTCGATCCTCCTCATGAGCACCGCGGATGCCGTCACCGCGGCCGTCGCGGCGGTGACCGACCCCGAGCTGAGACGCCCGATCGGCGACCTCGACATGGTGCGGGGCGTCACGGTCGACGACGGCCGCGCTCACGTCGGGATCGTGCTCACGATCGTCGGGTGCCCCGCCGCAGCGCGCATCGAGTCGGACGTGCGGGCTGCGGCCGCATCGGTGCCCGGCATCCGTGCCGTGGACGTCGAGGTCGGCGTGATGACGCCGACCGAGCGCAAAGCCCTCACCGAGAAGCTCCGCGCCGGTCGGGCACCGCGGCAGATGCCCTTCGGTCCCGACTCTCTCACCCGCGTCATCCTGGTCTCGAGCGGCAAGGGCGGCGTCGGCAAGTCGACGATGACGGCCAACCTCGCCGTGGCGCTGGCCGATCAGGGACTCGCCGTCGGTCTCGTGGACGCCGACGTGCACGGCTTCTCGATCCCCGGTCTGCTGGGCATCCCCGCCGGCACACAGCCGACCAGGATCGACGACCTGATGCTGCCCCCGGTGGCGTACGGCGTGAAGACGATCTCGATCGGCATGTTCCTCCGTGACGGCGAGGCGGTCGTGGCGTGGCGAGGACCGATGCTGCACCGCACCGTGCAGCAGTTCCTGACCGACGTCTTCTTCGGCGACCTCGACATCCTGCTGATCGACATGCCTCCGGGAACCGGCGATATCGCCATCTCCATCGGCCAGCTGCTGCCGCACGCCGAGGTGCTCGTGGTGACGACCCCTCAGGCCGCCGCATCGGACGTGGCGATCCGCAGCGGTCTCGTCGCCCGCCAGACGGGTCAGCGGGTGATCGGCGTGGTCGAGAACATGGGCGCCTTCACGCTTCCGGACGGCACCGTCGTCGATCTGTTCGGCTCGGGCGGCGGCGCGGCCGTCGCGGCGGCGCTGTCGGAGACGGCGCCCACGCCCCTGCTCGCGTCGATACCGCTGAGCCCCGCACTCCGTGCCGGCGGCGACGCCGGTCTCCCCCTCGTGCTCGACGACTCCGACGATCCCGCAGCCGTCGCGATCCGCGAGCTCGCCCGCACGCTGGCGACGCAGGGCCGCGGTCTCGTCGGCCGCTCGCTGCCGATGACGCTGGGCTAAGAGCGGCGTCCGCGCGCCCCGGTGATCAGTCTCCGACCAAGGATCACCAGCGGAAGGGACACGGCCAGAGGTGGACACATCACCGCGCCGGCCGCCAACAGCGTCCCCTGGGCGAAGTCCACGCCGCCGTTGCGGCCGAGTCCGATGCTGCCCTGCCCGATCGAGTCCCCCGCCACGAGGAATCGTCCGTCGTACGTGTCGAGGGAATCGCGACAAGTCACACGGTGCGCACCGGATTCTGCCGCGGTGAACTGCGACGACTGCACGAATCCGGTGCGTGGCGTCATCCACCACAGCACGTCGTCCCAGCTCAGTGCGGAGGGACCGCGCTGCGGGCGTACGTCGTGATCGGGACCGACCGCTCGACACTCCATGGTGCCCAGCGACGCGGAGATGCCACTGGCCCAGATGCCGACACGCTCCCCCTCCTCGAGGTCGACGACCGCCGTGGTCCCGAGGGGCACGTCCTCCGCGGCTTCGACCGACCGCACGATCGGCAGCACCCAGAGGGTCCAGATCAGGACTCCGGCGACGGCGCAGACGGCGGCCGCGACGAACGCCATCCTGTCCCGGCTGCGAAGCCGGTCGGGATCCAGCGTCCGCGTCATGTGGCTTCGGGATCGTACGGCGGAGGGCTCGACATCGAGAACTCCGGACGCACCCTCGGCGTACTGACGGGTTTCACCGCGGGTTCGGCGACCACGGCGTCGGCGCGCACCGGCCCCGGTGACGCATCGTCCTCGAAGAGCGCATCGCGGATGATCCGCCGGGGGTCGTACTGGCGCGGATCGAGTTTGCGCCAATCGACGTCGTCGATCTCGGGGCCCATCTCGTCACGGACCCGCGACTTGGTGTCGCGCAGGAACTCGCCCGCACGGCGCGCGAGTTTCGCGACGCTCTCGGCGTAGCGCGGCAACCGCTCCGGTCCGACCAACAGCACGGCGATCAGACCGATCAGCAGCAGCTTCTCGAAGGTGATCCCGAACTGCATCTGTCCAGGCTACCGCCGCGCCTGCCCAGACGCCGCGCACCGAGCGCATACCCTGGGAGAACACACATCCGAGTCGGGAGAACCAGGCAATGAGCGAGAACGATGCGAACGCACGTTTCATCCGCGAGTCCATCGTCGAGCCCGCGCCGATCGCCCGTGCCCGCGCCCATGCCCTCGAGCTCGGTGCCGCACCCGTCAGCCCCGCCGTCGGCTCCCAGATCGCGGTGCTCGCCGCGGCCACGGGCGCGCGTTCCATCGTCGAGATCGGCACCGGCGCAGGGGTCTCGGGCCTCTGGCTGCTGCGCGGCGCGCCGCAGGCGGTGCTGACCTCGATCGACAACGAGCCCGAGCACCTGGCCGCCGCCCGTCAGGCATTCGCCGACGCGCGGGTCCCCGCGACGCGGGCGCGCTTCATCACCGGCCGCGCCGCCGACGTCCTGCCCCGGATGAACGAGGCCTCGTACGACATCGTCCTCGTCGACGCCGACCCCGAGAACGTCATCGACTACGTCGCGCACGGCCTGCGACTCGTGCGCACCGGCGGCATGGTCCTGGTGCCCCGCATCCTGGGCGGCGGCCGCGTCGCCGACCCCGTGCAGCGCGATGAGGTCACCTCCGCGTACCGCTCGCTCGTGCAGGAGACCCAGGAGTCCCCGGTCGTGCTCGCCACCGTCTCCGCTTCGGGTGAGGGGCTGCTGCAGCTGATCAGCGTGGGCGCGTCCTGAGCCGAGGCCGTCCCGACAGCGATTCCGGGTACGAAGAAGGGCGACGGATCGAGGATCCGTCGCCCTTCTCGCGGATCCGCATCAAGGGATCCGGGTAGATCAGGCGGGGTTCACGACGGCTGCCAGCACGTCGTGGAGTTCCTTCGCCTCGGCGTCGTTCACGGACACGACCAGTCGGCCGCCTCCTTCGAGCGGGACGCGCACGATGATGAGTCGCCCTTCTTTCACGGCCTCCATGGGTCCGTCTCCGGTCCTCGGCTTCATCGCTGCCATCGTGGGCTCCTTTTCCTCCGGTGGTATACGACCAGTTTATCGGGTGTTACCCGAACCTGGATGTCGCCTATGAAGAAATGCACCAAGCCTTAACATTCAGGGCACCTGCCAGAACGTGTTGCCGAGGGCGTAGACGTGGTGGATCCACAGCCACTGGCCCGCCAGACAGGCGACGAGGATCCCCCCGCGCCAGATGCGCGAACGCGGCACGGCGAGCGCCCCCCATGCCGGGCTCAACGGCAGCAGCAGACGGAAAGTGCTCGACTGCGGGAAGAACACCGCGAGCAGGTACAGCAGATAGCTCGCGCTCCAGATGCGGAGGTCGGGTCCGAGCGCTCGCACCTGGGGAAGATAGAGCAGCGCCGCCCCGGTCGCCACGACCAGGAGTGCCAGAGCGACGGGCCCCCAGGCGGTCGGCAGCCCCCATTGCGCGAACCAGAACTGCGACGCCTGGATCCATCCGTCGAACGGCATGAATCCCTCCGCCCCACCCGCGATCCAGTTGCGCCGCCACGCCAGCTCCGTCGACAGATATGCCCCGGGGTCCCCCGTGACGACCGATGCGATGACCTGCCAGGCGAAGCCGCAGACCGTGGCGAGGGCGCCCAGGGCCACGATGTGCACGACCTCGCGCGCGGGCAGAGGATCGTCGCGACGATGCCACCAGCGCAGGATCCCGTGCAGTCCGAGATAGAGCGCGAGGGCGAGGATGCCCGGCCGCGTGAAGGCCATGACCGGGATCAGCACGTACAGCAGCACGTAGTGGCGCCGCACCGTGGCATCCAGTGCGAGGAAGAGCAGGAGCAGGAACAGGGTCTCCGCGTAGCCGACCTGGAACATGGCGGCGATCGGCCCCGAGGCGAAGAACACGACCGCCCACATCGCGGCCCTGTGTCCGATCCGGTCCCGCAGCAGGCGATGCAGAGCGAGGCAGGCGAAGTACCCTGCCACGAACGAGAGCAGGAACGCCCCCGTCCCCCACGATCCGAACAGGAACCCGATGGCCTTCGCCGCGAAGGCGAAGACCGGCATGAACGCCCAGGCGTTCTCGGCGACGTCGCCCGACGGGGTGAGCGGAAGCTCGGAGGGGTACCCCTCCTCGGCGACGAGCCAGTACCACTGCGCGTCCCAGGCCACGACGAAGTCGGCGAGTCCGGGATCCGCGCCGAACCGCGACATGGACGTCGACTGGAGGGCCGCTGCGATCATCATCGCCGTGGTGACCGCGCGGGCCGCCAGGTAGATCAGCGCGATCCTGAGCGCCAGCGGAGCCGTCGCCCACCGGCGGCTGAGGGTCAGCGGGAGGTGAGCCATGCGCGCAGGCCCCGCTCGACGGCGTCGATCTGCGCGAGAGGCACCCGCTCCTCGTCGTGATGGGCCAGGTGCGGGTCGCCGGGCCCGTAGTTGACGGCGGGGATGCCGAGGGCGGAGAAGCGTGCGACGTCCGTCCATCCGTACTTCGGACGGGGCTCCGCGCCGACCGCGGCGACGAAGTCCTGCGCGATCGGGGCGTCGAGGCCGGGCCTCGCACCCTCTGCCGCGTCGGTGATCTCGACGTCGAAGCCCGCGAGCAGGTTGCGGATGTGGGACTCGGCGTCTGCGGCCGATTTGCTCGGCGCGAACCGGTAGTTCACCTCGACCTCGCAGGCGTCGGGGATGACGTTGCCGGCGACCCCTCCGCTGATCCGCACCGCGCTCATGCTCTCGCGATAGAGCAGACCGTCGACCGCGACCTCGCGGGCGCGGTACTCGGCGAGGCGAGCAAGGATGGGCGCGGCCCGGTGGATCGCGTTCTCGCCGATCCACGCGCGCGCGGCGTGCGCCCGGACACCGGAGGTGCGCACGATCGCACGCATGGTGCCGTTGCATCCGCCCTCCACCTCGCCGTTCGACGGCTCACCGAGGATCGCGAAATCCGCCTGGAAGAGATCGGGGCGCACGGCGGCGAGCAGCGCGAGGCCGTTCTTCGATGCCTCCACCTCTTCGTTGTCGTACCACATCCAGGTGATGTCGACCGAAGGCTCGGTGAGCTCGGCGGCGAGCTTGAGCTGCACCGCGGTGCCGCCCTTCATGTCCACCGTCCCGCGGCCCCACAGGTAGGCGACTCCCTCGATCTCGACGTCTCGGGTGGGGACGTTGTCATTGATCGGCACCGTGTCGATGTGGCCCGCGATCGCGACCCTCTGGGCACGACCGAGATTCGTGCGGGCGACGATGGTGTTGCCGTGTCGGATCACCTCGAGATGCGCATATCCCGACACCGACTGCTCGATGGCGTCGGCGAGGGCGGTCTCGTCACCCGAGACGCTCGGGATGTCGCAGATCGCGCGGGTCAGGTCGACGGAGGACGCTGTCAGATCGAGCACCATGCCCCCAGCCTAGTTACCTCGACATCTGTGCGAGCCTGCGCATCCGGTCGCGATAGCGTGGAGGCATGACTGAGGCGCGCACCGTGTGGGGTACCGGACTTTCGACGATCGCCGGCGACGGCACGGTTCTGGATGCCTGGTTCCCCGAGGTGTCGACCGTCGCGCCCACCGCCGCAGACGCCGCGGCGGCACTGGTGACCGTCGACGCCCTGGCGGGCCCGGACGAGCGGCGCAACGTGATCGTCGAATCCGTGCACCTGCAGATCGACCTGGATGCCGCACCGACCTCGACCGTCGACGCGTACCTGCGCCTGCACGCGCTGTCGCACCTCGTGGTGCGCCCGAACGAGCTCAACCTCGACGGCATCTTCGCCCATCTGCCGAACGTGGCCTGGACGAATGCCGGGCCCGTGCACCCCGACGACGCCGCACGCCTTCGCCCGCTCCTGCAGCGCGCCGGCATCCAGGTGCAGGGACTCGACAAGTTCCCCCGCCTCACCGACTACGTGCAGCCGACGGGCGTACGGATCGCCGACGCCTCACGGGTCCGCCTCGGCGCACATCTCTCCCCCGGCACGACGGTGATGCACGAGGGCTTCGTGAACTTCAACGCCGGCACGCTGGGCGCCTCGATGGTGGAGGGCCGCATCTCGCAGGGCGTCGTCGTCGGCGACGGCAGCGACATCGGAGGCGGATCCTCGATCATGGGCACGCTGTCGGGTGGCGGCTCGCATCGCGTCTCGATCGGCGCGCGCACCCTTCTGGGCGCGAACGCAGGAATCGGCATCTCACTCGGAGACGACTGCGTCGTCGAAGCCGGACTCTACGTCACGGCCGGCACCAAGATCGTGCTCGTCGACGGCCCCGCGCTGCCGGGCGGCGGGCGGAAGACCGTGAAGGGCGCCGACCTGTCCGGCCACGACGGGCTGCTCTTCCGTCGCAACTCCCTCAGCGGCGCGGTCGAGGCCGTGCGTCGCGCAGGAGTCGGCGTCACGCTGAACGAGGCACTGCACGCCTGACGTCCTGATCTCGGGCAGGAACGCGGGCGCACGCCGCGCGACTCGCGGATGCCGGGCTCCCAGGCTCCTCCGCACCTCGCGTGCTAGGGTGAGGTCGACGCTCCTCGCGATGCGAAGCGTCTGCGTCGTCGACACGCTCCCGCACCACTTGCCTGGTTCTGGCCATTTCGAACGGCGAAACGATGCGCGATCCCGCGCCGTCGCCCACCTTCCCGCACCCGGCATTCCTGTTCGTGCGTGCATTCTCGGAGATATCCCATGACTTCCTTCCTCGATCTCGGCGTGCCCGCCGACCTCGCCGCCGTCCTCTCGAAGGACGGCAAGACCGAGGCGTTCGCCATTCAGCGCGACACGCTTCCCGACTCCCTCGCCGGTCGTGACCTCCTCGGCCGCGGCCGCACCGGCAGCGGCAAGACGATCGCGTTCGCGCTCCCCCTTGTCGCCCGCCTCTCCTCGTCGTCGCGCAAGGGCCGTCCCGGCCACCCGCGCGGCCTCGTGCTCGCCCCGACGCGCGAGCTCGCCACTCAGATCGCCGCGACCATCGCGCCTCTCGCCGAGGCCAAGGGCCTGCGCGTCACCACCGTCTTCGGCGGCGTGAGCCAGCGTCCGCAGGAGACCGCGATGCGCAACGGCGTCGACATCGTCGTCGCGTGCCCCGGCCGCCTGGAAGACCTCATGAAGCAGCGGATCGTGCAGCTCGACGCCGTCGAGGTCACCGTGCTCGACGAGGCAGACCACATGGCCGACCTCGGGTTCCTGCCCGGTGTCACCCGCATCCTGACCGCCACCCCGGCCGGCGGCCAGCGTCTGCTGTTCAGCGCGACCCTCGACCGCGGCATCGACACGCTCGCCCGCCGCTTCCTCTCGAACGCGGTGAGCCACGAGGTCGACGAGGAGAGCGTGCCCGTGGGCGAGATGACGCACCGCGTGCTCGTCGTCGACTCGACCGACAACAAGACCACCCTCGTGCGCGACCTCGCCTCCGGCACCGGCCGCCGCATCCTGTTCACCCGCACCAAGCACCAGGCGAAGAAGCTCGCCAAGCAGCTCACCGCCGCGGGCATCCCCTCGGTCGACCTGCACGGCAACCTGTCGCAGAACGCCCGTGAGCGCAACCTCAGCGCCTTCTCGTCCGACCCGGCCGACGGAGGCGTGCGCGTGCTCGTCGCCACCGACGTCGCCGCGCGCGGTGTGCACGTCGACAACGTCGACCTGGTCGTGCACGTCGACCCGCCCATGGAGCACAAGGCGTACCTGCACCGCTCGGGCCGCACCGCCCGCGCAGGCGCGGCAGGGACGGTCGTCACGGTCGTGCTCCCGGAGCAGCGTCGCGATGTGAAGGACCTGCTGCGCAAGGCTGCGATCACGGCCGCTCTCGAGCCCGTGACCACGGATGCCGTCACCGAGCTGGTTCCCGAGCGTGCCCCGCATGTGCGACCGGCACCGGTGCAGGCCCCGCAGCAGCGCCAGACGCCCAAGCAGCGTCCCGCCGGCGGCGAGCGCAACTCCGCCGCCACTCCCCCGTCCCGCCGCAGCCGTCGCCCCCGTGGCGGCCAGGGCGGTCAGGGCGCCCAGGGCGGAGCGACGGCCGGAGCACGCCAGGGCGGTGGAGCCCGTCAGGGCGGCCAGCCTCGCGCCGGCGGCCAGGGCGGTCGCGGCCGGGGCGGCTCGCAGGGCCGCTGACCCACAGACACCGAGGCGGGTGCGCGGATGCTCAGGCATCGGCGCACCCGCCTTCTCGTGTGCCCGGGGCGTCGCCTTCCCGTCCCACGCAGCGGTCAGCGTGACACGGCCGCCAGGACCTCGGGGTCCTGGCATCCGCGGACGAACCCGTCGAGCCGCCGCCGGATCTCCGCACCGAGCACGCGCGCGCCGATCCGCTCCGCGAGGGGGGCGAGCCACGCAGGGCGGCACGAGAAGTTGTACTTCCATACCGCCAGCGTTCCCTCGGGAACCTCCGTGAACCGCCAGCCTCCACCGAGCTTCGCGAAGAACCAGGGACCGCGCTCCATCACCATGCCCACAGTCGTCGGGGGCGCGTAGGAGACGTACCGGCTCACCATCGAGAGGCCGAAACGCTGGCGCGTGAACGTACGCACACCCTTCGCCGCGACATCCGCCTCATCGAGGAAGTGCTGCTCGCTGATGAAGGGATCCCAGCGCCGCCGAACCGCGCCGGTCAGCTGGGAGACCGCGAAGGCGGTCGCCGGGTCGACCGGCACGACGGCCTCGGCGCTGACGACGGGCATCGACGCCGTGTCAGAGAGTCTGGAAGGTGCGCTCGGGCGAGCCCGTGTACAGCTGCTGCGGGCGACCGATCTTGGTCTGCGGGTCGAGCTGCAGCTCCCGCCACTGGGCGAGCCAGCCGGGCAGGCGTCCGATCGCGAACAGCACCGTGAACATGCGCGTCGGGAAACCCATCGCCTTGTAGATCACGCCGGTGTAGAAGTCGACGTTCGGGTACAGACGACGCTCCTTGAAGTAGTCGTCGGCGAGCGCGATCTCTTCGAGCTCCTGCGCGAGGTCGAGCAGCGGATCGGTCACGCCCAGCTCGGCGAGCACCTCGCCCGCGGCTTCCTTGACGAGCTTGGCACGCGGGTCGTAGTTCTTGTAGACACGGTGCCCGAAGCCCATCAGCTTCACGCCCTCTTCCTTGTTCTTCACCCGCTCCACGAAGCGGGAGACGCTCTGCCCCGAGTCGCGGATCTGGCCGAGCATGGTGAGCACCGCCTCGTTCGCCCCGCCGTGCAGGGGTCCGGAGAGAGCCTGGATGCCGGCAGAGACCGAGGCGAACTGGTTCGCGCCGGTGGACCCGACCAGGCGGACCGTCGAGGTCGACGCGTTCTGCTCATGGTCCTCGTGCAGGATCAGCAGCAGCTCGAGCGCCTTCGACATCACGGGGTTCATCTCGTAGGGCTCCGACAGGACGCCGAAGTTCAGCTTGAGGAAGTTCTCGACGAAGCCGAGCGAGTTGTCGGGGTACAGGAAGGCCTGACCGACGCTCTTCTTGTGGGCGTACGCCGCGATCACCGGAAGCTTCGCGAGCATGCGGATCGTGTTGAGCTCCACGTGCTCGGGGTTGTGCGGATCGGTCTCGCCCTCGTAGTACGTCGAGAGGGCGGCGACGGCCGACGACAGCACCGACATCGGATGCGCGGTGTGCGGCAGCGCGGAGAAGAAGCGCTTGAGGTCTTCGTGCAGCAGCGTGTGACGACGGATCTTCTCGTCGAACTCCGCGAGCTCACCGGCGGAGGGCAGCTCGCCGTAGATCAGCAGCCACGCGACCTCGAGGTAGCTCGTCTTGCCGGCCAGCTGCTCGATCGGATATCCGCGGTAGCGCAGGATGCCCTGGTCACCGTCGATGAAGGTGATCGCGGACTTCGTCGACGCGGTGTTGACGAACCCGTAGTCGAGTCCCGTGTACCCCGTCTGCTTCGTCAGGGTCGACAGATCGATGCTGTCGTTCCCTGCCGTGCCGCGCACGATCGGGAACTCTGCGGTGGTCTCACCGATCGACAGCTTCGCGATGGGCTGCTGCTCTGCCGCTGCGCTCACGCGGGCCTCCTCGTGGGTTCTTCTTCAAAGCCGGATGTGGCGATGTCACGGCGCTGTGCGCCAGGCCGGATCGAGATCGTCGATCCACGACCGAAATCGCCTTTACAGCCTAGTAGGCGCATCGGCCTACTGTGACAAGGCACAAAAGAACGATGGGTCTGGGGGGAATGTCTACAGGGCGTGCTCGCGAAGGCGTCGCGCGCCCTCCATGATCCGCTCGGTCGGTGCGGTGAGCGCGAGCCGTACGTGCCGAGTCGAATGCGGTCCGTAGAACGGCCCCGGTCCGGCGAGGATGCCGACATCCGCGAGCCTCGCGATGCTCGCCCATGCGTCCTGACCCTCGGTCGCCCAGAGGTAGAGCCCCGCCTCGGACCCGTCGATCCGGAAGCCCGCAGCCTCCAGCGCCGGCCGCAGAGCGTCTCGCCGCGTCCGGTACAGCTCTTTCTGCGCGGCGACGTGCGCATCGTCGCCCAGCGCCACCGCCATCGCGTGCTGCACGGGCTCCGGCGGCATGAGCCCCAGGTGCTTGCGGGCCGTGAGCAGGTCGCCCACGATCCGCGCGCATCCGGCGACGAAGGCCGCGCGATAGCCGGCGAGGTTGGACTGCTTGCTCAGAGAGTAGACGCTGAGCAGATTCGCCCTGCTGCCCCCGGTCACGCGGGGGTCGAGGATCGAGGGGATGCTCTCGCTCGCCCAGCGGCCGTCCCAGCCGAGCTCCGCGTAGCATTCGTCGCTGGCGAGCACCGCACCGAGCTCTCGTGCGCGATCCACAGCGGCCGTCAGCTCGTCGACCGTCCACGTGCGTCCGTCGGGATTGCCGGGAGTGTTGATCCAGATGAGCTTCGTGCCCTCCGGCCAGTCCGCGGGTTCGTCGGCGGCGACGGGCGTCGCACCGACCACCCGTGCACCGACCTCGTAGGTCGGATAGGCGATGCGCGGATGCACCACGACGTCGCCCGCACCCAGGCCCAGCAGCGTCGGGAGGAGCGCGACGAGCTCTTTGGAGCCGATCGTGGGGAGCACGTTGTCGACCGTGAGGTCGGGCACACCCCGGCGTCGCCGGTACCAGTCGACGATCGCCTCGCGCAGCGCGGGCGTGCCGACGGTCTGCGGGTACGCGTGCGCGTCGGTGGCTTCGGCGAGCGCCCGACGGATCAGCTCCGGAGTGGGGTCGACGGGCGAGCCGACCGAGAGGTCGACGATCCCGCGCGGGTGCAGCGCCGCACGCTCGCGATACGGGGCGACGGCATCCCAGGGATAGTCTGCGAGGTCGCGGACGCTCACGGGCTACTCGCCCTGAGGCGGCAGCGCGGCGATGACGGGGTGGTCGTGCGCGATGACGCCGACCTTCGCCGCACCGCCGGGCGAGCCGACCTCGTCGAAGAACTCGACATTGGCCTTGTAGTAGTCCTGCCACTCGTCGGGCAGATCGTCTTCGTAGTAGATGGCCTCGACGGGGCACACCGGCTCGCACGCACCGCAGTCGACGCATTCGTCGGGGTGGATGTACAGCGAGCGTTCACCCTCGTAGATACAGTCAACGGGGCACTCGTCGATGCAGGCGCGGTCCTTGACATCGACGCACGGAAGGGCGATCACATACGTCACCCCCTCAGTCTACGACTCGCTGCCGGTCCGATCGCCCATCGGCATCCGAGACAGACGCGGCCACGCCACGGCGAGCAGCACGAGACCGGCGACGAGGTAGATCCAGATCCGTCCGCTCAGTGTGTCCTCCACCACGACCGAGCCACCGGGACCGACCCCGGAGATGAGCACGAGCATGCCCAGCATCCCGAGCCCTGCGGCCAGCGTCGCCCCGCGGTCGTGGGTGAGGGCGCGGATGGCCACGAGGATCGCCCCGCAGGCGATGGCGCCGACGATCAGGCCGAGCGGCACGGGGCCCCACATCAGGCTGTGGCCGATGGTGCCCGCGACACCGAACACGCCGCCGACGAGGGCCGCGGCGATCCAGGACAGCACCCGGGAGATCCAACCGTTACGCACCAGATGATCCTACGCGCGGTGCGCACCCTCCTCGCTCACCCTGCGAGACCGAGGAGGCGCAGCACGGCGGCCACGGCGGCGGCCGCGACGACGACCACGAGGAACGACTGTCGCAGCCAGAGCAGTCCGGCGGCGACGAGCAGCGCGGGGACCCGCGCATCGACGATCACCGCCTGCCCCGCTCCGAGGCTCTGCACCGCCACGAGCGCGGCGAGCAGGGCGACCGTGAGCAGGTCGGAGATGCGCGCGGGACGCGGCGCCTCGAGCACTCGGGTCGGCACCAGGTATCCGGCAGCCTTCAGCCCCAGACAGATCAGCGCCGCCAGCAGGATGGCGCTCCAGACGCTCATGACACTCCCCCGTCGTCGACGGCGCGCACCGACGGCTTCCGCCCCAGCCAATCGAACCACCCGACGACGACGGCGACCACGGCCGCGACCAGGACCGGCAGACCGGGCATGAGCACCGGGGTGAGCGCCGCGGCGACGACGGCGGCCGCGATGCCCACCGCGATCGCCTGGCGCTCCTTCAGCCGCGGCCACAGCAGCGCGAGGAAGGCGGCGGCGGCCGCGGCATCCAGCCCCCAGGTCCGAGGATCACCGAGGACATCTCCGACCAGCGCGCCGATCAGGGTGGTGAGGTTCCATCCGAGGAAGATGCCGATCCCGGTGACCCAGAATCCCACTCGACGAAGACGCGGGTCGCTCTGGGAGATCGCCACAGCCGTCGACTCGTCGATCGTGAAGGGAGCGGCGGCGACCCGACGGGCGGGGGTCGTCCCGACGATCGGGGCCATGCGCATCCCGTAGGCGACGTTGCGCACTCCGAGCAGCACGGCCGATGCGATCGCCGAAGGGAGCGCCGACACTCCCCCGGCGGCGAAGACGCCCACGAACGCGAACTGGGACCCACCGGTGAACATCAGCAGGCTGAGGACGCACGTCTGCCAGACGTCGAGTCCCGACGCCACGGCGAGCGCGCCGAAGGAGACGCCGTACGCGCTCGTCGCGAACACCACTCCGAGCGCTTCGCGCCATACCTCGCGTTCCGCACTCACCGGCGTAACGTTCGATTCACTGAACACATGATCATCATCATGAACACGAAGGGCGGGATAGTCAAGCGAACGATCGTTTGACATGATGAACACATGGAAGATCTCCGCACGCGGATCGCGCGCACGCTCCGCAGAGAGCGCGAGGGTGCAGGCCTGTCCGTCTCGGAGCTCGGACGTCGCGCCGGCATCTCCAAGGCGACGGTCTCGCAGCTCGAGTCCGGATCGGGCAACCCCAGCGTCGAGACCCTGTGGGCGCTGGGCGTCGCTCTCGGCGTCCCGTTCGCCGTGCTCGTCGACGAACAGACCAACGCGCCGACTCTCATCCGGGCCGCAGATCTCTCCGGGGTGCCCTCGTCGGCCGCGGACTACAGCGCCACGCTCCTGTCCGCGAGCCCGCCCGGTGCCCGGCGGGACATCTACCTCATCACCGCCGAACCGGGCGACCCCCGCCGTTCGGATCCGCACCATGCCGGGACCACCGAGCATGTGATCCTGCTCTCCGGGCAGGCGCAGATCGGTCCCGTCGACGAGCCGGTGCTGCTGAACCCGGGCGACTACCTCTCCTACCCGGGAGACGCTCCGCACGTGTTCGAGGCGACGGCTCCCGGCACCAGGGCCGTGCTCATCTCCGAGTTGCGGTGACCCGGGAGCGGGCGCCGCACTCCGCGTCCTGCGCCGCCGACCCCGCGCCTCGCGGAGAAGGGGATCGCGGCGCAGGGCGCGCCGATCCGCTCAGTACCAGTTGACGGACTGCGAGTGCGACCAGGCGCTGCACGGCGTGCCGTAGACCGACGAGATGTACCCGAGGCCCCAGCGGATCTGCGTGGCCGCGTTCGTCTGCCAGTCGGAGCCGGCGGACGCCATCTTGCTGCCGGGCAGAGCCTGCGGGATGCCCGTCGCACCGCCGGACGCGTTGTAGGCCTGGTAGTTCCAGCCCGACTCCTTGGTCCACAGCGAGTTCAGGCAGGAGAACTGGTCCTCTCCCCACCCGTACTGACTCGAGGCGATGTCGCGGGCCGCGGCCTTGGCGCCGTCGACCGTGTTGGTCTGCGCGAGCACTGCAGCCTCCTGAGCAGCCTGAGCGGCAGCGGCGTCTGCGGCCGCCTTGGCCTGCTGCGCCGTCGTGTACGACTGCTGGAGCGCTGCCGTCTCGGCGGTGATCTCCTCGATACCGGTCACCGTGTAGGCCGTGAGGCTCGAGAGCTCGCGGTGCGAGAGGTCGTCGCGGTCCGCGAGCTGACCGACCCAGGTGGTCACGTCGGAGGTGTCGACGGATGCGGGCGCGGCACCGAGGTCGAGGCCCGATGCTGCGACCTCGGCGTTCACCGCCTCGGCTGCGGCGACGGCATCCTTCGCCGCGACCATCGTGAGCGCGGAGTCGTCGACGCTCTTCGCGGGCGCCTCCTCCGCACCGGTGACGAACGACGCGACGCTGGCGACGGCATTCGGCATCTCGGCGCCTGCCGCCGGCGCCGAGACCATGCCGACGGTCAGCGCGAGGCCGAGCACGCCTCCGGTGATGGTGCCGAGGATCAGTGTCGGACGGCGGGCGGTGATGGCGTTCCTGGCGTCGGCTGCGTCGTTGGCGCGCCGAAGGGCACGGGAAGTGTGAAGCATGGGGGTGTGACTTTCGGGTGGTCGTACGCCCGTCGCGGGACACTCATCGGGAGATCGCCCCAGGCGCAAGGTAACGATTCTGCAACGGCACACCTGTGCGCTTCATGAGAAAAGGGCCCTGCACCAGCCATTTCGGCGGTGCAGGGCCCTTTTCGCAGGCGATTCTCAGACGCTGGCGTCCTGACGCTTCATCCGCGCGGTCTCGCGCGCGCGGGTGTTCGCGTCGAGGTTGACCTTGCGGATGCGCACGACGTCGGGCGTGACCTCGACGCATTCGTCGTCACGCGCGAACTCGAGGCTCTCCTCGAGGGTGAGCTGGCGCGGGGGCGTCATCGACTCGAAGGTGTCGGAGCTCGCCGCACGCATGTTGGTGAGCTTCTTCTCCTTCGTGATGTTGACGTCCATGTCGTCGGCGCGGGAGTTCTCGCCGATGACCATGCCCTCGTAGACCTCCTGCGTGGGCTGCACGAAGAACGACATCCGCTCCTGCAGGGCGATCATCGCGAACGGGGTGACGACACCCTGACGGTCGGCGACGATCGAGCCGTTCTGACGGGTCGTGATGGAACCGGCCCACGGCTCGTAGCCGTGGGAGATCGCGTTCGCGATTCCGGTGCCGCGGGTCGTGGTGAGGAACTCGCTGCGGAAGCCGATGAGGCCACGCGACGGGACGATGAACTCCATGCGCACCCAGCCGGTGCCGTGGTTCGTCATGTTCTCCATGCGGCCCTTGCGGTTCGCGAGCAGCTGCGTGATCGCTCCGAGGTGCTCCTCCGGCGTGTCGATCGTGAGGTGCTCGAAGGGCTCGTAGGTCTTGCCGTCGATCTTCTTCGTGACCACCTGGGGCTTGCCGACGGTGAGCTCGAAGCCCTCGCGACGCATGTTCTCTACGAGGATGGCGAGAGCCAGCTCGCCACGACCCTGCACCTCCCACGCATCCGGGCGTCCGATGTCGACGACCTTGAGCGAGACGTTTCCGATGAGCTCCTTGTCGAGACGGTCCTTGACCATGCGCGCCGTGAGCTTGTGGCCCTTCACCTTGCCCATGAGGGGCGACGTGTTGGTTCCGATCGTCATCGAGATGGCGGGGTCGTCGACCGTGATCGCGGGCAGCGGACGGACGTCCTCGGGGTCGGCGATGGTCTCGCCGATCGTGATGTCGCTGAAACCGGCGATGGCGACGATGTCGCCGGGGCCGGCGTCCTCGGCCGGGTAGCGCTCGAGAGCACGGGTCTTCAGCAGCTCGGTGATGCGCGCGTTCTGGTGCGTGCCGTCGGCACGGACCCAGGCGACGGTCTGACCCTTCTTGAGCGTGCCGTTGAAGACGCGCAGCAGCGCGAGACGGCCGAGGAAGGGGCTGGAGTCGAGGTTGGTGACCCAGGCCTGCAGCGGGGCCTCGTCGTCATACGACGGGGCGGGGACGTGCTGGAGGATCGCCTCGAAGAGCGGCTCGAGGTCGTCGTTGTCGGGCAGCGAACCGTCGGCCGGACGGTTCTGCGATGCCGCGCCGGCGCGACCGGAGGCGTAGACGACGGGCACGTCGAGCAGTGCATCGACATCGAGGTCGGGCACGTCGTCGACGAGGTCGGATGCGAGACCGAGCAGCAGGTCGTGCGCCTCTTCTTCGACCTCGGCGATACGCGCGTCGGGGCGGTCGGTCTTGTTGACCAGCAGGATGACGGGCAGCTTCGACTCGAGAGCCTTGCGGAGCACGAAGCGGGTCTGCGGAAGCGGGCCCTCGCTCGCGTCGACGAGCAGCACGACACCGTCGACCATGGAGAGGCCGCGCTCGACCTCGCCGCCGAAGTCGGCGTGACCGGGGGTGTCGATCACGTTGATCGTGATCTCCTTGCCCTCGGCGTGCTTGCCCTTGTACGTGATCGCCGTGTTCTTGGCGAGGATCGTGATGCCCTTCTCACGCTCGAGGTCGTTCGAGTCCATGGCACGCTCATCGACGTGGGCGTGTTCGCCGAAGGAGCCCGTCTGACGCAGCATGGCGTCGACGAGAGTGGTCTTGCCGTGGTCGACGTGCGCGACGATTGCGACGTTGCGGAGGTCAGAGCGGAGGGCGTGCGCCATGCAGGAGTCCTAAAGAGTGTGGGTTTTTGCCGAGAAGCCGACGGGACAGCCTATCGCACCCTCATGAATCCTGGCTGAACGGCTTCTGTCCCCCGCCGATCAGCCGCGATCTCCCCGCGAGGCCGTAGAGCGGTGCGATACCGTGAACGCATGGTGGACCGAGGGTACGACATCGATCTCGCGGGTGTGCAGAACCCCTCGACGGCGCCGGCTCAGCTGGCCGAGATCGCCGCACGACGAGGGGATCTGCATCCGCTCGTCCTCGCCCATCCGGCGTGCTATCCGCAGCTGCGCGAATGGATCTTCCAGGTCAACCCGTCGGTGCGGGCGGCGATGAGCGCTGGTCCTGCGATGGCTTCTGCCGCGGCGCCGGGTGCTCCTACGGCTCCGGGTGCTGCTATGGCTCCGGGTCCGCGGCGCGGACGCGGCGGACTGTGCGCACTCCTCGGATGCGGTGGTCTCGCGCTGTTGGGCGTCATCATCGTCGCGATCGTGTTCGTCGGAGGGCTGCTCGTCGGACCCTCGACGCAGGATCGGCCGACGAGCGACCGGTCTGCGAGTGAGGGGACCACGGCCCGCGACGACTCCCTGGCGGCGTTCGAGGCGGAACGCACCAGGTACTACGAGCTGTACGCGCAGATCGAGAGCAATCCCGTCGCTCCGCTGGTCGCGGACCTGTTGGCGTTCCGGCGGTGGGAATCGAGCATCGCCGACCCCAGCCTCACCGACGCGTCGGTCGCGCAGTACGCCGCCGACGCCAGGGGCGCCCGCGAGCAGCTGGAGCAGCGCATCGCCGACGCCGCGACCCGACGCACCAATGCGTCGGGCTCCGTCACCGAGGCGATCGTCGATGAGTCCGGCCAGGGATTCATCGACATCGCATGGGACGCGAGCGCCGAGTGCGGGACCTCCCGGCGGGCGGATGAGGGTCGCATCACGATCGGATGCGTCTCGGAGGAGCCGCTCGCGGTGCACCTGGCTCCGGAGGACCAGCTCGGCGGCGACACCGCCAGGCGCGTGGTCGCGCTGCACGAGCTCTCCCACCTCTACACGCGCGCCGACAGCGATGCGAAGGGGGCAGCCCTCTCGGCATCCACCGTTCTCGTCGAACAGGGCCACTTCCAGGGCAACAGCGAGGTCTTCGCCGACTGCTACGCGCTCACCTATCTCGACCTGTGGACTCTGACCTTCGACGGTCGCGAGTACGGGTACGGCTACATCTGCACCCCCGAGGAGCGTCAGCTCATGCGCACCTGGGCCGCCGAAGTGCACGCGCCCATGCCGCAGTGATCGCCCCTGCCCGAGTACGATCGGTGGTCCCATGAGCCTCCTTCCCCCCGCAGCGCCGTCGCGAGCACGCGCCTGGTGGGAGATCGCCATCGTGCTGGCTCTGGGCCTCGGACAGTCGGCCGTCTACGCCGTCGTCCAACTCGCCTACCGCCTCACCGACGTCACGCCGCTCGCCGATCAGACGGCCACGCTGAATCCGTCGCGCAGCGACCGCGAGATCTTCGATCTGATCTACCAGGTGCTCTCGATCGGGTTCTCCCTCGTCCCCGTGCTGCTGGTCTGCTTCCTGCTGTGGCAGTCCTCGCGGCCGCATCTCGGTCGCCTGGGGCTCGACGGCACCCGGGTCGGCCCCGACATCGGACGCGGCGTGCTGCTCGTCGCGGCCATCGGCATCCCCGGCCTCGGCCTGTACCTCGTCGGTCGCGCATCCGGCCTCTTCGTCGCCGTGAATCCCGCCGGGCTCGACGCGTACTGGTGGACGGTGCCGGTGCTCCTGCTCGCCGCGGCGCGCGCCGCGCTGCAGGAGGAGTTCGTCGTGCTCGGCTACCTGTTCGCGCGTCTGCGGCAGCTCGGGTGGGGTCCGTGGAGCATCATCATCGCGACATCGGTGCTGCGCGCGAGTTACCACCTCTACCAGGGACCGGGTGCCTTCATCGGCAACCTCGCCATGGGCCTGCTGTTCGGATGGCTGTTCCAGCGCAGCGGACGCCTGATGCCGTTCCTCGTCGCGCATTTCCTGATCGACGCCACGGTGTTCGTCGGCTACCCGTGGGCGGCGGCGACGTGGCCGGAGCTCTTCGGCCTGCCCGGCTGACGCGGCGCCCGCCGGATGTCGGGGTGCGGTGTCAGCGCATCATTCCGGAGTTCGCGAGCACGATCGACACCATAGCCCAGAGCACGATCGCGGCGAGTGCCGAGAGCGCCCGCACATCCCAGGTACGCCGGATCGGAGCCTGACCGGTGGAGGATGCCGCCTCCCACCGATCACGGATGTCGGTGAGGTCGCGGAGCCCGGTGGGGGCCCTGGCGGCTTCCCCCTCGGCACCGGGGCGTCGCGCCGGGCGGGCACGAGCGGGCCCGCCGTAGCACGTGACGTCGGAGCCGTCCGCGAGGGTGAACACCAGCTGCCAGCGCAGGTCGATGTCGCGCACGGCCGCCCAGCCGAAGGACGTGCGGCGAAGCATGTTCTGCACGGTCGCTCCCTCGGAGTCGACGCGCACCATCGAGACGAAGGCGATCTCATAGACGACCCAGAGGCCGAGCAGCACCCACGGGGCGAGCAGCAGCATCGACCACCAGCCGGCCCGCACCACGGCGTCGCCGAGGAGGAACAGGGCGAGCAGGGCGCAGATGACGAGGGAGACAAACCCGGAGGCCGCACGGAAAGTCCGTGCGGCCTCCGGGTGAGGGTCGGCGCTCACTCTCAGTGACCGCCGAGGGTGATCGACGCACCCGGGATCGCCTTGAGCAGGCGATCCGTGTACTCCTCCTGCGGGTTGGCGAAGATCTCGTCGACGGTGCCCTGCTCGACGATCTTGCCCTTCTCCATCACGCAGACCAGATCGCTCGACACCCGGACGACCGCGAGGTCGTGGGTGATGAACAGATACGTGAGTCCGAGCTCCGACTGCAGCTCGGCCAGCAGCTGCAGCACCTGATCCTGCACCAGCACGTCGAGCGCCGACACGGCCTCGTCGAGCACGATGATGTCGGGCTTGAGCGCGAGCGCACGCGCGATCGCGACACGCTGACGCTGACCGCCCGAGAGCTCGTTCGGGTACCGGGTGGCGAGCACGCGCGGGAGGGAGACCTGGTCGAGCAGCTCCTCGACCCTGGCGCGCTGCGACGCGCGATCACCGACTCCGTGGATCTGCAGCGGCTCGGCGATGGTGTTGCCGATGTTGCGCAGCGGATCGAGTGAGCCGTACGGGTCCTGGAAGACCGGCTGCATACGCCGACGAAGGCCGAACGCCTGCGCGTTCGACAGCTTCGAGACGTCCTTGCCGTCGATCTCGATGGTGCCGCTGGTGGGCTCCTCGAGCTTCAGCACCATCTTCGCCACCGTGGACTTGCCGGAGCCCGACTCCCCCACCAGAGCGAGCGTCTTGCCGCGAGGGATCGCGAACGACACGTCGTCGACCGCGCGGAAGGCTTCGCTGCGGAAGCCCCCCTGTCGGATCCGGTAGTCCTTCGTCAGCCCGGCGACACGAACCGTCGGCGGGATGTCGGCGAGGTCGTCGAGAGTCTCGATGCCGCGGTCCTCGACCACCGCCTGGATGCGCTGCGATGCCACGCTCGGCGCTGCAGAGACCAGACGCTTCGTGTACGGGTGCTGCGGATTCTCGAGGATCTCCCGGCTGGGACCCGCCTCGACGATGTTGCCGCCGTTCATCACGATGATCTTGTTCGCGCGCTCTGCCGCGAGGCCGAGGTCGTGCGTGATCAGGAGCACCGAGGTGCCCTTGTCGCGAGTCAACGAGGCCATGTGATCGAGGATCACGCGCTGCACCGTCACATCGAGAGCCGAGGTCGGCTCATCGGCGATGAGCAGCTTCGGGTCGGCCGCGAGGCCCATCCCGATCAGCGCACGCTGACGCATTCCGCCCGAGAACTGGTGCGGGAACTGGTGCAGACGCTTCTCGGCGTCGGCGAGCCCCGCCTGCTGCAGCACCTCGATCGTGCGGGCTTTGGCGGCGTCTCGGCCCTGGGCGATGCCGTTGGCACGGATCGCCTCCTTGACCTGGAAGCCGATGCTCCACACGGGGTTGAGGTTCGACATCGGGTCCTGCGGCACGAAGCCGATGTCCCGACCGCGTACGGCCTCGATCTCGCGACGGTTGAGAGTGGTGAGCTCCCGACCGTCGAGGGTGATCGATCCCGACGTGATCTGACCGGTACCGGGCAGCAGGTTCACGATGGCCGTGGCCGTCGTGGACTTGCCGGATCCCGACTCCCCCACGATCGCGACCGTCTCGCCCGGCATGACGTCGAAGCTGACTCCGTGGAGCACTTCGCGCAGGCCCTCCTGCGTGCGGAACGCGACGCTGAGGTCGCGGATGCTGAGCAGCGGGACCTGTTCGGTGATTCGCTCGCTCATCGGCGGGCCCTCGCCTTCGGGTCGAGGGCGTCTCGGATGAGCTCGCCCAGGGTGACGAACGCCAGCACCGCGAGGGTGAGGGCGATCGACGGATAGATGAGTGCCATCGGAGCCACGCGCAGCGAGGCCTGGGCCCGGCCGATATCCAGCCCCCACGACATCACGTCGCTGCCGAGACCGACCCCGAGGAACGACAGGGTCGCCTCGGCGACGATCGCCGCCGCCAGCCCGAGCGTCGACACCACGAGCAGCGGCGCGATCGCGTTCGGGATGACGTGGTTCAGGAGGATCTTGAACTTCGACTGGCCGAGCGCCTGCGACGCCATGACGAAGTCGGCCTGTCTCACCCTCAGCACCTCGGCGCGCACGACGCGCGCCGTGGAGGCCCAGGCGAACCCGCCGATGGCGAAGGCGAGGGTCCACACCGAACGCGAGTCCCGGAACACCGTCATCACGACGACCGCCGCGAGGATGTAGGGGATCGCGAAGAAGATGTCGCCGACGCGCGAGAGGATCGAATCGAGCCATCCGCCGTAGAAGCCCGCGAGGGCTCCCATGATCAGACCGAGGATCGACGAGATCACCGTGGCGATCAGACCGACGGCCAGTGAGGTCTGCGACCCCCAGACGATGCGGGCGTAGATGTCGCAGCCTTGGAAGGTGAACCCGAGCGGGTGACCCGCGGTCGGGCCTCCGTTGCTGTTCGACAGCTGGCAGTCGTCGTTCGGCGGCGTCGCGGTGAACAGCGTCGGCCAGAGCGCCATCACGAGGAAGAAGAGCGCGAGGACGACGGAGAACCAGAACAGCGGGCGGCGACGAAGGTCGGCCCACGCGTCCCGCCAGAGGTTGCTGGCCTTGTCCGAGATGCGGACGGCGTCGACCGAGATCGACTCCGTCTCGATCGGAGCGACGTAGTGCTTCTGAGAGATGGGATCAGGCATAGCGAATCCTCGGGTCGAGCAGACCGTAGAGCAGGTCGATGACAAGGTTGACCAGCACGTACAGGATGACGAAGACGGTGACGAACGAGACGACCGTCGGCCCCTCACCGCGCTGGATCGCCTGGAACAGCGTGTTGCCGACGCCCGGCACGTTGAAGATGCCCTCGGTGACGGTGGCGCCGACCAGCAGCACGCCGAAGTTCGTGGCGGAGTTGGTGATCACCGGGATCAGCGAGTTGCGCAGCACGTGCACGGGCAGCACCCGGTTGCGCGAGAGCCCCTTGCTGTAGGCGGTGCGCACCCAGTCCTGGTTCAACGTCTCGATCACCGAGCTGCGCATCAGGCGCATGCTCACGGCGTAGAGGCTGAAGCCGAGCACGATCGCCGGCAGCCAGAGACCACCCCAATCGTTGTCTGCACCCACGGTGGGTTTGAACCAGCCCCACTGGATCGCCAGGAAGTACTGGGCGAGGAAGGCGACGACGAAGATCGGGATCGCGATCGCGACGAGAGCCACGACGAGCGAGACGTTGTCGAACAGCTTGCCCTTGCGCAGCGCCGAGATGGTGCCGATGATGATCGCCAGCACGAACTCGATCGCGATCGCCATGACGGCGAGACGCCCGGTGACGGGAAGCGTCGCGGCGAGGACCGTGGAGACCGGGCGACCGGAATAGGTCGTGCCGAGGTCACCCTGGAACACGCCGGTGATGTAGTACCAGTACTGCACGAGGAACGGGTCGTTCAGGTGGTACTGCTCGCGCAGCTGGGCGACGACCGCCGGGCTCGGGGTCTTGTCGCCGAACAGGGCGAGGATCGGATCGCCGGGCATGGCGAACACGAGGAAATAGATGAGCAGGGTGGCTCCGAAGAAGACCGGGATCACCTGCAGAAGACGTCTCAGAATGTAACCGAGCATCCGCTTGTCCCTTCTCGAGGGGAAAGAAAGTGCGGCGAACACAAGCCTGTGAGGCGGTGACGAAGAATCGTCACCGCCTCACAGGTGAAGTGCCGTCAGACTTACTCGCCGGCCTTCGTGATCGCGTAGTAGAGCGGAACCGAGTTCCAGCCGAACGTCACGTTGTCGACGCTCTCACCGAAACCACCGGTCACGTTCGAGTACCACAGCGGGATCGCGGGCAGATCCTGGAAGAGGACCTCCTGCGCCTTCGTGAAGTCCTCGATCTGCGCGTCGGCGTCGGGGTTGCTGATGCCGGCCTTGATGAGCTCATCGAACTCGGGGTTCGAGTAGTCACCGTCGTTCGATCCGGCGCCGGTCGCGTAGAGCGGTCCGAGGAAGTTGTACAGACCCGGGTAGTCCGCCTGCCATCCCGAACGCGCAGCGGTCGTGATCGTGCGGTCGTTGATCTTCGAACGAAGATCCTGGAAGGTCGGGTACGGGTCGCCCGATGCCTCGATGCCCAGCGTGTTCTTGATGCTGTTGCTCACCGCGTCGACCCAGGCGTCGTGTCCGCCGTCGGAGTTGTACGCGATCTTGAACTCGCCGTCCCACGGCGAGATGGCGTCGGCCTCGGCCCACAGCTTCTTCGCCTCGTCGGGGTTGTAGTCCAGGACCTCGCTGCCGGGGACGGAGTCCGACCAGCCGTCGATGACCGGCGAGGTGAAGTCGGCGGCCGGGGTGCGGGTGCCCGAGAAGATCGTCTCGGTGATCTCCTCGCGGTTGATCGCCATCGACAGCGCCTGGCGGCGCAGCTGGCCCTCTTCACCGCTGAAGTGCGGGAGGAACTGGCCGATCGTGAACGACTGGAACACCGCAGACGGCTGGTTGACCGCACGGTCGCCGAACTCGTCCTGGAAGACCGGGAGCGAGCCGGTGGGGATCGCGTCGATCACGTCGACGTCACCACCCTGCAGGTCGGCGTAGGCCGCTTCCTGCGTGGCGTAGAACTTGATCGTCAGACCGCCGTTGGCTGCCTTGCGGCCGCCGTCGTAGTCGTCGTTGCGCACGAGGTCGATCTGCACGTCGTGCTGCCACGCGTCGTCGCCGTCGATCTTGTACGGTCCGTTGCCGATCGGGTTCTGACCGAACGCGTCCATGTCGTCGAACGCGGCGTCGGGCAGCGGGTAGAAGGCCGAGTAGCCGAGACGCAGTGCGAAGTCGGACGCCGGCTTGTTCAGCGCGATCGTGAAGGTGTAGTCGTCGACCTGCTTGAGGCCGCTCAGGTCGCCCTGTGCGCCGAAGATGTCGTCATCGGGGTTCGCCGGGTCGCCCGGGTCGTTGATGAAACCCTCGATGTCCTCGAAGAAGTAGCCGGAGAGCTGTGCGTTCTCGGCCTGCGCACCGTAGTTCCACGCCTTGATGAAGTTGTCGGCGGTGACCTCTTCGCCATCGGTGAACTTCAGACCCTCGCGGATCTTCACGGTGATGTTCTGCGGGTCCTCCGTGGTGATCTCCTCGGCCACGTCGTTGACCGGCTTGCCGTCGGCGTCGTAGTAGATCAGACCGGCGAAGATCTCGTCGAGGATCTTTCCGCCGCCCACCTCGTTGGTGTTGGTGGGGATCAGCGGGTTCTCGGGCTCGGAGCCGTTCGTGGTGATGATGGCATCCGCGTCGGCTGCTCCCGAACCGGTGTTGCCGTTGTCGGTGCCGCCGCTCGCGCAGCCCGCGAGCGCCAGGGCGCCGATCGCGAACAGCGCGGTGCCCGCAAGGGCGATCTTGTTGCGCTTCACTTTGTGTCCTCCTGTGGACGGTTTGCATCAGACTGCGCGCACATCTTCGAGCGCGTAGGGATATCTGACTGTAACCCGGCATTCCGCGCCTTCCGGTCTCGGCTAATGAACCGTTACTGAGTGGTGACCAACCGTAATCTCGCGGAAACATGCGGAATCGCACGGAAATGAGAAGCGGCGCCGCATCCCGGAGGACGCGGCGCCGCTCGTCGGCCGTGTGCAGATCAGGCGAAGGCTTCGATCGGCGGGCAGGCGCAGACGAGGTTGCGGTCGCCGTATGCCTGATCGATGCGGCGCACCGGCGGCCAGTATTTGCCCGCCACCAGGGCAGGCACCGGGTAGGCGGCGTCCTCGCGGGTGTAGGCGTGCTCCCACTCCCCCGCGATCAGCGAGACCGCGGTGTGCGGCGCGTGCACGAGAGGGTTGTCGTCGGCGGGCCAGCGTCCTGCGGCCACGGCATCCGCCTCGGCCTTGATCATGACCATCGCCTCGATGAACCGCTCGATCTCGCCGATGTCCTCGGACTCGGTCGGCTCGACCATGAGCGTGCCCGCCACGGGGAACGACATCGTCGGAGCGTGGAAGCCGTAGTCGATGAGACGCTTGGCCACATCGTCGACGGTGATCCCGGTCGCCTCCTTGAGCGGACGGAGATCGAGGATGCACTCGTGCGCGACCCGTCCGCCCTCGCCGGCGTAGAGCACGGGGTAGTGCTCGGCGAGGCGGGCGGCGATGTAGTTCGCCGAGAGGACGGCGGCGGCCGTGGCGTGACGGAGGCCGTCGGCCCCCATCATGCGCACGTACGACCACGAGATCGGGAGGATGCCCGCCGAGCCGTAGGGGGCTGCCGAGACCGCGCCGCCCTCGAACACGAAGCCCCCGGCGTGCTCCGCACGCTGGGCGAGCGGATGCGACGGCAGGTGCGGGGCGAGGTGCGCCTTGGCCGCCACGGGGCCCACACCGGGACCACCGCCGCCGTGCGGGATCGCGAACGTCTTGTGCAGGTTGAGGTGCGAGACGTCTCCGCCGAGGTCGCCGAATCGGGCGTAGCCGAGCAGCGCGTTCAGGTTCGCGCCGTCGACGTAGACCTGTCCGCCGGCCTCATGGACGGCATCCGTGATCTGCACCACATCCTGCTCGTAGACGCCGTGCGTCGACGGGTAGGTGATCATCAGCGCCGACAGTTCATCGGCGTTCGTCGCGATCTTCGCCCGCAGGTCGTCGAGATCGACGTTGCCGAGCTCGTCGCAGGCGACCACGACGACCTTCATCCCCGCGAGCACGGCGGAGGCCGCGTTGGTGCCGTGGGCGGACGACGGGATCAGGCACACCGTGCGCTGCGTGTCGCCGTTCGCGAGGTGGTAGCCGCGGATCGCGAGCAGACCCGCGAGCTCGCCCTGCGAGCCGGCGTTCGGCTGCAGCGAGACCGCGTCGTATCCCGTCACCTCGGCGAGCCACGCCTCGAGCTGGGTGATCATGTCGAGGTAGCCCCCGACGTCGGATGCCGGAGCGAACGGGTGGATGCCCGCGAACTCGGGCCACGTGATCGACGCCATCTCGGTGGCCGCGTTGAGCTTCATGGTGCACGAGCCGAGCGGGATCATGCCGCGGTCGAGCGCGTAGTCGCGATCCGCGAGGCTCTTCAGGTAGCGCATCATCGCGGTCTCGCTGCGATGCGCGTGGAAGACCGGGTGGGTGAGGTACTCGTCCTGTCGGAGCAGGTCGTCGGGAAGAGCGCCGCGAGATCCGGAGCCGAAGAAACCGAAGGCACGCTCCCGCGGGCCGCCGAACATCTGAGCGACCTGGTGGAGCTCGCTGACGGTCGTCGTCTCGTCGACCGAGAGCCCGACCGTGTCGGCGTCGACCGCGTGCAGCAGGATGCCGGAGTCGTGAGCCTGTGCGACGATCTCGGCCGCCCGGGCCGGTACCCGCACCCGCAGGGTGTCGAAGAACGCGTCGTGCACGAGGTCGGCTCCCGCGTCGGCGAGCCAGTCCCGCAGCATGACGGTCTTCGCCGCGACCTCGCCGGCGATCGCCTTCAGTCCGTCGGGACCGTGGTAGACCGCGTACATCGAGGCCATCACCGCGAGCAGGACCTGCGCGGTGCAGATGTTGCTCGTGGCCTTCTCCCGACGGATGTGCTGCTCCCGCGTCTGCAGCGACAGACGGTACGCGGGCTTGCCGTCGGCATCGACCGACACGCCCACGAGGCGTCCAGGCAGCTGGCGCTCGAGACCCGCGCGCACGGCCATGTAGCCCGCATGAGGGCCGCCGAAGCCGAGAGGGACGCCGAAGCGCTGCGTCGTGCCCACCGCGACGTCGGCGCCGAGCGAGCCCGGCGACGCGATCAGGGTGAGCGCGAGCAGATCGGCGGCGACCACGGCGAGTCCGCCCGCCACGTGCGCGGCGTCGATCACGGCGCTCGGATCCCAGACGCGTCCGGACGCACCCGGGTACTGCACGAACACGCCGAACAGCTCGGCGGGGAGCTCCTCGCCCGCGGCGAAGTCCACGTCGACGAGTTCGATGCCCACGGCCTCGGCCCTCGTCTCGAGCAGCGCCTTCGTCTGCGGGAAGGCATCGGCGTCGACGGCGAACACGTTCGACGCGTTCTTCGACGCACGGCGTGCCAGCAGCATCCCCTCCACGACCGCAGTGGACTCGTCCAGCATCGACGCGTTCGCGGTGGTCAGACCGGTGAGTTCGGCGACCATGGTCTGGAAGTTGATGAGGGCCTCGAGGCGACCCTGGGAGATCTCCGGCTGATAGGGCGTGTAGGCGGTGTACCAGGACGGGTTCTCCAGCACGTTGCGCTGGATCACCTGCGGGGTGATCGTGCCGTAGTAGCCGAGGCCGATCATCGGCCGGTTCACCGTGTTGCGCGCGGCGAGCGCGCGCAGCTCCGCCAGCGCTTCGGTCTCGCTCGCGGCGCGCGGGATGACCGAGTCCGCGGAGGCGTCGGTGAAGATCGACGAGGGCACGGCCTGGCGCATCAGCGCCTCGACAGGGCTCCAGTCCTCGAGGGAGGACTCGACACCCAGCGCGTCGAGCATCAGACGCTGGGAGGAGGCGGTGGTTCCGATGTGACGATCGGCGAAGGAGACCACTGGTCGATCAGCCCTCCGTGAGAGCGACGTACGAGTCGCGGTCCATCAGGCCGTCGAGCGCTCCCGCGGCGACCGAGACCTTGAGCAGCCACCCTCCGGCGAACGGCTCGGCGTTCACGAGCGAGGGGTCGTCCACCACGGCGTCGTTGATCTCGACGACCGTGCCGCTGACGGGGGCGTACAGCTCCCCGACGGACTTGGTCGACTCGATCTCGCCGACCACGGAACCCGCCGTGATCTCGGTGCCCACCGCGGGGAGCTCGACGAAGACGACGTCGCCGAGCTTGTCGGCCGCGTAGTCGGTGATGCCGACGGTGGCGGTGCCGCCGTCTGAGGCGATCCACTCGTGCTCGTCGGTGTAGCTGAGTGCGTTGAGGTCGGTCATTTGGTCCTCCGATAGAAAGGCAGAGCGGTCACGGTCGCGGGGATCCTGGTCCCCCGCACATCAAGGAATACTGCGGTTCCCTCCGCAGCAGAAGACGGTGCGACGTAGGCCATCGCGATCGGATGGCCGAGTGTCGGGCTGAGCGCGCCGCTCGTGATCTCACCCAGGACGACGCCGTCGTGGTCGACGACCGGGTACCCGGCGCGACCCGCGCGCCTGCCCTCGGCGACCAGACCGACCAGCACGGGCGCGTCGGCGGCGGCGGGCGTGGCGTCCCTGCCGATGAAGCTCTCCTTGTCGGAGACGACGACCCGACCGAGTCCGGCCTGCGCGGGTGTGATCTCGCGCGACAGCTCGTGGCCGTACAACGGCATGCCCGCCTCGAGACGAAGGGTGTCGCGGGCGGCGAGACCCGCGGGCACGAGCTCGTGCGCGTTCCCGGCCGCCACGACCGCATCCCACAGCGCCGGCGCGTCCGCCGCGCGGACGAGCAGCTCGAAGCCGTCCTCCCCGGTGTAGCCGGTGCGGGCGATCAGCAGGGGCGACCCGAGGAAGGTCGCGTCGGCCCACGCGTAGTATCGCTGCTCGGCCCAGGGCACCGAGACCTCGGAGATGCCCTCGGTCGCCGCGACGATCGCCTCGGCGGCGGGTCCCTGCACGGCGAGCAGCGCGTACTCGTCCGAGACGTCCTCGACGTCGACGCCGCGGTCCCCGAGGAAGCCCTCGAAGGTGCGCTCCTCTCCTGCGACGAGTTCCGGGCGCTCGCGCTCGACCATCGAGGGGAACGAGCGGATGCGCGACGCGAAGGCGGAGTCGACGAAACCGCGGTTGCCGGCGTTGGCGATCACCAGGAACCGGTCTTCGGCGAGTCGGTAGACGATCACGTCGTCGACGATGCCGCCGTCGTCGGCGAGCATCAGCGAGTACTTCGCCTTGCCCACGGCCATCGCGGACAGCCGCCCGGCGAGCGCGTAGTCGAGGAAGTGCGCGGCGAAGTCGCCGGTGACCAGGAACTCGGCCATGTGCGAGATGTCGAAGATCCCGGCGGACCGGCGCACGGCGTGGTGTTCGGCGAGATCCGAGGTGTAGCGCACCGGCATCTGCCAGCCGCCGAAGTCGGTGAATGACGCGCCGAGCGCTTCGTGGCGTTCGCGGAGCGGGGTGTAGCGAGGGTCGGACATGGAGTTCTCCCGGGCTGGGTCGGGAGGAACGGCGCTGCCGCTCCTCGGAACTCCCCCTCTGTCATGAGCCTGAGAGCTTCACCCGGGATCGGGCTTTCACCGTCGGCGGATCCCGTGGTTCCTGGGCGAGGACGCGCGGAGCGCGCCCGAGACGAAGGGTGGAATCGCTTTTCAGAGTGGCCGGAACCGCGCGGTACGCGTACCTGAGAGATTGGCGGGGAGGCTTGCTCCTTCGGTGCCCGGCTGCGTTCGCCGGGGCTCTCCCGCGTGGGTCATTCGGCCTGTCTTCACTTGTGGGCCCAGTCTAGCGGGTCGGAGCATCGACGCCAGGGTGCACCGACCCGCGAGGCCGCCGTCAGCGGCCGGCGATCTCTGCGCGGACCTCGTCGCGCAGACGCCCCAGGTTCTCGGGCTCGGGTGCGGCGCCGAGCAGCGTCTTCGTGTACTCGTGCTGCGGGTCGAGGATCACCGCGTCCGCGGGGCCGCGCTCGACCAC
Source organism: Microbacterium sp. ANT_H45B (assembly GCF_008369345.1). Classification (NCBI taxonomy): domain Bacteria; kingdom Bacillati; phylum Actinomycetota; class Actinomycetes; order Micrococcales; family Microbacteriaceae; genus Microbacterium; species Microbacterium sp. ANT_H45B. The sequence continues at coordinate 1,079,278 of NZ_VOBK01000002.1, forward strand.
ATCGCCCTTGTAGAGCACCATGATCTCGTCGCTGAAGTGCCGCGCCGTCGCGAGGTCGTGCGTGATGTACAGCACGCCGAGCCGGTCTTCGCGCTGTAGGTCGGCGAGCAGATTCAGCACGCCGAGGCGGATCGAGACGTCGAGCATCGAGACCGGCTCGTCGGCGACGATGAACCGGGCACCGGGAGCGAGGGCGCGAGCGATGGCGACCCGCTGGCGCTGACCGCCGGAGAGCTCGTGGGGTCGGCGCTCGGCGAAGCTCTCGCCGGGGGTGAGTCGCACCCGCTCCAGAAGCTCCAGCGCCCGCGCGCGCACCTCGTCGCCCGACAGCTGCGGGTGATGCAGGCGGATCGGGCGCTCCAGGTGGTGGAGGATCGTGTGGAACGGGTTGAGTGACGCGAACGGGTCCTGGAAGACCATCTGCACCTGCGACCGATAGTGCTCGAGGGCTCGACCCCGCGACGCGGTCTGCTCTCCGTCCAGCAGGATCCGGCCGCTCGTGGGCGTCTCGAGCTTCATCAGCATCCGGGCGATCGTCGATTTGCCCGAGCCGGATTCGCCGACCAGCGCGATGGTCCGTCCGGCCTCGATCGTGAACGAGACGTCCTTCACGGCGTGCAGGACCGAGGTCGCAAGCCCCGACCGCAGCGTGAAGTCCTTGACGAGGTTGCGTGCTTCGAGAGTGGGTGCGCTCATCGGATCTCCTCCTGGCTCGGCCGGGTGCCGGTGCGGACGAAGTCGCCGCGCGCGCCGGTCAGGCTCGGGAAGCTCGACAGCAGACGCTTCGTGTATTCGTGCTGCGGGGTGCGGTAGATCTCCTCCGCCGTCCCCTCCTCGACGATCTGCCCCTGCAGCATGACCGCGATGCGGTCGCTGATCTCGATCAGCATCGGCAGATCGTGGGTGATGAAGATCACCGCGAATCCGAGCCGCTCGCGCAGCCGCATGATCTCGCGGATAATCCCGCGCTGCACCACGACGTCCAGCGCCGTGGTGGGCTCGTCCATGATCATCACCTGCGGATCGAGCGCGAGCGCCATCGCGATCATCATGCGCTGGCGCATGCCGCCCGACAGCTCGTGCGGGAAGCTCGTGAGCCGTGACGGATCGACCCCGACCAGCGTGAGCAGCTCCTCGGCTCTCGCCTGCTTGTCCTTCCGGGACATCCCCGGTCGATGGGTGTCGAAGATGTCGAAGATCTGCGCACGCACGCTGATCACGGGGTTCAGTGAGTTCATCGCCCCCTGGAAGACCATCGAGATCTTGTCCCACCGGAACGCCCGCAGGCCCTCTCCGTCGAGAGCGACGATGTCGACGTCGTGGCCATCGCGGTCGTGGAACACGATCTCGCCGCCGGTCATCAGCGCCGGCGCCTTGAGCAGCCGGTTCATGCCGTAGGCGAGCGTCGTCTTGCCGCAGCCCGACTCGCCCGCGAGACCGAGGATCTCGCCGCGGTTGAGGGTGAGGGAGACGTCGCGCACGGCCTTCACCGGCGGATCGACCTCGTACTCGATGGAGACGTTGCGTGCCGTCAGCACCGCCTGCGGAGCGCTCATGCGACGATTCCCTTCGTCTTGGCGGCCCTGCGCACCCGGCGGGCGGCGTCGGGGGCATTGCGGAGCTTGGGGTTGATGACCTCGTCGATCGCGAAGTTGATCAGCGCCAGACCGGCACCGAGCACGGCGATCATGACCCCCGGGGGAACGAACCACCACCAGGCTCCGCGACCGAGCGCCTGGCCGGACTGCGCGTCGTTGAGGATCGTGCCCCAGGTGATCGATGAGTTGGGTCCGAGTCCGAGGTAGGACAGACCCGCCTCGCCGAGGATCGCGAAGATGATCGCGAACAGGAACTGGGCGGTGAGCAGCGGGAGCAGGTTCGGCATGATCTCGACGAGGATGACGCGGAACGAGCGCTCCCCCGCGACCTTCGACGCGTACACGTAATCGCGGGTGCGCAGCGAGCGCGTCTGCAGGCGCAGCACGTAGGCGGCGCCGGCCCACGAGGTGATCCCGAGCACGAAGGCGACGAGCTGCCAGCTGCGCTGCGGGACGAAGGAGGCGATGACCATGACCAGCGGGAGTCCGGGGATCACGATCATCACGTTGGTCAGCAGCGCCAGGGCGTCTTCGCGCCATCCGCCGAGGTAGCCGGCGAGCACGCCGAAGACCAGCGACAGGACGATCGCGATGCCACCCGCGACGACGCCGACGAGCAGAGACCCCTGCGCACCGATCGCGAGCTGGGCGAACATGTCGTTGCCGAGCTTCGTCGTGCCCAGCCAGTGCTCGCCGGACGGCGGCAGCAGGGCCGGATTGTCGGAGCTGCGCGGGTTCTGCGAGAAGATCGGCGCGATGATCGCGAACAGCACGATCGCGAGCACCAGGGTCACCCCGACGACGAACTTCGTCGACGAGGTGGGGAGGATGCGGCGACGCCGACGTCCTCGCTGCGTGGCCAGCGAGATCGTGCTCGCCGGCTGGGTCATCGGCTGATCCTTGGTGATCAGCACGGCGTTGTCGGTGTCAGACATTCTGGCGAGCCCTCGGGTCGATGAAGCCATAGACCAGGTCCATGATGAAGTTGGCGGCGAGCACCGTGATGGTGATGACGAGGAAGAGTCCCTGCATCAGCGCGTAGTCGTTGTTGGTGACGGCCTGGAACATCAGCTTCCCGATGCCGGGATAGGTGAACACCTGCTCCATCACGATGGAGCCGGCGACCACGAAGCCGAGCGTGATCGAGAAGCCGGCGATCGAGGGGATCGCGGCGTTCCGCGCGGCATACGTCGTCATGATGCGCCGCGGGCGCAGCCCCTTCGCCTCCGCGGTGAGGACGTAGTCCTCGGCCATGGTCTGCACCATCATGTTGCGCATCCCGAACATCCAGCCGCCGACCGACGAGATGACGATGGTGAGCGCCGGGAGCACCGCATGCGAGAGGGCGTTCGAGAAGAACGCCCACGTCGGCTCCGGGCCGTCGGGGAAGTCGAAGACGTCGTAGCCGCCGAAGATCGGGAACCATCCGAGTCCGACGGCGAAGACGGAGACCAGCAGCAGCGCCATCCAGAAGTACGGGATGGACTGCAGCACCGTGGTCGCCGGAATGAGGTGGTCGACCCAGGTGCCGCGCTTCCACCCCGCCCAGGCGCCGAGCACGACGCCGAGGATGAAGGAGATGACCGTCACCGTGCCCACGAGCACGAGGGTCCACGGCAGCGCCTGCCCGATCAGCTCGCTCACCGGGGTGGGGAACTTGGTGACCGAGACGCCCAGATCGCCCTGGAACATGCGACCCCAGTACGCCAGGTACTGCTCCCAGAGCGAGGAGTCGTCACCGCCGAGCAGCAGCTTGATGTTGCGGATGGTGGTCTCGGAGACCTCGCCGCCCGCCCGCTGCATCTTGGCGATCATGATGTCGGCCGGGTTCCCCGGCATGAGCCGGGGAAGCAGGAAGTTGAGTGAGATCGCGGCCCACAGCGTGAATGCGTAGAACCCGACCCTTCGTGCATAGAACTTCATGTCACAGACCGCGCTTCCTGCTCCCCGACACCACGTCCTACTCGACCGGCTCGAGATGCGTCAGGACGTATCCCGCCGCGATCGCGCCCCAGGACGGCGGGAAGGCGTAGAGGTCGTCTTCCGTCGGCCAGCCCGTGAAGTCCTTCGTGTTGTAGAAGGTCTGCGTGGCGTTGATCACGAGCGGGATGTAGGGCAGGTCACGGACGATCTCGGTCTGGATCGTGCCGTACAGCGCCTTCTTCTCGGCCTCGTCGTCGGTGCTGATCGCGGACTGGATCGCCTGGTCGACGACCGGGTTGCTGTACCGGCTGAAGTTCCAGCGCCCTGCCGGGACCTCGCTGCCGACCGGAGCCGTCGACTCGACCGCGGTTCCACCGAACCAGTCGCGGTAGATCTGGAACGGGTCGGCCACCGAGGTGCCGATGACACCGCCGACGATCAGCTGGAAGTCCCCGCCCTGACGGGCGTCGGAGAACTCCTGCCACTGCACGGTCGACGCGGTGATCTTGATGCCGGCCGCCTCGGCCTGCTCGGCGATCAGCTTGGCCGCGTCGTTGTAGTCGGTCCATCCGTCGACGGAGATGAGACTGAGCTCGAGCGGCTTCCCGTCCTTCGCATAGAAGTCGCCGTCCTTCGTGTACCCCGCGGCCTCGAGGATGTGGCCCGCCTCGGCGGCGTCCGCCTCCTGGGGGCTGACCTCGTCGGCCGCATCGGCCACCCACTTCTCGTCACGCGGCAGCAGCGCGAACGTGGGCGAGATGTCGCCGGTCAGACCGACGAAGGCCTTGTCCTTGATGGCGGCGCGGTCGATCGCCACGTTGAGGGCCTGGCGCACCGCGACGTCCGTCTGCGGGCCGGTGCAGCCGAGCTCGGCGTTCGCGCAGGTGTAGAGGACCGTGGGGTCCTGCGGGGTGTTGATCCAGTCGATCGCCCCGTTCGCGGTCACGTCGTCGGGGTTCGGGATGAACATGCCCGTCCAGTCGAGCTTGCCGGCGGCGAGGAGATCCTGCGCCGTCTGGTTGTTGTCGACCGCGATGTACTGGACCTTCTTCACTCCGAGCTCGTCGGCATCGCGGAAGTTCTCGTTGGCGACGAGCGTGTACGACTCGCTCGTGGTCTTGTCGACGACGTAGGCCCCCGAGCCGACCGGCTCCTCGTTGGCGAAGTTCGCGAAGTCGGTGACGTCGGCCCAGATGTGCTCGGGGAGGATGTAGGTCGACCCGAGGCGCTGGAACTCGGTCGTGTACTGCGCGCTCGTGTACGTGAGCACGACGGTGGTGTCGTCGGTGGCCTCCGCCGAGACGAGGCCGTTGCCCTCGGGGTTGTTCGCCTCGTAGGTGAACGAGAAGGCGACATCGGCCGCCGTGAGAGGCTCGCCGTCGCTCCACAGCAGGTCGGGCTTGATGGTGATCGTGATCGCCGTGCCGTCGTCGTTGTACTCGTAGGCGTCGCCGATCAGCCCGACGGGCTCGGAGTCCGCGGTCTTGTTGAAGAAGAACAGCGGCTCGTAGATCGGACCGAGCGCGCCGTGCAGCACGGTGGGTGCGAACGGGTTGTAGTTCGCGGTGATGGGCGTCTGGCTTCCCGCCCAGACACGCAGGGCGCGGTCTCCGTCTCCTCCGCTCCCCTCGCTGCCGCCTGCGCCACAGGCGGTCAAACCCAGGACGAGGACGGATGCCCCCGCCACAGCGGTGAGCGCGATCTTGCGCCTTCCGTTACGGATCATTCTGTATTTCCTCTCGGTGCTGCACTGCAGGAGGGATCTCCGGATGGAGCCGCGCCCCGGAACCGGGACTCGTGACAGATCCCGGGAAGGGATTTGTTAGGACAGTAACCTAACAAATTACCCACGGGGCGACAAGCATTCGGGAGGCGGCCGTATAACGTTTCGGCCTCGGCGCCGCGTCCGTCACACAGGTGCACTAAGTGTCCGGATGACACTAAGATCGATCCGGAGGTTAAGGTAACTATGACTCAAACCAGGGGAATCGATGTCGCCGTGTCGACGGTCATCCTCACGCTGCGCCGCACCGACGACGGGGCGGCCGTGCTGGCGCTCCCCCTGGTGCTGCGCACCCGCGAGCCGTTCGCCGGACAGTGGGCATTGCCCGGCGGCTGGCTCACCACGGTCGAATCCCCCGTCGATGCCGCGGCCCGTACCCTCGCCGAGACCACCGGCCTGACGCCGAGCTACCTCGAGCAGCTGTACGCGTTCGGCGCCGTCGACCGCTCCCCCACCCGCGTCGTCTCGATCGTCTACTGGGCGCTGCTGCGCCAGGACGACGTCGATGCGCAGAGCGCCGCGCACCGCGCATCCGGCCGCGCGCCCGAGAACGTGCGCTGGTTCGATCTCGACGACCTCCCGCCGCTCGCGTTCGACCATCGCGTGATCGTCGACTACGCCCTGTGGCGCCTGCGCAACAAGGTCGGCTACAGCCGCGTCGCACACGGCTTCCTCCCCGCCGAGTTCACCCTGGCCGATCTCCGCGAGGCCTACGAGGCGATCCTCGGCAGACAGCTCGACCCGGCGAACTTCCGACGCCAGGTGGAGAGCTCGGGAACCCTGCTGCCCACCGACCGGTTCCGCACCGGCAGCCACCGCCCCGCCCGCCTGTACCGATACAACACCGACGTCGAACTGGCCGACCACGGCCCGCTCGGCCCCGACGAGACGAGTACCCGATGAGCATCACCTTCCTTCCGACGCCCGACGTGCCGGCGATCGACGCCTCCGTCGATCACGCGATCCGGTCGATCGTGTCCGGCGCCTCCACAGATGCCACCTGCGCGACCGATCTCGCGCTCGGACCCTGGGACTTCGACACGCGGCCCGGGTACGGGCCCGGCTCATCGATGGGCGACGTGATCCCCACCGGCGCCCCACGCCAGGGGGAGCTCCCCGCCTCGTACCGCGAGGCGGGCGAGGACGAGCTCGACCACCGCATCCGCGCAGCCAAAGCGGCCCTGGGCGACCGCGTGGTCGTGCTCGGCCACTTCTACCAGCGGGAGGAGGTGGTGCGTCACGCCGACTACGTGGGCGACTCCTTCCAGCTCGCCACCGCGGCGAAGGCGCGCACGGATGCCGAGGCCATCGTCTTCTGCGGAGTGCACTTCATGGCCGAGACGGCCGATCTGCTCTCCGGCCCCGACCAGGCCGTGATCCTGCCGAACCTCGCCGCCGGCTGCTCGATGGCCGACATGGCCGACATCGACCAGGTCGAGGACTGCTGGGAGCAGCTGTCCGACGTGTTCGGCGATCTCGACGCCGTCGACGAGAGCGGCCGGGTCCCGGTGATCCCCGTGACCTACATGAACTCCTCCGCCGCGATCAAGGGATTCGTCGGCAGGCACGGCGGCATCGTGTGCACGTCGTCGAATGCCGAGACCGTGCTGGAATGGGCCTTCGAGCGGGGCCGGCGCGTGCTGTTCTTCCCCGACCAGCATCTGGGCCGCAACACCGCGAAGGCGATGGGCGTGCCTCTCGACAGGATGCCGATGTGGAACCCGCGCGCGGCGCTCGGAGGCTCCTCCGCCACAGAGCTGCTCGACTCGCGCGTCATCCTGTGGCACGGGTTCTGCTCGGTCCACCGTCGCTTCTCCGTCGCGCAGATCGAGAAGGCGCGGGAGGAGCACCCGGGTGTGCGGGTGATCGTGCACCCCGAATGCCCGATGGAGGTCGTCGATGCCGCCGACGAGGCGGGATCGACCGACTACATCCGCCGCGCGATCGCCGCCGCGACCACGCCGACGACCTTCGCGATCGGCACCGAGATCAACCTGGTCCGACGTCTCGCCGCGCAGTTCCCGCAGCACGAGATCTTCTGTCTCGATCCGGTGGTGTGCCCCTGCTCGACGATGTACCGCATCCACCCGGGGTATCTCGCGTGGGTGCTCGAGGAACTCGTCGCCGGACGCACCCCGAACCGCATCGCGGTGACGGCGGACGTGGCGGATCCCGCGCGGGTAGCCCTCGAGCGGATGCTGGCGGCGAAGCCGCCCGTGATCGCGGGCCCCTGATGGAGGTGATCGTCGCGGGCTCCGGCATCGCCGGGCTCACCGCCGCCCTTAATGCGCACGAGGCCGGCCACACGGTCACCGTCGTGACGAAGGGCGCGCTGGGCGACGGCTGCACCGGATACGCCCAGGGCGGCGTCGCCGGGAGCTACGGCGCCGGCGACTCCGCCGCCGAGCACGCGACCGACACCATGACGGCGGGAGCGGGGCTGTCCGACCCCGCGGCCGTCGACGTGCTCGTCCGCGACGCGACGGCCAGGATCACGGAGCTGATCGCCCGCGGTGTCGCGTTCGATCGCTCCGCCGCAGGCGCACTCCTGCGCGGGCGCGAGGCCGCGCACAGCCACGCGCGCATCGTGCACGCCGGCGGCGACGCGACCGGCGCGGCGATCACCCGGGCGCTGGTGCATGCCACCCACGCGGCACAGATCGCCGTTATCGAGCACGCGTTCCTCGTCGATCTGCTCGTCGAGGGGGGCGTCGCCCACGGCATCCGGGTGCTGATCGGCGGCGTCACGACGGATCTCACCGCGGATGCCGTCATCCTCGCCACCGGAGGGGCCGGTGAGCTCTATGCGCACACGACGAATCCGGCCGGCACGACCGGTGACGGCATCGCTGCGGCGCTGCGCGCGGGTGCGGTCGTGAGAGATCTGGAGTTCGTCCAGTTCCATCCGACGGTCCTCCTCGATGCGGGCACTCCGTTCCTCGTCTCTGAGGCCGTGCGCGGCGAGGGGGCGACGCTTCTCGACGCCGACGGTCGCCGATTCGTGTTCGACAGCCATCCCGACGGCGAACTCGCTCCCCGTGACGTGGTGTCGAGGGCGATCGCACGACAGGCCGCCGCGCAGGGATCGCCCGTGCGGCTGGATGCGACGATGCTCGGAGCGTCGGCGCTGGCCCGCCGATTCCCGACGATCGACCGGGTGACCCGCGAGCGCGGATTCGACTGGGCGTCGGAGCCGATCCCGGTGACACCGGCGGCGCACTACCTGATGGGAGGCGTCGCCACAGACCTGGCCGGACGCACATCACTCCCCCAGCTCCTCGCGGTCGGCGAGGTCGCTCGAACCGGCGTGCACGGGGCGAACCGGCTCGCCTCGAACTCGCTGCTCGAGGGCGCGGTGTTCGGAGCGCGAGCGGCGGCCGCGCTCGACGCGCCCTGGCCGGCCGGCTCCGTTCCGGCCGTGGCACCGGGCCCCGCCCCGACGGACGGAGCACCCCCTTCGACGCGTCCGTCGGCGGGCGTCCCCGCCTTCTCCCGCGCGGCCCTGCAGCAGCTGATGTGGGACCGTGTCGGGCTGCTCAGATCCGCCGAGGGGCTGGGGCAGGCGCTCGACACGCTCGATGCCTGGCGCGCCGACTCGCGGCATCCCCGCACGGTCGTGGAGCACGAGGAGCAGAATCTCCTGCTGCTCGGATCCGCCACGGCGACCGCCGCCCTCACCCGCACCGACTCGGTCGGTGCGCACTTCCGCGACCCCGCACCCTCACCCGTTCTGGAGACCGTCTGATGCTCACGCCCGCCATCCTCACCCGCGTCGTCGCGGCCGCCCTCGACGAGGACGCGCCCTGGGGCGACCTGACCAGCGTGACGCTGCTGCCGGCGGATGCCACAGCGAACGCCGATCTGGTCGCGCGGGAACCCGGTGTCTTCAGCGGCGGTGCCGTGTTCTCGACGGCCTTCACCCTCACCGATCCGACCCTGAGGGTCGACGTGCACGTCGGCGACGGCGACACGTTCGCCACCGGCGACGTGCTCGCCTCGGTGTCGGGGACGGCTCGGAGCATCCTCACCGCCGAGCGCGTCGCACTGAACTTCACCCAGCGCATGAGCGGGATCGCCACCCTCACCGCCGCGTATGTGCGTGCGATCGAGGGAACCGCGGCGCGCATCGCCGACACCCGCAAGACCACTCCGGGCCTTCGGGCCTTCGAGCGCCACGCGGTGGTGTCCGGCGGCGGACGCAATCACCGGCATTCGCTGTCGGACGCCGTGATGGCGAAGGACAACCACCTCGCGGTGCTGCAGCGCTCAGGCCTCGATCTCGCCGTCGCCCTGCGCGACGCGCTCGCCGCGCTCCCCCACACCACTCATGTGGTGGTCGAGGTCGACAGGCTCGATCAGATCGCCGCCGTGATCGACGGCGGCGCCCACACGGTGCTGCTCGACAACTTCTCGCTCGACGACCTGAGGGCGGGGGTGGCGCTCATCGGCGGCAGGGCGCAGACCGAGGCCTCCGGCGGCGTCGATCTCGAGACGGTGGGTGCGATAGCCGCGACCGGGGTCAACGTGATCTCGGTCGGGGCGCTCACGCATTCGGCGCGTGCCCTCGACCTCGGCCTCGACGTGCGGATCGACTGAACGGATGCTCTACCTCGACCATGCCGCGACGGCTCCGGTGCGACCGGAGGTGCTCGACGAGATGCGCCCGTACCTCACCGGGACGTTCGGCAATCCGTCGAGCCATCACACCTACGGCGAGGCGGCGGCGTCGGCGCTCGACGACGCACGGGCGAGGGTCGCCCGCGTGCTGGGGATGCGGGCCGGCGATGTGGTGTTCACGGCGGGCGGCACCGAGGCGAACAACCTCGCGGTGAAGGGGATCGTGCTCGCCGCTCTCGGCGCGGGGCGGCGCCATCTGGTGGTCTCGCCGATCGAGCACGAGTCGATCCTGGAGTCGGCGGACTTCCTGCGCCGATTCCACGATGTCGAGGTGACGATGCCGGTGGTCGACGCGTGGGGGCGGATCTCCCCCGATGCTCTGCGTGCACAGGTCCGAGACGACACGGCCCTGGTCGCCCTGGGGCATGGAAACAACGAGATCGGCACGGTCCAGGACGTCGCGGGACTCGCCGCGGTGACGCATGCCACGGGCGCCGCGCTGCACCTCGACGCGGTGCAGTCCGCGGGATGGCTGCCGCTGGCCGGACTCGGCGCGGATGCCGTCGCCATCGCCGGTCACAAGCTCGGCGCCCCGAAGGGGATCGGCGCCCTGGCGGTACGAGGGCGCATCCCCCTCGAACCCCTGCTGCACGGAGGCGGTCAGGAGCGCGGTCGCCGCTCGGGCACCGAGAACGTCGCGGGCGCCGTCGGTCTCGCCGTCGCGCTCGAACTGGCCGAGGCCGAGCGTGAGGCGGCGAGCGCACGGGTGGGCGCGGCCACCCGCCGCGTCATCGCCGGGATCCTCGCGGCCGTCCCGCAGGCGGTGCTGACGGGAGACCCGGCGGGGCGACTCCCCGCCACCGCGAGCTTCACCTTCGCGGGCGTGAGCGGCGAGGCGGTGCTCCTCGAGCTCGAGCGTCGGGGCGTCGTGTCGTCGAGCGGCTCCGCGTGCGCGGCCGGGAGCGACGACCCCTCCCACGTGCTCCTCGCCTGCGGGGTGGATCCCGCGGTCGCGCAGAGTGCGGTGCGCTTCACCTTCGGTCGCGAGACGCTGCCCGACGACCTGCCCCCACGGCTCGCCGCCCTCGTCGCCGAGTCCGTGCGCGCCGTCGCCGGGTGAGCGGACGGGTGCGACGCGCGGGCGGCTCTAGACTCGGCTCGTGACCGCCTCCGCACCGCTCGTGACCGTGATCGTCCCCGGCCACGACATCGGCGGATTCGCACCCGCCGCTCTCGACTCGCTCCTGGCGCAGACCGAGCGCCGGTGGCAGGCGATCCTCGTCGACGACGGGTCCACCGACGACACCGGGGAGATCTTCGCGGCGGCCGCAGCCTCCGACCGCCGCTTCCGGGCTCTCACCCACGCGGCGTCCCGTGGTCTCGGCGCCGCTCGCAACGCGGCGCTCGACCTGGTCGACACGCCCCTCGTCGGATTCCTCGACGGCGACGACGAGCTCACCCCCACCGCCCTCGAACGCCTGAGCGGCACGCTCGCCGAGACCGGCAGCGACCTGGTCGCGGGGGCCTACGTGCGGTCGCGCTTCGATGGCGAACGCTACCTCCCCGGTCGGGTGCAGCCCTGGGTGGCCGCGGCGACGTCGCCGGCACGGATGGGCACCACGATCCTGGAGCACCCCGCGGCGAGTGCGAACATCGTCGCCTGGTCGAAGATGAGCCGGACCGAGCTGTGGCGCGATGTGCGGTTCCCCGAGGGTGTCGCCTACGAGGATCAGATCGTCGCCCAGCTGCTCTACACCCGCGCTCGGGCCTTCGACGTGATCCCCGACACGGTCGTGCGGTGGCGGCTGCGTGCCGACGGCACGTCCATCACGCAGGGGCGCGCGCAGCTACGGGTGGTGCGCGACTACCTCGCCGCGCTCCGCGGCGGCATCCGCGTGCTGCACGAGGCGGGAGCCCGCGCGGCGGTCGTCGCCCGACTCGAGCTGATCCTCGCGATGGATCTGCCTCCCCTTCTCGACATCGCCGCGACCCATCCCGACCCCGAGTACTCGGCGGTCGTGGCGTCTTTCGTCGCCGACATCGAGGCGCTGCCCGAGTTCGGCGACGCGCACCCCGACCCCGCACTCGCCGCCGCCCTGGCGTGGTGACGCCGCAACCCCGGAGACTCATGAACGACTACCTCGCCGACCTCTTCGCGCTCGACGGCCGCACGGCCGTGGTCACAGGAGGAAGCTCGGGCATCGGCCGCGGCATCGCCACCGCCCTCGCACGGGCCGGAGCGGCGACCGTCGTCGTCGCGCGTGGCGAGGAGCGGATCGTGCAGACGGTCGGAGAGCTGACGGATGCCGGCTGCCGTGCGGCGGGTGTCGTCGGCGACCTGAGCTCGCGAGCCGGCATCCGCGCTCTGGCCGAGGCCGCCGCGCAGCCGTTCGGAGAACCCGACATCCTGGTGAACTCGGCAGGGATCAACATCCGGCCGCCGTTCGCCGAGATCTCCGAGGCCGACTGGGACGCGAGCATGACCGTGAACACGCTCGCCCCGCTGCTGCTCGGGCAGCGCTATGCCGTGGGCATGGCCGAACGCGGGTTCGGCCGACTGATCCACATCAGCTCCCAGCAGGCCCACCGCGCGTTCGTCGGCAGCGGGGTCTACGGCGTCTCGAAGGGCGCGGTCGAATCTCTGATGCGGTCGGAGGCCGAGGCCTGGGGCGGCACCGGCGTGACGAGCAACACCCTCGTGCCGGGGTTCGTGCTCACGCCGCTCAACGCGCGCTTGCAGGAGGACCCCGCGCAGATCGCCGCTCTGGCCGCGCGCACCATGATCGGCCGCAACGGACTGCCGGAGGACTTCGCCGCGGCGGCCGTCTTCCTCGCGGGCGCGGGATCGGGATACGTGACGGGCCACTCGCTGTTCGTCGACGGCGGTCTGTCGGTGCACTGACGATCCGGCGCTCAGTCCTCCGCCGGGTGGACCCTCTCGTCCGCGCGGGTCACGTCGAGCAGCGGCACCGGCGCGGTGAGCGCGGCGACCGCATCCGCCCCCGCGGAATCGTGGGGTGCCCGATCGGCCCGCCGGTCTGGCAGCGCCGCCCGCACACCGCCGGTGACCGTGCTCTCGACGACGGCCTCGGTCTGGATCACCCGTGACGCCGCGACCTGCTGCGCCGCGAGCTCCGCGTAGAGGCCGCCCCGGGCGATCAGCTCGGAGTGGGTGCCGGACTCGACGATCTGGCCGGCCTCGAGCACGTGGATGACGTCGGCGCCGATCACGGTCGACAGTCGGTGCGCGATGGTCAGTGTCGTCCGTCCCTTGGCCGCCTCGTCGAGCGCCTCCTGCACGACACGCTCCGAGACGGTGTCGAGCGCGGAGGTGGCCTCGTCGAGCAGCAGCACCGGCGGATCCTTCAGCAGCACCCGGGCGATCGCGATGCGCTGCTTCTCGCCGCCGGAGAGGCGATAGCCGCGCTCGCCGACGATCGTGTCGTACCCGTCTTCGAATCCGGCGATGATGTGGTGGATGTTCGCGGCCGTGCATGCCGCGATCAGCTCGTCCTCCGTCGCCTCCGGACGGGCGTAGAGCAGGTTGTCGCGGATCGTGGCGTGGAACAGGTACGTCTCCTGCGACACGATGCCGACCTGGTCGATGATCGACTCCTGGGTGAGCGTGCCCACGTCGGCGCCCGCGAAGAGCACCGCACCGCCCGCAGCCTCGTACAGGCGCGGCGCCAGGTAGAGGACCGTGGTCTTGCCTGCGCCCGACGGGCCGACGAACGCCACATGCTGCCCCGGCTCGGCGACGAAGGAGACGCCCTGGAGGGTCGGTCGCGCGTCGGCCGCCGCATCGGGGTAGCGGAAGACGACATCGTCGAACTCGATCCGGCCGCGCGGCCCCGGAGCATCGGCGACGGTGATCGCGTCGGGCGCGTCCTGGATCTCCGGCACCAGATCGAGGTACTCGAAGATGCGCGCGAAGAGCGCCGATGACGTCTGCAGGTCGAGGGAGACGCGCATCAGCCCCATCAGCGGCTGCAGGAGGCGTGCCTGCACCGTCGTGAACGCGACGACGGTGCCGGCCGTGATCGCGCCGGTGCCGCCGGCGATCAGATACCCCGACACCAGGTAGATCACGGCGGGGACGCTCGCCATCAGCACCTGCACGACCGCGAAGAAGCCCTGACCGCTCATCGCCCGGCGCACCTGCAGCGTCACCTGGTTGCGGTTCTCGGCCTGGTAGCGCTGCGACTCGGTGCGCTGACGGTTGAACGCCTTGGACAGCAGCATCCCCGACACGCTCAGCGTCTCCTGGGTGATCGAGGTGAGCTCCGACAGGGACTCTTGCGTCTCGCCGGCGATCCGGGCCCGCACCTGTCCCACGCGTCGCTGCACCACGATGAGGAACGGCATCAGCACGACCGCGATCAGCGTGAGTCGCCAGTCGATCAGGATCATCGCGACGAGGGAGGCGATGACCGTGACGACGTTGCCGAGGATGCTGGTGACGGTGTTGGTGAGCACACCGGACACACCGCCGACGTCGTTCTGCAGTCTCGACTGGATCACGCCCGTCTTCGTCCGCGTGAAGAATCCGAGTTCCATCGCCTGGAGGTGCTCGAAGAGCCGCACCCGCAGATCTCCGGTGACGTTGTTGCCGACCGTCGAGGTCAACCAGGTCTGGGCGACGCCCAGGGCTGCGGAGACGAGGAAGAGGACGACCATGCCGCCGACGAGCCAGGCCAGCAGGTCGAGGTGCGGTCCTCCGCCGTCGACCGGGAACAGACCCTCGTCGAAGATGCGCTGGACGATCAGCGGAGGGATCACCGCGATGCCGGCGCCGAGGATCACGAGCACCCCGGTCCAGAGGATCCGCCAGCGGTAGGGCCGGAACAGGGCGACCACCCGCGCTCCCAGCCCGCTGATGCGCGGTGCCTCGGCGTTGAGTCGACGCTGCGCGTCCTCGTCGACGCCGCGGAACCCGCCGCGTCCTCCACCCATGCTCATCCCGCCAGCGTAGTCAGGGCGGCGGACGGTCGGATCCGACGGCGTCGAACGGGCAGGCGACGCAGGCACCGGCGCCCGCGCGGGTGCAGCGGATTCGTACGGATCCGGAATGAAATGTCGATGCCTGCCGTTACGCTGAATGGTCCACGCTCTCGCGTGCACCCTCCCTCCCCTCTTCTCGCGTGCCTTGGAGGCCGTATGTCTGCCGTCGACACCGGTTCGATCCCCACGCCCACTTCTTCCGCGCCGACGGGTGAGATCGCGCGCAGCGACATGCGCGTCATCTGGCTGCTCCTCGTCGCGGCGTTCGTCGCCATCCTCAACGAGACGACCATGGGCATCGCCATCCCGCATCTCAATGCGGATCTCGGCATCCCGCCCGAGCTCGGCCAGTGGCTGACGAGTGCGTTCATGCTCACCATGGCCGTCGTCATCCCGACCACCGGCTTCATCCTGCAGCGCTTCACCACGCGGCAGGTGTTCATCGCAGCGATGAGCCTCTTCTCCCTCGGCACCCTCGTCGCCCTGGTCGCGCCGGGATTCGCGGTGCTGCTCGCCGGTCGCGTGATCCAGGCCGCCGGCACCGGCATCATGATGCCGCTCCTCATGACGACGATCATGAACGTCGTGCCCGCCCAGTCGCGAGGACGCATGATGGGCCGCGTCGGCCTCGTCATCTCGCTGGCACCCGCGATCGGCCCGACCGTCGCCGGCGCCGTGCTCGAGACACTGAACTGGCGCGCGCTGTTCGCGATCATCCTGCCGATCGCCCTGGTCTCGCTCCTCATCGGCGTGAAGTGGATGACCAATCTCGGCGAGACCCGCGCGGTGCCCCTCGACGTGCTGTCGATCCCGCTCGCCGCGCTCGGTTTCGGCGGCATCGTGTTCGGTCTGAGCCAGTTCGGCGGCGAGGGCGGATCCGGTGAGGCCGCGGGCATCACCGCGCTCGTCGTCGGCGCCGTCGCGCTCGCGCTGTTCGTCTGGCGTCAGCTCGTGCTGCAGCGTGTCGACGACGCGCTGCTCGACCTGCGGGTGTTCCGCTCGACGAACTTCACGTTCTCGGTCATCATCATGACGATCCTCGCGCTGTCGATGTTCGGCACTCTCACGCTGCTGCCGCAGTACCTGCAGAACGTCGCGGGTCTGAACGCCCTCGAATCCGGTCTGATCCTGCTCCCCGGGTCCGTGCTGATGGGTCTGCTCGGCCCCGTCATGGGTCGCCTCTACGACGCCCGGGGCACCCGTCCGCTGCTGATCCCCGGCACGATCCTCGTGTCGGCCGCGCTGTTCTACTACTCGACGGTCGGCGAGCACACCGTGTGGTGGGTGCTGATCATCGTGCAGGCCGCGATGTCGGTGGGTCTCGCGATGTCGTTCACCCCGCTGTTCTCGGCGTCGCTGGGATCCCTGCAGCGCTCGCTGTACTCCCACGGGTCCGCGGTGCTGAACACCCTGCAGCAGGTCGGCGGCGCGGCGGGCGTGGCAGTGCTCACCGTGACCTATTCGGCGATCCTGCACGCGGGCGAGGCCGAGGGACTGGCCACCGCGGCGGCCGGGGCACCCGGTGCACGCATGGCGTTCCTGATCGCGGCGATCATCTCGCTCGCGGCGGTGGCCCTGAGCGCCTTCGTGCGCAAGCCCGCAGACGACGTCTCGGGCGGCGCCCACGGCGGGCACTGATCCGCACAGCTCGCTGTAACCGGCGAGCGACGACGACCGCGGCGGCGGCGTCCGCTACTGCTGCTTCTTGGGCGCGGGGATGTGGCAGACGCCGCCGCTGCAGTATCCGACGGCGCCCTCCTCGAGCAGGTTCAGAGCGTCCGGAATCGTCTGGAGCACCGCGGGTGCATCCTGCGCATCGGAGTCCTGTGACGTGGCCATCATTAGATGCTACGCCTGCTGCGGGGTGGAGGCGTCGAATCCGCTCGTCTCTCACGGCAGACGCGAGGTCGTCGTCCTCTACGGTTGACGAGTGCTCAAACGACTCCTCGCCCGCGTGTTCTGGACCTTCAGCCGATGGACCCTGACCGCCGAGACGACGCCGTCTCGGCCGACGATCCTGATCGGCGCGCCGCACACCTCGAACTGGGATTTCGTATTGATGCTCGCCATCTCGTGGCAGCTGGGCATCGAGGTGCACTGGCTCGGCAAGAACAGCCTGTTCCGCGGCTGGCGCGGTCCCCTCATGCGGCGACTCGGCGGCATCCCGGTGGATCGTGCCGACCCCGCCCGTGTGGTGGCGGACGTGGTCGATCAGGTGCGCTCCGGCTCGGTGTTCGGACTGGTGATCACACCGGACGGCACTCGCGGCGGTAACGAGCACTGGAAGTCGGGCTTCTATCGGATCTCCCGCGAGACCGGGATGCCGTTGACCCTCGGCTTCGTCGACCGCACGACCATGACCACCGGCCTCGGACCCACCCTCGATCTCACAGGAGACGTCGCGGCGGACATGGATCGGATCCGCGCGTTCTACGCCGACAAGGCAGGACTCCGCCCTGAGCGGCGGACCGTTCCGCGCCTGCGCGAGGAGGACGGCGAGCGCTGAGACCGGAGCCCGTCGCGCACACACCCCCTCGTGCGCACACAAGACTGTGGACACGATCGGACCTGCGCCACGAGACTGGCCGCATGGAACCCGAACAGCGCGCGACGCCGGACGAGCTCGACGATCAGGCCGACGGACGCGATGAGACCCGCAACGAGCGGGCCGATCGCAACTGGGACGAGCTGCTGCAGGAGCTGCGCGTCATGCAGACCGGGACGCAGATCCTCACCGGCTTCCTGCTCGCGGTGGCCTTCCAGCCCCGCTTCGAGGACATGGACGAGCTCCAGCGCGACCTCTACGTCGTGCTGGTCGGCCTCGCGGCCCTGGCGACGATCCTCGCTCTCGCCCCCGTCGGCATGCATCGTGCCACCTTCGGGCGACGCCGCAAGCCCGAGCTGGTGCGCGTGGCGGCCGGCATCGTGAAGATCGACCTCGTGGTGATCGCTGCCCTCACGACCGGCGTGACGACGCTCATCGTCGATTTCACCGTGGATCGCGCCGCCGGGCTGATCGCTCTGGTGGCCTCGCTGGTGGCGATAGGACTGCTCTCGCTCGTCCTTCCGCGTCTCGTGCGCAGAGCGGTGGGCCGCTCCTGAGAGCGACCCACCGGCGACGGCTCAGCGGCCTGCGGGCGTGCGGTTCTCGGCGCTGACCATCCAGGCGAACTGCTCGAGACTCTCGAGGACCGCGTGCAGGATGTCGGCCGAAGTCGGGTCCTCCTCGTCGATCGCGTCATGGACGTCGCGGATCGTGCCGACGACGGCATCCAGGCGCGCGGTGATCAGATCGATCGTGTCGGTGGTGGACACCTCGCCGGCCGGGAAGGCCGGCAGCGAGGTCGTCTCCGCGATCGTGTCCGTGCGGCCGTCCGGCACCGCGTGCAGGGCGCGCATGCGTTCGGCGACGGTGTCGCTGAACTCGCGCGCGGCGTCGATGATCTCGTCGAGCTGACGGTGCGTGTCGCGGAAGTTGCGGCCCACGACGTTCCAGTGCGCCTGCTTGCCCTGCAACGAGAGTTCGATGAGGTCGACGAGCACGGTCTGGAGGTTGCCGGCGAGCTCGGAGGACGCGGTGAAGCCCTTCTCCGCGTTCTGACGCCTGGTCGTCTTCGCGCCGCGCTTCGCGGAGGCGGCAGTCGTGGACTTCGTCTTCTCAGCCATGGGTGTCTCCTGCTCTGTGAGTGGATCCGGAGCGACGTGCAGGCCCCGGCCCACAGACCGTAACGCCGCGACGCCCCGCCGATCGAGGGGGTTGACAGGCTCCTCCGGCACGTCGGATCGTGGCGGAGTGATGAGATCGGACGCCCAGAGAACATCGGACACCCAGAGAGCACAGACCGGCGATGCCGGCGCGCAGGACGCCCACCCGGAGGTCGTGATCGCCGCGATCACGGAATCGGATGCGGGAGAGGTGCTCACGCTCCAGCGCGCCGCATTCGTGTCGGAAGCGCAGATCTACGGCAGCGCCGACATGCCCCCGCTCACGCAGACGCTCGCGGAGGTCGAGGCGGAGCTGCGGGCGGGCGACGGTCTCACCGCCCGCATCGACGGCAGGCTAGTGGGCGCGATCCGCTTCGTCGAGGATGACGGCGTGCTGCTGATCGGCAGGATCGCCATCGCCCCGGACACCCAGGGCGAGGGCATCGGACGCAGGCTGCTCGACGCCGCAGAGCGGTCGTCGTCGGCCGAGGTCGCCGAGCTCTTCACCGGCAGCCTGAGCGAAGCCAACATCCGGCTCTACGAATCGGTCGGGTATCGCGAGCACGAGCGGATCCCGCAGGGGGACGGCACCGAGCAGGTCTTCCTGAGAAAACCTCTGCATCAGGTGGGAGACCCCTCCGAACGGGGCGCGTCGGGTTGAATCGCGCGGCGGGGTTCGGAATCGTGTCCCGAACGCGCCGCAACCGCGTCGTGACCGCAACCGGAAGGAGAGTCTCGTGCTCACCCTCACCGACAACGCCACCGCGATCGTCAACACCCTGGTCAGCCGTCAGACCGACGCCACCGATGCGGGGCTCCGCATCCATTCCACCCCGGCACCCGGACCCGACGGCGGTGCCAGGCTCGCGGTCCTGGTCACCCCCGACCCGGAGCCCGAAGACCGGGTCGTCGAGGTGTCGGGCACGCGCCTCTTCCTCGATGAGACCGCCGCCGCCGCGCTCGAGGACAAGATCCTCGACGCCGGCGTCGACGATGAGGGCTCCGTCTCCTTCGCGGTCCTCCCCCAGGTCGCCTGAGCGCGGTGCACCGGATGCCGCGGCCCTCGGGTCGCGGCATCCGTGCGTGCGGAGTGACCGCGCCCCCCGCTCGCGTAGGTTAGAACCAGAGCCGCGATCGTCGCGGCTCGAGAAGGACCGTTCCCCCGCATGAAGATCGCACTGCTCCGCCGGTACGTCGTGCTCGCCGAGACGCTGCACTTCCCCCGTGCGGCGAAAGAGCTGGGCATCCCCCTCGCGTCGCTGTACACGTCGCTCGACAAGCTCGAGGACGAGGTCGGTCACGCACTCGTGAACCGCGAGGGGACACCACGCCTGACGAGTGTCGGCGAGCTGTTCCTCGTCGAGGCGAAGGAGACCGTCGCCGCTGCTCCCCCGCCCGCGCCGAAGACGGCCGCTCCCGCGGGCGGCAAGGCCAAGGCCTCGAAGGGCAAGGGCCGGGCCCCGATCGTCAAGGGGCAGCCCAAGCCCTACAAGAAGCGCCAGGGACGCTGAGACTCAGGGACGCTGAGACTCAGCGCTCCTCGACGCGTCCGTCCGCGACGCTCCACCGCCGGTTCGTCTGCACCGCCTCCAGCATCCGTCGATCATGGGTGACCAGGAGCAGCGTGCCGGTGTAGGACTCGAGCGCCTCTTCGAGCTGCTCGATCGCCGCGAGATCGAGGTGGTTCGTCGGCTCGTCCAGCACGAGCAGGTTCACTCCACGGGCCTGCAGCAGCGCCAGCGCCGCCCGCGTGCGTTCCCCGGGTGAGAGGCCCGACACCGGCCGGGTCACGTGGTCGGCCCTGAGTCCGAACTTCGCCAACAGCGTCCGCACCTCCGCAGACGCCATCTCCGGCACGGCGGCCTCGAACGCCTCGGAGAGCGGCTCGTCGCCGAGCAGCAACGATCGGGCCTGGTCGATCTCGCCGATCTGCACGCTGCTGCCGAGGGCGGCGCTGCCCTCGACGGGCTCCTGCCGCCCGAGCAGGGCGCGAAGCAGCGTCGACTTGCCCGCGCCGTTCGGCCCGGTGATCCCGATCCGGTCACCGGCATCGACCTGCACCGACACGGGGCCCAGCGTGAAGTCACCCTGCCGCAGCACCGCGGAGTTGAGTGTCGAGACGACACTGCTCGATCTCGGGGCGGAGCCGATCGTGAACTCCAGCTGCCATTCCTTGCGCGGTTCCTCGACCTCGTCGAGGCGGGCGATCCGGCTCTCCATCTGGCGGACCTTCTGGGCCTGCTTCTCGCTGGATTCCGTCGATGCCTTGCGCCTGATCTTGTCATTGTCGGGAGACTTCTTCATCGCGTTGCGCACGCCCTGGCTCGACCACTCGCGCTGGGTGCGGGCGCGCGCGACGAGGTCGGCCTTCTTGTCGGCGAACTCGTCGTACTTCTCCCGCAGGTGGCGACGCACGACCGCGCGCTCCTCGATGTACGCGTCGTATCCTCCGCCGTAGAGACGGTGCGAGTTCTGTGCGAGGTCGAGCTCGAGCACCCGGGTGACGCTGCGCGCGAGGAACTCGCGATCATGGCTCACGAGCACGACCCCGCCGCGGAGCCCGCGGACGAACGACTCCAGACGGTCGAGTCCGTCGAGGTCGAGGTCGTTCGTGGGCTCGTCGAGGAAGACGATGTCGAAGCGCGAGAGCAGCAGGGCGGCGAGCCCCACGCGGGCGGCCTGCCCGCCGGACAGACCGGTCATCAGCGCCTCGTCCGAGACGCGACCTCCGCTGGGCAGCCCCAGATCCGCCAGCACCGCGGGGATGCGCTCATCGAGGTCGGCGGCGCCGCTGGCGAGCCAGCGGTCGAGGGCCAGCGAATACGTGTCTGCGGGGTCCGTGCCCGCAGGGGCGAGCGACGGATCGCCGAGGGCGGCAGCCGCGGCATCCATCTCGCGTGTCGCCGCGGCGCACCCCGTGCGTCGCGCGATGTACTCGGCGACCGTCTCACCCTCGATCCGATCGTGCTCCTGCGGCAGCCAGCCGACGAAGGCGTCGGTCGGTGCGAGAGACAAAGTTCCGTCAGCGGGAGCGAGAACCCCCGCGAGGATCCGGAGCAGCGTCGACTTGCCCGCTCCGTTCGCGCCCACGACCCCGATGACGTCTCCGGGAGCGACGGTCAGGTCGAGGCCTTCGAAGAGGATGCGGTGACCATAGCCACCTGCGAGGTCCTGGGCGACGAGGGTGGCGGTCATCACACCAGTCTGTCAGGCGCTAGCATCGGGCCCATGCACCGTAGCGTCCGACTTCTGCTCGCTCTCACCACCAGCGTCGTGCTGCTCACCGCCTGTGCGCCGCAGTCCGCGCAGGAAGCGGCGTCGCCGAGCGCGACGACACCGCCGTCCAGCCCTCCGTCGTCGACGCCCACCCCCGCAGTCGCCGCTCAGTTGGTCATCACCATCGACGGCGTGGAGTACGTCGACGGCGACGACACGGCGACGGCGCCCTTCGAGGATGCGGCGAGCGTGCTCGCCCTGCTCGAAGATGCGACGGGCGAACTCCCCGCACCGGTCGAGCTCGAGAGCCCACCCGGCTACGAGATCGACCTCGTCCGCTACGAATGGAACGGCCTCATGGTCGTCACCGATGCCGGTGGCACCGGTAGCGCGACGGTCACCGCGACGGCTCCCACCGTCGACGGCGTCGCGATCACCACCGACGACGGGCTCGCCGTCGGATCGTCGCGAACCGACGTCGTGAGGGCCGGAGGATGGGACGTCTGGGACGAGGACGGGGACGGCATCGCCGAACAGGTCGGCGTCGGGCATCAGGAGGTGGAGGGGACGACCTCGCTGTCGCGCCCGGGCGAGGTCGGCATCATGTTCGTGCTCATCTCCCTCGACGGGGACCTGGTCTCCGAGATCCAGTCACCCTCGAACGATTACAGCGACCTGTGAGCCGCTGAGACGAGCGGATCCACGGGATCCGGGTAGGGCGCGAGCCGCCCTCAGAGCGCGACTCGGTCGTGCGTGGCGATCGCGAACCGTTGGCCCGGGTACCGCAGACCGGAGAAGTACATGTTCGTGTGCGCGACGATCTGCTCTCCCGAGATCGGCACGCCGTCCCACTCGGTGTCGACCGTCGTGTGCGCGTCGCTCACGAGCGTGACGTCGTAGCCCTCCGCCGCAGCGCGCTGCATCGTGGTGCGCACGCAGAAGTCCGACTGCGCCCCGGTGATCACCAGGTGCGTCGCGCCGAGCGCGTCGAGCGTCTCCCTCAACGTGGTGTCGGTGAAGGAGTCGCGGTAGCTCTTGTGCACCAGCGGCTCGCCTTCGGCGCGGTGCAGTGGCGTCGCGAGCTCCCACTCGGGTGTGCCCACTCCGACGGGGTCGTGATGCACCCAGACCACGGGAACGTGAGCTGCACGAGCGCGATCGACCAGCGCAGCGGCATGCGAGAGCACGCCCTGCTCGTCGTGGCATCCGGGCATCACCCCGGCTTGCAGGTCGATCGCGAGGACGACGGTGCGCTCGCCCGAGATCACCGAGTTCAGTCCCAGTCCAGGTATTCCTCGATGATCACGCCGGTCTCGATGGGGTGATGCATCGGGAACAGGTGATCGCCCGCGATCGTCTTGATGCTCGAACGGTCGGGGATCGTCGCGTGCAGCGCCTCGGCATTCGCGGGAGGGGTGTCGGTGTCCTCGGTGGCCTGCACGATCAGCACCGGGATCGCCGGTGCCACGGCGACGTCGACGTCCTCGACGCCGAGCAGCAGCAGTCCGTTGGCCCGGTCGGAGTGTGCGGCGACGAGGGCGCGGGCGATCGTCCCGCCGAAGCCGTGTCCACCGATCCAGGTGTCGTCGATGCCGACGTGGTCGATCACGGCGATCGCGTCGTCGACACGCTCCTCCAGCGATGCGTCACCGGCACGGTGTCCGATGCGCAGGACGTGGAATCCCGCCTCTTCGGCGAGGTAGTGGGCGGCCACGCCCAGCACGTCGGCCGCGAGGCCCTGCTCCTGGATCAGCACGAGCTTGACGGGTCCGTCGCCCTCGTCCACGAAGGGGATGGCACGGCCGTCTGGCTCGAAGATCTGGGTGTCGGTCATGGGCGTCGTTCTCCTCGTGCCGTCGCGGTGGGGGTGTCGAGCGGGCTGCGCGGAGCTGATCTGACAGTCGCGGCCGACCCTGCGCGAACAAGCGTATCCCGCCTGCGGCGAGGGCCGCGTGACTTCGGGCGTAGAGTCAGCACAGGAGCTGACCCTGGTTCCCCGAAGATGGGAACCCGTTGTCCGACACGACACGCACGTCCACCGCTCATACCGCATCGTCGAATGACGGACTCCGCAGCCTCGGCCTGCTGGCGAGCTCGTCCATGGAGAACGAGCGGCGTCTGCCGATCCACCCGCACCACTTCGACCGCATCGACGCCGATGTGCGCGCCCGGATGATCGTCGAGCACGGCTACGGGTCGGACTTCCAGCTGGAGCCCGGCTACATCGAATCGCGGGTGGGGCGAGTCGCAGACCGGGCGGAGGTCCTCGCATCCGCCGACGTCCTGCTGCTGCCCAAGCCGCAGCTGGCTGATGTCGCCGCGATCCCCGAGGGGCGGATCCTGTGGGGCTGGCCGCACTGCGTGCAGGATGTGGAGCTCGCGCAGACCGCGATCGACAACCGCCTCACGCTGATCGCGTTCGAGGCCATGAATCACTGGACCTCGCAAGGCGATATGAGCCTGCACGTCTTCCACAAGAACAACGAGCTTGCCGGATACTGCTCGGTGCTCCACGCGATGAGCCTCGTCGGGTCCACCGGGGACTACGGACCCCGGCTGAGCGCGGTCGTGATCGGCTTCGGCGCCACTGCCCGGGGAGCCGTGACCGCGCTCAACGCGCACGGAGTCCACGACATCGAGGTGCTCACGCAGCGCGGAGCGGCGGCCGTGGGCTCCCCCATCCACAACGCCCACCTCACCCAGCTCAACACTGACGACGGCCCCACCCACCTCAGCGAGGTGAGCACGGAGGAGGGCGAGGTGCTGCTCCCCGACTTCCTCGCCCGGTACGACATCGTCGTCAACTGCACGTTCCAGGATGTCGCGGCACCGCTGACATACCTGCGGACCGAGGACCTCAGCCGTTTCACGCCGGGCAGCCTGATCGTCGACGTCTCGTGCGATGAGGGCATGGGGTTCGAATGGGCCACGCCGACGACGTTCGATGAGCCGATGTTCACCGTGGGCCAGGGCGTGAACTACTACGCCGTCGATCACAGCCCGTCGTACCTGTGGAACTCCGCGACGTGGGACATCAGCGAGGCCCTGCTGCCGTTCCTCCGCACCGTGCTCGAGGGCCCCGACGCCTGGGCGGAGAACACCACCCTCACGCGCGCGATCGAGATCCGCGAGGGCGTCGTGCAGAACCCGAGCATCCTCAGCTTCCAGGGACGCGACGCCGCCTACCCTCATCCGCGCTCGGCCTAGCGGGTCCCCCGCACGTTCGGGCGCACGCTGGCCCGCGCCGTGCGAGGAGGGACACTCAGTTGTTGAAGCGGAACTCCACGACGTCGCCGTCCTAGTCGGCTCGAACCGACGAAGCACCCGCCCCTGCGACCTCCGATAGCCCGATGAGGTACCGCGTACCCACCTCAGCCATCGTGATCGACCGCAGCTTGTAGCCGAGCGGTCGAGGATGCCACGTGGCATCTGGTCGAACTTCGTTCAGGTAGATATAGCGCGAAGTCACATCATCCGGAGTGCCGATCCAGATCGCGCTGCGTTCATTCTCCTTCTGAATCCCGACCAATTCGCCTTGACGCGCAAACCCGCTGAGGGCGGACGCAGTGTCGTCCAGATCGACGTCGAAGGGGAAGGAAGGCGGCCACTCAGGCTGAAGCCTGACGAACTCGTGGGCAAATGTCTCGTCAGGCGTGAGACGCGCGACATCGCGCAATCGGAGCAGGACGTACCCGTCGAAGTACCCGCCGTCGGCGGTCTGCGCCATCAGAATCCACTGCTCGCCGATTCGAAGCACGATGCCATCGACCCGATCGGCGAACTTCGGCTTGCGCTCGATGCGCAGAATCGACTTCGTGTCCTGCGCCCGTTGGAGCGCCTTGTGCAACCGCCGCGAAACCATCGCGATCAGTTCTTGCTCGTGGGTGTACTTCCGATACCGAACTCAGTGACGTCGCTGTCCCTCATCGCATCCTCGTCCTCGTCGTCCTCGGTGAGATAAGCGGTGCCGAAGACATCACAGCCCAGCTTGGCAATGCCACTGATCAGGTCCGCCTCCAGCACGAATCCACCTTGCGTGCTGTCGGAGTCTCCGGACCACCAGAGCGTGGTCTCTCCGCCTTGACGGAGCTCCATGAGTGCATGTCCGCTGGGTTGCAGTCGCACCACCAACGAACGAAGTGCGAAGAAGCCGGTCTGATCCTCGGTGCTCGGTTCATCGATTGTCTCGGTGAACGACCAGTAGGTTCGCTGATGCGTCAGACGCTCCGGCGCGTAGTTCCGACCGGCCCGCCCGGCACGGGTGAGATCGCCTTTGTCACCCCAGTTGGTGGGCTCCAGTCCGAGCATCGCAGAGATCTCGGCCACGGTCTTGGTGTCGCTGTGGATGCTGAGCGACGCCCTGTTGCGCTGGATCATCGACGAAGCTTACTCGGATCCGCCCGATCTCAGTTGTTGAAGCGGAACTCCACGACGTCGCGATTCATGCCAAGTCCTCGAAGCTCTCTTCACCGGGATGCCACACCATCCATGCGCCGTCTTTGAATCCGCTGATCTCCGCAATCTCCACGTGAATCTCGTCGAGCGTCGGATGGATGACAAGTGCGCCAGTGTCCAGGGCGAGTCGAACGCCTGATCCCGTCTGTTCCGTTGTCGAAACGACCGTACCGGGCGTCAGCCTGCGCAGGACATCCGCATATCCGGCGTCTTTCTCGCTCCACGTGCGTCCATCGAACTCGATCAGGGGCCAGACGTAGCAATTGAGCGTGACCGGGTCACCCGCGCCGGGCGATCCGTCGAACCGAAACTGCACATAGTCGTTGAGGACGAACTCAACGGAGTACATCCGCTCGCCGACAAGGCGCGACAGCAGCCCGTTCGGCTCGTACCTCTTCCGGTCCATCACTGACGACCAACTGGTCCCACTCAATTGTTGAAGCGGAACTCCACCACGTGCCGTAGTGGTCAAACATCTCGTAGACCACGCAGACGCATGAATCTGCGGACCGGGGTGATCAAAGCGGCGCGCGCTTGTGGGCGTCTACGATCCCTCCGAGCCAAGCCATCAACGGTCTGATGGCGCGGTGCTGGCTCGACACCGAACCGAGATGCTGCCGCAGCAGCGCCGATGGAATGTGCGGCTTTGCCTTGCCGGACTTCTTACGATCAGAGTTCCATCCCTTTGAGCCGAGGTGGGCCGCCATCGCTTCACGCCCAGCGGCACCCGTCGCGAACTCCTCGGCGGTTTCCTTACTCACTTCACTGGCCTCGTCAGGCCCGAGCATCGCCGCCAGCTTTTCCTGCGGGACAACGTCAAGGAGCATGCCTTCGAGGTCGGAGCTCAACACGAACGCGTCCCACGGCTGCAGCATCGTGTTGAGCTCCTTCTGGTGCTCGAGTGCCGCCTTGAGGGTGGTCACCGGTCGGTCGGCGAGATCACGCAGGCCATTGAGGAAGGCCACGGACGGTTTGGCATCTTTGGCTTTTAGAATCTCGACCAGCGCGCGTTTGTTGTCGCCGCTCTTGTGGACACCGTCCTTGTCGGTAAGCACAAAGGCGCGGACGCCAAAGAGCTGAGCGAGCCGGAGCAGGTGCGATATCGTCGTGATCCCGGAAGCCTCGATCACTGCGATACCAAGGGCGTAGTGACCACCCGGTCCACCGGTGATGCTCTCCAGCAAGTAGTCGACGACGAGCTTGTCACCGTGCCCCTCGACCAGTATCACGGAGCTGGCAAACACTAGCTCACTGTTGGTGGCGTCGCAGTAACGCGTCAGCCGTCCTTCTTCGTCAACTGCCAGGTCGGGCTTCCACGCCGAGTAAGTCATGCCCTCCGGGCTAAGGGGAAGACGCGCGATCCGTGTAACGGAGAACGAGTCAACGAGCACGGGGCTATGGGTAGTGACGAGCATCTGGGCTTCCGCCGAGATGTCCTTGAGGATCTTTGCCATCGCCCGCTGCGTCTGTGGATGGAGAAACGCCTCGGGCTCCTCAATGGCGAAGAGAACGCTGGTGCCTGCCTGCCTGCTCTTCGACGAGACGTAGCGAAGAATACCGAGAACCAAAGCGGACTGGAATCCGGTGCCGCGCTCGGCGATCGGCACTACTACATCATCGTGACTGGTGATCACGGCTTCCCTGAGCATTCCGCGCAGCGCGTGCTGAGACGCCGGTAGGTCCACTCCGAGAACAGGATCCTGGAACGGAAGTTCGGTCGCCACCGCCTTTACTGACTCGTTGAGGACCCCTCGCACCAGATCCTCAACCGGCTCCATCGCCTTGGCAAAGTCCTTCTGGAGCTGCGTGGAACGGGAGCTGCCCGATCGGATAAGCACACCTTCCAAGGTGTCATAAAGCCGCGCCAACGAGCGGTCTGCATCGTGTTCGTCGTCGCCGCTCACTCTGACGGACGGGATCTTCACGAAGTCAAACGACTGCAGAACCCACTCGAAGATCTCGCGAGATCGCGCATCTGTACCTGTCCAAGTGCGGTAGCTGATTTTGCCCTTCCTCGTGCAGGTGATCTCAACCCAGAACGTTCCCTCGCGGCTTACTACGTCATTCAGCTCATTGGCTTCGGCATCGGTGAGTCCACCGAAATGGACTTTGATGCTCGACAGCATTCTGGGACCGCCCTGGACGTAGTAGTCGTTCAGGGGCTTCAGCTGTCTGAAATCGCCCGCGGTCGGATCGGAGAAGAAGGCCTCGAGCACACGGATGAACGAGGACTTGCCTGCGTTGTTCGGTCCTGCGATCAGTTGAAGGTTCGAGTCCACATCAAGCGTCAGCGCCTCGAAGCCTAGAAGTCGCTTGATCTGGACTTGTTGTATGTGCACGATGTCATCCTAAAAGGTGCGAGTAGATTGGAGCGTCACCGACTGCATGGTCTTGGGTTCAAGGTTATGGGCGTCGAAGAATCCAGCCGGTCACTGCGTCTCCCGGTAGTCCGACGGCACGAACTCAGCGTCATCGGGGTGATGATAAATGTTGCTCACCGCGTGGGCCGCGGTGCGTGCATTCATCGATCTCTCGATATCCGCAGTGCCAGGTGACCGGTCGTCGAGAACGCCCGAGCGCGCCTTCTCAACGAAGTTTCTGAGATCGTCCG
Organism: Microbacterium sp. ANT_H45B; assembly: GCF_008369345.1. Taxonomy (NCBI): domain Bacteria; kingdom Bacillati; phylum Actinomycetota; class Actinomycetes; order Micrococcales; family Microbacteriaceae; genus Microbacterium; species Microbacterium sp. ANT_H45B. The sequence goes on from NZ_VOBK01000002.1 coordinate 1,108,187, forward strand.
TCGGGTTGCGACCGTCGAAAGGGTCTCTCATCACGATGCCGATGCTGCGACTCATCGGATAGAGCACAAGTCGAGCGGTCCGGACACCCACTCCCAGCCCTGAGCCTGGTTGCTTGTGGGCAACCAACGACACAGGGGCATCGGATGTGATGAGCGAGCGGTCTGTGAACGGGACTAACGTCCAAGGACGACTCGCGAGGAACCCGGCGACCTCGCCAGTCGTTTCACCCATCATCTCGATATGGTCCCGAGCGGTCTGTGGGATCGAGAGGCCTGCGGGGCTGAAAATGAGGGCCCGGCGTTCCTCTACCTCTTTGTCGGTGAGCGGGCGTCCTGCAGTGTCAGATGCCCATCTCGCGAAATCCTCTTTACTCAGTTGCCCGGCGGCCTTGGAGACGATCTCGCCCATCGCAGACTCCATTTGTCTACGCCGCTCAGGTCCGCGTAGCATCTGCAACGCAACGAACTCCGCGAGAGTGTCACGGGCATCCTGCGGGAGCGGCCATTCGCCGTCTCTGACGCGGTCGAAGATGGCTGATGTCTCACCCTCGAGTCCCGAGCCGAGCGCCTTCTCGAACACATCCGAGCCACTCGGATGCTCAGGTATCGAGTAGAGATGGTTCTCACCACCGGTGTTCTCGACGAGCGATGAGTAACCCGTTCGTCCCGGCAGGCGAATCACTCGGACCCACTCGTCCTCAGTGGCAAAGCGGCGCAAGACAAACTGCGGGTTGATGTGGTGGTACTTCGCGACGTTCATCTGCTCAAGGTATCGGCGGTGGTAGCGGCGCGTTGCCGCCGAGAGGCCTGGATCACGCCGATCCTCTCGCCCGATGCGGTCGGCACATGGACGGGAAGAGAACGAGACCGGCTAGAGCGGCAGGACGGTAGTTGTACCCGCTCCATCGTGCGCGCCAGACAACAACGTCGTGCTCCTCGGCCACCGCACAACTCCCCGGACGGCCAACAGAGATTAATCAGGAAGCAGGACATGTGAACGTTCCGCAACCGAGAAACACCTTTCTTGTAGATTGTGTGAATGTCTCAGGCTCGCGTACGTGCAGCGCTCTACCTTCGTATCTCCCTCGATCGTGAAATGGACGGTCTAGCGATTGATCGACAGCGTGCCGAGTGCCTGGAAATCGCTACGGCACGCCGGTGGGAGGTAGTCAAGGAGTACATCGACCAATCGCGGAGCGCAACGGACAAAACTAAACGTCGCCCCGGTTACGACGCGCTTGTTCGCGGCTTCGCGGCCGGAGAGTTCGACGCCATAATCTGCTGGGATCTCGACCGCCTGACCCGCCAGCCTCGGCAGCTAGAAGACTGGATCGATGCCTCCGAGGAGCGCGGGCTACGCCTGATAACCGCGAATGGCGAGGCGGACCTGACTACCGACGGCGGACGACTGTTCGCCCGCGTCAAGGCCGCAGTTGCCCGCTCGGAGGTCGAGCGAAAGACCGCCCGCCAGTCAGCGGCTCAAGCGCAGAGAGCTGCCCAGGGGCGCGTACCGAAGGGCATGCGCCCGCTCGGGTACACCGTGGCGGGCGGCGTCGTCGAACACGAGGCGGACGCTGTCCGGGCGATCTACACTGCGTTCAACAGCGGGAGCTCACTGAGGGCGATCGCGGCGGGCCTATCCGGCGAGGTAAGCGAGCGCATACCACCCAGAGTGCCAGCGCTCCCCCGTCATACGAGGACCATCGCGCTCGAGCGTAATGCCCGACGCGAAGCGGAGAATGAGACCCTCCCGGCGCAGAAGCAGCAAAAGCCGCGTCCTATCCCGGAGAATGCGCCGTGGCCCCCGAGCACCGTCCTTGGAATTTTGCGGAACCCTCGGTATGCCGGGTACTCAACGTACACACCAAAAGAGACGCAACCTGGTGGCGGCAAGCGCAGGTCGTGGCGCGCGTCGATCCTCCGAGACGAGTCCGGTGAGCCGGTCCGTGGGCAATGGAATCCCCTCGTCGACGAAGGGACATGGGCAGCAGTACAGGACAGGCTCGACAGCACTGACCGCGTTACGAACCGTGTCGGGACCGAGCGCCGCCACCTTGGCAGCGGGTTGTACCGCTGCGGCGTCTGCGGTCAGCGCGTGCGTGCGCATACAAGTCGGTACCGCTGCGCGGGACACATCACCCGAAGCCGAGAGCAGATCGACGCATACGTGAGTGCCGCCGTCCGTTCGCGGTTGGCCCGCCCAGACCTCGCCAACCTTCTACCGAGCCGTGACGAGCCCCGACTGCATGAGATCAAGAGCCAGATCGGCCAGCATCGCGCGAGGATCGCAAGGGCTCAGCGCGACTACGACGCCGAAGTCATCGAGGGGCGCGACCTCAAGCGCGTACGTGACCACGAGGACGCCGCGATCGCCCTACTCGAGGCCGAGCGCGTACGCCTAGCCGCTAGCGCTACAGCTGGCACAGTGCTCGGCGCACAAGATCCGGTAGCCGCGTTCCAGGCCGCAGACCTCGGCGCGAAGCGCGGAGTCATTGAAGCGCTCTGCGAGGTCCGACTCCACGGACATCCGCGCGGCGTCAAGCGATTCGACCCGAACACCGTTGCCATCGAGTGGCACCAGTAGCCCAGTACATGCCAGCCAGCGCCCCGACGCACTGCTGATCGGGACGCTAGATGGCTGCCGCGGGCGCATAGCGCGCCCTTGCCCTCTTCGAGGGTCAGCCCAGCTGGTAGTCGCCGTCCACCAGGCCGTCCTTCGTCGGCTGCGCATCATCGGTCAGTGCGTCGTAGCGGCCGAGACGCATCTCGCGAACCTCCGCCGCGGCAGCTCGGCGGTTCGCTTCGCGCTTTGCCTGTTTCTTCGCTTCGAATTCAGCAATGATGCGAGAGCGCCTAGCGGCAGCATCCTCCTCAGCCTGCGCCGCACCTGTGATGCGTCGCGCCGCTTCGCGAAGTGGGAGCATCTGACCGTGCAGGTGAACGGCGCGGCGGAAGCGCAGGCGCAGCCTTGCGTCAGGGTCCTCGAGGTCGAGATCCCCGGTGGGTGCAAGCCCGATGTCATCCAGCTCACCCGCACCGGCGACATCGATCAGAGACTCGCCCTCGGTGAGAAGTGCGTCAACGCCATCGGTGCCGCTGCTCGCCCACAGGAGGGCCAGGATCAGCTCAAGAACCGCGGCGTATTCGTCCGCGGCCTCGGCGGCTGCTCCCTCCAACTCTTCCCACGAGCGCCCGACGCCGAGATTCTCGTCTGTGACCACACGCCCAAGCGCATTGCCGGTCTCGTCCACAAGCCGGTAGCCGCCGCTGACAGCCGCGAAGCCAGAGCCCCGAGCAACGTCGTCGAGCGTCGCGTCGAAGTCAGCCCCCGGTCGTACAGGAAGCGTCTCAAAGAGCGCGAGCGCAGAGACCATGTGGTCGACGGTCGCGCGGCGCAGCCGGTTGGCATCAAGTAGCCGACGCAGTGTTCCCACGCGCAGCGCAGACGCGCGTCCTAGGCGCCATGCGCGCTCCTTCTCCCCGGCCGCGATCACGTTCGCGAGCGTGCCGCCGAGCGCAGAGGTCGCATGGGTCGTAATGCGGCGCAGCAAGTCCGAGGTTGCTCGCGGCAACGCGAAGGGGGCAGCGAGCCGGACTCGCTCGGGGCCGAACACGTCTTCCGGGACGATGACTACGCCGGTGGCGCGCGTGATTCGCCCGCGCAAGGCGGGCGAGGAATCCGGCACAGACGACAGCAAAGCGAAGTAGTCCCGGGCCATGTCGAGCGAGAGCTCACGGGCCCGGTGCAGCTGCGCGGTCTTCAGATCAGTGGTCATTTGGGGGTCTCTTTCTTCGGTGTTGGGTGATGGCTATTCGCCAACGCCGCGGTCGCCGCGCTGACGCACAGCGCGATCCATCTCGGCATGACGTTGGGCTGCGGGCGGGAGGTGAGAGCGAGACGCGGATCGCGGCCGACGACGCGCAGCCTCGGCCTCGATCGCCTCGACATGCTGACGAACGAGGTCCGCCTCGAGAGCGCGCTGGGCGGCGAGGCGTTGACTGGAGCGGGTGGCGGTCACACCGACCTTGAGTGCAAGGCCCGCGTAGCCGGGCAGCGCTGCGTACGCGCCGCGCAAAAGCACACCTTGCATCGTGTCGAGCAACTCCGAGCGCTCACGAGCGGGTCGGGCGCGGCTAGTAGCTGAGGACTCGCGCTCAGCCTCCCGCTCGGCTTGCGTATCCTTCATGGCCAACGCCGCGAGGATCGCGTCGTAGGTGAACTCCGCTCCGAGAGCGGACGCTTTTCGGCGGCGCACGCGCCGCTTTGGGCCCGTCGTGTCGAGCGCCTTGTACGTCACGCCGGTAGAGGCGTCGCCGCGCCGCTTGCCGCGGCGCGCGTCACTCATGATCTCGTGCGACGTCGCTACCACCTCGACCCCGCGGGCGGCGCACGTGGCGACGAATGCCTCCCAGTCGCAGGTTTCGGGATGCGCGAGCGCCTCCACGATGCGCTGGCGAAGAAGGTCGTCAAAGGGGGCAGCGGCACGTGTGGCGGTCCGCGGCTGCGGCTCGATCACGCGCATGCCCTGCTCACGGGACAGCTCGTCGTTGACGGCAGCGACGTCGCGATGCCGCCGGCCTGCAGTGAGCGCGCGGCCCGTCTCGAAATTGTGATTCAGAATTGCCACGTGGGCGTGAACGTGCTGGCCTGCACTATCGGCGTGCACCACGACAGAGACTGGCGAGTGCGGATGCAGTCGCTTAGCCAGCGCGTACGCGTGATCGCCCGCTAGTTGGAGATCGACGGGGCTGTCGATACTCAACTCGTCGGGCGACCATGCGACGACGATGCCGAGTGCCTCGACCCGTCGACCATGCTCGCGCGCGAGCTGGTGCCCAAGCGCCACGAACTCTTCGCGCGACAGATCGGCACGGGAGCCGGGCGCGAGGCGGTCGGTCGCGTCCGCCAGGTGGTCACGGCGCTGCTCGCCGCGACCTTCGCTGACGTAAGCGTCATGGCCTGCGAGGTCATGGAGCGCAGCGACCCGGACGACGCTCACGAGTGCGCCCCGAGTTTCACGGCGAGATCTTCGACAACGGTGGCCAGCTCGCGGACGATCGGGCCGAGATGCTCGAGATCGAGCTCTCCACGATGCGCGAGGCGGGCGAGCTGATTGAGGTTCGTCCCCACGCGGCGAATCTCGAGCTGCGCGGCGAGGATAACGGCGCGGTCGTCGTCGCCGAGGCGAGTGATGGTGAGAGCGGGGCGGGGTGAATTGTCCTCTGGGCGGGCAGCCAGCGCTTCGCGCACAACGGCGCGGACGTACTGCGACGGTCGGAGACCGAGCGCACCTGCGGCGCGATGCACACGGGCGCGGTCTGTGACGGTCATCCTGACGTCGATGCGTTGCATGCGTGTGCCGGTGCACTCCGCAGTCTGAGCAGCGGTCACTGGATCACCTGCTGCGTAACGGGAGCATGCGGAGCCTGCTCATTCCCCGACGGCAAGCAGGCAAGCTGTGGGACGGCCAGGGCTCCGCCCGACCACCCACCGCTCACACTTGCCGGGGAAGCCCCGGACCCCCTGATCTCGCGACGGCGAGCGCTCGCTGCGCGGCCGAGGCTCCTCGCGTGGAGAGTCACGAGGACACCCCGTGCTGCTTCGCCACTGTGACGGGCGTCGCCGCGGTGCTATTGCGGCGCTGAGCAGCATCCTGTGCTCGACGCGAACGTTCAGCGTCCTGGGCGTCGAGCTGCGCTCGGGCTTCGGCCTCGATTTTGACCATCGCTTCCGGGTTGATCCGGCCGCGGAGGATCTCGAGCACCGCCGAGTCGTGCCGCACTCGGTCGCGGCGCTGCTTCTCGTGGAGACGAGCGAGGCGGCGCTTGGCAATAGCCTTCGCGGCGTCGATCTCGGCCTCGAGCTGGCTTCGGCCAGTCACGATGCGACTGCCTCGGCCGCACGCTGAAGCCCTGCCAGGTGGATCCCTTGTCGCTCCGAATTGATGGCTTGCGCCGCATCGATGGGGAGGTCCGCCCACACATCCGGGGAGCACTCCTCAATCAGCGAGATCGCGAGGAAGCGGGAGGCGGGACGGCACCCCTTGATCATCGCGACGAGCTCGGGCTCTCGCGTGGTCGTGGCGGCACCGAGATGTGCACCTTCGCGGTCGAGGACGCGCAGGACGGTCTTCGGCACAACCCGCATCCGGTGGACGGACACGACCATCTCGTCACGGATCAGCGCTAGGAACTCACCCTTGGTGATCGTTCCTTCCTGCTCCAGCACCCACGACGGGGTGCGGATCTCTACGAACCAGCCGATGCGGCGCAACAGTTCATCGATGTTCGTCGAGCCGGAACGGAATCGAGCACCCTCGGCCAGCACCTCACTGGGCTTGCGAGTGAAGACGGTCAGGGCAAACTCCTCCAACGTGTTCGACGTCGTCAGCAGGATCGCACGAGGGGCCGGCGCGGGCGTGTTCACATTGCGTGTTGCCGCAGCTGTCACTCGGTTCGGGTCCATCCACCTCAAGAACTCATCGTGGGTCGGCAACAGCCAGAATCGCGCATCATCGTGGATCACGACCTCGGCAGGGCCGACGTCCTCGATCGCGTTGCGCCCAGCTGGCTCGGCTACCGTCCAGTTGCGACCGCCGGCCAGCGTCGCAAGCACGAGCACCTGCGCGGCCGTGTCATCGGCAAGGATTCCCTTGCCGTGTCCAGAGGGTGCACAGATCGCCACCGTGCCTTTCGTGAACACCGTGCCGATTTTCGGCTTGTTGGCTGGGTCGGCCAACCAGTCGAGATGCAGAGCGCGCAAACGCGGCAGGTCATCGGCCCACGCATCGAAGTCCTTCGCCCGGGCCTCGTCGAGGGAGAGGCCGTCCAGTCTCACCAGGCGGCGCAGCTTGCGCTTCCGAGCCGCGAGGCTGCCCGCCCCCTCCGCAGCCGACACTCGCCCAACCATGTGGCGGTCCAGTTCAGCGCTGAAGTCGAAGTTCGCGACTACCCGGCCACGACCGTACTGATACTTCCCTGGGTTACCGTCCTGAGACGTGTCCACGAGGTAGAACCGCTCCGCCTGCGTGACGCCCTTGATCGATGCCTTGCCGCGTGATTCGTGGGGCAGATACTCCGCGAGATCGAAGAAGCACTTCTCAGCAGCTCCGCTACCCCTGCGGGCCTCCACCTCACCCTGCGCGGCGAGCTCCTTCGGCACCCGCACGCGCGCGGAAGGGATCGAGAAGGCATCGGAGACGGTGCGGATGGTGGGACGAGATCCGTCGTCGTCTTTGCACCACAGCACCATGTGCACGTGCAACCCCTTGAGTCCTGTGCAGGTGAACTCGCCGGTGCCCTCATCGACGTCCACCAAGCGGTCGTGCGGGTGCCAGACGTAGGCCCAGCGATGCAAGCGATCTCCAAGCACCGCCAGGCCTTCGTCGATCTGCTCCTGCGTGAGCATGACCTCGCCCTTTTCCGGGTGGACGCGGTACTGCATCAGCGAGAACACCCGCGAAAGGGTCCGAGCCCGCTTCACCTGTTCAGGGTTCTCAGCAGCCTTGGCATCGTTGAAGAACTCCTTCGCAGTCGCGACTTGACCAGGCGTGGAGACCACCTCGAACGGCTCCACATCGTCGCCCGGATCAGCGCCAGGGACATCCAGCTCGGAACAGCGCACGCGGGTCTCCGAAGGCCCGAGTCCTGCATCCGAAGGTTCTACATCTGCATCCGTTTCCGAAACAGATGCGCGCGAACCCAAGGAGTCGCGCGCATGCGAGCTCCTGCCCTGAGCGGGATTCGAGGTAGGCGACAGACCGTCTGAAGAAGGACTGTATCCATTTGTCCGTTTGTCTCTAGATGCGCTGGCGTCCCCGCCAGGGCTGGTCATGGGGCGGTCGGCCACCAACCTGGCCGTGGAGGGGATCACAGGACGCCGCCAAGCAGCTCCCGGAGCCGCTCACGCGTGGCCTCGCTCAGTGGCGGAGCCAGATCAGCGACGCGCTGCGCAACTCGCTCGATGTCTGCGCTAGCCGAATGCGCCGCAGCGGCCATTCTGGCGGTCGCGGGGCAGGGGGCAGAAACATTGATAGCCAAATGGCACTCCTCGAATGAGGAGTGCTTCGAGACCCTCTGCTGTACGTCTCTTGCGCCCGCTTACGCCCTGAGGTTCAGAGCGTGGTGAGGGAGTATCTCCTCACCGAGCTAGCCATCATCGTGACGACACTCTTGCGTCGAGCAGATTATCATGCCGCGTGGCGCCAAAGGTAAGCTTGAACCGCCACGTGTGACCGACTCAATCTCCGGCGGCATCAGCGGCCGCGAGACCCATCCTGCTTTCAAGGCTTGCAGCCACCGCCTCGAACTCGACGAGCGCGGCGGTCAGATCCTCGACAATCTCGCGGGCAATGATCTCCGGCGCAGGGAGGCTGTCGGCATCTTCTAGGGAGTCGTCGCGTAGCCAAGTGATGTCAAGGTTGACCTTGTCGCGGGCAGTCAGCTCGTCGTAGGTAAACGACTTCCATCGCTCAGACTCCGTACGTTCTTCGCGCGGGTCGCCGGGCAAAGAGGCTTGCACGAAATCATCGAGGTCCCGTCGTCGCAGCGGACTCTTCTTGAGCGTGAAGTGCTTGTTAGTGCGCAGATCGTAGACCCAGAGCCTCCGCGTCCACGGTATCTCGGCCGCGGGCTTCTTGTCGAAGAACAGCACGTTCGCCTTCACGCCCGGCTTGTAGAAGATGCCAGTTGGAAGCCGCAGTAGCGTATGGAAATCGAACGACGACAGCAGCTTGCGGCGAAGGACCTCCCCAGCACCGCCTTCAAACAAAACGTTATCGGGGAGAACGACGGCGGCGCGGCCGTTGATGTCAAGGATCGTCATTATGTGCTGCAGGAAGTTGAGCTGCTTGTTGGATGTCGTGACGACGAAGTCCTGCCGGAAGACTTCTGCGCCTTCGTCGTCTCCGCCGCCGATGTCGCTAGAGGAGCTTCGACCAAACGGCGGATTGGCCAGCACGACGCTCCAGCGCTCGCCGGGGTCGGCCATCAGCGCGTCCTTGGTAGAAATGAGGGAGTCGCCCGTGATCGAGCCGATGCCGTGGAGCAACAAGTTCATCGCGGCGAGCCGAGATGTCGTCGCACCGATGTCGACCCCGTGGACGAACTTTGTCCGCAGGTGCTCACGCTCTGGCGGAGTCAGGCTGGCCGCCTCACGCGTCGCGTGAGCGTTCGCGGCCAGAAGGAACCCGCCCGTACCGCAAGCCGGGTCGATCACGCGGTCCGCAACGCTGGGCTGGACTACGTCTACGACGGCTTGGATCAGCGCACGCGGGGTGAAGTATTGCCCTGCGGTGGACTTAGTATCGCCAGCTGACCGCTCCAGCAGCTCCTCATAGGCATCACCGTTGATGTCGGCACCAGCGGCAGACCAGTTCTCTTTGTTGAGGTAGTCGACGATCAAGGTCTTGAGGTGCGACGGATTCGAAATCTTGTTCTGCGCGCCACGGTAGATCGCTCCGAGAACACCCGGCTGGCTGGCAAGCCCGCGCAGGATGTGATTGTAGGTGTCTTCGAGCGCTTCACCCGACAGCCCGAGCAGCCGGTGCCAGGAGTATTCGTCGGGCACGACTCGCTCGGGATTCAGTGCGCGGGTTGCGCGCTCCTCGGCCATCTTAAGGAACAGCAAGTAGGTGAGTTGCTCGGTGTACTCGTACATGTTGACGCCGGAGTCGCGGAGCACGTTACTACCGGCGACGAGCTTGGAAACTAGACGGTTCGATTCAGACAAGCGGTGACCCTTTCAGAGGAAGGCGGGGGCCGACAGAGCGGTCGACACCCGAGGCAGATGTAAGAGCGCCCATTCAGCAGCGGTCAGCGAGACTCGGGTTGGCGTGGCTGTCACACCGAGATCAAATCCCCGATGTCCCTCGCATAGATCGACTGTGAAGTGAGGCGGCCCGAAAAGGCGGCGATGAGCACCGAGCGACGAAGCGCGAGTGAACGGTAGTTGACGCGGTCAACTTCGACCGCGAGTCGCGACAGAGCGTCACGCGATTCCTGAACCGCCCGAGCCACTCGAGTCTGGTCGGCCAGGGAGGGTAACGGAACACGAATCTCGGCGAGATCCTTTTGGTTCACCTTGTAGATGCCTGCGGTCGTCTTCGCTGCCGCTTCAATCTGGCGGCGAATCATCGGGGCGTTCCAGACGAGCGCAAGGAATTCGGGATCGATCCGGCCAAGATCAGGCCGCGCCCGGATAAGCGTGTCAGGGAAGGCGACAGCGTCCGGGGCATCCCTCACCAGCCCTCCCCTACCGACCAGCCGACGGCTACCGTTGCCCCGCGCTATCAGAAAGTCTCCACGTCGCACCATGAATCGGGCAGCGTCTGCGGCCGTCCATGCTCCATCTTTCCGTTCAGTCAGATCGATCCGGCCATCCCGTAAAGCGGTGAGGCGCAGGACGGGGAAGCCGCCATCTTGGGTTGGCACTGACTTACCGTTCGAGAGTCCCGTTGAGAGCAGCTCGCCAAACCGCACTTCCTGGGTCCCGAGCACGGCCAACTGGGTCACCAAGAGTTGCGAGTCAAGGTTCTCAGCGCGACGCCGCGCTGAGTCGATGTAGGCATCCGCGGCGTCGAGACGGGAAAAATGGTCTTCGAGGATGCCGATGATCCGCTGTTGCTCAACGAGGTCGACCGGGAAGCGCACGGGCCAAGGCCTCAAGATGGTCTGGCTAATGTTGCGCTGAGTGGCGCCTTTACCTTCTCTATCAAGCCTCGAGCGCTGAGACAGCAGGTAATAGAACAGATAGCGAAATTCAAGCTCGTCTCCGACCTGCATGGTCGCGATAGCTTGGTTTGTAGCCATCGGCATGCTGGCGATTCCAAGCTTTCCGATCGAGCCGTACATGCCGAGAAGAATAGTGTCAGCCGGGACTACCTTCGCGGATGACCTATCTAGTCCGAGTTGCGTGATGGTGTTTTGCGTGACGGAGACAGGGCCGTCGCACAGGTCGCCGATAATCGCCCAGGGAATGTCACCGCCGTAGTATGCGGGGTTTTTCGCTTGAGGCGTCCCGCCGCTGCCGAGCCGCACGATTTTGGCTAACGGCTTTTCAATCCAGCCAGTCGGGAGCTTTGTCACGCTGTGAGTTCCTTGTTAAGTTCGTCGATGAGGTTGGCAGCGCGGTCACCGAGGTCTCGGATCGCTCCCTCGGTTCCACCGTTCTCCACAAAGGGCGGGTTATCGAGGTCTGCAGGACTGATGCCTGCCGAGGAAGCGATGACCTGCACGATGCGGTCGAGCCACCAGCGCTCGCGCGGCGAGAAGGTCGTTCCAGCCTGCGCCTGTTGGACGAGCCATGCGGCGTATCTCTCTTTCACGCGCTCGGCGTATGGCACGAGTTGGTCCTCCTCACCGACCGTGTATCGGATCAGGGAGACGAGGTCGGTGAGTGTGCGGCGAGTGCCATGTGGCCGGTATCCGCTGACCTCAACGGCGAGGTAGGCATTCCAGATGAGGTCTGTTGTCCAGTTGAACGGCGGTCTGGAGATCCTGTCAGCGAGCTCCTTGATGTCGTCGAACGAGACTCGTCGCTCCTTGGCCTCGGAAAGGAGTTGAATAGCAGTGATCTCGGCGCGATGCTCATCGAGGTAAGCGCGCCAGGATTCGATCACCGACTGGGCCTTGCTGGTGTCAACGACGCCGTATGCGTCGAGGAGCACGTCAGCTGACACCTCATCCACGATCCGATCGTGCGCGCGACGCAACTCAAGAATGCGTGCTCGCAGCTCGGGGTTGGACGCGAGGGGCTTTACAGCGTTAATGATCAACTGCTGCCGGGTCTCCGCCGGGTCGATCGCCCCCACAATGGCTTTGGCCTGAACATCGGGATCGACTGCATCCACGAGGTGACGCACCACAGCTCGGAGCGATCCACCGGCGACCGCGTCGAGCTCTGCGCGTTCGTCCTGAGAGACCTGCGCTTCGAGAGCGGCGAGACGGGAGGCAAGGGTCGCGGTTTCGTCCTCGGTAATGGTGAGATTTGCCGCCTTCTCCAACAGCTTCTGCAGACTGATCGACCTCTCACGGTTGAGGGGCGGCTCGACAAAGTCGTGCTCGGTAACCCCGACGGCGTCAACGAGGACGAACCGGGTCTTCTCCTTGGCATCGGGAGTGACCGCCTGGAAGTCTGCGTCAGGGATAGTGCGGGCACCGCGACCCTTCATCTGCTCGAAGTACTGCGGCGAGCGGACGTCCCGCATGAAGAAGACACATTCCAACGGTTTCACGTCAGTTCCGGTAGCGATCATGTCGACCGTGACTGCGATCCGTAGAGCAGCGCTGGTACGGAAGGCGGCAAGCTGCTGATCGGCGTTGCGAGCGTTATAGGTAATCTTCGCGGCGAAGTCGTTGCCCTTGCCGAACACCTCGCGGACCTGGGTGACGATCTCCTCGGCGTGGGCGTCGTCCTTCGCGAAGATCAGAGTCTTTGGCACCGTCGAGCGACCGGGGAAGATCTCGGTGAAGAGCTTGTCCCGAAATGTCCCCAACACCGTGCGGATCTGGTCGGTTGCCGTGACGGCGCGGTCGAGCTGGGTCTTGCGGTACTCGAGGTCCTCGTCAAGCGCTTCGTACCGCTGAGCGCGCGTGCGCCGGTCAACCTTTGGAACGACGGTGCCGGCTTCGATCAACGAGCCATGCTCGCTGATCTGGGTCTTGATCCGGAAGATGTCGAAGTCGACGTTGACGTTGTCTGCTACGGACTGGGGGTAGGTGTATTCGGAGACAAGGTTCTGCTTGAAGAATCCAAAGGTCTGTTTGCCGGGGGTAGCCGTGAGCCCGACGACGTGGGCGTCGAAATACTCCAGGACCCCGCGCCACTGCCCGTAGATGGAACGGTGCGCCTCATCGACGATGATCAGGTCGAAAGTCTCTGGCGCGATGTCGGGGTTATATGCCACCGTCACCGGCGCCTCAGGGACCCATCCGTCAAGCTCGGGATCATCGGTTTCGCCGGTGTCCTCGTTGCGGAGCGCCCTAAATACCCGCTGGATTGTAGAGACCGCCACGCTAGTAGCCTCCGGCATCGGGCCGCGTCGAAGCCTGTTGACGTTGTACAGCTCGGTGAACCTTCGGCCGTCGTCGGGAGTCTGATAGTTCTCGAACTCGCCCATTGTTTGCTTAGCGAGATTGTTGCGGTCGACCAAGAACAAGATGCGTCCAAAGCCGCCGTGCTTCAGGAGGCGATAGGACAGGGTCACCGCCGTGTAGGTCTTGCCTGCGCCGGTAGCCATCTGCACGAGGCTGCGATCGTAGCGCTGTTCCCGCAGACTGGCTTCGACGCCGTTGATCGCCTCGATCTGCGCCGGGCGAAGCGGCTTGGTGTCGAGGGTGGGCAGATCACGGACTTTGCCACGCCAGGTCGGGTGCTTCTCTTCGCGAACGTTGAGGACCTCGGCGAGAGTCGATGGCTTCGGGAAGTTGAAAATCCGGCGCGCGCGCGGGTCTGGGTCATACCCATTGGTGTAGTGGGTCTCGGTGCCGGATGACTCGAACACAAACGGCAAGCGACCGTGAGTGGTGAGGGCAGCGAGCCTCACGTCCGCGGGCAGGCCCTCCGCGTATTTGCTGGATTGCCACTCGACACCCGACAGCGGTGTACCTTCAGGCTTCGCCTCAATGACGCCGACGACCTTCTGGTCGAGATAGAGGAGGTAATCAACGCGACCATGCCCCGGTTTGAGCGTGACCTCACGGACTGCAATTCCCTGGCCGGCGAATAGGTTCATCGCCTTCTTATCCTGGACCGACCAGCCTGCCGCCGTAAGTTGCCGATCGATCAGCACGCGGGCGCGCGCCTCCGCGGCAAGGCGGCTGGCGTCGTCGACGGGCGTCATGGCGCCCTCGCTACTTCGTCCCGCTAGAGGTGTTTCCGATACGGAACTCCACGACGTCGCCGTCCTGCATGACGTAGTCCTTGCCCTCGAGGCGTGCCTTGCCCTTGGCTCGCGCTTCGACGACGGATCCGGTCTCGACGAGGTCGGCGAACGAGACGATCTCCGCCTTGATGAAGCCCTTCTCGAAGTCGGTGTGGATGACGCCGGCGGCCTGCGGGGCCTTCGATCCCTTGGGGATCGTCCAGGCGCGCGCCTCCTTCGGACCGGCCGTCAGGTACGTCTGCAGGCCCAGGGTGTCGAAGCCGATGCGGGCGAGCTGGTCGAGACCGGACTCGTCCTGGCCGGTCGAGGCCAGCAGCTCGGCGGCATCCTCGGGGTCGAGGTCGATGAGCTCGGATTCGATCTTCGCGTCGAGGAAGATCGCCTTCGCCGGGGCGACGAGGGCGGCGAGCTCCGCCTTGCGAGCGTCGTCGGTCAGCACGGCCTCGTCGACGTTGAAGACGAAGATGACCGGCTTGGCCGTCAGCAGGCCCAGCTCGCGCACCGGGGTGAGGTCGATGCCGGCGACCGACAGCAGCACGCCGCGCTCGAGGGCGTCCTTCACGGCCACGGCGGTCTCGAGCACGACCGGCTCGATCTTCTTGCCGCGCACTTCCTTCTCGTATCGGGAGATCGCGCGATCCACCGTCTCGAGGTCGGCGAGCATCAGCTCGGCGTTGATCGTCTCCATGTCGGATGCCGGGTTGACGGCGCCATCCACGTGCACGACGTCATCATCGGCGAAGCCGCGGACGACCTGCGCGATGGCATCCGCCTCACGGATGTTCGCGAGAAACTTGTTGCCGAGGCCTTCGCCCTCGCTCGCTCCGCGCACGATGCCGGCGATGTCAACGAACGACACCGCGGCCGGCAGGATGCGCTCGCTGCCGAAGATCTCGGCGAGCGTGTCGAGACGCGGATCGGGCAGGTTGACCACCCCGACGTTCGGCTCGATCGTCGCGAACGGATAGTTCGCCGCGAGCACGTCGTTCTTGGTCAGAGCGTTGAAGAGGGTGGACTTGCCGACATTGGGCAGACCGACGATTCCGATAGTGAGAGCCACGGGGGTCGAGTCTACCGGTCGCGGATGCTCCGCCCCTGCGTGCCGGGCGATCCCCGCTCAGCTGCGGACGGCGCGGAACACGTGCGTGACGTACGGCAGGTCGATCGTGCCCTCGCCCTCGAGCCCGAGCTCGTCGAACAGTGCGTCCATGTGCCGGATGATCTCGGCGCGCTCCTCGACCGAGGCGGTGATGAGGTAGCTGCGGGAGAGCGCCATCCGGTGCAGCTGCGTGCGCGTCATCGCCCGGTTCCACTCCCACTGCTGCGACTCGACCTCTCCGAACGGCTCGGCGATGCGCGGTCCTTCGGACTCGGGGCCGTTGACCATGTTCTCGGCCGGACTGCTGTGCATGATGTCGGTCAGCCGACGCACCCACTCGACGCGCTCGTCGCGGATGTTCCAGATCAGGCCGAGCACTCCCCCGGTGCGCACCACCCGGCCGAGCTCGACGGATGCCGCGAGCGGCTCGACCCAGTGCCACGCCTGGCCGAGCGTCACCGCATCGAGGCTCGCATCCGGCACCGGCATGTGCTCGGCCGACCCCTGGAAGGTCGGGATGCCGGGAACGCTCCGCCGCAGCGCGGCGAGCATCTCCGGATCGGGGTCGACCGCCACGACCTCGGCACCGGGTGCCTGGCGGATCACCCGCGTGAGCTTGCCCGTCCCCGCTCCGACGTCGGCGATCCGGCGGGCACCCTGCGGCATCCGCTCGAGCATCCAGGCGACGGCCTCGAAGGGATACTCGGGTCGCCCGGCCTCGTAGTTCTCTGCCTCGGCACCGAACGACGTCGCCCTGTCTGCACTCATATCGCCAGCCTACGGCGAGTCCTCCTCGGGCGTCAGGATGCTCGGGAGAGAGTGGGGATGTGCCCCTGGACTTCACTGCGATCGACTTCGAGACCGCGAACTCCAGCCCCGCCTCCGCCTGTTCTGTCGGGCTCGTCCGCGTCCGCGACGGTCAGGTCGTCGCCACCGCGGGATGGCTGATCCGTCCGCCGGCCGGGCACGACGAGTTCCAGGAGTGGAACACCCGGATCCACGGCATCCGCGCTCACGATGTTCGTTCGGCCGCGACCTGGGTCGACCAGTTCGACCGCCTGTGCGAGTTCGCCGGAGCCGACGTGCTGGTCGCCCACAACGCCGGCTTCGATCTCAACGTCCTGCGCCGCGCCTCGGAGGCGACCGGGAGCGAGTGCCCGCCCTACCGCTCGCTATGCAGCCTGCAGGTGGCCCGGAAGGTCTACGACCTCGACTCCTATCGTCTGCCGAAGGCGGCCGAGGCCGCAGGGTTCACCGGTTTCTCGCATCACGATGCGCTCGCGGATGCTCTCGCCTGCGCCCACATCGTGATGGACGCCGCTCGCCGGACCGCGTCCCCCGACATCTTCGGCCTCGCCGCAGCTCTGTCACTGCGCGTGACCGAGCCCGCCGCAGTCCCGGAGCGCGCTGTCGCCTGAGTCGTGACGGACGAATGTCCGTGGTCGCGCGCATCATGGAGACATGGACGCTCTGACGATGGTTCTCCTCCTGGCCGCACTGGTGGCCGGCGTCGCCGTCGGCTGGTATCTCCACGCCTTCCGCGGGGCGGCCGACCTCGCCACGGCGCGTGCCGAGCTGGTGGCCGCACGAGACGATCGCGACCGTCAGTACGACCTGTACCGAGATGCCGTGGAGCACGCCCGCGGCGAGCAGCGCGCCGAGGCGCAGCGGGTGCAGCAGCAGAACGCGGTGCTCACCGCGCTCGCACCGGTGCGCGAGAGCCTGCAGCAGATGCAGCAGAAGGTCTCCGCCATCGAGCAGGAGCGTCATGCGCAGTTCGGCTCGCTCGCGGAGCAGCTGCGCCGCGCGCAGGAGTCCGACGAGGCGCTGCGTGCGACCACCGAGTCCCTGGCCGGGGCATTGAAGTCCACGGCCACGCGCGGGGTGTGGGGCGAGACGCAGCTGCGTCGGGTGGTCGAGGCCGCGGGGCTGACCCGGCACGTCGACTTCGACCTGCAGACGACCATCTCGTCCGATCAGGGTCGGGGCCGACCCGACATGGTGATCCGGCTCGCCGGCGGTGCCTCCATCGCCGTCGATGCGAAGGTGCCGCTCGACGCCTACCTCGAAGCCTCCGCGCTGCCGCTGGGCGACACGCACGAGGCACAGCGCCGACAGCACATGCAGAAGCACGTGAAGGCGGTCCGCGCCCATGTCGATGCCCTCGCGAAGAAGGCGTACTGGGCAGGGCTCGACTCGAGCCCCGAGTTCGTCATCTGCTTCCTGCCGAGTGAATCGCTGCTCGCCGCCGCCATCGACGAAGACCCGACGCTGCTCGACTACGCCTTCAGCAGGCGGGTCGCCCTGGCCTCCCCCGTGAACCTGTGGGCAGTGCTCAAGACCGTCGCGTACACGTGGACCCAGCAGGAGGTCTCGACCGAGGCCCGTGCACTCCTCACCCTCGGCACGCAGCTCTACGACCGTCTGGGCGTGCTCGCCGGCCACGCCGACGATCTGCGAAGAGCACTGGAGCGCACCGTCGACAGCTACAACCGATTCGCCGGGTCGCTCGAGAACAGGGTTCTCGTGACCGCGCGGCAGTTCCCCGGCATCAGCGCCACCACCCTCGATGCCGCTCCCCCGACCATCGCCGCGCAGACACGCAGGTTCACCGCGCCCGAACTCGTCGAGGCCCGTGATCACGACGACGCGGCGATGATCGCCGACGTCGGCGAGATCCGTACGCGTCTCGACGACGTGGATCGCGATGACCCGGAGAGCACTGACACGGAGATCCCTGACGCAGAGAGCGCTGACACGGATAACTCTGACGCGGAGAACACGGAACAGCCGTTCTCGGCCCCTGACGGATCCCTGAACGCACAGCGCTGACGGGCGATGCCGTCGCGAGGTGCCGTCAGGCGATACCCGGAACGCCGCTGAGCAGCAGGATGACGAGGCCGCTGGTGACGACGAAAGCGCCGATCATCCACCAGGAGCTGAGTTCATGACCTTCGTCGCGACGGACGCGGAAGAGGACGTCGGCGCGACGCGCGGGATCCGCGATGACGGGGGCCTTGACCACCGGCGGCGTAGGGACGTTGCTCGCGATCGGCGCGCCCGCTTCGTCGACCCTGACACGCATGATGCGCCCCGTGCTCGTCGTCACGATCTTGGTCGGAGTGGCTTTGGAGCCACTCGTGTGCTGCGTTGTCATCGGTCTGCCCTCCTGTGCCTGCGGTGCCTGGCGGCTCCGTCGACGGCGACAAATCCAGTGTCAATTGTGACACGGCGACCGGAGGAAGCCCGGTTCAGCGCCCCGCGACGCGGTACCGGGTCGGTAACGATGCCCGTGGCGCGGTCAGGCCAACCGTGTCAGAGCCACTTCGAGACGAGGTGCTCCGACGCGATCCTGCGCAGTGTTCCCGAGGCCCCGCGCAGCACGACGCTCTCGGTGTAGATGTAGCCGCCCTCGCGCCGGACCCCGGCCACGAGCTGGCCATCGGTGACACCGGTCGCGACGAAGATCGTGTTGTCACCGCGCACCAGATCATCGGCCTCGTAGACCTTGTCCATGTCGAGCCCCGCATCGATGCCCCGCTGGCGCTCCTCATCATCGCGCGGCCACAGGCGTCCCTGGATGTGCCCACCCAGCGCCTTGATCGCACAGGCGGTCACGATGCCCTCCGGGCTTCCGCCGACACCGACGCACATGTCGGTGCGCGCGGCGTGACGTGCGGCATTGATGCCACCGGCGACGTCGCCGTCGCTCATCAGGCGGGTTCCGGCACCCGCATCCCGGATCTCCTGGATCAACTTCTCGTGTCGGGGGCGATTCAGCACCGACACGACGATCTCGTCCACCGGCTTGCCGAGCGCTCCGGCGAGCTTGCGGATGTTCTCGCCGATCGGGAGGCGGATGTCGACGACTCCGACGCCCGCGGGCCCCGTGACCAGCTTGTCCATGTAGAACACGCTCGACGCGTCGAGCATCGATCCGCGGTCAGACACCGCGATGACCGAGAGCGCGTTCTGTCGTCCGGCGGCGGTGAGGGAGGTCCCGTCGATCGGGTCGACCGCGATGTCGCACTCCGGCCCCGTGCCGGTGCCGACCTCCTCGCCGTTGAAGAGCATGGGGGCGTTGTCCTTCTCGCCCTCACCGATGACCACCCGGCCCTGGAACGCGACGGTCCCGAGGAAGGCACGCATCGCATCGACGGCCGCACCGTCGGCAGCCTCCTTGGCTCCCCGACCGATGAAAGGCACGGCACGGATCGCCGCCGCCTCGGTCGCGCGCACCAGCTCCATCGCGAGGTTTCGATCGGGACGAAGAGGGCTCAGATCCGCAGTCAGACTCACCATGCGGCCAGCCTAGCCATCGGAACAGCTCCGACGGGGCGGTTTTCGTCCGTCCGGCGCTGAAGGAATCTCGTTTCTTAACAGGAGAGCATGGCGGAGATCGGACGCCGACCGGCGTCGACGACATCCGCGAGCCAGCCCCGATAGAGTGACTGCTGTCCCGGCTTCCCCTATCGCAGGAGTTTCTCATGCCCGTCGCCACCCCGGATCAGTACGCCGAAATGCTCGACCGCGCGAAGGCCGGCGGCTTCGCGTACCCGGCTTTCAACGTCTCGAGCTCGCAGACGATCAACTCCGTCCTGCAGGGCCTCACCGAGGCCGGCTCCGACGGCATCATCCAGGTCACCACCGGCGGTGCCGACTACTTCGCCGGCCACACGGTGAAGGCACGCGCGACCGGCGCGCTCGCCTTCGCCCGCTACGCCACCGAGGTCGCCAAGAACTACCCGGTCACCGTCGCCCTGCACACCGACCACTGCCCGAAGGACGCCCTCGCCGGCTTCGTCGAGCCGCTGATCGCCGCGTCCGAAGAAGAGGTCAAGGCCGGACGCAACCCGATCTTCCAGTCGCACATGTGGGACGGCTCGGCCGTCCCGCTCGCGGAGAACATCGAGATCGCCAAGGATCTGCTCCCCCGCATGAAGAACATCAACGCCATCCTCGAGGTCGAGATCGGCGTCGTCGGCGGCGAGGAGGACGGCGTGCAGCACGAGGGCTCGAACGAGGCCCTGTACACCACGTTCGCCGATGTCGACCAGGCCGTTCAGGCGCTCGGTCTCGGCGAGCAGGGTCGCTACATCGCGGCCCTGACGTTCGGCAACGTGCACGGCGTCTACAAGCCGGGCGGGGTCAAGCTGCGGCCCGAGCTGCTGGGTGAGATCCAGGAGCAGGTCGCCGCGAAGTACAACACCGGAGCGAAGCCGCTCGACCTCGTCTTCCACGGCGGGTCCGGCTCGACCGACGACGAGATCGCCCTCGCGGTGGCCAACGGCGTCATCAAGATGAACATCGACACCGACACGCAGTACGCCTACACGCGCGCGATCGCCGACTACATGTTCAAGAACTACGACGGCGTGCTCAAGGTCGACGGCGAGGTCGGCAACAAGAAGCTGTACGACCCCCGCGCCTGGGGCAAGGTCGCCGAGACGGCGATGGCCGCTCGCGTGCTCGAGTCCACGCGTCAGCTCGGCTCGTACGGCCAGTCCCAGAGCTGACCCGCAGACGCGGAACACGACGATGCCCCCGACCGATCCGGTCGGGGGCATCGTCGTGTGATCGGCGCTACTGCCCGGCGGTCTTCGCGACGAAGTCGATGAACGCCGGGTCGTTCATCAGCGGGATCGCCGCGCAGACCGACGCCACCAGCAGGGTCATGGCACCGCCGGCCAGGGGCACCCACCACGCCACCTTGCGGCTGCGCAGACGACGGACCGAGAACATCGCCGTGAGCGACCATCCGACGATGAGGACGATCGAGGCGATGGTCCCCCAGAGCTTCCCCTGCGCATAGTTCGTGAACTCGCCGTCGACGCCGAGCGCGTCCATCATCTGATTCATCGCCGTCGGGAAGTCGAGGTACGACACCGCGGTCACGGCGACGTTCACCAGGCCGTAGGCGAGCAGAGCGATGGTGACGAGACGGTCGACAGGACGCCGGCGAGGCGCATCCGTGCGGCCACCCGCCCTCGGAGCTCCCGTCCCGGCGCCGGGCACGGCCTCGGCGGGAGCGGGCGGCGCAACCTCGCCGAGCGGCGGCAGCCCTGCTGCTCGGCGCTGCTCTTCGATGGTCGCGATTTCGCCGTACTGCGGCCGCTGGTCCGTCATCCCGACATGCTATCCGTCCGGCCTCTGCACGACTCTCAGGATGCAGGCCCCGAAAATGATGGCGGCCCCGGAGAAGTGGGGACTCCTCGGGGCCGCGGACTCGGAGCGCTGGGGACGCTCGTCATCCAAGTGGGCGAGGAACGCTGGGGACGTTCCGTCACCTGTAGTGCCGTTTGCACATGCGACTACCCTCAACACTCTAGGAAAGCGCGTGCCGATCCGCTAGTGGCAGTTCTTCAGATAGTGAAGAACGTGCTCAGAGGGCGGCGCTCAGTCCGGGGGCTCCCCCGGTCAAGCCGTCCGCACCCAGCTGTAGGGCCAGCCTCCGGGCGGTCTGAGTGAGCGTCGCCACGAGACCACGCCCCGCGTGCGCCTGCTCGACGGGGAGCGAGATCGCCAGGGACGCCCGGATGTTCGGCGCGATCACGGGGACAGCGACGCAGGCGTTGCCGATCGCGTACTCCTCGCGGTCCACGGTGAACCCCGGCGACCGTTCGAGCTCCGCCAGCAGCGCGCGCGGGTCCTTGATCGTACGGGGTGTCAGTTCCTCCAGGCGGTGGCGCGACAGATAGTCGAGACGCTCGGCACCGGTGAGGTCGGTGAGGATCTGCTTGCCCAGCGCCGTGGCGTGCGCGCTCGACTCGAGGGCGACCGACAGATCGATCCGCGGCCGTTCCGCGGCATCGACGATGTCGATCAGATGCACCTCGCCCTCGTGATACCTCGACAGATATGCGGTGGCGCCGACGTCTTCGGTGACCTGACGCAGCGCGACGCGCACTCGCGCGAGAAGGACACCGCCGGCATCCGGACGCGACTGGAACATCGGGAGGTGCTCCCCGAGCACCAGTCCCTCGGGCTCGGTGGCGAGGTATCCCTCGTGGATCAGCGTGCGCACGAGGTTGTACGTGGTGCCCTGCGTGAGGCCGGTGAGCATCGCGAGGGTCTTGACCGGCACGGGGCGGGGGGAGTTCGCGACGATGTCGACGAGTCGCAGCGCACGCTGGACCGACCCGATGAGGGTCGGCGCCGCCTCGGTGCCGGGCACCGTCAGGCGCCTCCGCCGGAAGCGCGTCCACCCAACGCACGAGCATCGCGCTGGCCGGAGGCGTCCTGTCGCAGTTCCTTCGGCAACGAGAACATGAGGTCCTCCTCCGCCGTCTTGACCTCTTCGACATCGCGGTAGCCCGCGCCGTCGAGCGCGTCGAGCACCTCGCGCACGAGAACCTCGGGAACCGAGGCGCCGCTGGTGACGCCCACCGTGGCGACGCCGTCGAGCCACTCCTGCTTGACCTCTTCGGCGTAGTCCACCCGGTAGGCGGCCTTCGCTCCGTACTCGAGGGCGACCTCGACCAGTCGCACCGAGTTCGAGGAGTTCGACGAGCCGACCACGATCACGAGATCGGCGTTCGCCGCGACCTTCTTGATCGCGACCTGGCGGTTCTGCGTCGCGTAACAGATGTCGTCGGACGGCGGATTGTGCATCTCGGGGAAACGGGCGCGCAGACGGTTGACCGTCTCCATGGTCTCGTCGACAGACAGAGTGGTCTGCGAGAGCCACACGACCTTCGACGGGTCCTTCACCTGGACCGTGTCGGCTTCGTCGGGAGAGTTCACGATCGTCACATGCTCGGGCGCCTCGCCCGCCGTGCCCTCGACCTCCTCATGGCCCTCATGGCCGATGAGCAGGATCTCGAAGTCGTCGCGTGCGAAGCGCACGGCCTCGCGGTGCACCTTCGTGACGAGGGGGCAGGTCGCATCGATGGCATGCAGTCCGCGGTCGGATGCGGCATCGACGACCGCGGGCGAGACCCCGTGGGCGCTGAAGACGACGTGAGCGCCCTCGGGAACCTCATCGACCTCCTCGACGAAGATCGCACCCTTGTCCTCGAGCTCGGTCACCACGTGGATGTTGTGCACGATCTGCTTGCGCACATACACGGGGGCTCCATAGCGCTCCAGAGCCTTCTCGACGGCGACCACCGCGCGGTCGACGCCGGCGCAGTACCCGCGAGGAGCGGCGAGCAGAACACGCTTGTTGCCCGCCACCGGGTTATCCTGAAGCCGCCCCGCCGCCCCACGTACTCGTGGAACGCGCGGAAGGGGCAGATGAACGGCAGTCGAGGTCACACGCCAATTCTACCGCCGAGAACCTGAGCAGGAGCGGGAAGGTGCACTGAGCGGATGACGGTCTTCGAAGCGTCCACGGGCCCGGGTGAGACTCCCCCGGCGGATGCGGTCGCTCCGCGCGACTCGACGGCGGATGCTCCGACCTCGGTCGCCCGGCTCAACGGCACGATCCGCGACTTCATCGCGCGCTGGAACACCGTGTGGGTCGAGGGCGAGATCACGTCGTGGAACGTGCGAGGCGGCAACATCTTCGCCCGCCTCAAGGACACCCGCTCGGATGCTCAGATCTCGATCCGGATCTGGTCGAGCGTGCGCCCCCGGATCCCCGGGGACCTCGCTGTCGGTGACCACGTCGTCGCGGCGGTCAAGGCGGACTACTTCGTGAAGGCGGGCGACTTCAGCTTCGCGGTCTCCGCCATGAAGCACGTGGGACTGGGAGACCAGCTCGAGCGTCTGGAGAAGCTGCGGCTGCAGCTGCGCCAGGAGGGCCTGTTCGATCAGGCCCGCAAGAAGCGGCTGCCCTTCCTCCCCCACGTGATCGGGCTGATCACAGGCGAGAAGTCCGACGCGGAGAAGGACGTGCACCGCAATGCGGAGCTGCGGTGGCCGCAGGTCCGGTTCCGCACCGAGTACGCGGCGGTGCAGGGCGATCGCTGCGTGCCCGAGACCCTCGCCGCGCTCGCTCGGCTCGATGCCGACCCCGACGTCGATGTGATCGTCATCGCCCGCGGTGGCGGCGACCCGCAGACCCTGCTCGGATTCAGCGACGAGCGCCTGGTGCGCGCCGTGGCCGCGGCATCCACCCCCGTCGTCAGCGCGATCGGGCATGAGAACGACCACCCTCTGCTCGACGATGTCGCCGACCTCCGGGCATCGACGCCCACCGACGCCGCGAAGCGGGTCGTGCCGGATGTCAGCGAGCAGCGTGCGCTGATCGCCCAGTTGCGCTCGCGGGCGACGAGCCGGCTGACGCAGCGGCTGTCGCACGACATCGCCCAGCTCGAGCAGCTGCGCTCCCGCCCGGCGCTGCGCTCCCCCGATCCCATCATCGACTCGCGCTCGCAGGACGTGTGGCTGCTGCTCTCGCGAGGGCGCGACACGATCACGCGGCGCCTGGACTCCGCCGGGCGGGCGACCAGCGAGCTGCGGGCGTCGCTGCGCGCCCTCTCGCCGGCCGCCACTCTCGCACGCGGCTACGCGATCGCCCATCTGGAGGGCGGTGTGATCCTCCGCGACGCCGCGGATGCGCCGGCCGGCAGCGCCCTGACCATCACCGTCGACCGCGGCTCCGTCGCCGCCCGTTCCGAAGGCGAGATCGACGAGGCATCGGCACCCTCCGCCGAATGAGCGATCCCCGCGCACGGCGTAGGATGAAGGGGTGACTGCGCTGAACGACACCCCTGTGGACACCCTGTCGTTCGAGGCCGCTCGCGATGAGCTCGTGAGGGTCGTCTCCGAACTCGAACAGGGCGCTCCCACCCTCGAGCAGTCCCTTGCCCTCTGGGAACGAGGCGAGTCGCTCGCCGCGCGCTGCGAGGAATGGCTGCTCGGCGCGAAGCGCCGGCTCGAGGCCGCCCGCACCGAGGCATCCGACTCCGCCGCCCCGTCCGGCGAGGACGCATCGTGAACAAGCCCGCACCGATCGTCGCCGAACTCGGACGCCCCGAGACCCCGGCAGAGACCGCCGCACGCAAGGCCGCCTCGAGCAAGGCCTACCGGTCGAGCCAGACCGTGCGCAGCCTTGTCGCGGCGCTGATCGCCACCCTCGCCATCGTCGCCGTGATCGTGTTCGCCGTTCCCCGAGGCGAGCCCGCGACCACCAGGACCATCGACATGGTCGGCATCGCGGCCGACGTCGAGTCCACCGTGGACAGCGCCGTGATCGTGCCGGATCTCGACGGCTTCTGGCGCGTCAACGCCGCAGGCCTCACCAGCGGCGCGACCGCTGTATGGGATGTCACCCTGGCCCCGTCCGCGCAGAACGAGCGCGGCTTCATCAAGTTCGCGCAGGCGTTCGACGCCGACTCCTCGTGGGCGCCGCAGCGACTCAACGGCACGGCCGCCACCGACACGATCTCGATCGGCGGCCTGGAGTGGGACGTCTACCCCCTCGGCGACGCCGGTGCGAAGCAGAACATCACCTACGCGATCGGCACCCAGGCCGGAGACGACTACGTGCTGCTCTACGGTTCCCGCTCGGCTGATTCGACCGCCGAGCTGGCCGAGTCCCTCGTCCCCCAGATCCGCGATCTCTCGGAGACCTCATGACCCACGCGCTCACGCCCACCGCCGCCTGGATCCAGATGCAGGAGGGCAACCGACGCTTCGTCGACGACGCTCCCCAGCACCCGAACCAGGACGTCGCGCGCCGCCGGCACCTGGCCGCGGCGCAGCATCCGGTCGCCACGCTTTTCGGATGCTCGGACTCGCGCCTGGCCGCCGAGATCATCTTCGACCTCGGACTGGGCGACCTGTTCGTGGTGCGCAACGCCGGACAGGTGATCGGAGAGTCGATCGTCGCGAGTCTCGAATACGCCGTGGCCGTGCTGGAGGTGCCGCTGATCGTCGTGCTCGCCCACGACTCGTGCGGTGCGGTCCGGGCCGCGATCGACGGGACCGCGATCGACGCCGCTCCTCTGCCCCCGCACATCTGGAAGCTCATCGCCCCGATCGTCCCGGCCGCGCGCAAGGTGCTGGTCGAGAACGGCGGGAGCACCGTCGACGAGATCGACGCCGATCTCGTCGGCGAGGAGCACCTCCGCAACACCGTCAGCGATCTGCTGCAGTCGTCCGAGGTGATCTCCCAGGCCGTCGCCGAGGGCCGTCTGGGCATCGTCGGCGCCAATTACCGCCTGGCCGAGGGCACCGCGGTGCCCATCATCACGGTCGGGATCGACACCGAGGGGCACGACCCCGCAACCAAGGAGGGTTCGGAATGACCGACCAGCACAGCGGAGCGCAGGAATACCGCATCGAGCACGACACCATGGGTGAGGTACGGGTGCCCGTCAACGCCCTGTACGGTGCGCAGACGCAGCGCGCCGTGGAGAACTTCCCGATCTCCGGCAAGGGCCTCGAGTCGACGCAGATCGCCGCCCTCGCGCGCATCAAGAAGGCTGCGGCGCTCGCCAACAAGCAGCTCGGCACCCTCGACGGCGCGATCGCCGACGCCATCGCGCAGGCCGCCGACCAGGTAGCCACCGGCGCGCACGACGCCGAGTTCCCCGTCGACACCTACCAGACGGGGTCGGGGACGTCGTCGAACATGAACATGAACGAGGTGCTCGCGACGCTCGCGACCCGCATCCTCGGCGCCGACGTGCACCCCAACGACCACGTGAACGCCTCGCAGTCGTCGAACGACGTGTTCCCGACCTCCGTGCACATCGCCGTGACGCAGGCGCTCATCGACACCCTCATCCCCGCGCTCGACCACCTCGCCGTGGCCTTCGAGGCCAAGGCGGAGCTGTGGAAGGACGCCGTCAAGTCCGGCCGCACGCACCTCATGGACGCGACGCCGGTCACTCTCGGCCAGGAGTTCGGCGGCTATGCACGTCAGATGCGCCTGGGCATCGAGCGCGTGCAGTCGGCCCTCCCGCGCGTCGCCGAGGTGCCCCTCGGCGGTACGGCGACCGGAACCGGCATCAACACCCCGCTCGGGTTCCCGCAGAAGGTCATCGAGCTGCTCGCGGCCGAGACCGAACTGCCCATCACCGAGGCGAAGGACCACTTCGAGGCTCAGGCCAACCGCGACGGTCTCGTCGAGGCCTCCGGCGCCCTGCGCACCATCGCGGTGTCGCTCACGAAGATCAACAACGACCTGCGCTGGATGGGATCCGGCCCGAACACGGGTCTCGGCGAGCTGCACATCCCCGACCTGCAGCCCGGGTCGTCGATCATGCCCGGCAAGGTCAACCCGGTCGTCCCCGAGGCGGTGCTCATGGTGTGCGCACGCGTGATCGGCAACGACGCGACGGTCGCCTGGGCCGGAGCATCCGGATCCTTCGAGCTCAACGTCGCGATCCCCGTCATGGGCACGGCAGTCCTGGAGTCCATCCGTCTTCTCGCCAACGCCTCGCGCGTGCTCGCCGACAAGACCGTCGACGGCCTGCAGGCGAACCTCGACCGGGCCGCCGCGTTCGCCGGCATGAGCCCGTCGATCGTCACCCCGCTCAACAAGCTGATCGGCTACGAGGCGGCGGCGAAGATCGCCAAGCACGCCGTGGCCCAGGGCATCACGGTGCGCGACGCCGTGATCGACCTCGGCTATGTCGAGCGCGGCGACCTGACGATCGAGCAGCTCGACGAGAAGCTCGACCTGCTCTCGATGACCCACCCCGGGTGATCGTCTCCCGCTGACGCCCCTTCCGGGAACCCCGGCTCGGCTCTCCCACTTCGGGGGGCCGCTCTCACACTTCGGGGGCCGACACGCCAGATCACAGCCGCGACACACGATGCGGTTGGACATCTGGCGTGTCGGCCCCCCGTTTTGCGCACCCCACCTGCTCTCCCCAGACCTGAGATTCTGCGAGTTCTCCCCGGATGCCGGCGCGGACGGCCGGCCCGGATGCCGCCGTGCGGCGACCCCGCGACACTGGGTCGATGCTCTCACCCCACGACGTCCTCACCACCCTCGGCGGGATCGCACGAGGGACCACGCTGCAGAGCTTCGGCGTCACCCGTCAACGCCTCTCCCAGGCCACGAGACGCGGAGAGATCGAACGCGTGCGTCCAGGACTCTTCGCAGCGGTCTCGGTGCGAAGCGACGTTCGCGAGGCCGCGCTGCACGGCGGCGCCCTCGCCTGCACATCGGCTCTGCGCGCGCACGGCATCTGGGTGCTCGACGAGGGCACGCGGCCGCACGTGTGGATCGGCCGGCGCGGCCGCCGGATGGAGCACGAAGGATGCCGATGTGTCAGCCACTACTTCCGCGGAGACGTTCCGCTGGGTCTCGTCACCATCGAGACCGCGCTCATCCAGCTACACGACTGTCAAGGCGATGAGGCGTTCTTCGCATCGCTGGAGTCCGCCCTCAACCTCTGCCGCGTCAGTCGCTCCGCCCTGCAGCGGATCCGTCGGTCGATCCCGTCCTACGCTCGCTGGCTGGTCGATCTCGCTCGCTCCGACGCACAGAGCGGACTCGAATCGTTGCTGCGATTCCGGCTTCATCTCCTCGGGTTCGTGCTCGCGTGCCAAGTGGACATCGGAGGGGTCGGACGTGTCGACTTCGTCATCGGGGACCGTCTGATCATCGAGGTCGACGGGCGGCAGAACCACACCGGTGCGAGGAGACACCGCGATCTGATGCGGGACGCCGCCGCATCCGCTGCCGGATACGAGACGCTGCGGTTCAGCTATGCCCAGGTCATCCATTCCTGGCCGGCCGTACAGGCTGCGATCCTGGGCGCCGTCACCCGCGAGCACGACCACGCATGACACATTTCGGGGGCCGACACGCCACATGTCGTTCCGATCGCACCGGAACGTCCGAGATCTGGCGTGTCGGCCCCCAAAATGGCACAGACGCTGACTGGGGCCGAACCCCGAGTCCCCGGACCCTGGGGCCGAACCCCGGGTCCCCGGACCCTGGGGCCGAACCCCGGGGCCCGGACCCGGGGCCCGGGACGGGCCCCGGGTCCCGGGGTCAGCTGAGCTCGCTGCCCTCCAGCAGTTCCGTGACCAGCGCCGCGATCGCCGACCGCTCCGAGCGCATCAGCGTGACGTGCGCGAACAGGTCGTGGCCCTTGAGCGTCTCGATCACACTCGCGATGCCGTCGTGACGACCGACGCGGAGGTTGTCCCGCTGGCCCACGTCGTGGGTGAGGATGACCCGCGAGTTCTGCCCCATGCGGCTGAGCACCGTCAGCAGCACATTGCGCTCGAGCGACTGGGCCTCATCGACGATCACGAACGCGTCGTGCAGGGAGCGTCCGCGGATGTGCGTGAGCGGCAGAACCTCGAGAAGACCGCGCTCGACGACCTCTTCGACCACGTTGCCGGAGACGACCGATCCGAGAGTGTCGAACACGGCCTGGCCCCACGGCCCCATCTTCTCGCCCTGGTCGCCAGGCAGGTAGCCGAGCTCCTGACCGCCCACCGCGAACAGCGGACGGAAGACGATGATCTTCTTCTGCTGCTGCCGCTCGAGAACCGCCTCGAGCCCGGCGCAGAGGGCGAGTGCCGACTTGCCCGTTCCCGCGCGACCGCCCAGCGAGACGATGCCCACGTCGGGATCGGTCAGGAGGTCGATCGCGATGCGCTGCTCGGCGGAGCGGCCGTGCATCCCGAAAACGTCGCGGTCGCCCCGCACAAGCCGGTACTCGCCGTCGCCCGTGACTCTGCCGAGGGCGGATCCACGCTCGGAGTGGATGATGAGCCCGGTGTTGACCGGCAGACCCCGGGCGTCCTCGCTGATCCCGACCTCGCTCTCGTAGAGGTCGCTGATCTCGTCGCCGGAGAGATCGAGGGTCGTGATGCCCGTCCAGCCCGAGTCCACCGCCTGCTCGGCGAGGTACTCCTCGGCCCGCAGGCCGAGCGACGCCGCCTTGACGCGCATCGGGAGGTCCTTCGAGACGATCGTGACATCCTGCCCGTCCTGGGCGAGGTGCATGGCCACGGACAGGATCCGCGTGTCATTGTCGCTCAGGCGGATGCCGGCGGGCAGCACCGAGGAATCGGTGTTCGCCAGCTCGACGCGGAGCGTGCCCCCTTCGCCGACCTCGACCGGGAAGTCCAGACGTCCGTGCTCGACCCGCAGATCGTCGAGGTGGCGAAGCGCCTGTCGAGCGAAGTAGCCGATCTCCGGGTCGTGACGCTTGCCCTCGAGCTCGGTGATGACCACGACGGGGAGTACGACCGAGTGCTCGGCGAATCGGAAGAACGCCTGCGGATCGCTCAGCAGGACCGACGTGTCGAGGACGTAGGTGCGCAGATCCTGATCCGGATCGGCTCCCCCTGCCCGTGACGTGGACTTACGGGTGGACTGCTGCGCGGTGCTTGCGGACTGCTGCGCTGTACGTGAGGTCACGACCCACTCCCGACCCGGGCATTCCCGGTAGTTCGAACGAGTCGACCAGGGGGTCACGAGTCGTAGACCTGAGGTCGACCCGACGGGCGCCTTGCCCGATGCCTTGAAGTTACGTCCAGGTGCCGACATTCGCCCGATCCGACACACCGCGGATTCGTTACGCGTTGATTAACGGTTCGTGTCGCAGGGTCAGGACCCGGGCCGTGCGTCGCGCGAGCGACGGCTCCACGGGGTTCAGCGGCCGAAACGTCGGTCGCGGTCGGCGAAGTCGCGGATCGCCCGCAGGAAGTCGACCTGGCGCAGATCCGGCCCGAGCGCCTCGACGAAGTAGAACTCGCTGTGCGCGCTCTGCCACAGCAGGAAGTCGCTGAGTCGCTGCTCGCCGCTCGTGCGGATCACCAGATCGGGGTCGGGCTGACCCCCGGTGTAGAGGTGCTCGCCGATCATCTCGGGCGTCAGGTGGGCTGCGAGATCCTCGATCGTGCCGCCGGACGCCTGGTGCGACGTCACGATGCTGCGCACGGCGTCGACGATCTCGTTGCGCCCGCCGTAGCCGACGGCGAGGTTCACGTGCAGACCGGTGTGATCGCGCGTGCGCTGTTCGGCGTCATCGAGCACCCTGGCCAGCTCCGGAGGAAGGATGTCGGAGCGGCCGACGTGCTTGACACGCCAGTTCGGCTCCTCCGACACGGCTTCGGCGAGTTCCGCGATGATCTCGATGAGATCGGCGAGCTCGGCGGAGTCGCGCTTGCGCAGGTTGTCGCTCGACAGCAGGTACAGCGACACCACCCGGATGCCGAGCTCGTCGCACCAGGCGAGGAACTCGCGCATCTTCGCCGCGCCCGCGCGGTGCCCCTCCGCGGGCGTCGCGTAACCGAGTTGACGAGCCCAGCGCCGGTTGCCGTCGATCATCATGGCGACGTGGTGCGGCACGGACGACGGGTCGAGATGGCGGCGCAGCCGGCTGGTGTACAGCCGGTACAGCGGGCCTCGCCCCTGGCCGTCGCGTGACATCACCTCCCTACGCTATCGTGCCCGACTGTGCGGGGCACGTGTGAGAGAGCAGCACCACCGGATATGTACGGTTCGCGGAATGCCCGCCGCAATAGAGTGGGGCCGTGAGCACTCCCGACTCGGCATCCGACCTCCCCCAGCTGCCGCTCCTCGAGGAGGCGGCGCACGACTCCGCGGTCGAGATCAGACCGACCTGGCGAGGGTGGATCCACGCGGCCACGTTCCCCGTCGCCATCGTGGCGGGCATCGTGCTGATCGCGGCCGCTCAGGGCGGGGCCGCCAAGTGG
Organism: Microbacterium sp. ANT_H45B; assembly: GCF_008369345.1. Taxonomy (NCBI): domain Bacteria; kingdom Bacillati; phylum Actinomycetota; class Actinomycetes; order Micrococcales; family Microbacteriaceae; genus Microbacterium; species Microbacterium sp. ANT_H45B. Next base: position 1,139,753 of record NZ_VOBK01000002.1, read on the forward strand.
GCCGCGGCGGTGTTCATGGTGACGTCGATGCTGCTGTTCGGCAACTCGGCGCTGTACCACCGCTTCGACTGGAGCCCGAAGGTCAAGGTCACCCTCAAGCGCATCGACCACGCCAACATCTTCCTGCTGATCGCCGGCACGTACACGCCGCTGGCCGTGCTCGCGCTCCCCCCGCAGAAGGGGGCCCTGCTGCTCTCCCTCGTGTGGGGCGGCACCGTGGTCGGCATCCTCTTCCGCGTGTTCTGGATCAACGCCCCGCGCTGGCTCTACGTCGCGCTGTACCTGCTCATGGGCTGGGCCGCGGTGATGTTCATGGTCGATCTGTTCACGGCGAACGCGGTGATGATGGTGCTCGTCGTCGTCGGCGGACTGCTCTACACGGGCGGTGCGATCGTCTATGCGCTCAAGAAGCCCAACCCCTGGCCCGGCCACTTCGGCTTCCACGAGATCTTCCACGTGTGCACCGTGCTCGCGTTCCTCTGCCACTGGGCGGCGTGCCTGCTCATCGCCCTCGGCCCGCTGTCACCGTCCCTGGGCGCCTGATCTCCGCTGCGAGCGGTCAGCGCCTGTCGGGGTCGTCGTCGCCCTCGGTGACGATGGGCAGATCGGCATCGGTCTCGGTGGCCCGATCCGCGGCGAGGGCGGCCTCCTCGGCATCCAGCTCTTCCCTGACCTCTTCGCGGTAGCGCACCCGGCGGATCCGTCGGTTCATGTCGAGGATCAGCAGGATCACGGCGACCAGGATGATCACCACGGCGGCGAAGCCGACGAAGCCCGGGGTGACCAGCTGCGGGTCCACCGTCATCGTGGGGGTGGGCATCGGAGTCTCGGTCAGAGCGAGCATGGGGTTCTGCCTTTCCTGCGCAGGTCGCATAACCTGGTGTTACCAGCCTAACGACCGGAAGACCCGCCCCGTGACGACCGCAGAACAGCTCGACGCCCGCTATGGCCGTACCCGACGACGACGCGGCCCCTGGATCGTCTTCCTGACGATCGCCGTCGTGATCATCGCCGCGTTCGGGTGGTCGATCGTCACGACGCAGATGAACGCCGTCGATGCCGACGACCTCGGCTACGACCTCGTCGACGAGCACAGCGTGACCGTGCGCTTCCAGGTCACCGGGGTGCAGGGCAAGGATGTCGCGTGCGCGGTCGAAGCCCTCGACGAGGAGTTCGGCGTCGTCGGCTGGAAGGTCGTCGAGATCCCGGCCGGGGACAGCCATTCGCAGGCGCTGTCGGCCAGCGTGCCCACCGTGTCCGAGGCCACCACAGGTTTGGTGAACAGCTGCTGGGTCGCCTAGACTCATCGCAGACAGATGACGCCCTGGCACTGTGCCAGGGCGTCTTGGCATATCCCCCGCGGACCATCGCCGGGTACCTAACGAAGGAGCTCCGTCATGTCCACTGACGCTCAGGTTCCCTTCCTCACGCAGGAAGCCTACGACCGGCTCGTCTCCGAGCTCGAGCACCTCTCCACCACGGGGCGCGAGGAGATCGCGAAGCGCATCGAGGCGGCCCGCGAAGAGGGCGACCTCAAGGAGAACGGCGGGTACCACGCCGCGAAGGACGAGCAGGGCAAGCAGGAGGCGCGGATCCGCACCCTCGAGAACCTCCTGAAGACCGCCAAGGTCGGCGAGGCGCCCGCGAGCCGCGGCATCGTCGAGCCCGGCACCGTCGTCACCGCGATCGTCGCCGGAGGCGAGGAGGTCTTCCTGCTCGGCAGCCGCGAGATCGCCGCGGGCAGCGACCACGACGTCTACAGCGAGGCCAGCCCGCTCGGCCAGGCGATCCTGGGCCTCAAGGTCGGCGAGAAGTCGTCGTACGAGGCCCCGAACGGCCGTTCGATCTCGGTCGAGATCGTCGCGGTCGAGACCTACACGGGCTGACGCGGCAGGCGCCGAGCCGCGCACGCATGCAAGAGGGCCCCGTCCATGTGGACGGGGCCCTCTGCGTGCGGGTGGGATCCGGTCAGTCCGGGACGATCATGGGGTGGAAGCCCGCGCGGCGCAGCGTGTCGAGCGTGAGCTCGGAATGCTCCGCGCCGCGGGTCTCGACGCTGAGCTCGAGGATGACGTCGCTGATCTGCAGGCCGTGCCCGTGCCGGGTGTGCATGGCTTCGATGACGTTCGCCCCCGCCTCGGCGATGAGCTCGGACACACGTGCGAGCTGACCGGGGCGGTCGGGAAGCGGGATCCGGATCGTCAGGTAGCGTCCGGACGCCGCCAGACCGTGGGAGACGACGCGCTGGAGCAGGAGCGGATCGATGTTGCCTCCGGACAGCACGGCCATCGTCGTCCCGGTCGCCGACACCTTGCCCGCGAGGATCGCCGCGACGCCGGCCGCGCCCGCGGGCTCGGCGACCACCTTGGACTGCTCCAGGATGATGAGGATCGCTCGGGCGAGGTCGTCGTCCGAGACCGTCACGACCTCGTCGACGAGATCCTTGATGATGTCGAAGGGCACCGCTCCCGGCCGGGCGACGAGGATGCCGTCGGCGATCGTGGGCCGCGTCTCGATGTCGACGGGCTGTCCGGCCAGCAGCGAGGGCGGGACGGCGGCCGCGTTCTCGGCCTGCACGCCGATGATCCGCACCTCTCGTCCGAGTTCGGCGGCCCTGGCCTTCACCGCCGCGGCCACACCGGCGATGAGACCGCCGCCGCCGATGCTGAGCACGATCGTGTCGACCTCGGGTGCGTCGTCGAGCAGCTCGAGTCCGAGCGTGCCCTGGCCGATGACGATGTCGCGGTGATCGAACGGGTGGATGAGCACCGCTCCGGTGCGTTCCGAGAACTCCGCGGCGAGACGCAGGGAGGTCGCGACGGTCTCGCCCTCGAGAACGACCTCGGCGCCGTAGCCGCGCGTCGCGAGCAGCTTGGGCACCGGGACCCCCAGCGGCATGAAGATCGTGGCCGGGATGCCCAGGGCCTGCGCGGCGAGGGCGACGCCCTGCGCGTGGTTGCCGGCGGATGCGGCGACGACACCGCGTGAGCGCTCGTCCTCGCTCAGGCGCGACAGCCGATAGGCGGCTCCGCGGATCTTGAACGATCCGGTGCGCTGGAGGTTCTCCATCTTGAGCAGTACGGGGGCACCGAGGATGTCCGACAGCGCCCTCGACGGCAGGGTCGGCGTGTGCGTGATCACCTCAGCCAGACTCCGAGCGGCCTCCTCGAACTCGGTCAGGCTGGGGACTGCGTTCATCGATTCCTCCGTGTCCGCTCGCGCGGGACTGTGCTCCAGATCAGGTCGGCGTCGGGTTGGTCCCCCGTGCGCCAGGCGCCGCTGCTCACGGTCACCGCCGCCACATTGACGAACGCCGCGAGCGGCACGGCGAAGAGTGCGCCGGGGATGCCGCCGACCATCGCTCCGCCGGCGACGACGAGCACCACGGCGAGCGGGTGCACCTTCACGGCCGAGCCCATCAGGATCGGCTGCAGGATGTGGCCTTCGAGCTGCTGCACCCCGAGCACGACCGCCAGCATCGCCAGTGCGATCAGCGGACCGTTGTAGACGAGGGCGAGCAGTACCGCGATCGCGCCGGTGACGACGGCACCGACGATCGGGATGAAGGATCCGAGGAAGACCAGGACGGCGACCGGGATCGCCAGCGGCACGCCGAGGAGAGCCGCACCGACCCCGATGCCGACGGCGTCGATCGCCGCCACGAGCAGCTGGGTGCGCGCGTAGTTGATGATGGTCGCGAAGCCGTTGCTGGCCGCGGCGTCGGCCGCGGGACGGGCCGCGCGCGGGAACAGGCGCAGCGTCCACCGCCAGATGCCGCGTCCGTCGGCGAGCAGGCAGATGAGGATGAACAGCGACAGCACGGCGCCCGTCACCACATGGGCCGCGGTGGTGCCGACGGCGAGGGCCCCGTTCAGGAGCGCCTGGGTCTGCTCGTTGATGATCTGCAGGCCCTGGTCGATGTAGCTCTGGATCTGGGCCTCGCTCAGGTGCAGCGGCCCGTTGAGGAGGAACTGCCGGAACTCCTCGATGGCCTGCGAGCTGCGCTGCTGCACGTCGGGCAGCTGCTCGCGCACCTGCCAGATCACGAGCCACAGCAGCAGCGAGACGATCGCGATCGTGCCGATGAGCGAGACCGCGACGGCGAGCCATCGCGGGAACCGATGCCGCAGCATCCACTGCAGCGCCGGCCACAGCAGAGCCGTGATCAGGATGCCCACCATGAGCGGGATGACCAGGAGCTTGAGCTCGATGACGAGCCAGATGATGCCGGCGACGGCCGCGGCGATCAGCAGCAGACGCCAGGCGTAGGCCGCGGTGACACGCAGCCCGATCGGCACCGCGGCATCGGCGTCGGTGGTGACCGTGCGCTGCGTGGACACCGCGCGCGGACGGAAGAGATCCCTCAGCCGTGGACGCTGCTCTTCGCTCATCGTCCGATTCTACGGCGCTGTCGCTGCGGGCCACGACGCCCGCCCGGATGTCGGCGCACGGCGTTACGCTGACCACGTGACCGACTCCCTCAGCGCCGCCCAGGCCCGCCGCATCGCGCTGGGTGCGCAGGGGTTCTCCCGGGCGCGCCCGACCACGGTCTCGGCCGCGCACCTGCATCGCACCATGTCCCGGCTCGGCGTGCTGCAGATCGATTCGGTCAACGTCTTCGCGCGGTCGCACTACATGCCGATGTTCTCGCGCCTGGGGGCGTACGACCCCGCGGTGTTCGACCGGGTCTTCCACTCGCGCACGACGCACTACGTGGAGTACCTGGCGCACGAGGCCACCTTCATCCCGATCGAGGACTGGCCGCTGTGGCGATTCCGGATGGAGAGCTTCCGCGAGCGCTGGGCGGCCCCCGACTCCTGGACGAGCACGAACGCGCGCACCCTCGACTGGGTGCGCGACGAGCTGCGAGCGCGGGGTCCGCTGCGCCCCGCCGATCTTCGCGACGACGTGCCGAGGGAGCGCGGCGGCTGGTGGGACTGGGATGACGTCAAGCTGGCCCTCGAGCACCTCTGGCGCACCGGCGACGTGGCGATCAGCGGTCGAAAGGGCTTCGAGCGACGCTATGCGCTCGCTGAGCAGGTGATCCCCGATGCGCTCCGAGATCAGCACGTCACGCGCGACGATGCGATCCGCGAGCTGACCCGCCGGGCCGCCCGTCACTCAGGGGTGGCGACGCAGTCCGATCTCGCGGACTACCACCGGATCCGCGATCGCGCGGCCGTCGCCCGCTCGATCGCCGACCTCGTCGACACGGGCGAGCTGTTGCCGGTCACCGTGCGCGACTGGGAGCGCGGCGGTCGTCCCCTGCAGGCCTGGCGGCATCGCGACGCGTCTCTGCCTCGTGCGATCGATGCCGCCGCGCTGCTGACGCCGTTCGACCCCGTGGTGTGGTTCCGCGACCGGGCGTTGCGAGCGTTCGAGCTCGACTACCGCATCGAGATCTATGTGCCCGCAGACAGGCGCCGCTACGGGTACTACTCCCTGCCGGTGCTCGTGGGTGACCGCATCGTCGCCAGGGTCGATCTCAAGGCCGATCGCGCGACGTCGACGCTGCAGGTGCAGTCCGCCTGGTGGGAGCCCCAGGCCCGGCCTCACGACGATGCCGACCGGATCGCAGCAGAGCTGCGGCTCGCGGCATCGTGGCAGGGCCTCGAGCACGTGTCTGTCTCGAGGTGGGGCTCGGCGGCCGACGCGGTCCATGCCGCCCTCACCGCCCGCCCCGACGCCTCGGTGCGGCGCCATGTGCACCCCAGAGAGAGCACCCCGTGACTCGACGCGCCGCCTGGTCGCTCGGCGCCGTCGCGCTGGCCCTGCTGCTGGCCGGCATCGCCGTCTGGTGGTGGCAGTCGTCGCTCGAGGATCCCGCTCCCCTGGCATCTCGCTCTCCGACATCGGTCGCCACCGACGCGGACGTGCAGCAGCTCGCGCAGCAGCAGCTCGACGATCATCTCGGGAGCTGCATCGCGGATGCCGTCGATGCGGTGCTCCCCGAGGGCTGCGGCCTGCGCATACCGTGGGGCACTGAGTTCGCCGCGGTCGATCGTGTGCGCATGCGGATCGACCGGCTGCCCACGCTAGAGCTGACCGAGGAGGGATTCGTCGCCGAGGACGGCGTTCTCGTGGTCACGGTCACCGGCACGGGGCAGAACGGATCGGCGAGGACCGAGACCTACCGCACCGACTCGTGGACCGTGCGCGGCGACGTCACACGCGACGGCACGAACGTCGCACTCGACGTCTGGTGACCGAGGTCGACCGTCGCGTCAGAACTGCACGCGCGGCGGCTCGGAGATGGCTCCGCTGTCGGCCACCTCGAAGAACTCGCGCTCGGTGAAGCCCAGTCCCCGGGCGAAGAGATTGTTGGGGAAGACCTTGATCTTCGTGTTCAGCTCGCGGACCCCGCCGTTGTAGAAGCGACGCGCGGCCTGGATCTTGTCTTCGGTGTCGACGAGTGCCTGCTGCACCTGGAGGAAGTTCTGGCTGGCCTGCAGCTGCGGGTACGCCTCGGCGACCGCGAAGAGGCTGCGCAGAGCCTGCTGGAGGTGTCCTTCTGCGATCCCGGCTTCGCCGGGCCCGGATGCCGACAGCGTCTCGGCTCGCGCCCTCGTGACGTTCTCGAAGACCGCCTTCTCATGCGACGCGTAGCCCTTGACCGTCTCGATGAGGTTGGGTATCAGGTCGGCCCGGCGCTTGAGCTGCACGGTGATCCCGCTCCAGGCTTCGTCCACGCGGACGTTGAGCTGCACGAGCGAGTTGTACGTCGCCCACAGGTAGATTCCGATGAGAAGAATCACACCGACGACGATCAGTACCGGCACGAGCCATTCCATCAGAAGCCCACCCTTCCTCGTGTTTTTCTCATCTTATCGGCGCAGTCTGCGCGTCGACTGGGTGCGGCGCCGTCGTCGACTCCGTGGAGCGCCGTCACGCGCCCAGCACGCGATCGAGGTAGCGGTTGGTGAACCTGCGGTCGGGATCGAGACGGTCGCGCAGCGCGGTGAAGTCGTCGAAGCGCGGATAGCGCTCCCGAAGCCCGTCGGCCGTCAGCGTGTGGAGCTTGCCCCAGTGCGGCCGGCCCCCGTGATCGAGCATGATCTGCTCCACCGCCTCGAAGTACTCGGTGGGATCCACCCGCCAGTACCGATGCACGGCGATGTATCCGCTCGCCCTGCCGTACGCGGTGGACAGCCAGCGGTCGTCCTCGGCCGCGAAGCGCACCTCGATCGGGAACTCGATCCGCCATCCGCGCTCGTCGATCAGGGCTCGCACGGCGCGGAAGGCCGCGACGGTGTTCTCGGCGGGCAGCGCGTACTCCATCTCGCGGAACCGCACCGTGCGACTCTGCGTGAGCACGCGGTGCGACAGGTCGGTGTAGCGACGGTCACCCGTGAGGGTCACCGCGAGACGGTTGAAGGGTGCGGTGACGGCAGGGGCGAACTGTCCGGCCGCACACACGGCGCGGTAGACGCCGTTCGACAGCAGCGTCTCGTCGATCCAGCGTCCCACCGGCGGGAGCGGCCGGCGCCTCGTCGACTCGGGGAGACGCGTCTGCCTCTTCGTGAGTGCCACGTCGGTGTGCGGGAACCAGTAGAACTCGAAATGATCGGAGGCCGCGACGCGCTCCGACACCGTGTCGAGCACCTCGTCCAGCGGCACCGGCTCGTCGACCGCGTCGAGGACGAACGCGGGCACGCACTGCAGCGTCACCTCGACGATGATCCCGAGCGCCCCGAGACCCAGGGCGACAGCGGGCAGCAGCTCCGCGTTCTGATGCTCGTCGATGCGCAGGAACTCACCGGCCGCCGTCACGAGGGAGACGCCGACGACCTGGGCCGCGAGGCCGCCGAAGCGCGCTCCGGTGCCGTGCGTGCCGGTCGAGATCGCTCCCGAGATCGACTGTCGGTCGATGTCGCCGAGGTTCTCCATCGCCAGCCCGAACGGCGCGAGGAGGGTGGGGATGCGGTGCAGCCGGGTGCCGGCGAGCAGGGTGACGCGACCGCTTGCGGCATCAGCCGACACCAGCCCCTGCATGTCGTCGAGTTCGAGCAGCACCCCCGGCGCCACGGCGATGCCGGTGAAGCTGTGACCGGCGCCGACCGCCTTGATCGAGAGGCCGCGTGCGGCCGCCGCGACCACCGCGCGCTGCACGCCCTCGGGCGTCCGAGGACGCTCCACGCGCAACGGCCTGACCTGCACCGACCGCCCCCAGTTCTGCCAGGTGCCGCCGATCCGCGTCACAGGAACGCCTTTCCCTCGCCGCGGTACGTGGGCAGTTCGTCGATGACCTCGTCGCCCGACACGAGGTGGTACCGGTCGGTGCGCTCGGCGGGCTCGCCGCTCTTCGCGTGCCGGAACCACACCCGGTCGCCCACGCCGAGACGTTCGGCGGCGCGCCCCTGCAGCGGCGTCTGCACTTCGCCGGCCGCTTCACGCGGGAGGGTGCGCAGACCCTGCGGCCACACGGGCAGCGGCTGCCGCGACGCGACAGCCGGACCGGACGCGATCCATCCCCCGCCCAGGACCGTCGCGATGTCCGCGGCGGGACGCCTGACGACGTCGAAGGCGAAGGCGGATGCCGGAGCGGGACGGAACGACCGGTAGCCGTCGAAGAGATGACCGCCGAGCAGGCCACTGCCGGCGCTCGCCTCGGTCAGCGACTCGTCGCTGCCGGAGAACTCGAGCGAGCCCGTGCCGCCGCCGTTGAGGAGCTCCAGCGCGGCGACCTCGGCCACCGCCGCGACGATCGCCGCGCGGCGCTCGCGCAGTTCCGTCCGTGAGCGCGCCTGCACCAGGCGGATCAGCGGCGCGTCGGGCCCCGCGTCGTCGCCCTGGCCGGCGATCTGCGCGTCGTACATCTGCAGACCGACGAGACGGAATCCGGGCCGGGCGACCACGCGCCGCGCGAAGGCCGCGACCTCGCCCGCCGTGAACAGCGCCGAGCGCCGCACCCCGATGTGCCCCAGCAGCGCGGACCGCCAGGACGCATCGACGTCGATCGCCACTCTGATCTCGGGCCGCGAACCGGGCGCCGCCACGCTGTCGATGACGTCGAGGTGGGCGGGGTCGTCGACCATGAGGGTGATCCGGCGCGCGGCATCCTCGTCGGCGAAGAGCTGAGCGAGCCCGGCGCGGTCGACCGTCGGATAGCCGAGCATGATGTCGTCGTGATCGGCGGCGAGCCAGAGCGCCTCGGCGAGCGTGAAGGCGAGGATGCCGTGGTAGCCGGGCAGGGCGAGGACGGCGTCCAGCACCGCGCGCACGCGCACGGACTTCGAGGCGACACGGATGGGAAGGCCCCCCGAACGCGCGAGCAGATCCATCGCGTTGAAACGCAGCGCCTCGCGATCGATCACCGCGACCGGCGCGGGCAGGTGTCCTGTCGCGGCGGACAGCCTCGGCCAGTAGCGCGCGGGATCGTCCCACTCGGGGGCGACGGGGTGTCGAGCCTCGATCGGGCTCAGTTCGGCGGTGAGGTCGAGCACTCCCCCACCATACGGCGTGCGGGACCGGGATTCACCCCTCACGGCACCGGGTTTCGGCGCGGGGCACGCCTCTCCTCCCCGATAGGCTGACCAGGGTCACGCCCCCGTAGCCCAATGGCAGAGGCAGGCGACTTAAAATCGCTTCAGTCTGGGTTCGAGTCCCAGCGGGGGCACCCCCGGCATCCGCCCCGTCAGTCCGCCATGCCGTCGATGGCGGCGGCATCCGCCCTCGCGGACCGCGATCGCGGGGTGCGCGCCTCGCGCACCCTCCGGATCACCAGCACGAGCAGCGCCACCGCGATGGCCGTGTAGACGGCGTAGTCGAGGTAGCCGAGATAGTGCTCCAGCCTCTCGTGCTGGGTCCCCAGCGCCGCTCCCACACCGATGAGCATCGCGTTCCACGCCCCGCTGCCGATGATCGTGTAGGCGCTGAACCTGACCAGGCCCATGCGCGACGCCCCCGCGGGGATCGAGATGAGCGAGCGCACGCCCGGCACCATCCGCCCGACCATGACGGTCCACCCGCCGCTGCGCGCGAACCAGTGGGCACCGCGCTCGAGGTCGGTCCTGCTGACCAGGCGCGTGGCGGCGAGCAGGCGCACCGCGCGCTCCATCCCGATGGCCCTGCCCAGGGCGTACAGCAGCAGGGCGCCGATCCATGACGCGAGCGTGCTCCAGAAGATCAGCCACCCGAGGTGGAGGTCCCCGCTCTGGCTGAGGTAGCCGGCGAACGGCAGGATGACCTCGCTCGGTATCGGGGGGATCAGCACCTCGATGAAGACGAGGACGCCGACACCGACGTCTCCCAGGGCGGTGAGGATGTCGGCCGCGAACCCGGTCAGACCGGTGAAGCCGTGGTCGGCGGTGTTCGCGATGGCAGTGGCGGGGCTCATGGCGGGCTCGTCTCTGTCTGTGGCTGTGCGCCCATGCTAGGCGAGGCCGATGCGGCGACCCTGAGCGTTCGGTGCGCAGCTCATCGGCCGAAGAGGTCGCGGATGCCGGGGATGCCGAGGTCTCCCAGACGCTCGCCCCACCCGCTCGCGGTCTCGCCGAGGCCCGAGACCGTCTCCCCCGCGGATCCGAGCAGCCCCTCGGCCGCGCCGCCGATCCCTTCGACGTCCACTCCGCCGGCGAGCCCCTCCAGGTCGACGCCCTGCATGAGTGATTCGACGTCGAGCCCCTGCGCCAGCGCGTCGAAGTCGACACCGAGGCCCGCGGCCTGCTCGAGCAGCGGGCCGGCCACCGAGCTCAGCACCGCTCCCCCGGCGACGGCTCCGAGGACGCCGACCGCCGCGCCGCCGACCGCCATGCCGCCGACCCGGCCTGCCCCGCCGCCGGCGCCGCCGCGCACTCGGGAGAGCAGCGACCGCATCCGCCCCGGAGCCGCCGCCTCGGTGCGCCCTGCGGCTCTGGCGAGGTCGTGGGACGATGCCGAGGACGGGCGCTCGCCCGGGGCGAGCTCGGCCTGCATGCGCTCCTGCACCTGCGTGCGCTGCGCCGGTGTGAGGCGATCGAATGCCTCGCGATGCATCTGCTCGATGCGGTGCGGATCGGCGGTCTGCAGGAGATAGTCGTAGCGGGCGATCGCCGCACGATCGGCGTCCGACACCGACGAGGACCCGCGCGCGCCGCGCGGTGCCGGAGCTGCGTAGCCTCGCGGTGCCGGAGGCGCGTACCCCTGGGCGGCCGGAGGCGCATACCCCTGGGCGGCCGGAGGCGCATACCCCTGGGCAGCCGGATGGGCGGACGGCCGGGCCGGAGACCCCGGCGCGGCCTGACCTCCCCGGTCGGAGGAGACGTGCGACTCGATCGCTTTCGCGGCGAGACCGATCAGACGGGAGAACTTTGCCATGGTCGTGGTTCCTTCGGTGGCGAGGGGACAGCCACGGAGTCTCGACGCGGTGAAGGCGATGAGGGGATGCCATGGCCGTCCGTGGATACGGACGCCAGGTCTCCTCCACCCCGAGGGGCCGGTGGGCCGGGGCACGACTTCATGCCCGTAATGACGACTCCACCGCAGACGGGAGTACTCCCCTTGCTGATGTCGACGGTAGCGGGGTCACCTATGAATCGTGTGCGAATGCACCACCGGGCGGGAGACGACGAACGGCCCCGGCGCGGAGTCGCGCGGGGCCGTTCGTGCAGACGGATCGATTACTTGGCGGCGGCCTTCTCGGTCGCCTCGGCGTGCTCGGCCGGGTCGGTCGTGGCAGGAGCCGGAGCCTTCTCGGCCGGAGCCTTCTCGGCCGGAGCCTTCTTCGCTGCGGCCTTCTTCGCGGCGGGGGCCTTCGCTGCAGGAGCCTTCTCGGCGGTCTTCGGCTCGGCGGCCTTCGCCGCAGGAGCGGCGGGGGCGTCGGCCGCGGGGCGCGGGCGTGCCGCGAACTCCTCGAAGACGTACCGGGGGTTCTGCACGGTCTCGAGGTTCACGAGGTCGCGGCCGAGCCACAGGTTGTTCCACCAGCCCCAGACCACGCGGAACTTGCGCTCCCACGTGGGCATCGCGAGGCCGTGGTAGCCACGGTGCGCGACCCAGGCGACGAAGCCCTTGAGCGCGATCTTGCCCGACTGGAAGACACCGTTGTAGAGGCCGAGACCCGCGACGGCACCGAGGTTCTTGTGGAAGTACTCCTTGGGGTCCTCACCGCGCAGCACGGCGACGATGTTCTTCGCGAGCAGCTTCGCCTGACGCACGGCGTGCTGGGCGTTGGGGACGCAGAAGCCGCCGACGCCACCACCCGAGAGGTCGGGGACGGCCGACACGTCACCGGCGGCCCAGGCTCCGGGGACGAACGCCTCGGGGGTGCCCACGCGGAGGTCGGCGCGGGTCTGGATGCGACCACGCTCCTCGACCGGCAGGTCGCCGCCGCGGACGACGGTCGGGTTCGCCATGACACCGGCGGTCCAGACGATGACATCGGTCGGGATGACCTCACCGGTGGAGAGCTCGACGTTGCCGTCGACGGCACTGGTGAGCTGGGTGTCGAGGTGCACGTTGGCGCCGCGCTTCGCGAGGTCCTTGAGCACCCACTCGCTCGTCTGCAGCGAGACCTCGGGCATGATGCGCCCCATCGCCTCGATCAGGTGGAAGTGCGTGTCCTCGAAGCGCAGCTGCGGGTACTTGCTCACCAGCGACGAGGCGAGCGAGCGCAGCTCGGCGAACACCTCGATGCCGGCGAAGCCACCGCCGACGACCACGACGGTCAGCAGACGGTCGCGCTCGGGGCCGGCGGGCAGCGAGGACGCCTTGTCGAAGTTCGACATGACGCGGTCGCGGATGGCGACAGCCTCTTCGATGGTCTTCAGCCCGATCGCGTTGTCGGCGATTCCCGGGATCGGGAACGTACGGGAGACGGCACCCGCCGTGACGACGATCTGGTCGTACGCGAACTCGTACGGCTCACCCAGCGGAGGGGTGATCGTGGCGACCTTGTCGGCGTGGTTGATGTTCGTCACCTTGGCGGTGAGCACGTTCGTGCGCTTCAGGTGGCGACGGTGGGCGACCACCGAGTGGCGGGCCTCGATCGAGCCGGCGGCCACCTCGGGAAGGAAGGGCTGGTACGTCATGTACGGCAGCGGGTCGACCATGGTGACGTCTGCTTCGCCCTTGCGAAGGTGCTTCTCCAGCTTCCACGCCGTATAGAAGCCGGCGTAGCCTCCACCGACGATCAGAATCTTGGGCACAGTGCTGTTCTGAGGCACAGGGGGACAACTCCTCGGGAGTCAGGAATGTGGCGTGCGAATGCGCGCCGAGCGGATACGCCGGGCAGCTGCGGTGACGCCAAGCGCTATCAGGATACCAGGGACTGTGAGCGCGATGAGCGGCAGGGTACCGTAGCGCAGCGATTCAGCGCTGGGAAGCAGCGGTGAACCCGCCTCTGTCGGCGCATCGGCATCGGGCAGCGGCGGCACCGTCACCGGCGTCGCGGTGGGCACCGGCTGAGGAACGGTCTCGGCCCGACGATACAGACGGACCCACTCGGCGAGGTCGCCCATGGGATTCTCGGCGACCGACGGCAGATCGGCGTTCAGGGCCGCCTCCGCGTCGATGAGACCGTAGCCGTACAGGGGATCCGGAGTCTTCGACATCCCCTCGACGGGGATGGCCGTCTTTATGATCCTGTTGATCACGTTGGCCGCATCGAGATCGGGGTGCGCCGACCGGATCAGCGCCGCGATCCCCGCCACGATCGGAGCCGCGCCGCTGGTGCCCCGCCACGAGACCACCGTGCCGTCGGCCGAGACGCCGAGCAGCCCTTCGCTCGGAGCGGCGATGCCGATCGTGATGCCCTGGGTCGACGCCTCGAGGCTGGCGGTCCCGGTCTGATCGACTCCGCCGACGGTGAGCACGCCCGGGATCGTGGCCGGGGCGCCGATGATGTCGGTGCCGCTCCCCCGGTTGCCGGCCGCGACGACCACCACCACATCGTGCTCGAAGGCGTAGAGGAACGCGTCGTCCCAGCTCTTGTCCCAGTCGAGCGTGTTGGTGGTGAAGGAGAGGTTGATGATGTCGGCGCCGTTGTCGACCGCCCAGCGCATCGCCTTGGCGACCTGCTCGGTGAAGGGCACCGCCGCGGCCGCACCGAAGCCGACCGAGATCGACAGCAGATCGGCCTCGGGGGCGACGCCGATCATCCCCTTGCCGTCGGCGGCACCGCGCCCTGCCGCGAGCGAGGCGACCCACGAACCGTGATTGCCGTCGATCGCGCCGACGGGGGTGCGGCCGTCCGGCGAGCCGGTGCCCGACACGTCGGTACCGTCGGTGACCGCGCCGTCGAACACCCCCGGGACCTTGCCGATCCCGGTGTCGATGACCGCGATCGTCACGCCGTCGCCGCGAGTGGTCTGCCACGCGTCACGGATGCGGGCGCCGTCGAGCCAGTACTCGGACGCGCGCACCGGATCGGCGGGGTCGTCCGGCACCGGAGGCGGGGTGGCCGCCGCACCGAGGAGGAGGACGGATGCCACGATCGTCGCGAGCACGACGCCGCTGCGCAGCATCCGACGCGCCGTCATGCGGATGATGCCTCGGCGCCGCGCAGGGCGGCGCCGGGCTCGTCGCACCGGCACCGATCGGGTGACCAGCTGGAGCGTTCGAGCGCCGCGTCACCGATCGGGTTCACGCCGGGACCCGCCGCGAGGGCGTGTCCGGCCAGAGCATGCAGGCATTTGACACGCGTGGGCATGCCACCGGCCGAGATGCCGGAGATCTCGTCGACCTCGCCGAAACCGTTCCGGTCGCGCAGGTACGACCGGTGCGCCTCCAGGTAGGCGGCCGCGACATCCTCGTCATCCGCGAGCAGGGCGGCGAGCTCGGGCATGACCTGCGTCGCCTCGAGCGTCGACATCGCCGCCGTCGCCGCCGGATGCGTCAGGTAGTAGAACGTGGGGAAGGGCGAGCCGTCCGGCAGCCGAGGCGTCGTCGCGACGACCGTCGGGTTGCCGCACACGCAGCGCGCGGCGATGCCCACCACGCCGCGGGCGGTCCTGCCGAGCTGGGCCGAGACCACGGCGAGCTCGGCGGCGGTGGGCGTGGGGAAAGGCGGCGTGGTCACCCGACCAGCGTACGGGAGACGCCAGGGAGCTCGCTCGGAGCCGTGCCGGACGCGCCGCCTGCCCGACGACGGGCGGCCGGGATCAGCGGGTGACCGCCGCCGTGTCGCTCAGGCCGGCGGAGGTGAGCGTGCGCAGCAGCTGCGGCATCCAGTCCGACGGCGTCTCTTCGAGGGTGTCGCTGACGGGACCCTGCTCCTGCGGCAACGCGGCGGGGTCGAGATCGTCGTCGATCAGATAGACGACCTCACCCGGCTTGACGTAGTAGAGGCGCTCGCGCGCCTGGGTGGTGATGTACGCCGGGTCGTTCCAGCGGTCGCGCTCCTTCTGCAGAGCGGTGATCTGATCCTCGGAGACCTGGATGGACTGCTCGAGCGCGGCGATCTTCTGACGCTGATCGATGAACGTCCCCAGCGTCGGCACCAGCACCCATGCTCCCAGCACGACGAGCGAGAGCATGATGACCGAGAACGCGGACAGGCGGATGCCGGAGGCCCACTCCCGCACGTCGACGCTGCGCGCCATCGTGTCGCGTGCGGCCGACCCGCGCGGCGATCCGGACCGGGTCGCGCGGGGCGCGGAGGTCTTCGCCGCCCCGGCTCGGGACGACCCCGGAGACGCCGAAGGAGGAGCCGGTCGTCGTGCCACGGCTCCTCCTCCGTCGATGCCGCGCAGGCGGCGTGCTTCTGTCTGTGCTGCGTTCAGCCCTGGTAGCGGGGGAACGCCGAACGGCCGGCGAAGACCGCCGCGTCGCCCAGCTCCTCTTCGATGCGCAGAAGCTGATTGTACTTCGCGACGCGCTCGCTGCGAGCAGGCGCACCCGCCTTGATCTGACCCGCGTTCGTGGCGACGACGAGGTCGGCGATCGTGGTGTCCTCGGTCTCACCGGAGCGGTGCGAGAGCATCGCGGTGTAGCCGGAGCGCTGCGCGAGGCTGACCGCGTCGAACGTCTCGGTGAGCGTTCCGATCTGGTTCACCTTGACGAGCAGCGAGTTGGCGACGCCGCGCTTGATGCCGTCGGCGAGACGCGTCGGGTTGGTGACGAACAGGTCGTCGCCGACGAGCTGGACCTGCGAGCCGAGAGCATCGGTGAGCAGCTTCCAGTTGTCCCAGTCGTCTTCGGCCAGAGCATCCTCGATCGTCACGATCGGGAAGTCTGCGACGAGGCCCCGGTAGTACTCGATCAGCTCGGGGCCGCTCCAGTCCTTGTTGTCGAGACGGTAGACGCCGTCCGAGAAGAACTCGGTGGCGGCGACGTCGAGGCCCAGCGCGATGTCGGTGCCCGGCGTGAAGCCGGCCTTCTCGATCGCCTTGACGAGGAAGTCGAGACCCTCGCGGTTGCTGGGCAGGTCGGGGGCGAAGCCGCCCTCGTCGCCGAGTCCGGTCGCGTAGCCGGCGGCCTTCAGCTCGCCGCGCAGCACGTGGTAGGTCTCGACGCCCCAGCGGAGCGCCTCGGAGTAGGTCTCGGCGCCGATCGGCGCGAGGAAGAACTCCTGCATGTCGATGCCGTTGTCGGCGTGCTCGCCGCCGTTGATGACGTTGAACAGCGGGACGGGCAGGACGTGCGCGTTGGGTCCGCCGAGGTAGCGGAACAGCGGCAGGTCGGCCGAGTCGGCCGCGGCCTTGGCGACGGCCAGGCTGACGCCGAGGATCGCGTTGGCGCCGGTGCGCTGCTTGTTCTCGGTGCCGTCGGTGTCGATCAGGATCTCGTCGACGATGCGCTGCTCGCTCGCCTCGACACCCTCGAGGGCCGGGCCCAGCTCGTCGATGATGGCATCGACGGCCTTGAGGACGCCCTTCCCGCCGTACCGGCTCTTGTCGCCGTCACGCAGTTCGTACGCCTCGAATGCGCCGGTGGATGCCCCCGACGGGACGGCCGCGCGCTGGACGACACCGTCATCCAGAAGCACCTCCACCTCGACGGTCGGGTTCCCGCGCGAGTCGAGAATCTCGCGTGCGCCTACAGCCTCGATCAGTGCCACTGATGTGCTCCTTGCTCAGAGAAAACGTTGTGTGGAGCGTCGTCGATCCTCGGCCAGTCTAGCCCGCCGCCGGGTCGGCGCCGGGGTCCGCGTCGGAGGGCGACACCACGACGGCGAGCGCGAAGCCGTCCCATCCCTTGACCCCGACGGTCTGCAGGGCGGTGGCGTCGAAACGGGGGTCCTCGCCCAGCATCCGCAGT
The DNA here is from genome assembly GCF_008369345.1 of Microbacterium sp. ANT_H45B. Taxonomy (NCBI): domain Bacteria; kingdom Bacillati; phylum Actinomycetota; class Actinomycetes; order Micrococcales; family Microbacteriaceae; genus Microbacterium; species Microbacterium sp. ANT_H45B. The sequence goes on from NZ_VOBK01000002.1 coordinate 1,156,928, forward strand.
CCGTCCCTGGTGCCGATCACCTTCGGGTCAGTCGTGTCGTCACGGATGATCTCGCCCTCGCGCCCGATGTTGTCGAGGATCACGACGGTGCCGGGATGCCCCAGGCGCGCCGCCCAGTCGAGGTAGACGGTGTTCGACTCCTTGTCGGCGTCGATGAAGACGAGATCGAATCCGCCGACGAGAGTCGGGAGCACATCCGCGCCGCGCCCGATCCGGATGTCGACCCGGTCGCCGACGCCGGCCGCGTCGAGACTCCCCCGCGCGACGGCCGCATTGCCGGCCTCTGCTTCGATCGTCACGACACGGCCCTCCGCGCCGACCGCGCGTGCCAGCCAGATCGTCGAGTACCCGCCGAGGGTGCCGATCTCGAGCACCCGCCGCGCCCCGCTGATGCGCGCGATCAGGTGGAGCAGCTTGCCCGAGACGGGTGCCACCTCGATCTCGGGCAGTCCGGCCGCGCGCTGCGCCGTCAGAGCCGCCTCGAGATGCGGATCATCCCCGACGAGCAGATCGGCGAGATAGGAGTCGGTCTTCGACCAGGCATCGGCGGTGGCGTCCATCCCCTCAGCAAACCCTCGCGGCGCACGAGGCGTCAAGGGGTGGACGAGTGCTGCGGCTCCCCCGACGCGCGCGGGGTGGAGAGCAGGCGTCCCGGCGCATCCGCCAACTCCGGCTGCTGGCGGAACTGCCCGGTGAGGGCGAGGATCCCGATGACGACGGCGGCCACGATCCACCCCGCGACGCCCAGCGGCCCCGCGAGGGCGAGATCGGGCTGCGATGCGGCGACGAGCAGCACGAGCCCGGCCGCCGCGTTGAGCGATCCGTGCGCCAGGACGGCGGGCCAGATCGACGCGGAGCGCAGGCGCAGCCATCCGAACAGGATTCCCCAGGCGACGCAGCCGCCGACCATGAAGAGGACGCCCGTGACATCGGTGCGGCCGAAGTTGTAGCCGAGCAGGATGATCGGGCTGTGCCACAGTCCCCAGATCGCCCCGCTGAGGAGCAGCGTGGGCCAGGTGCCGAGCGGGCGCAGCGCCGGCACGAGCCACCCCCTCCAGCCCAGCTCCTCGCCGAAAGCCAGCACGCTGTTGATCAGCGCGGCGAAAGGGATCATCACGATCTGCGAGATCACGAGCAGCCCGATGGGAGGCATCGGGGTGCCCTCGGGAAGAGCTCCGGCGATGGTGGCCGAGAACGCGGCGAACGTCAGGTCGAGGCGGACGAATCCGAGCGCGGCGGCGACGAGGACGCCGAGCGCGACGAGCAACGGGGGCGCGAGCCATCCCAGCACCATCAGCCAGATCACGCGCTTCGCCGGACGCAGCGGCCACATCCCGAGGAATCGCAGCCTCTCGCCGCGCGCGGGGACGCGCATCGTCACGGTCACCACGAGCGCGGCGATCGCGGGGGTGAACATCATCACGGGCAGGATGATGCCGGCGAGCGGCTCGGCGAGTCCGTCGCCCGACCACAGTGGCAGGGCGACGAGCCAGGCGAGGCCGCAGGCGAGGGCGGTGAACACGGCGATGGCGGTGACACGGAGGCGGGTCATGAGTGGTCTCCTCTGATCGGGACGGACACGGACGATGTCATCGGGGGTCGGCGGAGGCAGCGAGGACGGATGCCGCCGTGGCCGCGTCGTCGACCGTGACGACGAACACGCGGCCGTTCGTGCGGGCGACTTCGAGAGCGTCCCCCGTGCGGAGCACCACTCCGCGGCGCCCGTCCATGCCGAAGCGATACCCCCATCCCCCGAACTCGGCGAACGGGTCGACCCGCACGGCGCGAACGCTCGCGATCTCCGCGGACGGGATGTCGATCCGCGGCCACCCCATGACGGAACGCACTCGGAGCCCCGCGGCGCTCGCGCGGACGCGGAAGGTGAGGCTCGTCGACACGAGGACCGCGACGATCAGCGCGACCGCGGCGACGATCCACGCCGCGACGACGTCCTGAGCGAACAGGAGCACGCTCATCGCGATCATGAGGAAGACGGCGGTGCCGAGAACGACCTGGCCGACTCTCGCGACCGTCACCGTCTTCATCCACACCGCGCGCTCGTGATCGGCCAGCGGCAGCGGGGTCGCCGCGTCGCCCGAGGACTCGGGCGACCGCGACACCGCCGGCTGCAGGAACCAGCCGGCCGCGGCGAGCCCGATCATCACGACGAGGAGAACCGGGATCCACGGGGTGATGTCGGCGGCATCGGCGGCGTCGGCGAGGCCGCGCTGCGCAGCGGTGGTGACGATGGCGAGCACCGCCATCAGGCCCGCCGTGCCGAGGCTCATCGCCCCGAGCAGCCGCGCGGTCGCGGACCACTGCGGCTGCGCGATCGGTGCCGCAGCACCCTGCTGGGGGAGCCGGTGGGAGAGCAGTGCGATGAGCGCGAACAGCAGCACCGTCCCACCGCCGAGCCCGATCAGCAGGGCGAGAGGGGTCCAGCTCGGTCCGTAGCCGTCGACCCCGTCGAGCCCCCAGTGGGTCGCCGCCGGATCGGGGACATCGGGCAGCCAGGAGAGCACGACGATGCTCGCGAGCGCGATCAGGGCGAGCGGGACGATCACCCCCACCCACCAGAAGGCGGTGCGGGCTCTGCGGATCTCAGGGGTCATGCGTCGGTCTCCTTGATGAGGGCGGCCAGGGTTGCGGGAGAGACACCGAGCGCGGCGGCACGAGCGACGAGAGCGGTGATGTCCTGTGAGAGGTCGGCGAGCGGCGCTGCGGACGCCGAGACCACCGCTCCCCTGCCGCGGCGCAGGTCGATCAGACCTTCGTCTCTGAGCTGCTGGTACGCACGGAGCACCGTGTGCAGGTTGATCTCGAGCGCCTCAGCCAGCTCGCGCGCTGCCGGCAGCCGGTCGCCGGGGCCGAGTCGTCCGGTCAGGACATCGGCTCGGACGGACGCCGCGACCTGATCGAAGAGCGGCCGAGAGCTGTCGGCATCGATTCGGATCAGCATCGGCGCCTCAATTTCTATTAGTTATAGGAGAACTATAACAACTTTCCTCGCGTCGAGCCACGTTCGATCAGGGTCGGAGCCAGAAGCACCGTCTCGTGCGAGACCTCCGTGCCCGAGACCAGGGCGAGGACACGCTCCAGGGCCGCCCGCCCGCTCTCCTCGAACGGCTGGCGCACGGTGGTCAGGTCGAGCCCTGCGGCGAGCTCCCCGTCGTCGTATCCGACCACCGCGAGGGGCGCGACCGGAGGCGAGGAGCGGAGCTCGGCGAGCACCGCCGCCGCATACTGATCATGGTTGGCGACGATCGCGGTCGCGCCCCGGCGGGCGGCTTCCCGCGGGACGTCGGCGCCGACCGCACCCGGCCCGTCGAGCGCGATAGACACGACCTCGACGTGGTCCACGAGCCCTTCGACACGCAGCATCCCCGCAGACACGTACGACGGCGAGCGCTGCGGCTCGTGGACGAACAGCACCCGTCGGTGACCGAGATGCGCCAGGTGCCGGCCGATCTGGGCGCCGCCGTCACGGTCGTCGACGAGGATCACCGGTCCCCCGGCATCCGCTCGCGAGGGCACGACGTCGACGTAGACGACCGGGATGCGGGCCGCACGGCTCGCGCGGCGTGCGGCCCCGCCCAGAGGCACCCCCATCACGACGAGGCCCGCGGCGTCGGCGCGGGTGGGAAGCACATCCAGCAGCGGCTCCTCGGCGGCGGCCGCGGAATCCAGGTCGTAGGGGATGATGTCGACGGCGGCGTCCCTGGCGCGGCGCAGCATGCCGGAGAGCCTGCGCAGGTACGACGGGTAGGTCGTGAAGGGCGCGGCCACCGCGATCCGCGCCGCGCCCACCCGCCGCCCCTCGGTCATGCGATAGCCCAGCTCGGTGGCCGCGGCGACGATGCGCTCCCTGGTCTCCTGCCGCACCCGGTGCGGTGCGCTGACCGCGAGCGAGACGGTGGAGATGCTCACTCCCGCGCGCTCCGCGACGTCGTAGATGGTCACTCTGCCCGGTCGCGCTCGCATGTCCGATTCCCCGCTTCATCGAAGTTCTTCGATTGCACAGACTAGTGCGCAGCCGTCGAAGAAGAGGCGAAGGAGATGCAGATGCCCAGACCGAGGAGTCGCCGATTCCGCCGCCCGTCGCTCGACAGCGCGGTGGCGACGTACGAGAGCCGGATCGCACCGCTGCTCTCTCCCGAGCCGAAGGACCCAGCCGGCCGCCGACGAGTGGCGAGCGAGAACGACACGCGCGTGAGCGCCGCACTGGGCATCGTCCCCCTCGACACCGCGACGCGCGACGAGCTCGTGCCGGTCGACGGGCACCCCGACGTGCGGGTGCGCGTGTACTGGCCGGACGCCGACCCGACCGCCCGCGGTGCCGACCTGCCGATCCTCGTGTACTTCTACGGCGGCGGATTCACGATCGCCGGAATCGACTGGGTGAGCTGGGACGCCCGGTTCCGACAGCGCGCACACGACGCGGGGATCGTGCTCGTCGCGGTCGACTACGCCCACGCCCCCGAGCAGCGCTATCCGACCCAGCCCGAGCAGTGCTGGTCGGCGTTCGAGTGGGTGCGCGCGCACGCGACCGAGCTCGGCGGCTCGCCCTGGCGGATCGCGGTCGGGGGCGCCTCGTCGGGTGGCGACCTCGCCGCGGCGGTGACGCTGATGAACCGTGACAGGGAGAACCATCCGATCGCCCTGCAGATCCTGGAGAACCCGGCGCTGGATCTGACCATCGGGCACGCCGACATGGACGGGATCGCCGCCTCGATGCCCGGCGTGATCGTCCGCACGGCGGGGCGACAGCTGGTGCGGCAGTACCTCGGCGACGATGCGGACACCGCACGCCTCCCCTACGCCTCTCCGCTCCTCGCGGCCTCCCACGAGGACCTCCCTCCGGCCCTCATCCTCACCTCGGAGCTCGATCCGCTGCGCGGCGACGGCGAGGCGTACGCCCGTGCGCTGTCGGATGCGGGTGTCGCGGTCGCCGCTGTGCGTTTCATCGGCCAGACGCACGGATCGCTGGGATGCACCGGTCTCGTCCCCGCAGCGGATGCCGCGCACCGTCTGCTGATCTCCGAACTGCGCACCCTGCACTCGGTGGATGCGCGACGCGAGGAGAGCGCACGATGATCGATCTCGGCGACGACCTCCCCCCGCTCGACGAGCCGGTGCTCGCCTGGCTGCGCCGCACCGTCGAGCTCACGGCCGCACTGCCCGACGCGGGTCCCGCCGGCTCCCCCGCCCGCCGTCGCGCGGCCAGAGAGGTCAGCGACATCCTCGCGGTCGAGTTCACCGATCCCGCCCCCGACGGCGTGCGGGTCGACGACCTGATGGTCGCGGGCGCAGACGGTCCGCTGCGCGCGCGGCGCTTCCGGTCGACCGCAGCCGCCGGCCCGCAGCCGACGATGCTGTGGCTGCACGGCGGCGGATGGACCGAAGGCACGATCGACGAGGTGCTCAACGAGCGGATATGCGCCGACCGCGCGCTCCGCTCCGGCGTGCAGCTCATCTCGCTCGAGTACCGGCTCGCTCCCGAGCATCCGTTCCCCGCTCCCGTCCTGGATGCGGTCGCGGCGCTGGCCGATCTGCGTGCCCATGCCGAGGAGTGGGGCATCGACCCCCACCGTCTCGGCATCGGAGGGAACTCGGCGGGAGCCACGATCGCCGCCTCCGCCGCACTGCGGGAACGCGACGAGGGGAGGCCGCTGCGCCATCAGGCGCTCGAGGTGCCCCCGACCGCTCTGCGACCGCTGGGAGAGTCGATGGGCCGGTACCGCCGCGCGTCGGGGATGGAGGACGCAGAGGGGATCGTCGAGATCTACCGCGCCGGGGCTCCCCTCGCGGAGGCCTCGCCCCTGGACGCCGCGGACCATCGGCACCTCGCTCCCGCCCTGATCCTCGCGGCGGAGCACGACCCGCTGCGCGACGGCGCCATCGCCTACACGCGCACGCTGCAGGCCGGCGGCGTGCCCGTGGTGCTGCGCATCGGGGCGGGCCACGTGCACGGATCCCCCGGGCTCACCGCCCGCTGGCACGGCGCGCGCGTGTGGCGCGACGTGTTCGCCCACGAGGTGGCGTGCGCATACGACGCCGCGGTGGCACTCCCGGACGGCGCGCCTCCGCGGTCCCACACCGAGACCCTCGCCACGATCGAGACACGCACCCCGACACCGATACTGACCCCGACCCCGACCCCGACCTGGAGACGATGATGTCCGCCCACGCCGTCGAGCCCGTACTCCCCTCCTCCTCGTCCGCACCTCCGCTCGCGTCGGACGCGATCCCCGGCGAGCGCCAGAGTCGCTGGTTCTGGGTCGCGTTCGTCCTCGCCTGGTTCGGCTCGGGCATCGCCCAGGGTGTGGCGAGCGTCGCGATCCCGCAGCTCCTCAAGGAGTGGAACCCCGATCAGGCCACCGGCGATCTCAGCATCGTCCTCACTCTCGGAGGCGCCGCCGTCCTCGTCACGACACCGATCTTCGGCCGGGTCAGCGACCGGTCGATGTCCCGCCTCGGCATCCGTCGTCCCTGGATCCTCTCCGGAGCCGTCATCGCGCTGATCGGCTACGGGATCCAGGCGACCGCGCCGTCGCTGCTGCTGCTCGGCACCGGCACGGTGCTCGTCCTGGTGGGCTGGGGAGCGATCTCGATGACGGTCCACACGCTGTTCGCCGATCAGATCAGACGCAGCATCCGTGCGATCATGTCGGCGGTGACGGGCGCCGCCACCGCACTGGGGATCCTCGGCGGGGTCTCGCTCTCGGGCGTCGTCGCGGCGACAGGGCAGGCGGGGATGTTCCTGATCCCCGGCGGACTGTCGGCGCTCCTCGCGCTCCTGCTGTTCTTCGCGCTCAAGGACATCCGGCGCACCGCGCCCGCCGCCCCTCTGGACTGGCACGGGGTGCTCGCCACGTTCTGGCTGAGCCCGCGCCGGTACCCCGACTTCGCGTGGGCGTGGATGTGCCGGTTCTTCATGACGGCGTCGATCGTGTCGGTCACCAGCTACCTCTATCTGACGATCTCCGGTCGCTTCGCGATCGACGACCCCGCGGCGATCGCCGCCGTGCAGACGCAGGCCACCGCGGCCTTCACACTCATGAACCTCGTGATGGCGTTCGTCTTCGGGGTGATCTCGGATCGCACGAAACGCCGCAAGCCGTCGGTCGTGATCGGCTCCCTGGCCAGCGCCGCGGGTCTCGTGCTCGCCGTGTCGTTCGGCGACATCGTATGGTTCCTGGTGGGCATCGCGATCGTCGGTGCGGGCCAGGGCGCCTACATCGCCGCCGACGTCGCTCTCATGACCGAGTGCCTGCCCTCGATCGAGGACGCGGGCAAGGATCTCGGCATCGTGGCGCTCGCGTACCTGCTTCCCGGTATCCTCGTGCCCGTGTTCGGTTACTTCGCGACCCGCATCGGCTCTCCCACCGGCGAGAACTTCGCCGCCCTCTACATGGGCGCGGTGGTCATGGCGCTGATCGCGGCGTTCTCCGTCACGCGGGTGAAGGGCGTGCGATGAGCGGCTCCCCGCGGCTGACCCTCACCGCTCGGCGCGAGCACCGGCGCCTGAGCAGGGTCGACGGGATGCCGCCTGTGACGCATCCGACGGTGCGCCGCACCTCGGGCATCCCGGTCGAGGCGGCCGACGGCGTCTCCCTGCTCACCGATCACTGGCACGCCGAGGGCGCGGGCGGCCACACCGTGCTGATCCGCACACCGTACGGGCGCGACGGGATCGCCGGTGTCGCGCGGTTCCTCGCCGAACGCGGACACCACGTCGTGGTGCAGAGCTGCCGGGGCACGTTCGGCTCGGGAGGCGCCTTCGACCCGCTGCACCACGAGGTCGCCGACGGCCAGTCCGCGATGCGCTGGCTGCGCCGACAGCACTGGGCCACGGGCCGCGTGCACTCCTGGGGCGGGAGCTATTTCGGGGTGACGCAGTGGGCGTACTGCGACGGCGACGAGCGACCGGACGCGATGGGGATCGCGATCTCGGCCCGCCGGTTCGATGACGCGATCCTCTATCCCGGCGGTGGATTCTCGATCGACACCCCGCTCACCTGGGCGTACGCGCTCGACATCCAGGAGAGGTCGCTGCCCGCCCGCCTGCGGGCACTGCTGCTCGCGGCGCCCGCGCTCGATCGCGGCGCACGAGCGGTGCCTCCGACCGAGGCCGTGCGGGTGGCGCGCGGCGCGGACCCCGGCTTCTTCCGCGACTGGGTCGCGCACAGCGATGCCGGAGACCCGTGGTGGCATCCGCTGCACTTCGCCTCGGACATCGAGACCATCCCGCCCGTGACGCTGATGGCCGGCTGGCAGGACCTTTTCCTCGTCGGCCAGCTCGCCGACCACGCGGCACTGCAGGATGCCGGACGCGCGGTGCGTCTGATCGTCGGGGACTGGGTGCACGGGGCGACCGAGATCACCGACATCGGCGTGCGAGAGGTTTTGGAGGCGTTCGCCGACGCGCGGCCGAGCGGCGTGCGCGTCGAGGTCACGGGCGGTGCCGGGTGGCGCGACCTCGACAGCTGGCCGCCGCCCTCCTCTCCCCTGACGCTGGATCCGACCGCCGCGAACAGGCTGGCTCCGAGCCGGGATTCGGCGACCGCATCCGCTCTCTCGTACCGTTACGACCCTGCCGATCCCACTCCGGCGGCGGGCGGGCGGACCCTGAATCCGTTCCGTGCCGGACGACGCGATCAGCGCGCCCGCGAACGCCGCGACGACGTGCTCGTGTTCACGGGCGATGCCCTCCGCGCCGATCTGGTCGTGATGGGCGCACCCGGGTTCGAGATGTCGTTCACGTCGACGAACCCTCGGGCCGACGTCTTCGTGCGGCTGTGCGAGGTCGACGCCAGAGGCACCTCGCGCACGATCACCGACGGGTATCGACGGCTGCAGCCCGAGGCGAGCGCCGACGGACCCCGCAGGGTGCGCCTCGATCTGGCCCCGATCGCCCACCGCTTCGCCGCGGGATCGCGCCTGCGCCTGCAGGTGTCCTCCGGTGCGCATCCGGTGCACCTGCGCAACCCGGGGACGGACGACCCGGTGCGCGATCACTCCCGGCTGGTCCCCAGCACCCAGACGGTGCAGGTCGGCGGATCGACACCCGCCAGGCTCACGCTCCCCGTGGTCGATGGACCGGGACATCCGTCGTTCACCGGCACGTGACACGATGACGGGATGCCCCTCGCCCGCCGCCTGACTCTTGGCGACGCCACCGCCCTCGGACTCGGTTCGATGATCGGAGCCGGCGTCTTCTCGGTCTGGGCGCCGGCGGTCGGAGTCGCCGGCAGCGGCCTGCTCATCGCGCTCGTGATCGCGGCGATCGTGGCCTACTGCAACGCCACCGCGTCGGCGCAGCTCGCCGCCGTGCATCCGGTGGCCGGAGGAACCTACGCGTACGCGAGTGCCGAGATCGGCCCGTGGTGGGGCTTCGTCGCCGGATGGAGCTTCGTGATCGGCAAGATCGCGAGCTGCGCGGCGATGGCCATGACCTTCGCCGCGTACGCCGCACCGGACGGCTGGCGGGTTCCGGTCGCCGTGGCCGCGGTGGTCGCGCTCGCGGTCGTCAACTGCCTCGGTGTGACGCGCACGGCTCTCGTCACCCGCATCCTCGTGGTGTGCTCGCTGCTGGGACTGGCCGTCGTCGTCGCGGTCGGGCTCGGAACGGCATCCGCGGCGTCCCCCGTTCCGCTGCCCGATGCCACGGCCTACGGGGTGCTGCAGGGTGCGGGTCTGCTGTTCTTCGCCTTCGCCGGGTACGCGAGGATCGCCACCCTGGGCGAGGAGGTCGTCGATCCCGCGCGCACGATTCCCCGGGCGATCCTGCTCGCTCTCGGCGGCGCCGTCATCGTGTACCTGCTGGTCGCGGTCACGGTGCTCCTCACCCTCGGCGGCGGGGCGGCGATGAGCACGGCACCGCTCGCCGACGTCCTCTCCTCCACGGGGTGGGCCGCGCTCACCCCGATCGTCCGGATCACGGCGGCGGCCGCCTCGCTGGGGGCGCTGCTCGCACTCCTCACCGGGATCGGGCGTACGACGCTGGCGATGGCACGGGAGAAGGATCTGCCCTCGTTCCTCGCGAAGGTCGACGAACGCCGGCAGGTGCCCCGACGAGCCGAGATCCTGATCGCCGTCATCGTGGTCGCGATCGTGCTCGTCGCCGATCTCCGCGACGCGATCGGGTTCTCCTCCTTCGGCGTCCTGCTGTACTACCTGATCGCGAACGCCGCGGCCTTCCGTCAGCAGGGCTCCGCGCGCCGTCATCCCCGCGCGCTGCAGGTCGTCGGGGCGCTCGGCTGCCTGCTGCTGGTGAACTCGCTGCCGGTGCTGGCCTCGATCGTCGGGACGGCTGTGGTGCTGATCGGGGTACTCGCCAGGATGATCCGGCTGCGGCTGACGCGCTGATCAGGAGAGCGGGGGTGCGTGGGAGGGCGCGGGGTGTGAGGCGGCCGAGGCCTGCGGTTCAGCCCACCGTCCGACGACGCGAGCGGAGCGCGGCCTCCGCGGCATCGCACGCGGTCGGGAGGAGCGCCTCGGCCGTGCGCCGGTAGCCCAGCGGGCTCGGATGGAAGCGATCCATGCTGAACATCGCGTCCGGATCGTCGAAGAACATCGGACCGACGGCACGACGGAGATCGACAGGGCGCGCCCCCGCGGCGAGAGCCGTCTCGGTCTGCGCCTCCGCCAGTCTGCGCGACATGCTGGAGACCAGCCGGCGCAGCGGCTGCGGAACCGGACGCAGCGCACCGAGATCAGGACAGGTGCCGACGACGACCTCGGTGCCGCGCCGACGCAGACGCAGGACCGCGTCGCGCAGGTGCTGCGTCGAGACCGCGACAGGGATCCGGTGCGTGACGTCGTTGCCGCCCACCACGATCACGGCGACGTGCGGTGCGTAGTCCTCCGGCAGGTCCGCGAGCTGGGCCGCCAGGTCGGGCGACTCCGAGCCGACGACCGCGCCCGTGCGCAGGTGCACGGGCCATCCGATCCGTCGAGCCATGCCCTTGGCCAGGCGCCCGCCGAGCGTCTGCTTGCGGCGCTCGGCGCCGAGACCCGCCGCGAGCGAGTCGCCGAGCACGAGCAGTTCGATCGGCTCGCCGCCGAGTGAGGGACGCCAGACGCGGTCGGCATCGATCGACCGTTCGCCGAGCGGCTTGCCGATGCGGCGGCGCGCGATGGCCGCCTGACGGGCGAGTACGACTCGGATGCCGGCGGCCGCCCCGACGGCCGCGACGCCGAGCCCGACCACGGTGACGAGACGATGTCCTCTCATGCGCCGATTCGACCCGACGGGCGTGAACGCCGCGTGAACGACATCCGTGCCGCGGCCCTGCATTCGGAACCCGGAACGAGTCCGGGCCCCGATGTCCCGATCTCAGGAGAGGGGCTTGAGCTCCAGCGCCACCGTGCCGGCCGACACCGTGGCGAACTCCGTGTACCCGTCGGCGGACGAGCGCTCGAGCAGCGCCTTGACGTTCTTCGTCCGTCGCTCCAGGCGCACTCGCGCTCCGGACGCGACGAGCCCCGCCTTGTGCGAGACGAGCGCGGCCACCGGCACGTCGGCGTCATGGATGAGCACGACCGCACGCTCGCCGGCGTCTGCGCCGACGGTCACCAGATCGACCAGGCGCTCGAAGCCCAGCGAGAAGCCGACGGCGGCGACCTGCTGCCCGAGGAACCGCCCGATCATGCCGTCGTAGCGACCGCCGCCGCCCAGCGAGTACGGCACCGAGGGGTGGGCGAGCTCGAAGATGGTGCCCGTGTAGTAGCCCATGCCGCGCACGAGGAACGGATCGAAGACGAGCGGGATGTCGTCGGCACCGCGCCCCGCCGCGACCGCCTCGCCGATCCCGACGAGGTGGTCAACGATCTCGTCCGGTGCACCGTCGGGCAGCGCCTTGCGGATCTGTCGTTCGCCGAACGGGTTGTACTCCATGGTCTGCGGCCGGCGCAGGAACTCCTCGAACGCGTCGACCGCCGACGCGGCCGCGCCCCTCTCCCGCAGCTCGGTCGCGACGCCGTCGGGTCCGATCTTGTCGAGCTTGTCGATCGTGATGAGGACGCCGGGTCGCTCCTCGGCGCTGAACCCGAAGCTGTCCAGCATCCAGTCCAGCGCCCGCCGGTCGTTGATGCGCACGGTCGCGCCCTCCAGCCCGAGCGCGTCGACCGCGTCGAGCGAGGCCACCATCAGCTCGGACTCGGCCCGGGCGGACTCGTCGCCGATGATGTCGATGTCGCACTGCACGAACTGGCGGTAGCGACCCTTCTGCGGGCGCTCCGCACGCCACACCGGGCCGATCTGGATGGAACGGAAGACACCGGGCAGCTGCCCTCGGTTGCTCGCGTAGAAGCGCGCGAGCGGCACGGTGAGGTCGTAGCGGAGTCCGAGGTCGGCGAGTGCGCCCTGGTCGTCGGACGCCTCCCTGATCGCCTCGGCGTCGAGCCCGCGGCGCAGCACGTTGAACGCGAGCTTCTCGTTGTCGCCGCCGATCCCGGCGTGCAGTCGCGAGTACTCCTCGAGCGCCGGCGTCTCGATCTCGTCGAAGCCGTGCGACCGGTAGCGGTCGCGGATGACGGAGAGGACGCGCTCACGGCGGGCCTTGTCGGCGGGGAGGATGTCGCGCATGCCGCGCGGCGGGTTCACAGTAGCCACGCCTCCATCTTCCCAGGTCGCCGGGGTGGCCCGTGGCGTCACGGGCGCGATTCGGCCTCGCGGACCTCATCCTCCACACGCCGGAGCCGCTCGCGCAGGGCGCGCTCGGCATCCCACCCCTCCGCCCGGGCGACCGCGACGAGCGCGAGCAGGGCATCACCCAGCTCGGCCTCCGTGGTCGGCACGGATCCCGCCGGCGCTGCGACCGCCGGCGCTGCGCCCGCTTCCGCCGCCGCTGCGACGCCTGCGCTCGCGACGTCCACTCCGACCCCCGCCGCTCTGCCTGCCACCTTCTGGGCGAGGGCGAGAGCCGGCATCCCCCGCGGGATGCCGTCGAGCACGCTGCGTCTCGTGCGTTTCTCGGCCGCCTTCGCGGCATTCCAGTGCACGAGCACCTCCTCGGGCGTGGTCGCCGTCTCACCCGCGAAGACGTGCGGATGCCGCCGCACCATCTTCTCGGTCAGGGTCGCGGCGACATCGTCGATGTCGAAGGGGTCGGTCGGGTCCTGCGCGGCGATCGCCGCGTGGAACAGCACCTGCCAGAGCAGATCGCCGAGCTCCTCACGCAGGTCGTCCTTCGTGCCGTTCTCGACGGCGTCGATGACCTCGTGCGACTCCTCGATCAGATACGGGACGAGATCACGGTGGGTGATCCGCTGCGACCACACGCAGCGCTCACGCACCTCGCGCATGGTGTCCGCCGCCGCCCTCAGCGGATCCGGATCCTCATGCGGGGCCGATTCACGTTCTCCGGACACGGTCACTCCTCGCCTCTGTGCGATGGTCGTCGGTACGAGCGGGCGCGCAGCGACACGATGGCCCCCGACAGCACCAGGGCGAGCAGCGAGCCGACGAGCACGCCGAGGATCGCCTGGTCGCGGACGCGCGCGTCGCTCGTGAAGGCGAGATTGGCGAGCAGCAGCGAGACCGTGAACCCGATGCCGCCCAGGGCTCCGGCCGCCAGGATGTCGCCGAAGGGCAGAGCGGGAGCGGTGCCCCGGGGGCGAATGCGCATCGCGACCCAGCCGAACAGCGTGATGCCGACGATCTTGCCGACGGGAAGGGCAACCACGATGCCCCAGAACGCCGGCGACAGCTCGGAGAGTGCGACGTCGGGGATGACCACGAACGCGGCGACGAAGGCGAAGACCGGCAGGATCACCCCGTTGACCGTGGGTTCGAGGGCATGCCTGGTGCGGGCGGCGGGCACCGGCGACATCACGAGGCCCAGCAGCACGCCCGCGATGGTGGCATGGATGCCGGATGCGGCGACGAGTCCCCACGTCACGACTCCGACCACGACCATCGCGACGGCGATCGCCGTGTGCCCCGTGGCGTGCAGCGCGCGGCTGAGGAGCCAGAACGCCGCCACCGCGATCACGGCGAGGACGAGCAGCGGCCACTGGACGTCGTGCGCGAAGAGCACGGCGATGAAGATGATGCCGATGATGTCGTCGAGGATCGCCAGCGCTAGCAGGAACACCCGCACGGTCGAGGGCAGACCCCGGCCGAACATCGCGAGCACGCCGAGGGCGAAGGCGATGTCGGTAGCGGTGGGGATCGGCCATCCGGTCGCGGTCGCCGAGCCGCCGGCGATGAGCAGGTACACGGCGATCGGCACCAGCACCCCGCCCGCGGCGGCGATCGCCGGCTGCATGGCCTTGCGCGGCGAGTCGAGCTCTCCGTGCGTCAGCTCGTGACGCAGCTCGATGGCGACCACGAGGAAGAACACCGCGAGGAGCCCGTCGGACACCCAGTGCTCGATCGAGAGGTCCAGCGCGGTCCCCGGCACCGCGATGCGGAGGTCCAGCACCGCGGCGAGCGCGTCGTGTGCGGGCAGGTTCGCGAGCAGCAGTCCGAGGCCCGCGGCGAGCAGCAGCAGCACGGCGGGAAACTGCTGTCCACGAAGGGGGTTCACGGAGATGCGCATGTCCCCTCCATGGTAGTTCGCCCGGTCTCGCGGACGCCTTGCGAACGCGTCACGGACGCCTTGCGAACGCGTCACGGACGCCTTGCGAACGCGTCGCGCCGTCATGAGTTCCGAGCGGGCCCGCCACCCGGGCTACTCTCGAAGCGTGACCCCCGAACACAGCTTCCCCGAGCCCACCGACACCTCGGCCATCCGCATCATCGGCCGCTTCGAAGCCGGCCGTGGCATCCCCGACGCGATGCGCTCCGACGTCAGGATGCTCGGCGGCCTCCTCGGCCAGGTACTGCGCGAGGCCGGCGGCGACGACCTCTTCGAGGACGTCGAACGTCTGCGACTCGCGACGATCCAGGCGTACGACGAGGAGACCTCCGACGCGTTCGATCGCGCCGCCGCGATCGCCGAGTCGTTCACGATCACCCGCGCCGACGAGGTCGCCAGGGCGTTCACGTGCTACTTCCACCTCGTGAACCTCGCCGAGGAGCACCAGCGTGTGCGCGTCCTGCGCGAGCGGGCGGGACAGCCCGGTCGTGAGGATGCCGCCGACACCGTCGCGTCGGCATATGCGCGTCTGAAGACCGAGGTGGGCGACGACGAGGCGCGTCGACGCCTCGAGGGTCTGCGCTTCCACCCGGTGTTCACCGCCCACCCGACCGAGGCGCGGCGCCGGGCCGTGTCGTCGAGCATCCGCCGCCTGTCGGAGCTGCTGACGCAGCACGATGCCGCCAGCGACGACGGTGCGGAGCAGCGCCGCGCCCACCGACGCATGCTCGAGGAGATCGACACGCTGTGGCGCACCGCGCCGCTTCGTGCCGAGAAGCCGTCGCCGACCGACGAGGTCCGCACGGTCATGGGCGTCTTCGACGAGACGCTGTTCACGACGGTTCCCCACGTGTACCGCCGCATCGACGATGCTCTGCGCGGAGACGACTCCGGCGCCAGCGCCCCGATCGTGCCCGCGTTCGTGCGGATCGGCTCCTGGGTCGGCGGCGACCGCGACGGCAACCCGTTCGTCACCGCGTCGGTGACGCGCGAGGCGTCGCAGATCGCCTCGGACCACGTGCTCCGCGGTCTCGAGCGTGCGCTCGAGCGCATCGGCCGTACTCTCACCCTCGATGCCGAGGACACCCCGCCCAGCGCGGCCGTCTCGTCGCTGTGGGACGCGTTCGCCGACGCCGAGCCGCGCGTGGCGTCGGAGCTCGGCGCACGCTCCCCCGGCGAACCGCACCGCCGGGTGCTGCTCGCTCTCGCGCACCGGGTCTCCGCGACCCGACGGAACG
Organism: Microbacterium sp. ANT_H45B; assembly: GCF_008369345.1. Lineage (NCBI taxonomy): Bacteria > Bacillati > Actinomycetota > Actinomycetes > Micrococcales > Microbacteriaceae > Microbacterium > Microbacterium sp. ANT_H45B. The sequence goes on from NZ_VOBK01000002.1 coordinate 1,172,751, forward strand.
AGGAGTCCCGGTACGGCCGCCCCGAGGAGCTGCTGGCCGACCTGCGGGCGGTCCAGTCGTCGCTGGCGGATGCCGGAGCGAAGCGCCATGCCTTCGGCGGCGTGCAGCATCTGATCTGGCAGGTGGAGACCTACGGGTTCCATCTCACCGAGCTCGAGGTCCGTCAGCACTCCCAGGTGCACGCGAAGGCTCTCGCCGAGCTCGAGGGCGGCGAGGCGATCAGCGCGCAGACCGAGGAGGTGCTCGAGGTCTTCCGCGCGATCGCCGACATCCAGCGCGACCGCGGTCTTCGTGCCGCCGGCCGCTATGTCGTGTCGTTCACGCAGGCGGCCTCCGACCTCGCGAACGTGCACCGTCTCGCGCGGCACGCCCTCGGCGACGACGGCCCCGTGCTCGATGTGGTGCCGCTGTTCGAGACCTTCGCCGACCTGCAGGCAGCGCCCGGCATCCTCGCCGAGGCCGTGACGTTCCCGGAGTTCCGGGCACGGATGGCCGACACCGGCAATCGTCTCGAGGTCATGCTCGGGTACTCCGACTCCTCGAAGGACGTCGGCCCGGTCGCCGCCAACCTCGCGCTCTACGAGGCACAGGCGAAGATCGCGCTGTGGGCGCAGGAGTCCGGCATCGAGCTGACCCTGTTCCACGGCCGTGGCGGTGCCCTCGGACGCGGCGGCGGACCCGCGAATTCCGCGATCCTCGCGCAGCCGCCGCACTCGGTCGACGGGCGCTTCAAGCTCACGGAGCAGGGCGAGGTCATCTTCGCGCGCTACGGCGAGCCGGCGATCGCGATGCGCCACATCGACCAGGTCGCCGCGGCGACCCTGCTCGCCTCCTCGCCGTCGGTCGAGCAGCGCACGAGCGACGCCGCGGCGCGGTTCGCGGACATCGCCGCGGTCATGGATCGTTCCTCCCGTGAGCGGTTCTTCTCCCTCGTGAAGGCCGAGGGCTTCGCGCCCTGGTTCGCGACGGTCACCCCGATGGAGGAGATCGGCCTGCTCGCGCTGGGGTCGCGCCCCGCTCGTCGCGGACTCTCGGTCGAGTCGCTCGAAGACCTGCGCGCCATCCCCTGGGTGTTCGCGTGGACGCAGGCGCGCATCAACCTCGCCGGCTGGTTCGGACTCGGCACCGCCCTCGCCGCCGTCGGCGATGAGGCCCGTCTCACCGAGGCCTACCGCGACTGGCCGCTGCTGCACACGATGATCGACAACGTGGCCATGAGCCTCGCGAAGACCGACGAGCGGATCGCCCGTCAGTATCTCGCGCTCGGCGACCGTGACGACCTCGCCCAGCTCGTGCTCGACGAGATGACGCTGACCCGCGAGTGGGTCGTCCGGCTCACCGGTGGCGTCGGACTCCTCGAGAACAAGCCGATCCTGCAGCGCGCCGTGCAGCTGCGCACGCCGTACGTCGACGCCCTGTCGCTCCTGCAGCTGCGGGCTCTGCGGGCGCTGCGCGATCCCGACGCCGCGTCGGGATCGGGAGCGGGCGACGAGCAGAAGCGACTCCTCCTCTCCGTCAGCGGCGTCGCGGCCGGGCTCCAGAACACCGGGTGATCCATCCGTCGCGCCGTCGACCACGGGTGCGCACGCGTGGTCGACGGCGCTCCTCGGCGTCCCCGCTAGAGTGAAAACGGCCCCCGATCCGGCGAACCTCCCGGCCCGACGCCCCTCTCACGCGACACGATCGCACGTACGTCCTCCCCCGTCAGAAAGACCTTTCGCGTGACCTCTTCGTCTTCCCCTGCCTTCCACCCGCTCGCCGATTCCGTGCAGCCCGTCTTCGACACCGTGCTCGCCCGCAGCCCGCACGAGCCCGAGTTCCGGCAGGCCGTGCACGAGGTGCTCGGCTCCATCGCCCCGGTGCTGGCTCGGAACCCGCAGTTCGTCGACGGCGGCATCCTCGAGCGGCTGGTCGAGCCCGAGCGCCAGATCCTGTTCCGGGTGCCGTGGGTCGACGACTCCGGTCGCCTGCAGGTGAACCGCGGATACCGGATCCAGTTCTCCTCGGTGCTCGGCCCGTACAAGGGCGGACTGCGATTCCACCCGTCCGTGAACCTGTCGATCATCAAGTTCCTCGGGTTCGAGCAGATCTTCAAGAACGCGCTGACCGGTCAGGGCATCGGCGGCGGCAAGGGCGGATCGGACTTCGACCCGCACGGCCGCTCGGACGCGGAGATCATGCGCTTCTGCCAGTCGTTCATGAACGAGCTCTACCGCCACCTCGGCGAGCACACGGACGTGCCGGCGGGCGACATCGGCGTGGGCGGACGCGAGATCGGCTACCTGTTCGGCCAGTACCGCAAGATCACCAACCGTCACGAGTCGGGGATGTTCACCGGCAAGGGCACGGGCTGGGGCGGCGCCGAGGTGCGCACCGAGGCCACCGGCTACGGCGCGGTGTTCTTCGCGCAGGAGATGCTGGGGGTGCACGGCGACTCCCTCGACGGCAAGCGCGTCGGCGTCTCCGGGTCGGGCAACGTCGCGATCTACGCGATCCAGAAGGCGGCGCAGCTGGGAGCCGTGCCGGTGACGGCATCCGACTCCTCCGGCTACGTCGTCGACGATGCGGGCATCGACGTCGACCTGCTCCGCCAGATCAAGGAGGTCGAACGCGCGCGCATCGTGGAGTACGCCGCCCGGCGCCCTGGTGCCCGGTTCGTCGAGGGCGGCAGCGTGTGGGAGGTGCCTGTGGACATCGCGGTGCCCTCGGCGACGCAGAACGAGCTCGATCTCGACCACGCCCGCGCACTGATCGGCAACGGCGTGCGCGCGGTCTCCGAGGGCGCGAACATGCCGTGCCTGCCCGCGGCGATCGACGCCTTCCAGAGCGCCGGGGTGCTCTTCGCTCCCGGCAAGGCCGCGAACGCGGGCGGTGTGGCGACCTCCGCGCTCGAGATGAGCCAGAACGCCTCCCGGCAGCGCTGGAGCTTCGACGCCAGCGAGAACAAGCTGCGCGAGATCATGTCCGACATCCACGCCGCCGCGTTCGATGCCGCCGAACGTCACGACGTCGCCGGCGACTACGTGGCAGGAGCGAACATCGCCGGCTTCGAACGCGTCGCCGGGGCGATGCTCGCGCAGGGCGTCATCTGATCCCGCGCCGGTCCTCCTCCGACACGCGTCGGAGGAGGACCGGACTCAGCGCTCGTCGACAGGCACTCAGCGCTCGTCGACAGGCACTCAGCGCTCGTCGACAGGCACTCAGCGCTCGTCGACAGGCACCTTCACGACCTTGTTGTACCCGGTGACCGCCTGGTTCTCATCGAACGCGACGACCTTCCTGCGGAAGCCGCGCGTGATCACGAGCAGGTAGATGAACCCGAGGGCGGTCCAGATCAGTCCGCCGATCAGGGCGTCCTGATGCAGATTGACCCACAGCAGACCGGTGAGCAGCATGCCGATCGCGGGCATCACGATGTAGTTGACGATGTCGGCCGGGGTCTTGCGACGACCCTTGCGGATCGCGAACCAGGCGATCACCGAGATGTTCACGAACGTGAAGGCGATCAGCGCGCCGTAGTTGATCCAGGCGGCGATCAGCTCGAGCGTGAAGGGGATCGCCAGCAGCGAGATCGCCCCCACCAGCACGATGTTGAAGGTCGGTGTGTGCGTGCGGGGGTTGATGTAGCCGAAGACTCTCTGCGGCAGCACGTTGTTGCGTCCCATCACCAGCAGCATGCGCGATACCGAGGCGTGCGAGGCGAGCCCCGAGGCGAGGGTCGCGCAGAAACCCGCCGCCGTCAGCACCGCCATGAGCACGTTGCCGCCCACGAGCTGTCCGATGATCGGCAGCGTCGAGTCCTCGACGAACTGCATGTCGCCACCGGGGGCGAACTCGTTCCAGTCCGGGAAGCGCAGCTGCGAGACATACGAGGCGACGAGGAAGATGCCGCCGCCGATGATCACCGTCAGCAGGATCGCCTTGGGCATGATCTTCGGGTCCTTCGCCTCCTCGGCGTACATCGTCACCGCGTCGAACCCGATGAAGGAGAAGCAGACGATGGTGGCGCCCATCAGCACCGCTCCCATGGTCACGTCGTCGTGCAGGAACGCGCCGACCGAGAGGATCGTGGCCGCTCCCTCGCCCCGCATCAGCTGCGCGACGACGAGGACGACGAAGACGATCATCACGATGATCGAGAAGACCAGCAGGATCATGTTGAGGTTCGAGGTGCCGCGCATGGTCATGTAGATGATGCTGGTGACGAGGATGCAGTACAGCACGACCCAGATCCAGGCGGGGACGTCGGGGAACATCGCCTCGAGGTAGCTCTTGATGATGAGACAGTTCACCATCGGCAGCAGCACGTAGTCGATCAGAGAGGTCCAGCCGACCATGAACCCGAGGTTCGGGTGGATCGATTCGCGCACGTACGTATACGCCGATCCGGCGCTCGGGATCGCGCTGGCGATCTTGCCGTAGCTGATGGCCGTGAACACCATCACGACGAGAGCGACCAGGTACGCCGCCGGGACGACGTCCTGGGTGTCGCGTGCCACCATGCCGAACGTGTCGAACACGACGGTGGGTGTCATGTATCCCAGCCCGAGTCCGACGATGGCCCACAGGCCGAGATTGCGTCGGAGGGCTCCCCCGCCCTGCGCGAGCGGCTTGGTCTTCGCGGCCATGTGTACTCCTTCAGGGACGGCGCAGAGGCCGGACTTCGGGTCGTCCGACGTTGAGCATCAGTATGGACCCGGGAGTTTCCTCAGCGGAAGAGGAGATCTGATTCGAAATGCGCATTTAACATGACGATTGTGCGCGATATTCGAAGACGCTCGGCGGTCACCATCCCTCGCTGAGCACACGGTCGAGCATGGCGACGACATGGTCTGCGCTCTCCGCGGTCAGGCACAGCGGAGGCTTGATCTTCAGCACGTTCGACCGCTCGGAGGTCGTCAGGACGATCACGCCGAGTTCGCGCATCCGCTCGCAGATCGCTGCGGCCTCGGCGGCGGCCGGCTCGAGGGTCTCCCGGTCGCGCACGAGCTCGACGCCGAGATACAGGCCGATGCCGTGCACGGGTCCGACCAGCGGATGCCGGTGCGCCAGCCCCCGCAGCGCCTCGGCGAGCCGGGAGCCGACCTCGCGCGCGTTGCGCTGGAGGTCGTCCTCCACCATCGCGTCGAGCACGGCGAGGCCGACCCGGCAGCTCAGCGTGCTGCCACCGCCGGATGAGAAGAACTGTCCCTGGTCGCTCAGCGCATCGGCGATCCGCTTCGACGTGATCACCCCGCCGATCGGGAACCCGTTGCCCATCGGCTTCGCGATCGTCACGATGTCGGGGACGACGCCGGACAGCTCGAAACCCCAGAAGCTGGTGCCCATGCGCCCGAAGCCCACCTGCACCTCATCGGCGATGCAGAGCCCGCCGCGGTCGCGGATCAGGTCGTAGGCCCCGCGCAGGTACCCGTCCGGCAGCACGACGCCGCCGGCGTTGCCCAGCACGGACTCGCAGAGGAATGCCGCGGGGTCCCGGCCCTCGGCGGAGAGGCGGTCGAGGTCTGCGGCGAGATCCGCGAGGTAGCGAACGGCGGTGTCCTCGCCGCGATACGTCCCGCGGAAGCGGTTCGGCACGTCCGCGACGTGCACCCAGTCCGGCCGGGTCGACAGCGCATCCGGGTTGTCGTAGGCGCTGGTCGTCACGGCATCGGTCGCCATCGTCCAGCCGTGATAGGCCTCGCGCAGCGCGACGACCGTACGGCGCCCGGACGCCGCCTGCGCGAGCCGGATGCCGAGGTCCACCGCCTCCGACCCGCTGTTCACCAGCAGCACGGTGTCGAGGCCGCTTCCCTCCGGCATCAGCGCGAGGAGGCGCTCGCTGTACTCGGCAAGATCGCGGAACAGGAATCGGGAGTTCGTCGCGAGCCGCCGCAGCTGGCGAGCGGCCGCATCGGCGACCGCGGGATGGCCGTGACCGAGACCCGCGACGTTGTTCACCATGTCGATGTGGCTGCGACCGGTGGTGTCGACGAGGTGGTGACGCCACCCCCGCTCGATCTGCGGGGGCCGCTCGTAGTAGCGCTCCTGCGCCTCGGCGAAGATGCGTTCGCGTCGCCGCAGCTCATCGCCGGCCTCATCGCGCTGCGCGTGCGAGGGCAGTCCGAGCAGCGGGGCGGGGTCGGCGGTGAACCGGCGCCACGCCGCGACACGCTCCGGAGCGACCCGTCGTGCCGCCGCGGGGTCGGACGCCTGCGGCGGAGCATCCCTCCGCCGCACGCCCACGGTGATCACCCTGTTCTCGAACGAGGCGGCGAGCCGACCGATGCTCTCCCCGGCCTCGACCCCGCCCGTGCGCGACGACTCGAGGTGAGCGCCGCGGAGCTCGAGCTCCCAGTCCTCGTCCACGGCGAGGATGACGGCCTCGTCGGACGTGCGCAGGTCGCCGGAGACCGGGGCCAGCAGCCGCACCGAGGGCCCGGGGGCGACGTGCAACTCGGTCTCGGTCGGCCAGGTCGCCGCGGCATCCGCGCTGTCCACCGCCGTGCGCGTGAGCCGGTACACCCCGTAGGGCATCACCGCGACGCGCGCACCGCGGGCATGGGCGTCGTCGATCAGCTGCGCCTCCGCGTCCGGGGCCTGCCAGCGGCCCGCCGCGAGCTCGTCGGACTCGACCCCGGGGTCGACCACGACCACCCGGCCGTCGATGTCGGGAAGCAGCATCGACAGCTCGGGAGCCGGGTACGCGGGCAGATCGGGGCCGGGGGCTCCGAACCCCACCGCGTCCCGCACGATCTCCGTCGCCTCGGCGAGGGGAACAGAGGTCGCCGCGTCGAAGATCGCCTGCTCCCCCGCGACACGCTCGCGCGCATAGTCGTTGTCGCCGTCGATCTCGAGCTGTCTCCATCCGCTGGCGACGAGCAGCGCGGACCGCAGCACGACGAGCGGCCAGAGCGCGAGGGCCTCGTCGCCGCTGAGCGGGGCATCGGCATGGAACGCGGTGATCGTCTCGAGCGTGCGCAGCGGTCGCTCGGGCTCGTGGTGCAGCATCGAGGAGACGCACACCGCCAGTTCGGCCACCCGCCATCCGAGACCGAGGTCGCCCAGATCGAGTACGACGTGCGGATGCAGGCGCGAGTCGTCGCCGCGGCGCCCGGTGACGTTGTCGTCGGTGAGGTCGCCGTGGATCGGCTGCACCGGCAGCCGGGCGGAGACGTGCTCCAGGGCCGCCGTCGCCTCCTCGGCCGCCGTGACCACCGCGGTGCGGAGCGCGGCATCCGAGATCGACGGCGCGAGCCGTCGCACCTGCTCCGCGGCGACGCGCATGTCCCACATCTGCGCGCGGTCGAGGCCCGGGTGATCGAGGGCGGCGAGCGCGGTGACGGATGCCGCCGCGAGCGTGCCGAACTCGGCGAGCACGACAGGCGCGAGATACCCCGCGTCGACGAGCGCCTCTCCGTCGGCGAACTCGCTCCGCCGCACCGCGAAGCCGCGCCAGCGCTGAGTCAGCGCGCCGTCGAGGCCCGGGAGCACCGCGGGGACGGCGACGCCGGCCGCCCGATAGGCGTCGAGCGCCGCGTGCTGGGCGTCACGCGTCTCATCGCCGAACACGGGGTTGTCCACGCGCAGCACACTGCGTGCACCGTCGGGTTCGACGAGGACGAAGTTGCGGTCCTGGTTGCTGCCGAGCTCGGTGGCCGCAGCGTCGACGCCGTAGCACTCCCGCGCGATCAGCGTCGCGTCGGCCGCGGTGACATCGGGTCGGACGAGCCCTGTCTCCTCGCTCACCCGAGGCCCGCCGCACGTCCGTCGGCATCGAGGCGCACGTCGCCGGCATCGCGCACATCGTCGTCGAGGCGCACGTCGTCGGCATGTCTCGCCAGCGAGCTGCCGTAGCGCTCGGTCAGCTGCACCATGAGGTCGGGGGTGTCCCGGTCGACGCCGAACACGTGCCCGGGAAAGTCGAGCTCGGGCTGGGCGGCCGAGATCGCCTCGTCCTTGTCGGGCGAGAGCAGCTGCACCGGATCGCCGACCGCGACCCACCCGATCGGCACGACGGTTCCGGCGGGCAGCACCGCGCGCCGATGCACGATCGCATTCACCCGCACCTCGCAGCGGTCGCCGACGAGGGCGCCGTTGAAGATGCGGGCTCCGGATGCGAAGAAGACCTGCTCGCCGACCGTCGCGCCCGCGATGCTCGCCAGGGTGCCGATCAGCGTGTGGGGTCCGATGTGCACGGCGTTCGCGGCGGTGGCGCGGATCAGCGCGTTCTCCATCACGATGACGTGCGCCCCGATGGTGATCGGACCGCCCTCGGCGGTGATCACGGCGCCGTGCAGCACCTGGCATCCCGGGCCGATCGTGACGTCGCCGGAGATCACGGCGGTGGGAGCGATGACGGCGGAGTCATGGATCCGGGGCCGAGCCCCGAGGTGCTCGTACAACATGACGCCAGCGTAGTGCGACGGCGTGCACCGCGAGAAGGCCGCGGCAGGAGGTGCCCGGGATCGCTGCTGCTACACTGACGCCCATGCAATGCCGGTGACTCGATCCTCCCCCTGCCGTCGGGCCGCATCCACGCGCGCCCCGGCACCACGATCGAAAGGCACGCCCATGCACGCACACCCTCTTCCCCTCGCCGGACGCACGGCGCTCGTCACCGGCGTCTCGCGCCGTCGCGGCATCGGATTCGCGACCGCTCGCACTCTCACAGCCCTCGGCGCCAGCGTCTTCCTGCACCACTACCGCCCGCACGACCTCGATCACCCCTGGGGCGGCGACGATCTGGATGCGGTGCGCGACGGCATCCGAGAGTCCCTCGCGCCCGGTGCGGTGATGAGCGACCTGCATGCCGACCTGCGCGACGCCGACGCCGTCGAGTCGCTCCTGGACGCGGCCTGCGGTCTGACCGGTCGGCTCGACATCGTCGTCTGCAATCAGGCGCGCAGCGGCGGCGACGGCTCGATCTTCGACATGACGGCCGAGCACCTCGATGCGCACTGGCAGGCCAACGCCCGCGCCAGCCTGCTGCTGACGGCGGGTTTCGCGCGGCGGAAGCGGACCGAGCTGGGCCGCCCGGCGACGGCCGATGCCCGCCCCGGCGACCGGATCGACGCGCTCGGCCCGTTCGCGAACCCCACCGGGCACGTGATCTGGATGACCTCGGGCCAGGGACACGGCGCGATGCGCGGAGAGATCGCCTATGCGACCAGCAAGGCCGCCCTCGCGGGGATCACCCGGTCGACGGCCGCCGAGCTGCTCGACGTCGGGATCGTCCTGAACACCGTCAACCCCGGTCCGGTGAACACCGGGTACCTCGACGAGGACACCACCGACCGCGACCTGACCGGGGTCGCCGACTGGATCGCGGGCACCCCGTTCGGCCGGGTCGGGCGCCCCGACGACCCCGCGCAGCTGATCGGGTGGCTCTGCACCGATGCGGGCTCGTGGATCGTCGGACAGGTGCTCACGTCGGACGGCGGCTTCTCGCTCTGACGCCTCGGCCCTCACGAGGGCCTCGTCCGCCCCTCACGAGACCCGGACGGGCTCCGGGGCGGGCTCGGGGGCGGGCTCGGGGAAGATCGCCGTGAACAGCTGCCCGACCCAGTCGAGGAGCTCGGCATCCTGCAGCGGCTCGAGTCCGACGCCGACCGCGGCGGGCACGGTGGGCATCGGCACGACCAGCGCTTCGCCGCCCGAGACCAGCTTGGCCTTGGGGTACAGGCGCCGCAGACGCATCTGGATCGAATCCTCGAGCCGGGCCGGGGCGATGCGCAGGTTCGACCCCATCACCACGACGTCGGCGAGTCCCGCGCGCGCGGCTCGCCGGCGCAGTCGGGCGACCGCGATGAGTCCCTCGACCTCGGCGGGCGGGGTGCCGTATCGGTCGGTGAGCTCGTCGATCACGAGGTCGATGGCGTCGTCCTTCGCGGTGGCCGCCGACGCCGCCGACAGCTTCTGATATGCCTCGAGGCGCAGCCGCTCGCTGTCGATGTAGTACTCGGGGATGCGCGCATCCAGAGGGAGCTCGAGCCGCAGCTCCTGACCCGACTCGACGTCCTCGCCGCGGAAGGTCGCGACGGCCTCGCCGATCATGCGCAGGTAGAGGTCGAAGCCGACCCCGGCGATGTGACCGGCCTGCTCGCCGCCGAGCAGATTTCCCGCTCCGCGCAGCTCGAGGTCCTTGAGCGCCACCTGCATGCCGGAGCCGAGATCGTTGTTCACCGCGATGGTCTGCAGACGATCCGCGGCGGTCTCGCTGAGCGGCTTCATCTCGTCGTACAGGAAGTAGGCGTAGGCCCGCTCACGACCGCGACCGACGCGTCCGCGCAGCTGGTGCAGCTGGCTCAGGCCGTACTTGTCGGCGCGGTCGATGATGATGGTGTTCGCGTTCGAGATGTCGAGACCGGTCTCGATGATCGTCGTCGAGACCAGCACGTCGAACTTGCGCTCGTAGTAGTCGTCGACGACCTGCTCGAGCGCGTGCTCGCCCATCTGACCGTGAGCGACCGCGATGCGCGCCTCCGGCACGAGCTCGGCGAGCTGCGCGGCGACGCGCTGGATCGACTGCACGCGGTTGTGCACGAAGAACACCTGCCCCTCGCGGAGGATCTCGCGACGGATCGCCGCGGTGATCTGCTTGTCGCTGCGGGGCCCGACGAACGAGAGGATCGGATGCCGGTCCTCCGGTGGCGTCGCGAGCGTCGACATCTCGCGGATGCCGGTCACCGCCATCTCGAGCGTGCGCGGGATGGGGGTCGCGCTCATGGCGAGGATGTCGACGTTCGTCTTCATCTTCTTGAGCGTGTCCTTGTGCTCGACGCCGAAACGCTGCTCCTCGTCGATGATCATCAGCCCGAGGTCCTTGAACATGACCTGGTCGGTGAGGATGCGGTGCGTGCCGATCACCATGTCGACCGTGCCGTCGAGCAGGCCGTCGAGGGTCAGCCGCGCCTCCTTGTCGGTCTGGAACCGCGACAGCGGACGCACCTTCACCGGGAACCCTGCGAAGCGCTCGGTGAACGTCTCGAGGTGCTGCTTCACCAGGAGCGTCGTCGGCACGAGCATCGCGACCTGCTTGCCGTCCTGGATCGCCTTGAACGCCGCTCGTACCGCGACCTCGGTCTTGCCGAAGCCGACGTCGCCGGAGAGCAGGCGGTCCATCGGGATCGGGCGCTCCATATCGGCCTTGATCTCATCGATCGTCTGCAGCTGATCCGGGGTCTCGGCGAACGGGAACGCCTCTTCGAGCTCGCGCTGCCAGGGGGTGTCCGGGCCGAACGCGTGCCCCTTCGCACTCATGCGGGCCGAGTAGAGCTTGACCAGCTCGACGGCGATGTCGCGCACCGCCTTGCGGGCCTTGCCCTTGGCCTGCGACCAGTCGCTGCCGCCCATCTTGGACAGTGTCGGCCCCTCGCCGCCCACGTACTTCGAGAGCGAGTCGAGCTGATCGGTCGGCACGAAGAGCTTGTCGCCCGGGTAGCCGCGCTTCGAGGGGGCGTACTCCAGCACGAGGTAGTCGCGCACCGACTTGGTCGCGTTGCGTCCCCCGGTGGAGACCTCGCGCTGGGTCATCTCGACGAAACGGCCGATGCCGTGCGTGTTGTGGACGACGTAGTCGCCCTGCGTGAGCTGCAGCGGGTCGACGACGTTCTTGCGCCGCGACGCGAGCTTCTTGACGACGCGCTGGTCGCCGCCGATCGTGCGTCCGTAGAACTCGTTGTCGGTGAGGACGGCGAGCTTCGCCTCGGCGATCTGGAAGCCGGCCTCGACGGATCCGCAGACGAGGGTCGCGACGCCGCCATCGGGGGCCGCGATCAGCTCCGTCACGACGCGGGCCGCGACGCCGCGGTCGGACAGCACGTCACGCGCACGATCGACCAGACCCGTCCCTGTCGCGATGACGACGACACGCCAGCCCTCCGCGACCTTGGCGTCGACGAACGAGATCGCGCCGTCGACATTGCCGTGGAACGAGGGGATCACCGTCGCGTCGATCGTCTCGGCGTCTTCGCCGCCCATCGCGAACGGGCTCAGACGCCACCACACGCCACCGCGGTCGCGGACGACCTCGCGCAGCCGCGCGATGGTGAGGAAGTCCCCGGCGCCGAGGTCGATGGGCGCCGAGGCGCCGGAGGTGGCCGCGCTCCACGCCGCGTCGAGGAACTCGCGGTTGGTCTCACCGAGCGTGATCGCCCTGGCGCTGGAGCGCTCGGGGTCGACGACGGCCGTCGCGCTGCCCTCGGGCAGATATTCGGCAAGCGACTTGAGCGGCCCCGAGACGGCGGGCAGCAGCGACTCCATCCCCTCGACGGGGATGCCCTCGGACATCTTCTCGAGCATGCCGGCGATCGCGGGGAACCCGGCGATCAGCGCGCGGGCGCGATCGCGCACGTCGGGGGTCAGCAGCAGCTCGCGGCTCGGCGGGAGGTCGACGGCCTCGATCGCCCCAGGGAGGGAACGCTGGTCGGCGACGGAGAACGCTCGGATCTGATCGATCTCGTCGCCGAAGAACTCGATGCGGAACGGGTGCTCGGAAATCGCGGGGAAGACGTCAAGGATGCCTCCGCGCACGGCGAACTCGCCGCGTCGCGAGACCATGTCGACGCGCGAGTAGGCGCGTTCGACCAGCTGCTCGACGACGCGCTCGAGCTCGTGACCGCGTCCGCCCGCCCTGAGGTCGAGCGGAGGGATCTCGCCGAGGTTCCCGGCGATCGGCTGCAGCGCCGCGCGCACCGACGCCACGACGATCAGCGGGTGGTCCCCCGACCAGTCGGCGATGCGTCGCAGGGTCTGCAGACGCTGACCGACGGTGTCGGGGCTGGGGCTGAGCCGCTCGTGCGGCAGCGTCTCCCACGCCGGGAAGGTGAGCACCTCGGCATCGGGGATGTACGCGGCGAGTGCCGCGGCGAGGCTCTCAGCCCGCCTCCCGGTCGGCACGACGGTGAGCAGCGCGGCCGGATGCCCCGCGGCACGCCGCTTGTCGAGCAGCCCCGCGAGCGTCGGCGCATCGAGCCCGTCGACCAGGCCGAGATCGGCGTCGGTCTGGGCCCACGTCAGGGCGTCACGAAAAAGAGAGGCCTCTTCCAAGGCGCGCAGAATCCCCGGCACAGTCACCGGATAAGCCTAGCCGCGGCCACCGACACGGGGTCCGCAGCTCGGGCTCTCCCCCCTCCCTCGTAGGATGCACGGATGGAACCGGTCATCCTCACCACGGAGCGTCTCGTCCTGCGCACGCCGGACGCGTCCGATGTCGCGGCGATCACGACAGCGTGCCAGGACCCCGAGATCCCCCGCTGGACGACCGTGCCGAGCCCGTACACGCGGGAGCACGGCGAAGGATATGTCCGCCTGATCGGGGAATGGTGGGCGGACGGCAGTCAGACCATCTGGTGCGCGTACCGCGACGGCGAGTTGGTCGCCTCGATCGGGCTGCACCACATCCACGAGCACCACACCGGCGGGGACGCCGAGCTCGGCTACTGGGTCGCGGCCCCGGCGCGGGGCCACGGCTTTCTGGTCGAGGCCGCCCGCGCCGTCATCGACTGGGGATTCGAGGATCTCGGCCTCGCCAGGATCGGGTGGCGCGCCGTCGCCGGCAACATCGCCTCGGCCCGCTCGGCGCGAGCCCTCGGCTTCCGCTACGAGGGCCTGGGGAGGAGCGCTCTCACCAGTGATCGCGGCCGGGACGACGGCTGGTTCGGCGGCCTCCTCGCGACCGACGACCGCACCCCGGTGGAGTGGCCGACCCTCTAGCATCCGCCTGCCCTGGCCGGGTGTCGGCGGTGGGTGGCAGGATGGGCGCATGCCTGAGATGCCGGAAGTCCAGGGCCTGACCTCGTTCCTCGAGGAGCGAGCGGTGGGGCGCACCATCATCCGCACGAGCGTGGGCGCGATCGCCGCCCTCAAGACCTACGACCCGCCGAACACCGCGCTGCACGGCGCGAAGATCACCGGTGTCTCGCGACGGGGCAAGTTCATCGTGCTCTCCTGCGGCACCGACCTGCATCTCGTGTTCCATCTCGCGAAGGCCGGGTGGCTTCGCTGGTATGAGACGCTGCCCACGACGCCGATCAAGCCGGGCAAGTCGCCGATCGCGGTGCGGGTGGCGCTCGACGACGAGAGCGGTTTCGATCTCACGGAGGCGGGGACCAAGAAGTCCCTCGCCGTATATGTGGTGCGCGATCCCGAGCAGGTGCCCGGCATCGCCCGCCTCGGACCGGATCCTCTGTCGCAGGGCTTCACCCGGGAGGCGTTCGGTGGGCTGCTCGACGGTCGTCGGACCCAGATCAAGGGTCTGCTGCGCGACCAGGGCGTGATCGCGGGGATCGGCAATGCGTACTCCGACGAGATCCTGCACGCCGCTCGGATGTCGCCGTATGCGATCGCCGCCACGCTGGGCGGCGAAGAGGTCGATCGGCTCTTCACCGCCATGCAGTCCACCCTCACCGAGGCGATCGCCGAGGCGTCGGGCAAGCCGCCGGCCGACCTCAAAGACGCCAAGCGGCGAGGGATGCAGGTGCATGCCCGCCGGGGTGAGGCCTGCCCCGTCTGCGGCGACACGGTGCGCAGCGTCTTCTTCGCCGACCGTTCGCTCGAGTACTGCCCGACCTGCCAGACCGGCGGCAAGCCGCTCGCGGATCGTCGGCTGTCTCGACTGCTCAAGTAGCACGCCGACGCGGAATGACAAGTAGCACGCCGACGCGGAATGAAATGCACCAGGACGCGCCTTGTACACTCAGAGCAACAACGTGCTCCGGGGTCGGTGAGAATCCGAACCGGCGGTGACAGTCCGCGAGCGTCTCGGTTCTCCGAGATGCCGATCCGGTGGAATTCCGGGACCGACGGTGGTGCGAGGCCCAGCCTCGCTAGTCCGGAAGGGAGGCAGCACGGTGCGCCGCTGCGCGCACGTTCTGTCTGCCTCTCCCCTCGAGGGAATCCCCGGAGCCTCAGAGAGGACGACGGATGGCAGTGAACGAGACGGAACGCCGGGCGATGACCCGAGCGCTCGACCTCGCGGCGCTCGGCCCCCGCGGTGTGAACCCGCAGGTGGGCGCGGTCATCCTCTCCCCCGACGGCAGCGTGCTCTCCGAGGGCTGGCATCAGGGTGCGGGCACCCCGCACGCCGAGGTCGACGCGCTCTCGAAGCTCGCACCGGGTGCAGCCCGAGGCGCGACCGCGGTGGTCACTCTCGAACCCTGCAACCACACGGGCCGCACCGGGCCGTGCGCGCTCGCCCTCATCGAGGCGGGCGTCGCCCGTGTCGTCTACGCCCTCGACGATCCCGGCGAGGTCTCCGGCGGCGGAGCCGAGCGGCTGCGGGCGGCGGGAGTGAGCGTCGACTCCGGCGAGCAGGCCGAGACCGCTCACGCGATCATCGACGGATGGCTCACGGCCCAGCATCTCGGGCGCCCGCACGTCACCGTGAAGTGGGCGCAGTCGCTCGATGGCCGGGCCGCGGCATCCGACGGCACCAGCCAGTGGATCACCGGCCCTGTCGCCCGCGCCGACGTGCACCGCCGCCGCTCTCTCGCCGACGCGATCGTCGTCGGCACGGGCACCGTGCGCGCCGACGATCCCTCGCTCACGGCACGCGACGGCGAGACGCTGTACGCGCACCAGCCCGTCCCCGTCGTGATCGGCGCGCGCCCCACACCCGACGACGCCGCGATCCGCCGCCATCCGCACCCGCCGATCTTCCACGACACGCACGATCTGTCCGCTGTCCTCGCTGACCTCCATGAGCGCGGGATCCAGAGCGTGTTCGTCGAGGGTGGCCCCACCCTGGCCAGCGCCTTCGTGGCCGCGGGCCTCGCCGACCGCGTGCTCGTCTACCTCGCCCCGGTACTGCTGGGCGGTGATCGGCTCGCCCTCACCGACATCGGCGTCGCGTCGATCGGCGGCGCGCACCGGCTGACGATCGACGAGTGGGTGCCGCTGGGCAACGACCTGCTGGCCGTCGCGCATCCCGCGCCCGACGCGGACCCCTCCACCCCCGCGCCCACGGGATCGCCCACGGAACCACGCACCGAAGAAGGAGTCGCCTGATGTTCACGGGAATCATCGAGGAGATCGGCGAGATCACGGCGATCGCGCCCGCCGGCGACGGATGGCGCCTGACGGTGCGCGCTCCGCGCGCCGCGTCCGACGCCGTTCATGGCGAGTCCATCGCGGTCTCGGGCGTCTGCCTGACCGTCGTGGGTTCGACGCCCGATACCTTCGACGCCGACGTCATGAAGCAGACACTCGACGTCGCGGCCCTCGGCGGGGCGAGCGTGGGCACCCGGGTCAACATCGAGAAGGCCATGCCGGTGGGCGCTCGCCTGGGCGGACACATCGTGCAGGGGCACGTCGACGGAGTCGGCCTCGTCCTCGAGGTCCGGCCCGGCGAGCAATGGAGCGTTCTGCGCATCGGACTGCCCGACGACCTCGCCCCGCTCGTCGTCGACAAGGGATCGATCTCGATCGACGGCACCTCGCTCACCGTGAGCGCCGTGAGCGCCGCCGACGCGGCAGAGCACTGGCTCGAGGTCTCGCTGATCCCCGAGACCCTCGCCGCCACCACCCTCGGAGTCCGCGCGGTCGGCGACCGCGTGAACCTCGAGACCGACATCCTCGCCCGTCACGTCGAGCGCCTGCTGGCGTTCCGGGCAGCACCGGAAGGAGGCTCACGATGAGCCTTTCCACCATCCCCGAGGCCCTCGAAGCCCTTCGTGCCGGGCGCCCGGTACTCGTCGCGGACGATGAGAACCGAGAGAACGAGGGCGACGTCATCCTCTCCGCCGAGCTCGCGACACCCGAGTGGGTCGCCTGGACGGTGCGCTGGTCGTCGGGATTCATCTGCGCCCCGATGCCGACGGATCTCGCCGACAGCCTGAACCTCCCGCCCATGGTCGCCGCCTCCGAAGACGCCAGGTCGACCGCGTACACCGTCAGCGTCGACGCCGCAGAGGGCGTGACCACGGGAATCAGCGCCCACGATCGCGCGCACACCCTCAACGTGCTCGCGAACCCGGCCTCGACCGCGACGAGCATCATCCGACCTGGGCATGTGCTGCCGCTGCGCGCCGTCGACGGCGGCGTGCGCGAACGCAGCGGACACACCGAGGCCGCGGTCGACCTGATGAAGCTCGCGGGGCTGCGGCCGGTCGGCGCGATCGCCGAGGTCGTCGCCGAAGACGGCAACATGATGCGCCTGCCCGGGCTGCTGGAGCTCGGCGAACGCGACGGCGTGCCCGTGATCACGATCGAGCAGCTGATCGCGCACCTCACCGAGAGCGACCCCACCGGCTGGTCCGCCGAGCGCGCGAGTCGTCGCGTCAGTCTGCGTGCGGATGCCACGGTCCCCACCACGCACGGCACGTTCCGCTTCCTCGCCTACAAGGACAGGGTGACCGGCACAGACCACATCGCCGTCGTCTCCGGGGAGCCGGGCGAGACAGCCCTCGTGCGCGTGCACTCGGAGTGCCTGACGGGTGAGGCCTTCGGCTCGCTGAAATGCGAGTGCGGTCCGCAGCTCGACGCCGCACTGGACGCGATCGAGAAGGACGGCGGGATCGTCATCTACATGCGCGGTCACGAGGGCCGCGGGATCGGCCTGATCAACAAGCTGCGCGCGTACAGCCTGCAGGAGGAGGGCCTCGACACCGTCGATGCGAACCTCGCGCTCGGCCTCCCCGCCGATGCGCGCGACTACGCGGCGGCGGCCGGCATCCTCACCGATCTCGGCGTCTCGAGGGTGCGCCTGCTGACCAACAACACCGACAAGGTGAACCAGCTGCGCAGCCTCGGTCTCGATGTCGTCGAGCAGGTGCCGCTGATCGTGGGCGTCGGCCCGAACAACCACCAGTATCTGGAGACCAAGCGTGACCGGATGGGTCACATCATCGGTGAGGCGGAGCTCGCAGAGGCTCTCGCCGACGGACGGAAGGACGAGCAATGAGCGGCGCAGGAGCACCCAGGACCGAGAAGATCGACGGACGCGGACTCAAGGTCGTCATCGTCGCGGGCACATGGCACGACGTGATCACCGACGGGCTGATCGCCGGGGCGCAGCGCGTCCTGGACGAGGCGGATGCGGCATACCGGCTCGCCCGCGTGCCCGGGTCGTTCGAGCTGGCCGTCGCCGCCCAGGCCGCATTCGCGGGTGGGGCGGATGCCGTCGTCGCCCTCGGAGTGATCATCCGCGGCGGCACCCCGCACTTCGAGTACGTGTCGGCCGCGACCACCGACGGGCTCACCCGGGTGTCGCTCGACGCGGGTAAGCCGGTCGGTTTCGGCGTCCTCACCCTCGACGACGAGAAGCAGGGCCTCGATCGCGCCGGGCTCGAGGGCTCGAAGGAGGACAAGGGCGCAGAGGCGGCGGATGCGGCACTGCGCACGGCTCTCGTGGTGCGCGACCTGCGCGGCTGACCTCCGGCCGCGAACCTCGCGATCGCCACGATCTCGCACTGAGCCGCCCCCTCAGACGACGAGACGACGAAGCGCGGGCGGCTGCGGTCAGCGCGGCGGCGCGGTGCTCTCGCGCACGATGAGCTCGGTGCCCACGAGCGGGGTCTGCGCGCGCGCTCTCCCGTCGAGTTCGGCGAGCAGCGCGTCGACGGCCAGCGCGCCGACCTTCTCAGGGTGCTGCTGCACGGTGGTCAGCGGCGGCCAGAGCTGGGCGGCATCGGGCAGACCGTCGAATCCGACCACGCTGACGTCGCCGGGGATGTCTCGTCCGGCCTCGCGGAACGCCCGGACGACGCCGATCGCCATCTGGTCGTTCGCGGCGAAAACGGCCGTCACCGTGCGGTCATCCCGCAGGCGGAGTCCCGCCAGATAGCCGGACTCGGCAGTCCAGTCGCCCTGCAGCGGCTCGGGCGCCTTGACGCCGCGCGACTCGAGCGTCTGCCGCCAGGACTCCCGGCGACGCTCGGCGGAGTACGACTTCGCGGGTCCTGCCACATGCCAGACCGTCGCGTGCCCGAGTTCGAGCAGATGCTCGGTGGCGAGGCGCGCCCCCTGGGCCTGATCGGTGTCGACGAAGGGGTGCGCATCTCCGCGGTTCGAGTCGACCAGCACCACGGGCATCCCGTCGGGGATCTCGACCTCCGCTTCATCGAGCTGGTGGGCCTCGATCACGATGATGATGCCGTCGACAGCGTGCTCCTCCAGCCGGCGGAACGCCCCGGCGACGGTGTCCCTCGCCGTCGACTCGACGGGGATGAGGGTCAGCGCGTAGCCCCGCTGGGATGCGCGCACGGCGATCGCGTCGAGAGTGCGCTGATTGCCGTAGGAGCTGAACGAGAACATGATGACGCCGAGGGCCCGGAACCGCCCCGACCTCAGCGCGCGCGCTGCGCTGTTGGGCCGGTAGCCCAGGCGCTGCATGGCGTCTTCGACGCGCTCCCTCGTCGCCGCGCCCACATACCCGCGCGCGTTCACGACACGCGAGACGGTCTGCCCGGAGACCCCGGCTTCGCGCGCGACGTCCTCCATCGACGGATCTCTCCGCCGCTGCGGCGGCTCTGCCGGCTGTTCCGAAGTCACGATCGATCATCCATTCATGTGTTGACGTTGACACACTAGCAGTGCGTCGAATATGTTGACGTTGACACACGGCGCAGTGAGCGCCCAATCCGTAAGAAGGTTCTCGTCGATGACGACACACGACTCCGTCGCCCTGGCGGCTCACGGCACCCGCCGGCGCGACAAGCGCGACTGGAAGGGATGGGCCTTCGTCGGCCCCTTCATGGTCGTCTTCGCCCTGGTGTTCCTCACCCCGCTCGCATACGCGCTCTACCTGAGCTTCTTCCAGGAGAAGCTCATCGGCGGAACCGCCTTCGTCGGCGTCGACAACTACGTGCGCGCACTCACCGACCCTCAGTTCTGGGAGGCCTTCGGCCGCGTCGTGCTGTTCCTCGTGGTGCAGGTGCCGATCATGCTGGTCCTGGCCCTGGCCGCGGCGCTCGCCCTCGACAGCGCCCGGCTTCGGGGCGCGGCGTTCTTCCGCATCCTGATCTTCCTGCCCTACGCGGTGCCCGCCGTCGTCGCGGTGCTCATGTGGGGATACATCTACGGCGACCAGTTCGGTCTGACCTCGAACGTCAACGACTTCCTCGGCAGCGACCTCATCACCCCGTTCGCCAGGGAGTGGATCCTGGTCTCGATCGGCAACATCGTCACCTGGCAGTTCGTCGGCTACAACATGCTGATCTTCTATTCGTCGCTCAAGACGATCCCGACCGACATGTACGAGGCAGCGTCCCTCGACGGCGCCGGAGCGTGGCGCACGATCTTCTCGATCAAGATCCCGAACGTCCGCGGTGCCCTCGTGATCGCGACGATCTTCTCGGTCATCGGCAGCTTCCAGCTCTTCAACGAGCCCAACATCCTGCGTCCGCTCGCCCCGAACGTGATCACGACGTACTTCACCCCCAACATGTACGCGTACAACCTCTCGTTCGCGGGACAGCAGTTCAATTACGCCGCGACGATCGCCATCATCATGGGCGTCATCACCGCGGTGATCGCCTACGTCGTGCAGCTGCGCGGCTCGAAGTCTGAGGTGCGCTGACATGGCACTCCCCCTCGCCCGCCCTTCGCAGAAGCGCCACGACCTGCTCACCCCGCGCAAGTCCAAGACGCTGCTGATCGTCATGGTCGCCTACGCGCTGTACACGCTCATCCCGCTCGTGTGGCTGCTGTTCAGCTCGACCAAGACGCAGTCCGGACTGTTCAGCTCGTTCGGCCTGTGGTTCTCCGACGACTTCGCCTTCTTCGACAACCTCGTCGCCACGTTCTCGTACCAGGACGGGATCTTCCTCCGCTGGCTGGGCAACACCCTCCTCTACGTCGTGGTGGGTGCGGGAGGGGCGACCCTGCTCGCGACCATGGCCGGCTACGGACTCGCGAAGTACCGCTTCCCCGGCCGACGCGCCGTCTTCGCCGTCGTCCTCGGTGCCGTCGCGGTGCCCGGCACCGCCCTCGCCGTGCCGACGTTCCTGCTCTTCAGCGAGCTGGGCCTCACGAACACGCCCTGGGCGGTCATCATCCCGTCTCTCATCAGTCCCTTCGGGCTGTACCTGATCTGGGTCTTCGCCTCGGAATCGGTGCCGACCGAACTGCTCGAGGCCGCCCGTATCGACGGCGCCGGCGAGTTCCGCACGTTCTTCACCATCTCGATGCGGCTCCTCGCGCCCGGCATCGTGACCGTGACCCTGTTCACCGTGGTCGCGACCTGGAACAACTACTTCCTACCCCTGATCATGCTCTCCGACCCCGCCTGGTATCCCCTCACCGTGGGTCTCAACCAGTGGAGCGCGCAGGCCATCGGCGCAGGTTCCCAGCCGATCTACAACCTCGTGATCATGGGCTCGCTGCTCACGATCGTCCCGATCGTCATCGCCTTCCTGCTGCTGCAGCGTTTCTGGCAGTCAGGTCTCACCGCCGGCAGCGTCAAGCAGTAGCTCCCGGCATCCTCTGCACCGAAGACGTCGGTCCGATGAAGGACCGCACCCCCGAAAGGACACAGCAATGAAGCACCTTCCCTCCCCCGCCGCCCGACGCACCCTCACGGTGCTCGCGGCCGGCACCGTCGCGGCGCTCGCGCTGGCGGGATGCAGCGCCGGCGACTCCGGCGGCGGCGGCGCGGCCGGCGACGGCTCGTTCGACTCCGTCGAGGCCGCTCTCGAGAAGGGCGGCGAGATCACTTACTGGTCGTGGACGCCGTCTGCGGAGGCCCAGGTCGAGGCCTTCGAGAAGGAGTACCCGAACGTGAAGGTCAACGTGGTCAACGCGGGCACCAACAAGGACGAGTACACCAAGCTCCAGAACGCGATCAAGGCCGGCTCCGGGGCCCCCGACGTCGTGCAGATCGAGTACTACGCCTTCCCGCAGTTCACTCTCAGCGACGCGTTCGTCGACCTCTCGCAGTACGGCTTCGCCGACTTCGAGGACGACTACACCGCCTCGACGTGGAACTCCGTCACCGAGGGCGACGCGATCTACGGCCTGCCGCAGGACTCCGGCCCCATGGCGCTGTTCTACAACAAGGCCGTGTTCGATGCCGCCGGCGTCGCCGTGCCCACCACGTGGGACGAGTACTACGAGGCGGCCAAGACGATCCACGCGGCGAACCCCGACGCGTACATCACCAACGACACCGGCGACGCGGGCTTCGCCACCTCGATGATCTGGCAGGCGGGCGGCGAGCCGTTCGCCACCTCCGGCACCGACGTGACGATCGATCTGCAGGACGACGGATCGAAGAAGTGGACCGAGAACTGGAACCGCCTCGTCGAGGAAGACCTGCTCGCCCCGTACAGCAGCTGGAGCGACGAGTGGTTCCGCGCTCTCGGCGACGGCAGCCTCGCGACCCTCGTGATCGGCGCCTGGATGCCCGGCAACCTCATCACCGGCGCCCCCGACGGAGCCGGCGACTGGCGCGTCGCGCCGATGCCGACCTATGACGGCACCCCGGCGTCCGCCGAGAACGGCGGCGGCGGTCAGGCCGTGACCTCGCAGAGCAAGAACCCCGAGCTCGCCGCGGGCTTCCTGTGGTGGCTGAACAACTCGGAGGACAGCATCTCGACCTTCCTCGAGTCCGGCGGCTTCCCCTCCACCACGGCCGAGCTCTCGAGCGAGGAGTTCCTCGCGGACGCCCCGGAGTACTTCGGCGGTCAGAAGATCAACGAGGTCCTCGCGGCCGCGGCCGATGACGTCGTCGAGGGCTGGAGCTACCTGCCCTACCAGGTCTACGGCAACAGCATCTTCGGAGACACGGTCGGCCAGTCGTACCAGAACGGCACGGACCTGAACGAGGGCCTCACGACCTGGCAGGACGCGCTGGTCGAGTACGGCAACTCGCAGGGCTTCGCCGTCAACAAGTAATCGCACGTCTGGGCCGGACGGGAATCCTCCCGTCCGGCCCACCCATCGAAAGCACCTCATCGTGACCTCCTTCTCCATCGGCGAGACCGATTTCCTCCGCGACGGCCTCCCCCACCGGGTGATCTCAGGCGCCATCCACTACTTCCGGGTGCACCCCGACCAGTGGCAGGACCGCATCCGCAAGGCACGCCTGATGGGGCTGAACACGATCGAGACCTACGTCGCCTGGAACGCGCATGAGCCGCGGCGTGGCGAGTGGGATGCCACGGGATGGAACGACCTCGGTCGATTCCTCGATCTCATCCAGGCCGAGGGCATGGATGCGATCGTCCGACCCGGCCCCTACATCTGCGCCGAATGGCACAACGGCGGGCTTCCGAACTGGCTCACCGCCGGCGAGCGCGAGCTCCGCTCCTCCGAGCCCTCCTACCTGGCCGATGTGAGCGACTACCTGCGCCGCGTCTACGAGATCGTCGCTCCCCGGCAGATCGACCGAGGCGGCTCCGTCGTGCTCGTGCAGATCGAGAACGAATACGGCGCCTACGGCTCCGACAAGGACTACCTCCAGGCGCTCGTCGCGCTGACCCGCGAGGCGGGCATCACCGTCCCGCTCACCACGGTCGACCAGCCCACCGATCAGATGCTCGCCGACGGCAGCCTGCCCGAGCTGCACAAGACCGGCTCGTTCGGTTCACGCAGCGCCGAGCGCCTCGCCACCCTGCGCACGCACCAGCCCACCGGTCCCCTGATGTGCTCCGAGTTCTGGGACGGCTGGTTCGACTGGTGGGGCGGCGTGCACCACACCACCGATGTGGAGGCTGCGGCCTCCGACCTCGACAAACTCCTCGCCGCCGGCGCGTCGGTGAACATCTACATGTTCCACGGCGGCACGAACTTCGGCCTCACCAACGGCGCCAACCACAAGGGCCGCTACCTGCCGATCGTCACCTCGTACGACTACGACGCCCCTCTCGACGAGGCCGGGAATCCGACGGCGAAGTTCTTCGCCTTCCGCGACGTGATCGCCAGATACGCCCCCGTCCCCGACGAGCGACCACCCGCCGCGACGACCTCGCCGGCGTTCTCCGTTCCGCTCGCGCCTGCGGGCGCGTGGACGGATGCCGCGGGCGACGCGTCCGTGAGCGCCGATTCACCGGCGACCTTCGACGAGCTCGAGCACCTGAGCGCTCTCGTCCGCTACGACATCGAGCTGCCGGGAGGCCACGGAGGGCTTCTCGTCACCGACGAGGTGCGCGACCTCGCCTGGGTGAGCGTCGACGGCCAGGCCGTCGGGACGCTCTCGCGCGCCCGCCACGACCGCGCGCTGAGGGTCCCCGCGGGCCGCACACTCAGCATCCTCGTCGAAGAGCAGGGTCGCGTGAACTACGACCACCGGCTCGGCGAGCAGAAGGGCCTCATCGGCATCCCCACCATCGACGGCGCGCCCCTGACCGGATGGCGCTCGACACCGCTCGATGTCGCGGAGATCGCCGCGGAGATCACCGCCCGCGGCGGAGAGCCGTCGGGCGCGCCGTTCGCCGGACCATCCGCGTGGGTCGCGGACGTCGACCTCGATGCCCCCGCAGACCTCTTCCTCGACACCGCGTCGTGGAGCAAGGGGTACGCGTTCGTCAACGGGTTCTTCCTCGGCCGCTACTGGCGCAACGGTCCGCAGCGCACGCTCTTCGTGCCGGCACCCGCGACCGTCGCCGGAGCGAACAGGCTCGTCGTCCTCGAACTCGAGCACCTGCTCGCTCCGACCGCGGACTTCGTCTCGGAACTCGCTCTCGGCGACACCGAGGAATAGGGCTCAGGTCAGGGGCACCAGCGTGGCGTCGATCCGTCGGGCGTCGATCGTGACCGACATCATCGTGCACACCGGCTGACGGCGCCGATCCGTCGGCGACCCCGGATTCAGAAGGCGCATCCCCGACGGGGCCACCGTGTCCCACGGGATGTGGGAGTGCCCGAACACGAGAAGGCCCACCCCCGGGAAGGCGGCGTCCATACGCTTCTCTCGCCCCTGCTTCTGCCCGGTCTCGTGCACCACGGCCACCTCGACGCCCTCGACCGTCAGCCGAGCGATCTCGGGCAGCCGCTCGCGCAGCGCCGGGCCGTCGTTGTTGCCGTGGACGCCCACGAGCCGCCGTGCTCGTGACTCGAGCAGATCCAGGGTCGCGACGTCGATCCAGTCGCCCGCGTGCACGACGATGTCGGCCTCCTCGACCGCCGACAGCACCGCGGCGGGCAGTCTCTTGGCACGGGCGGGCACATGGGTGTCGGCGATCAGCAGCAGTCTCGTCGTCACGATCTTCTCGCCTCCCGTGGGCGTCGGCATCCGCATTCGACTCTACGCACGCGCTGCGACGGGATGTCATACGCACCCAGCAAACGTTCAGGAAGGCGTAGGATCTCTCGGTGCCCTGGTATACCAGGGCACTCGGATCTAAGGAGCAGCATGAGTACGACCACAGCGCCGGCGAATCCGCGTTCGCGCGTCATCACGGCGAGCCTCGTCGGCACCACGATCGAGTTCTACGACTTCTACGCGTATGCGACGGCGGCGGTGCTCGTCTTCCCGGTGCTCTTCTTCCCCACCGGAAACGACACGACCTCGCTGCTCTCGTCGTTCGCCGTCTTCGGCGCCGCGATGATCGCCCGCCCGATCGGTGCGGTGATCTTCGGACACTTCGGCGACAAGTTCGGCCGCAAGGCGACGCTCGTCGCCTCCCTGCTCACGATGGGCATCGCGACGTTCGTCATCGGCCTGCTGCCGACGTTCCAGCAGATCGGCTGGTGGGCGGCACTGCTGCTGCTGATCCTGCGCCTCGCGCAGGGCTTCGCCCTCGGCGGCGAGTGGTCGGGCGCCGCACTGGTCGCCACCGAGAACGCCCCCAAGGGCAAGCGCGCCTGGTACGGGACGTTCCCCCAGCTGGGAGCACCGCTCGGCTTCATCATCGCGAACCTGCTCTTCCTCACGATCAACTGGCTGCTGCCGCACTCCGAGAACCCCGCCCTCAAGTCCGAGGCGTTCCTGTCGTGGGGCTGGCGCATCCCGTTCCTGTTCTCCGCCGTGATGGTCATCATCGGACTGTGGGTGCGGCTGAAGCTCGTCGAGTCCGAGACCTTCACTAAGGCCGAGAAGAAGGGCGCGATCCGCAAGCTGCCACTCGCCACCGTCTTCCGCCACCACTGGCGGCAGCTCATCCTAGGCACGTTCATCATGCTGGCGACCTACGTGCTGTTCTACCTGATGACGAACTTCACCCTCGCCTACGGCACCAAGCCCGCCTCGCTCGAGACCGCGTCGGCCGCAGCTCAGGCCGCCGCCGAGGCGACGGGCAAGGACTTCGACGCCGCCGCCTTCGCGTCTCAGTTCTACCCGGGCCTCGGATTCGGCTACACCGACTTCGTGCTCATGCAGATCATCGGCGTGGTGTTCTTCGGTGTCTTCACGCTGCTCTCCGGTCCCATCGCCGACAAGATCGGGCGCCGCCGGCTGCTGATGTGGGTCACCGGACTCATCATCGTGTTCGGTCTCACCTTCAACGCCTTCCTGCTGCCCGCGGTCGACCCCAAGTTCACGGGTGCGCTCGCCCAGGCGTTCCTCGTGTTCGGCTTCATGCTGATGGGGGCGACGTTCGGTCCGATGGGCGCGCTGCTGCCCGAACTCTTCCCGACGAACGTGCGCTACACCGGCTCCGCGATCTCGTACAACGTGTCGTCGATCCTCGGCGCCGCGCTCGCTCCCATCGTCGCGCTGTGGCTGTGGGAGCTCGGTGACGGCGCGCCCTGGCTCGTCGGCCTCTACCTGTCGGCGATGGGCGTTCTCACCTTCATCGCGCTGTTCCTCTCGAAGGAGACCAAGGACAACGACTACGACGAGGACCTCGGCGTCACCGCCGCCGGGCGCTGACACGGCCTCTCAGGAGAAAGGGCGGCACCTCCTCGGAGGTGCCGCCCTTTCCGGTTCCCGCACGCCGTCCGCTCCGCCCCACGCCAGGATCCTCGCTCTCAGTACGAGGCCGTGACCGTCCTGGCGGCGCCGTCGAGCACCATCGAACCGCCGTACGGCACGATCCACTGCGGACGCGTGTGGCCGAAGGGCACACCCACGCAGACCACGGCATCCGGGTTGTATCGCGCCACCGTCTCGATCACGACGTCGCGCTGCGCCGCGCGCAGGGAGCCTGCCTCCCCCGCCGACGGCCGGAAGTCGAAGTCGCTCACCGGCGGTCGCGCGACCACCACCCCGGCGACGGCGCCGAGGATCCCCCGCTCGCCGAGTCCGCGCAGCCAGCGCGCGACCCAGCTCGCCGCCGGACGCTCCTCGCTCGTCTCCAGCAGCAGGATGCCGCCGCGCAGCTCGTACGGGGTGGGCAGCCGGTCGGCGAGCGCCAGCTGATCGATCACCTCGAGGCATCCGCCCCAGGTGCGCCCCTCCACTCGCGCGGCGGGGCCCGCCCAGGTCCACTCCGGCGTCGGGATGCGATCGCCGTACTCGGTGAGTGCGCGCGGGTCCGTCCAGCGCCGGCCGACATCCTCCGATTCCCCGGGTTCGGTGATCGCGATGTCGCCGCCGTCGAGCAGCGCTCCGCGCAGCGACCGCAGATGCACGTCGTCGACCGCGGGTCCGGGGCCGAGGTGCACGGCGGTGGAGCCGCCGTAGTACCCGCGGATGCCCAACCCCCAGAGCCAGCTGAGGATGTTCGTGTTGTCGCTGTAGCCGAGGAAGGGCTTGGGATCGGCCTGCGCGAGCGCAGCGTCGAGGTGGGGCACGACGAGGATCTGATCGTCGCCGCCGATGGTGGCGAGGATGGCGCGGATGCGCGGGTCCGCGAAAGCCGCGTTCACGTCGGCGGCCCGCGCCTCGGGGGTCGCATCGAGCTCACGCGTGGTCGGATACTCGACGGGGATCAGACCGGTGAGATCCTGCAGCCGGCGCATCGCCTGCTCGTGGATCTGCGGTGCGACGGCCGGAGCGGCGAAGGCCGGTGAGAGGATGGCGACATGGTCGCCGGGGACGGGTCTCGGTGCAGCCAGCATCGCCCCAGTCTCGCATCACGAGACGCGCACAGCCCATCCACAGAATCGGCCGCGGCACGAAGTACGGTCGAACTACTCCCCCAGCAGATCGAGGTCCCGCATGTCCAGCACGGCGACACCACGCCGACGCGGACGCGGCGCGCACCAGGACGGCCCGCGCGCCACTTTCCGCCAGCTCCTCCCCTTCCTCTTCGAGCACAGGCGCACGCTCATCGTCGTCGCCGTGCTCAGCGTGTTCGGCGCGGCCACCTCCCTCGCCCAGCCGCTGCTGGTGGGTCAGGTCATCGAGGCCGTGCAGTCCGATGAGGGCCTCGGCATCATCGTGTGGGTGCTCATCGGGCTCGTGGTCGTGTCGTCGATCATCTCGGGGTACCAGCACTACCTCCTGCAGCGCACCGGCACGGCGGTCGTCTACTCCAGCCGGCGCAAGCTGATCTCCCGCATCCTGCACCTGCCGATCAGCGAGTTCGACGCTCGCCGCACCGGCGACCTGGTCTCACGGGTCGGCACCGACACGACGCTGCTCTACGCCGTGCTCACCCAGGGACTGGCGGATGCCGTCGGCAGCGCGATCCTGTTCCTCGGCGCGCTGATCGCCATGCTCGTGATCGACCCGGTGCTGCTGCTGCTCATCGTGGTCGTCATCGGCGTCTCGGTGGTCGTCGTGGTGGCGCTGAGCGGCCACATCCGCACGGCGTCGACGGCCCAGCAGGAGAAGGTCGGAGAGCTCGCCTCCGGTGTGGAGCGGGCCGTGGGATCCATCCGCACCGTCCGAGCCTCGGGGGCCACCGAGCGCGAGACCGCGTCCGTGTCGACGCTCGCGTCGGAGGCGTACGGGATCGGCGTGCGGATCGCGAAGATCTCCTCCCTCGTCGTGCCGATCGCGGGCGTGGCGCTGCAGGTGTCGATGCTCGTCGTGCTGGGCGTCGGCGGATTCCGGGTCGCGGCCGGCACGATCACGATCGCGTCGCTGATCACCTTCATCCTGTTCCTGTTCATGCTCGTGATGCCGCTCGCGACGACCTTCGGCGCCATCACCTCGGTGAACCAGGCGCTGGGCGCGCTCGGCCGCATCCAGGAGGTGCTGAATCTGCCGACCGAGACCGAGCACGATGCCGAGACCGCCGCGTCGGTCACCCGCGACGCGGCGGACCCCGCGGCTCCCGCCATCGAGTTCCGGGATGTGCGCTTCCGCTATCCCGAGAACGTCGTCGCCGCCCGCCAGGCCGCGGCGAAGGAGGCCAAGACGCTGCTCGCCGACGCGCATCTCGAGCGGACCGACACGCTCGAGACGACCGACGCGGAGGCCTCGGGCCCGGGGCGCGATGTCCTGCGCGGCGTCTCGTTCGCCGTGCCACGCGGTGCCCGCGTGGCACTCGTCGGTCCCAGCGGCGCCGGCAAGAGCACCATCCTGTCGCTCATCGAGCGTTTCTACGACCCTACGGGCGGCTCGATCCGCCTGTACGGGCACGATGTGCGCACGTACCCGCGCGATGAGCTGCGGGCGCAGTTCGGGTATGTGGAGCAGGATGCTCCCACGCTCGCCGGGACCCTCGCCGACAACCTGCGCCTCGCGTCGCCCGATGCCTCCGATGCGGCGTGCGAACAGGTGCTGCGCGCGGTGAACCTCGGGGATGTGCTCGAACGCAGCCCGCTCGGCCTCTCGGCCCCGGTCGGGGAGGACGGCGTCATGCTCTCAGGCGGAGAGCGTCAACGCCTCGCGATCGCCCGTGCTCTGCTCACGGACGCACCGATCCTCCTGCTCGACGAATCCACGTCATCGCTCGACGGCGTGAACGAGCAGCGCATGCGCGAGGCGATCGACGCGGTCTCCACCGACCGCACGCTCATCGTGATCGCGCACCGGCTGTCGACGGTGGTCGACAGCGACCTGATCGTCGTGCTGCAGGACGGCGTCGTCGTCGGCCAGGGCACGCACGTCGAGCTCGTGGAGTCGACGCCGCTCTACCGCGACCTGGCCCGGCACCAGCTGCTCGCCTGATCGCGAGACCCCACACAGAGAAGTACGCGAGGGCGGGATGCCGGAGACCACTCAGCCATGGGTTCGTCTCCGACGTCCCGCCCTCGCGGGTCGGGGGAAGGGTGGGACGCCGGCTCCCCCGAACCGGCGCCCGGTCTGTCACGCCTTGTCGAGGCGGTAGCGCAGTGACGCCAGCTCGGCGCGGAGTGCCGCCGGCACCTTCTCGCCGAAGGTGTCGTAGAACTCCTCGGTGAGGTCGGCCTCGTGCTTCCAGGCCTCGGCGTCGACGGCGAACAGCTCGTCGAGGTCGGCCTGCGGCACATCGATGCCGTCGAGGTTGAGATCCGACATGATCGGCAGACGGCCGATCGGGCTGTCGACCGTGGAGACGTCTCCCGAGATGCGGCGGATGATCCAGTCGACGACGCGCGAGTTGTCGCCGAATCCGGGCCACAGGAAGCGTCCGTCGGAGCCACGGCGGAACCAGTTGACCTGGAAGATGCGCGGTGCGCGGTCGAACCGCAGGCCGCGACCGACCGAGAGCCAGTGGCCGAAGTAGTCGGCCATGTTGTAGCCGCAGAAGGGGAGCATGGCGAACGGATCGCGGCGCAGCTCGCCGACCGTGCCCTCGGCCGCGGCCGTGCGCTCGGAAGAGATGTTCGAACCGAGGAACACGCCGTGCGTCCAGTCCGTCGCCTCGACGACGAGGGGCACGTTGGTCGCGCGGCGTCCGCCGAACAGGATGACGTCGAGCGGCACGGCCTCCTCCCAGTCCTCCGAGATCTGCGGGCACTGCGCGGCCGAGACCGTGAAGCGCGAGTTGGGGTGCGCGGCCGGACGGTCCGAATCCGGGGTCCAGTCGTTTCCCTCCCAGTCGGTCAGGTGCGCGGGGGCCTGATCCGTGAGCCCCTCCCACCACACGTCGCCATCGGGGCGCAGCGCCACGTTCGTGAAGATCGTGTTGCCCCAGAGGGTCTCGACCGCGGTGACGTTGGTCGATTCGCCGGTGCCCGGTGCGACGCCGAAGAACCCGGCCTCGGGGTTGATCGCCCAGAGGCGGCCGTCCTCGCCCGGGCGGATCCAGGCGATGTCGTCACCCAGCGTCTCGACGCGCCAACCGGGGATCGTCGGACGCAGCATGGCGAGGTTCGTCTTGCCGCACGCCGACGGGAAGGCGGCGGCGACGTGGTAGGCCTTGCCTGCAGGATCGATCACCCGGATCAGCAGCATGTGCTCGGCGAGCCAGCCCTCGTCACGGGCGATCACCGACGCGATGCGCAGCGCGAAGCACTTCTTGGCGAGGATCGCGTTGCCCCCGTATCCGGAGCCGAACGAGTACACCTCGAGCGTCTCGGGGAAGTGCACGATGTACTTGTCGTCGTTGCAGGGCCACTCGACATCGGCAGCGCCCGAGGCCAGCGGCGCGCCGACGGAGTGCACGGTCTTGACCCACGGGGCGCCGTCGGCGATCTGTCGCGTGACGGCGTCGCCGACGCGTGTCATGATCCCGATGGAGGTGACGGCGTAGGCGCTGTCGGTGACCTGGACGCCGATGTGCGACAGCGGCCCTCCGACCGGCCCCATCGAGAACGGCACGACGAACATCGTGCGTCCGCGCATCGACCCCTCGAAGATCTCGGTCATCTTCTCGCGCATCTGCGCGGGCGGCGCCCAGTTGTTCGTGGGCCCGGCATCCTCTTCACGCTCCGAGGAGATGAAGGTGCGGCCCTCGGTGCGGGCGACGTCGCTGGGGTGCGAGCGGGCGAGGTACGAGCCGGGACGCCACTCGGGGTTGAGCTTGATGAGCTTGCCCTCGGCGACCATGCCGCGCAGCAGCCAGTCGTTCTCCGCGCGCGAGCCGTCGACCCAGTGGATCGAGGCCGGCTGCGTGAGGGCGGCGATCTCGTCGACCCACTCACGGAGCTCCGCCATCGCGGGGCCGTCATACGTCGGTGCCGTTCCGAAGGCGCGCACGGGTGCGACGGATGCTGCTCGGGGGGTGAAGACTTCGGCGATCGCCATGACTGCTCCTTGATGTCGGGGGCGTTGCATCCATCTTCTTCGCGTTGATGACGGACTTTCGGCCAATTTCGCGTATAAGAAACTGCATTCTTTAGATATGATCAAGGAATGGCGACATCCGGCATTCATCTCGCGACCCTCGGGCATCGCATCCGTCATCGGCGTCTCGAGAAGGGCTTCACGCTCGACGAGCTCGGCGCTCTCGTGGGCGTGGCCGGATCCCAGCTCAGCCTCATCGAGAACGGCAAGCGCGAGCCCAAGCTCTCCCTGCTGCAGGCGATCGCGCAGGCGACCGGCACCGAGGTCACCGACCTCATCTCTGCGGAGCCGCCCAACCGGCGCGCCGCGCTGGAGATCGAGCTCGAGCGCGCCCAGGAGAGCCCGGTGTTCCGTCAGCTCGGGGTCGCCCCCGTGCGGGTGACGAAGGGGATGAGCGACGAGACGATCGAGTCGATGCTCGGTCTGCACCGCGAACTGCTGCGCCGAGAGCGCGAGGCCATCGCGACCCCGGAGGAGGCGCGACGCGCGAACACCGAGCTGCGACTGCGCATGCGCGAACAGCACAACTATCTCGGCGACATCGAGAAGCTCGCCGAGAAGCAGCTGCGCTCGGCGGGTCACGTGCAGGGTGCGCTGACGCACCGCACCGTGAGCATCATGGCCGAGAAGCTCGGCTTCGAGCTCATCTACGTCAACGACCTGCCCCATTCGACGAGGTCGGTGACCGATGTCGAGAACGGCCGCATCTACCTGCCTCCGGCGTCGATCCCCGGCGGTCACGGCCTGCGGTCGATGGCGCTGCAGGCCATGGCGCACCGCCTGCTCGGCCACACCCCGCCCACCGACTACGCCGACTTCCTGCAGCAGCGGCTCGAGATCAACTACTTCGCCGCGTCCTGCCTGATGCCCGAGACCGCGTCCGTGGCCTTCCTGCAGCAGGCGAAGAAGGACCGCAACCTCGCGGTCGAGGACTTCCGCGACGCGTTCGGCGTGACCCACGAGGCCGCGGGCATGCGCATGACGAACCTGCTCACCCAGCACCTGGGCATGTCACTGCACTTCCTGCGCGTCGACGCCACGGGCGCCATCACCCGCGTCTACGAGAACGACGGTCTGCCCCTGCCGATGGATGTCACAGGAGCCGTGGAGGGCCAGCGCGTGTGCCGCCGGTTCCAGGCGCGAGCGGCGTTCACCCAGCAGAACCGCACGAACGAGCACCACCAGTACACCGACACCCCCTCGGGAACCTTCTGGTGCTCCACCCAGACCGGCGCGTCGACGGACGGCGAGTTCTCGATCACGGTCGGCGTGCCCTTCGACGACGCACGCTGGTGGCGCGGACGCGAGACCGCCGACCGTGCGGTGTCGACCTGCCCCGACGAGGCCTGCTGCCGTCGCCCCTCCACCGACCTCACCGAGCGCTGGTACGGCAAGGCCTGGCCGAGTGCGCGCGTGCACACCCACATGTTCTCTCCGCTCCCCCGCGGCGCGTTCCCCGGCGTCGACGACAACGAGGTCTACAACTTCCTCTCCCGTCACGCCGACGAGTGAGCCGGAGCGGCCGCTCCGCCCTCGACGAACCGCGTGAAGCGGGCGAGCGCTGCGTCGACCGCGTCGTCGATCGGCCCCTCGCCCGGGACGGAGTCGAAGAGCTCGGCCGGGGCGCCGTGCGACGCGCTCGCGTGCGTCCAGCATCCGACGATCCTGCCGTGTGCGAGGATCGTCGCCCGCACCATGCCGTTCTTGCCCGGCCCCACCGCGGCGAGGTCCTCCGGCCGGCACACCGCCGTGCGGTCCGCGTACGAGATGTAGTACTCGTCGAAGGCTCCGAGCGCGTGCACGTCAGGCGCTGCGGCCGACCGGCGCGGACGCCGCGGGGAGACGAAGACCCCGTCGTCGACCTCGGAGACGCGATCCGCCGCACGCTCTCGGGCCTCGCGCGACTGCCCGAGGGTGAGGCCGGACCACCAGGCGAAGTCTGCGATCCCGGCGGGTCCGTGACCGTCGATGAAGCGGACGAAGAGCTCGGCGAGCGGATCGTCGGGCGATCCGTGCTCGTGGATGTGCTCGGCCACCAGCATGAACCGCTGCTCGCGGGTGATTCCCGGGCGCGCGACGACGGGGCCCTGGCACAGGAGCCCCCGCAGTGTGAGCTCGGCCAGCAGGTGGATCCCCCGCTGCCCCGTCGGGTCGACCCCCGCCCCGCGGAACAGGTCGAACAGCTCGGCGCGCGTCGCGCCGCCGTCTCGGAGCGGAGGCACGATCGCCCGGGTGACCGCGTCGATCATCTCGTCGTCGATCCCCAGATCGCGTCGTCTCGTGGCGGCCTGCTGACGCTGACGCCGACCGGTCACGGAGAGCACCCAGCCGAGATCCCGCGCGGGGATGATGTGCAGGGTCCCGCGCATCGTCCACGCGCGCACCAGGTCTCCCCGCTCGAACGCCCGGTCGACCGCGCGCAACGGCGGCTCTCCTCCCGTGCGGCACGCCAGGGCCCATCGACCGGCGAGGAGGTCCTGGCTCTGCACGGCGAGCATGTGCGCCGCCGCGTCGGTCACCGAACGCGCCGGGGCACTGAGCCGGTGCGAGCGCAGACGCTCCGACAGCAGGGTCGAGGTCTTCATACCCTCATCATGCCCGTGGCCTGCGACACCCCGCTGCGACCCGGCGTCGCTCAGCCGTGCAGCGTGACCTCTCGCCGCTCCGGCAGCACGATCGGGTGCGAACCGGCCATGACCTCGAGCACGCGGATGACCTGGCAGGAGTATCCGTACTCGTTGTCGTACCAGACGTAGAGCACGATGTCCGTGTCGGTGGCGATGGTCGCGAGGCCGTCGACGATCCCGGCGCGGTGCGATCCGACGAAGTCCGTCGAGACGACCTCCGGGCTCTCGACGTAGTCGATCTGCTGGCGCAGCTTCGAGTGCAGTGAGACACGACGCAGGTAGTCATTGAGCTCGTCTTTGACCGCGGGCCGCTCGAGGCTCAGATGCAGCACGGCCAGCGAGACGTCGGGCGTGGGCACGCGGATCGCAGAGCCGGTGAGCTTGCCCTCGAGCTCGGGGAGCGCCCGGGCGACGGCCTTGGCCGCCCCGGTCTCGGTGATCACCATGTTCAGCACCGCCGAGCGGCCTCGGCGGTCGCCGCTGTGGAAGTTGTCGATCAGGTTCTGGTCGTTGGTGAAGGAGTGCACCGTCTCGACATGCCCGCGGACGATGCCATACGCCTCGTCGACCGCCTTGAGCACGGGCGTGATCGCGTTCGTCGTGCACGATGCGGCGGTGATGATGCGGTCGTCGGGGTCGATGGTGAGGTCGTTGATCCCGTGCACGATGTTCTTCAGCGCACCTTTGCCCGGAGCGGTGAGAAGCACCCGCGCGACGCCAGTCGACTCCAGATGCCGGCTGAGCCCCGCCTCGTCGCGCCAGCGTCCGGTGTTGTCGACGACGATCGCGTCATGGATGCCGTAGGCGGTGTAGTCGATCGTCGAGGGGTCATCGGAGTAGATGACCTGGATGCGGGTGCCGTTGGCGATGATCTGGTCGGCGTCTTCGTCGACCGTCACGGAGCCGGCGAACCGGCCGTGCACCGAGTCGCGCAGCAGCAATGACGCGCGCTTGACGAGGTCGTTCTCGGCCCCCCGCCGCACCACGATCGCGCGCAGGCGCAGGCCGCTGCCCCCGCCGGTGTGGGCGATGAGGATGCGGGCGAGCAGACGGCCGATCCGGCCGAAACCGTAGAGCACGACGTCGGTGGGGGCGGCGGCGACGGCCCCGACCGCCGGCGCGAGCACCTCGGCAAGGTACGCGTCGAGCGGCAGACCGCTCTCGGCATGCCCCTCGACGAGACGCGCGAGGTCGAGCGACGACGCGCCCGGTGCCAGCTCGTGCACGGCCTCGAGCACCGCCAGGGTGTCGTCGACGACGATCTGTCCGTGGCCGAGCTGAGCGACGCGATCGTGCACTTCGACGATGCCCGTGGCGGAGAGCCCCAGCAGGCGGTGTCCGTGAAGCGAGGTGACCACGTCACGCTCGCGCTTGAGCGCGCCGATGAGCGGGATCATCCGCTCGGCCAGCTCTTCTCGCGCCATCCAGTCGTCGTGGGGTGCGGCGGGTACGTTCATCTGCGTCCTTGCATGTGTGAGCGCGCCGAGGTCGCCGGCGCGCGAGATTGCCGGGTGAACTTCGGGGGATGCGTCCAGGGTACGCGTCATGCGCGAGTGTTCAGAAATCGCGGCGTCGCACCCCGCCGTTCACCTGCCCGACAGGGAATCATGCGAGCATCCGACGCGTTCTCCCCCACGCACGCCTCCACGGACACCGCGCGCACGCCCTCGTCGAAAGGCACCCGATGACAGATCGCCCACGCCGTTCGGCCTGGCCGCCGCTGCTGATCGCGATCGTCCTCGAGGTCAGCGCCACCCTGTCGCTGCGCGCCGCCGAGGGCTTCGCGCATCCGCTGTGGCTGCTCCCCGTCGTGATCGGCTACACCGGCTCGCTGTGGCTGCTCTCGATCGTGCTGGACCGCGGGATGCCGGTGGGCGTGGCCTACGGCATCTGGTCGGCCATCGGCGTCGTGCTCACCGCCATCTTGGGCACGGTGCTCTTCGGCGAGCTGCTCGGAACGGTGCAGATCATCGGAATCGGCGCGATCGTGGTCGGCGTGCTGCTCGTCGAGCTCGGATCCCACGTGCGCGAGACACCCGCCGAGGCGACCTCGTGACCTGGGCGCTCCTCGTCGTCGCGATCGCGAGCGAGGTCACCGCGACTCTCAGCCTGCGCGCATCGGAGGGCCTGCGGCGGCGTCGATGGATCCCGGTGATCGTCGTCGGCTATCTCGCCGCGTTCACCCTGCTCGGCACGATCCTGGCGATGGGGATGCCGGTGGGCGTCGCCTACGGCGTATGGGCCGCCGCCGGCGTCGCGATCACGGCGATCCTGGGCAGGGTGATCTTCAAGGATCATTTCTCGGTCATGATGGCGATCGGGGTCGCGCTGATCGCTCTGGGCGTCGTGCTGATCGAGCTCGGCGGAGCGCACTGACGCGTCCTGTCACACACCCCGTCGGTCAGAATCCCAGCCACATCACACTGACTCCGACCGCCATCGCCCAGGACTCGACGGCGAGCAGGCGGGCGGTGCGCCCCCGATGCACGGGGGCGAGCACCCACTCGCAGACGACCGTCCACAGCACCACGGCGACGACCCCGGCCACGACGAGCACGGACAGCACGCCGTCGAGCCCGTGCGCGCCGTGACCGCCCGCCTCGACCGCCCGCCTTCCCGTCGACAGGCTCTCGAACGAGCAGATCGCCATCACGAGCGACACCAGAGCACGGTGACAGCACGCGGTGGCCGCAGGCGTTCCGCGCACACCGGCGGTGCCGAGCATCGCCGACACGAGAAGGACGACCCCGAGCACGAGACCGATCATCGCGTCGCCGCCGCCGGCCGCGATCATGATCATCGCCGCCGCCATGATCAGGGCGCTCTGTCGTCCTTGCCACGGCACAGACCGCCACGCGCCGAGGCATGCCGCAGCCGACACGACGGCGGCGAGCGCCATCAGCCACGATGCTGCGGGGAGGAGGGGTTCCACGGTTCGGATTATATTGATCAGTCGCTCAAAATAGCGAGACCCCGCGCGATGCGGCAGGATGGGCGGGTGCCCCGTGTCGTAGATCACGATCAGCGCCGACGCCAGATCGCCGAGGCGCTTCTCGCCGTGGCGGCACGCGACGGGCACGAGGCCGTGTCGTCACGAGCGGTGGCCACGGAGCTCGGCGTGGCGACGGGATCGCTCTGGCATTACTTCGACGGGTTCGACGATGTGGTGCGCGCCGCAGCGACCGAGATCACCCGCCGCACCGACGAGCGGATCCGATCGGCGACCGCAGGACTGCGCGGCCTGGCCAGACTCGACGCCCTCATGCGCGAGGTCCTTCCCGTCGACGACGGCACCCGCACCGAGGCCTACGTGGTGGTCGGCTTCTGGGGCCGCCTGACGGCACTCGCCTCCAGTCCGGATGCGGGGTCACCGACCTTCGCGACCTGGCAGGACGTCATCAGCGAGTCCCTCGACGAAGCGGTCGCCGGCGGCGAGCTGTCACCGGCGACGCCGAAGCATGCGCTCATGTCATTGCTGCGGTCGATCACCTACGGGCAGCAGGTGATCGAGGTCACCGAGCCGCACGGCGCGGATGCACACCTCGCGGTGCTCGACAGCGTCCTCTCGCCCTGGCGAGCCTGAGCACCCGATCCGACCGGACGGCCTCGCCACCCGCTCGCCCCGCACCGCCCCACCCGGCATCCTCTCCCCCGACACTCTTGTGCGCGTCGGCCGCATCGGCGTACCATCATGCCAATCCGTTTATTGAGCACTCGCTCGAAATAGTGAGGTACGACGATGTCCCATCCCCAGCCCGTCACGATCGACCGGATCCCCACGCCGCACCCGCTCGACCCGCTCACCGGCGAGGAGATCGCCGCGGCCCGGGCGGTGCTCGAGTCCGCAGGCCTGCTCGGCGAGACCGTACGGGTGCCGATGCTCCTGCCCGACGAGCCCACCAAGCAGGAGCTCGCGACCTGGAAGCCCGGCGCGCCGATCGACCGACGCGTCGACGCGACACTGCTCGACACGGCGACGGGAATCGCGACCGAGGTCATCGTCTCGATCACCCGCGGCGAGGTGCTGCACGCCGAGCGCGTACCGAACGACGCCCCGCCGTATGGACAGCCGCAGTACCTCTTCGAGGAGTACGCCCGTGCGGAGGAGATCGTCAAGAGCTCCCCCGAATGGCAGGCCGCGATGACGCGGCGCGGTCTCGCAGAGCACAGGGAGCTTGCCTTCTGCGGACCTCTCGCCCCGGGGTACACCGGCCGGGCCGACGAGGTGGGGCGCCGAGTGATCCGCTCGCTCACCTTCCTGAAGTACGACGAGAACGACTCGCCCTGGGCGCATCCGGTCGAAGGCCTCGTGGTGCACATCGACCTGACCGCGGGCAGCGTGATCCGCATCGACGACGAGGGCGACGTGCCGGTTCCCGCCGGCCACGGCAACTACTACTCCGAGGTGCAGGGCGCGGCACGCACGACCCTCAAGCCGATCGAGATCACCCAGCCTGAAGGGCCGAGCTTCGCGGTCACCGGATCGCTCGTCGAGTGGGAGAACTGGTCGATGCGCGTGAGCTTCAACGCCCGTGAGGGTCTCGTGCTGCACGACGTCGCCTTCGACGGACGCTCGGTGCTCAGCCGCGCGAGCGTGCCCGAGATGGTCGTGCCCTACGGTGACACCGCCCCCGGCAGATTCTGGATCAGCTACTTCGACGCGGGCGAGTACCTGCTCGGCAAGAACGCGAACCACCTCGAACTCGGATGCGACTGCCTGGGCGTGATCCGCTATCTCGACGGCTACGTCGCCGACGATCACGGCAACCCCGTGCGCATCCCGAACGTCGTCTGCATGCACGAGGAGGACTACGGCATCCTCTGGAAGCACACCGACCTGGCGGGGCGCTCGGAGGTACGACGCTCGCGACGATTCGTGATCTCGTACTTCTCGACCATCGGCAACTACGACTACGGCTTCTACTGGAACTTCTCGCTCGACGGCTCGATCGAGGTGGTGGCCAAGGCGACCGGCATCGTGTTCGCCGGCGCCGGAGAACCCGGTGTGCGCCAGAAGCACGCGACCGAACTCGCACCGGGGGTGTTCGCGCCCGTGCATCAGCATCTGTTCTGCGCGCGACTCGACGTCGCGATCGACGGCGACGAGAACCGCCTCTTCGAGATCGACGCGCAGCGCGTCCCGATGGGTCCGGAGAATCCGTTCGGCAACGCCTTCACCTGGTCCGAGACGCAGCTCCGCACGGAGCTGGAGGCGCAGCGCGAGGCCGACACCTCGGTGGCCCGCGCCTGGGAGGTGCAGAGCACGACGCGCACGAATCATGTCGGGCGCCCGACCGCGTACCACCTGATCCCCGAACCGACCGCGCTGCTCATGGCCGATCCCGCGTCATCCGTCGCCGCCCGCGCCACGTTCGCGACCAAGCATCTGTGGGCGACGCAGCACGAGCGTGGTCAGAACTGGCCCGCCGGGAGATACCCCAACGCGCACCAGGGCGGATCCGGTCTGCCCGAATACTCGGCCGGCGATCGTTCGCTCGACGGCGAGGACATCGTGCTGTGGCACACGTTCGGCCTGACGCACTTCCCCCGCCCCGAGGACTGGCCCATCATGCCCGTCGACTACGCGGGATTCCGGTTCACACCGAACGGCTTCCTCGATCAGAATCCCGCGATGGACGTGCCGCCGTCCTCGCAGGCGCACGGCTCGGCACGGCCCGGATGCTGCGGTGGGGGCGAATCCTGCACCTGCGGCCACTGACCCGAGCGACCCGGTCCACGTATCGCTCACATCGGGCGCTCCTCGCGGGAGCTCGCAACCGCGTCAGAGCGCGTGAGCGTGGATCAGTGCGGATCGAAGGCCTCCTCTCTCAGGAGAGGTCGGCGATGGCGACGCGCAGCATGCCGTCCGCGGCGCGGAGCGCCTGGGCCGAGCGGTCCGCCGATGCTCCGGTCGAGAGCATGAGGATCGCGAGCTTGACCGAGCCGTCCGCCGAGGCGACGGCCGCCTTGGCCTCGTCGACGGTGGCACCCGTGAGTTCGGTGACCGTGCGGATCGAGCGGGCGTGCAGCTTCTCGTTCGTCGCGAGAAGGTCGACCATCACCCCGCGATGCGTCTTGCCGAGCTTGATCATCGACAGTGTCGTCAGCATGTTCACGACGAGCTTCTGCGCGGTGCCCGACTTCAGGCGCGTCGATCCCGAGACGAACTCCGGCCCCGTGACCACCTCGATCGCGATGTCCGCCACCGCGCCGATGTCGGATGCCGCGTTCGAGGCGATCGCGACGGTGAGCGCGCCGACTCCCCGAGCGAACTCCAGGCCTCCCACGACATACGGCGTGCGCCCGGAGGCGGAGATCCCCACCACCGTGTCCCGCTCGGTGAGTCCGAGCTCGCGCAGTGACAGGCCCGCGGCATCGGCGTCGTCCTCGGCGTTCTCGACCGCAGACCGAATCGCCGTCTCGCCGCCGGCGATGAGCCCGACCACCATCGACGGGTCGGTGCCGAAGGTGGGAGGGCATTCGCTCGCGTCGAGCACGCCGACGCGGCCGGCGGTGCCCGCACCGATGTAGATCAGGCGTCCCCCCTCGCGGAATCGCGCCGTGATGCCGTCGACCGCAGCCGCGATCTCGGCGCGGCGTTCGGCGACCGCATCAGGGACGCGCCGATCCTCGGCGTTCATCCGATCCACCAGCTCGATCGTGTCGAGCAGGTCGAGATCGCCGCGCTCGATCGTCGAGGCCTCGGTTCCGAGGGTCGACAGGACGTCGAGGAGCGTGGTCAATCTGGCGTGTTCATTCGGCACGATGCACGAACCTTTCATGGGGAAGATCGGCGCGGTCTGCGAGCAGCAGCGCGCCGTCGAGAGCATCGCCGGCGGAGACGACCACGGCATGTCCGGCAGCGCGCAGGGCCGCCTCGAGCGCGGCACGGAACCAGACATGCTCGGTGAGTCCGCCGTGCAGAGCCACCGCATCGCCACCCGATGCTGACGCACCGTTCGATGATGAGCCGCCGCGCGCCGAGGCGGCGGTCGCCGACGCGACGAGGAGGCGGATGCCCTCTGCGGCGATATCGGCGGAGACATCGTCACCGGACTCCGCGGCATCGAGCACGAGCGGGGCCAGCGTCGCGAGTCGTCGGGGCAGCGGACCGTCGTCTGCGAGCCAGGCGTGGATGGCGGACGGTGTGCCGATCGGGATCGCCACGGCATCCGTGAGTCGCGTACTCGGCCCGCGGCCGACGGATGCTCGCAGCACCGCGCGCAGCGCCTCGCGACCGAGCCACGAGCCGCTGCCGAAGTCTCCGAGCTCGGGCCCCCAGCCGTCCACGAGGACGGCTCGAGCGCCACCCGTCCCGCCGCCGCCGTCGTCGCCGCCGTCGTCATTGCCGCCGTCGTCGTCGTCCAGGCTGCCGTCGATTCCGAGGGCGGCAGCGCCTGTGCCGGCGATCAGGAGCACTCCGGCGCCGCCGCCGAGGGCACCGGCGTGCGCCGACACGACGTCGGAGGTCACGACGGCGGGGATGCCGAAGGTGTCGGCGAGCCGCCGAGCGAGTTCGGATGCCGCGGTCGGCGCGGTCCACGCTCCGGCAGCGCCGACGGAGATGGACGAGATCGGCACGTCGAGACGAGCTCTCAGGGGGAGGATCGATTCGAGCGCGGCGGCGACCCCACCGGTCGCAGCCAGGCCGGGCGCACCGACACCTTCATGGAGGGGGCGACGGGCGGATCGCCGGCCGGCGACGGCATCCGACTCCGAGACGACCACACGGCACCGCGACTTGCCGAGATCGACGGCCACGACGGCGGAGGGGGAAGGCATGGAAATAGTCTACGCAATGAGCACGCGGCGTGGAATAATTGTTCAGAGGCACCGGGGCGTCTCCCGACGCCCCTTCCCGACACGCCAGGACGCAGGAGAGCGATGAGCATCCAGACGACGATCGCGACAGCGGCCGAGAGTCTCCCGCCGTCGCTCGCGCGCATCGCCCGCACCATCACCGACGATCCGACGATCGTCGTCGACAGCACCATCACCGAGATCGCCGCGACCTGCTCGACCTCGGTCGCCTCCGTCGTGCGTTTCTGCCGCGCGATCGGCGTGAACGGATATGCGGCGCTGCGGATGGCTCTGGCCACCGAGCTCGGGCGAGAGTCCGCGCATTTCCCCGCGTCGACCGGGTTCGGCGCCGAGATCTCGGCCGCGGACTCCCTCCGGGAGGCGACGGCGAAGGTGGCGGCGCTCGAGCTGCTCGCGATCGAGGAGACGATCGCCGGCGTCGACTACGACGTGCTCGCCGCCGCCGTGGATGCGGTCGACGACGCCGACCGGATCCTGCTCTTCGGCATCGGCGCGAGCGGTCTCGTCGCGGCCGACCTCGGCCACAAGCTCCTGCGCATCGGTCATGCGGCGATCGTGCTCACCGACGCGCACGAGGCGAGCGCCGCAGCCGCGCTCGGCGCCAAGAAGACCGTGGCGATCGGCTTCTCCCACTCGGGCACGACTCGCGAGACGCTGCTCTTCCTGCAGACCGCACGATCGGCGGCGAGCACCACGATCGGCGTCACCGGCGCATCCGACTCCCCCCTGGCCGCGGAGGCCGATCACGCTCTGCTCAGCCACGCGCGAGAACCCCGCCTGCGTGCCGGGGCCATGGTCAGCCGGATCGCGCAGCTGGCCCTGGTCGACTGCCTCTTCGTGGGGGTCGCGCAGAAGCGCCATGCCCACTCGGTGCACGCCCTGCAGCGCACGGCCGACGCCACCCGGACGCTGCGCTGAGCCTCGCCCTCCCCCGGACGCTGCGCCGAGCCTCGCGCGGCCGCCCTCCGTCGGCATCGCAGAAGCCTCGCGGTTCTGAACGAGCCGGTGGTAGCATCACGACACGGATCGTATACAACGTCGTCGTTCCACCACCCGAGGTAGTCAATCATGAACGGTGTGCCCGCAGCCCCCGCCGAGTCGGTGTCCACGCTCGTCGCGCGCAACATCAGCGAATTCAGAGCGGCCGTCTCCGAGTCGTTCGTCCCGCTGCAGGTGTCGACGTCGGGTGCCGACCACTTCCGCGGCGTGATCCGCGGCGCCTCCGTCGACGAGGTGCACGTGAACGAGGTGCGTGCGACATCGCACGTCGTCGAGCGCACCCCCGAGCTCATCGCGCGCAGCGACCGGTCGTACTTCAAGCTCAGCCTGATGCTCGCCGGAACCGGGATGCTGATCCAGGACGACCGCGAAGCCGTGCTGCAGCCGGGCGATCTGGCCGTGTACGACACCGATCGCCCCTACTCCCTCGTGTTCGACGACGACTTCCGCACCATGGTCGTGATGTTCCCGAAGCACCTCATCAGCCTCCCGGCCGACATGGTCGGTCAGCTCACGGCCGTGCGGATCTCGGGACAGGGTGGACTCGGCGGAATGGTCGTCCCCTACCTGACGCAGCTCGCCGGCAACCTCGATCAACTCGCCGGAACCACGGGAGCGCGCCTGGCACACAGCGCCCTCGATCTCGTCACGACGGTCTTCACGCGGGAGCTCGGACTCGATGAGGTGTCGGCCGATCCGCACCGCGCACTGGTGCAGCGCATCCGCTCGTACATCGACCGCAACCTCGCCTCCACCGACCTCGGCCCCGCCTCGATCGCGTCGGCGCACTTCATCTCGACCAGGCACCTGCACGGACTCTTCCAGGAGCAGGGCGTCACGGTCTCGACGTGGATCCGCACCCGGCGCCTCGAGCAGTGCCGACGCGACCTGCTCGACCCGATGATCGCCGACCGTCCGGTCGCGGCCGTCGCCGCGCGGTGGGGGTTCGTGGATGCCGCGCACTTCAGCCGCGCGTTCAAGACGGCGTTCGGCATCTCCCCCAGCGAATACCGCGCCGCGCACTGACCCTGCGCGAGGCGGCGTCACCATCGCGCTATGCGATGCCGTCGCCGCCGGGTGCGGGGCGCGTCGGCAGTAGCCTGGGGAGATGACCGAGACCATCAGCGCCCGCGCCGTCCTGCTCGACATGGACGGCACTCTCGTCGATTCGACGGCCGTCGTGGAACGCCTGTGGCTGGCGTGGGCAGCGCCGCACGGGATCGACCCGGCGACCGTGCTGAGCGTCGTGCACGGACGTCAGGGCCATCAGAGCATGGCGATCATGCTGCCGGAGCGGGATCACGAGATCAACATCCGGGAGAACGCCGTGATGCTCGCGAACGAGAGCCAGGACGTCGACGGGGTCGTCGCCATCGAGGGCGCGGATGTGCTCCTTGCGGCGCTGCACCCCTACCCTCACGCGATCGTGACCTCGGCCGATCTCACGCTGATGAATGCGCGCATGGGGCAGGCGGGTCTCACTGTCCCCTCGCTGACCGTGACCGCAGAGAACGTGTCGGCATCGAAGCCGGATCCCGAGGGCTTCCTGCTGGGCGCGACGCTGCTCGGTG
Source organism: Microbacterium sp. ANT_H45B (assembly GCF_008369345.1). Classification (NCBI taxonomy): domain Bacteria; kingdom Bacillati; phylum Actinomycetota; class Actinomycetes; order Micrococcales; family Microbacteriaceae; genus Microbacterium; species Microbacterium sp. ANT_H45B. The sequence goes on from NZ_VOBK01000002.1 coordinate 1,217,669, forward strand.
TCGACCCGGCCGACTGCGTGGTGTTCGAGGATTCGGGTGCGGGCATTCAGGCCGCTCACGCCGCGGGCATGCGCGTGATCGGGGTCGGCTCGCACGCCACCTCGCATGAACCGACCTTCCATGTCGACGACCTCACCCAGGTGGCCGTCGTGCCGACGGTCGACGGGTTCGAGCTCACCGTCCGGTGATGCGGCGCCCGTCGCACCGGTGATGCGATGATGCGATGATGCGATGACGGACTCTCGTCGATGACGGGCTCTCGTCGATGACGGACTCTCGTCGATGACGCTCGCCCCTGTCATCCCGTGCGGGCGAGCCGCGCGGGGACTCTCCGTCTGGCCGAGCTGAGTCGCGGGGTGCGCCATCGTTGGTCGGGGTCCCACCACGCCGGCCCTCGCACCTGGGGGATGCCGTCGTTCATGCGGATCTCCCACCCGGACTTCCCGAGCGATCGGTGATGCCACCAGCAC